>JBEKWC010000092.1:0-2824 GCA_049513475.1 Candidatus Sulfotelmatobacter sp. | reverse complement strand
GAAAATGCGTATCGCCGGGATGATCCCGACACGGCGATCACCCTAGCGACGAAGGCGCTCGAGTTGGACGCGACCTACTATTTTTCACACTGGATGCTCGGGCTGGCTTATTTTCTCAAAGGCAAAGTTGAGATGGCGGTCGATGCCGTAGAGCGTGCAGCTGGGTTTTCGGAGCGAAACCCGTGGGTGCTGGCTTCGCTGCACAATCTTTATTCGCGGGCAGGCCGGAGCGAAGAGGCAACAGCTGTCTTGAGGGAAATAGAACAGCGCGCGCAATCGGGTTACGTGGCCCCCGGCGTATTCGGAATCATGTGCCTAGGCCTGGGACAGGTGGAACAGGCGCTGGACTGGTATGAGAAAGCCATCGAGGACCGCGATGCCATCGCGCTATATCTTTCCACAGAGCCCAAACTAGGCCGCCTTCGGTCTCATCCTCGCTACCAAGCCCTGCGCCGCAAAATGCTTCTGCCAGATTGAACCTCAGCTCTCACAGGTTCTTGGCGTAGAAACCTAATCGGCCGTCGTGTCTGCTTCTGTGCTGAGGCGGGGGCCGGCGGACGAGTAAGCGGCGCCCGCGTGCCAGAGCTTCCTTCGGCGAATTCGTCGAGCACGCTTCTCCGGTATAAACTCAGGTGATGCGGAACCTTAAAGACAAGTTTGCCGCCGAGTTTTCCTTCATTGTGGGCCTGCTGGTTGTACTCGCCGTAGGCATTCCGCTGTGTGCCCAGACCGATGTAAGCTACGGCATCGCCGAGTCGAAAGACGTAATGGTCGCCATGCGCGACGGAGTCAAACTCGCCGCTGACATCTACCGCCCCACCCAAAACGGCCAACTGGTCGACGGCAAGTTTCCCGTAATTCTGATGCGCACGCCCTACAACAAGGAAAACTCTTTACGGAGTGCGAACTCCTTCGTGCCCCACGGATACGTCGTCGTTCTGCAGGATGTGCGTGGCCGCTACAAATCAGAAGGACACTGGCGTCCGCATTACGACGACCCGAACGACGGATTTGACACTGCGCAATGGATCGGATCACAGCCATGGTGCGATGGCGGCATCGGCACGATAGGCTCGTCGTATGGAGGTGCGACGCAACACGCGCTCGCCATCGCCAACGCTCCTTACATCAAGGCCATGGTTCCACGCAATGCGATGTCCGACTACGGCCGTTACGGCGTTCGCCATAACGGAGCCTTCGAACTCCGCTTCTTCAACTGGGTCTTCACTCTTGGCAATGCGACCGGAACTCCAGACGCGCTCCCGGCGGCGAAACGCGCCGCAACCGATCCCGCCGCCGCGAAAGCTCTTGTCGACATGGGCAATCAAGTCCGCGATTACGTTCGCGCTCTGCCGTTGCGCCCAGGCACAACTCCGCTCAAGTTCGCTCCCGATTACGAATCATGGCTAATCGAAGCCATGAGCCACGGTGACTACGACGATTTCTGGAAGAACTCCGGCGCCAGCGTCGTTGACCACCTCGCCGAATATAAGGACGTTCCTGAATACCACACCACCGGTTGGTACGATTCCTGGGGCTCGCAGGTCGCCAACATAAATTTCGTCGAGTTGCGCCGGACCAAGAAAAGTCTCCAGCGCCTGATCATCGGCCCGTGGATCCACAGCAGTGAGAACCTCAGTTACGCCGGGGAGGCGCAGTTCACCGACGACGCGGCGCTTGATCTCACAACGTTTCACCTCAGGTGGTTTGATCATTGGCTGAAGGGCATTGACAACGGAGTGGATCGCGAGCCTCCCGTGCGCATCTACGTCATGGGCGGAGGCGACGCCCACAAAACACCTGAAGGCCGCATCTTCGTCGGAGGCCATTGGCGCAACGAACAGGACTGGCCACTGGCTCGCACCGCGCCCACACCCTACTACCTGCATGCGAACGGCGTTCTTTCGGCTGACAGGCCAACAGAAGATCACCCAATCACTTATCAGTTCGACCCGCATAATCCGGTGCCGACGGTCGGCGGCAATGTTTCTTCGCAAGGAACGCTGATGTTCCAGGGAGCGGCCGACCAGCGCTGCCGCCTCGATTTCTGGCTCTGTTCTGACACGAAGCCGCTCTCCGCCCGAAACGATGTCTTGGTATTCCAGACGCCTCCGCTCGCGAACGACATCGAGGTCACGGGACGCCTCATTGTAGAACTGTGGGGGTCCTCAGACGCTCTCGATACCGATTTCACGGCCAAGCTCGTTGATGTCTATCCTCCCAACGCCGACTTTCCGTCTGGAGTGGATCTCAATATCGCCGACAGCATCGTGCGCGCTCGCTATCGCGACGGTTTCGGCAAGGCCGAACTCCTGAAACCTGGCCAGCCCTACGAGTTCACCGTCGAAATGTACCCGACCTCGCTAGTATTCAAGCGGGGCCACCGCATCCGTCTCGACATTTCAAGCAGCAACTTCCCTCGCTTCGACACCAACCCAAACACGGGAGAACCGCTCAACAACAATCGCCGCTCACAGGTCGCCAACAACACGATCTACCTGGACGCCAAGCATCCCTCTCAGATTGTCTTGCCCGTCATTCCAGCCGAGACGTCGGATACGTCTGCCCGTAGGAGTGGGGACAATGACGGTCATTGAGGGAACCGCTTGATGTTCCGCGCGATGCCGTCCGACGGACGGCCCATTGGGGCGGATGACGAGCAACCCGGAAGTTATCAGCTCCCTGGTCGGATTAGCACCGATAAACGATAGATCCCTATCGGGACTGCCCCGAAGCAGAAATGCGGGATGCCCAGGTTAGTGTGGTCGGGGCAGTTTCGATAGGGTCGTTTGAACTGAGCCGCTAGCGTTTGCGGCGGATGCGG
>JBEKWC010000091.1:0-6437 GCA_049513475.1 Candidatus Sulfotelmatobacter sp. | reverse complement strand
CGGGAACTCGCCTTCCATTACCTCGGTTCGTTGCTGCTCTGCTTTTCCACTCGCTCGTCCGCTATCATAACGACATGGCGCGTTACTTAATCACTGGCATTGGCGGATTCATTGGATCTTCTTTGGCGCGCGAACTGGTGGGTCGCGGCGAACAGGTTCGCGGGGTGGACAATTTTTCCACCGGCAAACGCGAAAATCTTACGCAACTTTCGGATCAGATCGAATTTCGTGAGGCCGACATTCTCGATCTCGATGCCATGAGGCTGGCCTGCGCGGGAGTGGATTATGTTTTGCATCAGGCCGCGATTCCGTCGGTGCCCAAGTCCGTGCTCGACCCCATCGCCAGCAATCGGGCGAACACCGATGGCACGGTCAACGTGCTGGTCGCGGCGCGCGACGCCAAAGTCAAGCGCGTGGTGTATGCCGCATCGTCCTCAGCCTATGGCGATACTCCAACGCTGCCCAAGCATGAGGGCATGACCCCGGATCCGATCTCTCCCTATGCCGTGGCCAAGCTGGCCAGTGAGCACTACATGACCTCGTTTTACCGCTGCTACGGTTTGGAGACCGTCGCGCTGCGCTATTTCAATATCTTTGGCCCGTGGCAGGACCCTTCGTCGCCCTATTCCGGCGTGCTGGCAAAATTCATCACGCAAATGCTGCACGGGGAACAGCCCAAGATTTTTGGCGACGGCGAGCAGAGCCGCGACTTCACCTACATCGATAATGCGGTGGAGGCCAACTTGCTGGCCTGCAAAGCGCCCCCGGAGCAGGTCGCCGGCAAAGTGTTCAACGTAGCTACGGGTCGCTTCAAGCTGCTGCAACCGCTCACTTCGTATTCTGGCGCTCCGGCCTATGCGGAAGAGCGCGGCGGCGATATCAAACACTCCCTCGCCGATATTTCTCTGGCAGAAAAGCATCTCGGCTACAAACCCAAAGTCAATTTTGAAGAAGGCCTGCGCAAGACGGTGGAGTGGTATCGACATTCGTAGTTCCGGCTTCCAGCTTCCGACTTCGAAGGCTGACCAGGTTTGTTTCGACTATCCAGTGCTTTTCAACGTTCCGCGACAGTCTTTTCGGCAGCGGATAAAATCCAACACTACGAGCGGAAGCCCGACAGCCGAAGCCCGCTTCATTACGTTAGTGATCTACGTCCCCATTACTCCGGTGAGTAGAGTGGATACATGACACTCTCATCGATGGTGGTTTCGCGCGACTGGCAGGAAGTAAGCGTTTTGGAATGCATTCTGGGAAGCCTGCACATGGATGTCGCCGTCGAGACCGAACCGCAACGCGCCTTGCAGAAGCTCACCAACTGCAAAATCGATGCGCTCATCGTCGATTGCGATCTGAACGGCACCGGGCAATTTTTTCGCGAGTTGCAGCAAGCCGCTCCGCGCGCCGGCACCGTGCCTCTGGTGATCATGGGAGGCCCACAGGGACAGCAGGACATGGCAAACACCGGCGCCCTGTTCGCCTTCGACAAACCGATTTCCGTGGAGCAGGCGGTGCACACGCTTTCGGCGGCTCGCAACATGATTCTCGATGGACGCCTGCGCTACCACCGTGCCGAGTTGGAAACGCCCGTGATTTTATGCGGCCGCCATCGCAAACAGGTCGGGGCGCAACTTATTAATTTGAGCCAGGGCGGCCTGCAAGTGCGGGTCGAAGAGGGATGCGATACCAGCGACCTGCGGCGCGCTTCGTTCGCGCTGCCCGGAACCAAATCCGAAGTGAAGGCCGACGTGGAGGTGGTATGGTCGGACGACCGGGGAAACGTGGGGATCCGCTTCGCCAAGGTTGCGCCGCAGATGCAACATAGTTTGCGGCTGTGGCTAGCGCAGAAGTACTTTACCAACTAGGGCGGGCCTGTTCTCGGCTCTCAGTTCTCAGCTTCCACTTCGCGCATCCACATTTTGTGAAGCCTCGCGTCGCCAGCCAAAAATCGATTTTATTCGGGCTTCAACGGAAGCGGTTTGCTTCTTTGCCGTTCTCCGCGCTCTTCCGGCCTGAGGTCGTCTCGGCCAGGCGCACTCCCAGGCTTGCTCCTCCCCAGAATTCAAAGAGGATCCAATAGGCTAGGCCGACGAAAACCGCAGCCCCCAGAACCAGCGCCAGCGTAAGCGGCCAAGGTGGAAGTTCGTGAGCGATCGCTACAAAAATCAGAGCGAAGAACAACAGGGCGGCGATCATGACCAGGCTATCCACGAGCCAGGCCAGAGTCCGACCCGAAAGGGGTTGCGAAAGCCAACTGTTCTGCGCCGCGGTCTCCGGCAACCGAACCGAGGAATAGTGAGGGGAAACGGCAGAAGTTCGAGCGGAAGGTACCGCGTGAAGCTGGCCGTTAACCTTTTCCGGGCGATGCTGCTCTCGTGGCGGAGGTGTGCGCGGCTGAGGTACGACCGGCGCTTGCGGCTCCTGCTGCTCTTGGTGGGACTCGCGCTTGGCGGAAACCATCCCCAGTTGAATCGCGGGGCGTGGTGACGCGGAAACAATCAGCCCATCTTCCGGATCGGACTCGCGGGCGGCCGCGCCCAACAGCTTCGCAAATATCCATTCGTTGATTTGCTGACAGGTGCGGGCGGGCAAATCTACAAAGCAAACCCCGCACTGGCCCGAAGAGCCGGTCCAGGTGACTTCAACGTGCGTTTCCACCCGGACTCGCGGCCCTTTCAACTCGAAGCGCATGCGCAGGCGCTGCCTCGGGCTGACCGGTGCCACCAGGCGCACAAACGCGCCGCGATGATTCAGGTTGCGAATGACTCCAACGTTGGTTTCTTGGCCATTGCCCTGCTCGCTATTGGCCTCGTAGAGGGTGACGTAAGTCAGCGTGCCCAGTTCATGCCGGTAATGGGAGCGCCCGCGGGGCGCGGCAAACGATGCTGGCTGCATACACTCCGCCAGAAAATCTCGGACGGGACTTGCTTTCTAGGGATTTTAGGCCCTGCGAAGCAGGGGCGGCAGTAACTTGGCTGGTTCCGCGAAGCGGACCGGGATGGAAACAAATTCGGTAATAGTACCGAAGGCCATGCCCAATGGAGCATCGCGACTCATTGCAAGGAAGATGAAATACGGCTAACTTACTGTTAAACCCGGTGAAAGACGGGCTTTCGCGCCGCTTGCGGCAGGCGCGGGAAACGGGCTAGGCCAAGTGGCGAATTGACACGGCTTGCTGATGATCGCCAGACTCGCAATACCACACCCCAATCGAAGTGTGTGCCGGTCTTGCTTGTTGACCTGCAAGTGAATTAACTGAGATGGCAACCACGCCCACCAAACCGAGCGTCCCAGCGAACCCCGGGCCGGTGTCCGCGCCGGTGTCGTCGTGGCCGCGAGATCCGGCATCCCCCGGCTTAAGGCAATCGGTATTAGGCAGACCTGCATCGAATCCCCTGGTAGAAGTGAGCCAATCTCAACCCAACCGTCGCGATGCCCTGCAAGCGCTCCTCGCCTTTTCAGCGCTGCATCAGCAGATACGGCGGCGGCACGCCCTGGCTGCAGCGGGAAACCGCTTGGATGCCCTCTCGCCTCGCGTCGATTGTGTGCGCCCTGAGTCCGACGCTCGTGAGTTCGAGTCCCCCGAGTTCGAGGATGAAGAGCAATTCGTGCTCGACGAAGTTTTGCAGTTGGTGGCGGAGCGTGCCATCGCCATCACCGGCGCCGATGGCCTGGGTATCGCCCTGGCTGAAAATAACGAGATTGTTTTGCGCGCTTCCGCGGGCACGATCAAGCCCGATGTTGGTGCCCGCATCCAGCGCGACTCGGCCTTCTCCGGCGCCTGCTTCCGCAGCGCGCAGATCATCCGCTGTGACGATACCGAGAACGACGATCGCGTAAATCTCTACGCCTGCAGGCAGTTGGGGGCGCACTCCATGGTCGCGGTGCCGCTGTGCGGCCGCCGGCGCGTCATCGGCCTGCTGGAAGCTTTCTCGGCGGAGCCCAACGGCTTCAACGATAGCGACGTGGCCAGCCTGCAGTTGCTGGCGGAACTTATTTTAGGAGCGCTTCGGCCCGAGGATGAGGATCGCTTCGCCGAGTCGGCGCACGGAGCCGAGCTTGCGTTGAATGCGTCCGTGGCGGAAACTGCGGCGCCCGCTCTTGCCGAAGCTCCACCGAAAGAATTGCTCGACCATGCCTCCGGCGCGCAGCCCATCGAGATCCAGGCAAAGCTCGCGTCACCAGCCTTGGAATCGACCCCACTCGCATCAGAGGCTTTGGCGGCGGAGGAAGTAGTAGCATCACCTGCACTCGACGAATCAGCCGCCCTCGAACCAGAACCCACACCAACTCCCAGCGCATCCGCAGCGAGTCACTATCCCGGAATCCTGGTCGCATTGGGGGCCGTAGTGGTATTCGCTCTGGTCGCCGCCGCGCTGTGGTGGTGGTTGAGCAACGCGCAACTCGGCCAGAAGATGCTGCGGCCCGAGCCCAGCATCATGAAGCCGGCCGCGGTGGCCAAGCCTTCGCCGCCCGGAATTGCTCCCACTGCCACAAATCCGAGCGGATCCAACGCCGTCGCGGCGAGCGTAAACGGCCCGGGAGTGAGTGCGCCCACCACAGCGATGAATTCCACTTTGGGCGCAGACGCAGCCCCGGAACCCGCCAGTCCTCAGGAAGTGGCTAAGATGCCGCGCATCACCGGCGTTCGCCACTGGTCGTCGGCGGATTCCAGCACCGTGGTGCTCGACGTCGCCGATCAGGTGCAGTACGAAGCTCATCGCCTTACCAATCCTGATCGGATTTATTTCGATTTGCACGATACGGCTCTCAGCCCAGAGTTAAGCGGGAAGACGATCGAGATCGGTGACCCGCTGCTGGTGCGGGTCCGCGTGGCCCAGCCGGTCGCAGGCTTGACTCGCGTGGTGCTCGAAACGAAAGGCAACTCGACTTATTCGGTGAGCCTCGAGCCCAACCCCTACCGCCTGGTGGTGCAGGTGAGCAAGCCGGGCACCGATCCCAAGGCGCAGGTCGCGCTCTTTCCGGGAAGCGCCGAATCGGCGCGCTTGAAAATGCCCATCGTGATTCCGCCGCCGACGCGCGAAGATCTGCAGATGCGCTCTCACCTACCGAAGTTGCGCATCGTGGTGGACGCGGGCCACGGCGGCTGGGATTTAGGAACCGTAGGACGCCGCGGCTTGCTCGAAAAAGATGTAGTCCTAGAAATCGCGCAGAGATTGGGCAAGCTGCTCGAAACCCGCCTGGGCGCGGAAGTGATTCTGACCCGCAACGACGACAATTACATTCCCCTCGACGAGCGCGCCGGAATCGCCAACCAGTCGCAGGCCGACCTGTTTGTTTCGGTGCACGCCAACTACAGCGATCTGCCCTCGGCGCGCGGAGTGGAAACGTACTACACCAATTTCTTCTCTTCGCCGAGCGCCAAAGATTTGGAAACAAGAACTTCCGGCCAGAGCGGCGTCCAGAACGCTGCGGCGGCCGCTCCCTCGCCCGTCGACTTGCACGAGAAAATCGAGCAATCGCGCCGCCTCGCGGCCAGCGTGCAGCGGGCGTTGTATGGCGCCTTGTCCGGGCAAACTCCGGGCCTGCGCGATCGCGGCGTGAAAGAGGCCTCCTACGTGGTTCTCACCGAGACCGCAATGCCGGGAATTCTGGCGGAAGTTTCCTTCGTCAGCAGTCCCACCGACGAGCAAAAGCTGCGCAGCGATGGCTACCGCGAACAAATCGCCGAAGCCCTCTACCGCGGCATAGCGCGCTACGCCGCCAGCTCCCACAACGTAAAAGTAGCCAGCGCCGCCAAGTAGCAGCCCTGCTCAGCGAAGAAGAGTCGAGCTGCGCTCGACGGACAGCCGAGCGCCTGCCCTTGAGGCTTCCGAAGGGGCGGCTGTCCCCACGCGAAGCTCAACCGAGGAGCGCCGGCCTCCGGCCGGCTGTCGCCCAGCCATCCGCGCCCGCGCCGCCAGACGACGCAAATCCGTGCAAGTTTTGCCCTCTGCCGCGTTCCAAACTAGCCGGGAAAGCGGGCCTTAGCCGATGCCGCGAACCGTCAGTGCTCATGACAGATTTTGCCAATAATGCAACCCTGCGGCGGAGTTACACTGAGCCTGAAGTTTGGACAGGCCATGAAAGTAAAGCTTTTCCTAACTTATCCGTTGGAACCAAGGTAACTTTCGACTTTGGCCCGGCAAGTGCCATCATCAGCTTCGACTGCGTCATTCCATGACCAGCATGAAAGTCAAAACGAGGGGAAAAAACGAGATGCGTAAACAGAAGGGTTTCTCACTGATTGAGCTGCTGATCGTGGTTGCCATCATCCTGATCATTGCAGCCATCGCTATTCCTAACCTGCTGCGTGCACGTATGGCGGCCAACGAGTCGTCTGCGGCAGCTTCCATTCGTACCATCAACACCGGTGAAGTGACTTACAACTCCACCTATCCGACCACTGGTTTTTCGGCCAACCTGGTTTCGTTGGGCGG
>JBEKWC010000090.1:0-9711 GCA_049513475.1 Candidatus Sulfotelmatobacter sp. | reverse complement strand
CGTGATTGGCTCGGGAATCACTGCTGTGCTCATGCGGTTCGCCCTCGGCCGCTCATGGGCGGCTCAACCAACCTAACCGGGCGAGTTAGCGGTCGTCACGCATGCTTGCCGAAAACACACGAATCATCGAACTTGCTGACGCGGCTTAAAACTACGACCGAGAGTTTCGGACGGGGGAGTTCCTGGAGAGATTTTTCAACAGGCTACATGCGCCTTCGGCGCATCACGTTCCATGAAAATTGGTCCGGGAGATGATTTTCATGGCAGTTACCCCGGTCCTGCTTACCAAGCAGATTTTCTCTCACGCCGCCTGGTGAATCGCGACTCGAAGGGTGCGTCGTATGCCCTGTTGATCGTCCAATTCAGTCCGCGGATATGCACCAGAGCCACCTTCATCGTCGTGGCCGTGCGGTAATGTTTCGCGAGGCTCATCGATTGGGAGTTCAGTGTGCTGATCGAAGCGAGTGTCCGGGCAATCCCGAGGTCACGAGCGTACACGTTGACGGCCGCATTCACGAAACTCTGTATCCCGCGCCCGCGCCAATTTGGAAAGACGAAGTTGCCGTAGCGCACTGCCTCGTGAGCCCGCACAATCCACATGATTCCGAACGCGAGTTCCACAACGCCACTCGAAAAGCTCAGCCACCCGTAGCCAACTGGTTCTCCCGCTGCATAGGCAATTGCAACGGCGTCGCCCCGGGTTAGCCGGGTATCGATTTCGTCGAAGCCAAGCTCGCCCATTGCGGCCACCTCAGTCTTGGCCGTGTCAACGTCCTTCTCCCTGGTGTACACCCTCACTTCGATGTTTTCCTTCTTTTTCTTCGAATAAGGCTCAGGCAGCGGCTCTCGCGCAACATCCCTCTCGAAGATGTAAAACATGTGCCAATACACAACGGGGCGCAGGAGTTCGCGCACGGCCAGCACAAAGAGGATGAAGGGACCCCTCCAGCGCAGGATCTCGCCTATCCTCCGCCATCGGTTCGGAGGTCGTTTACCACAAGCGGTGGTACCGGAAGGCTCCGCCAGAAGGACATACTACCGCATGAGTTGGTTGCTTGAACGATTCGACCGGCTCTGGTAAATCAATACCCATCGTGAATGCGCCTTTCATTCCTTCAGTTCCAGCCGATCTGGAACTCATCGCACAACTGAAGCGCCAGCTACAGTACGCGGAACTGAGGATCCGAGTGCTGGAAGAGCGTCTGCGGCTAATGCGGATCGAGAAGTATGGAGCAGGCGGAGAAAAACTTTCGCAGGCCCAAATGCAATTGTTCCAGCTTGAGCCTGTCGTCAGTGAAATGATCGAGCAGGCGGAGAGTGAGCACGCGCCAGTGCATCGCTCGACCAAGAAGTCCATCAAGCATCCGGGTCGCCAAGAGTTGCCGGCGAATCTTCCTCGCGTGGAGCGGATTCTGCCCTGCGCATTAGGCCAACTCCGATGCAAACGCTGCGGAAAAGAAACAGTGGTGATCGGCTACGAAGAGAGTTCACAGTTGGATGTGGAGCCGGCGAAGTACTTCGTGCTGGTCACGAAACGCGAGAAACGGGCTTGCCGGTCGTGCGAGGATCTCGGCGTCGTCTCAGCGCCCCTGCCGCGACGGATCATTGAGAAATGCCTGGCGAGCGACCGCGTCGTCATCGACACCGTGGTCAGCAAATATTGCAATCACACACCCCTGCATCGGCAGAGCATGATTCTGAAAAGAGACCTCGGCTTGGAAATCAGCCGAGCCACGCTGGACGGCTGGGTCCTCAAAGTCGGCGAGTTACTCATCCCGATGGTCGCGGCGATGAGGCGAGAGTTGATTAGCGGAAGTTACATTCAGGCGGATGAAACCCCAGTCGATGTGCAGACACGCGAGGGCCGAGGAAATAACCACCAAGCGTACCTCTGGCAATACAGTCGCCCCGGAGGAAGCGTGGTGTTCGATTTTCGCTTGGGTCGCGGACGGGATGGACCGAGGCGGTTCCTGGGACAGTTCGAAGGGATTCTCCAAACCGACGGCTATGCGGCGTATGACCAAATCGGTGGACCGAGAATGGTTCATGCCGCTTGTTGGGCTCACGCTAGAAGACAGTTTTTCGAAGCGGTACAGCTAAATCCCCGAGACCCGGTTGCAACCCCGATTGTGGCTCAGATGGACCAACTATTTGCTGTCGACGCAGAAGCTCGCCGCAAAGCGCTGAGTGTTGCAGCACGCCATGTCCGGCGCCAGGAAAGAGCGAAGCCTCTTCTCGATGATATCCGCAGCAAGATCGATGCAGCGCAGTCCGCTGCTTTGCCTTCCAGCGCACTTAGCAAGGCCTGCCAGTACGCGCTCGCACTGTGGAACAAGCTCACGCGCTTCTTCGATTATCCCGAATTAGAGCTAAGTACTAACCTGGCGGAGAATTCCATGCGTCCTGTGGCACTGGGTCGAAAAAACTGGATCCACATCGGCAGCCCACTGGCAGGACCGAAGGTTGCAGCGATTCTCTCGGTTGTGGAAAGCTGCCGTCGGCTCCAACTCCGGGTCCGGGATTACTTTTCTACGATTCTCCCCGGGCTTTCCGATCTCCCGATCAGGTTCCTTCCAGACCTTACTCCCGCCGTGTGGGTCGCCCGGCATTCATAGACTCAAGCGACCTGGGTATTAGCGCGAAGTCATTTGCGGCCAAGAACATAGTTTCCTGTTTGCCGACAGACCGCCCGCAAACTACCGGATTGACTGATACTATCGGCAATTGTAATGGCAGGCGTTCCCGCAAGTCCTCGTTTGGTTTACTGGTTAGCGTTTCGGTTTCGCTTGGCTTTTGACAAGCGGTCCTCTCTTCATGTGCATTGCCTTCAACGAGCCGGCACTCTGCTCCTGGAAGGTGCCCAGCCACTCGCTGTCGGCGTCCTCCTCGATCAAGAACACCAGCCCCGGACCAGCTTCGTACATGACCACGGTGAAGTCGACGGTTGGACCGGCAGCGCCGACAGGACCGACGGCAAATGGCGTGGCCGAATGGAATGTGTATCGGCCCGCGGTGTCAGGTGCGGCTGCGGTCCCCGTGATCCGGACGGCAGTGTACTCACCCGGCTTGCCCGATACGAAGGACGCGAACGGATCGCTGAGATCCACCAGAGTTGAAGGACTCCCGGTCGTGAAAGCAAGGGACGAAAATGTTCCTTGCCCGACGAAGTCATACTCCCAGCCCGGGTTCCCGCTAGGAAAGCTGCCGTTGTCGACGTAGGCCTGCGCGCCGAAGCCATAGCTGTGGTCGAGGTCAGATCCGTCGGAAGCTACGGTCCCTTGCGGAATCACGACTCCCGTGGCCTGAGCGAAATCATCTAACCCAAGGACAAGCGCGGTTCCCAGGTTGCTCGCGGTGGTGTTGTTGGGATCCAGAAGGTTGAGCGTTGGATCCGTGGCATACAGCCCGAGTGTGTGAATGCGTCCCAAGCCCGTGATGCCGATCATGCTGCCATAACCGAGCTGGGTGCTCGAGAAAGAGTAGTTGCCTGCGACTCCGCCCGGGGTACCGCTGACCGTGACAGCGCCCCCTTCGTCATCATCGCCTTCGCCTGTGAATGTGGCGCTAAACGTTCCAACGGCGGTATTGACGGCAACGAGTTGCCCGGCTGCGACAACGAGTTCGTCCGACGTGTTATCAAGGATGCCGAACACGTCCTTTGACAGCACCGTGCTGTCGAAGGAGGTAGCGCTGCCCTGACCGTAGGCTGAACCCACCAACGCGTCGTTGAAGTCAATATCGATAATGCGCAGAACTTCGGGCCCAACGAGGTAGTAGACAAGTGAGATGGGTGCGTTGCCATTGTTGGGATCAGTGAAGCCGGTGATGCTGCCTCGCCCATACACGTCCGCTCCGACGCCATTGTCCGTCGCTGTGAGAGTGTTCCCCACGAGCACCTTTCCGAAATCATTTTCGTCGTACGTGCCGTGGATGGTCCCGCTGGTGTTCGAGAACACGCCTCCATACGCAACCGTGCCTTCGTCAGTGGTGTCCAAGCCGGAGAGGGTGAAGGCAAAATTGCCGCCGGCACCGCTCGTTGCCGTCTGCAGGTCGAGGCTTCCGCTGGAAGTAGCCGATCCATCAAACTGCGTGATCAGCGCATGGTTTGCGTTGACAAACTGGACGGCGAATTTTTCGATGCCGTTCACGCCGACATTCGGATTACTGACCGAAACATCAAGGATGAGTACCCCGGTGCCGGTGGTCGAATCCACCGTCATGGAACTGCCGGTGGGGTTGATGATGTCGGGGATGGGCTCGTTCGGCGAGGTGAAGCCGTTCCCGTCGTTATAGTCCTGTTCGCCGCCGAGGATTTTTCCGCTTAAGTCAAATCCCACCGCGCCTGCGATGGCGTAGTAAACCGGCCCGGGTCCAAATTGGGGGCTGATTTCCGTCCCGTTCACATAGAACACGAACACGCGGGGAGCTGTGTTGCCTTCGGTGAAACTGGCAGTCGCCGTGGCTCCCGTCGCCGCGGCCGTTACAGAGTAGGAGCCGGGGGTCGAGTTTGCAGTGCATGTGATCGATGCGGTGCCATCGGAGGCGGTGGTAGCAGAGGTGGCGGAGGGGGCGCAGCTCTGACCGGCTGATCCTGGAACAGGCGTGAACGTAACCGTTACCCCGCCGGCAGCTGTTCCGTTGGATGTCACGGTGGCTACCAGCATGTTGGTAAAGGCGTCACCGACGTTTGCTTTTTGTCCCGATCCGCTCGTCGCCGAGATTGCGATGGTGGGAGGTGGGGGCGGCGTACTCGAACTGCTGCTGCCGCAACCCGTCAGGAACCCGAAAACCAGGCAAACCAAAATCAGTGCGAGAATGCTGGTGAAGTGGCGGTTCATAGCGCCACCCCTTTCTTGGCGGCGCGTTCACGGGTTAATGGCGATACTTCGATACCATGCTCATTGCGCATGGTATAGGTTATGCCGTTGGCTTTTACGCTGCGGACCACGAAGACTTCCTTATCGCGAACCGTCTTCATGAAGCCGGTGAGTTCAATCTGCTGGCCCGGGGTGACGGACAGCGCGCCGTTGCCTTCCAAACCGAACCGGCCCAGACTGGCGTCTAACCTGCCGAAGGCAGTCTCGACCATGAGATGGGAGCCCCAAATCATTCCCGGGCCTGGTTTGTGGAGCACGCTCGATACGGTGCCGGTGAGCGTGACTTCCTTGCTGACGTCATACCGCGAATCAGAGTCGGCTGCGTCAAGTGGAACAACCAGGATCGCGAACAGGAGGCCGATCAGCAGCCCCGCGATCAGTGGGGTCGAACTGATGAAACGACTATGCCTCATGGATTCGCTCCTCTCTTGAGTGATGAAAGCTGCAGGGTGAGTGCTCGCCACAGATGCCGTCTTCGTCACCTAATCGCGCTTCGCCAGAGTCCCGCTGACAGCCGTGTCCGCGTCCGTCTCAATGGCTAACAATTCCTTCCCGCAGTCCACAACCACGAAGCTGAAGTGCATTTCGGGCTGACCCTTTGGCGTGAAGGTGGCCGTGCCCCTGCAGTTCGCGCCGACGCGGTAATAACCGGTGACGGGCTCGTCTGCGAATGTCAGAATCGTGCCATCCTCGCTACCCGCTATGTGTCCGCTGATCTCTCCGTCGCCAGATGTGTTGACCTTGAACTTCAACTCGCCGATAAAAGCTACCGGTCCAGCGACTGCCGCCCCTGCGAGCAACATGCCGGTTGTTTCAAACCCAAAACGACCCTCAACTCCGGCATTGGTGCAGGGCGGGGAGCCCTGCTTCACGCCGAATCCCGACGAGGTCGCGCCTGGATTCTGGAAAAGGAACAAAAAGCCTGTTGGTGTAACTACAAAGGAGACATTGACATTCTCAGACGCGCCGCCGCTGACTAACGTGACTTGAGCCGTAGCAGTGCAGTTCTTGGCAACTGCGTAGGTTGCGGTGAGAGATGAGGGGGTAAGCACGCCGCCTATATTTTCTAAGTCCTCTCCGGTATATGTGCCTTTGGCTGGGTCAAACGTGAGCTGGGTCACGGCGACGGCTGGGGCGCCGCGGCGATCTACGCCGGCGTGCAGAAACCCATAGGTACCACTCAGAGAGGCGTCTGAACAGGTCGCCGCCCAGGCGGCCGAACTGAGCGAAAAGCTGGCGAGAACAATCATTCGAGCGATGCGAAACGTTTTGGAAATCATGGTGCTCTCCTTTTCCCTGTTTTTTTCTTGCGTGCTTCTATGGATCCCCCCTCATTTCCGAACACGAACGGCGCCGTTGATCGGTTGCGAGCCGAAATGTCCGCTCGCAGGTGCACCGAACAAGTCGGAGGTTTGTAGCTGGCAGTGGGGCAACCGCTGGATACAGCGCTCGGGTCCCAAGTCTTCGAACATCACGCTGGTGGCGCTTGGACCTGAAACGAGAGTCCGGCATACGCCATGGAGCTCCCAAGGGCCGCTGGTCTTGACAGTGGTCGCAGGCGTGAAGTCGCTGATAATGCCGCGAAAGTGCTCGCGGCTTCGACCTTGCGCCGCCGCACTTGTCACTAGCGCGAGCACGAGAACCCACACCCCTACCGACCAGAAGAAAGTTTTGCCGTTCATAGTCGCCTCCAGAAATTTCGGGAACACTGATCTTAGTCGTCGTACCTCAATGCTCGACCTGCCACCGCGACCTTGGCGCGAAGTCGCTTGAGGGGCAATAGTCGGCGTATGGTTCGTGGGTGTTTTTGTTCTGATCGTGCACGACCGACCGAACCCGCAGAACGCGCTTCGACGCCTTCGAGGTGGACATGCGTGCGGGTGAAGTGCGCAAGCACGGCATCCGGCTAAAGCTTCATCGCCAGCCCTTCCAGGTACTCTCGCTTCTGCTTGAGCATCCGGGGGACCTGGTTACGCGCGAGGAGCTTCGCCAGAAACTTTGGCCCGGCGAGACGTTTGTTGATTTCGATACAGGTCTGAATAGCGCCGTCAAAAAGCTGCGCGACGCGCTGTGCGATTCAGCCGACCAGCCCCGCTACATCGAGACGCTGCCACGCCGGGGATACCGTTTCATTGGTCAGGTGGAAAATGGCGATTTGGCTGCCGGAGCAGCGCCGACCGAGTCGCTTGCTGTTATCCCTTTGCGGCCAAATCCAAATGAGACAGGGCTTAGGACGCAACGGCCGGCGAATGCAGAAGTCGACATCCGACCAACCATAACTTCGCGGGCGCGTCTCTGGCTTGCTCTTGGTGGTGTGGCTGGACTCGCGCTGATTGCCATCGCCTACGTTATGTTCCGGGGCCACACCGGGCGCGCGACCCAGGCCAAAATCAGGTCCCTAGCAGTCCTGCCCTTGAGCAACCTGTCGGGCGATTCAACTCAGGAATACCTGGCTGACGAGATGACGGAAGAGTTGTGCGGTCGCTTGGCCAGAATCCATGATTTGCGCGTCATTTCCCGTACCTCGGTGATGCGTTTCAAGGGCACGAAGCTCTCGGTGCCCGAGATTGCCAGGACGCTTGGGGTGGATGCCCTCGTCGAAGGCTCGGTGATACGGCAGGGCAGCCGGATTCGTGTGCACGCCCAGCTGATTCGTGCTGCAACCGATGAGCATCTTTGGGCGGATGAATACGACGGCGAGTTGGGTGATGTCCTGGCTCTCGAGAGCGAGGTGGCGCAATCCATCGCGCGCAGAGTGGAGGTCAAAGTCACTGGAGAGGAGCATGCCAGGCTGGTCACGGCGCATCATGTCTCGCCTGAAGTCTACGAGAGCTATCTTAAGGCCCAAGATCAATTCAGCAAGAGCAGCAGCCAGGCCGAGCTTGAGCAGAGTATCGCCTACTTTGAGGAAACGATCGGCAAGGACGCTAACTTTGCCCCGGCTTACGTCGGCCTCGCGAACGTATACGAGAGGCTCGGATCAGTTCTTGGCGGTGCTCCCCCGAAAGAAACGCATCCGAAAATGATGGACGCAGCCCGAAAAGCAATTGAACTGGATCCGGACCTTGCGGAACCACACTTCTTGCTTGCAGAGGTATATCAGAAACAGTGGCAGTGGAGCGATGCCGAAGCGGAATTCAAGCGGGCTCTGGAGTTGAACTCGAACGATGCCGGTGCTCACGTCGGATATGCGAAGTGGCTGCTGTGCCAGGGGCGGACAGATGAAGCCCTGGCGTGGGTCCAGCGTGCCCGCGAACTTGATCCGCTTGGAGGCGCTGGCAGCACTCCGCTTGGAGGCCCTGCCATCACTAACGGTTTCATTTTGTTCCATGCGAGACGTTACGACGAGGCCATCCGGGAGTTACGAAACGACGATCCGGACCATTGGTTTCTGGGGCTCGCCTTAATTGCCAATGGACAACCGGACGAAGCGATTCCAGTGCTGGAGAAGGCGCTCGGCACCGACCGGAATCCGGCTGTAATGGGCGTGCTGGTTCGGGCCTATGCGCATGCCGGGCGTCGTGGGGAAGCCCTTCGTCTGGTTGATGAGTTGAAACGACGGCAGCAGACAAGCTACGTTGCCGCCGCCCCCTTCGTGAATGCTTATTTGGGACTCGGTGACAACGAGCAGGCACTTTTCTGGCTGCAGCGGGCCTATCATGAGCAGTCAAACCTTCTGCAATTGATCAAGGTCCATCCGTACTTCGATCCCTTGCGCGGCGACCCGCGTTTTGTGGATCTGGTCCACCGCGTCGGGCTTGACCAGCCTCGATAGGCACTTTTCTTCGCTTGGAGAGGCGTCGCTCGCGAATTTAGCCTTATTCCTAGACGCTCCCTTTGATTATCTTAGAAAGTCATCTCATAAATACTCGGTGGCTTACATGGGCTTTCTCGCCAATGTACGACGCACAGGCAATCACTAGCCCTGCACAACGTGGGCGATTTTCGGATATGATGCCGTGCCATAGATCGCAGGTGCGCTTCGATCGAATTGGTTTGGGGTGTTTCGATGAGTGACCGGTGTCGTCACTGATCAGAGCGGTGCGGTTGTGCCGAATGCGGATGTCGAGATCAGGGACGTCAACAAGGGCACGACCGAGTCAACCGAAACAGATCGCGACGGCGTGTACCGTTTTTTCTTTCTTGCCCCCAGCCAATACACGCTAACCGTAGAGCGCGACCGCTTTCGCAAGGAAAGCCGGAGTGTGACTGTATTGCTCGAGACACCAGTCACCGTCAACATCACGCTGGAGATTGCGAAAGCAAACATGCAACTGGTCGTGACCGCAGAAGCCCCGCTCGTTCAGGCAGACAACGGCGACGTTTCGATTACCATCAGCCAGACTCAGGTCTCGGAACTACCCAATCCCGGTAACGACCTCACCTACATCGCCCAGACCGCTCCCGGCGCAATCATGGCCACCGATAATGCGCGCACTGGAGGCGTGGGCGGGAACTTTTCAATCCTGGGAATGCCGGGGACCTCAAATCTCTTCACCTTGAATGGCATGAACGACAACTTGGGTCATCTTAATTTTACTGGGGCTACGGGTATGCTTCTGGGTCAAAACCAAATTCAGGAAGCCACTGTGGTGAGTAATGGCTACTCGGCACATTTTGGAGATGCCCCGGGCTCGTATGTGAACTATGTCACAAAGTCCGGAGGGAATGAATTTCACGGAAACGCCAAGTACTTTTGGAATGGTAGCGCATTGAACGCTACCGACTGGATCACGGAAGCATTCGGCAATCCTCGCCCGTTCGATATCGCCAATCAGTGGGCGGCTTCGGTGGGAGGGCCCATCCAGAAGAATAGGCTTTTTTTCTTTTTTGA
>JBEKWC010000089.1:0-6389 GCA_049513475.1 Candidatus Sulfotelmatobacter sp. | reverse complement strand
AAAAATGATTCGAAAAAAGACTCGAACAAATCGACGGTCCGTGTTCATTACTATGGAAATGCTTCTTAGCTCCCTGTTGCTTGCCACATTCTCGGCAGCGCAGCAGCCGCCGACCGATCCAGCACCCGAGGGCAACGATGGAATTCTAGGACCACAGTTGATCGCCTGGTCGGAGCTGCAGAAACCTCAGCCCGTCTCGCCACCAGCGCAAGCCCAAACGCACGCTTCGCAGTCCGATGCGCGCCGGCAAACTGCCCGCACCGTCACCGGGGTCGTCGCGAAAGTTGAAAAGGGCTACGTTCTTGAGACAGGAGACAGTCTCACCCACCAGCTCGATGCCCAGGATAAAGCCATGCCCTACGAAGGCAAGCGTGTTCGCGTCGAAGGCATCCTCGACCCCACAACCAACCTCATTCAGGTCCACAGCATCCAACCAATCGGATAGTGTTTCTGCGCTTTTTTCGCCCCACCTTGTATTTTTTCGCATCCGTTCCCCGCATAAATTAATCCACATGACTGGAGCAACCTTCGTGTTAAGGAGCGAAGTCATGAAGCCCAAATTCTTAACCCTGGCGGTGATCTGTGCCCTCGCAAGTTTGGGAATGTCGCAGGATCGCAATCAGCCTTCGGCAAAATCGCAAGACCGCATCATCCGCGAAGTTCGCCACGAACTTCTCATGCTGCCGTATTTTGGCGTCTTCGATTACATCGCCTATAAAGTGGACGGCGATACCGTTACCCTGCTCGGAGAAGTGGTGCGCCCGGTTCTGAAGTCGGACGCGGAAAACTCCCTCAAGCGCATTGAGGGCGTCGAAAAAGTCGACAACCAGATCGAAGTGCTGCCGCCTTCGCCGCAGGACGACCGCCTGCGCATGCAATTGTTCCGCGCCATTTATGGATATCCCAGCCTGGAGAAGTACGCCCTGGGCGTGCAGAAGCCGATTCGCATCATCGTAAAAAACGGCCACGTAACGCTTGAAGGAGTCGTCGATAACGACACCGACAAGAACGTAGCCAACGTCCGCGCCAACGGCGTCCCCGGAATCTTCTCGGTGACCAATAATCTCCAGGTGGTGCCGTCAAAGTAGCGGAGGACAGACAGTAGCGCCGGCGTCCAGCCGGCTGTCGAGCTGGCGTCCCGCCACCTGCGTAGGCCGGCAAGAGGGCTCCGTCAACCTCGTCGAGGCGGCGGAGGCGGCGGGCCGAGGGGTGTCGTGTCGTACTTCGGCATCATCTTCCCGATCTCCGCGCCGCATTGCGGCCCCGCCGGCACGTGCCTGGCGATCTGATCGAGATCGATGAAAAATCTCTCGAACCCACTTTCCGGTTCCGGTATTGGGTTGCATGGGCCCAACCGTTTCGCTCATGCCGGCCGCTCAGATTTCGCATCCCTATGTTGCTCGGCGCGAGACGGCTTATGATCAGGATCGTTGCCGATCGCGGGGGAAGTTTATACAGTTGTGAGTTCCACCCCTCGCGCTCGTCTCCGAATTGGGATTTTGCTCATGGAATCAGGTTTCCAATGCGCCGGCTGTGGTGAGTGGAACTCAACCGCCGTCGACGAATCCGCAGGTCGCCGCCAGAGCTACGTGGAAGACTGCCAGGTCTGCTGCAAGCCCAACCAATTGCGTGTCGAGTACGCCGGCGGCTCGCTGGAATTCTTGATCACGGCCACGCTGGAGTGAGCGCCGCAATGCCAGTGTGGGGACAGCCCCCCGGCAGTCCGTCGAGCGCAGCTCGACTCTTCCTGGGCTCAGCGCCGTCTAACGGCGCCACTCCCCCAAGGTCTGATGGTTGCTCAGTTTCATTTGTCGTTGCGTTTGTCTCATTGCAGGTGCGTCATCCCGTAACCCGGCGCAGTTCAGGCGGGTGAGGGAGCTCCCTCGGAGACGAGGCATGTGCCATTTGAGATCCTTTACTCCGCCTGAAAAGCGGCTCCGTTCAGGATGACGCTACCAGCATGAGCTCGGACTGAGCACCACCGCCGGCACATCTTCCATACTCGTATTGTCTTCGCAAATCGCGCTATAGTTAGCTGCTCGGCCGCCGGCTCATCGAACGGCCCGAGGGGAGAAACCCAATGACAGCCATGGCCGGCTACAGCGGTGGACGCATGGTGGCGCACAACATGGTCACGACGCAGTTCGAACTCGATGGCTTTCGCGTGACCCGAACCCTCGGCGTGGTGCGCGGAATCGTGGTGCGCTCGCGCTCCATCTTTGGTACCATCGGCGCCGGCTTGCAAACCCTGGTCGGCGGCAACATTACGCTGCTCACTAATTTATGCGAGCGAACCCGCGCCGAGGCCTTCGACCTGATGCTCCAGCACGCCGCCGAACTCGGCGGCAACGCCGTAGTCGGAGCGCGTTACGACGCTACCGAAGTCATGCAAGGCGTCACCGAGGTTCTCGCTTACGGCACCGCGGTTTTTGTCGAGCCCACGAAGTAAAGCGGTGAAGACTCAAGCTATGAAATATTCAGCTCTCCTGCTGATCATTCTCACGTTTTCCGCCAGCGCCGCCGCCAGCCACGCGTCTCACCTCAAGTACATTCGCCAGGGCAGCTCCCAGGACATTCAAACTCGCGCCGAGGCCGGGATCGCCATGATGGGCGGCGGCGACGATCTTGACGAAGCTTTCCGCTGGCTCTGCTTCAAAGCCAACGGCGGAGATTTCTTAATTCTCCGCGCTCACGGCGACGCCGATTACAATCCCTACGTCAGCGGCCTGTGCCAGATGAACTCCGTGGCCACGCTGATCATTCCCAGCCGAAAAGCCGCGCTGGAGCCGCACGCCGCCGAAATCATCGAGCAGGCCGAGGTCTTATTTATTGCCGGCGGCGACCAGTCCCGCTATGTCAACTTCTGGAAGGGAACGCCGGTTCAGGAGGCCATCAACGCGCATCTCGCCGCAGGCAAGCCCATCGGCGGCACCAGCGCCGGACTCGCCGTGCTCGGCCAATTCGTCTACGGCTGCCTCGAAGACAAACCGGATGACGCCGACCTCACCTCGGCCGAGGTGCTCGCCGATCCCTTCGCGAAGCGGGTAACCCTGGTGAGCGACTTTCTGAAGGTGCGCGGCCTGGAAAATGTTCTTACCGACAGTCACTTCGCCAAGCGCGACCGCATGGGCCGCAGCCTCGGATTTCTAGCCCGCATCGTGCAGGATGGCTGGTCGAAAACCCCGCGCGAGATCGCCATCGACGAGAAATCCGCGCTGCTGGTGGAATCGAACGGCAGAGCAAAAGTGGTGGGCACGGGACTAGGAGCGTATTTCCTGCAGGTCACGCAACCGCCCGCAGTCTGCAAATCGGCGCAGCCGCTGACCCTGCGCAACGTAACGTCCTATCACGCCCCAACGGGAGCCACCTTCGACCTCCGCGACTGGAGCGGCGAAGCCGGCGAGGCCTACTCCATCTCTGTGGAAGCGGGCCAGATTCACACCACGCGCGTCGGCAACGCGGTTTATTAGTGGCGTGAGCGGAGGGTAGCGCGGACGGACAGTAGCGCCGGCATCCCGCCGGCTGTCGCGAGGGCAAGTTGCCATCGCCGCCAGGAGCGAGAAAACTGCCTCAGCTCCAGTATGAGCGGTCCGAGAAGACGGTTGCTACGACAGCAACCCCGGCAGCACCTTCTGCCGCGCCGCAAAAGTGCCGCGCATCTGCCGCTCGACGAGAAGCAAATTCGCGAACCAGCCCAAGAAACCAAACCCAACCTCATAGTCAACCACATCCCTGACCAGAGTCCCCTCGATTCCACCGCGGCTCTCCGCCAAAAATTCGTGCCGATGCTGCCAGCTCTTAAACGGGCCCTTCGACTGCACGTCGGCAAAATAGTGGTTCCATTCGAACTCGGTGATAATTGCGATCCACTGCGCGCGTAGCGGCAGAAAAGGAAACATGCGAAAAGAAGTCACGATCACCGTGCCCACTCCGGCCGCGTGCGCATCTGCGACAGGATTCCCCGCTGCCGAAGGTGCGACCAAACGCAGTTCGTCAATTTTAGTCTCGGTCGCTTCCGGCATAATCCGCGGCAAGTTTTCCGGATTGCAAAAGAATGCAAATACCTGAGGCAGAGGGAAGGCAACCCACTCTTCGAATTGGAGTCGGAAGCTCAGGCAGCGCGGCTCAACCCTGGCTGGAGTCTATACGAAACCATGCGGAGCAGTCGCCTCGGCTGTCCGCCGGGCGCAGCCCGGCGCTGCCGAGGTTCAAGGTGCCTCTACACTGGAATCGTGCCTTTCTAGCCATCTCGCCAGCCTGCACTCCGCTACTTGAGCGCTTTCTTCCGGCTCGTCAGGCTGTGTCCACATCCGGATCATGGTCGGCGCCGCCAGCACCAGCGCCACCAGCCAAGTCACGACCACCGCGGTCAGCGCCAGTGCGCTCCGCGTCGCCCCAAACGGCCCCAGCAGGCACATCCCCCAAGAGCCGGCGAGAAACACTAACAGCGCCGGTCCCAGCAACCGATAAGCTGCTCCCCGCGCCGGCAGCCGCAACTCGGCCTCGCGCTCGTCCACCTTCACCCGGCCGAAGATGCCATCCCGCACCGCACGCTGAAAGACCTCGCCGCGCTGGCTCGCCTTTAGCGCATCGAACTCCGTGCCGCACTCCATCACCGCCCGGTCTTCCAATGACACCTGTGCGAACGCGATGCGGAGCGCCCGAACAAACAGCCCCAGCAACAGCGCCAGCCATGCCGTGCTGATCAGTCCAGCCCAGGGATCGAGACGCACGATCCACAGGCTCACCGCAATTTCAAAAGCCAGCACCGGCAAATTCAACAACGCCAAAACCAGCCGCCGCGTCCGCCGCTTTCCGGTCCGCGACATTTTGCGGATCTTCGCCCACTCCTCCGGTCCCAGTTTTTCCGAACGCGCCGGCACAAATCAAAACCCGATCTTCTTCCAGAACCAACTCCTGTCGCACGAGTAGGAAATTGCGCCTGCTTTTATTAAGAGGAGGGCTTATGTCGCCGAAGTCCGGTTTTTCCACAACAAACTGCGCTCTGGGCGCGGTGTGCAAGCAAATTCTAAGCGAATAAATAGCGAAGGAACCAGAGCGGTAAACCCTACATCTTGTGGTCGCATTTGTGGTTAACCACAAGCTCTCGTATTTTGCCGATCCGCTCCTACAGTGGGAACCTTACCTTGAAGTTTCCTGTTGACAATCAAGGACTTACGGGTAAGATGTGGTACAAAGTGGAACGGAGTGGTCAAGGCAGTTGATCTCGTGGGACCGGGTACCGCATAACGAGGAGCCGGTGGGAAACCGACCCAATAGCACGGCCAACAACCCGAATCTCCTAAGCCGGATCACAATTTGCGCCGCTTTTACCTCCCCGGTTGCAGTCGTAGTGACAGAAAACGAACATGTTTCGCGGCAATCACCCAACTCGCGTCGACGACAAAGGCCGGCTCAAGGTCCCGTCCGAGTTCAAGCGGGTGATCGACCAGAAGTACGGACAGCAATTCTATATCACGAGCCTGGACGGGGATGTTGCTCAAATATATCCCTTCGAGGAGTGGGAGCGCATCGAGCAGAAGCTGGCCGGCCTCTCCACCTTCAATCCTACGAAGAAAAAGTTTTTGAGCAAGGTGAACTACTGGGGGCAGGTCGTCGAGATGGACAATCAGGGGCGCCTGCTGATTCCGCAACTGCTGCGCGATGCGGCGCAGATCAAAGGCGACGTTGCCGTGAGCGGTTATCAGACTTATTTGGAAGTTCGCAACATCGAGGCTTACCAGAAGAAAGTTCAGGAAGAAAAGTTCACGCCTGACGATGAGAAGACGCTCGACGAATTGGGCATCTAGTGGGCGAGGGTTCAACAGACACCCCGCAGGGGGTTGGACGTGGGGAAGCTGGACACGTTCCGGTTCTTTTAAAAGAAGCGATCGACTTTTTAAACGTGCGGCGCGGCGGGACCTATATCGACGCCACGGTGGGTTTGGGCGGGCACAGTTACGAAATCGCAAAACGCCTAGGCGCACCGGGACATTTGATTGGGCTCGATAAAGACCCGGCAGCGCTGGAGAGAGCGAAAAGCGTCCTTCGTCGTTCGTCGTTCGTCGTTGGCCAAGACGATTGGCCGAAGATTACCTTGCGGCAAGGGTCGTTCGGTGAAATCGCGAACGATCAGCGACCAACGACCATCGACGGTTTACTCGCCGATATCGGCGTAAGCAGCTTGCAGCTTTCCGATGCCGCGCGCGGATTCAGTTTTCAGGCGGATGGACCGCTCGACATGCGGATGGACCCGCACAGCGAGCCTACCGCCGAACAAGTGGTAAACCACCTCGACGAGCGCGAGCTTGCCGATGTGATTTACGAATTCGGAGAGGAAAGGAGGTCGCGGAGAATCGCCAGAGCCATTGTCCGGTCGCGGCCGATAC
>JBEKWC010000088.1:0-8168 GCA_049513475.1 Candidatus Sulfotelmatobacter sp. | reverse complement strand
CTCGCTGGTCAGACTGAGGACGTGGATAACTAGCAAAATATTAGCGGGGGCCGATGACGAGAGCGAGATGACAGAAGGCCAGTGGCCGATATCTAAGAGGCACCCAAGAGAGCGACCAATGAGACATGTGCTAACTGAACCACGGCTAGTTTGCTGCCTCGCGTCGCGATCACTGTCATCACCGTTGGGGTGGTATTAATTAAGGAGAGATAAATGCGGATAGCAGTAATTGCCTCAGCCTACGTGGGGCTGGTTTCAGCCTGTTTCGCAGAAATTGGGCACGATGTGATTTCCGTGGACGACGACGGCGTAAAGAACGGTGCGACACATCCGGAACCTGTTTCGATGCTTCATTAAGATTCCTAAATTAGTTCTGAGGAGATTGCTTGAATCGAGCCTCTGACGGTGTCGGTCATTCGATAACCACGCTGTCCAGTCGCGAAGTCTACCGCAATCCGTGGTTGAGCGTGCGCGAGGACGAAATTCTTCGCTCCGACGGCAAGCGCGGTTTTTATGGGTGCGCGAGGACGAAATTCTTCGCTCCGACGGCAAGCGCGGTTTTTATGGTGTGGTGGACAAGGACGACTGTGCCATCATCCTGCCAATCGACCATGGCAGGGTTTGGCTGGTGGAGCAGTTCCGTTACACCATCCAGGAACGCGCGTTGGAATTGCCACAGGGTGGCTGGGAGATGCAGGTCGAAAACCCTGAGGAGCTAGCCCGCGGCGAACTCAAGGAAGAACTCGGCCTCGAAGCAAAAGAGATGACGTACTTGGGCACGCTCTGGATCGCCTACGGGTTCGCCAACCAGAAGCAGCACGTCGGTACCGGTGGAGGAGTTCGAGGAGATGATGCTCAGTGGAGTGATACGCGATAACTGCACGCTCTCGGCGTGGGGACTCTACCTTTTATGGAAGGCGCGGCGAGGGGCGGCGCCGCGAGAAGCTAACAACCAAAGCTAAGGTAAAAGCTACTCACCAGCGAGATCCGCAACCGATACTGGTAAAGGCAACGGGAATAGACATTTTGCGCAAGTTGCCCCCGTTATCCCTGCGCCCAATTTGCTGCCAGGGACTTCGTAGGACTCGGGTTAAATTGGGACGCAAGCGCTGCATTCTGTGACCGATCAAACTCACGAAATATTCTCGGCTGAGCCTTCGGGAAATGACTGCCCGTTCTAAGACCCGAATTTCTTCGTCTTTGAGTTCATCGCACTGAAGGCACAGTTTGGATCGGATCTTCACCGGCACAGATTTGCGGAAAACCAGAAAACCAGCCCCGCTTCAGTAGCCGCGAGTTCATTAGTTGACAAGGGTTCGAGCGCTGCGAGCCTAAGTAGGCGGACAGCGGTTTGCTTGAACCTGTCCCCGGTTGGTCAGCTGTCTTCCTGGCCCTCTATACCTTCAGTCACTTCCCTTCCTGTTTCCTGCCTTTCCGCTCTCGTAAGCGTCCGCAGTTCCGAAGTGAACCGTAAGCGTCGGACTAATACACGGTTTACAGGTTCGTCCGCAGCCGTCTTTGGCGACCGGGCGACCGTTATCCGCTAACCGCGATCGATGACAGCTCTGCGGGCAATCAGAAGGAATCCCTTACTGCGGGCATTCTTCTCGACGGTTTCAAGAAGGGCTCGACCCTCCGTCTTCTTCCCAGACTTGGTTTCAGCCTCCGCCAAGGCAAGGGACGCCTCCAACTGGAGCAGGAAGAAGCCCATATTCTGGGCATCCTTGATAGTCCGGCGTAGTTTCCGAGCGGCATAGCCCGGCTCTCCTGTGGCAGAGAGCACTTCAGCAACGACAATCTCCATCTTCAGGCGGACTTTGTAGCCCTCGTTTTTACCGGCCAGTTTCGTCGCTTCCGTAACCTCGGCTTTCGCCTCGGTCAGGCGCCTAAGTTCCAAGTAAGTTTCCGCAAGGGTGGCGTGCGCGGATACTTCTGCCTGAACTTGCTTTTCTTGCTTGAACTGTTCAAGGGCCGAGCGGAGCAAGGGCTCGGAATCGCCGGGGTTGCCTGATTGCAGCAGGAGTTGAGCTTTGCCCAAGCGGGTTCCTGCCGCATTCCCGAATTCTCCACGATTTACCTGGATGGCGAGCGCTTCATCGAAGAGCTTCTGGGCGCCGGCGACCTCCCCCTGTTCGCCGAGCACACCCGCAATATTATGCATGGACTCTGCCGCATCGCTCTCATTTCCAAGTTCGCGGCGCCGTGCGAGCGACTGCTCCCAGAGGCTCTTGCCCCCGGCGAGGTCCCCCTGATCGACCAGCACTTCGCCCATGTTGTTCTGCACAGAAGCGAGAGCGTTCTTTTCTCCAAGTTCGCCGTAGAGACCTAGGGCTTCCTCGTAGTATTTTCTGGCCTTGCCGAGCTCTCCTTGCTGGTACGCGATTTCTCCGAGATTTGCCAGTACGTCTGCAATCCCACGTTTGTTGCGAACCAGACGCTGACCGACCAACGCCTCTTCATACATAATTTTCGCCTTGCTCAATTCGCCCATTTCAAAAAGGCCGCCGGCGATATCGTTCAAGGTCGCAGCGGCATCGCGGTCGCTGCCGAGAGTGTGGAAGACCTGCAAGCATTGTTCGAGAAGGGCATTCGATTCAGCAAACTTGCCCTGGTCAAACAAAAGATCTGCCATGCGGTACTGACCACGGGCAAATCCGTATTGATCGCCAACTTCCTTGTAGACTTCCTCGGCCTCTTCGACCAGCGCAAGCGCACCCTTGGGATCATTGAGGCGGCTGGCCGCCAGACTCTGCTGGAGCTTCGCCTCTGCCAAAAGAACCCGGCTACCGCGTTTCTGTGCTTTGGCGGCGGCGTTCGCGGCGGCGGTTTGCAGCTGCTGGTATTCTCCTGCATGATCGAAGGTGTTCGCTTCCCGCAGGTCGATGCGTGGATCGTCGGACATGGGCTTTGGGAGCCGGCGCAATGCCGCGACGGCCAGCAGGCTGTCTTGAGATCTTCCCGCTTTGCTCAACACCGTGGCAAGCCGCAATCCATACTCCAGATTGTCGGGATAAAACTGGGTCAGGGCGCGGTAGATTTCAATGGCTCTCGGCCAGTCAAAGATGAGTTCGCGGTAACGGCCTTCGATGGAAAGTTGTTCTTCCCGGGAAAGCTTGGTCGAGAGGTCGACCGCCTTTTTTGCCTCCTCCTGAGCCGTGGCACCGTACCCCAAGGCGGACCAGGCGTCGGCAAGCGCGGAGTGCGCAGCCGCATTTTCCGGGTCGGCGGCAACCGCCCCCACCAGCAGATCGCGGGCGGCGAGAAACTCAAAGTTCCAAAGCTTGGCCCGACCCTCGGCATAGAGGCGCTCGGCCTGCTCGTTCGATGGAAGCGCGGCGCGGGCTGCATTCATGGCCTCGGCCGAGGCTGGAGCGGCCCCGAGTCGCGCGCGCAGACGCGTACCAGCCTGGGAGGCGAGTTCATTCAGCTTTTCTTCCGATCCGGTGAACGCCTCTTCGGCGATGGTCTCGCCCGAGGCTGTGTCCTGCAGCCGGATGTCCACGCGAAGGCGCGGCTGACCTCTCTCTTCGACGGGCGTGTAGGAACCGGCGACGACGAAATCAGCGCCAGAGTCGATGCGCATGCGAACCAGCGTGGATTTGGCAAGAGTCTCCGCTTCCGCAAGCCGCAAATCGCGCTTGGCACGAGATACATCTTCTTCAGGAACGATGCGCAAGGTCCCACCTGCCGCGAGTTCGGTGCTGAGCATTTCGGAAAACGCCGTCGACAGCCAGTCTTCCTCGGGACGTCCGGGCAGATTACGAAAGCCGACCACGGCAACCGAACGCCGCGAGACCATCGGTCGTCCGGCGCTGGATTTTGCTGATGCCCTTCCGGCCAGCAAATCCCGCCAGCGGTAGGTGGCGATTCCCGTCATTACCAAGAACGCGATCATCAACGCAACCGCAAATTTGTGTTTTCTTGCTTCTGTGGCCGAAGTGCGCACTTCCGCCGCCGGGTCATGGATGATCGGCGGCGATGCTGGTGGGGTTCTTCCAACCGCTTCGGTGGTGAACGGCGCGGCGGTGCTCGAAACTGTGGATACAGGAGCAACGAAACGGTATCCGCGGCGGGGAACGGTCTCGATGAAGCGGGGATTCACCGCATCATCGCTCAGCGCGGTTCGCAACTTCTTCACGGCGACGTTCAAACCATTGTCAAACTCGACGAAGGTGTTTGCTGGCCAGAGCCTTTGGCGGATCTCTTCGCGGGTCACTACTTCTCCCGCCCGTTCCAGCAAAAGAACGAGAATCTGGAAGGGCTGGTCGTGCAGTTTGAAGCGGATGCCGCCTTTTCGCAGTTCTCCTCGCTGGAGATCCGCTTCAAAAATCCCAAATCGCACAATTCTCAATTGATTTGGCGTTAGCACCATCTTGAACTTGGCCCGCCCCCCCAAATCTGATTCCGGAAGTCTAGCATTCTCCCGGCTGGATTGATCCCACTGATTTAGGCTTTATAAACTTTTAATTAATCATCGACAGGGCAATGAAATCAACCAGTTGGGCGTTAATGTAAGAGTAAGTATCGAATAAGTTGATCCCTTCTGAAAACGCGGCTATATTGCACGCAGCCCAAGGCAAAGGTCAAGCCACTTGCCCTTTGAGGAGGAAATTCGTGCCCCTGAACACCCTCAACTTCCGGTCGGTTTTGCGATGCTTTGTACTAGTCGCGGCACTCCTTACGATTGCTGCTAAGGCACAGCAGCCGACACTAAGCCCGTTGGCGACCATTAACGTTGGCGCGAGCCCGGGCCCGATTGCGGTCGACTCGGCCGCAGGTCTTGCCTATGTTCTGAATACCGGCGCCGACAGCGTGTCGGCGATCTCGACCAAGACCTTGAAGGTATCGAAGGTGATTGCGGTCGGCGCAGCTCCCGTCGCTGTCGCCACCGATCTGGGTTTGGGCATGGTCTATGTCGCGAACTCAGGGGATGGAACGGTCAGCGCCATTAAGGGCACCGCCGCTGCCTTGACTTGGCACGTCGGAGGAACACCTGGGCCGATGGTTGCCGATACGGTCCTCGACCACCTCTACGTCGCGGATACGACCGGCAATCGGGTCGCGGTGCTTAATTCCAAGACCGGAGCTGTGCTGACAACCCTCGCCACCGGTCTCACCCCGACGGCGATGGCGCTCAATCCCGCAACCCATGCCGTCTTCGTAGCCAACACGGGTGCGTCGGGTTCGGTCGTTGTGATCGATGGTGTTCACGACCAGATCGCCACCACCATCGGCTCGCTCCCCGTCGGAGCCACGTCAATTTCCGTCGCCCCGCAGACAAACGTTGTCCTCGTAACCTTCGAGGCCTCCAACGCCCTTTCGGTCATCGATGTGGCCAATAACTATGCAGTGACTACAACGATGCCCGTTGGCGGAGAGGGCATCCAACTTGGTTGCCCGTTTGACTTTCCCGCCCCCTATCTCACAGCGTATGATTCCGCCCGCCAGACGTTTTACATGTCTCTGGGAAGCTCTCTGTATATTGGCGACAACGCGGCTGGTTTTTTTCTCGACGATTTCTGGGGCTTCAACCCCGGTTGTCCTAATGTTCCACCGAGCGGGTATCCCGCCGGTCCTTTTAACGAGATTGCCCTCGATCCAGGCGCCGGGCTGATGTCAAGCAATGGCGGCCCGATCCTCAACAATTTCTTCAACCCAAGATTCGCAGCCGCGTATACCCCCCTGCCCGCCAGCATCAATCCGACCGGCGTCGCCTTCGATCCGGTCAAAAACTGGGCCTATTTCAGCGATGCGGGGAACAATAGGGTCCGTGTCTATAACGTAACGCCACAAAACGTGGTCCCCGCTTATGAGGGGGCGCTGGACGGGGTTTCCGTGACCGAGAACTACGCCGATACAAACCCGGCGACGGGCACGGTCTATATCTTGCGGCTCAACAATTTGTACGCGATCAACGAAAGTCAGGCGGCCGCCGGGTTTAATGGCACCGCGCAGAATGCGGCCGGCGTAACGACGATCCCGCTCGCTTCAATCTATTCCCAGGCTTTGGTGGTCAATGCCGCCACTAACAAGATCTATGTCGCGGATACCTCGAATCTCTTTTATTCCGTCGATGGTGCGACGAATGTGGCGACGCTTCTACCTGGAATGCCGGCCAACCTCGACGTTAGCAGCCTCGCCGTCGATTCCGCCACGAATCAGATTCTGGTCTTCGATTATTTCAGTGGCAACCTTTTCGTTCTGGACGGCGCCAGCGAAACCATCGTGAACACCATACCCATTGGGCTGTTTCCGCGGGGAACGCCACTCCTGGTCGATCCGGTAAAGGGCGTTGCCTATGTGGTCGGCTCCTCGGTGTTCGTCGTCGATCTGGCAACTGCAGCCGTCACGGCGACGATCCCTTTGGGGGCGACGGCCAATTCCGCCGCGCTCAATCCGGTGAACAGCCGGCTTTATGCCCTCACAGTAAACTCGAAGGTTTACGTCGTGAACACCAGCACCAATACGCTCGTCACCTCGTTCAATTCTCCCTGTAACCCCGCGAACGGCGTCGCGGCCAATCCCATCACTGGCAAGTATTATCTCATCGGTATCGAGGATTCTCCGGCTCCGATTCCGCATGTTGTAGTCTACAGCGGGACAACCAACAAGCTTGTCGTGGATATTTCCGGAGAGACCTTCCCAGCACTTACGGGAGCGAACTCGATCACCGTAGACCCGCTCATCAACACCATCTACGTCGGCACCCAGCGCGGTACGAGTAGCGCGGCCCTGGCGGCGATCGACGGCAACACGAATGTCTTGTCGGCAGTCCCGCCCAGCACCGAAGAACTTAACGGCTACGCCCTCGCCGTCGACCTGGGCACAAATCTTCTGGCGGCTGGCGGCGTTGACTACACCAACCTGTTTTTCCCGACAGCCAATCTGACCTCGGCGTCTGTGCCGGTCTCGGTTACGATGCAAGGCGTCAAAGATGCCGAGACTATTGCGAAGACGCCTTTGTTCCGCACCCGCAATACCACGCCCAAGGTCACCATCACTGCGACCGGCAACTACACGGGCTTGGCGGCATCGATCACACCGACGGAAGCCTTCTTCCAGGTCGATGGCTGGCAGGGTACCTGGACTGGGAAGTCCCTCAAAGCTGTCGCGGGCAAAACCGCCGGCACTGTAACCGTGACCCTGCCCGAACTCGCTCTCGGCCGACACATTCTATACGCCTTCTCCAATACCGGCGAAGCGGCGACCATTCAGAATGGCGCATCGGGGCCCAGTTCTCTCGTCGTCAGTCCAACTGCGTCTTTTGTCTTCACCGTCGAACAATGACGCTGTGTATGAACCACCGTTCAACCGGATCACTTTAGTGTCAAGGCGCACTAATTTGACCACGTTATCTACGCTACCGACCCTTACACTGCGGCCTTGGACCGCGACGCGCTGATCAATTTTTTCCGTTTTGATGCGCGATGGCGTGACAAGTGGTGCACAGCGTTATCAGGTTTTCCTCGGAATCACCGCCGGAGTGACTGCGAAACTGTTTGTGGTGAACTTCCAAATTTGACATCGTGCCGCACGATTGACATCTCCAGCTATCGCGACGGAGGATCTGCTGCCGCAGCCTCTCGTAAGAAATGGGATCCAACCGCAAGCGGAGAGAGTCGGGGCTGATCGAACTCATGACACGTTTTGGCTTAAGCCCTCAAGAAACGTCTGCTTTTGCGCTTCGGGCAGAAACTTGAAAAATCTCGTCATCGAAAACAGCAGCATCTCCGGATCTCCGTGGTCAAGGTTGGCTCCCGCCAGGAAGTCGGCACAGATCATTTCCAAACAGTAGGCGCGGGATCGCTCACTGCCCAGCATCAGAGCTGCTGTCTCGATCGCCCGCTCAATGACCGGAGTCTGGCTCCGGTACAGTTTGAAGTAGATAATCTCCCACGGTTCGGTCTCCCGCCCGGTCAGTTCCTTTTCCACCTCCTGCTTGAACTGGTCCTTGGGCATCTCGCGCGCTTTGTGCAACCAGGTTGCACAATCGAAGTCCTGCCCATCCCTCCGCGCCACTTTCGCCAATTCCAATCCCTTCGTCCAGCCCACAACGACGCCGCATGGTACATGAGCCACGATGAAAGCTCTGCATCGTCTTTTTTCTCAGCCGCGACAGCTGCCGCCTTACAACGCTCAGCCGCCAGCAAAAACTTTCCGGCCAGAGC
>JBEKWC010000087.1:0-6651 GCA_049513475.1 Candidatus Sulfotelmatobacter sp. | reverse complement strand
CGGCCCGTGGCTGGAGAGGATCGATCTTGGGCTGGGCCGCAGTTTCGAAATCAGAGAAGGCAAAGAACTGGAGTTTCAAGCGCAGGCCTTCAATTTGTTTAACCACGCGAATTATTACGTGCAAAACGGCGATGGGATCAACCAAATTCTATATAACCCCATCGGGACCACCTGCGGGGATGGCATGACAAAGAATCAAACCTGCTATCTGGTGCCGAATTCCGGCCCGGGAAATTTTGGCACGTTGCAGGAAATTAGTCCCGACGGGCTTCCACGCGTGTTCCAGTTCTCTGCGAGATTCAGATTCTAAGCGGCCGGAAATGAGAATTCTTGTCATCGAAGACGAAGCTAAGACCGCCAAGTTCCTGCAGAAGGGACTAGGAGAAGCGGGTTTTGTTGTCGACGTCGCCGGCGACGGATGGGATGGGTTGCACCTCGCTCAGGAGTTGCCGTTCGATCTCGTCATTCTCGATGTGATGCTCCCGAGTCTGGATGGTTGGGAGGTTCTCACTCGCTTGCGCCAACAAGGTCAGCGCTCCCTTGTGCTTTTCTTGACGGCTCGCGATGCCGTGCACGAGCGCGTACGGGGCTTCGAACTGGGCGCGGACGACTATCTGGTAAAGCCTTTCGCCTTTTCCGAGTTGTTGGCACGAGTGCGATCGCTGCTCCGCCGTGGGCCTCCGCGGGCGCAAGAAACGCTTCGCCATGCCGACCTCGAAATCGACGTACTGCGCCAGCGGGTCACGCGGGCCGGTCATCGGCTGGAGTTGACTTCCAAAGAGTTTCTTCTTCTATCCCTGCTGGCACGGAGGGCGGGCGAAGTACTTTCGCGAACTTTGATCGCCGAAGCGGTTTGGGACATGAACTTCGACAGCGACACAAATGTCGTGGACGTCAATGTGCGAAGGCTGCGCAGCAAAGTCGACGATCCGTTTCCACTCAAATTGATCCATACCGTTCGGGGCGCAGGGTATGTCCTGGAATCCGCCCCTTAGCTTGGCTTCGGTCTCGCGCCTGTGGCGAACCTTGGCCTTCCGGTTAACGGCTGGCTACGCCCTTGCTGGTTTGTTTCTGGTGTTCCTCGCCACAGCCAGTCTTTACTTAGTGCTGGTGAGCGAACTGGAGAAAAGCACCGATCTGTTCCTCGCGGACAAGGTGCACGTATTGCGCACCATGTTGCGGGAGCGACCCGACGACGGGGATGCACTGCGGGAAGAGATTGAGCTGGAATCGGCCGCGCGGCGCTACGAACAATTTTATATACGCCTGCTCGACCAACGAAAAACACCGTTGTTGATGACGCCGGGCATGGCCGATCAATTGGACCTGGCGCAGTTCGCCAGTCAAACCCAAAGCCGCCCGGAAGGCACCGTTGCGATGAAAGGCAGAGACGGGCGAGCCTTTCGCGTGACCAGCGCGGCGGCGGCGGTGGGCTCCCCGGCAACTCAGACCGATACCCTTCAGATAGCGATCGATGTCTCGCAAAAGGAGGAACTGCTGGCTCGCTATCGATTTTGGTTCTGGGCCATTCTGCTGGCGACCTTCGCCATCTTTCCACTGGTCGGGTATCGGATTGCGCGGCACGGCATCCGTCCCGTGGAGGAAATGGCCGCGACCGCGCGCCACATCAGTTCGAAAAACCTGCGGGAACGCATTCTTCCGGAGGGATATCCTTTCGAACTGGCATCCCTTGCCGGTACGTTCAACCAAATGCTGGACCGGCTGGAAGAATCCTTCGAGCGCATTTCGAGATTCTCGGCAGACATTGCCCACGACCTGCGCACTCCGGTGAATAACATTCGCGGCGAAGCCGAAGTTGCCTTGGCCCGCGCACGCAGCGCCGACGAGTATGGCGATGTAATCGAATCCTGCCTGGAAGAAGCCGTGCGACTGTCGGATCTCATCGGCGACCTCTTATTCCTGGCGCGCGCGGAGAGCCCCTTGACGAACTTGCGCCGCGAGCTAGTGGATGTGGGCGAACTACTGGGAGCAGTGCGGGAATATTACGAAGCCTCGGCGGCGGATTGCGGTATCTCGCTCACCACTTCCGTCGTGGGCGAACCTGTCGTCGCCGAACTGGACCGCGCGCTCTTGCAGAGGGCAGTGGGCAACCTGGTGTCGAATGCCTTGGCCCACACGCCGCCTGGTGGAACCATCGCGCTGAGAGCCCATGCTGATTTTTCGAAGCCCAATTCCTCGGTCGCGCACGCTTTCAAGGTTCGCATCGAAGTCTCCGACACCGGCATCGGCATTCCGGAGGAAGCCCTGCCCCGGGTCTTCGATCGCTTCTTCCGCGTCGATTCCTCGCGTTCCCAGGCTTCCGGGGGAACAGGTCTGGGGCTGGCGATCGTGCAGAGCATCGCTCAGCTTCACGGCGGTACTGTGGAAATCTCGAGCCAGCCGGGACACGGCACCCGGGTCACGCTTCACATGCCGGCGTGCTCCTCGAAGGCTGCATGACAAGACTGTAATCTCCGCGTCATGCTGGCGTCAGCCCTCCGCTGCAACGATGGTGTTCCCTGGCATAGCACCAGGAAGAGGAGAGTAATGTCGCGAAAATCTAGCAATAAGTCTTGCATGAGGCGTCTGCCTCTGCTCGTCGGCCTCACCAGCCTGCTAGCAGCTCTGAGCGTTTCGGCGTTCGCGCAGTCCCAAGAGTTCCCGACCTACGTGCCGGGCGAAAACCAGAACGCGTTGACAGGCCCGACGTACTCGGCGCCCTTGCCCGACCCATGGGTCGTGAGCGATGGCACGATCATCACCCCCGTCGGCACCCAGGTCTACCTCGGCATTACGACCCGGGCCAAGGCCGTCGCCCTCAATCCCTCGGGCAACGGAACCGCCGCCGTCCTTCAGATGGGCGCTCCACAATCGGTCTCGATCTTCTGCGTCGCCGCCGGGGGTTGCGACAGCGGGGCCTACACCCAAGGCGAAGTCATGCAGAACTTTTCGACGACCCTCGGCAACCACAGCGGCAGCTCCATGGGCGTCGCCTATTCGCCGAACGGCGCGTACCTGCTCTTTAGCGAAGACGGGAACTACGGGCCCGCCTACGTTGGCATCGCGAGTGTCAATCCGTCGACTGGTTTGCTCTCGAACTACACTCAAGTCAGCGTTCCCCTGGATGTCGCCGGACCCAACCAAGTACTGACCAACGTTACCTGCTATCCCTACAATGCGGCGAACAACCCGCCCTCCGGCAGCCCTCCGGGGACCACCGGCAGCATTGAAATCCCTTGCGGCCAGACCGTCTCACTGGTATCCGATGGTGCGCCCACTTCCTATCCGATGGGCATCGCGGTCGCGCCGAATAGCGGTACTGCTTACGTGGTACTGGACAACAACGACACCATCACCAGCATCAACCTGACCGGAACCCCAGTGGAGGGTCCGGAGCTCCGCGTCGGCCAGGTCCCGAACAACATCGTAATCAACAGCGCCGGCACCTACGCCTACGTTGCCAACGAGGCGGGAAAGGTTCCCACCGCGAGCAGCTTCCAGGGATACTCGAACGGCACCCCGGTGGTCGCCGTTTATCCGACGGGCTCCACGAGCGATGGCACCATTTCCGTCGTGGACCTGTCCACGTTCAAAGTCACGAAGACCATCACGGTCGGCTTGCACCCGACGGGGATGGCGTTCTGGGGCACGAACCTGTTGGTGGTCAATACCTATGACGACACGATCTCGGTGATCAACACGAGCTCAAACACGGTGACGTCGACGATTAAGCTCGATCCCTTCCTGAGTGCGCTGGGAGTCACAGTGCCCGGCAACCTCGTCGCTGCTGTGGGGCCAAACTCGATCGCCGTCGATAATTCAAACAACGGATACGTGGCGCTCTACAATGCCAACGCCGTTGCCGTAATAGACCTGAACACCTCGGTTGTTCAGGGTCTGATTCCCGTCGGCTACGCGCCCAGCTCGGTCGTGTTCGACGCGACCGACGGTGAGTTGCTCGTGGCCAACGACAAAGGCCTCGGCACCACAGGCTACGGCGTGTCACCGCCTCCAACGAACACCTTCGAAAATTCGTACGCCAAAGAATTCGGCGTGGTCGACTTTGAGACCCACCAGGACTTGGGCACCGTGAGCATCATTCCCATTGCGAGCTTGAACCTGCCGGCGATGACGACGCAGGTTATATACAACAACCACTGGGATCTCACGGCCAATATCGCCTCTGCCTCCGGTGGCCGCCCCAGCACCCCGCCGGTCGCGATCCCAGCCAAGATCGGCGCTCCTTCGCTGATCAAGCACGTCTTCCTGATCATCCGTGAAAACCGCACCTACGATCAGATCCTGGGCGACGTGGCCGCCGGCAATGGCGACGCCTCCCTGGCCGTCTTTGGCGACAGCTCGACCTACACAACCTACCCCGTCGTAACACCCAACGCGCACTCGCTGGTCGAGCGCTTCCCGCTGCTGGACAACTACTACAACCCGAGCCGCCAGTCGGCTGACGGTCACAACTGGATCACGCAGGCCATGGCTCCTTACTCCGACGACATCCAGTCGCCGGACTGGCTCCGCGACTACCCCTCGAACGGAGGCGAGGCGCTTGCTTACCAGAAGGCCGGCCACCTGTGGGATCAGGCTGCAAAGTACCACGTCTCGTTTAAGAACTATGGCGAATACATCGAATACAACACGTTCCTGCAGCCGGGCGGGTCGACCGCCGAGCCGCTGTGGATCGACTTCTTCAACGATATAACCTGTTACGAGGCTGGCAAAGAGCCCCAACTCTACAACTACAACACCGTCGCCTCGCACTCGCCGCTCCCGAACTTGATTCACAACACGTACCAGACCTACCCGCAATTCGACTTAGGCATCCCCGACCAGTTCCGCTTCGATATCTGGAATGAGGACTTCCAAGCCGACGTTACATCCGGTACGGTGCCCCAGTTGGAGTTCATGTGGATCAGCTCCGACCACACCGGCGGGCCGCCGAACCCGGTAGCCATGCAGGCCGACAACGATCTGGCGCTTGGCCGCTTTGTCGACGCCATCAGCCACAGCTCGATTTGGTCCTCTTCGGCGATCTTCGTCACCGAAGACGACGCGCAAACCGGCGTCGACCACGTCGACGGTCACCGCAGCCCTGGCTATATCATCAGCCCCTACGTCATCCAGAGCAGCGGGGACGCACCCTACGTTGACAGCACCTTCTACACGCAGGTCAACATGACCCGCACCATCGAGCAGATTCTCGGCATCAAGCCCATGAACCAGAACGACCTCGTGGCTTCGCCGATGTCGACGGTCTTCATCGATAACCCCCCGGCGGACAACTTCCTGCCGTGGACCCACGTGGCGACGGGGGTCCCGCTGACTTACGGTGTGAGCCAGACTCCAACCCAGACCTTGCCTCCCTCGTGTTCTGAGGCGGTCAAGAACGCACAGGCCACCAACAAGGCCCAGTCCAGCAAGAAGAAAGAGAGCCCTGCGGTTAAGGCTCTCAGGGCTGGCTGGATGGCCAAGAAGGCGGAAATCTTCGCTGGCAATTATCACAGGCCGGACGTCGAAGACTCCGACACCGTCAACCACCTGGACTGGTACGAAGCCACCGGGTTTACTCGCCCCTACCCTGGCGAGAGCAAGGTTCGCTCTGCGAGCGAGTTCAACCGGCCGGCACCTAACAAAGTCGACGACGACGACTAAAACACGCTCCGGTCGCAACGGCCCTCTCCGCAATCGGAGAGGGCTTTTTTGTTTGCCGCTGATTTTCCGTGAACCTGGGCAATGGCCTATAGGACCAACTTCGGCCGCCTTGGCAAGGCGAGGCGCGCTGCTGATCGAAGATCGCAATCAGGAAGCCGAGCAAGTATCGCGCGAGACGCTGTTGGCCGATCCGAGATGCGCCATGGCGTGTGAGTTGCTAGGCAATCTGCGCTCTGAGTTTGGCCGCTTCGACAAGGCCCGGGCCTGCTTCGAACGCGCGATCAGGATCGCACCAGCTGCTGGCGGGAAGCGATTACGATCTGGTCCGGTGCCGCCCGGTCAGGAATGATGACGACCATCTGCTCCAAGCGATCGAAGCCGCCCTGTGAGGTAAGTATCTCCTCACGTAAGCGGTGGGTCTTTAGGCCCAGTGCTTTGAGCCTTGGGATGAGGGGGCTTTCGCAGGTTCTCGTTACCACACCTGCTTCGGATTCCCGATTTGAAACCGGTGCCAATAACGGAATCGCCTGAGGTCGTTTCCGCAACATTTCAGGAAAAAGGCCCACATCGGGACGCGTCTTACGTTTATAACGTCCTCTGGACCAAGGAGGGGTATGAACGGTAGCGCACAGAAGGATCGGTTGGAACTGGGCCAGGAGGCTGAAGCGGCGCAAACCAGAATTTTTCTCAGACTCGTTCTCGACATCTGGGAAGTGCTCGAAAAGTACCAAGGGTGTTCCGTCAGCGGCGGACCACGACTCGGTGAAACAGGTTTCGGCGAAACTCGGCCCACTGAGCACCAGACGCAAACTGGGCCCTCGCATCCGCCCGGCAGAGAGGAATCGATAACCCCAAAAAGCCGAACACTGCCGTTCTTGATGCTGGCCTGTTCGCTGGTGCTGTTGCAGACGCAAGTTTTTGGGCGGCAATCCATCCCGGAGCAGAAGGAGGCGGTAGTCTTCATTTTCGGAACAGTGCACCCGCTCA
>JBEKWC010000086.1:0-7046 GCA_049513475.1 Candidatus Sulfotelmatobacter sp. | reverse complement strand
TATGACGCAACTGCACCCGACCGGTGACTTGACCCTCGATCGAAAGTTGGAGCGCTGGCGTATCAGGCGATCGTCCAATGAGGCAGCTGAAGGCGCGGCTGCGTTTTAATTTGGGCTGTCTTTTTTTGTTCGGGGCAGCGGGCGGGGACGCCCGCTGGACAGCCGCCGGGACGGCGGCGCTAGTCGCACCAAAGTGCGATCTAATCTCCTTAGAACGCTCCGCGCATAGTAAAGTGATAGGGGGGCCCCGCGCCGGTATCCCCTCATCCGTTCCATCCGTAGATAAAGGACGACGCATATTTTGAGTTCCAGCATTCGCAATATCGCAATCATCGCTCACGTGGACCACGGCAAGACCACGCTGGTCGATGCCATGCTGCAGCAGAGCGGGACGTTTCGCTCCAACGAGCACCACGTCGATCGGGTGATGGATTCGAACGAGCTGGAGCGCGAGCGCGGCATTACCATTCTCGCCAAGAACACGGCAATTTTCTATCACGACGTGAAGATCAACATCGTCGATACGCCTGGCCACAGCGACTTTGGCGGCGAGGTGGAGCGCGCGCTCAAGATGGTGGATGGGGTGATGCTGCTGGTGGACGCCAGCGAAGGGCCGCTGCCGCAGACGCGCTATGTGTTGAGCAAGGCTCTGGAAGGACATCTGCCGCCGATTGTTGTCATCAATAAAATTGACCGGCCGGATGCGCGCCCGCAGGAAGTGCTCAACGAGATCTACGATCTGTTTATCGATCTCGATGCCAAGGAAGATCAACTCGACTTTCCGGTTTTGTATACGAATGCGAAGGTGGGAACGGCGTCTACGGATATCAAAGTCGCGGGCGAAGATCTGCGGCCCTTGTTCGACGCGATTGTGAAAACGATTCCGCTGCCCCAGGGCGATCCAGCCGGGCCATTGCAGATTCTGGTGGCGAATCTCGACTACAGCGATTTTCTGGGGCGGCTGGCGATTGCACGCGTGTTCAACGGAACCATGCACACCGGCGAAGATGTGGCGATCGCCAAGCGCGACGGCTCGCTGCACAAAACCAAGATCACGAAATTATTTTCCTTCTCCGGGCTGAAGCGCACCGATATCACGGAGACGGCCCTGGGCGACATTATTGCGGTGGCCGGCGTGGAAGGCATCACCATTGGCGAGACCATCACCGAGGTGGAGAATCCGGCGCCGCTGCCCCCGATCGTGATCGATGAGCCGACGATTGCGATGACTTTTACCGTGAACACTTCGCCGTTTGCGGGACGCGAAGGAACTTATGTTACGTCGCGAAATTTGCGCGAGCGCCTGGCGAAAGAGCTGCTCACTAATGTTTCTCTGCGCGTGGAAGAGATGGGCACGACCGACTCGTTCAAGGTGCTGGGGCGCGGCGAACTGCAGCTCTCGATCACCATCGAGATGATGCGGCGCGAAGGTTATGAACTCATGGTCGGGAAGCCTGAGATCGTCACCAAGCGCATTGATGGCAAGTTGATGGAACCGGTGGAGCATCTTACGGTGGACGTTCCGGAAGGATTTGTGGGCGTGGTGATGGAGCAGTTGGGGTCGCGCAAGAGCGAAGTGCTGAACATGCACAACCACGGCTACGGGCGGGTGCGCATCGAGTTTCGAGTGCCCAGCCGGGGATTGATCGGGCTGCGCAGCCAATTGCTCACCGACACTCGCGGCACCATCGTGATGAATTCGCTCTTCGATGGCTATACGGAGTGGCAGGGAGAAATTCCACATCGCCTGACCGGAGCCCTGATCGCCGACCGCGCGGGCACTTCGACCGCCTACGCGCTGTGGGGATTGCAGGAACGTGGCGAGCTTTTTGTCGGGCCCGGCGTCGAGCTTTATGAAGGCATGATCATCGGCGAGAACGCGAAAGACGACGATCTCGACGTGAACGCGGTGCGCGAAAAAAAGCTCACCAACATGCGGGCTTCGACCGCCGATGAAGCCATACGCCTGGTCCCTTTCCGTCAGTTAAATCTGGAGCAGGCCATCGAATTCATTGCCGAAGACGAGTTTGTCGAGATCACTCCCAAGTCGCTGCGGCTGCGAAAGAAAGTTCTGCAATCGAATCAGCGGAAGAAGAAGGCGATGGCGACGGTCGAGGAAGGGTGAAGTCCGGCGGTCCACCGGATAAGCACCGGGCCTCGCCGCGAATGTTTCTGATCCCCTGCAGTTGCCGAACTATGTTCGCGATCGCGGAAAGGTCCGATCTTCGCGGCCCTGCCTGGAGCCGCCATCTGGTCTGTCCCACCTGCGGCGAGCGGCACGATCCTAAGAACCGGTGGTTGCAGGTGTCCTATCAGCGCGAGGGCTATTCGAGGGTGGATGATTGCTGACCCACACTTAACTATGCGAGTAAGCTGATACTGCAGCGAGCGTTGAGCGAGCTGAGTTTCGACGCTAACGCGACTCGCTTTCTGCCAGGTGTTCCCAGCACTCACGTGCTGGGCTATTGAATGTCGTTGCTTCGCGACTGTTTAATACCGTCCCGTCTGAACGAGCAAGTCTTGTGCTCGACACCGAGCGCCAGGGTAACGTGGTCTGACCAATTTGACAGACCTGCTATACTTCTGCCGCATTTGATCTGTTCGCCAGCTCCGGTTCTGATTTTCAGGAAGGGATTGCCGACCTGCCAGTCCGCCGCATCGAGCTTGCACTTCGACAGCGCAATGCAGAGGAAGATGAGTGAAGAATATTTTCGTAGGGAACTTGAGCTTTAACACTTCGGAAGACGAGCTGCGGCAGATGTTTGAGCCCTTCGGGCAAGTGGACCGGGTCAGCATCATGACTGACCGCGATACCGGGCGCTCGCGCGGCTTCGGCTTCGTAGAAATGGCGAGCAACGAAGATGGAGAAAAAGCCATCACTGCGTTGAATGGCCAGCAGGTGGGCGGGCGCACGCTCAATGTGAACGAAGCGCGCCCTAAAGCTGAGCACGCCGGCGGGGGCGGTGGACGAGACCGCGGCAGCCGTGGCGGAGAGCGCGGTGGCGACCGTGGTGGCCGCGGCGGCGGTGGCGGCGGGCGCGGCCGCTGGTAGGGTTCCGAATCCGATCGATCCGCTAATAACATCTACTCGAAAACTTCCGTTTTTTGGCGCTGCCGCACAGCCTCGTCGAGCTTGGCTCGACGGACAGCCGAGGGCGGCTGCACCCACAGAGCGCATGGTAGCCTCGCCAGTAGCGCTGCGCATTGAGCCAGTCGACCGGCCCGTGTAAACTGAACTTACGGGGCGCCCGTAGCTCAGATGGATAGAGCGATTGCCTCCGGAGCAATAGGTCGGGAGTTCGAATCTCTCCGGGCGCACCAGACTTCTTCTTTACCCTCAATCGGTTCTGCGGTTTCCTCCTCTTGGTGAATTTGGTTTGGACCTAGCGGCGACGAAGTCAAGATTAGCGTCCTTGTTGAAGTCGGCCACAACCAGACCTTGGGGTTGCCAATCGGTGGCGTAGGCAACTGCGGGCTGGAATGTGCCCTTGCCGTTTCCGAGGAGCACCCAGGCGCTAGAATCGTACTCGTCGGCCACCAATAGATCGGGTTTGCCGTTGAAGTTGGCTATGGAAGTGGCGTCGGGGGCGTAATAGCTGACGGGCGTTTGGAACGTGCCGTCGCCGTTGCCCAGAAACACGCTGGCGCTCGACCAGGTGCCATCCGAAGCCGTAGCCACGTCCAGTTTGCCATCGCCGTTCACATCCGCGATAGCGATCCCATTTACATCTTTTGCAGCCCGCCATAGCATGTTGGCGTGCCAAAGGTTCGGTTTCCATTGTTCCGTTTCCATTGTTCCGCGAGACGGTGAAACCAGACGTTCCACCCGGGCATGAGGAGTAGCAAGCGACTACAAGATCCAGATGGCCGTCGTGGTTGACATCTGCAATCGGCCCCCAGTCGTCGTCGCACATGGCCACATCCATGTTCCCGTCACGATTAAAGTCACCCAAAGCTAGGGAAAAGCCGCGACGGCGTAAAAAGCGAAATCCTGGCCCAGGAACTGAACCAGCGCTTTCCGCTGGGTACGCAAGTGCAATCGCTCTGGCTGCCGGCGGTGAAAGCGCAATTAGCGTTGAACCGGACGAATTCGATGTTGCCTTGAGGGCGATTGAGAATCCATCGCCCATCGAACTGGGCCTGATTACCTTCGTCAATAATGTTTCCTGCCTCTATCCCTCATATGTGCGCGGAGAGGCCTACCTGGCGGCAGAAAACGGGGCGCCGCGGCCGCTGAGTTTCAAAAGATCCTCGATCACAACGGCATGATATGGAACTGCTGGACGGGAGCGCTGGCCCACCCGGGATTGGCGCGGGCCAATGTTTTGCAGTTCAAGAACTCGCAGGGTGCGGCGGCCGACTCGGCTCGGGTGCGCGCACCCGCGGCTTACAAGGACTTTCTCACCCTCTGGAAAGATGCCGACCCCGATATCCCCATTCTGAAGGAAGCCCGGAAAGAGTACGCTCGGCTGATCTGACGGGAAGAAGCCCTCTTTGAGTCTGGGGTGTCGGTACGCACTCTGGTACTAGAGAAAACTGTCCTGCTATTTTCTGGGCATCCGCCACCCCGTGATAGCGATGAACCTTAGGTTTCGTCGAAAGCTCCTTTATGATTACAGAGTAAGTATGACCTGGAAGAAAAGTGAGACGCAAAGCTACAAATCGAAACCCCAAGAGAAATAACCTCGCCATTAGCGGCCTGATGGTGCTGTTTGGCACGTGCGTACTGCTAAGCGCTCAAAATGTGGTTTTGACGGGCACGCTCGGGGGACGGATCACCGACCGCAGCGGAGCGGTAGTGCCGCGAGCGGCGGTGGTGGTGAGCAACCTTGCCACGGGCGTGAAGCAAGCTACCGAGAGCAACCACTCAGGACTGTACCGATTCCCCGCGCTCATGCCGGGAACTTATTCCGTCTCGGCCAGCAGCAGTGGATTTCGCGACGTGCAAGCGCTGGTTCGAATCCAGGTCGGAAATGCCACCTTGCAGGATATTGCGCTGCAGGTGGGAGCGAGCACAGACACGGTTAAAGTGATCGGAACAACTCCGCTGTTGCGCCCGGCCGAATCCTCCGCCAGCACAGTGCTGGAACGGTCGTTTATCGAGGAGTTGCCCCTCAACGGACGGAAATACACCGACTTTGCCACGCTGACTCCGAATACCAGCTATGACGGCGATACCGGTCTGGTGAGCGTCGCGGGACAACAAGGCGGCGAGGATTCAGGATACGCCAATGGCAACGGCTCTAACGCCTTCACCGTGGACGGATCGAATGCGACCAGCAACTATTTTGCCGACATCATCGGCCGCTACCGCATTCCTTATCTTTATGGTGAAGACGCGATTCAAGAGTTTCAAGTTGCAGTCAGTCCCTATTCATCCGTCTATGGCGGTGGAGCGGGCTTCGTGAACGCGGTCACACGATCCGGGAGCAATGCTTTCCATGGCAGCGCGTTTTATTACAACCGGAACTCCGCCACCGGGGCTAATGACGCCCTCGACAAAGCCAACGGCTTTCCGAAACCGGAAGATGATTTGCAGCAATTCGGCGCTGGGGTGGGCGGACCTATCCTGCGAAACCATTTATGGTTCTTCTTCGATTACGAGCAGCAACTGCGGAACAATCCGATCTCCGTTTTAAACCCGGCCCTGGCTACGAACTCGACGAATCTGGCCAATTTCTTGAGCAGCAATTTTGGCCTTCCGGCCGGAACCGTGCTGCCCGCGCCCAATGGTCCCCTGCCGATTCCAGGAAGCGACAGCGCGCCCAACCCCGCCAATCCGGTCTATCTGCAACAAGTGTCAAACACGCTAAATGCGTTGAACTCGAATCTCGGCGCCAAGGCCAGAAAGCGCAACGATTGGGTGATTACGCCCCGACTGGATTATCAGCCTAGTTCCCGCGACAGCCTTTTCCTGAGCCTCAACCTCAACCACTTTCGCTCACCCGGCGGCGTCATCACCGACCCGACCCTGGGCAACTATGGGACGCAGACGCTGGCGAATGCCTACGTACGCACCTTCCAAGCCAGCCTGGGGTGGACCCACACCTTCGGTCCAAGTCTGCTGAATGAATTTCACGCAAGCACTTCCCAGGACAACGAGAGTGCCACACCGACCGGCCTGGCGCCAAATACGCCCACAATTATTCTGGATACTCCTGCGGCCTTCATTCTGGGCAACGCTCCGTTCTCGGTGGGAAAGGTTTTTGAAAGGCAGTACTCTCTCTCCGACCGGGTGGATTACGTAATTGGCAAACATACGGTGCAATTGGGTTTCGACTTCAACCGAGCCCGGGATGCCGATACCAATGACGGCGGCGCGGACCCGAACGAGGCCGTCGAGTTCGGTTCACCCCTGGGCAGCTATGAATTTCCAAACCTGGAAGCGTTTGCGCTCGGCGAATACATCACCTTCAGCCAGGCTGCGGGAAACCCGACTTTTTCTTTTGCCGTGCCCTACTATGGATTCTACGCGCAGGACACCTTCCGCGCGTGGCCCCAGTTGACGCTGGAGATGGGCTTGCGCGAGGACTTCCAGGTCTACCCGCAGCCGGCGAAAAATCCGGCCTTCCCGCTCACCGGGCAGTACCCCAACCAGTTTCAACGCTGGGCGCCACGCCTCGGATTTTCCTGGCAGCCGGCATCGAAGACCGTGGTACGTGGGGGGTTCGGCATGTTCCATACCAACATGAACGGGCTGAACTATCGCAATGCCGTAGTCTCGAACGGCCTGCTATCCCAGCAGGCGGAGGCCAGTGCCACTTACACCTCAGGCCCGCCCAACCAACAGGCGCCAACTTTTCCGAGTATCCTCGCGGCGAATTCCCCGTTATTCTCGGCCTCTCCGGACATCTCCCTCGTCTCGCCACAATTCCGCGCGCCCTATATTCTGCAGACCAGCTTGCAGATTGAACGCGAGATCGCGGAGAACACAACCCTGAGCATCGGGACGATGTGGAATCATGGAGTGCATATTCTTTCCGGCAGCGCCTATGACTTGAACCTGGAGCCGCTCGAAGGCACGACGACGTACATCGTTTGTCCTT
>JBEKWC010000085.1:0-14468 GCA_049513475.1 Candidatus Sulfotelmatobacter sp. | reverse complement strand
AAGGGGTTTGTGTTTTTGAGTCTGGAAGACGAAACGGGCGTGGCGAATGCGATCATCACTCCCGATTTATTTCATCGTCATCGATTGCTGTTGGCGTCGGAGCGGTTTCTGGCGATTGAGGGGATTTTGCAGAATCAGGACAATGTGATTTCAGTGAAAGCGGAGCGGGTGCAGCCTTTATTTGTGACCAAGGCGGAGACGGTGTCGCACGATTTTCATTGAGCGGGATTGCGCGCGAGAATCAATGGAAGAGTTCAGGGCGGCGGATTTCGAATTCAATCAGGGTGCACGCAAGAAGCGCACCGCAGGCGCGAAAGCGCGATCCTACGTAGCGCTTAACGGCACGACCGAACGGTGGTGCCCTTCCCGGTCGCGCTTTACTCCGGCGGTTCTTCTGCACGGCCATCTGGCGGCGCCAGCGGCAGCCTGGTGGCGCCGCGCATGATGTCGCGCTCCGGCGGCGAGAACACGGTCTTGAAGCGGGGAGAATCGATGATGCGTTCGCGCTCGCCCGGGGGCATGGCGCGCAGATCGCGGACGGCGGTCGTCACCATGCGGCGGCGCTCGGGAGGCAACTGCTGCATGCGGTTGAATAAATCGCGCACCTGTTGCTTCTGGCCCGGGGTTAGGTGCTCCCAGGTTTCCATGCGGTTGAGCATGCGCTGCTGCTGGTCGCGCGGCAAGCTGTAAAAGTGTTCCAGGCGCTGCCGCAGCAACTGCTGGCGCTCGGGAGACAAGCGGCGAAAGCCGGGATCGTTCTGCAAAGCGCGCTCGCGCTCGCTGGGCGAAAGGCCCTGATAGCGGCGCAGCCAGTCGCCGGCGTGTCCCTGTGGAGCGCGCGGTTGGGGCCGAGCCTGCGCCCGCTGCACATTCGCGTTATAGCTTTGGACGCGGCTGCTTTGGGCGCTGCTGTATTGCGCCAGGCAGGGGGATGCCTTCAGGGTCGCGATCGCAAGCACCGCCGTCGCGATCCATCGCACTTTCAAATTGTAAAAACGCATTCTCCCCGTCCCACTCTTCCCGCCCTCACACTTCCGCGAACGAATTACGGATTGGCGGTCACATCGTGCTGCACTTCGAGGTCGTCGAGCAAATCGAAGTCGGAGTACAGATCGTGATTCTTTTCCAAAGACTGAAGATCGCTGACTGCCGTGCCTGGCTCTGCCGCCGCGGTCGGCGATTCGATACCCGCAACTTCGCGCCCGGAGTTATACACTCCGCCGCGCTGGCTCAGGAACAAGCCTACGCCGATCACCATGAGCAGGGTAAGAGCCGCGGCCAGCACCGGTTGCCGGAACCACGCCAGCCAGTTCGCCTGCGGCTTCGCCATCTCCTCGCGCAGACGCGCCTGCAGGCGAACGTCAAAATACGGCGAGGGCTCTGGCGCCTGCCACTCATCCAACAGCGCCATCGTCTTGCGGAACTCTTCCAGTTCGCCGGCGCAGGCCGCGCAGCCCGCCAGATGCTCGCCCATCTGAGGCGTTATAGACTTTTCATCGGATGCCATCTCCGGCATCATCTCTCGAATCTCTTCGCACTTCATAACCGTACTCCCCTCGATTTCACTTCGCCTCAGCGGCTAAAGCCGCTTGTCCCGCGACCGTTGTTGGCATCGCGGAAGCGATGCCCCGCTACGAGCCTTCCCTCAAAACTGCACCACGACCCTTTCAGACGAATTCCTTCAACTGTTCGCGCAAGGTCTGATAAGCCCGAAACAACAACGATTTGGTCGCCGACTCGCTCAACTTGAGCACATCGGCGATTTGCTTATAATCCATCTGCTGATACTTGTGCATCACCACCGCCAGTCGTTGCCGCTCGGGCAGCGCCTCGACCTTGGCCCGGATCGCCAGCATGCGCTCGCGCCGCACGAGAGCTTCTTCGGCGCCGATGTTGCTGTCGGGCACATCGAGCGTGGTGCCGGATTCTTCATCGGGCTCGTCCAGGCTCACCGTAACTTCGGGTCGCTCGTGCCGCGTGTCGCGCGCGTGATTCACCGCCAGGTTGGTGGCGATGCGGTAAAGCCACGTCGTGAACTTGGCGCTGGCTTCGTAAGTCTGGCGCGAACGATACACGCGCAGAAAAACCTCCTGCGCCAGGTCTTCGGCTGCCGCCGAATTGCGCGCCATGCGGAACATAAAACTTACCAAGGGCCGCCGGTATTTCTGCACCAGGTAATCGAAGGCGGATTGATCTCCGGCCTTTACCCGCAGCATGATTTCGGCGTCGGTGTAGCTCTCGACGCCAGCCACTGCCGGCTGCAAGGGACCGGGCAGCCGCGGCTCCGCGGCGGCCATCAGAACGCTCCCGTCCATGTCCATGGCGGCGGTGCCCACACTAGTGGAAACCCGGTCGGCGCCGGAAAGTTGTTCTTTTTCTTGCCCCGAAGAAGCCCCTGAACTCCCCCTGATTGAGGAGGATACGGCGGGTCGGTGGGGCCTGGTTTCGTCCGGCATGAAAGGGTTATTTCAGGCTAACACAGCAGTGTAAGAGCAGTTCCCAGTTCCGGTTAAAGTCAACACCTAAGGCCAGAACTGACGACTCTTGGCCAACTGCCGATTGCTCACTGCTAACTGCGAGTTCCCAATTCTCAGTTAACGTCAAAACCAGAGGCCAGAATTAAAGACTTTGGTTACGTTGCCAACTTCTGATTCCCTAAGTGCCGAACTGAGAACTGAGAAAGCCATCTCATAATGAGCCGAAGGAGTAGGCTGCCGATTCCCTCAGGGGCTAAAGCCTGCGTCTGTGCTGGCCGTGGGCGGCACGGCTTGAAGCTGTGAAACCTTACCCGATCCGATTTATGAGACCGGGTTCTGAGAACCGAGAACTGCTCTAAGAGAACATTTGCGCCAGATGCGTCAGGCGCAGTAGTTCCATTACCCGAGGGGTTATGTTGGCCAGTTCGAGGATGCAGTAGCCCTGATTGATGGCGGAAACCTTCAGGCCCACCACCGCCCCTAGTCCGGCGCTATCCATGTGAGTCAGGTCTTCTAGATCGACAATAATGCGTCCGCCCAAAGGAATCAGGGGTTTGACCACCTCTTTCAACTGGCCGACGGTCTCGCCGACCAGCCGGCCATGGCACTTGACCGTGGTCACTTGATTGCCGCGTTCGTCTTTTTCTTTCGATCTCTGCATTTCGCAGTGGAAGGGCTTGTCCGGAGGCATGTTTTCTTTATCTCCTGGGGCTCGAAAACTTGACATGGTAGCACACGGTCACTGGATCGCTCGATTCTTTTCCCGGTGGGCGTCGGTGGGCGTCGGGTCCGTTGGAAAGGACATTCGCGCCCGGGCAGGCCGTCAGGCATGCCACATGAGATCGAAGCCCGGAAAACTGCTACGGCGGCTGAAGAAGTCGCGGAAAGAGTCGCGCCGCGCGAAGGCTTACCTCGGGCGTTGGGATTCATCTGGAAGGGCCCGCCTGAAACGCAGTTCCTCCGCAGCCTATGATCTACTCCGTCAGAAGTCCAGCCGCAGGCCGAATTCGGCTTCGCGCGGGGCGCCGACTGCGAAGACTCCGCTGCCGCGCCCGATGCGAACTGTGTTTGAACCCACGTTCGGGCCCGAGACTGTGCCATTGATTGCGCCGCCACCTCCCGTCAGCCCGCTGTCCTGCGCGCTCGCGCCGCCGAGATATCCATAGTTCACGAAATTGAAAGTGTTGAAGAACGAGATGCTGGGCGAGAGGGTGAGGCGCTCGCGCACTTTGAAGGGCCACGCCAGGATGGTGTCGACATCTTTGTAGTAGCCATTGCCCGTGTTGTGCGACGGTGCCAACTGGATTGCGGGAACCACCGCGCCCAGGCTCACCAACTCGGGCTGTGTGAATAGCCCGGCGCTCACCAGAGTCTTGCCCGCCGGGGTCAGAGTTCCCGCCACGGTGTTGTTGAACTGGGTCAGATATTTATTCAGATCGCTGGGCGAGACCGAGCGCATGAAGGTTCCGGGATGCCCGATGCCGGTAGCGGCCGAGTCCAAAAAGTCGCCAGTGGTTCCATCGCCGGTGAGGTCGGAGCGAAAAATTTCTCCCACGGTTCCCTCCGTTGGCACTCTTAAATCGGAAGGCTGGGGCGAAGCCACGCCGCCGATCAGGCTGAGGCGCGGGCCGTGGTGCGGAAACTCGAAGGTCGCTCCGAATTTGAACTGGTGGGTGCGATCCTCCAAGGTCGGACCGCGGAAGGCTGTGGGATTGCGGAAATCCCAGGCGTTTGGCGTGAAGTGCTGGTCGCTGCCGCCATTGCTGGTGAAGCGCGACAGCGTGTAGTTAACCTGCAGATCCAGATTGGAAACGCCGCGGAAAGGGGCCTTCACTCGTTCGCGGTATTCGCTCTGCAGCCCGTTGTAAACCGAACGCCCCATGGGATAGTTCATGAACATGCTCCCGACGTTCGGATTGATACCGCCGAAAGCCGCGCCGCTGTCGGCAGTCAGTCCAAAGTACTGTGCGGAATAGCCACCGTAATACACATAGCCGGAGTCAAGGCCGTTGTTGGCAAAATCGTTGATGCTGGCGCCGGGATAGTTCGCGATGTAGCAAGCCACCGTCGCCGACGCATTCGCCAGCGTCACGTTGGCCGGAGAACAGGTGGGAGCGTTGGCGGCGACCGTGGCCGCAATGGCGTTGAGAGCCGCGTTCTTTTCCAGATAGCGGGAATCGCCGGCATGGTTTACATCCACGCCGACTTGGAAGTGCAATCCAATGTTGCGCAGATAATCGACCGTCAACACGCCGCCTTTGGTAATCTGCCGCTGAATGCCAATGTTCATCTGATAGGAGCGGGCGGTGCGAAAGTTGGGGTTGTAGGGGTAGCCAAGCGACAAAGTGTTGCCCACGAAGTTGGGATTCTGCCCGGCAGCGCCCACAGCGGTCGTCGCCGCAATATACTCGGCCTGCAAATCGGCCATCGCTTTGGCCGCGCCCTCCGGGTTGATGGCGCTGGGGCCCAGCGGGGCGAAGCAAACCTGCGTCGCCAGATCATAGCCGTCGATGGAAGTAACCGCATTTGGCACAGTGCTGCCGGGGACCGGAATGTTGAAGGCAAGCGAACCTGCGCCGGCGCCCGGTTGGCAGTTGAGATAGGGGGTCTGATTGAACAAGCCGGTGGCCAGTTTGTCGCTGCGGTCGTAGGAGACGTTGTTGAAGATGTTGTTTTCGTAGTAGAGGCCGACGCCGCCGCGGATGGCGGTTTTTCCGTCTTTCCAGGGATCCCACGCAAACCCCACCTGCGGGCCGAAATTCAAGTTGGGCTGGCGCACCCGATTGCCCAATCCCGGCCCCCACTGATTGAGCAGATCGCCGTTGCAAGTGAGCAGGGTCGTCGCCGAGCACGGGATGGGCGCCAGATCGCTGTCGGTGCGTCCGGTATCGCGGATATAGCGCAGGCCGTAGTTCAACGTCAGATTCGGTTTCACCTTCCAGGAATCGCCCACATACGCTTCGAAGCGGGTATCGAACAGACCTCCCGCCGGATAGCCGAAGGCCGGCAGTTCGGTGCTGAAGCCCTGGCCATTGCCCACGTAACCGCCGGTGAAAGGATAGTCGGCGATGTTGGGGTCGCAGCCGCTGAAGTTGTTGCCCAGGTTGCAGGAATAAAACGGCGTAGTTTGTACGCTTCCCACCGGTAACAAGTTAAAGTTCACATAGGAGTTCAACTGCGGAGCCAATCCATTAAACGATGCGAAACCGCCGGTGGCGATGCCGTTGACGGTGGCTCCGAAGCGAATAATGTGCGCGCCCAAAACCCGGCTGGCGTCGTATTTAATCTGCTTGTTGCTCTGGAAGGTCTGCTGGGGCGCGAGGTAGTTCGGCCCGGTGTACAAACTGGTGTCGTTAAATTGAATCTCGGCAAAGGGAAAAGGATTGATCGAGGAGGGTTGCAAGTTGGTGTCGCCGATGATCTGGTTGTGAAACTTGAAGTATCCTAGGCGAACGCTGTGCGACCAGTTGCCTTCGTTAAAGTCAATGCCCACCGCGTGGGTGGGAGCGTAGTCGCGGTTGGCGTAATACGAAAAGCCGGTGCTGGCCGACGAGGTCGAATAATTCCAGTCGTAGGCGAACTTATAAAAAACGCGAATGCGCTGCGTGGCCTGCCAGTCGAGGCGTCCGCTGACCTGCGAGCTTTTGAAGGGCGAGTCGATGCCTCGGGTCAGGAATTGAAAAGGAGCGCCGGCGACGATGGAGTCGGCGCTATCCTGCTTGAGCCGCTCGGAATCGATAAAGAAGAATAATTTGTTCTCGATAATCGCTCCGCCCACGCGGCCGCCAAATTGGTTGCGCTGAAATTGCGAAGAGACATCCCCAGGCAGATCGGCAAAGCCGGCGCGGTAGTCGCGGAATTGATAGAAGGCCTGGCCGTGAAGATTGTTCGTGCCCGAGCGCGTGGCTAAATTCACCGAGCCGGTGCTGGTCACTTCGGTCGAAATATCGAGCGAGGAGCGGCCCACGCTGAACTCCTGAATTGAACTTAGGGCGATGTTCTGGGTAGTGGTGCCGACGGTTTCGTCGCTCACGTCGAGGCCATCCACTTCGATCCGCGGCGTGCGGCCGAAATCGCCGTTGATGGAAATGCTGTTATAGCCAACCTTGGTGGGATCGAAATTTCCGCCATCCTGCATCTGGACGCCGGGTTCGAGCTGCGCCAGGTCGAGGAAGCTGCGCCCGTTGATCGGCATGTTGTCGATCTGCTCGCCGCTGAGCACGCCTTGCACCGTGGATTGCTCGGTGTTGACCACAATGGCGCTGCTCTGTACGTCGATGGTGGTGGTCTCGGCTCCAATCTCCAACTTGACGTTGCCCGAGGAGGTGACGCCGATCTGCACGGTGATTCCGATCTGCGTCGTCTCGAAGCCTTTGGCCCGCACCCGCACTTGGTAGTCGCCCACGGGCAAGCCACCCGAGTTGTACGCGCCCGCCGAGGAGGTCTTCACCGTAACCGTCTGCCCGGTAGTCCGCGAGGCGATGGTTACACTGGCATCGGGGACGACTGCATTGCTCTGGTCGGTGACCGTGCCTTGAATGCTGCCTTGGCTGACAGTCGTCTGAGCCAGCGCAGAGAAAGATAACGAAGCAATTAGTAAGGTTCCGAAAATGGCATTAGAAAACTTAACCGGCAGACTCCGAAGACCGAAAATTGTCATGAACGCCTTTCTCAGCGAGCGAACGGAAGAAGAGCTTCATTTTAGAAGAGACTTCAATTCTTGGCTAGCAGCGCCGGGAGTGGAAAACTGAATCGAGGAGATTCAGAAAGAAGCAGCGGCCAGAGGGGCAAGTATGGTGCGGCTCCGCTCTCGGATGGGTCCCTGGAAAACGAGACGAACATATTGGCAGTTCTGCCCTCTTCATTTGTTCGGACAAAGCCGCGGTTTTATCATTTCTCCAGTAGGAAAAGGGCGAAGCCCGGGCGCGAATTTAGGAACCATCAGAGCTGCGGATAGCGGCGATATCAGCCCCTTCTGAAGTTTGCCCGTTCATGATCTCTGCTCGATTCCCGGGAGAAAGCAGGGAGCCAGAGAGGATGCGGTGAAGCGGAAGTGGATCGGAAACTTATGTATAATGGAATACTTGCCGCATGCTGTGGGCGCTTAACTCAGCGGTAGAGTGCCATCTTCACACTTCTTTTCGATTCAATACTTTCAACAACTTAACAGGCTCACGGGGACTGCCAAGTACCTGATAATACGTGGAGCCGAAAACATTTGCGGGTGCCGATGCGGGTGCTGCTGAAAACTCAATTCACCCTCGCCCCGCCGCAGCACCGCTTGTATTTCTTGCTAGAGCCGCACGGACACGGGTCGTTCCGTCCAATCTTTGGGATGCTTCGCCGGGATTCAGGTGCATCGACGCCGAGATCGCCGTCACCCTCTTTCCTGAAATATTCGTAGGCGTTCATCAACCCCGCAGCTATGTAACAGATGAGCGGCTCGCGCTTTTCAGGCGTAATCGGCTCGGGTCGAATCTCGGGGTCTTCGTCGTGCTCGTGATAGAGCATCATCATCGGGGCCACGGAGCCGCCATATTTCTCGTCGTTGATAAGCTCAGACCAAGCCTCGTGGCGCATCTGCATGCCCCGCACGAAACCGCGTGCCCAATCATTGCCGTGAAGGTCGCCGTTCTCGTCCTCACAGATCAGCGGAACGTGGATATCACCCTTGTACAGCGTTGCGGCAATTTTGTTCCAGTGCCGCATCATTAGACCCAGGATTTCATTCGCTTCATCGATGCTTTCGAACCCGCAAACATCCGACATCTCGCCCCCGAAGACCTTGGGGTAGCATTCGCTCGGCATGACCGTCTCTGGGCCTGCGATCAGGGCTGCGAAGAACCCGTCGAGTTCTTCCAAGTTCATCGCCTTGCCGCCCTTGCATGATTTGAGGAAGTCACTGAGGCGGTCAAATTCAGCGCCGGTCAGCGGCTTGGGGTCGTTAAGAGTACTCATCGCATCTCCAAAATGTTCTGGTGACAGTCTAGACTCGCCCGCTCGACCATTCCCCAACTTTCGTGACCCGCACGCTCCCATCCGGCAGACCTTTTACTGAGACCTTATCCAACCGCACAGCCGCATACAAGCCCGAGCGAAATCGGTTACGGCTCCTCTCATCTGTACCGACGCCGGGAACGTCGAAGTGCTGAACGACTTTCAGCCTGCCAACACGCTTGGCAATCTTTGGGTACTTGCCCGGTTGTTCGACACATGGTCGGAGGTAGGCGTGTCGCAGCGCGATGCAATGCTTGTTGCCGCATGAGGCATCGACAACTTGGCGGGCAGGGACGGAGCCGTGGGCGTCAATCCAGTTGCGCCGCCGCCGACCGTAGGCGGTGGAGGGATTGGCGATCTCCTCGCAATCGCCTTTTTTCGTGGTTGGTGAGAATTCTCCCATTGCGTCAAAGGCAGCAGTGGATTCCCCACGCCGGTGGATTGCTGACACCTTGGTACGAGGAACAGCGAAGCAAGCCGTCAAGTGCTTTGCCTCTGATCGACGTGCATTAAAGCCACATCAGGCTCCGACACTTGCTGTTGGCTTAGCGTCGATCATCGATCCAATGTTTGCTACCCGCCTATACGACTCCAGCCTATCCTCATGTTCGTACGTATCAGTAACAATAATTATCTCGTCAGCCTCGGTGTCATCTACCAACTTTTCCAGTCCTGCTTTTACCGTTGCATTCGATCCCACAATCGCTGCACGCAGTCTGCTCTCAACTGCTGCTCGCTCAACGTCATCCTGCCACAGCCCCTCCATCGAATCCACCGGTGGCAACAATTCCACTGGCAGGTTTCGGATCAGTCGCAGGAAACGCTGCTGTGGCGTTGTGAATAGACGCTGTGCTGCCGCATCCGTCTCGGCTGCGATCACCTGAACTGCGACGATCAGATACGGCCCTCGTAAGATTTTGCTTGGCTGAAAGTATTCCCGGTAAAGCTGCGCGGCTACGTTCAGGTATTCAGGAGCAAAGTGCGCTGCGAATGCAAACGGCAACCCCAGTGTTCCGGCCAGTTGTGCGCTGAAACCGCTCGATCCCAGCAAGGTGATCGGTATGTTGCTCCCTTGTCCAGGAATTGCCTTCACCACTTGCCCTGGCTTCTCCGGGCCCAGATAGGTGCGCAGTTCATCAAGAAGGGCGGGAAAGTCCTCTCCACCCTGCCGCAAATCTCGCCTGAGCGCCCGCATGGTTTGAAAATCACCCCCCGGAGCCCGTCCGAGCCCGAGATCGATTCGCCCCGGATACATTGCCTCCAAAGTTCCAAACTGTTCTGCCACGACTAAAGGTGCGTGATTCGGCAGCATCACTCCGCCGCTGCCAACCCGAATCGTCTTCGTCGCCGCCGCCACATGCCCAATCAGCACTGCCGTGGCCGAGCAAGCCAATCCTGAAATCGAATGATGTTCGGCCAGCCAATAGCGTTTGTATCCCCACTCCTCGACGTGCTGCGCCAAGTCTACCGACCGTGCGATGGCGCTGCCCGCTGGCTCGCCCGCCCGCATGCCCACTAAATCCAAGACAGAAACTGCTAGTCCTTTACCCATGCCCGATTGGATGAGAGAAACCAGAAAGCGATGCCTATGGAAGCGGCGATAAGGGCTCAGTAGCCGTGGCTGGTGATCTTGCGAGGGCGGATCGCGGCTTGCGTGACCCATCTGGAAGCCGATTCTGCGGCGATTTGGCGGTTGGGAGGGAGTTCGGGTCGCATTCAGCGTCTCAACCACCTTTGGCGGGCTTTGTGGCCAGTCTGGCGGGCAGTCGTCAGCCGGTGTAGCATCCGAATTCAACCGAAATTAAATTGCTAAGACTGCGCGCTCAGAAAGCGGTATCTCGTGCAACACCGAGGTTTGCCGTGAAGTCTTATCGGCTCTGGATTGGGCTTTTTTTCCTTTTGCTCACACTCTGCGGTCTCGTTGCGATTCCGGCTGTCTGGGATCAGCTTCATACTCTGTATCCCACCCCTGAAACGGAAAGCGCCTTTTTCAAGAACTACACTCCGCAACGAGTTATCGAGCACTTCCAATGCAATCTACCCTCATCCTGCTTGCGTCCCAAGAGCGACGAATCGGGTCGTGAGTTCGTTACCCACACGACCGGATTTGACGAGTTTTTCACAATGAGGTCGCAGAAGTGGATGCCTCTCATGAATGCCCTCAGGGACGACGTGGAGGCGCAGCTTGTCGGAAATGGGGCACAAATTCTCAATCAGAGCGGAGATTCCCGCGACGGATTTCATTTTGAGTACAAACTTGGCAACAGCATCGGCTCGCTGAAGATTTCGCCCTTAGCAATCAATTCGCGTCCCCCGCGCAGAGGCATACCGTTACCAGAGGGCGCGCTGGAGATGACCGCTCGCATTGAGCTGATCGAGAAATGGTTCCCTAAGAGACCGGGCATGCTGCAAGTCAGCCTGGAGACCGCTACTCATTAGTACCCCGTCCCAATTTTTGCAAATGTTCCCTAATGTTGGCCCGTTAATACGGACGAGCGGCTGTGATTCCTCATCAAAGATAAAAGCCCGCCACCGAAGCAGCGGGCTCCCCCCAAAATCCGCTGATCTATGCCGCTTTCTTCGCCGCCTTCAGCTTCGCCCACCGTTCTCGTTGGAACGCTGCGATCTTTTTACGCGCTGCAGCTGACAATGTACGCTTTGCAGGCGCGGAACGAACAACTGTCGCAACTCCTTTTGTTAACCGCGATCCATTCCTAGCCTTCGCCCATCTCAATTTTTGGGCCTTCGCCATCTTCCGCCGTGACGCTGCCGAAATTACTCTGACTGGGCGCGTTGCTTTGTGAGATGTTCCCTTAGGCGCGCTAGTATTATTTAAAGACACGAGCAGTGAAATTGCCTGATCTAGCTTTTCAACTTGCGACTGCGCTCTAGTACGCTCCGCACGAAGCTCCTGAAGCGCATTGATTAGACCTGACATTTGTTGCCCCCTTGGATGTGTGACAGCGATTTTGATTGTAGCGCGCTGACAAGGAGCGCCGTGCGTACGAAGGCATCAGGAGTGCGGGTTAGTGCCATCTTCCATTGAATAGAAGCGCCATTGCCGATGCGATCCGGTGGGCCGAGCGGATCACCCGGAAGATCGACTATGTGGTCTCGGCCTGAGATTTCCAACTAGGAGACGACGAGGTAAATGAACATGCACTTCGTGGGCGGCCGAGTTTGAAGCTTGGTACCCTGATTCGTGTTCGTTGGTTCTTCGAAGAACGGATCGCTATCCTGCTTCATATACGCTTCCATCAGTGAGGCAAACTCTGTGTCTGCATTAACCTTCCAGATTCTTCCCCCATGGCGAAACCGAGCGAAGATCGTCTGGTTTCCCTTTTTGGCCTTCGATGGATCGTGATCCCACCCATCCAACCTTTTCCACTCTGGGTGGGCTGCTTGGTGTGGGATCACCGCCGAATCGATGAAGTCTGCGAATGAGGCATGAACTTGCGTCTTCGTGCTCATTTGGGAAGTTCGAGACTTGCCCTTCTCCCGAGGAAACTTGAACTCCGGGCTGGGCGGCACGGCGGGCTTGAGTTCAGCAGTTTTTAGAATGGTCTTGGCACGTTCAGCAGTTTTTAGAATGGTCTTGGCACCGAATGTGATGAAGTCAACGTCCAGCCTGTCACCCCGGTCTTCGCTCACCCGGCCTATGCCAAACGTCGGATGTTCGATCCAATCCTTTGCTCTACAGTCCATACTGATCCTTCAAGAATGCTACACCCACCTTCGGAAAGCACACGGCTGCTCGAAAGACCGACCTTTACTAGACCACAGATTCATCAGACGGCGAGAAATCCCGAAATCTCGAAAGCGGTGAGTCTTATGTTCCGGCTTGCGGAGTTCAATGCCCTCAGCATCCAGAATGCGGAGCACTTCAGGATTTCGCTTCCACAGACGACCAATGAGCGCGAAAAATCGCTTCGTATCCGCCACGCCAAGGCAACCAGCCCATCGCTGGTCTAGGAGCGCCTTTTCTCCCTGCCACGGGTAGACGGGCTTCGCATAATGGGCTACATCCATTAAGCCCCGCACCGCTGACCGTTCACGCTTGCTGAGATGAATGAAGTCCTCGAACTTCGAGTAGTGCAGCTTGAGTACCGCCTTGAACTCGGATACTGGAACGTCACCCTGAAAGTAGCCTTCGGCGGCAGCGGCCAGCAAAACGGACAAATCATTCTCCCAGACATCGAGCGAGGCGCAGGACTTCCTCAAGCGAGGCACCCGGTACAGAATTTCTTCCATCATGTAGAACTGCGGCGATGAGCGCTGAATCGTCCATTGAAGCGTCCGCCGACCAATAATTTCTTCAATTTCTTTGGCTGAAGGTTGGGGGTCAACCGAAAATGCTATCAGCCCACGAAGCGAACCAGCACCGTCGCCCGTGTCGTGTCCTTTCGCCCATCGACTCTTGCCGTGCAGTCGCAGGAATTCTCGCCAAGACAACTTCCACAGGGAATCTACTGCCGAGCGGTCAAAGAAATAGTAGTAGGCGTCCATTGAAAATCATTGCTGTCCAAATTCGCGGGCTAAGTATTGGCCGACTCCGAGGTTGTCGTCAAAAATCATTGCTGTCCAAATTCGCGGGCTAAGTATTGGCCGACTCCGAGGTTGTCGTCACGGGTAAGAGCTGAGTCTCCTGATAGGCTGGATTGGATTCCGACCAAGAAAGCCAATTCAACAATAGGAGACTCAGCCCAATGAAAGTATGCAGCATTTTCTCGCAAGTGTTGAAGTTGTTTTCGCGCGGGGGGTTCGAGAAGGCGGTCCAACAGCACAAGGCCGAACGACACGCACGGGGTTTCACAAGTTGGGGCCAGTTCGTAGCTATGTTGTTTTGTCAGGTGGGACGGGCGCATTCCTTGCGCGAGATTTGCGGCGGCTTGGCGTGTTGTGAGGGGCAACTCAAGCACTTGGGAGTGCCAGTAGCGCCCAAGAGGTCCACTTTGGCCTACGCCAATGAGCATCGGCCGTGGGAGCTTTACCAGACCGTGTTCGAGCAGACTTTGTCGCGATGCCAGGAACTAGTGCTCAACCAAGGCGGACGAAAGAAGTTCCGTTTCAAGAACAGGCTGATGAGCCTGGATGGGAGCATCATCGACCTGTCGGTGAGCATGTTCGACTGGGCAAAATTCCGGCGGACGAAAGGTGCGATCAAGCTGCACTTGCTGCTGGACCATGATGGCTACTTACCGTCGTTCGCGGTCGTGACCGAAGGCAAGACCAGCGAGATCAAGGTGGCGCGTACGCTGCGGTTCGCGCCGGGCACGATCCTGGCGATCGACCGTGGATACAACGATTACGAGTGGTTTCGGGAATTGACGAAGGAAGAAGTGTACTTCGTGACGCGGATGAAGGAAAAGGCGGTCTACGAGGTCAAAGAGGAAGTGCAAATTCCGCAAAACAGCAACGTGGTGCGCGATCAGATCATCTGTTTCCCGCGACTGGCGGTGGAGGCCGAGGAGCCGATGCTGTTCCGGCGGGTAGAGATTTGGGACGCGGAGAAAGAGGAGGCCATCGTGTTCCTCTCGAACCTGTTGGCCTTCGGTGCGACGACCATCGCGGCCATTTACAAGGACCGCTGGGGAGTGGAACTGTTTTTCAAAGCGCTAAAGCAGTTGTGCAAGATCAAGACTTTTGTCGGCACCAGCGCGAATGCGGTCCGCACTCAGGTGTGGACCGCATTGATCGCGATGCTGGTGCTGAAGTACCTACAGTTGAAATCGACGTTTTCCTGGTCGTTATCGACGCTGGCGGCTCTGTTGCGGCAGCAACTATTCTTCTATCGCGATCTGTGGGCGTGGTTGGACAATCCTTTTGAGGCCCCACCGGCTCTCGCCGGCGCGCACGACGATGCGCAACAACTGGAAATCACGTGGTAGACCGCAGTTGGACAGCAGGCGACCGTTCCAAAGAAATAACCTTGATTTCAGGAGGTAAGTAGCCAAGCAACTAGGACAGCAGCGTGAAACAACCGTGAAGAGCACT
>JBEKWC010000084.1:0-7805 GCA_049513475.1 Candidatus Sulfotelmatobacter sp. | reverse complement strand
AGGCCATCGTCGTTGAACTCCCAATTCTCGTTGCCATACGAGCGATACCAGTTTCCCGAATCATCGTGCCACTCGTAGGCGAAGCGCACGGCGATGCGGTTATCCGTGAACGCCCACAGCTCCTTGATCAGGCGGTAGTCGAGCTCTTTGACCCACTTGCGAGCGAGAAAGGCGATGATGTCTTGCCTTCCGTTCACAAACTCTGAGCGATTCCTCCAACGCGAATCAAGCGAGTATGCGAGGGCGACTTTTTCGGCGTCGCGCGTATTCCAACCGTCTTCAGCGAGACGTACCTTCTGGATCGCGGTCTCGCGCGTAAATGGAGGTAGCGGAGGTCTGTTTGTCATGAATTCTCCTCTCAGCGAATCAACTTAATGAACGCTTGACGCGGTACTTTGTCGCAGTACAACCTGCGATGCCTCGTTCATATCGGTTACCACGAGGTATCTTTCCGACTGACCGACGGTGCCACCAGCGCCACCACGAGTAAGTGTTTTCAGGGGACCGATGGCTTGGACGATTCCTGCTCCATCGGGATTGGTCTTCAGTACTGCCAGAGCTTCTAGTTTCCCGAAGGGCGCATGGTTAGACTCTGCGAGGTAGACCTGATATTGCGATTTTGGAGCGAGTCCTTCCGCTGCGATTTGTACGAGATCCAGAAGGCCGAGCGAGTTCACTGCCACCGACGCTTGCGCGTTGGGTAGGGCAATTCCGCATGCTTCCAAGTGCAAGAGCGCTGTATTGCCGGCCTGCCCAAGGGGCACAAGGTTGTCCGTGCCGGCACCATTTGGAACGGCGCCCGGAACGTACACCAAGGCCTGCGTTGTCTGCCCGATCGGGATTTCGGCGATGACCTTGTTCGCGAGCGTGTCAATCGCCATGGCGTGTTCGCCGTTCTCCAGCGCGACGTAAACTTTGGAGCCGTCGCCCGACGGCCAGATACCGTGGGGAAGATTTCCAACCGGTATAGTGGCGACCAGTTCCGGATTCGCGCCACGGCGAAACGCTTTCACTTGGTTCGCGCCGCCGATAGTGATATAGGCGAATTTGCCGTTTCGGTTATTCACGAAGTTCACGTGGTTCGTGATCGGCCCCGTCTCCAAGACAGCTTTTTGCTCAAACGGTGGTTGGGCGCTGAATACCTGTACCTTCCCCACATCTTTAAGGGTGATCCATATTTCGTCGTTCTCCGGGCTCACGGAAATGTTCGGGCAAAATGGACTTACCTGCGGAAGGCGCTTGATCACCTGATGCGATGCCACATCGATTACGGCAAGCTCTGGGGTGAAGCTCGAACAGACGAAAGCGTATTTGCCATCCGGGCCGAACATAGTCATGCCTGGACCGTTGGCCAGTTCGATGCGGCGGACCTCTTTCACCTGTCCAGGGTCGATCACAGAGACGTAGCTCTCGCCGCGCACCGTTACCCACAGTTCACGGCCGTCGGGCGTAAAAAATGGTTCGTGGGGCGAACGTCCTACGTAGATCTTGCCTTTGATCGCATTGGTCGCGGTGTCAATCAGCGTGACAGAATTCGAGCCGACTGAGACGACCGCAAGTGTCTTCGAATCGGGCGAGTATCCGAGTCCGTGCACCAGCAACTCGCCTCTGTAGAGAGGACTCAAAGCGCCAGGCACCGGATCGCCGAGCCTAATCACACCGAGAAGCGTATTGCTGGAGGGATCAATAACAGAAACGGTATTCGACGTTTGGTCCGCCGCGTAGACCCGGTCATGTGCGGAAACGGGGATGTCGGCTCGTCCCCAGGGTGCTTGTTGTGCAAATCCAAGCGATACGAAACACAAAATCGACAACCAACGAATGATTCCCACGTTTATCTCCCTACTGTCGACTAGAACCACCCCTGCCTTACTTCTGCGAACTAGACTCGTGCCGCTTCAGCCAGAGCTGCATCAGTTCGATCTCAGATTGCTGATCAGTAACGATCTCCTGCGCCAGCCTGCGCATTTGGGGATCTTTGCCATGAGTCAACTCGGCCTTCGCCATATCCAGCGCTGCCTGATGGTGCGGAAGCATGAACCTGACAAAATCGGCGTCATTGTCTCCGGTTGGCTTGATGGACGCTATCCCGGTGTGCATCTTTTCCATCGCTTGTTCCATCTCTAGCCCGGCCGTTCCCTCGGTCTGGTCTTTCTTAGAGGAAGGAACACTCTGCCGAGCCGGCGATGCGATTGAACAGACCAGAATCAGCAGAACTACGACGCCATACCAGCTCCTTGTCATATCTCACTCCCACTTTGTCATCGAACTCTGCCGAATGTCATCGTCTCAGGAAGCACGACGGGAAATCACATCGCCGGTTGGCCCGCCGCACATCTCCCTCGTCACCGAGGGAGCTTTCGATGAAAACTTAGCGGCGATCAGTTTATCGGTCGTCAGGTATCCGACGGTGATAGAAACAATTAAAAGCGCCCCAACAAGTTTCGGCGGACCCGGCAGCGGAATATCAAACCACCTGCAGGCCGAGCCGATGAGTAAACCCATGATCAATCCGGCGAGTATTTTGATCAATTGTCCCCTCCAAAAGATTTGATTTATTAGACTCCCTGGTACACCAGCTCAAGAAACGCGCTGGGCGTCATAAATGACCTGCCCCATTCGGCGTCATAGCGAGCGCCGGGTTTGGCGGCGACAACCTCCGCAAGGGTCATGCCCTGCTTTTTCAGGGTTGCAACCTTGTCTCGCAGCTCGACCAACACGTCGCGGAACAGAACCAGGTCAGCCTTCCCGCCAACGGCCCCGTGCCCCCCAATGACGATTGTCTTCTCGTCGACCTTAGCCAGGTTTGCTTCTGCCGCGCGTATCTGGCCGTCGATACTGCCTCCGGTCGAGTAGTCAATGAATGGGTAATCACGGTTCCAAAAGGTGTCGCCGACATGGAGAATGTTGGCCTCTTCAAAGTGCACGGATATGTCGGAATCCGTGTGGGCAGGCGGATAGTGCTTGAGAACGAGAGTGGTGTTGTTGGCGCGCAGAGTGTAGTCCTCCCCGAAGAGAGTCGATGGAATCGCACCCGCAGGCGCGGCTGGGAAAGTGTGGTGCCACCCTTCAACCCGCGTGTCTACCAAGAGATGTTTGCGCGTGTTCTCTTGCGCCAAGATGCTGGCTCCGGCTTCGTGCAGCCACTCGTTGCCGCCGGTGTGATCGAAGTGCCAATGCGTATTGATCAACTGCTTGATGGGGTCCGCGTTGATGCTCGCTAGAGCTGCGGAGACATTCGGACGCGCGGTAACTATTTCTGCATCCACAATCAGCTTACCGTCGGGACCGGGAAGCACAGCGATGTTTCCACCGGGTCCCAAAAGAACGCTGATGTTGCGGCGAAGGCTTTGGACTGTGATCTTAGCGGTCGCGGATGCTCTCATCGCCCCTGGAACGAGTTCGTCTCCCTGCTGGGCGAAGAGACTCCTCGGAGCAAAGTAAGCCGCAGCAATCGCAAATCCTCCTGCAACCAGAAATTTACGTCGTGAGATGTCGGTATGCGCTTGGGTGATCATTGGCCGCTCCTTGTTTAGTGGATATGCATGAGCGCTGCCAAAAGAACGTCGGACCTCTGTTTTCGGAAATTCGCGGGATTCAGCACACGTTCCGAGACTTTGCAGATTGCTTGTTCGGCGGGGAAGTGTCATGAGGATGACACGTGACTGTGCAGGAGTCGTGGATGCGTCGCCGGAAAGTTTCGAAGGGAGAACCACCCCGCACACTGGCGTGTGGAAGGGCCGAGATTCGAGCAGAGAATGCGGGCTGTTTCACCACTTGTTCAGAACGGTCTATCGCGTTGTGAGCTTTGGCAGGACAAGTGCCATATGAACATCGTTCTGTGAATCTTCGTGAATCTGTTCCAGGAGTCGCGCAAGAAACCAAATCAGAGGACAGTTATGAGTCATGCACTTGTCACCTTGATCGCAGCCTCGATGGTGCTATGCGCGTCCGCCGCGGTAACACAGAGTGCGAGGAACGTGCGGGGTCCATCGCCGCTAATCGCGATCGAGAACGAAGCGCCCCCCAAGCTCATCGTCGATCCACCGCTCCCAGAACCGCTGTCGCGAGGCCTCGTCTTTATTCAGTACAGAACGGAGAACTTGCGCGTGGTTCCAGTGTTTGGCAAAGGTGCTCTCGAAGTGTCGCCGCGCGTCGGCCACGTTCACGTCACCGTCGACGACGTGGGCTGGCACTTCGTCGATGCCAGCGGCGAAACGTTAATCGTGGTGGGTCTGAAACCTGGCCCACATAAGGTCTTGATCGAACTGGCTGATCCCACGCACCGAGTAATCACCAGCGAGACGGTGAAGTTCACCTTACCCGGCCCCAAATCTCCTGATTCGAGGTGACGTGAGCGCGTCGGCACGAGCGTTCGATGCGCGGGCCGGCATTTTTCAACTTTGGCAAGCTTTACAAACCTATGGAGGAAACAAAGATGATAAGCAGCAGCAGTTCCGCAGCCACGTGCGTCGTGCATTACAAAACGGCGCGTATCCATCATTCGGGCAACGATCTCGACATTTTCTATCGCGAGGCGGGCGCAAAGGATGCTCCTGTGATCCTGCTTCTCCATGGCTTTCCCACTTCATCCAGCCAGTTTCGCAATCTCATTCCGCGGCTGGCCGGCTCGTTCCGACTCATTGCGCCCGACTATCCCGGTTATGGGCAGAGCAGCATGCCAGATCGCGCGAAGTTCTCGTACACGTTCGACAACTTTGCCGCCATCGTCGATCAGTTGCTCGGACAAGCCGGCATCAGCAAGTACACGATTTACACCTTCGACTACGGGGCCCCGGTTGGTTATCGCCTCGCTCTGTTGCATCCGGAGCGTGTCACCGGACTCATTGTGCAGAACGGAAACGCCTACGCGGAGGGGTTGCGTGAATTCTGGGACCCGATCAAGAAGTATTGGGCCACGCCAGAGAATCGCGAACAGATCTTCTATATGGTCGATGCGGCGAAGACGCGCTGGCAATATGAGAACGGCGTGCAGGACAAGACGCTGGTCGATCCGAACGCGTGGACTCTCGATCAGTTTCTGCTTGATCGTCCGGGAAACGGGGAGATCCAGGCGGATTTGATGTTGGACTACGGTACGAATCTCGCGCTGTACCCGAAGTTCCAGGCTTTCTTCCGTAAGTATCAACCGCCCACGTTGGTCGTCTGGGGCAAGAACGATTTCGTCTTTCCGCCGGAGGGAGCGACTCCCTACGCTCGCGATTTGAAGGACATCGAGATCCACATGCTAGATACAGGCCACTTTGCGCTCGAAACGCACGGGGAAGAAGTGGCAAGTCACATCGAATCCTTCTTCCTCAAGCGGCAATCCAAAGCGGCGTAGAAGGCCGGGTACGCTTCGGGCCGGCGCTGGACCGGCCCGAAGCCCAAGCAAGAACATATGTCCCCCAACATCGAGGACTTTTTCGCGAAACAACAACGCAAGGCAGCATGAGCTCACGATTGCCGGCGCAAAGTTCTGGAGAGGAACCGATGAAACCGAGTCCCATGTGGCCGTGGTCAATAATGTGCTGCCTTCTGGCAATGGTGTCTACTGAAATGCCGGCTCAATTACAAGGCTCGCTCCCCCAACCGGAGTCGATGACGTTGGATCGGTCACTTTCAGAGACAGACGCCGCGCAAATGATTAGAGCCGTGCGTTTGTTCTATGCATTCTGGGACACCGGGAATTCGGAGTACCTTTCCGCCGCAGTCGAGAATGATTTTCGGGACAACACGCTGCCGGAGGGCCGACCTCAGGGTCGGGCGGGATTGCTCTTCGCTTCACAGGCTTTTCGAAGCGCTGTACCCGACCTCCGCTGCAGGATCGAAGACCTGCTGTTGATCGGCGATAAAGCAACGGCGCGCCTTACCTTCACCGGTACCGACAAAGGAGAGTTCATGGGGCACGCCGCAACGGGCAGGCCCGTGAAGTTCTTCGCCATCGACATACTGCGAATTCGAGGGGGAAGGATTGTTGAGGATTGGCATCTCGAAGACAACTTAGCTCTTTTAGAACAACTAGGAGTCGTTTCCTTAAAGAAGTAGGAGCAGTTTATGGATCGCCGAGCGTTCATGCAGCAGAGCATCCTGGCTGCGGCAGCGGTTACGACCATCACTACCGGGACCTCCCAGTCAAGACAAGTTCAATCCAAGGAGATTGAAGTGATTAACTTAGGCACGTTTTGGCCCAATGAAGCACGGCTCGTGGTTTCTGTATCGATGCAGTTTGAAGCAGGCGCGCAGCCTGAGCGGGGCGCCGAGAGCCCGTTCCCCGTCATTGACGCCAAATACCCGGATCTGCCTGTCACAAAGTGGTACGACTACGGATTCAAGGAAGGCATCCCGCGGATGCTGGACATGTTTGACCGGGTTGGAGTAAAGATGACCTCCCACATGGTCGGGGCGGCGGTGGAGAGAAATCCGCAACTCGCGAAAGAGATCATCGAGCGCGGGCATGAAGCCGCCGGTCATGGGCAGACGTGGACGCCGCAGTACGCGATGACAGAAGCGGAGGAACGCGCCTCTTACGAAGCGAGCATCAGGACGATTGAAACCGCGACCGGCACTCGCCCCGTGGGCTTCAACGCCTTCTGGTTGCGCGGTACGCCTCGCACGCTTGAGATATTGCAGGACCTGGGGTTTCTTTATCACATTGACGATATCAGCCGGGACGAACCATTTCTGGTTCCGGTTCGAAATAAGCCTTTTGCAGTAGTGCCCTACACGATCCACACGAATGACATCGTGAACTACGAAGCGCGTCACTGGACGGCGGCGCAATTTGCCAGCGAATTGAAATACGAGTTCGATCAGCTATATGCTGAGGCTGCGACATGCCGCCGTATGATGTCCGTCAGCGCTCACGACCGCATCACAGGTCGTCCCGCTCGAACCAAAGCTTTGGAAGAGTTTATTGTCTATGCACAGAAGCAGCCTGGCGTTGCTTTTCTGCGCAAGGACCAAATTGCGCGTTTTGCCCTTGAAAGCTCAGACACGCGGCGCGAGGGTTCACTCGATCAGTCGAACCGCGCCGCCTGAGTGAACCTCTCGCTACCCGAGCGTTGAGCTATGTCGCCCAACTTTGGATCGTTGGTATTCACGCCGGCCGTTAAGGCCTTGCAAGTGCGATACGGGAGCCGTCGGCAATACGCGCGGCTTGACGGATCAGGGTCTTCGCTCGCTCGACTGGGCCCCGAGGAGTCGGCGTTTATCGGTGAACGCGACACCTTCTATATGGCGACTCTGGGCTCGACGGGTTGGCCTTACGTTCAACACCGAGGCGGCCCGAAGGGCTTTCTGAAAGTGATCGACGAAAGAACCCTGGCTTTCGCGGACTTTCGCGGGAATAAGCAATACATTAGCACCGGGAACCTGGCGACGGACAACCGGGTGGCTCTGATTCTGATGGACTATCCCAGGCAACTGCGGCTAAAGATTCTAGGCCGCGCCGAGATTTTCGAAGGGGAGAAAGCGAGCGGGTGGGTTGAAACATTGCGCGACCCGGACTATAAGGCAGTTATCGAAAGAGTCTATGTAATCCGACTCGAAGCCTTCGACTGGAACTGCCAGCAATACATTGTTCCTCGCTACACACAGGAAGAAATTCGAGAGGCAGTCGCCCCCGCAGAAAACAGGATGCGCGAGCTAGAGCAGGAAAACGAGAAACTCCGGAAGGAGCTTTCGCAACTAGGTAAGAAGAACGGAAATCCTTAACTCAAATCGCACCATAAGGAGAAGATGGCATGCCTACAATCACGACGAAAGATGGGACGCAGATCTATTACAAGGACTGGGGAAAGGGC
>JBEKWC010000083.1:0-8106 GCA_049513475.1 Candidatus Sulfotelmatobacter sp. | reverse complement strand
TCTTCCTTGAGTGCAGGCTCGCACGAGATCACGGCGGTTTACACCGGAGCCACGAACTACGCCTCGTCTACCAGCGCGGCTGTGAAACAGGCGGTGCTGAACTTCAACTTGACTCCTGGATCGGGGGGCGGAAGCGGGAGCAGCGGCGGTGGAGGTAGCGCAGTTACCTCGCAAACCGTGGCTGCGGGCGGGGTTGCGACTTATCCGCTGACCGTCGCGCCGACCGCGGGAACCATTTTTCCAACCCCAGTCACGTTGACGGTAACGGGTATGCCTGTCGGTGCCAGGGCGGTCATTACGCCGGCGTCGTGGAAGCAGCTCACGAGCACTTCGTGGTCGTTCCCCGCGAACACTCCGCTGAACGCGCTTTCGCTCTCGATCCAATTGCCTTCCTTTTCGGCGCGATTCGGTCCGAATGCTTTGCCCCGCGGCATGGTGGTGGCGTTCTGGGGAATTCTGCTCGTGCCGTGGTTTGGGAAGATGCGTCGCCGCGGCAGGCATTTGGGTGGGAAGGCCGCCTGGCTACCGCTTATGGCCCTCGGTGTTGGAATCGTGGCGGGGATGAGCAGTTGCAGCTCCAGCGGCTTCTTCGCGCCGCAGGGGCAGACCTATAACGTGCTGGTCACCGCGACCTCCGGGCCGCTGACCCACTCCACCACGCTTACGCTAACGGTGACGAGCGCGGCGAAGTAACCAGAGGACCAGGTGACAAGGAGAAAAGGAGACAAGGAGACAAGGAGACCTAGGATGCGGATTTCGATTGGCGAAAGAGTGCTCCTTACGGGCCTGCCGGCAGCGGCCTCCACGGGGCTCGTGGCGCAGACGCAGAGCGCTCCCGGGCGGTTTGTCGACGTCGCCGTGACCTATGCCGCGGAACGAACGCAAATCGCTCCGGGGAACTGCGGCTGCTTCTGGCTGCAGGGCGGTGGCGCAGACGCGGCTTTCACTTTCTGGAAGGGCTTTGGCGTCGCGGCAAGCCTTACAGGAGATCGCGCCTCGAACTATTTCGACGGTTTCGACGTCAACAAGATCGCTTACTTGGGCGGTCCGCACTACGCCTACACTTTTTGGAGAAGCCCGGCGCAGCCCCGGCTTCACATTTTTGGGGAAGCCCTGTTTGGCGGAGTCCGCGCTTTTGACGGAGCCTTTCCCTCGCGAGCCGGGATCACGGCCTCGGCCAATTCGTTTACTTTGCAAACTGGCGGCGGGATCAATCTGTTTCTCTCGAGGAGAATTGCGCTGCGGGTTCTGCAGGCCGACTATGTGCGAACTCAATTGCCCAACGACTATTCCAAATCGCAGAACGATCTGCGCCTGGCCTTTGGAGTGAATTACCACTTCAGTTCCGCTTCGGCTGGGCGGTGAGACCAGCCTTCGCCGGCCAAATCTTTGATCTTGCGTAGGCTGCAAAAACCTCATTCTCGATTGCTCCAGTGCGGCGAAAGCTCCTCCACGGTCATCAGCGAAGCCAATACCCGCCGAAAATTCCGCAGGCTATGCTTGCCGAAGGCGGTTTTTGCGGAGAGATGGCGGGAGTCTGCTTGCTGGGATGGCGCAATTTTATTTGCGGCGTGATGATCGTTCTTGTGCCCGCGTCGCTCACGGCCCAGGACAATGCCCAGGCATTTCCGGGCAATGGCCGGGCCATGCTTCACAGCAATGGGGGGACCTGGCTGAACGAACGCCCCGCGCCCGCCTCCGCCGCCATCTTTATGGAAGCGCTCATCCAGACTCAAAAAGATCACAGCGCGCGCATTGACGCCGATGGCTCTACGGCCACCATCGGCCCCGACACCCTGGTGCAATTTGAAGGCGACGAACTCGTGCTCGACCACGGCTCCGTGCAGGTAAGCACCGTGCGCAAGGTCAGGGTGCGCGTGAACTGCGTCACCGTGATTCCGATGACCGAAGACCGCACCTATTACGAAGTGACCGACGTCGATGGGAAAGTCAGGGTCGTGGCCTACAAGAAAGATGTGAAGGTCCACGCCAAGGGCGCGGTCACCCGCCTGTCCAAGAAAGATACTTCTACCGAAGCGATTGTGCGCGAGGGCGAGCAGTCCACCCGCAGCGAAAAATGCGGAGGAGCGATTAAGCCCGTGGCCGCCATTGACGGCAAAATCGCTGTTTTAGATACGAATGCTGCCAAGGTCGTGGGGGGGGTTGGGATCGGGGTAATCATCATCTGCGCGATTTGGTGTAGGGGAGACGATCCTATCAGCCCTTCCACGCCGTAAGCTTTTTCCGGAAGCCTTTTTTGGGCCAGTCTGCGGAAAACCTAAAGAGCGGACTGCCGGACTCGGACCGAGATGCGCTGTCTTGGCTCTTGGTGTTCGTTTGTCCCACTCGCGCTGATGTGGGACAATCCGTAAATTTCCGAATCCGGCCATTATTTCTGGTAATCCAACTGCTAAAATGTGAAACTTTATATGCCTTTCTTCTCGCAAGATTCTACAGCGGCTACCCGCGGTAGGAGGTGACCCGGTATGACCGAGGAGCCAAATTCCAAGGCAACCCGAGAGCTGCCTGAAGAAGACGTCTCCAAAAGTGTCTCCAGGCGCAACTTCATCAAAGGCGTCATCAGCAGCGGTGTGGCTGTCTCTTCGGCGAGCTATCTGTTTCGCGCCTCCTCTCTTCTGCACGGCCAGCAGTCAGCGGCTGTCGTAGGCGAGCGGCTGATTACGCTCAACGTCAACGGGCAGCAGCGGCGCGTCGACGCGATGAAGCAGGAGACCTTGGCGTCGACGCTGCGTTACAAGCTGGGCCTGACCGGCACCAAGCTGGGATGCGACCGCGCGGAATGCGGATCTTGCACCGTCCTTATCGACGATGTTCCGTATTATTCGTGTTCGGTACTCACCCATACGGTGCGTGCCCGAAGAGTTTTGACCATCGAAGGCCTGGCCAGCGCTGACGGGATTTTGCACCCAGTACAACAGGGCGTCATCGACGAACAGGGCTTTCAGTGCGCCTTTTGTATGCCCGGCTTCATTATGACCACAGTCGGATACCTGAAAACCAATCCCAATCCCACCCGACAGGAGTTAGCGCAGGGCCTCTCGGGAAACTTATGCCGCTGCCAGGATTATGACAAGATTCTCACCGCGATGATGCGCGGCGCCGAGAATTTGCGGAGGCCTAACCTTGGATGACAAGAAAGCCGTTGAGCCTGCTAAATCTACTGAGCGCCAATACGGAGCCGGGTACAAGCTGATCGGTAAGAACTACCAGACGCCGGATCTATATGCGAAAGTTACGGGCCAGGCAAAATATGCTGAAGACTTTCGAGCGGAAGGTATGTTGTTTTGCAAGCTGCTGCTCAGCCCCATGCCGCATGCTCGGGTAAAGCGTATCCACACGAACGCAGCGCTAGCCGAGCCCGGGGTCAAAGCCATTCTCACAGCGGACGATCTTCCTGCGCCAGCCGATACCCTTACCGACAATGGAACAGTGATCAAAGCCAGCAAGTGGGGCGAACGCGGCCTCACCCATGAGCCGGTTTATCAGGGGGAACCGATTCTTGCGGTCGCCGCGGTCGACGAACTTACCGCCGCGGATGCCATCGAGAAAATTCACATCGATTTTGAACCGCTTCCGTTTGTGATCGACCCACTCGACAGCTTGCGGCCCGGTGGTCCTAATCCACGAACGGATGGCAATGTCTGGACTCGGCCCGCGGGGCAAAATCCGAGTCCGCCCGTGGTCACGGAACTCAAATGGACCAAAGCCGACTTCGCGGATGAAAAGTATGGCCGTCTTCCGATGGGCAAGGCTCCGGACGAGTGGTCGTATGGCGATGTCGATTCCGGCTTCAAGAATGCGGCACTGGTTCTCGACGAGACTTTCGTGACACCCGACACCAGCCATCAGACCCTGGAGACTCGCAGTGCGATGGCTTATTGGCAGAATGGCAAAGTCTACATTTACACGGGCACGCAGAGCACCGCGCAAACCCTGCCCGCGATCGCGCGCTGGTTGAACATTAGCCCTGACAACGTTGTTTTCATCAGCGAATACACGGGAGGCGGCTTTGGAAGCAAGATCACCGGCGGGGTGTCGATGATCATCCCTGCTCTGCTGGCCAAGAAAACCAATGCCCCGGTGATGATGCGCATCAGCCGCGAGGAGGAGACTTTCATCGGACGCGCCCGTCCTGGTTTTCAAGGACGCATGAAAATCGGTTTCTCCAAAGAGGGGCGGATCACAGCTCTCGACATGTTCGTCATTTGCGACAACGGTCCGTACGACGCAGTGGGTGACTCCGCTTCATCGGGTCGCATTGTCTCTCTGTTGTACCAGCCGCAAGCCATGCGCTGGCGTGGCGTGACGGTGCTTACGAATACACCACCCCGGAGTGCGCAAAGCTCCCCGGGCGGCCTGCAGGGGATTGTCATCATCGAGCCCATTATCGCGAAAGCTGCGCGCAAGCTCGGAGTTGATCAGGTGGCGATTCGCCGCGTCAACTGCCCGGAAGGCAAGGCGCCGTTCGGGCCGGCGGTGCAAGGCAAGCGAGGGTATGCGACCAGCGCGTTCCTCAAAGAGGCACTCGACCGCGGCGCGGAACAATTTAAGTGGAGCGAGCGGGTTGCGCGCACTCCGAAAAGGATGGGCACGAAAGTTCGCGGCGTCGGCGTATCGCTGAGCTGTTACGTTGGGGGCACGATCGGATTCGACGGACTTCTGGTCATCACGCCGGATGGCCGCGTTGTCTTCCAGTCTGGAATCGGCAACCTAGGAACGGAGTCGGTTATCGACGTACACCGCGCGGGCGCGGAAGTTCTCGGCGTGCCCTGGGAGAAATGCGACGTGGTGTGGGGGAACACGACAAAGAACCTTCCTTTCACCTGCGTGTCGGGCGGGAGCCAGACGACACACGCGATGACGCGGGCGGCGCATGCGGCGGGGATGGACGCCAAGAAGAAGCTCCGGGAAATCGCGGCCAAGAAGCTTGGTGGCAAACCGGAGCAATACGAGGTCGCCAACGAGCGTGTGTTCCGCAAGGGGGGCGCCAGCATGACTTTGGCGCAGGCCGCGAAATACGCGATTCAGCTGGGCGGCGTCTACGATGGCCACGAGGCACCCGCCGATCTCCACAAATTGACGAAGGCGTCCGTGGCCGCGCTGGCGGGTCAAGGTCTGGTGGCGGCGGCCAAGGACAACTATCCCCACGATGGCTCGACATTTTCCTACGTCGCTAGCTTTGCCGAGGTTGAAGTCGAAGTCGAAACCGGCAAGTACTACATCGTCGATTTCCTCGCTTCCGCTGATGTAGGCACGGTGATCCATCCCCGGGCGCTGGGTGGTCAGGTGCTGGGCCGTTCGGTCTTGGGCATCGGCCATGCGATTGGTCAGAAGTGGGTGTTCGATCCGCACTACGGGCAGATGGTTTCCAAACGCTTCTACCAAAACAAACCGCCAACCATTCTCGATGTTCCCGTCGACATGCAGTGGACCGCGTTGGACATTCCCGACCCGGAAACGCCGGTGGGCGCACGCGGTGTAGGCGAGCCGCCGGTTGCGGGTGGGTGCGCCTCGATCTTGAACGCGCTCTCAGATGCTCTCGGGGACGAGATCTTCCAGCGCGCGCCGGTCAACGCCGACACGATTCTGACTTCGTTCGAGGCCGGCCACCCGATGCAGCATCCGCTCATGGCGCACATTTGAGGCTGGAGAGATTGGAAGAGGAGTTATGGCTGTCATACGCGACGTAATGGCTGCTTTCGAGCTCTATCAGCCGAGTTCCGTGGCCGATGCCGGGAAGCTTCTCGAACAGCACGGAAGCGACGCATGGGTGCTGGCCGGAGGGCTCGACAGCTTCGACTGGCTCAAGGATCGAATCAGAAAACCCAAGGTGGTGATCGATCTGAGCGGAATCGAGGAACTGCGGGGAGTTCGTACTACGAGCGATGGTATCGAGATCGGCGCCATGACCACGCTCACAGAAGTGGTGAATCATCCCCTTATCGAGCAGAAGTATGGCCTGTTGGCGCAGGCTGCGGAGCTGGTGGCATCGCCGCAAATTCGCAACCAGGGAACGCTCGGCGGCAATGTTTCGCAGGACACGCGCTGCTGGTATTACCGGGGCGGCTGGCCCTGCTATCGTGCCGGCGGCAACATTTGCTACGCCGATACGCCCGAGGGCCGCAACCGTGAACATGCCATTCTGCACGCGGACCGCTGCGTAGCCGTGAATCCTTCCGACACGGCTCCGGCTCTGATTGCGCTGGACGCTAAGTTCGTCCTGCGCACGCCGAAAGGTGAGCGCGTGGTGGATGCCGAGGATTACTTCATCGGTCCTGAGATCGATATTACGCGGCTGCACATCTTGCAACCCGGCGATCTGGTTACTGCCATTCGTATTCCAGCCACGTGGGCAGGCGCGCAATTCTATTTTGAAAAAGTGCGAGACCGCAACGTTTGGGATTTCCCGCTCCTCAACGTCGCCTTGGCCATGGTTCTATCCGGCAACACGATCGAGCGCATGCGAATCGCAGTCAACGGCGCCGCCGCTCGACCGTTAAGGCTGAAGGCAGTCGAAGATGCGGTTCGTGGCCAGCCGCGGAATACGGCGACTGGCGAGATGGCGGGAAAGCTCTCCGTGCAAGGAGCAGTTCCACTGCAGTTCAACGCCTACAAGATCCCGCTGATGAGAAATCTGGTGAAACGCGCCATCCGTGGAGTCGAGGAGGCCGCATGGACTTCTTAGAATGGGCAACGAGCCCGTGGGGGCAGAGCGTCCCCATCCATATTGCCTGGTTCCTGATCTGGGTTGCGGTGATCGCGGGGTTGCTCTTCCTGATCGTTCACGCCATCTATGTGATGTCCTTCGCCAAGCCCAGAGTTTTCGCGGCAGACGCTTCTTCCCCGGTTTCGGCCAGCATACCCAAGCGCGTTCCCCGGCACTCGCTGGTCGCACGGCTGTTTCACTGGATCATGGCAGCCTCCATGTTCACGCTGCTGTTTACCGCCTTCCTTCCCAAGGTGGGTTTCCAGTTTTCCTGGGTGACCTATCATTGGATCGCCGGCACGGTGTTAACCGTTTCCGTCATCTTTCACATCATTCATGCTTCCTTCTGGCTGGATTTCTGGTCGATTTGGCCCGACAGAATCGATCTGGACGATGCCTGGAAAAGGGTTCGTCGGTTTTTCGGAATGCCTGCGCCGCCGCCGCGAAAGTTTGCCAAGTATCCCCTGGAAAACAAGCTCTTCCACGGTGTCATTATCTTGTGCGGTCTGTCGGTAATCCTTACCGGCGTTTTCATGATGTCTCGCGTGCGTACGATCTTTTTCCCTCGGAATCCGTATCTATTCGGCGATATGACCTGGGGCCTGATGTATGTGCTTCATGGACTGGCAGGCGTAGGACTGATTGCGCTAGTGATGATGCACATCTACTTCGGGCTCCGTCCGGAGAAACGCGCGATCACGAAATCGATGATCTTCGGCTGGATGGACCGCGACTTCTATCTCGAAGAGCACGATCCCGAGCGATGGAAGGTCGAGACACCTTCTTCCTTGCCGACATCCAACCGGGTCGAAGACCAAGGACTGACCGATGCTGTCTGAGATCTGCAATCGTTGTGACGTGGTGGAGGAATGCTACGAGTTCCTGCTGGCATACGCAGCCCAGGGGTTCCCACGGGGATGCCCGAAGCTTGTGCGATGGCAATCAAACAGGAAGGCCTTGAGCCCAAAGACAAATACCTGGCGTTCATTGCCGTGCTCGATCGCGACTCTCGCGACTCTCTTGCTGCCCTTGAAATGGTCCTTGCTCAACCCGCGATCAGTTCCCAGTTGATTGACAACCTGAACGCTTCCATCCACCTCCGAGCGCTGCTCACCGACTTATTTCTGCTGGGTGAAGTTCTGAAGCATAGCAAACCAGCGGTCGAGGCAGTCACGAGCGACGGCGATTGAAGAAATCGGCTCACCCCGTGTTCGGCTGAATATAATTTGCCTTGGCCGCCCGCCGATCGAACCAAGCGGGCACGCCATCGTCCACGATTTCGGGAACCCCGCCGCCATCAGTTGCGACCACGGGTTCACCGGCCGCCATGGCCTCAATGATTACCTGCCCGAAGGGCTCGGCTCTGGTCGAGGCGTGCA
>JBEKWC010000082.1:0-7885 GCA_049513475.1 Candidatus Sulfotelmatobacter sp. | reverse complement strand
AGCGAGCAGGCAGTCGAGCAGTTCAAGCTGGCTTTGCGGCTGGCCCCCGAGCTCCCGCTGGGGCACTACCATCTCGGCTTCGCCTACGCCAGCCTTGGCAGGAATCAGGAGGCGATCGCGGAATACGAGATCGAGCTCAAGCGTTCGCCTCATGATTTTTCCACGCTCTATCAACTCGGCCATTGTTTGCTGGCGGCGGGAGACTATGAATCCGCGATCGAGCATTTACAGCGAGCCAGCGAGATTGATCCGCAGAATGCCGACGCCGCCTACGACCTGGGCAAAGCGCTACTGATGCGAGGGGAGGCCGAAAGGGCTGTTGCGGCTTTGCAACGAGCCATCGCGTTGCGGGCGGGCGACCCTGGCGTGCACTATCAGTTGGCGCGGGCTCTCGAAAAAGCCGGGCGAAAGGACGAGGCGCAGCGGGAGTTCCAGACTTTTGCCGCAATGAAGAAGCAGCAGCCGGTGACCGGGGGCATGGCCACGGGGCCGATCCAGTAATGGGCAAGCTCAGGTCGTTGAAAGTAGTTTTGGTCGGTTCCATCGCTGGGGCCTTGTTTTTAGTCGCCGCTTTTTCTCAGCTTTCGTTTTCCCAGCAGGCGGCTTCGGGGTCGAAGCCGCCTGGTAAATCCAAACTCGGCGTTTCACCCTCTGCGCCGCAGGTTTCCTTCGTCGACGTCACGCGTTCGGCCGGCATCGATTTTCACCTCACCTGCGGTAGCCGCGAGAAACGTTACATCATGGATTCAATGTGCGGGGGCATCGCGGTTTTCGACTATGACAACGACGGCTGGATGGACATCTTTCTGGTGAATGGCTCCACGCTTGAGGATTTGCAAAACAAGAAATGTCATCCCAGCAAGCTCTACCACAATAATCACGACGGAACCTTCACCGATGTAACCGCGAAGTCTGGGCTCGCGCACTGCGGCTGGGGATTCGGCGTGGCCGTGGGCGACTATGACAACAATGGCTGGGAAGATTTGTACGTCACTTATCTCGATGGAGCCGTGCTCTATCACAACAATGGCGACGGAACTTTCACCGACGTCACGGCGAAAGCGGGAGTGGGCAACACCGGACGCTGGGGCACCAGCGCGGCCTTTGGCGATTACGACAACGATGGCTACCTCGATCTCTATGTGGCCAACTATGTGGATCTCGATCTCAAGCACTTGCCGGAGTTCGGGCAAGGGCCTTTCTGCCAGTATCGCGGCATTCCGGTTTCCTGCGGGCCGCGGGGATTAAAAGGCGGGCGCGACCGTCTCTATCACAACAATGGCGACGGGACATTTACCGGCGTCACGGAAAAATTCAACATCGATCCCGATTCGTATTACGGGCTAGGTGTGTTGTGGCTGGATTACGACTTGGATGGCTGCGAAGATTTGTACGTGGCCAACGATTCCTCTCCAAGCCTGCTTTACCACGGCGACTGCAAAGGTGGCTTCACCGAAGTTGGCGTGCAGGCCGGAGTCGCTTACAGCGCCGATGGGCGCGAGCAGGCCGGCATGGGCATCGACTCCGCCGACTACGATCACGACGGCTGGCCCGACATCGCCAAGGCGAATTTTTCTGACGACACCAATAATCTTTATCACAACGATCACGATGGCGAGTTTACAGACCTGGCCGGACCGGCGGACTTTGGGCAGGTGAGCATTCCGTTTCTTGGCTTCGGAATCAAATTTCTCGATTTCGACAATGATGGCTGGAAAGACATTTTCGTCGCGAACGGACATGTGAATCCGCAGGTGGATGGGCATTCCTTCGGCGTGACTTATGCCGAGCGGCCGCTGCTATTTCGCAATTTGAAGAATGGCAAGTTCGCGGAGATGGGCAAGAGTGCGGGAGTTGCGCTGGCTCGCCGTTATGTGGCAAGGGGCGCGGCGACTGCCGATTTCTTCAACGACGGCAGGGAAGAACTGCTAGTCAGCGTTTTGGATGGCTCTCCTCTTTTACTGCGCAACGAAACCGCAAAGCGCGGTCACTGGTTGCGAATCAAGACCGTGGGCACGCACTCGAATCGCGACGGTCTTGGCGCGCGGGTTGAGGTAAAAGCCGGTGGCCTGACGCAAAGTGAAGAGGTGCGTGCCAATTCAAGTTTCGAATCGGCCAGCGATCCGAGGCTGCACTTCGGACTGGGCGCGGCAATGCAGGTCGATTCCATTGTGATTCACTGGCCGTCTGGCAAGGTGGACACGCTAGGACCCCAAAGCGCCGATCAGGAATTGGTGATCCAGGAAGGCGGCGTGGTTACAAGGCGGGTTTACCCGGGGCCGTCGTCGCTGCCTCGCACCAAGCGCAAGAACTCAAGCCCGCGGTAAAGGTTCTTGCGCTAGTATTCCTCGATTCAAAGTTTGCATGGAATGCAGCAAAAGACCGAGACAACCCATTCCAAATTGCGGTGGATCTCCGCCAAGACTCTCCAGTTTCCCATAGTACAAAACAGCTATTACTTGTAAGTCGTTGATTAGAAATAGGACACATTTGGCGCGAAACGTGCTTTATAGTGTCTCCAAGCGTGTGTGTTAAGAGTCTTGTTGTTCAGTTGTGGGTCATTATTCACAAGGAATCAAGAACTTAAGGCTTGACAGTGACGGTCAGGAAGCCTCAGAATGGCGGCCTTTTACAAATGTTTACCGGCATGTTTTAGCGTGATGTAAGTAGTTCGAGTAAGTGTGGCTTAGTGCGTTTAGCTCCATTGGGTCCAAAGTCCACAAACTCTGGAGGGGTGGGTATGACAAAGTTTCGATTTTGCCTGGTTGCGTCGTGCATCGTGACGTTGGGGCTAGCTGCTGTCGCTCAGGTGCAGAACGGCGATTTTTCCGGCACGGTCACGGACCCGTCGGGAGCCGCAGTCCCTGGCGCGAAAGTGATTATCAGCAATCGGGCGACTGACCTGTCGGTTACTGTCACGACCAACACCGCAGGCGTTTATATCGCCAAGGAACTCCCGCCCGGCGGCTACAAAATCACGGTGGAAGCTCAGGGATTTAAGACGTACACCCAAGTCGGGATCACGCTGGATGCGGGCGTGATTGCTCGCGTAGACGTCAAGATGCAACTTGGCCAGGCGCGAGAGATTGTCGAAGTCACGGGTGAAGCCGCACAAATCAACACGGAGCAATCCCAACTCGCTACCACGATCGGGTCGGCGCAGATTAGCAACCTTCCTCTGAACGGCCGCAATGTTTACGACCTGATGCAGTTGTCGCCAGGTGCCGTCAATGTGGCGGGCGTCGACTTCGAGAACGGCCACAACACAGTCGTGAACGGCGTGCGCGAAGATTTCAACGGCTTCCTGATCAACGGCGTATCCAACAAAGATCTAAGCGGCGGCGTCAATAATGTACCCATCGAAGACACGGTAGCCGAGTTCCAGCAATTGCAACAGAATATGTCGGCGCAGTATGGCAGCAGCGCCGGCACCATCAACAATTTGGTTACGAAATCAGGCACCAACTCGATTCACGGCAGCGCCTGGGAGTACTTCCGCAACAGTGGGTTAGATGCAAACGAATATTTCCTCGACCAACAAAACGTGGCGAAACCGCCGCTGCACTTTAATCAATTCGGCGCCACGGTCGGCGGACCGATTATCAAGGACAAGTTCTTCTTTTTTGCTGCCTACCAAGGCGACCGTTTCAAGAGCGCGGGTACTCCTCAGTCTCTGACGGTTGAGTCACCGGCCTTCGAGGCGGCGACGATTGCCGGGGAGCCTGGTTCCGTGGGCGCGCTGCTCTACAGCCATTTTCCACCGGCGATTCCGGGATCGGCGTCAACCACCCTGGATAATTACATCTGCGGCGCTCCGGGATGCGAGGGCACAGTCGGAGTACAGCCCAACCAGAGCTTCACCAGTTATGCGCAGTATCTGTGTCCCGACAGCTTCCCCGGCTACCCCGGGGTCGCCGCAAAAATGGCGAAACTGATTGGGGTTACGGCGGCCGACCAGGCTTTGCTGGCGAAGGCGGCAACCTCGGGAGGAGTTGGATGCAGCAGCATATTACCAATCCAGGCGGGAACCTTTAATCGCGGTTCGGCATTCCTCAACTCGACCACCGCTATTTTCGGCACGCAGACGCAAACCCTCGGCAATCTGTTTAACGGCAATGAGGCCTCGGGCAAGCTCGATTACGCGTTCAATCCCAGCAACCGCATGTTCGCCCAGTTCAACTGGATGCACACTACCGACAGCTTCGGGCCGTGTTATTCGTATTGCACTCGAGGTTTCACGAACCCCGCTCGTTACTACTACCCCAACGGGCAGTTGAATTACGTGCATACTTTCTCGCCTACGATTCTGAACTCTCTGACCGTTGGGTACACGCAGAACAATCTGGCCATTACGACTGCCACACCGGGGGTGCCGGCTATCGGCTTTAACGACGGAGTGGCCGCTTTTGGATCGTATAACGGATATCCCCAGTTCTTTAAGGATCACGAATACATATACTCGGACATGGTTTCCATCAGTCATGGAAAACACAACATAAAAGTAGGCGGCGATTTCCGGCGGAACCTTGAGAACAGCGAATTTAACGTGGCTCGTCCGTCCTATCTATTTGTCGATCCTCTCTACTTTGCGACAGACGCTCCATATGGCGAAATCGCCGGCGTGAACCCCGGCTTTATCAGTGGTACCAACACGGGCCAGTTGGAAACGAATATCCGCCACTTCCGCAATTATGAGGTGGGTGCCTACGTTCAGGACGACTGGAAGGTGAGCAAGCGGCTGACTCTGAATCTGGGCATCCGTTGGGATCTCTACACCCGACATACTGAAGAGGATAACCTGGCAACTACCCTGTTCCTCGGGCCGGGCGCCGGTATCGTCCAGCAAATCGAGAACGCAAACGCGCCGCTTGGTAGCGCGGGTTGCAATCTTACGGGTGCGGCGAGCAGCACGGATATTCTGAAGGGAGTTTGCGGTCCCGGCGGCTTTGCTCCTGCCAGCCAACTCGGTCCCAACCAGTACAAGGATTTCGGACCGAGAGTAGGATTCGCCTGGGACGTGAATGGAGACGGAAAGACTTCGGTGCGCGCGGGCTTCGGTATCTCCTATGAGGGCACGCTTTACAACCCCCTTTCCAACTCGCGTTGGAACCCCCCCTACTATTCTTTCAATCTCGAATTTAACGGTCTCCAGAGTGGAGGCGGGACCAATACAATCGTTTACGGCCCCACCGTCTGCGGAACTACGAGTTGTGCCCCCTCCGGCGCCACTGCGACATATTCTGGCCCCGGCACCAATCCCGGCCAGGGTACTCAGGGCAATCAGGCAACAGGAAATATCATTGGATACGCGGGATTCAATCCGGACACCGCCTATCTTTCGGGTGTGGTTCTGCCCTCGGGCGTGAAAGATCCCTACGTCTATAACGACTTCCTCAGTTTGCAGCGAGAAGTTGCTCCCAAAACTGTGCTGGAGTTGGACTACGTAGGCACCTTAGGCCGCCGGCTGTTCCGAGCGGAAAACATCAATCGCGCCCCTGGAGCAGAGTTGCCGGTAGGTGCAACGATCACCGACAATTTGGGACGAGTTCTGACCGGGCTGGGTGGCTATCCGAATCCAAACTACGGAAAGCTGCGCACTTGGGAGAACGTGGTCGACTCCGATTACAGCGCCTTGCAGGCGTCGATCAAGAAACAGATGGGCCACGGCGTTCTGTTAAACGCAAACTACACTTGGAGCCACTCTCTCGACGAGGGTTCAACCTGGCACAGCGGCGCTACCACTGCGAATGGCGGCGCAGCCGGAGAAGGTTACACCACCGACCAGACCGACCCGAAGCTGGACTACGGTAATTCCATCTACGATATACGGCAGCGCCTCGTGCTGAACTACGTGATTCAGTTGCCCGGGCAAAATCTGCAAGGCATCTTGGGTTACGTGGCTGGCGGTTGGTCCTACAATGGGATATGGGCTTTCCAGACTGGCGCTCACTGGGAACCCTACGACGGCGACAACGCCGACTTGGTGGAAATTTCGAATCCCACCGTTTCTTGCACCGCAGCAGATGTTAACCATGGAAACTGCCAGAACGTAGGCGGCGACTTCAACCTCGACGGCGGAACCAACGATCGTCCCAACTCCTCGATTGCAACAGCAAAATTTTCCCGCAACACGTGGGAGCATGGCTGGTGTAATGGCGGATATACCTTCGGTTCCCCTTGCGGCGGAGCGACGGGGCAGGCGGGGTTACCGGTTCTCTCCGCGCCTTGTCTGGGATGCGTCGGCAACCTGCGGCGCAATCAATTTGTCGGTCCCGGTCAATGGTACTCGGACATGACCCTGGCCAAGACCTTCAAGCTCACGGAGCGGGTGAATATGAAGTTCGAGTGGCAGGCTTTCAACGTTTTCAACCGGGCTAACTTCCTGCTCGCCGTCAACGGCGGCGGTGCCCACAATGCCATCACCGACAGCGCATTCGGCCAAGCGGCAGGTACGTTGAACGCACGCAACATGCAATTCGGATTGAAGTTCACCTTCTAACGCCCCATGGGCCAGGTGTGTGGGGCTTGTCCGAAACGGGCAAGCCCCATTTTGTTAGCGGGAGCACATGTTCGCCACGGCCAAGTTTATCCGGGCTAGATACCACCGCAGCAATAGCCTGTTGCTGGCTTCATTGCTCCTGTGGCTGACCGTCGGCGGGCAAAGCTGGGCGCAGACCGGGCAAACTCTAGGGTCCATCATCGGACGAGTCCACGCGGAACGAGGCGAGGCCCCGCCGGATAGAATTCTGGTGAACCTCGACTTCCGCGGAGCCAGCATGAACAGCGTTTTCACGGACGCGCAAGGCACCTTCGGCTTCCACACTCTCGCGCCGAACCAATACACCGTACGCATCGACGACGAGCATTACCAGCCGGTCGAGAAATCCGCCGTGATTGAAAACACAACCATGTCGCCGATCGTCTTCGTCGATATCACGCTTGTGCCTAAGAAGGAAACGCCTTCCGCGCCGCCGGTGGCCTCCGGCTCCAATCTTAATATGATCGACGCGCGAGCCTACTCGGCCAACTTCCCGAAGTCAGCCCTGAAGGAATTTAAGAAGGGGCAGGAGGCCGACGCTGCAGGCAAGCGGGATGAAGCGATTCGGCACTATGAGAAAGCCGTGGCTGTCGCCCCCGATTATTATTTTGCGCACAACAATCTTGGCTCTGACTACCAGAGCAAGGCGGATTTTCCCGCGGCCCGCAAAGAATTTCTGCGGGTGGTCGAACTCAATCAGAGCGACGCCGCCGCTTATTTCAACTTGAGCAACGTGTGCATGCTCTCCGGCCAACTGGCCGATGCCAAACAATATCTCGACGAGGGGTTGCGCCGGCAGCCCGACTCGGCGCTGGGCCAGTTCCTGCTGGGGTCGTTGAACATGCGGGTGGGAAAGATTCCGGAAGCCGAGGGCGCTTTGCGCCGGGCCATAAAGATCGATCCTTTCATGGCGCAAGCCCGGTTACAGTTGGTCAATCTACTGTTGAAGATGGGGCGCAAGCTGGATGCAGCCTCCCAGTTGCGAGATTTTATTGCCGCCTTCCCCGATAATCCCTTTACCGCACAGGCGAAGCAGTCGCTGCAGCGCCTGGAAGCTCAAGGCAAGCCGGTAGCCGATTCGCACTGATCGCCGGGCTAGCGCCGGTGTTGCTTAATCAAGTCGCAGACATCGGCGTCGAGCGCGCAAGCCTTCTGATACTCTCGCTCTGCAAGACTGCTCTGCTTGAGTCGCTCGTAAGCGAAGCCGAGATTCAAGTGAGCCTGCGCCAAATTGGGGTCGAGGCGCAAAGCGTGCCGATAGCTCTCGATGGCTTGCCGCTGGCGCCCGATGCGGCTGTAGGAGATTCCCAGATCGTTGTAAAGAATAGCGTCGTCGACGCCGAGCGC
>JBEKWC010000081.1:0-8252 GCA_049513475.1 Candidatus Sulfotelmatobacter sp. | reverse complement strand
TGGCACCGGCAGGTCGGCTTGCCGCAGGCACCCTGGGTAGAGGTGATAGAACCACTGCGAAAATAGGGCAGTTGCAGCAACTGCTGGAGGACGGCGCTGCGCTGTTGTTCCAGATCGGCGAGGGACTCCGGCATGGGGTTCTCTCCTTGAGGATAAGCTGAGTTATCCTTACGTATATATACGCTAGGATTATAGCCCCAAAAAAGAAACTGCAACAAGTACCCACTCTTATGTCGCACGCCCGTCTCGACAACTGCGATCGTCGTGGAGTATATCTGTCCATGTTAGAATGTTCTGATTTTGCGTCGGACTGCAAAGCCAGATGAAACTGGCGAAGTAACCTAATAATCTCAAGGGACTAACAGACTGGCGCAGAGGTCGCGAAAGCAGTGCTACATGTCAAAAGTTCCCCGTCTCGCCACGTTTTTAATCGTACTATCTGTGGCCTTGAGTTCGTGGGCTCAGAGTTCCTTACAGACTGTCAGCCCCAATGCCGGGCAGATCTCCACGCGCCGCCAGAATTTAAGAGTTCCGCTGGCCTTCGAGCCTAATCAGGGTCAAGCGGCCCAAGGCGTAGATTTTGTGGCTCGAGGTCAGGGCTACAGCGCCGAGCTTCGCGCCGACCGCCTTACCCTCATTTTGAATCGTGCCGATCGCGATTTTTCTGCTGAAAGTGTCGTGGAGATCGCTTTCGCAGGTGCGAATCGAAATGCCAAAGCCGCGGCCAGCGACCAATTGGCGGGACGAAGCAACTACCTCTCGGGATCCGATCCCGCGAACTGGATCACAAACGTCGAGCACTATGCCAAGGTTCGCTACGGTAATGTCTATCCCGGCATTGACCTCGTTTATCACGGCAACAAGAGCCGCCTGGAACACGACTGCGTCATTCGTCCGGGGGCCAGCCCAGATCAGATTGGGTTGAGCTTTTCCGGCGTGCGCCGGATTGAACCGGAGACCGACGGGGACTTGCTGCTTCAGACAAAATCCGGCGAGTTGCGTTTGCAGAAGCCGCGGGCGTATCAGATCGTCGACGACACGGAAGTCGAAGTGCCGGTGAAGTATATCCTTCGCGAAGGTCTCGTCGGTTTTAATACGGGACGCTACGATCGACACCAAGCGCTGATCATCGATCCCGTGCTGGTGTATTCGACTTACTTGGGAGGCGCCCCGGGGCCGGACGGACTTCACGCGCAAATCGCCGCGATGGCTGTCGACGGTTCGGGGAATCTTTACGTCGCTGGCGGTACCGATTCGACCAGCTTTCCAGTTACCACCGGAGTCGTCGGTCCGAACCCGGGTCCGTCGTTTATCTCCAAGCTCGATCCTACGGGGACATCGCTAATTTTTTCCACTTACATCCAGGGTATCGGTATCTCCGCCCTCGCGGTCGATGCTCAGGGAGATGTCTACATTGCCGGCCGGGGGCAAACAGGATTGCCGATTCCGACCGGCTCCAATCCCTTTCAGGCTAACGTCAAGACGGTCGCACTTCTCAAACTTAATCCTACGGGCACCGCGGTACTCAATGCGACCTATTTCGGGGGTAGTGGATTGGACACCGCTAGCGGGCTCGCCATCGACTCGGCTGACGATGTTTATATCGCCGGCTCGACCTCTTCCAACGATCTTCCCGTGCAGAATCCGTTGCAGGGTAGCTTGGGAACGAGTGGCGCCAGCGGCTTTGTGACTGAATTCAATCCGGCCCTCAGCGCATTGATCTACTCTACGTATCTAGGCGCCAATAGTAGTGTAAACACGCCGGGCTCTGAAGGTCTCGCATTGGATTCTCAGGGTGACGCCTACGTTGTAGGCATCGCCAACCCGGGTTTTCCAACGACGGCGGGCGCATATCAGACGACTTGTACGGGCACCTATCCCTGTGTTTTTCTAGCGGAACTGAACCCTGCCGGTTCCGCACTCCTGAATGCAACCTACCTCGGTAGCGGACCTGACAGCGCGGCTTCCGGAGTTGCTGTGGACAGCTCGGGAAACGTTTATCTGGCCGGAACGACCTACTCACCGAGTTTTCCAGTACTCAATCCAATTCAGCCCTGCAGCATAATCAACGGGACTACACCCTATGCGGCGAACTTCCTTGCTGAGTTCAGTCCAGCGGGCGGTTTACTGTTTTCGACGTGCCTGGGGACTATCGGGTCAGACAGCTTTGCACTTGTCGCCTTGACTCTGGACAGTCTTGGGAACGCCTATGTGGCTGGAAACGCCGCAGTCGGCGTCCCGTTGCAATCGCCGATCGATGCGAACCCGCCACTGGAATCTGGGGGACAACCGGGAGGGCGCCCCTTCATCAGCGAGATCGATCACTCCACCCATGCGTTACTGTTTTCCAGCTTTGTCGGCGAGCAAATTTCCTTTGATGGTGATGGAACGGGGGATCAGATTTTGGCCCTGGCGGTCGATTCGAGTGGCAATATCTATCTGGCTGGGGAGTCGGGAGGGGGTTACCTGGAAAGTCCGTTTCCGGTATTCAATGCGATCCAGCCCTACTTGCCCGTCTACGGCGGATGCCCTGGGCTCCATAATGGATTTGATTGCTTCTTTGTTGACGGGTTTATCATCAAGATTTCTCCTGACGCTGGAGCGGCAGCAGCCACGTCACCGGGAGGGCTGTATCTTTTTGGCTCGGATGGCTTGGTTGAACTGGTAGGTAGCACCAGCCCAGCCCAGGTGGTCACCGTTTATGATCTCGGAACCGATCCCCTGACTGTTTCGAACGTCGCCACTAGCGGCAACTTTGCCATCCAATCCAACAACTGTTCGACGGTTTCACCTGCCGGGGGAAGCTGCGCCATTGGCGTGACCTTTACCCCTACCCAGGTCGGGACACTCACCGGAACGTTAACCATTGCCGACAATTCCGCCAGCAGCCCGCACACTGTTCAGCTCTTCGGTGTCGGAGGCCAACTGAGTATGGTTCCTTCTCCGAGCACGGTTTCTTTTGCCAGCCAGCTGATTGGCACAAGCACCGCCCAGAACGTAACACTTACGAATCCCAGTGCGTTCAATGTGCAGATCACGAGGATTCAGGTGAGTGGCAGCGACTTTACCGAGGCCAACAGTTGTCAGTCGCTTATGCTCCCTTCGTATGTTTGTACAGTAGACGTAACATTTACGCCGACGGCCACCGGCACTCGTACAGGAACCCTTACGATTACCGATAACGCCCCCAATAGTCCGCAAACGGTGTCACTCACCGGTATAGGCGCTGCGCCTGGCCTGGGCCTTGGAATCGCATCGGGAGGTTCCAACTCGGCGACGGTGGCAGCGGGGGCGACCGCCACGTATGCGCTCACCATCGGCGGCATGGGAATGAGCGGCACAGTTTCTCTCTCTTGCGCAGGTGCACCCGCCGGCTCAACCTGCACGGTACCCGCCACGGAAACGATCACCGCTACCGCAACCACTCCTTTCAAAGTGACCGTGACGACCACATCGGGATCTAAGGCGGCGCTTCTGCCCGTCCGACTCGTTCCGCCGCGCTGGTTGTGGGCGTTTGCCTTAATGGGATTAGTTTTGCTACCCGCGACAAAGGGGGCAAGACGCTCGGTTCGCCTGGGCCTTTTGTGGTTACCGCTGTCGTTGGTCATCCTCCTCTGCTCCTGTGGTGGAAGCAGTAACAGTGGCGGAGGCAATTCGGGTGGGACGCCGACTGGGACCTATACCTTGACAGTCACTGGGACCATGGGAAGCACAAGTCAGCCTATTTCACTCACCCTCATTGTTCAGTGAGACTCGAGGGCGGAAGCTCAATTTTCGGCCTCAGAAGCGCGGAAGTTCATGGTGTTCATGGTTGGCTGACTTGCCGATTGCTCCCCCCGATTGCTCTGGGACTATGCCATTTCAACATCTGCCCATGCTATGATCGCCGTTTTCGAGTGGTTATGCGTAGGGCCATCATGTTTACTGCTGTTGTCCTGCTATGGGCCGGTACCGCCTTTGGGCAGTCGACGCGCGTTGCCAGTGATTTGCAACCCGATCCCCCGCCAGGTTGTCTGATCGACCATCACGATTCGCGCGCTTCCCTTGACCCTAAGGCTGGGTTGACGGATACTTTCGCGGAAAATATCCTCGACCATGATGCGCTTCTCGCGCAAGGCTTACACGATGCACAGCCACGCAACACGCGCGGAGATTTCGAACCGCCCGTCACTCCGCGCGACCTCCAAAACCAAGGCTTTCGCTGGCGGCGGGCTTTGACGGAATCGCTTACCTTTCTCCTGATCGAGCAGGCTTACGTGGTGCACACCGACTTCTATTGGGTGGTTTCGGAGAACGGAGTGCCCTTCAATCATTACTGGCGAGACTACAAGCAGTCGCTTTCGCAGTGGACGCACTCCGGTTGGAATGACGGCGACCCTAACTGGTTCGGCTATGTCGGTCATCCGATTCAGGGGGCGCTGACCGGCTTTATTCAAATTCAAAACGATCCTCGCTCCGAGAAGCAGGTCTTCTCTAGGACCAAGTCCTATTGGAAAAGCCGCCTCAAGGCCGCTGTGTGGAATGCAGTCTATAGCACCCAGTGGAATCTTGGCCCCCTGAGTGAGGTCACGGTCGAAAAATACGGCACCAAGGATCGAGCGCCCTGGACGTACTCGCATACGTTTCCATGTACCCATCATTGCTTAACCGGCGTGGGCCAAATTGATATCGTCATGACCCCGCTCGGCGGGACGGGTTGGCTGATCGGGGAAGACTTCCTGGACCAAAAGGTAGTGAAGCGAATCGAGGAATCCACGCGCAGCCGTTTCTTGATCGATGCCGCTCGCGTTACCTTCAACCCCATTCGCTCCGGGGCCAACATGCTGCACGGTCAACATCCATGGTACCGGGCCTCTCGCGACGGCGGGGAAATGAGCGTGTCACAGGATCAGAGCAATCTTGTCTCGGCAAGCGACACTGCCAACACCCGCGGGCCGAACGGCGGAAACATTTTTTTCGGATACTCGCATACCGGAGTAAGTCACTGCCAGGCGCCACTCCCAAGCGCTTCGGCGGCCTGTGATCCTCTTTCGAGCCTGGCCTCGAAGCTCGGCGGTTGGGACACCTCGGTGGAGAAGATGTACCTTCGCTATTTCGGAGTGATTGCCGATTTCAGCGGACAGTATGGCGGCGCGACTCAGGCCGATTACTTGTTTGGCCTGCGCGGCGGCGCTTCGGTGGGAAGGCTTCGACCCTTTGGGCATTTCATGGTCGGAGCGGTCCGCGCCCACGGAAATACTTCCGCGGGAACGCACTCGGACACTTCGTTCGGCGAGGATCTAGGGCTGGGAGTTGATTTTCGGCTGGCCCGGCTATTCAGCTGGCGCAATCAGATCGACTCGCTTAAAACCGGCTCCGCTCTTGAATTTGAGCGGCGTAACGTACGTCTATCTTCTGGACTGGCTGTGCGCTTTTAGCTTGGGTCAAGCATCGGCATCGAACCGTCTGCATCTAAATCAGCTTCATGAGAACGCTCTCCGTTGCCCGCCACAAAGCCTGCAGGAGACCACCCGAGCGGCCACTGCGCATCTGGATTGGAATACCATGCTTGCTTTCCTTACTCCTTCCCTGCCGGGCATTCCCGCAGGATCTGCCGGTCGAGCATAAAGGCAGTCTCGATCTCGCCCTCTGGGTTGCCGGAGAAACCGGGGAAGAAAACACCAACTCATTTTCCGAATCTCAAGTATGGTCCGCTGGAGTCTTTGCCGGCTGGGTGCTCACTGGCCAACACCTGGGCGGTTGGCGCCGCGGCAGTCTTGAATATGCCTTCGACTTCGTGCCGGTCTTTGAGACCTATGGCAATCAACGCATTCACGGTCTCGGCTTCGATCCTGTGATCTTGCGCTGGAATTCTGGGCTTCGTATGTCTCGCATTTCTCCGTATATTGACTTGTCTGGAGGCGCCGTGAGCACCAGTGCAAACCTGCCTCCGGGAAATACTTCCAGCTTTAATTTTATGGCCAAGGGGGGAGGAGGAGTTTACGTAAGAACTCGGAGCCGCCAAGCTTTCGACATGGGCCTGCGCTGGTCGCACATCTCGAATGCGAACCTTGGAGTGATTAATACTGAATTCAACGGAGTGCAACTTAGCCTCGCCTATCATTGGTACAAGTAGTCCGCGCTCATCGACCCGCCGGCAGGCTCGGCACGGTGATATTCTGATTCAACCGCGCCGGCAAGGCCAACTTGGCCTTCATGGCGAATTCTTCTATGTCGAATCCAGCCCGTCCCGAACTCCAACCCAACGAAGCGGAAGAGTCTTTCAAAGATGTGCTCTCCGAGTTCGAGCGCACGAGAACGCGCAAGCCCGCGGAAGCCGGCAAAGGCCGCGAAGGCACCGTGATCGCAGTCACCGTCGATTCCGTCCTGGTCGATATTGGCTTCAAGACCGAGGGAATTCTGCCGCTGGCCGCGTTTCAAAACGCGCGCGAACCGGTGAAAGCCGGCGATAAGCTCACGGTTTCGATCAAGGGTCGCGATCCCGAGGGTTATTACGAACTCAGCCTAGGCAAAATCGAGCGGCCACAGGATTGGGCGGCGCTGGCCAAGGCTTTCGCCGAGAAGACCACGATCATAGGCACAGTCACGGGTGTAGTGAAGGGTGGCCTCAGCGTAGATGTAGGCGTGCGCGCCTTTCTGCCCGCTTCGCGCAGCGGCGCGCGCGATGCCGCTGAGATGGAAAAGCTGGTCGAGCAGGAGATCCGCTGCCGCATTACCAAGCTCGAGGAGGCCGACGAAGATGTGGTGGTCGATCGCCGTGTCGTCGCCGAAGAGGAAGAACTGGCGCTGAAAGACCGCCGCTACTCCGAGGTGAAAGAGGGCGCGGTTCTGCGCGGCACGGTTCGCAGCTTGACCGACTACGGCGCTTTTGTCGACATCGGCAGCGTGGACGCTCTGCTCCATGTCAGCGACATTTCCCGAAGCCGCGTCAGCAAGCCCGCCGATGTGCTTTCCGTAGGGCAAGAGCTGGAAGTTAAAGTTCTAAAGATCGATCCCGAGAAGCGGCGCATTTCGGTGGGTATGAAGCAGTTGGAGCCTGATCCCTGGGACTCCGTCGCGAAAAAATACCAACTCGGGGAGCGGGCGCGGGGCACGGTGACGCGCGTCATGGATTTCGGCGCCTTCGCGGAACTGGAAGCTGGGATCGAGGGCCTGATCCATATTTCGGAGATGTCGTGGGGAAAGAAGTTAAAAAGCGCAAACACAGTCGTTAAGCCAGGCGATAGCGTAGACGTTGTGATTCTGGGTGTCAGTCCGGGCGAGCGCCGCATCTCGCTCGGACTAAAGCAGGCGCTGGGCGATCCCTGGGCCGATGCGCCTCAAAAGTTTGCGGTGGGATCGGTGGTTCAGGGCCCGGTTACGAGCATGACTAAGTTCGGCGCGTTCGTCGAGCTTGCGCAAGGCATCGAGGGCATGATTCACATCAGCGATATGAGCGCCGAGAAGCGCATCAATCATCCCCAAGACATGTTGAAGCTGGGCCAGCCTGTTCAGGCCCAGGTGCTCGAAGTCGATACCGAAAAAAGGCGTCTGCGCCTGGGCATGAAGCAACTCGTGCCCACCAGCATCGACGAATACTTGGCCGAACAGAAGGCGGGGAATGTAGTCTCTGGGCGCGTGATCGAGATTTCAGGCGATAAGGCGCGCGTGGAACTGGGACAGGGAATTGAAGGGCTATGCCGCATTTCTGCGGCGAAAGCGAAGGCCAAAGATGAAGATCCGTCGACCGCAAATGCGGATTTGGCGTCTCTAAGTTCGATGCTGAAGGCGCGCTGGAAAGGCGGCGCAAGTTCTGGCGCAGCCAAGCCGGAAGCCCCGGCTGCTGGACAAATTCGCAGTTTTCGGATCACCAAGGTCGATCCGTCGACGAAGAAGATTGAAGTGGAGTTGGCTTGATGGATGACCACTTCACTTTCCGATGCAGAACCTTCTGAAGATTAAGTTCAGAATATCGTCGGTGGTCGTCGCGCCAGTGATTCCATCGAGTGGCCGCAGCGCGTTGTAGAGATCGAGCAACAGCATTTCGTGCGGAATTTTTCCGGCGACGGCGTTAGTTGCGGCATCGAGTGCAGCCAGCGCATCCCGCACTAGCCCCTGGTGTCGGACATTGGTTAAAAATCCCACTTCGGCCTGCGCTCCGGTTTCTCCCCCCACATGGCGCAAAATCGCGGCGCGCAGTTCAATAATGCCCTCGCCGGTTAGCGCGGAAGCGCGAACTGTTAACTGATGGCTGGCGACTGACCACTGCCCAC
>JBEKWC010000080.1:0-8391 GCA_049513475.1 Candidatus Sulfotelmatobacter sp. | reverse complement strand
GGGTCACAGAATCGAGTGTAGTCGGTGAGAGCTTTGCCTTGACGAGCGGCGGTAGCGGGGTCTCTCGGATCGATGCCCGTCAGCGCGCCCAGCATGGTGGCGGCGTCGCGCACCGTGCGGGACATAGGGCCGGCGCCATCCTGGCTGTGCGAGATGGGAATGATGCCAGCGCGGCTGACCAATCCGACCGTGGGCTTAATGCCGACAATCCCGTTTGACGACGATGGACAAACGATCGAGCCGTCGGTTTCAGTGCCGATGGCGGCGGCACACAAATTCGCCGACACGCCTGCGCCCGAACCGGAACTCGATCCGCAGGGATTGCGATCGAGCGCGTAGGGATTCCTGGTGAGTCCGCCGCGGCCGCTCCATCCGCTGGTGGAGTGGCTGGAGCGAATGTTGGCCCACTCGCTCAGATTGGTTTTGCCGAGAATGACCGCGCCCGCGCTCCGCAGCTGCTGCGCCACGAAAGAATCCTTGGCCGGCTTCGAGCCAAGCAGAGCGAGCGATCCCGCTGTGGTCATCATCCGGTCGGCGGTGTCGATGTTGTCTTTGATGAGCACGGGGACGCCGTGCAGCGCGCCGCGTGGGCCTTTCGCCTTGCGCTCTTGATCCAGGGAGTCGGCGATCGAAACAGCGTCGGGATTCATTTCGATCACGCAATGAATGGCCGGACCGTTCTTGTCGATCTCTTCGATGCGAGAGGAGTACTTTTCAGCCAGGGAGCGAGCGCTGAACTTTCCCGACTTCATTCCTTCTTGCAAGTCAGAGAGGGTGATCTCGTCGAGCTCGAAGGCTTCCACGGCGGCGGAGTTCTCTGGCCGGGGTGGTGCGACCTCACGCGCGGCACTTAAGGCTGGATACAGCGTAGCCGCGGCGCTTCCCGCTAGAGTAGTCCGGAGAAAAAAGCGGCGGTCCGCGAGTACCTTGGCTTCGGGTTTTTCTTGGCCCATGTCGAAGTGCCCTGTAAGTCGAAGTCGGGTGGGTAAGTCGGAAAGTTCCCGAACATAGTAACTCATCGTACATGGTGTTTAAATGGGAAGAAAATTCTTTGGCTTAGTTCTGCGGTAACTCAGATCCGTATTGCGGTGACGTGATCAATGCCAACGGATTAACGGAAGTTGTAAAACCCACAAGGGGTTTTTCTTGCCGCGGCGGCGAAGCCTCGCGCCACAGCCCCGTAGGGGCGGCAGAGTTCTTGCAGCGATAGATCGCAGGTTGTGGTTCACCTTTCGGGTGCGACCAGCATAAAACCGAGCTTCGCGCGACGGACGCCGGCGCCGGCCCTACAAAACCGGGCGGGTCAAGTTGGCGGCGGCAATTCGCAACATTTTGTGTGCTTTTCCGCTTTTCTGTGTATAATGAAAGACAGCTAAGTTTGACTCACGAGCAATTGCAGGTCGGTATCGCCAACCAGCGTCACCCCCTCTCTAGCAGCGAATCTTCTCAGCACAATTCAAGAAACAAGAAAAGAATAGGAACTATCAATGGCAGAACAAGGAACAGTGAAGTGGTTCAACGACGCCAAAGGCTATGGCTTTATCAGCCGTCAAAATGGCGAGGACGTCTTCGTGCATTTCTCCGCTATTCAAGCAGGCGGCTTCCGCAGCCTGCAAGAAGGCCAAACCGTGCAGTTCGACGTGACCAAGGGCCCGAAGGGCTGGCAGGCGGAGAACGTCCAGGCTGTTTGAGGGACAACGCTGAGCGAAAACAGTGCCCGTGATCCGAGAGGATCGCGGGCATTTTCGTTGGGCAGGCAGTAAACGGCGGCTCAGGTTTTTCTTTGCCGCGCCTGCTGCACCATTTCGACCAGTGCTTTCCGAGTGTCGCCTGGATTCGTAACCTCGCGCAAAAATGCGATGCGCGCGCCTTTCATTCCATCCGCAGTCTTCAGTCGCAGGTGAAAACCCAGGCGATCCACCGCGGTCATTTTTGCTTCCTCAGAATCTATCCCTCGAAGCACGCGGGCCAGCAGGATCATGGCGTCGCCGTGGTCGGCATTCATATGCTCGATAATTCCGGCCGCCGCATCGGCTAGCGCATCCGGCCGCGCCTCGATGTAATCCCGGGCTGCCACCCAGCCCATGACCCCAAAGCCTCCCACGTAATACACGTCGAGCACTTCCATGCGGTAAAACGAAAAATCTTCGAAGTCCACCCAGTACTTGCTGTTTTCGTAACGCTCCAAGTAAAGGCTGCGAGCTTCCGCGATCTCCGCCTCGGGGATGGTCGCCGTATTTCCCATCACCGTCACCCTGGACGCGCCCAGCGGATCGCCGCTGGCATCGGGCTGCGTAACCAGCAGGCTCGCGCGCGGATCTTCATGCAGGTTTTGCGTGTGCATCGCCATCGTGCTGATGAGGAAGATGGAGCGGCCCAGCGAATCGAGGGCGTAGGGCATGACCGAGCCGAAGGGGAATCCCGGCTGCTTGCGCGAGAGCGTTGAAAGGCTGCCGATGCGGCCCAGGTACATCAGAGTGCGGGCGCGTTCTGAAAACGATGGCTCGGGGACCGCAATCGGATCTCCGGAACCCGGTCCCGCGTGTTTTCTCGTGGTGTTGGAAGACATAACTGTTCTCTATAGGGAGTCTAACCCAATCCACCTGTGCCCCTAACGTATTGCTTCGTGCAGCGCGGGCGGGACTGTGCTGCTGGCCGGAGGCCGACGCTGCCGACGCTGCCTTACGTTGACTCGCCCCCGCTGCCTCCGTAAGATTAAGCCGACCTGAAGCGCTCCTCAAAGCATGATCGGCCAGACCATCTCGCACTATCGCATCGTCGAGAAACTCGGCGGCGGCGGCATGGGTGTCGTCTACAAAGCGGAAGACCTCAAGCTCGGCCGCTTCGTCGCGCTCAAATTTCTTCCCGATGATGTGGCCAAAGATCCGCAGGCTCTCGGCCGCTTTCAGCGCGAGGCCAAGGCCGCCTCCGCGCTGAACCATCCCAATATTTGCACGATTCACGAGATCGACGATCAACACGGGCAAACCTTCATCGCCATGGAATTTCTGGATGGCGTGACGCTGAAGCACCGCATCGCAGGCAAGCCGGTGGATACCGAAGATCTGCTGGGGCTCGCCATCGAGACCGCCGACGCACTCGACGCGGCGCATGCCGAAGGCATTATTCACCGCGATATCAAACCCGCCAATATTTTTGTCACCAAGCGCGGACACGCCAAGATTCTCGACTTCGGACTCGCGAAGGTCACCAGCGCGGCGATTTCGTCGAGCCAGATTGCCGCCGCCAATACCATGACCGGCAGCGGTGAGGAAGCGCACCTGACCAGTCCGGGCACGGCCGTGGGCACGGTGGCGTATATGTCGCCGGAGCAGGTGCGCGGCAGAGATCTCGACATCCGCACCGATTTATTTTCCTTCGGCGTCGTTCTTTATGAAATGGCGACCGGAGTATTGCCCTTCCGCGGCGATACCACGGGCGTGATCTTCGACGCGATTCTCAACCGCCCTCCCGTCTCTCCCACGCGCCTGAATCCCGACGTTCCCGCGGAACTGGAGCGCATCATCAACCGCGCCCTGGAGAAAGAGCGCGAACTGCGCTATCAGCACGCCTCGGAGTTGCGCGCGGAGTTCGAACGCCTGCGGCGCGATACCAGTTCGCGCCAGATAGCCACCGTGGCAGAATCGGCGGGCTCGGGGAAGATCATGGCCCAGCCCGCTGACGCCAGCGGTAGCTCGGTCGCGATGGCCGCGGCCGGCCGGCACAAGCTGGGATTCGGCATCGGCGCTCTGCTCGCATTGCTGCTGGTCGCGGCTGCGGGCTATGGCGTCTATGCTTTCCTCGCGCACAACCGCGCTGTGCCTTTCCAGAATTTCTCGGTCAACAAAATTACCGAGACCGGCAAGGTGCGTCTGGTCGCCATTTCTCCTGACGGCAAATACATTTTGACGGTCGTGGATGAAAAAGGGGCGCAGGGCCTATGGTTGCGCAATATTCCCACCAATAGCAACACGCAGGTCATGCCCGCGGAGATGGTGCGCTACGTCGGCGTGCGGTTTTCGCCCGATGGCAACTATCTTTATTTTGTGCGCGGAGAGCCGGGGCAAGCGCTCAAGTATCTTTACCGCGCACCCGTGCTCGGCGGCACGCCGCAAAAGCTGGTCACCGACGTCGATACCAACATCACATTTTCCCCCGACGGCCGCACTCTGGCCTACATCGTCGCTAACAATCCGGAGTTAGGCAAGCTTCGCCTGGTAACGTATTCCCTGGAAAGCGGCGATAGCAAAACCTTGCTCAGCGGAAGCATGAGTCAACTTGTGTTCGATCCCGCGTGGTCGCCCGACGGCAAGACCATCGTGTGTGTCATGAACCAGCCCAGTGCCGACGCCATCAGCGGATTGCTGGCTATCGATGTGAACAGCGGGAAGCAAAGTCTTATATTCTCCTCAACCGACGGAGTTCTGTCGCGCCCCGTGTGGTTGCCCGATAGCGAGGGTTTACTGTCGCTACATAGCGGCACCGAAGGCCACTTCAATCGCCAGCAGATTGTAGAAATTTCTCTGCGGGATCGTAAGTCGCGCGCAGTGACGCACGACATCAACGATTATGCCGACCTCAGCATTTCGGCCGACGGGCACATGTTGGCGACGGTTTTGCGATTGCCGCACTACGATCTTTTTGTGGCGCAGGCGTCCGATCTGGGCGGCGGTCAAGCCCAGCAACTCACCTCGGGTGCGCGCGTCGGCAGTTTTACCTGGACTCCCGACGGCCAGATGATTCTCGAGCAGGAGCTGTTAAATCTCTTGAATCCCGCCACCGGCGCCAAGTCGCCGCTTACTTCGCCGCAGGATGGATTGGCCTTCGAGCCTTCCGCCTGCGCCAATGGCCGCTACGTGGTGGCCTCGTTCGGCGGCCACGGCGGAGCGAAAACCGTGACCATCTGGCGCATCGACGCCACCGGCGGAAACTTCAAGCAAATCAGCGACGGCAAACTGGATGAGTATGCCATCTGCTCACCGGATGGAAAATGGGTTTACTACGCGGATCTCGCGGTGGGCACCATGCTCACCCGAGCGCCTTTAGAAGGCGGCAAGTCGGAAAAAATTTCTCCGCTGCCGGTCACCGCTTTCGATCTATCTCCCGATGGCAAACTGGCAATTTTCTCCACCTTTGCCACCCCCGGCACCCCCAAGCAACAACTGGCTCTGGTGCCAGTCGATTCTCCCCAGGATACGAAGCTCTTGGAATTTCAGCATTCCAGACAGGGATCCATACGGTTTATGCATGACGGCAAGGCTCTCATTTACGCCTTCCGCGACGGTGAAGCCGATAACCTCTGGCTGCAACCGCTCGATGGCTCCCCAGGAAAGCAAATCACAAACTTCAAATCCGAACGCATCGCCGAGATGCACTGGTCGCTTGACGGCACAAAGCTGGGGATGATCCGCGGCCATACCGATTCCGACGTCGTGCTGCTGGAAGAAACCAAACCGTAAGCATGGATGCGCGAAAGTTTAGTCTGCCCCTTTTGGCAGGGCATACTCGGAACCTGCGATCGGGCTGCCAGCGTAGTGAACCTCGACCCCGCTGTTGGCCAAATCCCTTGCGCCAATCTGCTGGACAGGGGCAGGGAAGAGTTCACGCTGACGAAGTGGGGTGACACTGGGAACAATAACGATGACTCCAGGGTGCAACGCTTCTCGTGTCCATGAAGAGGAAAAAAGTCGGAGCGATTGTTGGTTACAAACCTGAATTCCCCGGGAACGGAGGAGCCATAAGCTGCCAGTCCTTGGGTCCTTGGCGCTGCCGAGACCGAGATAATTGACATGGTCGGCTCTCCATGGCCGGCAGCGTGCGCCCCAACGAAGTGTGTAAGCATTCGCCACCCAAAGCTTCATCCGCGAAAGGGTTGGGGCGCGAACGGGCTACTCCCGATAGGCTAGCACTTCCGAGGGGCATAAGAAATTCTCTGAGGAGCGCGTTTCCGGCTTATACTTCCGCATCCCCCGGTTAGGGAGTGCGGAAAATATCAGCACGAGCCTCAGTCTTCTTGCTGGCAATCGTCTCATCGATTGTCAGTTGCCCAGCGGCCGAAGCCCAGAGTGTAACCGCATCGCCCACCAGTGTCTCTTTCGGAAATCAAGCGGAGGGAACCACCAGTCCAGCCAAGAAAATCACCCTCAAGAACGGACAGAGCTCGCCGATCACGATCTCCGGCATCTCCACCACTTTGTCCGATTATGCGGCCACCAATAACTGCCCGGTAAGCCCGGCGACTCTGGCGGCCGGCGCCAGTTGCTCGATCTCGGTTACCTTCACGCCCAGCGCGCTTGGAACCCGCAGTACCAACCTCACCAGCGTAGACACCGGCACTTCCAGCCCTCAAGTCGTGGCGCTCAGTGGCAGCGGCACCGCCCCTACGCTGGTTTCGATGGTGGTAACTCCTGCGACGCCATCCGTTGCGGCCGGCAACACCGAGCAGTTCACAGCGACCGGGACCTACAGCAACGGCAGCACGCAAAATCTCACCAGCACGGCGGAATGGAACTCATCAGCGACTACGATTGCGAAAATTAGCGCCAGCGGACTGGCGACCACTGTCGCCCCTGGAACCACCACCATCACCGCCAAGTCGGGGGCGATCACGGGCTCCGCCACGCTGACGGTCACGGCTGCGGTCTTGACCTCGCTCTCCGTGACTCCGGCGAGCGCTTCGGTCGCAGCCGGCAACACCCAGCAGTTCACGGCCACCGGGACGTATAGCAACGGCAGCACGCAGAACCTCAGCAGCACGGCCAAATGGAGTTCATCCGCCGTGGCAGTCGCAACTGTAAACAGCGCCGGACTCGCCACGAGTGTGGCTCCAGGAACTGCGACCATCGCCGCAACTTCGGGAAGCGTCAGCGGTTCCGCGACTTTGACCGTGACAGCCGCGGTCTTGACCGCGATTTCCGTGACCCCGGCGACCCCCTCCGTTGCCGCGGGCAACACCCAGCAATTCACCGCGACCGGGAGCTACAGCAACGGCAGCACGCAGAACCTTACCAGCATAGTCAAGTGGACTTCGTCCGCGACGACGATAGCGACCGTAAGCAGCGCCGGATTGGCGACCGCTGTCGCACCCGGAACCACCACCATCACCGCCAAGTCCGGCTCGATCACGGGTTCCGCGACCTTGACGGTTACGGCCGCGGTCTTGACCTCGCTTTCCGTGACTCCGGCGAGCGCTTCGGTCGCGGCTGGATATACTCAGCAGTTCACGGCTACGGGAACTTACAGCAACGGCAGCACGCAAAATCTCACCAGCTCGGCGAAGTGGACTTCATCCGCGACTGGGATCGCGACCATCAACAGCGGCGGCCTTGCCACCAGCGTGGCTTCGGGAACTGCGACCGTCACGGCAACTTCGGGAAGCATCAGCGGCTTCGCAACTTTGACCGTTACCGCCGCGGTCTTGACTGCGATTTCCGTGACTCCGGCGACGCCCTCCGTTGCGGCCGGCAACACCCAGCAGTTCACGGCTACCGGGAGCTACAGCAACGGCAGCACGCAAAATCTCACCAGCTCGGCAAACTGGAGCTCGTCAGCGACTACGATTGCGAAAATTAGCGCCAGCGGATTGGCGACCACTGTCGCCCCTGGAACCACCACCATCACCGCCAAGTCGGGGGCGATCACGGGCTCCGCCACGCTGACGGTCACAGCTGCGGTCTTGACCTCGCTCTCCGTGACTCCGGCGAGCGCTTCGGTCGCAGCCGGCAACACCCAGCAGTTCACAGCCACCGGGAAGTATAGCAACGGCAGCACGCAGAACCTCAGCAGCACGGTCCCGTGGAGTTCGTCCGCCACTGGAATCGCAACGGTAAACGGCAGCGGACTCGCCACCAGTGTGGCTCAGGGCAGTGCGACGATCACGGCCTCTTCCGGCGCGATCAGCAGCTCCGCTACTTTGAAGGTTAAAGCTGCCGTTCTCATGTCGATTTCTGTGACTCCGACCGTCGCGTCCGTCGCGGCTGGCACCACCCAGCAGTTCACGGCCACCGGGACGTATAGCAACGGCAGCACGCAGAACCTCACCATGTCCGTACAGTGGAGTTCGTCGGTAACTTCGGTAGCAACCGTAAACACTGGCGGAATGGCCAACGCTGTGGCTCCGGGCGGCACAATGATCACAGCCGCCTCCGGCACGATGAGCGGCTCGGCTGCATTCACGGTGACTCTGCCGGTATTGACTTCTCTTTCCGTGACCCCCGCAACGGCGTCAATCGCGAAGGGGACGAGCCGGCAGTTCATCGCGACGGGAACCTACAGCGACGGCAGCACGCAGAACCTAACCAGCCTGGTGAGTTGGAGTTCGTCTGCGGGAGCGGCGACCATATCGGCGGCCGGTTTGGCGACGGGGGAGGGAGTGGGAGCGGCCACGATCAC
>JBEKWC010000079.1:0-8841 GCA_049513475.1 Candidatus Sulfotelmatobacter sp. | reverse complement strand
AGCGCCATGTCAGCGTGGACGACAACCCGGAACTAGGCGACGTGTGGACGTTCTGCGCGATAGATTCCGAAACTAAACTGGTGCCGTCATTCAAGGTTGGAAAGCGCACCCACGCTACCACCACTGAGTTTGTCCAAGACGTTGCCAGTCGGATGCGGAATCGGGTGCAGGTTTCCAGTGATGCAATGCACTTATACGCTGAGGCTATGGAACTCGCATTCGGTGCCGATGTAGATTACGGCCAGTGCGTGAAAGTTTATGTCCATGACGCCGCGCAACACCCGGAACGCAAGTACAGCGCCCCACACTTCGCGTCTGCTGTACGGAGACCTATCACTGGCAATCCAGAGATGGAATTGGTTTCCACTAGCCACGTTGAGCGCCTAAACGCGACCACGCGGCTGCACATGCGCCGCCTCACCCGTCTGACGCTAGCATTCAGCAAGAAGCTAGAAAACTTTGAGGCAGCAGTTGGGCTGCACTTCGCCTATTACAACTTTGTGAAGCGCCACAACACCCTGCGCTGCACACCAGCAATGGCAGCGGGTATTGAGCGGGACTTCTGGAGCGTGGGCGATCTGGTAGGGGCTACCGCGTGAGTTATATCCAGGAATTGCGCGACGTGATACGACGGCTGCACGGCGCTGAGGCCACGCACGTTGAAAGCGTGCCTGTGAAAGAGACGTTCAGGGGAGAGACGGTGTGGGAGGGGATTGTTGAGGTATTCGATCTAGCGGGGCACGCGACAGCGCACAGAGTTTACGCATGGGCGCACGAAACCGATGACCCGCAGAAACCCACACGGCACGTCACGGTGCTGCATCTTCATCCAATCAAATCGGCTCAGGACGCAGTAAGGGCCGCAATCATGCAAGAGGCGAGGAACCTTGGCACAGAAGAAAGCTAAAATCGGACGGCCTAAACTGCCGAAGGGAATAGCGAAAGGAAGAATTGTCCCCGTGCGCTTTGCCAATGATGAAATAAAAGCGATGATTCGTGCTTCGCGTGCGAAGAACCAGACAATATCAGAATGGCTGAGAGAATTGGCGAGGTTTGGAACGACTATGCAGCCGCTAGTTTATATAGAGTGCCCAGAGTGTCGCGCTTTGGCCTCTAAAACTCTTGTGCTTCCAATGTGCGATTCTTGCAGGGCGAAGCAAACGGAGGGCCATCTAGCTTGAATAAAAAGTTCAAATTAGGACACTACCCGAGATGACGAGTGCTGCTCGACTCGTAGATCCAAACCGAACGGCCGGCGGTTCTGTCCAAAACGCTTGCGCGCGGAATAAAATAACCGGAAATAAAGGTCCGCAGTGTTTGGAGACACTCTGTGGGAAAACAACCGCTCGGACGCCGAGAGTTTCTCAGAATGACGGGGATGACAGCCGGTGCTGGGCTCGTTCGCTCCAGAAGCCGGCTGAGCCACGGGGCTACGGTCGGGTTGGAGACTTTCGGAGCGAGTTCTTCTCAGTCCGATTCGAACCGACCCGACTACATCTTACGAATTTCCGCAAGTCCGGTCGAGATCGCCAAGAAACACATCGTTTCGACGATCACGTACAACGGTCAATTCCCAGGCCCCCTCCTGCGTTTCAAAGAAGGTCAGCCGGCCACGGTCGAAGTCCACAACGGCACCGACACTCCTGAGCAGTTGCACTGGCATGGCCAAATAGTCTCCACCGAGGTGGATGGCGCTGCCGAAGAAGGGACGCCTTTCATCCCGGCGCAGGGAATGCGTCGGATTGTGTTCACTCCGCGTCCATCAGGTTTCCGCTTCTATCACACGCATAATCGGGCGGGCGCCGATCTCTGCGCCGGACAATACAGCGGTCAAGTCGGGCCCGTGTACATCGAACCCAAGCGCGAGGCGGGGAGCTACGACCGGGAAATCTTTCTGGTTCTAAAGGAATGCGAACCGTTTTTCAGTCAAGGCGGCGATATGACGCAAGATTTCCTCGCTCCCTCCTCGCGAGTGAAGGAACTGGAGTCGAGCGGCGAGTCCGCGATGAAGGCCTCGCTTGCGAAAGGGATGCTGCACGGATATGAAGTGGGCTATCGATATTTCACTGTCAATGGTCGCATGCTGGGACATGGCGAGCCGGTGAAGGTCAAACAGGGCGAGCGGGTGCTGTTTCATGTTCTCAATGGCAGCGCGACCGAGATTCGAAGCCTGGCCTTGCCGGGGCATACTTTCAAGGTTGTCGCATTAGACGGCAATGCTGTTCCCAGGCCCGCCGATGTTCCGGTGCTGTGGCTGGGAACGGCTGAACGCATTTCTGCCATCGTCGAGATGAATCATCCCGGCGTGTGGATCATGGGTGATCTTGCGGATGACGATCGCGGTCACGGCATGGGTATTGTCCTGGAATATGCGGGGCACAAGGGAAAGCCAGTTTGGATAACGCCGAAACCTTTTCACTGGGATTATTTGCATTTCGCAAAAGCCGGTGCAACTGCTCTTTCGCCGGACGAGACGTTCGAGATGATCTTCGCAAAGGGCAACGCCGCCGAGGCAGGTTTCAACCGATGGACGATTAACGCCGTAGCTCATCCGATGACCCAGGGGGTTGTGGCCGCCTCATTTCACTTGAAGCAAGGCAGACGTTACCGCATTCGCATGCGCAATGCGAGCGACGACATCCACCCCATCCATCTTCACCGACACAGTTTCGAATTGACCAAGCTCGCCGGCACGCCGACTGCTGGCGTGATGAAGGATGTTGTGATGGTGGGCGGATATCAGGAAACGGAAGTGGATTTTGTCGCGGACAATGCAGGGCTGACTTTGTTTCATTGCCATCAGCAACTCCACATGGACTTCGGCTTCATGACGCTGTTCGATTACGTTTGAACCCGGTTAACTTCATTTCTAACTTCTCGGGTCTCGCAAGGAGAGCAATGACAGTGAGCAGAAATGCAGCCTGGCCGGATCGAGCGGCGAAAGCGATCTTGCTCATCCGTATTCTGGTGGGTTGGGTCTTCCTTTCCGAAGGTATACAGAAGTTTTTGTTCCCTGAATCTCTGGAGTCGGACGCTTCGTGAAAATCGGCATTCCTTCGCCGCAGATCATGGCCCTGTTTGTCGGGGTGGTTGAGATTGTTTGTGGCTCTTTGGTGTTGGTTGGCCTTCTTACGCGGTTGGCGACGGTGCCGCTTCTTATTGATATTGCGGTTGCCATATATTCGACCAAGATCGTCACGTTCGCGAAGAACGGATTTTGGGGAACGCTGCATGAGGCCCGAACTGATTTGAGCATGTTGCTCGGTCTCGTTTTTCTGCTGCTGGTTGGTGCTGGCGCTTTATCTCTCGACGCATGCTTGGCAGAAAGACGGGGCGCAACTCATGGCTGAACAGCCAGCCCTTGAATCTCCAGAATCCGTTTCCGAACAAAGACAAGTTCCTCTCGATGAGCTTGCTTTGTTTTTCCTGAGGCTGGGCGCGACAGCCTTCGGAGGACCGGCAGCGCACATCGCGATCATGGAAGATGAACTCGTCCGCAGGCGACAGTGGCTCTCTCGTGAAAAATTCCTCGACCTGCTCGGCGCAAGCAATCTCATTCCTGGACCCAGTTCCAGTGAAGTTGCCATTCATATCGGCTACTTGTGCGCCGGTTGGCGAGGTCTGCTGCTCGCTGGTACCTGCTTTATTCTTCCCGCAGCACTGATGGTCGCCGGTATTGGATGGCTCTACGTCCATTTTGGCAAGCTCCCGGCATTAGCTGGCGCCCTCTATGGAATCAAGCCGGTCGTCATCGCTGTCGTTCTTCAGGCCCTTTGGAGTCTTGGCCGAACGGCCATCAAGACAACATTTCTTGGATTTGTGGCGGTGCTTGCGCTCGTGCTTTCTGTTCTTGGTTTGCACCCTCTTCTTTTGCTTCTGCTCGCCGGCGGAGTAGCCTGCGTGCGTGCGCTAAGAACTTCGCATGTGTCCTTCTCGGTGCTTCCTTGTCTGACGATTGGGGGCGGCATCTTGGCAACCACAGCATCGTTCAGTCTAGTGTCGCTTTTTCTGGTTTTCTTGAAGCTGGGGGCGACCGTATTCGGCAGCGGCTATGTGCTCTTAGCCTTCCTTCGAGCCGATCTAGTCATCCATCGAGGCTGGTTGACGGACGCGCAGCTTGTCGATGCTGTAGCCGTAGGTCAAGTGACGCCAGGACCGGTTTTCACGACGGCAACGTTTATTGGCTTCATTCTGGGAGGAATTCGTGGCGCTGTAATTTCCACCGTGGGCATCTTCCTTCCTGCATTCCTCCTAGTAGCGGTAAGCGGTCCACTGGTGCCGCGTATTCGAAAGTCCAAAGCTGCGGGGGCCTTCCTCGATGGTGTGAACGTTGCATCACTCGCGTTGATGGCTGCTGTCACTTGGGAGCTTGGGCGAGCATCGCTGGTTGACATCCTTACTGTTGTTTTGGCTGCGACATCATCAATCGCTCTGCTTCGATTTCGCGTAAATTCCGCGTGGCTTGTCCTGGTCGGTGCCGCCTTTGGCCTGATAACGAGCGCACTTCATTTTCGATAGCGGCACTTTGTTCTCTCAGAGGCTGGAATCCGGGATCGACTAGCGGTGCAGACTAGGACACCTGCCGCTCCTGGCTGCTGATTCGGACTACGCACTGAGTCCGGAATTTAGTTGGCATGGGCGAGCAGTTGGCTAACCTGCCAAAGTTGGGGGTCGGAGAGCTTGGTCTTGAAGGAGGGCATCCCCGAAAAACGGATTCCATTTGCTGCTTTCCAGTAGATCTCCGATACCGGATCGTCGGTCACACCCTTACCACGGAACAATTGTGGCGGCCTCGGAAACATCGTTGTCGCATAGTCAATGGGTGGCTGCCCTGGGAGTCCGTGACACAAGGCACAGTGCTGTTTGTATACGCTCGCACCGGCAATAAAATTAGGTTCGTCCGCAGGCACTGAAGATGGAGGAATGTGTTGCTTCTCAATATGCGCGTCCAGAGCCATATTCGCGAACTTCTTCTCAAACGGCATAGGTGGATCGGCCGTTGCGACTGGCGCCATGCCAGCAGAGAAATAGAGGAAAACAGAACCCCTGAAATCGCAATGGCCAGAATGAACCCAATCACGATGTCCTTAATCACTTCTGCGCTCCTGTTCCTTATCAGAAATTAAAGCGATACCCCAGAATCATCTTCGCAATCAGGTGGTCGGTCGCGCCCGTGACGCCTACGCCGAGTCCGAAATTGATCTCCCACTGCGGTGCGATGTTCAAGTCAATCGCGGGGAAAATCTGGTGCTGTTGCTGCGACACCGCATCGAATCCCGTCACGGGGCCGACTGAGCCGTAATATTCCAGACCTCCCGCGACTTTCGGAGTGAAATCGTAGCTAAACTTGAGGTTTGGCGAAAAGACAATGCCCTGGTTCACGCTCTCGCCGTGGAATGAACGGTCGAGCGTGGGATTCAAGGACCAATACCATCGGCCGACTTTTTGGTCCACGATAGGGCGGATTTCCCACGTCCAAGTGTCCACGGAATATTGCCGCTTCTGGTAGCCAATTTCGTTTGAGATGCTCACACCTACAGGCCAGTGCCATTTCTTAGGGACGGCAACGCGCGGGCGGATGTGATCACCCACCCACTGCCAGCTCTGGCGCTCGGTTATGGAAGTGAAGATGTAAAAGCCGCATTCGAACCAGTCATTGAAGCCGTGGGTGATCTCGACGGTTTCGTGCTCCGCGTGATTAGTGGGATAAACACCGTCGACGATTGTCTTCGATCCATCGATCGTGAAGTTGCTATGAAGTTCCACCATAGTGTGTCGGGGATCGACCAGGTCAGACCCGTACACCTGGATTTCGTAATTGTCTTGAGCACGGCTGAGTGTTGCAGCGAAGATGAGGATTAGAAATACGATCGCGAGTCGTCGGTAACGCACCGTGCGACCGCATTCACGAGATCCCATGAGGAAGGTTATCAGCTACAGGATGAATACATCGTGGCGAACACATGACAAGTTGTTCATGTTGCCTCGGGAGGCGCTCCAACGTGCATCAACCTTAGTAGCATGAGGAGGTTGCCGTCATCTTCGTTTGTTCCTATGGTCTGCCGTGTTCTGGTTTCCGCTAACTTGTTGGTGGGAGGAGTTGTGTCGATTGGACAGGAACCGTCGGGGCTCCCGGATGCGCCAAGTGCGAGTCAGACTCAATCGAGTCCGTCCAGCGTTACGCAGAGGGGGCCGCAGCATGAACCGAGCAAGAATCATATCTTCTGGATAATCCCCAACTATCGTTCAGACGAAAACGCTGCGGAGATCAAACCGTTGACGCCTGCCGAGAAGATGAAAGTTGCGGTGGACGACTCTTTTGATCCCTCCGCGTTTCTGGTGGCTGGTATTTTTGCCGGACTATCCATGGCCCAGAAGCAGTACAGCTCATTCGGAACAGGAGCGCAGGCTTTTGGCAAATACTACGGAGGAGCGTTCGCAGATCAAGCAATTGGCAACATCATGAGTGAAGGGTTATTTCCAGTCGTTCTCCACCAGGATCCTCGATATTTCGTGAAAGGCACCGGGGGATTTTGGAAGCGAACCGGATATGCGATGAGCCGGGAAGTTATCACTCGCGGCGACGATGGCCGCAACCACTTCAACACATCAGAACTGGCCGGAAATGCAGTAGCCGCAGGCATCTCCAACCTCTACTATCCGGCCGTGAATCGATCATTTGGAAATAGCGCGAACAAGTGGGGACAACAAGTAGCCCTGGATACCTTCTTCAATGTGGCAAAAGAGTTCTGGCCCGACGTGCGCAACAAAATGTTTAGGCATTGAGCGCGCGTGACGCTGACACCTGGCTAAGGCTGAAGGGCAATGGAGAGCCAAGAAGACAAAGGTGACCACGCCACGAAGACTTTCGATCTCTACTGAGACATCGCGAGCATACGCAACGCGCATCGAGTTGTGCGGAGTGTTCGCAGAAAACATGGACGATTGCATTTGCTTTCGTTCTTGCTCACAGCCTACCTGGCGAAGGCCGAGGAGTGTTTTGTTTCCGGCTTGGAAGACTGCGTCGAAGGAACTTACGTGTTTCGAGACTGGGCGCAATCCTGGGCTCGGCGGACGATTATCCAGGGTGCAATTCGCATGTTAGCGCCCCGCTAGAACCACTCGACCGTCGCAGCCGCACCGAGTGATGCGGTCACTTGCAGTTTCGGACGGACGCAGGATACTGATTATGCAATCGCCCGCATTCTCCGGCTTGAACACTTCGAACGTTTCGTCATCGTGATGTCCGTTCTTGAAAAATACTCGGATCAGGATTGTTCCGTTCTGCTTGGCTGCTCGCGGCAGGATGTTGGGGAGACAAGAATGCGAGCGTTGCTGCATCTCGCGGAGCCAGACAGGTTACGCACCGTGGCTCCGTCCGGGCGGGGCTCCAGCGATCCTGAAGAGGCACAAACGCCAGAAGTGCAGTTGGAGCCGCAGTTTTGAAACCTGTGAACCGAGGACAGCTTTAGAAAGATGCCAAGAGCCGTTCTGATGCATGCTCTACGAAAAACAAGATCAACAGATCGGCATCGCTCGTGACGGTCCCGTGCGGTGAATCCTAGACGATTCAAGTAAGGAACTGTCATGAAAATTCTGCTCTACAACCCCGACAACGGCGTGACTCGCAACTTCATGCCGCACCTCTGGATGTTTTTGCTCAAATCTCTGACTCCTCCCGGACATGAAGTGCTGCTGATCGACGGCAACGCTCAGCGGATGGACGAGCTTCAAATAGCAGAGTACGTTCGAGACGAGAACATCGGACTGGTCGGCATTGGGTCCATGACCCGAATGATCGCCAAAGCGTATCGCATCGCCGATGCCATTCGCGCCAGCGGAGTTCCGGTCGTCATGGGTGGTCCTCACGTCACCGAACTGGCCGACGAGGCCCTCGGTCGCGATGGCGGACCATGCCACGCCGACGCTGTGGCCCTAGGCGAAGCCGATGAAACCTGGCCGCAGATTGTGAATGACGCTGCCCGCGGCGAACTCAAACCCATCTACGCGCCCGTGGATGCAGCGGGGAAAGACAAGAAGCCGTCGCTAAAGGAGTACCCGGTCATTCCTTGGCAATCGATCGATCTTGCTCAATTCAATCTCGTGCCAAAGGTCGTCGCGCCGCTACTCAACCGTGTCGGCACGGGCTGGGGCTCTTTCCGCATCATTCCAGTTGAATCGGGACGTGGCTGTCCCTACGGCTGCGAGTTCTGCACCGTGACCGGATTCTTCGGTGACTCAATCCGCTTCCGCACCAATGAGAGCGTGGTAAATGAGTTGCTACTGTTGAAGGCGCGCGCCAGCCGCGAGAAGGGCCAGATTGCCGTCTTTTTCATCGACGACAATTTTGCTATCAATGTAAAGCGCACCAAATCATTGCTTCGTGACATCATCGCTGCCAAAGCCCAGGTGCACTGGGTCGCACAGATCAGCGCTAATTTGTTGCGCGACGAGGAACTGGTGGACTTAATCGCGGCTTCCGGGGGCAAATGGGTTTTCATCGGCATGGAATCCATTGACCCGACCAATCTCAAAGGCGTGAACAAGGGATTCAATAAGCCGAATGAGTATGCGGCTGTGCTCGAACGGCTCGCCCGACGCAACGTCTATGCGATCACATCATTCATCTTCGGTATGGACAACGACGCTACCGGGGTGGCCGAGCGCACACTGACGCAAGTCCGAACTTGGCCTCCGGGTCTGCCCATTTTCGGCCTGATGACGCCCTTGCCCGCAACCCCGCTCTACAAGCGCCTGGAAACCTCGGGCCGGCTCACGCGCCCCAAGCACTGGCAGGAGTTCATCCCGTTTGCGATGGCTCACACGCCGCTCAAGATGACC
>JBEKWC010000078.1:0-17006 GCA_049513475.1 Candidatus Sulfotelmatobacter sp. | reverse complement strand
GCGGTCGATTACTACTTCATCTATGGGCCGGAGATGGATCAGATCATCCACGGCTACCGGAATCTGACCGGCCATACGCCGATGCTGCCGAAGTGGGCTTACGGTTTTTTCCAATCCAAAGACCGGTACATGTCGCAGGACGAGATACTCGAGGTAGCGCATCGCTACCGTCAAGAGCGCATTCCACTCGATGCCATCGTGCAGGATTGGTATTGGTGGAAGACGGAAGGCGACCCCATCTTTAATGCCAACTATACGGATGTTCCCGCGGAATTGAAGACTTTGCACGATGAGCATGTGCACGCGATGATCTCTGTTTGGGCCTTGCTCGATGCGCAATCGCAGACTTTTCAGGAAGTCACGGCGAAGCACCTGGACGTACCCAATGCTCACATTTACGACCCTACGAATCCGAAGGGACGCGACGTTTTCTGGGAGGATCTGCCGGGAAAACTGTTTTTGCAAGGTTGGGATGCCTTCTGGCTGGACAGTTCGGAGCCGGAGGAATACTGGCCGCATTCCGGAGACGCGAGTCTCCGCGACAAAACTCTTGCCATCGGCAATGGCGCTCGCTTTACCAATATCTTTCCCTTCATGCACACCGCTGGAGTGCAGGAGCATTGGCGGGCGAGAACCGATCAGAAGCGAGTTTTCCTGCTGACGCGCTCGGCTTTTCTCGGCCAGCAGCGCGTAGGCGCAACCATCTGGTCCGGCGATGTGTATAGCACTTACTGGGCGCTAAGCCATCAGGTGCCAGCCGGTCTTAACTTCGCCCTCTCTGGATTTCCTTACTGGACGACCGACATCGGAGGTTACCATCAGCCCTTTGATCGCCCGCCGGATGACCCCGCCTACGAAGAACTCTATACGCGCTGGTTCGAGTTCGGTACGTTTTGTCCAATCTTCCGCACTCACGGTCACCGCGCGCATAATGAGATGTGGACCTATGCAAAAGTGGAGCCGATCCTTCTCAAGTATGACAAGCTGCGCTATCGCCTCGTGCCCTACCTATACTCTCTCGCATGGAAGGTAAGCGATCAGGACTACACCATCCAAAGGCCCCTTGTGATGGATTGGCGTGCCGACCCAAAGACTTGGAACATCGGGGATCAATTTATGTTTGGGCCTGCGCTCTTAGTGAGTCCGGTGCTTGAGCAAAATGCTACGCACCGCGAGGTTTATCTGCCGGAGTCCCCGATCTGGTACGACTTCTGGTCTGGCGCAACCTTCAAGGGATCTCAGGAGATAGACGCAGAGGCTCCGATCGACCGTATTCCTCTATTGGTGCGCGCAGGCTCTATCGTTCCCCTGGGCCCTGAGATTGAATATGCGGACGAGAAACCGGAGGGACCGATTGAGCTGCGAATTTTCCGGGGCGCCGACGGTAAGTTCGACGTGTATCAAGATGAGGGCGACAGCTACAACTACGAGAAGGGCGCGCACACACTTATTCCCCTCAAATGGTCAGAGGCCGACAAGACCCTCACGATTGGAGAGCGCCAAGGCCAATATGCGAGCATGCCCAGGCAAATCGTATTCAAGATAGTTTGGGTGTCTGCCGGCCACGGCGTGGGCGAAGCGGTCGAAGCCAGACCCGACAAGATCGTGAACTACGAAGGTAAACAGGTTTCAGTGCAAGCACCATGATCAACCTACGCCGAGAGTAGACTAGGGATACATCTTCCGTGAGCCGCCGAACCGAGCGGCGTTCCCCATTGCGAAACGTCGCTTGCCCGTGATCGTAACCGTGCTTGCGTGGGCGCCCTAAACGTTTTACAAAGCAAAATGCAGAGGGCCCCATGCCCCCCGGGGATTGTTACCCGCGATACTCCTGCAAGTCGTTGAAACCTCACCAGATGGTTGACGCTTTTCGGCTCCGCCTCGGGCTCTATGGGAAAACATTTCTTGACAATACTTTTCACTTGGCGGTAACGTCCACCCCGGCTGGACAAGTAGTCTCACAGCGCGGCTTCAACACGCGATACGAGATGAGGCGGCCGCGGTAACACCGGGAGGTACGGGCCATGGCTACGATTGCGGAACCGCTCATTACAGGTTCGCACCGAATCACCGCATTCAGCGACGCCGAGAAAGCGGCGATCCTGAGGGAACTCCGCAATATCCTTGACAGCCATCCCTTCCGGAACAGTGCGCGAGGCAAGCAATTCCTCGCCTATGTGGTTCAACATAAGCTGGAAGGCCGCGACGAATTTCTTAAAGAGCGAATGATCGGTATCGAGATATTTCGCCGCAAGGCGGACTATGCGACATCCGACGACTCGGTCGTTCGGGTGCAAGCAGGAGAGGTTCGCAGAAGGCTCGAACAATACTATTATTCTGCATCCGCTCCCTCGCCGGTTCGAATCGAACTGCCCCATGGTTCATACGCTCCAGAATTTCGTTGGGAAACGGCGCCGGCCTTGGACATCAAGACGGATGGTTCGCGCGGGAGGAATCGCAGATTCTCCTGGCAAACGTTTGCCGCGGTCGCGGCCGTACTTTTACTTCTCGCAGGCTTGGCAGAAAAATCTCCTATCCGAACGCCCAAGCAGTCCTCATTGGAGCAATTCTGGTCTCCGGTCTTCGCCACCTCCCAGCCAGTCCTAATCTGTCTGGCTAAACCGGTGTTCTACCGTCCGTCGCTCGATCTTTATCAAAGATACTCACGAACTCACCCGGGCACATTCCAAACCGAAGTGGAAAGATACGATCAGCCACTTCCATTGGATCCGAAGGAAAAGCTGGTGTGGGGAGACTTACTCCTTTATCACGAATACGGTGTGGCGGTAGGAGATGTCTACCTTGCGGCCAGACTTTCGGCCCTCTTCGATCACATTAATAAGCCGAGTCAAGTTCGCATTGGCTCAAACTACTCCTTCGAAGACCTGCGCAATTCGCCCGCGGTGATGGTCGGCGCGTTCAATAATCCGTGGACGCTACAAATGACTTCCAACCTTCGCTTTGCGTTTGTCGAACAGGACGGCAACCTTAAGATTCAGGAACAAGGATCTGCGGGGCTGGTTCGCTCCCGAGGGGTGGGGCCACACGGAGAGATTCTGGAAGACTTTGCGGTTGTCACTCGGTTGCTGGATGCGAAGACGGGCCAAGTTCTGATCGCGGCTGCCGGATTGGGCGCGGCTGGAACGCAGGCCGCCGGCGAATTCATCTCCCGGCACGATTATCTGGAAGAAGCCTTTCGGCACGCTCCGGCGGACTGGCAGAAAAAAAATCTGCAAGTCGTCCTGCAGACCACGGTCACTAACTTCGTGGCAGGGCCTCCTCGGGTTATTGCAACTTACTTTTGGTGAGACCCTCTCTAGTTTTATCAAGGCCTAGACTTGCTGAAGGTTGGGAGTTCTCTTACTGCAGGTTGTTTGTTGCCTTCCTGTAAAACATACATGCGGTTGACCGCCAGATTCCTGAAGACATCCAACTGCCCAGAAGGCCAACGAACTTCGAGAAGGTCGACGACTGTAGCCTGATCCAAACCGAAGTGTAATCGCAGGTCATTTTGCGAGTAATAACCGCTGCCGCTGCGGACTTCATCTACTTGCACCATCGGCGCTGAGGGCAAAGCAGGCTTGGCTACGACTCGCACACGAGCGCCGATGCCCGTGCGATTGGACTTTACTCCGACGGTCTTAATCTTGATCCAGTTTCGTTTCAGTTGGGAGTCGCAGCGGAGGAGTTGGGGCAAGGAATTAACGCAATTCACCACAACATCGAGATCGCCATCGTTGTCGTAATCTCCGAAGGAGCAGCCACGCGCGGCCACCGGAGCCGTAATTCCAGGTCCGCCCTTCGCAGTTACGTCTTCAAAACGGCCGTCGCGCAAATTGCGATAGAGATACTTAGGCTGGGCATACGGAGCTTCCGTCTTCGAACTATTGACCTCCGGATAGACGTGCCCATTCGCAATCAAAATGTCCAGCCAGCCATCGTTATCCATGTCGAAGAAGCCGACGCCCCACATTAAATATCGCGTGTTGAGACCGAGGCCAGATTGATAGGTCTGGTCATCGAAACTTCCATTGCCCAAATTCTTATAGAGAGAAGCGGTATCGCCCGCAAAATTCGTTTTCACTATATCGAGATTGCCGTCGTGATTGTAGTCTCCGATCGAAACTCCCATGCCCGCTTGCGGCTTTCCATCGGGTGAGAGACCTGCACCGGCTTCGATAGCCACATCCAAAAAGGTTCCATCTTTTTGATTTCGATAGAGAGTCGATACATTGGAATCGTTGGCCACATAGATGTCAGGCCAGCCATCGTTATCCAGATCGGCTACGCACACTCCCAGGCCATACTGGCCGTCGGTGTTCCAGATTCCGGCTTTCTCTGACACATCGCTGAAAACTCCATTACCGTTGTTGCGGTAAAGAATGTTCCTTCCGCCGGGAAGGCCCGGAGGACCGCAGGCTACGAGTATGCCTTTGTAAGTACAAGGACCCGACTCCGGAAGCGGCGCCGTCTTCAAATCGAGATCGATGTAGTTCGCCACAAACAGATCGAGGTGTCCGTCGCGGTCGTAGTCAAGAAAGGCGCAGCCCGAGTTCCAGCGCGTCCGGTTTTGGGTTAACCCTGCTCTTACCGTAACGTCGGTAAAGGTACCGTCTCCATTATTATGGAATAACGAATTCTGCCCGTAGTAAGTCACGAATAAGTCGTCGTGACCGTCGTTGTCATAGTCTCCCACGCAACAAGCTTGTCCCCAACCGCGGCGGGCCAGGCCAGCCCGCTGAGTGACGTCAGTAAAAGTGCCATCGCGGTTATTTTTGAAAAGATGGCAGGTGGGACCATCGCCATGGGGAAACTCTTCAAGCCGCCAGCCGTTCACCAGAAAAATGTCGAGCCAGTCGTCTTGATCGTAATCGTAAAAGGCCACGCCGCAACCTGTAGTTTCGAGAAGATATTTATTTTTGTTCTCGGCGCCGTAAATGGTTTTCGCGTTAAGTCCGGATTCCGTCGCCACATCGACGAAGCTGACTCCAAGCGGTGTATTCATCACGGGAGAGGTCGGCCCCGGAGCCATCGGCCTGGGGCTGTTGTTGTAAGAGGGCTCGGAACCAACTTGCTGCGGCGCGCTGACAGGTTTTGCCCACGTTGGCTCCGCTAGGCTTAAAACATCGGCAAAGCTCAAGACGAGAGCGCTTCGGCTGAGAGACTTCAGAAACTCGCGGCGGTCCTTCGAATCAGCCATGAGAGACGCCTATTTTATCGCAGCCCGAGCGCGGGCCAGAGACCAGAGGTAAGAGTTCACCGAAACGGGGGTCGGGTCAACTTTCAATCGCCGAAAGTATTCCGCGCGAGGCCACGAGGCCCAGACTTGGCATGCATCCACGGAAGTGGAATTGCCGGTTGTCCCGCGGTGCATCTGTCGTTGTCTCCGCCGTCATGGGAGGAATGATGCGGGGTAAGAATTCCTTCCTGAATGGCGACCGTCGCGGCCTCGGTGCGGTCGCCCGCCTCCAGCTTCACCATGATGTGCCGCACATGGTTCCGCACGGTGAAGGGGCTGACTCCGATTACGCGCCCGATATCCTTATTAGTAAGTCCCTTGGCGACCATTTCCAGAATCTCGACTTCGCGCGGACTGAGGCGCGAGCGGGGCCGGCGTTGGGATATACGCGTCGTCACCCAGGATGGCAAGTGGCTGCCGCCGGCATGCACGGCATAAATGGCTTCGACGATCTCGCTTGTGGAGGTGTCTTTGCGGAGATACCCCTGAGCCCCGGTCTCAATCGCCGTAAGAATCTCTTCATCAGGTTCGAAGCTAGAGAGCACGATCGTCTTGGGCGGATTCGTAAGCTTCCGCATGGCCACTAGTGTCTCGATGCCGCTCATGCCGGGCATGTGCAGGTCCAGCAATAGGACCTCGACCGGGCAATGCGCCAGTGAAACCAAGGCCTCCTCGCCACTGCCTACCGACCCCGTCACCGTGAAGCCTGCTTCGCCGCGTAGCACACTGCCAAAGCCTGCGCGCACGACCACATGGTCATCCACGATGAGCACTCTGATCGGTTTTTTGGGCGTAGAGTTTCTCCACTGAGGAAACGAATTCGCAAAGTGGCCGAGTGAGGTCGAGACAGGGGGCAATGACCGTCAGCTCGCCAAGCGCTGTATCAGGGGTATGCCGAGGTCGGGAAAGTTTACAAGTATGTCACGGTAAGTTACAGGTAGCTAGCTCGGGTTCGCCTTCCGTTTTCTGTAACTTGCTAGGGTTAGGCAAAGCTAGGGACGTAGGGCCGAACAATAAACTCACCGCCAGAATTTCAGGGAGCGCAAGCTCTTGGGCGGTTCCGTTAGCCCCGCCCGATCGTGGCATTTCGAAAAATGGAAGCCGGCCACCGATCGCGGAAAAGTAACCCGCCCTTTGAGATCGAGTTCACATGCAAGTCCGACAGGGAGTGTTCCCGGAACACAAAGTAAAGTTTCTGTTTTCAAACTGAACCGCTAGCCGATCATTGCGCTCACTCGATCCACCATTTACAATTTATTTGCTTTATCAGGGCCTAGAACCATCCCCATGCCTGGTGATATGGTTGCGCTGCAGATGCTCCATGTTGCCTTCCCAGAGAGCAACGCAACGCAGTTGCAGGAAGCCGGGTGTAGATCTCGGGATTGCAGCAAGTTCCTGAACAAAAGAACAAAATGTGGCGGCGTAGCTCAGGTTTCCCTTGACATGCCTGTCTCCCGAGGCCGCTCGGATCTGTCTGATTGCCCCCAAAATTATGCTGAGCGATTCGGATCGCAAAACGATCGCCCCTCCGGGGTGACTACAGGAAACTCGTATAGACTGCATTGGTCCGAAGTTGAACGGTCACTGAATTACGATGTTCCTTCCTGCGGTTTTTTCTTGACGACCTGGCGAAAAGTGGCGTACTTATTGTTACTGATAAGCGGGGCGTGAGCGAGGCTGAATTTTCTTCCTCCTAATAAGTGCCGCGAACACCCCCGGTGGTCAATACCGACAGGAGCAAAACGACGGCAAACATTGCTCTTAGCAATCCAGCCCAGGGAGTCGAACGAGAACAAGGGTAAGCCAGAAGGTCTAGGGTGGGGGGGCAGTTGGAAGCGCTACGAAACATTGATGGCTCCCTCGGTCGAGCCACGACCGTCAGTTTTATATCGTCGCGAAGGGAATGCTCTGTGAACCTCTTTTGTGGTTTTAGGTCGCCTGCTGTCTTAGATCGCCGGTAAACCAGGAGGCGTCCGGAGTTGAAGAGGCTCTTGATCGTTTCTTTTCTCGCTGTGGCTAGTACCGCATCCGCCCAGCTTCCGCTTGGTCAAGTTTCAAACGTTAGCTCGATCAGCTGCGGTTCGGGCTTTGCCGCCGGCGCCAAGTGCTATTCCGCAACGGTTTCATGCCCCAACATGCCTGACGTTGGCGCCATTTGGGGCGAAAGCGGCCCGGGGACCGCCGGCACCATCGTTTTCGTAGACGGCAGCGGCGATACCAGGACCGCCGGAGAGGAGAACTTCTCATCGTCCTACATCAAGGCCGGATTCAACTTCGTACAGGTCATATTCAACCAGGACTGGGAAGGCGGAAGCGTCCTGACCGGCGCCTGCCGCCCCGCGACCATGCTGAGTTATTTTCGTTCGCAGAGCACGGGAGCGTACTGCGCTCACGGCAGCTCCGCCGGTTCTGCGGCCGTGGCATACGCCATGTCCTGGTATGGGGTTGACTTCGATAACGTAGAACTGACGGTCGGCCCGGTGTTTTCCGATATTAAGCAAGGATGCCAGGTTCCGTATGCGGCGCCGGTGACTGTCACCCCAACCAATGGCGTTCCTTTCGTCGACAACCCCTGGTACAACCTCGAAGCCAGTAACGTTAGCACTTGGACCAACACGCAGTGCCTGCCCGCGGGAGGCTCGACCCCGTCAGATCTGGCGAGTGAAGCCGCCCAGAGCATCGTGCAACCGGGGGCAACGCTAAGTTTTCCCCGGACCAGTATGTCCGCGTGGGTGTGCAACAACGGTTTGAACCCCTCGGCAGCGCAGTCTTATCTGTTTCTACAGCAGGTGGCAACGCCGTGGGCTTTGACCTCGCTCACGGGCTGTACGGGGCCGGAGGGGACGGACACTTCGGTGACTCCGCAAGGCGTAAACGCGGTTACCGCGACGGTGGCGGATATGGTGGCGCAATGCAAGTCCAACCGTTCTGCTCCGGTAATAAGCTGGCCTGCGCCCGCTCCGATACCCTATGGAACAGCGCTCAGCGGCACGCAACTGAATGCCACCGCCAACGTGCCCGGCAGCTTCGCCTACTCGCCGCCGGCGGGCACTGTTCTCACCACCGGAAGCCAGACTCTGTCGGTTTTGTTCACTCCGAACGACGGCAGCGATTACACCGCAGCCAAGGCCACGGTCGCGCTGCAGGTGAATGCCACACCGACCGCGGTGGTGTGGCCCAATCCAGCGGCAATCACATACGGCACGACATTGGGCTCCGCTCAACTGGACGCAACCGCCACTCCGGTGAGCGCGGGAGCTTTTGTGTATTCGCCTCCGGCCGGAACTCTGTTGGGCGCCGGAAGCCAGGCTCTATCGGTAAGCTTTACTCCGGCGGACAGCACCGACTATAAGTCGTCAAGCGGCGGCACCACGCTGCAGGTGAATCCATTGGGACTGACGGTAGCTGCCGGCAGTGCGTACGGCACCTACGGCCAGCCGCTGCCTCCGTTAACCTACACCATCAGCGGCTTCGTAAATGGAGATACGCAAAGCTCGGCCACCAGCGGCATGCCCAGCGAGGGAACGGCGGCGTCCTCTACCTCCGCGCCTGGCGCGTATCCAGTGGTCATCTCACAAGGCTCGCTGGCGGCGGCGAATTACGGCTTCTCTTCGTTCGTGCCTGGAGTCCTGACCTTGCAACAGGCAGCGAGCGCGGCCGCGATTACGTCGCAGCAGAGCAATCTCGCTCCGAATCAGACGACCACACTTACGGCCACGGTATCGGTGACCGGGAGCGGCACCGCGCCCACGCAGACCGTGAATTTCATGTCCGGTGCCATTCTGTTGGGCACGGCTACGGTTTCCGCCATCGACGCAACGGATTCGAGCGCAACGGTCACTCTCAGCGGATCACAGCTCGCCCCGGGCGCGAACAGCATCACGGCAATTTATTCCGGGGACGTGAACTATGGTGGCTCAACCTCGACGGCGATCGTCGTGACGTTGCTGAATTCGGCGGGAAGTTTCGGATCCGTGAATGTGGGCACGGCAGCGCCCGTCCAAGCCCTGAGCTATAGCTTTGCCGCGGACACGACTTTGTCGGCGGTCAACATACTCACGGCGGGCGCGGCAAATCTGGATTACACCGACGGCGGCGGCAGCACTTGCATCGCCGGAGGGACGTACACCGCCGGCCAGAGCTGCGTGGTGAATGTGGGTTTCACGCCCTCGGCGCCGGGACTCCGCTCCGGCGGCGTGATGCTCTTTGCGCAGGGCAGCAGCCTGCCGCTTACCACCTGGTACTTAAACGGAGTGGGACAATCCAGCGCGGTGACTTTCGATCCCGGCGCGCAGTCCACGATTGCCGCTCTGGCGAATAACGGGCAGGCCGCCGGCGCGGCGATCGATGGTACTGGAAACGTGTATGTGCTGGATTATGCCAATAGCCAAGTGATCGAACTGGCGGCGGCCAGCTTTGCACCGAACACGCTGATCGCCTCCGGCCTGAACAATCCGACCGCCATCGCGTTGGATGGAGCGGGAGATCTGTACATCTCCGACACCGGGAACGCTCGCGTGGTCATGGTCCCCGACGAACAAGGGACTTTAAACCCTGCGGATATGTCAGCTCTTAAAATCACCGGACTGGCTTCCCCCGGTGCGCTGGCGACGGATGGCAGTGGAGACCTTTACATAGCCGACGTCGGCGCCGGCGATGTGCTTGAACTCCCTGCAGGCGGCGGAGCGCCGACGATCATGCTCTCCGGCCGGACTGGTCCCCAGGGGCTCGCAATCGATTCGGCAGGAAATTTTTATGTCGCGGGCAACAACCAGGTAGTCGAGTTTCCGGCGGGAGGGCGAACACCGGTCCCGATGGGCAGCGGCTTCAACAATCCGAGCGGAGTGGCGGTCGACGCTTCCGGAGCGGTTTACGTCGCCGATTCGGGCAACGCACGGATCGTGCGCCTGGCTGGCGGAGGCGCGGTGCAGTCGAGCCTGGCCATCGCCGGCCTGAGTAATCCGCAGGGCATTGCCCTGGATGCAGCGGGAAACTTATACGTGTCGGACACCAACGCCGTTTACCAATTGAATCGGACGCAGAGCGCGCCGCTCATTTTCGGCAACACCAGCGTGGGATCGACAAGTGCAGCCCAGACAGTTACGGTTTCCGACGCCGGTAATCAACCGTTGACGATTTCGAATCTCGCGCTGGCCACAAACTTCGCTCAGGTTGCTTCCGGCGACACGGATTGCGCCTCGCATAGCCAGGTGGCATCCGCAGGCCAGTGCCAGGTTGCGGTTGTGTTCGCCCCGGGCAGCGCCGGCGTTTTGCCCGGTACGCTCACTCTCAACGATAACTCGCTGAACAATCCTGCCAGCGTGCATACAGTTCGGCTCTCGGGAAGCGGCCTGCTCTCGACCCAAACTATAACCTTCCCACTCATACTGCCGCAGGTCTACGGCGGAGCGCCGGTTGCATTGAACGCGACCGCCAGCTCGGGCCTGCCAGTGACTTACAACGTAATCGCCGGTTCGGCGACGGTCAGCGGAAATCTGCTGACGATCACGGGCGCCGGACCGCTCACCATTCAGGCAACCCAGGGCGGGAATGGCGGATACGCCGCGGCTACTCCAATCGCGCAAACCGTCTCGGTGAGCCCGGCTGCAACCACCGTCACCTGGCCGGCACCGTCCCCCATCGCCTATGGCACGGCGTTGAGCGCGACCCAACTGAACGCCACCGCGAATGTGCCTGGCAGCTTTGTCTACTCGCCCGGGTTTGGGGCACTGTTGAGTGCGGGAAACCAGGCGCTCTCGGTCAGCTTCACTCCGAACGACAGCGCCGACTATAATTCCTCTACGGGCAGCGTGACCCTCGTTGTGAATCCGGCCGCAACTCACATCACATGGGCGCCCCCGGCCGCGATCCCCTACGGCACCCCGCTCAGCGGATTGCAGTTGAATGCGACGGCGAACGTACCCGGCAGCTTTGCCTACTCGCCTCCGGCGGGGACGGTGCTGAACGCCGGCAGCCAGACTCTGGCGGTGAGTTTCACTCCGGCTGATGGCACCGACTATCTGGCATCCACCGCCGGGGTTTCACTGCAGATCACTCCGGCGACGCAAGTCATCACATTCACCCAGAGCGCCCCGGCCTCGGCAGCCTACAACAGCAGCTTCACGGTTGCGGCCACCGCCAGTTCAGGGTTGCCGGTCTCTTACGGCAGCTCTGGAGTTTGCAACCATGCGGGCGTGACCTTCACCATGACCAGCGGCACCGGAACCTGTACGGTCACGGCAACGCAGATTGGCAATGGCAATTATCTGGCGGCAGCGGCGGTGAAGCAATCCACGACCGCGACCGAAGCTGCGCCCACGGTCACCTTCACCGGCGCTCCCTCCAGCGCCGTATACCAGTCTAGTTTCGCCGTGGTTGCGACCACGAATTCGGGCGCCACACCCACGATTAAGGCCAGCGGGGCCTGCTCCGTCGCCGGCACCACCGTCAGCATGAGCAGTGGCACCGGGACCTGTTTGCTTACCGCCAGATGGGCTGCGACAACGAACTATCTCTCGGTCACGGCCACGCAAACCACCACGGCGAAGAAATTAGTGCCAACGATCACCTGGGCGATGCCCGCGCCAATCTCCTACGGGGCAGCGCTGACTGCGACTCAACTGAACGCGACCGCCAACGCCGCCGGAACATTCGTCTATAGCCCATCCACCGGCGCCGTGCTCGCCGTTGGCAGCCGGACTCTCTCCGCGACCTTAACGCCCACTCTGACCCAGGACTACACCACCCCGACCGTCACAGTAACTCTCACCGTAAATAAGACCGGCAGCACCACGACAATCACCAGCTACAGTCCTAATCCATCCACGGTGGGACAGCCGGTGGCGTTTCAATTCAGCGTGGCGCCTGCCTCCGGTTACGGCATTCCGACCGGACGGGTCACACTGAACGCGAGTACGGGCGGAAGTTGTGCCGCAAACCTGGCCGCAGGCGCCGGAGTCTGCTCAGTCACTTTCAAGTCCGCGGGTCCGAGAACCATCACCGCGACTTACTCGGGCGATAACAACGACAACGCCAGCGTCTCGGCTGCAGTTTCCGAAACCGTGAACTAGAAGCTCGAGCTGTAATCTGCGCCAACCGTAAGTCAGGATCCCAAGAGCTATTTAACCGCTCGAAGACATTTTGCCCAGTTGCTCCGCGGTTTCGCGGGTCTTGCGCGTAAAATTGTGCTATAGCTTTTAACTCACTGCGAAAGAGCGCCAAACTTTGAGTTGCAAGTTGCAACCTCAAACAAAAGCCGTCGTGGGCGAAACCAGTCACAAATAATGCAAAGAAATCGCGTACTCCTAGCTTTTGCAACCGCGTTGGGGTTGGGCCTGATCTCTGCTCCACGAAGCTCGGCACAACAATCGTTTCCTCCCCTCAAAACCCGCAACGTCGTCCTGATCGTGAGCGACGGGCTGCGCTGGCAGGAAATCTTCTCCGGCGCCGACCCCACTTTGCTCAACGAAAAAGATGGCGGCATCTGGGACGACGTCAATCGCCTGCGCCGCGATTACTGGCGCGACGATGTCGCGGAACGCCGCCGCGCTCTTTTTCCGTTTCTCTGGGGAGTCGTCGCCCAGCAGGGGCAAATCTTCGGCAACCAGACCAAGGGCAGCGTAGCCCACGTCACCAACGGCCTCGCGTTTTCCTACCCCGGCTACAACGAGATGCTCAGCGGGCATCCCGACCCGCGCATCGACAGCAACGAATTCGGTATCAATCCCAATCTCACCGTCTTCGAGTGGCTGAATCGCCTGCCGGAGTTTCAGGGCAAAGTTGCGGTCCATGGTACGTGGAATGTCTTCGCCGACATCTTCAACGAGAAACGCAGCCAGCTCGTAATGCAGGCCGGTTGGGATCTTCCGGAGAAAGGGCAGCTCACTCCCACCCAGGAATTGTTGAACCGCCTGTATCGCACGACTACACGCCTCGACGACGACGATGTCTACGATTCTTTCCTGCAGATTCCGCTGCTCGAGTATGTCCAGAAAAGTCACCCGCGCGTCCTATTCGTGGGCTACGGAGAAACCGATAACTGGGCCCACTCCGGCCGTTATGACCTCGTGCTCGAGAGCGCGCATCAATTCGATCGCTTCACGGAAGAACTCTGGAACACCATGCAGTCGATACCGGAGTACCGCGGCCAGACCACTTTCATCATCACCACCGACCACGGGCGCGGCAGCGGTCCGGCGGAATGGAAGGAGCACGGCGTAGATCAGAAGGGCTCGGAAAATATCTGGATCGCGGTCCTTGGCCCCGATACTCCGGCGCTGGGTGAACGCACCAACATCTCACCGGTGACGCAGGCGCAGATTGCCGCGACCGTAGCGGCGTTTCTAGGCCAAGACTTTGCTAAGGACGTGTCTGCCGCAGCGCCACGGCTGCCGGATGTTTTTCCTCCCGTGCAACCGCTCTCCGCAGCCACCGGCAGCGCGTCTCGCGCGGAAGCGTTCCAGTCGGTTCGGGAAGGGCAGGACGTTCAGACGTGCCGTTAAGCCTTTCAAAATTTCAAAATGAGGCCTGCGCTTTAGGTCAGCTTCCGCCCGCGGCGCGAGTCGGTCCGCGCCCGCCTTGGAGATGAAAACATCAGCCGGAAGTTTAAACCGGCTGCTGAGTTTTCGCACTTGTCCTGGGGTGAGATTCCGTTTCCCTGTGGGGAACATCGAAACATCGCTCTCCGAATCAAACTGGGGGAATCAGGTCGCATTGAGTCAGATTCTGCCGCTCATTCAGAAAGCGCACAACCGAACCTGGATCGGCCGCCGGGATAGGGTAATGCTCCTGCTCGTAACGTTCCACGAGCAAAGTCAGGAGTTCAATTGCCTCCACGTCGCGAGAGGGATTCTCCAACGCCGTTAGTTGGAACAGAGCGTCCTTATAACTCGATGATTCCAAAGACCGGTAGGGGGGCGGGGGCGGGGGGGCGGGTTATCGAACAGTAACGGTTAACCAGAGCGCCAACGAGCAAACGAAAAAGTACACCGTGGAAAGCCCGCTTTTCCGCATCGGCTTCCGGCAACCTGCGGTATTGTTGCAAAGGACGACGGAAGCGCATGCGGTCCGGTGATCGTCCCGGTCTTCAAAACCGGCGGGCGGCGGGTCACCCGTCACCGGTGGGTTCGACTCCCACTCGCTTCCGCCAATTTTCAACAACTTAGACGGCGTAACAGTCCGTTCACAGTCCGTTAATGCACGGTCGGCTCATCTTGATGTCCATCGCCGAGGAGTGCTCCTACCACGCGAGAGTTTGCCTCACGATTTGCGGAGGCGACTCCGCGTCCGTACCCGTCCATGGTCATAACGATTGTGCTGTGACGCATCAGTTCCTTTTGAACTGATACGGGGGCTCCAGTTTCGTCCAACCAAGTGCGGTAGCTGTGACGGAGGGAGTGCCAGCCAATGGGTCCCAAGCCTGCTCGGATCGCAGCAGGCTTCAAAACGCCGCGCTGAGCTGTATATCCGTGCAAGGGCTGTTTCCCCAGTTTTACCGGACTGGCGAACACGAAATCTGTGTCAGCTGAAAAGTTCGATTGAGCTTTCCAACTTTTCAGGGGGTTCACGAGTGCGTCATCGAGGGGCAGTCTTTTTCGAGATGCCCTGGTCTTAACGTCATCCGTCCTCCCGTCAACCACTGCACGCTCGATTCGAACTTCGCACTTGAGCCAGTCAAAATCGTGCCACCGTAACCCCAGCACCTCGCTGATTCGCAATCGGACGTTTTGCCCCGGCGATCAAACTGCTTTTCCGGCCGGGCGATATCGTAGAGGACGCTCTATAAAGCCAGAACCAGAGCGACCGAGATCATCGTCGATTACTGTGACGTCCGAGAACCCCAACTCATGGGCTCGGTCCGCAAGTCCATACTGGCGACGCTGGCTTTCCTGATTGTGGACGACCTGCCCAGGGCTGGACTGGCGAACATAGACGATAGCGCGGCGAGACAAGTGCTTAGCGGAATGACGGATGCGGTGGTCGTGGATCCAGATGGGGTCTACGATCCCAGCATCATTAATGACCGACTGCTACTGGGCCTGAAGGGAACGATGAGCGAGTTCGAGTTGAACTTGCTGCGCCAGCGTTCACTCGAAGCGATCCGCCAAAAAGCCAAACGCGGCGAACTGCAGTTTTGCCTTCCGGTTGGTTATTGTTGGACTCCAACCGGCAAGATTGAAATGGATCCAGATCGCCGAGTGCAACAAGCGCTCGAGTTGGTGTTTACCAAGATGACCGATGTATGCGGGAGCTTACGTCTTCGGGAAAACAGAAGCTCGCACCAAAGTGGTCAACGGACGAGCGCGTAAGACGATCGGACATTTTAAGCCGCAGGCCAGTTGGACAGTATTGATTCGAGAGCATCATCCCGGCTACATTTCTTGGGAACGGTTTGAGCGAAATCAAGAGATAATTGCGAGCAACTCCAACATGAAGTCACGCATGTTGCGCAAGTCGGGTCGTGGGGGTAGGTCACTGCTACCCGGTATTCTTCGCTGTCGACGTTGTGGAAGGATGCTGCGCGTTATTTATAGCGGGACACGAGGCACTATACCTCGGTATCAGTGTAACGGCGCGCAGATTAACCACGGCGAAGACTGGTGCATTTCGTTTAGTGGTCTTCGCGTTGATGCGGCCGTCGCCCAGCAGGTGCTAGATGTGATCAGCGGGAATGCTGTCGAGGCCGCCTTGGAAGCAGTCGATCAACTACGAAACCAGCAACAGCAGCAACGCAAGACACTGGAGTTGGAAGTGGAACAAGCGCAATATGAGGCGCGACTTGCTGCACGACGATATGAAGCCGTGGACCCGGAGAATCGTCTGGTTGCCGGGGAGTTGGAGTTTCGCTGGAATGCAGCTCTTCAAAAGGCAACCGAGCTTAGCGACAAACTGAAGGAGTTCGATGCCGGCGTGGGGGTCGCATCCGTGCCGGACAAAGAACTATTGATGAGTCTCGCTCAGGACCTGCCCGCAGTTTGGAATGCGCCCACCAGCGACATGCGCTTGAAGCAGAGGATCGTTCGGATCCTGATTCATGAGATCGTGGTCGATGTAAATGAGAAGGACCACGAGGTGGTGTTGCTGATTCACTGGGCCGGTGGCCGTCATTCAGAACTGCGAGTGAAGAAGAATCGCACGGAGGAGCACACTCGGTGCACGAGCATGGATGCGATCGCCGTGATGCGGCAAATGGCGATTGGTCACACGGATGAACAGATCGCAGCCACGCTCAATCGGCTAGGCTTGCAGACAGGAATCGGAAACTCGTGGAACGATCAACGGGTTTATTCCGCGCGTCGCTACCATCAACTACCTGCTTTTGATTCTAGCCAAGCAAGTACTTTCCTGACGCTGGAACAAACTGCAGAGCGTCTTGGAGTCAGCGCCAACAGTGTTCGACGAATGATTCAACGCAAGACATTACCGGCATGTCAGGTCGTACCAACTGCACCTTGGCGCATAGCGGTCGAAGCGCTGGAGTCAGATCGCGTTAAACATGCAGTAAAGAATATCAAGGATGGTGTGCGCAGTCCGCGAGCTCAGACCACGACTGACCAACAGGCAATGTTTTCAGCAGTTTAGTGAGGTGTGGCAGTATGTATCACGATCGGGTGGCCCAAGAAACAAGCCGTCTTCGTGGCGAGCGACGACGGCGCCATAGTGCGCCAGAACGTCGCGATAGAGGGGATTCAGAATGGGATCATAGATGTCAGGGACGAGCACACCCTCGCGCAAATTATCCAGGACGACGACCCGCGTAGCGCCGCCG
>JBEKWC010000077.1:0-9062 GCA_049513475.1 Candidatus Sulfotelmatobacter sp. | reverse complement strand
TGGACGTACTCTGGTGCCTCCGGTACACAGATCATCGGCACTGGCGGTACGATCTCCGCTTCCGCTACTTCGGCGTATGTCGCAACAAGCCCGGTCGCGGCCGGGACTGCTCTACCTGGCACGTCTCCGTGGGTCATGATGGCACAGGCAGGGACGAATGGCAGCAACGGTCTCAATGGGGCGGTTGGTCCACAAGGACCAATGGGAATTGAGGGTCTACCCGGAATGACGGGTCCAGCTGGGCCTGCTGGTCCTGCTGGGTCCGCTGGACCGCAGGGACCTTCGGGCCCGATTGGGCCACAGGGGCAAGAGGGTAAAGGGGGAGGGACTCCTCCGGGGCATGTAGCGCTCCTGCAATGGTGGAGCAGTCTAACCTATTCTGTGGAGGCCAACCCCTACGGTGTGGCCTTCGACGGAACTAACGTTTGGGTGGTGAACGGCGCCAGCGCCACGGTCACCAAGCTCCGAGCCAGCAATGGTGCGGTCGTGGGCTCCTACCCTGTCGGAAGCGGGGCCTACGGTATCGCCTTCGACGGAACCAACATCTGGGTGGGGAACTCCTTTGGCAACACTGTCACCGAGCTGCTGGCCAGCACCGGCGCGATGGTCGGCACTTACGCTGCGGGGAGCAAGCCTACCGGTGTGGCCTTCGACGGAACCAACATTTGGGTGGCGGACTACGACGGAAACACCGTCACCGAGCTGCTGGCCAGCACCGGCGCGATGGTCGGCACCTATCCCGTCGGAAGCCAACCTATCGGTATCGCCTTCGACGGAACCAACATCTGGGTGGCGAACAGCGGCAGCGGCAGCGTCACCGCGCTGCTGGCGAGCAGCGGTGCCATGGCAGGCACCTATTCTGTGGGAGGCAATCCCCAAAGTGTAGCCTTCGACGGAACCAACATCTGGGTGACGAATGGCAGCAACAGTGTCATCAAGCTGCTGGCCGGCACGGGCGCGTTGGTCGGCGCATATACCGTGGGAAGCCAACCGAACGGCGTGGCCTTTGACGGCACCGACATTTGGGTGGCGAATAGCGCTAGCAACACCGTCACCAAACTGCTAGCCAGCACGGGCGCGGTGATCGGCACTTATTCTGTGGGAGGGGTCAATCTCCAAGGCGTGGCCTTCGACGGAAGCAACATCTGGGTGGTGGGTACTGGGAGCAACACAGTCAGCAAGCTTCCAGCCTTCTGACACAGAGCACTCGGTGTCCTGTGCTGTGAACCGTTGCGTGGATGGGTGGTGGTATCTGATCCCGAAAACACCGCGGGAACGAAGTGCGGTTTTGGTGGGCGTTAGAAATCTCTTCCCAAAACTGTCCCTTTCGACCTGCATAAACATTGGGTCTCGCCATGGCCATCTGAGACGTTAGAAAAGTGTAGTTTTCGAAGCAGGTATGCGCCTGGACAAATTTAGCCAGCCGTTGCTTTTGAACCGGCAACTCTGCGAGTAAAGGACAGGAATCACTCGAGATTCAGCGATTCAGGGCCGGATCAGGCGCGTGAATCAACGCGTGCTGAATGAGGCACTCAAGGTGGTCGCCTACGCGATGAATGCGCCGGCTTTTTTAGCGGCACGCGATTCCTGAGACCGATTGTCTTAAGCACTAGTTGAAAATCATTTCGCCGCTATCTCCGGCGAGCTATTCTTCTCGTCGTCAGAGATGCTGTAACGCTGACAGAGTTTTACGGCATTTTCCACACATCGGAATTGGTTTTGAATCGGGCTCCGGTAGATAGTGACTTTCCTGCCTGCGTCATATCGTCGGAGTCGACGGCCTGAACGACAATCGGAACGTAAGCATTCCGAAGTGCTTTCCAGCCGTCCTTGTCACACCCAGTGGCTAGTTTCTTTGTCCACTTGATCGATAGACCGGCATCAAATTCGCCAAGCCAGCAGTAGTCGTTAAGCCTTCCTGTCGACGAAGCCTTCCATGCCCGGCCGCCCACCACTTATCCTGAAGCTGTTGTTCTGGACTTTCTACGCTGCTGAAAGTGCCCCACCCTTTGGGAGGTGTCTAAAGGGTGGAGCCTCCCTTACTATTTCGTTGAGGCCTTCAGTTTGGCCGCCTGTTGTTCCTGCAGCTTCAGAATCCTCGGATCTTGCTTCTGCAGCTTCGGAGCTTGCTGCAGCTTCGGAGTTTTCGGATGGTGCGCCAACGCGATGGATTTCTCGGGGGGCGCACCGAAGAGTTCCGGATGCAGATACAGTCCCTGGTCGGCCGGCTCCTTGGACACTTCCACTGGAATGCGGTTCGCGTTCGCCCACGCGTCTTGCCGGATGCCAGTTACTTGCCAGGAAACTTTCACGTTTGGCTTGTCTGTCTTGATAGTGAATTGGTTGTTGGAAACCTCGCTTACCACCATGGCTTGGGCGAACTGACCGATCACCGTGAGTTGATAACGGAAGTCTCTGTTGAGCGCCTCGAACCAATCTGGCAAGGTGACGGTTGCCAGGCCGGAGCCGTCCGTCGTGACGGTGCCATCATAAATGTTTTTCATATCCGGCGATTCCACGAAAGAGTGGTAGAGGTACTTGTTTTCCGGATCGAGCGGGTGATCGATTTTGAACGACCCGCCAGCTTTGGAGAGGGTGCCGTCGACGTCGACATTGCCAAGGAAAAACGCGGCATAGCTTCCGGTATGCTGGTTCGCGGCAAAAAGAGCGTCCCCAGTTGAGGTATTGTAAAATCCTCCACCGACGCCGGTGCCCTGGGACTCACCGTACACGCCCCAACCGCCCGAGCTGTCATAGGTGATGCCTTGCACTCCGGCGTAGCCGGAGCCGGACACCCCGTAGTAACCGATCCCGTATACTCCGATACCGCCCCCCGATGCTGTGTTATTTCCCAACACGCCATACGCTGAGGTGCTGTCGGCGTCGCCTTCCACACCAGTGCCGCTTAGGCTTAGTCCGTTGACCCCTTCGCCGCTTTCACTGAAACCAGAGACTCCATCGTTGCTGGCGCTACCCCCGCTGACTCCCGGAAAGGTAATGCTTCCGCCGTAAACTCCAAAGCCAGAGTTGCTTTGTCCGAAAACCCCGTAGCCATCGCCTGTATCCACGCCCGAGACTCCCTGACCGTTGAAGCTCTTGCCTGCTATGGCGCTCGCCCCCGGGGTGAGGAATGTGGCGGTGAGGGTCCCATTCACCGTCTGATTGGCAGTGAATGTGTTAACCGCGGCGAGCTGGGCATAGGCCGCATTGAGCGCGGTCGTGTTCAGGTTCAACGTCACATTGCCGCTGGTGCCGCCGCCGGTCAGGTCCGTTCCAGCAGTCACTCCTGTGATCGTTCCACTTCCTGAGGAATTCGCGCACGCCCATGCCGTGCCATTCCACTGCAATACCTGACTCGCCGCGCAGCTATTGGTCAGCGACAGGTTGAGCGTGCCACTGGTGCCGCCGCCGGTCAAACCGCTGCCGCTCCCGGTGGTCACGCCCGTGATCGTTCCATCGCCTCCGGCGAAGGCAAGGTCCAACTCTGCCGGGTGACTCGTGGTCGTGTTCTCCTTGCTATCGAAGCTGACGCCGAAGGAGCCGTTGGCCACCAAGGCAATGCCGTTGTTGGTCTCGCTGCCGCTCAACCATGCCTGCACTGCCGGCGTCACGTTGATCAGGATGTATTGATTCTTGTCCGCCGCGGTGATGGCCACATTGGAAGCGATCGTCGCTCCGACCGGCGGAGCGTTGCTGCCATCAATCGTGCTCTCGGTCCAGGCGCCGTTAACGTAGTCCACGTTGAAGTTGCCCGCCGTCGACACGGCATTGACATAGAGTTTCAGCGTCGCCTGGCTGACGCTGGCCGTGGCGGGAATCGATGCCAGATTGAATTGAATGTAGGTGATCTCGGTCGCACCATTGACGTCGAGCAGCACATTCGCTCCGTACTTGGTGGAGGGATCGGAAGTGTTGGTAAAAGCGTCGCCGCTAGGCGTGATCTGCGCGTAGGCCCCGATGCCGGAAAGCACGCCAAGAACTAGAACCACTGCTGACAGAAACTGCGCTTTTCGATTTTTCATGACTATCCTCCAGGGGTTATCCCCAAAGTTTTGCCTCCTACTGCTCCCCTTGTCTCTAACAGCGCAAAATCGCGAGAGATTTGATCACTCCGTACAAAAACTAATTTCGGCGGAGATGGGGTTGCACACTGCTTCAACTCCGCCCTTAAATCCTGCCGTTCTGGCCGCTGCACGTCGCGAACGCGAACGTTCCACGGCATATCGGTGGGCGAAAATATGACCTCCAGCCCAGCGTCGACGCAATGCTTGTGCATCTCGTCCGCGTCGTTCACCCAGCCCGACATCCAGATGCCCCGGTTGACCGCTTTGTCTTCATTGTTGCTGAAAGGTGGTGGTGCTCGCGCCGCGGGGGCTGGCCGGGTCCATCTGAAGTCTTTACTCTCGAGGGTGCCCGCAGCTTCGGCGCAGGAAAAATCCCGGCCCGAGCTTACAAAAGCGAATAGGCGCGGCTTGATTTCGCTGCGCCCGATCGGAGATCAACCGTCATTGGCCCCGCGATTGCCCCGGCAACTTCAGATGAGCTGCAGCGCCCGCTTTGCCGGCGACACTAGCGCCGGCGCAAGTCCCGTTATCGACGTCGAAGAACAAGCCGACATAGGTGTTGCCGCCAGTGAATCCGGCGGGGGCGTTCCCATATCCATCAAACGCATCCATGATAGTGTTCGAATTCACCCGGCTGGAACTTATGTTGTTGCAGCGGAGATTGATTCCTATCCCATCACTGTCGTCTGAGGAGGCAGACTTCACGGTCCTGATTGTGTTGTTCTCGACTATCGACTTTGTCAGAGTAGGCGCGCTCACGTCTATACCGTCCGTGATCGCGCTGTAGATCTTGTTGGATGTTACCGACACGCCATCGGCGGCTAACTCGATTCCAATTTGACTGCCGAGGAGCGTGTTGCCCGTAATTGATCCGGTCGGCGCAAAAGCAAAGATTCCAGTATCGCCGACGCCGCTCACAATATTGCCGGTGACCGTGGGGTCGGTACCCTGCTCCACCACGATGTTATTTGTACCTTCGGCGTCCGAAGAAACCACATTGTTCTTTATCGTCACGGTGAGATCCGGCGCCACTGTCTCGCCCAAGGCCAAGATGCCTCCCCCAGTAAAATCGTGCACGCTGGAGTTCTCCACCGTGACCGATGGCTTGGAACCGCCACCCTGGATCCACATTCCCACGCCGTAGACGCTGGTTGCCCCGCCGCTGGTATTCTGCGCCGATGTGGTCACCTGGTTGATCGTTCCCGAGGAATTGTTATAGAGGACCCCGACAAAAATACTGTCATTTGTGGCGAAACCCACGCCGTTCACATTCAGGTTTGTCAGATTTACGGCGCCGCCGCTCACGTCATTGACATAAACCTGAGCGATTGCGGGTTCGGGCTCGGCCTCCACGGTAACGCTGGCGTTGACCGTGTAACCGGATGGAAGTTCGATTTGCGCCAGGGATCCATTGCCCTCCGCGATGCCTTCGAGCGTGACCGGACGGCTAATCGTGATCTGCTCTAAGTAGGTCCCGGGACAGACCTCGACCGTGTTGGGAGCCGGAGAGGCATCGAGGGCAGACTGGATGGTTGAGAACTGGGTGCCGCTCTTGCAGGTTCCTACGATGTAGGTGACACTGGCGGCGCTCATCTCTTGGGCGCCGAAGGCCAATGCCAACGCCGAGAACCAGACCGCGAGATTGAGGATTGCTGGCGAGTGTGTACGGGACATAAGACCCTCCATTGCCGGCATTTAAAAGCGCCAGCTCTTTAAGCTCGGAGCAAAGAACTTCGCGTTCTCTGAAGTTCTTCCTTCCTTGTCTCTAACAGCGCAAAATCGCGAGAGATTTGATCACGGGCTGCAGCATGCAAAGTTCAGCCGCGACAAAAAGGCCGTAACCTGTTGTTTCCCATAGACCTTTTCGCGTTGACAGGCACCGTTGGAATGGATACGCTGGGTTCCCAATTCTAGGAGCTTTGCCTTGCCGCACAAGCCTTCGAGCCAGATCACTCAGTTACTGCAAGGCTGGCGGGCTGGCGACCAAACAGCACTCGACGCGCTACTGCCACTCGTTTACAGCGAATTGCGGCGACTGGCGCACTTTCACTTACGCAAGGAACGGCAGGACCACACCTTGCAGAGTGCCGCCTTGGTGCACGAAGCCTACTTACGGATGGTCGGAGTGGAACCACCCGTGTGGGAAGGACGTACACACTTCTTCGCGATTGCGTCGCAGCTCATGCGGCAAATTCTGGTGGATTACGCGCGCCGACGAGGCGCAGGAAAGCGCGGCGGCAGCGTTTGCATGCTCTCGCTGCAGGATGTGAGCGAGAAAGCTCGTGGCCCAGAAATGGACATCGTCGCTTTGGACGATGCGCTGCGGAGACTGTCGGAAATCGATCCGCGCCAGAGTCGAATCGTGGAAATGCGCTTTTTTAGCGGGCTGACGCTGGAAGAAATTTCCGCGGCTTTAAGCATCGGTTCGGCGACTGTCCAACGCGATTGGACAGCGGCGCGAGCCTGGCTGCATCGGGAGATTTCCCGAGAGTCTCGCCGATGAGTGGGGACGGGCGGGAGCGAACCAACCAGATGCTGGAAAAAGTGCTCAAGGGGCCGGCGACCGGAGCCGTTCGCGACTGGACGGCTGCACGCGCCCGGCTCCAGGCGAAATGAACCGTGGAAGTTTCGATGGACACTGACCGCTGGAAACAGATCTGCGACCTGCTGCATGCCGTCCTCGAACGGCCGGAGCAAGAGCAGGAGAAGTATCTCCGCCAGGTCTGTGACGGCGACGCGGCGTTGCTCGAAGAAGTGCACTCGCTGCTTGCGGCTCATCGCGGAGCCGGAAGCTTTCTGGATGCGCCAGCTTTCAGCCCTGCCGACATGCCCACCCAGACGACAGGCGCAGCCCCAATTGGAGGGACTATTAGGTCCATGGTGGGTGAGACCGTTTCTCACTATCGCGTGCTAAGCCAACTGGGCAGCGGCGGCATGGGCATTGTATATGAGGCGGAAGACATCAAACTGGGCCGTCGCGTAGCCATGAAGTTTCTGCCCGAGGTTGCCAGCGATCGGACTGCATTTGAGCGCATGCAGCGCGAGGCCAGATCCGCGTCGGCTCTCGACCACCCGAATATCTGTTCGATCTACGAACTGGGCGAACATGACGGGCGGCCCTTCATCGTGATGCAACTTCTCGAGGGCGAAACCCTAAGGCAGTGGATCGAAAGTAGCTCCGAAATGGAGAAGCAGTCCCGGTTACGCGGGGCAATGGACCTGGCGATCCAGATCACGCGTGGGCTGGAGGCGGCACATCAAAAGAACATTATTCATCGCGATGTCAAGCCGGAGAACATCTTTGTCACCGTCCGCGGCGAAGTAAAGATTCTGGACTTTGGTCTGGCAAAGGTGATGGAACCCATGAAAGAACCAGCCCTTCAAAATGACCTCACGGCTGATACCGTGGGACCTGGAGAAGAGGCCCTCACTTTGACCCGGACGGGCGCGAAGATGGGGACTGCTTTCTACATGTCGCCCGAGCAGATACGGGGCGAGAAGCTGGATGCGAGGAGCGATCTGTTCTCGCTCGGCCTTGTGTTATTTGAGATGCTGACAGGCCGGCGCGCCTTTAAAGGGAGTACTGGCGCCGACGTTCATGACGCCGTACTGCATGGCTCTCCGGCCCCGGTGCGACAACTGAACCCCGCGGTTCCTTCCGGCGTCGAGAAGGTCATCCGGCGCAGCTTGGAAAGGGATCGGGACCGCCGTTACCAATCTGCAAAGGAATTGCACGCTGATCTGGAACGCCTGAACCTCCGTCGTTCGCCGGCCCTGGGCGGAGTCGGCGCCTGGGTCGCTACCGGTTTCCTGCTCTTGGCACTCGTCGCGATTGGGGCAAACGTCGGCGGCCTTCGCGATCGAGTCTTACGCCGCCCGGTATCCAACGATGCGGCCCAGCAATCGAAACAACGCACGGCGGTGGCCGTTCTCGGCTTCAAGAATCTTTCGGGCAGGGATGACGAAGCCTGGATTTCGACCGCGCTCTCTGAGATGCTGGACGCACAACTGTCCGCCGGGCAGGAACTCCGCGTGGTTTCCAGCGAAGATGTTGCGAGCATGAAGATCGATCTTTCCCTGCCCGCCGCCGACAGCTACAGCCGGGATACGTTGCAAAAGATTCGCGCTCATCTGGGGAGCGACATCGTTGTGCTCGGCTCCTATCTTGATACTGGGAAAGATACCGGCGGGAAGATCCGGGTTGATATACGTTTGCAAGACGCCAGAGAGGGCGAGACTATTGCTGCGATTTCGCAAGATGGAAACGAAGCCAGTCTTCCCGAGCTGGTAACCCAGAGCGCCACCAGCTTGCGCCAGAAGTTGGGAATCGCCGATGTTTCGGCCACGGAGGCATCGCAAGTGGCCGCTTCCACTTCGGCCAGCCCGGAGGCTACTCGTTTGTATGCGGAAGGACTGGCGAAACTGCAAGCTTATGAAGCTCTGGCGGCCCGAGATCTGCTGGAAAGGGCGATCGCAGCCGACCAGAACTACGCGCTCTCGCATGCGGCTTTGGCTCAGGCTTGGTCCCAGCTCGGCTACGACAAGAAAGCCGAAGAAGAGGCTAAGAAGGCGTTCGATCTGTCGGGCAATTTGACGCGCGAGCAGCATCTTTCCGTCGAGGGGCGCTATCGCGAGTTTGCTCACGACTTCCCCTCCGCCATAGAAATCTATCGCACATTAAGAAACTTCTTTCCCGACAATCTTGACTACGGGTTGCGCCTGGCGTCAGCGCAGACGAAGGCCGGACATCCCAAGGACTCACTGGACACCATTGCGCGAGTGCGATCCTTGCCCAAACCGCTAAGCGACGATGCCCGCATTGATCTGGAAGAGGCTTCGGCTCAGAGCGCCGCGGGCAATTTCAGAGGATGCCAAGAAGCGGCGGCCACAGCGGCCGCGAAAGCGAAGGCACAAGGCTCGCGCATGCTTCAGGTGCAGGCAGCCGATGCTGAAGCGTTCGCATGGGACCGGCTGGGCGATCTGAATAAGGCGGTGCAG
>JBEKWC010000076.1:0-9359 GCA_049513475.1 Candidatus Sulfotelmatobacter sp. | reverse complement strand
AGATTCAACACAGCTTGAGCTCGCTGCAGCTGCGCCACCAGCTTGGGTGAAGCATCGAAGTCGACTTTCACGGCAACGAAATGTTGATTGACGTACTCTGCAGTTTCAGGATTAGTGTAGGTTTCCCGGTCCATGAGTCCGCACCATGGGCACCAGACCGCGCCGACATCCAGAAGAATTGGGCGGTCCAACTCTTTGGCCCGCTTGAAAGCCTCTACGCCCCAGGGATACCAATCCACCGGCTGTCCGGCAGCACGAGCAAGATAGACCGAACTTTGTCCCCCGAGATGGTTGGGCGCAGTTGCCTGTGCGGTATCCGTACCAGCAAGCGTCGTCGCAATCAGCAGAGCGAATGTCCCGACGCTGTTCTTCATGCCACATGAGAGTCATAGACCCGAAATATGTTTCACGATGCAGGATCGTTTCCCCCGAACGCAACTATCTCTTGCGACCGGCATCTCATCGGCAATGTCTGCACAACATGAAACAACAAGCGCACTATCGGGTTCCATGCACGATGAATCAGAAAAGCCCCATGCTTTGGTGTGTACTGAGGTTTGGGGCGGCAATCGAAAGGTCAGTCGCACGGTAAAGCTACCCAGCCTGATGGCATGGGTGGCCTCGTATCCCATCCACGACGGAGAAGGAGGCGGTGACCTTCACTATATGTCCGTCTGCGATTACGACCTGATCTCCCGCGTGGCTCTGGCCGATGTGAGCGGGCATGGTCACGATGTGAGTGCCGTGACCCAGACGCTGCGCGAGCTCATGCACCAGAACATCAACCTCTGGGACCAGTCAGATTTCATGCGCGGCCTCAATGACGCGTTCAACAAGAGTAAGAAATACGCCACGGCAATCGTCTTGAGTTTCCACCGCATCACAGGCCGGCTGGCGTTCAGCAACGCGGGGCACCCGCCTCCGCTTTGGTATCACGACGCCCAACGAAGTTGGGGGTGGCTGGAGGAGGGAAATGACCCGCAACTTAAAAAGGTTGCTGGCTTACCTGTCGGGTTAATTCCGGGAACGGACTACAGTCAGACGGTTGTCACTCTGGATCCATCCGATCTTCTTGTGCTCTACACAGATGGTATTACCGAAGCAGAGAACGAGACGGGGCAGGAACTGGGGCGAGAACAACTTCTCGACTGGGCGCGCCGGGCTCCGGTGGACTCTGCGAAAGCGTTGGGAGAGGACCTGCAGCAACGCCTGGAGTCGTTTCGAGGCGGACTCCGCAACGACGATGAGACACTGCTGGTGTTGCAACGCGAAGAAGAATCGCATCTTGTCGTATTGGGCGAGGTTGCAAGCAGCTACACACTTGGCCGGCTACGGAAAAGTCTCAAAAAAGGATAGTCGGCCTTCCACTCGTTTTCTTGAATGGACCGACCTAATGGTATGTTCCGGAATATCCCGAAAGTCCGGCGTTCATCACTACACTTCTGGCCACTGGTTCCTCCTTGGTCAGCGCCGGCCTCGCATCGGAGAAGATCTTGAGGTGCAGATAAGATTCCATCAACTCTTCGCGCGTCTGGGGAGAGCACGCAAGGTTCAGGCTCCGGCACGCAAACGCCAGCGCCGATTCCGTCACCATCCAAAAATCTTCGTACTGCCCGCTTAGAGGCTGCGCAGCCACGTGTAGTCCAGTTGCTTTGCGCGCCACAGATTGCTCACTTCTGCGCCTCGGCCCGGAAACTTCCGGTTGCATACTGCAATTACCGAATGCACATCAAACAACGTACCGCAGGCGTCGAACGCGATTGCTTGGATGCCCCGTTTCATGAGGGATGCTCCCATACGAATATCTGGCCGAAGAGAAGTGAGTGTGGCTTCAGCTCCTTCGCCCATTTGCGCTTCAAGAAGGCGACAATCTCCAGTCTTCCATCGACAAATTCCGAACGGTTTCGCCAGCGGGAATCGAGAGAATAGGCCAGCGAAACTCTCTCCGGTTCCCGAGAATTCCATCTGTCTTCCGCAAGGCGAACCTTCTGCGTCGGTTTCGCGGGTAATAGCGGTAATGGGGGACGCGTTTCTTTATTGGTCACCAGATTTTCCTTTGCACGGGGGCTAGTTTCGTTTGTCGCCGACGATAGATCTTGCGAAGCGCCGACGCAAGCTCCCGACCAAATGCAAGGCGGTGACGCTGCCAGCGGCCGGGGTACGGAAGTTCAAGGAGGGCACCCGACCAATTGGCTCGCAGCTGTGAGCGCCGGACATTGCCAGCGATTGATCGAACGACGGTGATCACGATTTCAGGACGAAGACGGTCCAGAATTCTGGCCAGACGAACTTCGCCCTCGCGGCAAGTTCTTCTGCGCCGGGCACGGGGCAGGCGATCCACTGGCCTTCCGCACAAGTCGACAAGGTAGCAACCCAGCGCCTGGAACCGCTGGAGAAACTCCTCGTTGCCGGACCGTGGGCCGATGTCTGGGAAGACGCCAGCAAAAGCATCGTGCATAGCGCGGTACAATCCCGAGTCTGCCTGGTAGAAGAATCGGCCGGAGGCCGGAGGCGCCTCACCCACGAACAGCACGCGCACCCTGGCCGGACGATAGCGTCTTCGCAGCCGCTCTCTCGCCAGTCCACTCTTACGGTCGGCCGACACGGAAATCTCTGCAACTCTCATCCGGTTGATGTTTCTTCGACCTCGGCGCGGAATTCTTGATCCTCAGGCGATTTGCCTCGGACCTCCCGCGCGAACCGTCACCTTCTCATCGTAAAAGCGGCGAATGTTCGCAGCGATCTCGGGAAGGCAGTCCTCGACGGCGAAGTGGCCGGAGTCGAGCCGGTGCATTTCCGCCTCCGGCAGGTCGCGCAAGTAAGCTTCGCCGCCTTCCCGGGTGAAGAAGATATCGTTCTGTCCCCAGAAGATCAGCGTTTTCGGCTGGTTCTCTCGCAGGAACTTTTGCCACTGTGGGTACAGATCGACATCCGTCCTGTAGTCGTAGAACAGTTCCATCTGCACGCGCCGCGCGTTCGGCCGTTCCAGAAAGCGGAAATCCATGTTCCAGTTGTCGGGGCTGATCAGTTCCGGCCGCTTGTGGCCGTGGAGGTAGACCGTCTTCACCGTCTCTAACTCCAGCAACCCCGCGACTCCCTGCTCCGTCTCCGGTGTGCGGTTCTTCCACAAAGCATTTCGTAGACCTCCCCACGCGTCGGTGAAGCCTATCTCGTACGCGTTGGTGTTCTGGATGATGAGCCAGTCCAGCACTTCCGGCCTGCGTGTGACAATTCGAAAGCCGACTGGCCCGCCCTAGTCCTGAACGAACAAACCGTAACGCTCAAAACCTTTCTCCTTCAGAAACTCTTCTGTCACTTCCGAGAGTTTGTCGAAGGTATAGGCGAAGCTCTTGAGATCGGGCATATCGCTGTTGCCAAAACCCGGGTAGTCCGGCGAAATCACGTGAAAACGGTCCGCCAACGCTGGAATCAAGTTGCGATATTGATGCGATGAGGCCGGAAAGCCGTGTAGCAGCACGAGCTTCGGTTTGGACGGGTCACCGGCCTCGCGATAGGCGATGTTCAATCCGCTGATGGACACGGTCGCGAATGTGACGGGCTTCGATGAAGGGGCGCTTGAATCGTGGCTTTTCATGAATATCCCTTAAAGTGATCTTCAGGATTTTCTTAACCATCAAATCTGATGTGGTTGGAGTCTGGAAGTTTCGGACAAAATCGGACAAAATATGTAATCTCGATTACACTCGCGAGAAACGTGGAGGACGAATACCGGCGTGGCCAGAAGACAAGCCGGCAAACGAGTAAGACAAGGATCAAAGTTCGACGGTGTCGTCCTCGCTCTCGGCCGTTGACTTGTTCCACTGGGTCCCTGCGGCGTCCTTGCAAACTCTTCGGGAGCACAGCAAAGTACAGGACTATAAGGAAGGGCACGTTTTCTTTCAGCCAGGAGAAACCGGCTACGCTTTGTTTTTGCTTGAAGAAGAACGAGTAGAGACGTTTCGAACCTCAGGAACAAAGAAGCTCATCATTGCCGAACCTACACCGCTGGCCGTCTTTGGCGAAATGGGCTGCGGCGGCCGCTTTATGTACCATTGCTCGGCCCAAACCACCGTGCCCTCGCGCGTCCGGGGAGTGCCCCGAATCAGCATTGGAAAACAGCTTTTGATCATTAGAATTCGGGCGATTCCTCCTGAGGAACTTCTTTACTTATAGGGCAACAAGCTGTAATCCGAACTCGCGGGCTTGTTTTCGGAGCCTAGCTTCCATCCGTTTGCGATTCTGCACTTCGTTCTGTGCGCAGATGGTTTCATCGTAGGCATGCCCAGTGGTTACCATGTGATAGAGGATGCGCGCCAGTTTGTGCGCGGTGGCGGTGATGGCCTTGGGAGCGCCCAGTTTGGTGCGCATCCGGCGATAGAAGTTCCCGAGAAAAGATTGGCTCCTCTTTGCCCGAATCCGCTTCTACTGACGGTTCTAAGGGTTTGCGGAGGAACTTCAGGTCCAGAACGATTGTCGTCTGGTCGCCCGCGGGCGGCGTGCACACGGGACCGCTATAGCCTTCTCCTCCCCCCTTGTACGCATTCTCACAGTTGCCAGCGTGAGTCGCTGCGATCAACGTTCCTAAGCATACAGGACCGCTGTAGCCTTCCCCTCCCCCCGAATATGCCGCCTCACAATGTTCATTTTGCACGACCGATGAGGTCACCGCCGCTCCCTTTTTCTGCTGTCCGATTGGAGTCAAGGGGCCCGATACAATTGCATCGCAGCTTCATCAACGACCGGTTTACGTTGAGAATTTGGAATCCTCGCGGAATGCGGACAGGTCTTGGTAGGCCTTCAAAAATGCTTCCTGAACTGCATCTTGCGAATCTTCCCCGTTGTGCGTGATGCTTTGAGCAATTCGGGGAAGCTTGCGATCGTATCGGCTTACGAGTTGCTCGAAGGCGGCAACACCCCATTCTTGGCGGCGCGGACAAGATCCAAGTCATCGTCTGCCACTTTCCTCACTGCGACTTTTGCCGAATCGATAGTCATATCCGTGCACTTGGCGCGGCAAAGCGTTGTTCCCCAACGCGCTGCCCGCCTTCTAGGCCGAGGTCACTGCACCACGACTTTGCCGGTCATCTTCGGGTGAATCGTGCAGTAGTAGGGATACGTTCCCGCCTTGGTAAAGGTGTAGGAGAATTGTTCGTCCGTATCCAGTACCTTGGACTTGAAAACACCCTCTGTACTGACTGACGTATGGGGAATGTCGTCAGCGTTTGTCCAGGTAACGGTCGTTCCAACGGGCACGGTGATCGTCTGCGGCCCGAAAACAAAGTTGTCGATTTTCACCGCCGCGTTCGCCGCGGAGGGCTGGTCATTCGCCTTGACGCTCGGCGATCCCGCAACCAACAGCAGCATCGCAATCATTATCGGCGTCGCTACACCTGCAACCCACATATTTTTCCTCGTCATTGTTTTTTCTTTCCAGTCCGATGTTCTTGCTTGATCTTTACTTTTTTGGGAACTGATTATTGCCGGTCTTTAGCCATGGATCGAGTCAACTACCGCCGGAGGACGCGCCTGCGTTCCCCGAAGCCGAAGCGCTTGGGTCCCCGAGTGGTGAATCGACGACTGCGAGGCTGCGACCGCTCACCACGTAATTGACATCAGTGATACCTAACACCCGCTGCAACTGCTCGGCGGGCACCTTCATGGGTCCGGCTGAAGGAGCGGATCCCGGTGCTGGTTGGGGGAAAGCGGTCGACATCGCCGTATGGAACGAGACCTTGCCTTCCACCTTCTGCATGATCTGATGAATATGGCCGTTTAACACCGTCACCGAACCGAAACGCTTGACGTAAGACAGCGCTTGCTCGCTGTCGTCGGTTCCCCATCCCCAGTCCGGATAGATCGTCCAGAGCGGGATGTGTGCAAAGAGCACAATCGGAGTACTGGCAGAGCGGCCCTTGAGATCTTGCTCCAGCCACTCCAGTTGTTCTTTACCGAGCGACCCCATGCCTCCGGCCTTCAAATTGGCAACATTCACGAGACCAACGAAGTGCACACCTTTGTGATCGAAGCTCGACCACCCCGTGCCCTTTGTACCCTTCCCATAGCGTTGGAGAAATTGCTCGCCGTTGTCGGAGAGCATGTCGTGCTCGCCCGGCACAAAGAAGATCTGTTTCGCGGATGCGCTTTTTAAGACCTGGTCCAACGTATCGAACTCAATCGGCTTCGAGAGTTGGCTCAGATCGCCGGTGTGAATGATGAAATCCGGTTTGTGAGGCATGGCATTGATCTTGTTGATCCCCGTCTGCAGAGTCGCGGTGACATCCGGATTGGCCGGCTTGTTGAAGCCGATGTGGCTGTCGCTGATCTGTACAAAGGTGAAGTCCGCGCCTTTGCCGGCATCTTTGCCATGGCCTTTGGCGAAGGCCCGGGACACCGGAATGCCTCCGCTCATGGTCCATACCAGGCCAGTACCCGCCCATGCCATGCACTTCAGGAATCCGCGACGATCGACTCCGTCATTGTTGAGGTCTTGTAAGCGTTGATCGATGAGATCATGCTTTGTGTCGGGCATATGTCCTCCGTGGTTTGTGTCGTTCAGAGTTGATAACTGGCATGAGCGGCTTTTTATTCCCACTGGATATCGAAAATGTTCCAGAGCGTTTTCTTCCTGTTAAGAAAAAGGGTCGCGCTTCCCGGCTGGATCCGAAGGTGTGTCAGGGTTGATAACTGGGAGGCAATACATTTATTCCAGGCTGATTCGCGATAAGTGGTTATTTGTCAGCAACGTGCCTACGAATTTGTCTGCGAGGAGTAAAAATTGCGTGGGATCTTAGTAAAGGGTTCACTTTGCCAACCACCAGGCAAGCGCTAGCCACAGCGGCATCACCATCAGTAGCCCATCACTGATTCCACGCACCAATGCTCTTACATCGGAACACGATACTTCACGATCCCGGTCTTCCCAGGCGCGCCTTCGCGAAAGGAATTCCAGGAGCTCGACCTCGCCGGTGCGTATCGGGGATGACCGCGATGGGACTTCTGCATCTACCGTCATAGATGACTCTTTTGCGATTACCCCGTTCCGTTTGCGCTGTCCTTGGATCTATTCCCGAGCGATATGACCCTGGGCGGCTTAGCCAGGGAGATTCACACCGCTCAAGAAGCCGCCCAAGTGCCCCGTCAAGGCGACGAGACCTACGACCAGGAATTCAAACACCAGGAGGTAGCTCGGCAGGTGTACTGCCCGCCGCCGGGCACGGAGGTGGACCCACCACGCCAGCCAGATCATCCCTGTCGAAACACACGCCAGAATGAGGTGCAGCAATAGGATGCCCTTCAGTTTATGTCCTTCAAGTTGGAACTGCCATGCGAGTAGCCCAGTGGCGAGAACCGGAACTGTCGAAATCGCTGCCACCAGGAGGTTGTAGTATGCCGCGTCCGCCAGACCACGCCGCTTCGTCCATTGCGCAAGAAAGTCGAACGATACCGCCGTGATAAATAGCGCGATTGGAAAATGGATCAGCACGACGTGTTGCGCGTGCTTGGCCAGAAGTGCCGTCTTAAGATCAAAAGGACTTACCATCGCCATACCTCCCTTAGAAATTTCCCAAAGCACAAAATCCTTGCGCCTCTGCCTGCAGCGATTTCTCCTTTCCGAGCCGAATACCTGCTTCGGAAAAAGTCCCCACCCCCGGGTGAAGGAGAGGGCAAACGCGGGGGTGAGGCTCGCACACGCCACCTAGTTGGTAGCGGAACGAAGTGAAGGTCATCCCATCCGGTCGCTTTACACTTGCTTCACTGTAGATAACGGACTTTCCGATCTTTTATTCCAAGCGGTCCTAAAAAGTTTCTCAACGGCGCGCTTATTAATCTTCCCATTCTGTATCGCAGTGTGAAGAATCCAGCGCTCTTGAAGCGGTTAAGCGTCTTTACCGCCATCGTGGCTGTAGTCGGCCTCGCTTTGCTTGTCTTGCAGGAATATTTGAAAAGGTAGCAGCACTGCGGATGGAAGCAGAGTTCACACATGGCGTGCGATTATTCGTAGCAATGGGCCCTCCGGCCAAGCTCGGTAAAATGCGCGCTTGCCAAAGATTCGCACGACCAAACCCACGACCAAATTGGTTTGTCAAATCCCCAGCCAATTGCTCGATTAGTTGGTCACCATATTCAGCACGATGTTTCCCGTCTTGCTCAAATTTTACGATGCCTCGGCCAATGTCCCAGTAGACCGCGGTCATTATCGAATTGACGTTCCTGGCAGCGGCGGACCTGGCAGTCGTGAGGAGTTCCACTATCCCGGTGCGAATGGTGTTGTAGTTTTGCGGAACAGTTGTCGTCTTTTTCGTTATCGCGGCACTTGTCCGAGATGATGGATAGGATCGAAGGGACTGGAAGACGTGAAAAAATCAGTTACGGCCGCAGATGAACCCATGAACGCGGATGACCTGCCGTTCATTGGGGGCACCCACTGGATTCGCGCTGAAAGGCCTACGAGATGCGGAAAGGGTTTGCGAGACAGCCACAAGGGGACGAGCCCGCGGCGCGAGGCAAGAACTACATAACGCGCATCGGGCTGGAGCGCCTCAAAGATGAGCACCGGCTTCTGCTCACCAGGGAACGCCCGGCCCTGGCGGAGGTGTTGGCGTGGGCTGCCAGCAACGGCGATCGCAGTGAAAACGCCGACTATCAGTACGGCAAGCGGCGGCTGCGGCATCTCGATGGGCGGATTCGCTTTCTCACCAAGCGAACCGAAGCCGCGGAAGTGGTGGACCCGGAAGCTCCGAGAGCGGGGCAGCCGGAGACGAGGGCATTCTTCGGAGCGACCGTGCGCTATGCCAATGCCGCGGGAGTATCGCGAGTGGTGAGCATCGTGGGCACCGACGAGGTCGATCTCAACCGCAACCACATCAGTTGGGTGTCACCTCTGGGGCGCGCGTTGATGAAATCCGCAGCGGGCGACAGCGTAATTCTTCAAGCGCCGGGCGGTACCGAATACCTGACCTGCCTCAGGCATGAGACGGTGCGGTCGATACGAAAGTATGGGCAATACTATTGTCCAATTGCGCGGCCCATTTTCTTTTGGTTCAATGGTCGCGGGGGAACATCCCATAGCAACCATAAGTGCCCCTGACAAACTTACAACAGATGAACGCACCTGCGATTTTCGACATCCCCCGGCTTGTGGAAACCGCGCGCCATCAGCGCCTTGATCCCGGCTCGATACTATGGGCCAAATTGCGCGCTAGGGAGCGGGACTTCGAACACCGTATTTTTAATGAGCACTGTATCGAAAGGAGCCATCGATGAACGCCGTACAAGTCGACCAGAAGAGCTATGAGATGCCCCCGCGCGAGGGGATCAGCGTCGCGCAGTTTCTCACCGTCGCCGACATCGAACGATCG
>JBEKWC010000075.1:0-9525 GCA_049513475.1 Candidatus Sulfotelmatobacter sp. | reverse complement strand
AAGTGCGTGGTGCGAATCTTCCGGCGATTGGCACGCGTGATTCCGAACTATGTGATCGCGAACTCAGGGGCGACCTTGCGGTCGCTGCGCCCCCGGAAAGGCACACGCAATATTTCAGTAATTTCTTCGGGCTGCGAACTCGGGGGCAAGTTCGCGATCGTGCATGATGGTGCGGGCCCAGCCGCGCTCGCCGACAGGACGGAACTTCGCCACGAGCCCCACGTCGGACTGGTCGGAAGAATCTCCCCCTGGAAGGGCCAGCACATTTTTATCCGTGCGGCCGCGCTGGTGCACCGGGAGTTTCCGGACGCTCGCTTCTTTATCATCGGCGCGGCTCTGTTCGGCGAAGACCAGTATGATCAGGAAATCCGCCGATTGCCGGGTCAATTGGGAATCGAAAGCATGGTGAAATTTACCGGATTCCGCAGCGACGTAAATCGCGCCCTGGCGGAGTTGGATCTGGTTGTGCACGCCTCGACCAAAGGCGAGCCCTTCGGGCAGGTAATCATTGAGGCCATGGCGGCCGGTAAACCCGTCGTGGCAACCAATGGCGGCGGGGTTCCTGAGATCGTGGACGATGGCCAGACTGGAATCCTTGTTCCGATGGGGGACGCGGAAGCTATGGCTCATGCCATCTGCCGAATTCTCTCCGACCCCGCTGAGGCAAGAGCCCTCGGCGATCGGGCGAGAAAGAGAGTCGCGGATCATTTCACCTTGGAGCGAACTGCCCGAGGAGTAGAGGCGGTTTATGTGGCGATGTTGCAATAATGGAACCGGCGAAACGTGAAAGTTCGAGATCGTTAGCCCTGATCGCGTTGCCGGTTGCCTGCGGAAGATTGTATCGATCAGGAGATGACCAAAACGTGCTTAACCTAGTTCGTTTGGTTGGCTATCGAGGGATCTTCGCCTGACAGACGAAGTCTCCTATGTGTTCGCGCTGAAGTGCCCAGCCCGACGCGTGCGCATGGAGTGTGCGGCTATCATCGGAAGCGGAGACCGAGCCATCATGATCCTTGAAGTTCCTTGAAGTATTTCCTGACGCCGGGAAGGGCATGTTCAGATCGTCGCCAAACATCGACTGGATGGGATCAACTTCACCTGGGCGAGCATGGGCTGGAGACCCTTCGGCAAGGGCCTAGCGGGGTCCTGCTTAAGCGTCCTCGGAGCCTTGCCCTCCCCTTACTTCAGATATTGAAACAAATTAGTGCTTTCCGTTTGAGCGATCGCTTCGAGCGTTGCCTGTAGAGAAGTTTGGGCAGTGGTCAAATCACTGATCACGGCTGGCATGTCTGCCTGACCGACGATGTTTTGCTGCTCCGCCAGTTGCGTGGTATCGCTGCTGAGGTAGGTTTGCTGCGTGGTAAGCTCGTTCAACGCTTTGCTGTAAAACTCCGCTTGCGTGTTGATGTAGCTCGAAGCCGTTCCGATTTCCGTTACGGCTGTCCCGATGCTGGCAGTGTCGCCGCTCTCCAGGCCGGAGATCAGATCCTGGATGCTCTGGAACACGTCGTTGCCGGATGCGGAAAACAACTGCGAACCGGGCAGGTTCGTTTGCAGGCTGAAGTGATTGCCTAGGGTGACGCTGTTCGTCCCCGTGTTGCCCTGGTAGATTACCCCGGAGGGAGAATTGGGATCGAGCACATAGGGCGTGGTCTGGGTCGCGGTTCCGGCGAAGATATAGTTGCCCTGATAGGAGAGGTTTGCCAGGCTCACCAACTGGCTCTGGATACCTTGGACTTGGGTGAGGATGGTGGCGCGATCGGCGGCGTTGACCGTGCCGTTGGCGCCTTCGACCCCTAGGCTGATGGCCTGTCGCAGAGCCGTAATCACCGAGTTCAGGTTGGAATCAGCACTCTGAATTTCGCCCTGGATGCTGCCGATGCTGCGCTGGAACTGGTCGTCCTGGGCAGTTCGACCCGCATCCTGGATTAGGGTGGCGGCTGCTCCCGGATTGTCGGAAGGAACGTTGACGCTCGATCCGGACGCGATCTGCTGTTCGTCGGTGCTGATCTGCTGCTGCGTCAGCGCGGCTTCGGCGATAAGGTCGGGATACGGATTGGGATTGACGCGCACAGGAAGGCTTATCCGGTCAGCGTGCTCATGTTGACTACGGTATACATCATATCGTTGATGGTGGTGATGACCTGCGCGGACGCGCTGTAAGCGTCCTGGTACTGCACCATATGGGCCGCCTCCTCGTCGAGCGAAACGCCAGACACCGAGGCCCGCTGATCGTTCAACTGTTGCAGGGCCAGCGCCGAAGCGCTCTGCTCCGCAGAAGCGTTGGCGGTTGCGTTGCCTACATTAAATACGATGCCGGAATAGTAATCCGTAGGAGTCTGGCCGCCAATGAATGTCTGGTTGCTGAGGGCATACATTGCCTCGGCATTCCCATTGCTGCCCACCGTGCCGTCGGAGCTGGCGGCGACCAGCTTGGGGTCGGTGATGGCAACCGTCAGACTTCCGGCCGCACCCACCCCGTTCGCCGGAGGAGGATTGAATAGGTTGGTGCCGGCGATGCCGTTGAGATCGAATCCACCCGCTTGCACGGTATTCACCGCAGTCGCCAATCCCGAGGCCAGGGTATCGAGCTGGGTCTGAATCGCTGGAATCTGCTGGTCGCGAGCCTGCAGCGTTCCACCCAACTGGCCGGAGGTAATCTGGCTGGTGATGTCGGCTCCTGCCTGTGAATAAACGTCGTGCAGGCCCGAGGCAACGGTCTGAGTTTGCAGTTGAAAGCTCTGTTGGCCTGCCACCAGCGGTGCCCCGTTCCCTGTGGTCAGCGTGAGCGAGTTGTCGCTCGGAATCACCGAAACGTCCACCAGGGCCGAAAGCTGGTCGATGGCTTGCGTGCGTTGATCAACAAACGTCCCCGCACCGTCGCCGACATCTTGCAGCTCGCTGATTTGTCCATTGAGTTGCGCGATTTGCTTTGAAAGCTGGTTGATCTGCCCCACCGTCTGCACCACGCTTAGGTCGAGATTCTGCTGTTGCTGCGTCAGGTTGGTGGCGGTGGTGTTGAAGCTGGTGGCGAGATTGTCCGCCGCAGTCAGCACACTCTGGCGCAACGACAGATTGGACGGGTCGGTGGAGAGCTGGTTGACGTTGTCAAAGAAATTGGAAATCGCCGTCCCGATGTCTTGCGTGCTGCTGGTGAAGTTGACCTGAGCCTGCTGTAGGGCGGAGGTCAGCGTGCTGAACTGGCCCTGCGCCTGAGTCTGTTGCTGGATTTGCGATTCGAGGAGCGGGTCGCGAATGCTTTCGACACTCTGCAGAGTCACTCCCGTGCCGAAGGTAAGCGGTTGCAGCACCACCGGGTCGCTCGCCACCAGCACAGCCTCCTGGCGCGAGTAGCCGGGCGTGTTGACGTTCGCCACATTGTTTGTCGTCGCCTGCATCGCGCCCTGATCGGCAGTCAATCCGCTGAGAGCGGTCGCGAGGCTGGCGTTCAGGCTCGACATAGGTCAGATCTCCCGATGCTTGTTCCCGACAAATACTCGCGGCTGCCTTCCATTGGAGTCGGCTATCAAACCGTAATCAACACTGGGGCCCGCCAGCATATTCGTAAGAACCCGCAGTTTGCCTTGCATCCGCGCCAAGAGGGCGGCCTGCACCCGCGCGGCATGCATAGTTCGTGCCGCACACAACCTGAGTTCATTTGCCTCATCGCGGACGTAAACCTGTAGGACGGACGTCGCCTGCCCCATATCGCTGCTCTCTTGAGTTACTGGTCGGTCGCTGGAGCTTGTCGGCGCGACCGAGCCGCGCGGCGATGTGGCCGCGAGTTTCGCGACCAGAGCAACCTGCTCGCAGGTTCCCCGTTCGATGCTCTCAAGATCGAGCCTCTGCACAGCCGTTTGGCTGGCCAGCAGACTAGCCTCCAGCTCGCGCAGCAACGCCAGTGGGACTGCCGCAAGTGCCAAGGGCGTTAGCAACGAGTTTTCCGCCAGCACAGGAGGTACGCCAAGGAGGTCAGTCGGCATAATTTTTCAAACAGGTTCGCAAACAACATTCGCAAACCCAGTCTTTAAAGCGACATCCCTGAAGGAAGTTCTGGCGCTGAGGCGAGTTTCAGGCGAGGCTGTCAATGCGATGTTCGATCCGATCGCCATCTTCCTTTGCGGGCTCCGCGGGGGCTTGCTCTGCCGGAGGCAGTGGCCGTTGGCGCGATTTGCCGCGCTCGCCTTCCCGCGAAAGTTTGCTCCCAGCCGGTCCAAACGCAGTCGCTAACGGCTCGAGTCGCTCCAAAGTCAAGTTAGCGGACAGCTCCGCTCGTTCCATGCATCTCTCCACAACACAGGGATGACTTTTCTTCTGCGTTCGCCCGCTCGGGTTACGCTGCCCGCGGCACTACAAGGTGGGCAAACACCGCCTCGGCCACTTGCGTGGGGCTGGGCTGGTAGCTGCCGCCGAGCACTGCCTGACGCAGCGAGTTTACCTTCTCCTCGCGGATTTCAGGTATCTGCAGCGCTTGCGCGACCAGACTCTGCACCTGGAGGTGCGTCCCCGATAGCTGGGCTTGATCTTCGCCCAAGGGATGGCTTGGCACAGCACTGGCGCCGTCGACCGAACCCTGACTCGTGCTTCGATTGCTTTCGGGAAGCGACTGTGCCCCCACATTTAAATCGATTCTCATACTTGTTACCTCCCGCGAAATCGCTCTTGCAATTTAACTATCGGCGGGTGATTAGAAAACTTTAATCCGGCGCTGGATGCCTAACGGTGATCGGATAGCTCTCGCTTATCTTGTTCTATCGGCATTAGTTACGTAAACTTTAGTCCCCGGCACCAGTCCTTTAGTACTGTGGGGGGCAGCCTTTCGGATGGTACTTTTGGGCGCCCCAGATCAGGAACAATTGTTCCTGCAATTGAAGAACTTGTTCCATCGGCAGTTGTCAGCCTCCGAGTTCAGTTTTACAGAGCTCACTATCCTTGAACGAGTTCTTAAGGCATTCCTTGCCTGTCCTCACGCTGCTCGGCGATTAGCAAGTCAGCGTGGCAGACTCGACATACGACTCCGTGCCTCAATACCTATCCGCGGTAACTCGATTCGATCCTGATCGTGGTCGAGCTTAGATCTTGGAGGTTTTCGAAAACCAAGCCAGTATGGCGCACCCACCGATCGCTTTCACAGGACTCAAGCCCGCCTAGGATTGATCATCGCCGCACCGTGACGAAACTCGATGCATTACGTCAAATATGCAAAAGTTCTTCAGCGCCGACCCAATGAGGGTCGAGAAGCTTTCGGCGGGGGCGGCTCACTCTCGCGCCGGTCCAATGCTCGCTCGATGATCCGGACCATCCTTTCCGGCGCCTCGCCCTTCATGATGTATTCATCTACCAACCAGAGGATTCGTTCTGGGACGTCGGAATATGCCGAAAGCAGAATGATCGGCAGGCTCGGAAACCGTTGCTTGATATGGCTGGCCACGGCTTCCGCGTCGATGCCTTCCAACTTGTAGTCGAGCAAAACTGCGGTGATCTGCGTTTGCTCCAGCAATTTCATCGCAGCGTAACCGCTCAACGCGATCTTGACCCTATAACCTTGAGCTTCCAAAGTGGCTTTTCGGATTTCGAGGACCTGTGGAAGGTCGTCGACGCACAACAGAGTGGTGAAAGTCATTCACAATCAGATGGGCTTATCTGATTGTGAATTTATCTCACTCTGTGTGGTGAATTGGCTGTGACAAGTGAACCTTACAGCCTGTGTAAATCTTGCACCTTCTTGTGGATTCGAACTCGCTCGTTGTTCGATCACCGGCTGCATGGGCGAAAGCGAACGCGATTCGGGCCGGAAGCCGAATGCCGTCTTCAAGGGAGGGTCTGCCGCGAGGCGCGAGCCCACTCTGCGGCCGACCGTACGCGGGTTCGTTGGGCTTCCAACCGCGCCCGCTCCCCGAGCAATTGACTGTAAATGAACGGCAGAAGCTCGCGCAGCCGTATCAGATTGTGGCGATACGTCTCAAGTTGTCTGTCAAGCTCGGGGTCATTCCCTTTCGGGGGAATTGGTTCCGCGCGCAATCCTGCGCCGGCGCGCAGAAGTTCTGAAAGCAGCCCAGACATTTGCGCCGGAGTCGCTACAGTTGGCCCTCCCCGCAAGGCAACCAAACCTTCGAGCCAAGAAGTCATTCGGCGGTTGGTGTCGCGCAAGATCTGCAATAGTAACGCCATCAGGCGTTCCAGTCTGAGGAGGAAATTTGCGGCGAGGAAGTCGCCGGGCGGATTCGCAAGGTCTCCTGGTTGGACTGATTGGTTGCCGCCGTGGTGGCACGTTCCACATCCCGCCAGGCTTCATGAACGGTTGCGAGTTGAGAAGTCTGTTGTTCGAGAATTCTAGCGGATTGCGTGAGCTGGGCTTCGATGAGACCGGCCCGAACCACGCTGTAGAATCGCGCCAGATTTCGGGCCACTTCTCCGCCCCTCTCCATGTCGAGTGTACCTTGCAGGTGAGAGATCACCAGCAGAGCATGATTAATGTACCGGGTGCGATCTTCGATGTTACCGTTTTCCAGGGCAAGCAGGGCACGCCGCAGGTCTTCGATGGCCTGTTCGTAGAGACAGATCACCAGGCCCACAGGACTTGCGCCCCGGACTGCGGTTTCGCGATACGAAGATTTTGCATCCATTCCCTATAACCCCGAAGTGAGAGTTGGGTAGCTAGAGACAAGCGCGCCCGAAGCGGAGGTGCCCGAACCCAGTGTGCCCAGGGTTTCGGTGATTTCCTGCAGAAGCAGCGGATATGCCTGCAGAGTAGAGTTGACCTTGTCGTACTCCGTAGTCAATGCCGTGGTCTGGGCCGCTAACTGCGTTTCTAAGTCGTTGATGGAATTGGTTAGGTCCTGGTTTTCCGCGCCGTTTTGCGCCAGATCCGCGTTCAAGGGGCCGGTTGTCGGATTGGTCAGGTTGTTCAGATCGGTGGCGAAGTTGTTGGCAAACCCCGTTCCGGACGCGTTTTGGAAAAAGTTCTGGACCGCCGAGGGGTTGCTCGCCAGAATTTGCGAAAGCGACTGGCCCGTTGCGGATGTTCCCAGGCTAAGGGTACCGTCGTTGGCCGTGTTGATGCCCAAGGTTTCTAGGTTCACGAGTCCGCCATTGCCGGTAATCGAATAGGCTGCATCTGACAGGATGCTGGATTGCACCGAGCGCAGCGAGATATCCGATTCCAGAGGGGGGGCCGGAGTCACGCCGGTCGGGTCGACGGCGTATTGTGCGTTGATGTCGCTGACCAAGCTGTTGTAAGCGGAGATGAAGTTGCTCACGGCGGAGCTGACCTGGCTGGTATCCTGAGCGACCGTGAGTTGCACTTGCTCCCCGGGCGATGCATTGAGCAGGCTCAGGGTGACTCCTTGAATCGCGCCGGTGACCGTATCACCGGCGCTGGTGAAGGGCTGGCCGTCAATGGTCAGCGCCGCGTTGGTGCCGCCCTCGGGCGTGGAGAAGGCAAGGGTGGTGTTGTTGTTGACGATAGCCAACGCTCCGCTGCTGCCCGTGTTCTGGCTCTGCAAGGCCAGTTGCGAGCCGGCTGCTCCGCTTACTACGCTGGCTGTCACTCCCCAGCTGTTCGCGGTGCTCTGGGTGTTGATATAACTTGCGAGGGTGCTGAGAGTGTCGTTGCTGCCCGCAGTGATCGGAATATCGTATGTTTTGCCGGTTGTTCCGCCTACCCGCAACTGAACATCGCCCGTGGTTTGCCCGTTGGCCAGAAAGGAGGTATTCGCTCCGGCGGCGATAGGCTCCGTGTACAGCGTACCCGTCGTAGCCACACTGGTCACCACAATGTCGTGAGTACCGGCAACGGCGGTGCCGTCAGAACTCGCGGTTACCACATTACTGTCGGAGGTTGTCGCCGTCTGGGAGCCGAACGCGGCGTCCGGCTCTGCCAGGGCCTGGACAGCTGTCTGCAGGTTCGTAAGATCGTTGTTTATCCCGTCCAGTGCCCCGTTTTCTGACGCGATCGTGGTTTGCTGCTGCGACCATACCGTCAGCGGGCCGGACTCCGAAGCGATAGTCTGGGATACAACGGAAGTCACATTAAGGCCTTGTCCGGAGAGGATGGTGGCGGGGTTTAAACTAATGCCCATGGTCTTTTCCTCCTTCAATCACGGCGGGTTTTTCGGTTATTCCCTCTTGGGCCAGTTTCTGAGAAATATCACGTGCGATGTTGAGCATTTGTTCGCTGGGCACCTGCACAATCAGGCTGCCATCTCGACTCGCGAACTGGTAAACTGCGATCTCTGCCGGGGGCTCTATTTGCACTCTGACTTCATCTTGGGGATCCGCCGCCACTGCGGGAGCGTTTTCTGGCCCAACGGTTTTCCCGTATGAGTCTTCTCCTGAACTGGGAACTGGAGCGACCGCGCGCACTTCTTCCGATTCGGCTTGAGTCTCAGCCGAAGCAGGAATCCTGACTGCGGGACCGACGCTCATGGTTCGGGCCTCCCGAGCTTGCGCCGGAAGGAAGTAGGCTTGACCGCCTCCTTCCGAGATGAGTTACTGCAACAGTTTCAGTACGAGTTGCTGTTGCTGGTTAGCCTGGGCGAGGGCGGAGATACCAGTCTGTTCCAAGATGGATTCACTGGTAAGGTTCGCCACCACAGTTGGAATGTCGGCGGAAGTGATCGTGCTCTCCGCGGCTGTCAGGTTTAAGACCTGGCTGTTGAGGACGTTGCCGGCTGCGGTCAGCCGGTTGACCACTGCGCCCAGGGTGCCGCGCACACTGGCGATATTGGCGATGGCGTCACCGATCTGAATCAGGGCGGCTTGCGCATCTCCCTGGGTGTTCAAGTCGGTGCCGGCAAGGTTGACGCCGCTGGTGCCGCTGCCGTTGGTAATGGAGGCGGTGTTCAAAGAGCCAATGGTTACCGCGATCTCGCTGGAGCCGACGGCGGTGGAATCGCTCAGGAAAATGTTGGTGGTTGGCGAGGCGGTGGTTACGGGATTGCTGAACGTCCCCAGTGCAGTGTTGGCATTGGTTGGACCTACGGCGAGATCGTTATTCCCCAGCGGATCGACTACAACCAACTGCCCGGCAGCGGAACCGACGGTTCCGATGTAAGCCTGAAGGTTTGCCGGGTCGGTGAGAGGGTTGTCAATTGCGCTGATGAGGGCCCCGATCGTGGAACCCCCGGTCGGTGCGGTATAGGTAAAGGTTTTGCCCCCGGACGTGAAGCTGGTAACGGTGCCGGCCGCCAATGTGGTGGTGGCGGTCAACGGAGTGCCGCTTGTCCCGGCGTTGCTGACCAACTCATTGGCGTTAGGGGCCGATGACCCGATGGTGGTATTGGGGAAGGCGGTTTGAGCGCCTGAAACCACTGCTCCCAGAACCGTATCGGTGGTGGTGACGGCCAGATCGCCCCGATCGAAAGGATCGGTAACTTGCAGTTGGCCATTGACCAAAGCCGCCTTGGCCCCGACGACAGAGTCGGAATTGATGGCGTTGATCAGACTCTGCACCGTGGAAGTGGAACCTGTGGGGTTGATAAACGGGGCCGCGAAAGTCTTATCGGCCGTGTCGGCGAAGGTGCC
>JBEKWC010000074.1:0-11045 GCA_049513475.1 Candidatus Sulfotelmatobacter sp. | reverse complement strand
CGAGTGGTGCACCACGCCACGGTGTCGGTGATTGCGGCCGACAAAGTTGCGAAAGAAGTCGCCGAGCACGGCAAAGCCGATGCCGGGGTCGACAAATACCACTACCGCACCGGCAAGGTGTTGCACATGCGGCCAGACGCGCCCGTAGTGGACGATGGCTGCTCTACGCCCGATGGCGGCGGAATGCCGGGCATGTCCTCGGGATATTTGAACATCGTACCCGGAATCTACTTGCCCGGCCATTTAGCGGAAACTCGTCCCGCGGGATATGCGCTCAGGCTTCCAGTGGGCTCGTATTTGCAGTTTCAGGTTCACTACAGCAACCATACTGGCGACGACGTGAAGGATCGCACTAGCATTGGCCTCGTCTTTGCCAAGGAGCCGGTGAAGCACGAGATCGCACAGTACGAAATCTGGAATAACTTATTCCTGATTCCGCCCAACGATGGCAATCACCGAGTTACTTCCTGTTATACCTTGCCCAAGGATGTGACTGTACTGGCTTACACGGCTCACATGCATTTTCGCGGCAAGAGTATGACGACGGAAGCTATCTATCCCGATGGCCGTCACGAAGTAATCCTGAATGTGCCGCACTATGACTTTCGCTGGCAGGAGACTTACTTCCTGAAACAGCAGTTCCTTCTGCCCAAAGGTACAAAGCTTGTAACTACCGCCTACTTCGACAACTCCTTCGACAACGCGCAGAATCCCGATCCCGCGAAGGCGATTCGCTGGGGTGAGCCCAGCGACGAAGAGATGATGGGATTCTGGTTGCAATTCGCCGATCCCAAACTCGTCGACGAAAAATCCGCGGTGGCGCAGAAGTGAGAAGCCCCATTATGCCAGTCACGCGCCGCAGTTTTGTCACTTCTGCCGCTGCCGCGGCCTTCGCTCCCGCGTTCTTCGGCGCCACCGACAAAGCCGGAGTTAAAGCGCCCATCCTCGGCCAGGGCGACTATCGCTACGAGGCCATTCACGATTGGGGCGAACTGCCGCGCACCATCAAATATGGCAACACCCACGGAGTCTGCGAAGATTCGCAGGGCAATATCTACATTCACCACACTGTTCATGCCACTAGCGAAAGCCTCGATACCATGGTGGTCTTCGATCTCAAAGGGAAGTTCGTTCGTTCCTGGGGACGGCAATTTAAAGGTGGAGCGCACGGCCTCACGCTCCATAAGGAAGGCAGCGAAGACTTCCTGTACCTTTGCGATTTTCAGCACGGGATTGTAACCAAACGCACTTTAAAGGGAGAAGAAGTATTTACTGTGGGCTATCCGGCGGAATCGGAAGCGTACAAATCCAAAGATCGAAATTCGTCCCCACTCTACCGGCCCACCAATGTAGCCATAGCTCCCAACGGTGACATCTACGTAGGCGATGGTTACGGGTCAAGCTTTATCAATCAATACAGCCACGAGGCGCAGTTCATTCGCACCTTCGGCAGCTTCGGAAAGGGTGACGACCAACTCGACTGCCCGCACGGCCTGTGGGTGGATACGCGCGCAGAAACTCCTCTGCTGGTGGTGACGGACCGCGGCAACAGCCGACTGCAGCGCTTCACGCTCGAGGGTAAGCACCTGGATTCGATTTTGGGCACGTCGAAGATGCCCTGCAATCTACATGAGCGCAACGGAGAGGTTGTAATCCCCGATCTCTTGAGTAAGGTGATAATTCTCAATCGAAACAACAACGTGGCCGCCAGCCTCGGAGAAGGCGAATACTCCACTCAAAATTGGAGTGCGGTTCGTAACCAGCAGCCCGGAACCTTTGTGCCCGGCCGGTTCGTTTGTCCTCATGGCGCTTGCTTTGATCACGAAGGCAACATCTTTGTAGTGGAGTGGGTAGAGTCGGGCAGGGTAACTAAGCTGCGGCGACTCGCATAAGCGAACGGCCAGGCTACTTTAGCTTTGACGTCGACACAGCCTCCACTTACTTCGACTCTTCCAGCAATTGCTTCAGATACTGCTGCCAAAACGCCGCCCAAGTGTGAGTGCCATGGCCGTGGCCTTGCTCAGACATTGGAATCAAAACAAACTTGCCTCTCTTCACTCGTTTAATTTCGCCTTCGGCAATTCCGAGTTCCGGAGGATTTATGAAATCATCCGCTGAATTTACGAACATAACCGGCACCGTGATTTTCTCGAGCTGACGTGAAGGGTCGTAGTTCCAGGAAGCTCTCACGGCGTAAAGCAGATCGTTGGCGTCGTGCGCTGCGATAAAACGCTTCGCGAAGACGTCGTCAGCTTCGTCGGCGGCGGAGCGTGTGGGCAAGGTTTGTTGCAGAGGCAAAGCCGCGCCTCCGGCGATGAAGAACATCTCCGCCGCAATTTCCAACCCGGTGCGGGGCTCCGCCGTATAGTCTCCGTTCTTCCACTCGGGATCGTCGTGAATGCCATCGATCACCAGCTTGCGCCAGAGGCGGTTTCGTCCCGCGATCTGCACCGGTTGGCACGCCAAAGGCATCAGAGCGTCCATAAAGTCGGGATGTTGTTCTCCCCACATCCAGGAGTGCATGCAGCCCATCGACGTCCCGAGAATCAGGCGGAGATGATTCACGCCCAATCCTTTTTCCAGTAAATCCTGCTGCGCCGCAACCATATCGTTATAGTCATATTGCGGAAAGTGAGCCCGCATGCCGTCACTCGGCTTGCTGGATTTTCCGTGGCCAATGTTATCCGGCAGAATCACGTAGTAGCGTGTGACGTCGAGCAGTTGTCCCGGCCCGAAGAGTACGCCTGCAAATTGCGGTGCCAGAAACTGAGTGCCGGCGCCGCTGGTTCCGTGCAACAGCAACACAGCGTTCGTCACCCGGCCCTGCGCATCGCGCGTCGGCTTTCCCAAGGTCGCATAGTGGATGCGCAGTTCAGGTAGGGTCTCGCCCGACTCGAAATGAAAATCGCGCACAATGTAGTCGCCTTCCGTAGCAGTGGGAATCTGGCTGGGTTGCTGCGCCAGCATATGCCATGCGCCGAAAAGCAAGCCCACTGCGAGCGCGGAAATTCGAATGCGAAGTTGCATGTTTTCCCTCGTGCCGAGGCAGGTTATCGCTTTGTCCTATACTCGTGTTTGCCTGAGTTTATTCAGTTGACAGAATTCGCGCAAATTTATTTCTATCAATTTGAGTCTCGACTGCCGAAACCGGATGAATCATGTTCTTCACGTGGTTGGAGCGCGCCCAAATTTTGTAAAGGCGGCCCCCGTCCTGCGCGCTCTCGCCCAGCGCGGCGCGCGCCAAACCTTGGTGCATACCGGGCAGCACTATGACCGCAATATGTCGGATGTATTCTTCGCCCAGTTGGCGATTCCAGATCCCGACGTCAACCTCGACGTGGGCTCCGGCAGCCACGCCTGGCAAACCGCGGAAATCATGCGCAGATTCGAACCGGTTGTTGTCGGGCGAAAGCCGGACCTGGTTCTTGTTTACGGAGACGTAAACTCCACCGTCGCCGCCGCCTTAGTTTGTTCTAAGCTTGGAATTCGAGTTGGCCACGTCGAAGCTGGACTGCGCTCCTTCGACCGAACCATGCCGGAAGAAATCAACCGGGTCGTTACCGATCAACTCTCCGAGCTGCTGTTCACTCCTTCAGAAGATGGGGACGCAAATCTGTTGCGCGAGGGCGTGCCGAAAGAACGCATCCACTTCGTAGGCAACGTGATGATTGACTCGCTCATACGCCTCTTGCCCGCGGCCAAGAGCTGCGCCAGGAATGGAATCCCTGAACCCTTCGCGCTCGTGACTCTGCACCGGCCCTCGAACGTCGATAACATCGACAATCTGCGAGATATATTAGAAACCCTGACGCGCATGAGTGAGAAGCTCAACGTCATCTTTACGGTTCATCCGCGAACCCGGCAGCGCATTTCTGAGTTCAACCTAACCTGCCGAAACTTGCGACTGCTCGAACCTGTGCCCTACATCGAGTTCCTGGCCTTGCAAAGCCGCGCCGCAGTCGTGATCACTGACTCCGGAGGAATTCAGGAGGAGACCACTTACCTGGGAGTTCCTTGTCTGACCTTAAGGACTAACACGGAGCGGCCCATCACCGTGACGGCGGGTACGAATATTCTGGTGGGCGACGATCGGGAACGGTTAGTTGCAGAATTAGTAAACATTTTTACTGGAAAGAGTAAGAGGGCTCAAACTCTTCCTCTCTGGGACGGACGCAGCGCCGAGCGCATTGCCGATATTTTGCTGCCGATGTGATGTTAGAGGACTATCATAAACCTTCCCGTTTTGGCAAGATTCCCCCGGTGTGCAAGCCCTCGCGTCTTGACAGGGCGGCAAGCACATGGGAAGCTTCCAACACTTCGAGCGCGATTGGCTCTAGTCAGCCCATAGAGCCACTTATCCAGCGCGCCAAGCCGAACTCCAAAGGAGCGTAAACCACCGTGAAGCCCCCCATTCACAAGTCCACTAAGGCTATCAACTTTATTGTGTTTACCCTGAGCATCGCTATCATTGCAGTCACGGCGCCCTCCGCTCAAGCTCAAACCTTCGGCGTGTTCTACAACTTCACCGGCCGAGGTGACGGCGGCAATCCTCTTTCAGGCTTAATCGCCGATAGCGCAGGAAATCTCTACGGCGTGACAAACAGCGGCGGGAGGGTCGGTGCTGGCGTGGTCTTTAAATTGAGCGCGACCGGCACGCAAACCACGCTGCACAACTTCGCAGGAGGAGCGGACGGAGCCAATCCCCAGGGACGTTTGGTGCGGGATCCCGCCGGCGACCTTTATGGCACGACTAACTCGGGTGGAGCTTCGAACGCCGGAACCGTTTTCAAGGTCACGAGCAAGGGCGTGGAGACAGTGCTTTACAGCTTTGCCGGCAACTTGGACGGGGCCAATCCCGTGGCGGGTCTGACCCTCGATAAGAGCGGGAACCTCTACGGCACGACGACGGACGGTGGTACCAACGGGAATGGAACGGTTTTCGAACTGCTAGCCCCAACCGTGTCTGGCGGAGCCTGGACGGAACAGTTGCTCTACAGCTTTGGCCAATTCACGGGAGATGGGAGCGACCCGGTTGCGGGCGTTACTTTCGACAACTCCGGCAACCTCTACGGCACGACCGCGGCAGGCGGCAATTATGGTTACGGCACCGTCTACCAGCTTCAAAATTCAGGTTCCGGCTGGACAGAAAACGTGCTTCATCACTTCGAACTGGGCAACGATGGCGGCGTTCCGTATGCCGGCTTGACGTTTTACAGCACGAACACCTTTTTTGGCGCCGCGACTGACGGCGGTCCTGGCGGTGGCGGGGGCGGCACGATTTTCGAGCTGAAAGAAACCGCCGGAGTTTGGAAGTTCGCTGTCATTTATTCCCTCCCCGGCTGGGGTATCTCCGGTACTTTCCGCAATCTGCTGGTCGCCTCGGGAAGCAAGATTTACGGGACCACCCACTGCGATGGCTCGAACGACGCCGGAACTGTGTACGAATTAACGAAGTCGGGTAGCACCTGGACTTATAACTCACTCTATGTGTTCACCGGCGGCGACGATGGTCTGTTCTCCTTCAGCAATCTGGCCAACGACAAGGCTGGGAACCTTTACGGGACCACAAACCTCGGCGGCAACAACGGCGCCGGCGTCGTATTCAAGATTACGATGTAAGCGCTAGTTTTTCCTCTCGAGCTCGCTCCATGGAATGCTGAACACAAATTAGGCCGTTCAAATTTTCCACAGTTCGGGATCATCCCGCATGATCCCGAGTTTACGGCTCAGCTCCCTCGAAAATGCCGCTCAAGCCAAACCCTTCAAAAAAACTCCCGTAATCTTTCTTCCTGTGAAATTCGTTGTCATACTAGGGTATCCGAGCTTCCTTTCCCTAGTAGGAACGCCTCGCTTTCGACTGTACAATGGCGGCAATGCGTCTGGTTACGAGGGGTGAGCAGGGTCGAGGGGAATCGCAGGAAATTGCATCGATGAATTTACAGGTTACCCAGCTCCGGGACGAGACAGAGAGCCGACTCGCGGATGTTTGGCAAAAAGTTCTCGGTTTGGAATCGATCGCGGTAGATCAGAACTTTTTCGACCTGGGCGGAGATTCATCGCTCGCAGTTCGGATGTTTGCCGAGATCGAGAAGATCTTCGGCGTCAAGTTGCCGCTGGCCACGCTCTACGAAACTCCCACCATCGAGGAGCTCGCCCGGGTGATTCGCGGCGAAACCGACTCCTCAGGTTGGTCGCCCCTGGTAGCAATTCAGCCCGAAGGATCACGGCCTCGGCTGTTCTGTTTCCATGGAGCCGGGGGGAATGTCCTGATCTATCGCGATCTGGCGCTTCGTCTCGGTCCGAACCAGCCGGTTTACGGCTTACAGGCGCAGGGCTTGGACGGAAGCCTCCCGCCACTGACCGCGGTTGAAGATATGGCTGCGCTCTACGTCAAAGAAATACGCCGAGTCCAACCGCTTGGTCCCTATTTTCTTGCCGGCTACTGCGGTGGAGGCACGCTGGCCTACGAGGCTGCCCAGCAGCTTCGCGCGCAAGGCGAGAGCGTCGCGCTGCTCGCCCTGTTTGACACCATGAACTGGTCGAAGATCCCTGTTACATTGTGGAGCAAGAGCAACTACGCCTTCCAGCGCCTGGTCTTCCATACTGCCAGCTTCCTCAGCCTTGATTTTCGCGGGATGTCCAAGTTCCTGAGCGAAAAGATGGCGATCCTGCGCAGCCGGATTCCGGTGTGGCGAGGAATGCTTGTGGCCAAGTTTAGCGCCAGCCCAACCATCGCTTCCTCCACCGCGGTAATTCTAGGTAGGATTTGGAGGACCAATGACGCCGCCTGCTGGCGCTATGAGCCAAAGCCCTACTCCGGGATCCTCACCGACTTCCGCCCGGCGAAGCAGTATCGGATATTTGACAAGCCCGAGTTGAAATGGGAGCGCTTGGCAGAGGGTGGGCAAGAGGTGATTGTGCTGCCAGTGTATCCGGCCAGCATGCTGCTCGAGCCCTTCGTCGAGCATCTTGGCCACGCCCTCACCCAGGTTATGGACCGGGCAATTGCAAACGCCGGAGATCTACAGAACAATCTGCACTAAAGGCTTCTAGAAGGCGGGCACACTAGTGCCGTTGACTCCATAAATTAAGTTGGCGTAACGTAGCTAGAATTCAGAAAAACAGCGGGACTTCGCGGCAGCTTGCGGGAAATCCGCTGCTGTATTTAGTCGTTCCTTCCCCTTTTGCCGGTAGCGCCGTTTTGGGTGAGCGCGTTAGCGCGTCCCCCTGAGAAAGCGAGGCACGGAGTGGTTGTAGGAACGGGATGGTCCAAGACCTGGACCTTCTTTGAAGGTGAATGGCATGAGGGCAACGTCGCGATCATGGGCCCGCGCACTCACGCGGCCTGGCTGTGCTCGATCGTCTTCGACGGCGCCCGGGCCTTCGAAGGCGTAACTCCTGATCTGGATCTGCACTGCGCCCGAGTCAACGATTCCGCAAAGAAACTATTTCTGAAGCCCGGCGTCTCGACCGAAACCTGGGTCAAGCTCGCCCGCGAAGGCATCTCCCGCTTCGAGAAAGACGCCGCACTCTACATCCGGCCCATGTATTGGGCGGAAAAAGAAGGCCCCTGGGTGCAGGCTCATGATCCGGAGTCGACGCAGTGGTGCCTCTGCATCTACGAAGCGGCCATGCGCATGCCCAAAGGCTTCTCCATCACGCTTTCTCCCTTTCGCCGGCCTACGCTCGAGAGCATGCCCGTCGATGCCAAGGCAGGATGCCTTTATCCCAACAACTCCCGTTCGCTCTTCGAGGCCAAAGCCCGAGGCTTCGACAACGCGATTGTTTGTGACATGCTGGGCAATGTCGCCGAGTTGGCCACCTCGAATATTTTCATGGCGAAAGACGGAGTGGTTTTCACCCCGGTGCCGAACGGAACTTTTCTTGCCGGCATCACCCGCCAGCGTGTGATCGGATTGCTTCGGCAAAGCGGCGTGACCGTGATCGAAAAAACGCTGCAATATTCCGACTTCGAAACCGCCGATGAAATCTTCGCCACGGGAAATTATTCGAAAGTAGTCCCGGCCACCCGCATCGGCGATCGAACGCTCCCCTTCGGCGCTCTGTATAGCAAGGCACGGGAACTTTACTGGACGTTCGCGCACTCATGATCGGCGCACACATACAACGTGCTGGGCATTTCGCTTTGCCGCTGACCTTGGCATTCACCCGCGGAGCCTCAGCGTGAACCCCGTGCCAACGTCCGCAATGCTGGATGTGCTGACCGTCATTTGGCAGCGCACACTGCGGCTTCCCTCCGTTGGCGCCGACGACAACTTCTTCGAGCTGGGCGGAGATTCGGCGCTGGCGCTCGAGCTGTTCCACGAAATTGTGCGGGCATGCGGGCGCGAGTTGCCGCCCGTGATGATCTACCATGCGCCCACGATTACAGCTCTGGCTGCGCTGCTGGAGCAGCCGACGACACCGCGGGTTCCACCGCTGGTGCAATTGAAAGCTGGTACGGAGCCGCCGGTTTTTATCGCCCACGGCCTGGGCGGCAGTGTGATGGACTTTTATCAGGTGGTGAAGCACATGCAAACCCCGCGTGCGATCTACGGTATGCAATCGAAGGGAATCGACGGCGCCGAGCCCCCCTTCGAGCGCATCGAGGATATGGCCCGATACTCTCTCGATTCGGTCCGTCAACTGCAACCCCAAGGGCCCTATTCGCTGGTCGGATTTTCTCTGGGAGGCCTGGTTACGCTGGAGATGGCGCAGCAATTAGTCGCTGGCGGGGAAAAGGTCGGACTGCTCGCCATGCTCGATTCCTACCCCCACATCAGCCGCCTCTCACGAGGTCAGAGGATGAAGCTGGGAGCGCGGCAGACCTGGCGCAGGATCGGGCGCAGGCTGCGATGGCTGGGCGTGGCCCCGCCGTATGAAACCATTGTCGAGGCCCCCCGCACGGCCGCGCAGCTCGAGTTCCGCGACGCCTCTTATCGCGCTTTGGAGAATTATCGACCGCGTTTGTATCCCGGCAAGATCGAATTTGTTCGCGCTGCGATTCCCACCGATTTCCCCGCCGATCCCACCCCAGTTTGGTCGCATCTCGCCCGCCAGTTCGCGCTCCGCAGCGTTCCGGGCGATCATTTGGGGATGATGACCACGCAGTTCGATGGCCTCGCCACGGTCATTTCAACTCTCGTGAACGAAACTTCCTAAGAAGAAAAGCTTGGGGAAAAAAGACTCCGCTGGGTTATGCAAAGGTTTGCTTGACGTTCATTCCCGTCTGCTTTACTGTACAACTTCTACTTGGCAGTCCCCCCCAAGAACAGCCAGACCAAACAACCTAAAAGAGAGAGAACTGTTTGCATATGAAAAGGCTCATTTCGCGCTCCGCTCTATTTGTCGTCATGGCAGTTATGGCAATCGTGTTGTCCATGGCTCCCTCTGCAGTCGCGCAGCAACCGCCGACCTGCACGGGCGGCGCAGCGCTCTCCGGTTGGTATGGCATGCTGGTGGGCTCTTACTCCGGCAGCGGTGGAAAGTACCTGGTCGGCGCGTTGAACTTCAATGGCGCCTGCGGAATTACGGGTACCAACACCTTTGGCGGAATTGGCGGCAACTTCGCCCAAGCCAGCGTAACCGGTACTTATGGCTCGAACGGGGATGGCACGTACAACGTCACGCTGAATCTCTCCGGCCAGTCTACGCCGCAAACTTACATCGTAGGGGTCAGCCAATCGGGCAACGAAGCCGTCGGCATCGAGACCGATGGCGCCTCCGCGTTCATCGATCTGCAGTCGCAGTTCCTCAGTGCGGCGGGAGGGTTCACCACCGCGAGCCTCACCGGCACCTACGCAGTGGCCTGCGTGGGATCCGGCACCGACCTCAACTATCAAACTTTCGATGGCAACATCACCGGAGTGGATTCTGAATACAACACTGGGGCCGTGACCACAAATACTCCGTACACCGGAAGTTATACGGTGAACTCGGACGGAACCTTTCAGGGCAGCGTGCTGTTCGGGGGTGGCACGGTCCCGTTCTATGGCGTACTCGATAATGGTAATAACGAGGTCGAGTACATCTATGAGAATACCGGTTTCGGCGGGGTGAACTCCTGTTCAGGCAAGAAATCTACCGGCACGACTCTTTCCGGCTCCTACGGGATTTTGGTTGCCGGACCCGCGACCACCGGCGAGGGGGAGCAGTTCCTGAGCGGAGTGCTGAACTTCAACGGCGGCTCGTTAAGCGGCGAGGTGAATGGCGGCCTGAACAGCGTTTATACCAATAGCCAGGTGACTGGATCGTATGTTGTGAATGGCAACAGTACGGTTACGATCACCATGGACCTTGCAGGACATCACCATGGACCTTGCAGGACAATCCTCGGCGGAAACTTTTAACGTTGGCGTCAGCGAAGGGGGCAACGAAGCCGACGGAATTGAAACGGACGATCTAGCGGAAGCCACTGTCGACCTACAAAGCCAGGTTCTGGCCAACGGCCAAACCTACAGCAATTCGAGCCTCAGTGGTACCTATGCGGTGCTCTGTTCAAATACCGGACAACTCGGCCTCAATTATGTGACCTTCGATGGCCTGGGCGATATTACTGCGATCGCACTCGCCTACAGCAACAACGGCTCTTATGAGGGAGACTTTGGGACCACAGGCTCATACGCGGTCAACTCCGACGGTACTTTCTCCGGCAGTCTCGCTGGTAGTTTTGCGCAATACTCTGTCACCGGCGTGATCGAGAATGATACTGCCGAAATCTCTTTCACCTATGAAGAGGGCGGAGGGGGCAATCAGGCTTGCTCCGGCGTTTCCACCTACGGCCCCATCGGCACCGCTACTGTAGTGGCGACGCCGACGTTCAGCCCCGCGCCGGGAGCTTACGGTTCGGCCCAGCCTGTAAGTTTGTTCGACACTACCAGCGGCGCGGTCATTCACTACACCACGAACGGAACCCCGCCGACTCCCAATTCTCCGGTGTACGGCACTCCCATTCCGGTGAGCGCGACCACCTCCATCCAGGCGATCGCAGTCCTGGCGGGCGACAACAACAGCGCCATCGCCAGCGGAACTTACTTCATCAACAC
>JBEKWC010000073.1:0-10515 GCA_049513475.1 Candidatus Sulfotelmatobacter sp. | reverse complement strand
CGCGCGCGAATCCGGATCAGACCCGGGTTTTTCGGTGCGAGCTTAAGCCGGGATACAAGTTTCAGTAACTATTGAGGCGCGGGCGCGTCGATCGTTCCCACAAGGCCGGTGCGGCCATCTTGTACGGCCAAGCGCAACTGATTATTTCCGGGCTGGGGATCGAGGTCCATGTGCAGCATTAAGCCTTGCTGCAAAATCTTCTGATAGGTAGCGGCATCGAAGGCTTGGTCTACCTTCTGGCTTCGATTGGCCAAAATCTTGCCCGCTGGCGAGTAGAGCGTGGCGTACATGGCTACGTTCAAATGCTTGCCGCCGTTTGCGTCTTCCGCGGAAAGAGTGTTGGCATCTACCAGGAAGGTAACTCCTATCTTGTCTTTGATGGAGTTCGCAGACGGCGGTTTGACTTGGGCACTGAAGGCGACCAGCGTGGAAGGAACATCCTCTCCCAGCGCGGAGACGACTTCGGCTTGCGGGTTGTAGCCCTTGGTCTGGGTGGGATCGATGGCGTAGTAGCCGCGGCGGCTCTGTACTTCCAGTCCGTCACGCTTTACTTTCACTTTAATCTGCCGGTACTTTCCGTCGTATTTCTTGTTATCGGGATAGTAGCCAATCGTGTAGGCGGCGAGATCGTCCTGGAAAGCGCGCTCTACTCCGACTTTGATTTCATTCTGGTTAACATAGGCGCGGCCGCCGGTCTCGCGGGCGACTTCTCGCATGGTTTCCTGGGAGTCGGTGGCGAGCGATAGCGATAGCCCACGGGCATCGACGGGATAGACGGCAACCTGCGCGCTTGAGAGTCTGGCGCCGGTTTCGCGAATTTCCTCCGCGTGCAACTCCCGGAAAGTCGAGGCATAGTTGCCTGCCGAGTGTTCACCGACCCGCTTGGTGTTTAAGGTCGGGAGCTCTTCTGCCAACTCCGCTTTCGAGACAGTTTGCTCTTCGGGAACGAAGGCAAAAGGGAGATCGCCGGTGACCCAAATCAGATTCTTTCTTCCCGGTAATCCACCCAGGATTCGCGCCAGGCTGTTCAACGCGTTCAGGGTCAGAACGGCCCGTTCGTCTTTGGCGTACTGAGACCCAACGGATTCGAAGGAACGGAGCGAGGCTGCGGCCTGGGCCGCGGAAGCCCCCATAGTGGTTCCATCACTCACCGGAAGCGAGCTGGCATCGAGGCTACTGACCGTTGCTCCCGCCGTGACGGGACCTGAGCTGCCCTCGACGGGACCCGCGTCCGTGCCTATCGTGCGAATAGGATTTGGAGTAAATGCCCCCTCCAGCGGCTTGTAACTCTGCAAGGCCGCGTACAAGATTTGGGGATCGCCGGTAAAGTCTTGCAGTTCGTTAAGCGGACCCGTCAGCGTGAACACCGCCATGCGCTCGCCGGGCTTGAACTGCTCCTTAAGAAAGCGCAGCATTTGACCGCGGGCATAAGCTTGATCGGTATAGGGCGTGTTGAGAGCATCGAGCAACATCACGGTAATCGGACCGCCGGTAGAGCGATACTGTGGCTTATTCGAATAGATTCCAGGCGGCAATTGCGCGGGGGCGTGAGGCGCGTTTTCGGCGGGTGTGATCAAGTCAGCAATCTTCTGGACTTTGCCGTTTTCCTCCACCACGAAATCTTCAGGGCGAAGGCCGGGCACCGCTTTGCCTTGTCTGTCCGTGACCACGACATCGACCAGCACCATGTGGGTGGTGATGCGGATGGTGGGGGCGGGTGGCTCGGTGGAGGGCGCTGGGGCTTGAGCGAAGGCGGTGAAAGCAGTCGCTGCAAGGGCAAGCGTTAAGGTTGGAAACAGAGGGCGCAATCGAATCGGGCAGGTGGTCATCATAATTCTCCTCGCCGATCTCTTTAGCGCTATCATCATACGCCAAAAGCATGTTGCGGGCGCTGAAGCGCGGACTGATTTTGGACGACGTAACGGCACGAGACTCGTGCCCTTCCCAAACAGTTCAGACAGACTTTTCCGTAGCCCCACAAGCCGGCCGAGACCCTGATGTATACTGCGCGAAGACGCGCTCCGGCTTCTCGGTATGCCAACCTTCCGATATCCAATCCCCCTCCGAACGATGGCATATGTTTTGCTGGCGTTCGCTTGCATTGCGGGGGCGCAGTCCGTGAATGAATCGGTGGCCGGACTGATAAGCAAAGGGCAGAGCGCTCTGGATGCCGGCGATTTTTCGCAGTCGGCGGGCGACTTCGAGCGAGCCCGGCAAATGGCTCCGGATAATCTCGAAGTCAATCGCGGCCTCTTGCTCAGCTATCTGCAACAGAATCGTCTGGACGAAGCGGAGCAAACTGGGCGATCCGCTATCGCGCGATTCCCGCAAGACCCTCAGTTGCTGCACTGGCTGGGGCTGGTTTATTTCAAGCGAGGCCGCAACGCGGAGGCTCTGGAAACGTTGCGGCAAGCGGAGAAGATCCAGAACTCACAGGCGGATATTCATTTCGATACCGCGCTGGTGCTGCTCTCAGACAATCAGTATCCCGCAGCGGCGATTGAGTTAGAGAAGGCAGTTCAGCTTGACCCAAAGACAGCGTTGCCTCACGTGTTGCTGGGACGGGCTTATCAGAATACAAATCGCAGCGAGCAGGCGGTCGAGCAGTTCAAGCTGGCGCTGCGGCTGGAGCCGGAGCTTCCGCTGGGGCATTATCATCTCGGCTTTGCCTACGCCAGCCTGGGGCGCAACCAGGAGGCGATCGCGGAATACGAGATCGAGATCAAGCGTTCGCCCCATGATTTTTCCACGCTCTATCAACTCGGCCATTGTTTGCTGGCGGCGGGAGATTACAAATCCGCAATCGAGCATTTACAGCGAGCCAGCGAAATGGATCCGCAGAATGCCGATGCCGCCTACGACCTGGGCAAAGCACTGCTCATGCAAGGGGAGACTGAAAGTGCGGTGGCGGCTTTGCAACGAGCCATCGCGTTGCGGGCGGACGACCCTGGCGTGCATTATCAGTTGGCCCGGGCTCTCGAAAAAGCCGGGCGGAAGGACGAGGCGCAGCGGGAGTTCCAGACCTTTGCCGCACTGAAGAAGCAGCAGCCGGTGACCGGGGGCATGGCTACGGGGCCGATCCAGTAATGGGCAAGCTCAGGTCTTTGAGAATCGCTCCTTTCGGTTCCATTGCCGGGGCCGTGTTTTTGATCGCGGCTTTTTCTCAGCTTTCGTTTTCCCAGGAGTCGGCTGCGGTGTCCAAGCCGCCCGGCAAATCCAAACTCTCCGTTTCGCTCTCTACGCCTCAGGTTTCCTTCGGCGACGTCACGCACGCCGCCGGCATCGATTTTCATCTCACCTGCGGCAGCCGCGAGAAACGTTACATCATGGATTCGATGTGCGGAGGAATCGCCGTCTTCGATTATGACAACGACGGGTGGATGGACATTTTTCTGGTGAACGGCTCCACGCTTGAGGATTTGCAAAACAAGAAATGTAATCCCAGCAAGCTCTATCACAATAATCACGACGGAACTTTCACCGATGTGACTGCGAATTCTGGGCTGACGCACTGCGGCTGGGGATTCGGCGTGGCCGTGGGAGACTATGACAACGATGGCTGGGAAGATTTGTACATCACTTATCTGGATGGAGGTGTGCTCTATCACAACGATGGCGACGGAGCTTTCACCGACGTCACCGCAAAAGCGGGCGTGGGCAACGCGGGACGATGGGGCACCAGCGCGGCATTTGGCGATTATGACAACGATGGCTTTCTCGATCTCTATGTGGCCAATTATGTCGATCTCGACCTCAAGCACTTGCCGGAGTTCGGGCAAGGACCTTTCTGCCAGTATCGCGGCATTCCGGTTTCCTGCGGGCCGCGGGGATTAAAGGGCGGGCGCGACCGTCTCTATCACAATAACGGCGACGGCACTTTTACCGACGTCACCGAAAAGCTCAACATCGATACCGATTCGTATTACGGTCTCGGAGTGCTGTGGCTGGATTACGACATGGACGGCTGCGAAGATTTGTACGTGGCCAACGATTCCTCTCCAAGCCTTCTCTACCGCGGGGACTGCAAGGGCGGTTTTACCGAAGTTGGTGTGCAGGCTGGAGTCGCCTACAGTGCCGATGGACGGGAGCAGGCCGGCATGGGGATCGACTCCGCCGACTACGATAACGACGGCTGGCCCGACATCGCCAAGGCCAACTTTTCCGACGACACCAATAATCTTTATCACAACGATCATGATGGCGAGTTTACTGATCTGGCCGGACCGGCAAACTTCGGGCAGGTGAGCCTTCCATTTCTTGGCTTCGGACTCAAGTTCCTGGATTTCGACAACGACGGCTGGAAAGATGTTTTTGTCGCCAACGGACATGTCAATCCACAAGTGGATGGGCATTCCTTCGGCGTGACCTATGCCGAGCGGCCGCTGCTATTTCGCAATTTGAAGAATGGCAAGTTCGAGGAGATCGGCAAGAGAGCGGGAGTTGCGCTGGCTCGCCGCTACGTGGCAAGGGGCGCGGCGACGGCGGACTTCTTCAATGATGGCAGGGAAGACCTGCTGGTCAGCGTGCTCGATGGGTCTCCGCTTTTGCTGCGCAACGAAACCGCAAAGCGCGGCCATTGGTTGCGCATCAAGACTGTGGGGACGCACTCGAATCGCGACGGTTTCGGGGCACGGGTTGAGGTAAAAGCCGGTGGCCTGAGGCAAAGTGAAGAGGTGCGCACGAATTCGAGTTTCGAATCGGCCAGCGATCCGCGGCTGCATTTTGGGCTTGGCGCGGCGGCGCAGGTCGATTCCATCGTGATTCACTGGCCGTCGGGCAAGGTGGATACGCTGGGGCCGGACAGCGCCGATCAGGAATTGGTGATTCAGGAAGGCGGCGTGGTGACAAAGCGGGTTTACTCGGAGCCGACATCGCCGCCTCACCCCAAGCGCAAGAACTCAAACCAGCGGTAAGAGTTTTTGCCCCGGATATTTCTCGATTCAAAGTTTGCATGGAGTGCAGCAAAACACCGAGAGAACCCATTCCAAATTGCGGTGGATCTCTGCGATGCCCTCCACTTTCTCATAGTATGAAACGACTAGCGCTCGTAAGTTATTGATTGGCAAAGCAGAGTTCTTTGGCGGGAAACGTGCTTTGTGTTCTCTCTAAGCGTGTCTGGGGAGTTGTGCCAGTCACAGACGACTGTTTATTCACAAAGAATCAAGGACTCAAAGCTTGACAGTGGCAGTGGGGAAGCCTCAAAATGGCGCCCATTTTACAAATGTTTACCGATCATGTGCTGTGTTGACGTGGGTTGTGTTAAGCCGGACGATGGTTAGCTCCGTTGGAGTCCAAATTCTGGAGGGTTAGGTATGACAAAGTTTCGATTTTGCCTGGTTGCGTTGTGCGTCGCGATGCTGGGGATGAGCGCGTTTGCCCAAGTCCAGAACGGCGAATTCTCCGGCACGGTGACAGATCCCTCTAGCGCAGCCGTCCCCAGTGCCAAGATAACCATCACCAACCGGGCGACGAACCTTTCGGTGACCGTAACTTCGAATTCCTCCGGCGTGTATGACGCCAAGGAACTTCCGGCTGGCGTCTACAGGATCAAGGTCGAGGCCTCCGGCTTCAAGACCTACGAGAACGCAGCCGTGACTTTGGACGTAGGCATCATTGCCCGCGTCGACATCAAAATGTCATTGGGCCAGGCGCGAGAAGTAGTGGAGGTAACCGGCGAAGCCTCCGCCGTGAATACGGAAGAGTCCAAGCTTTCGACCACAGTCAATGCCACCCAAATCGCCAACCTGCCCCTCAATGGCCGCAATGTGTATGACCTCATGCAGCAAGTGCCTGGCGCGGTCAATGTGATGGGTGTGGATTTCGAGAATGGTCATAGCACTGTCGTCAATGGAGTGCGAGAAGATTTCAACGGTTTTCTGATCAATGGTGTTTCCAACAAGGATATCAGCGGCGGGCAGAACAACGTTCCCATCGAAGACACCGTGCAGGAGTTTCAGCAACTGCAGTTGAATATGTCAGCGCAATACGGGTCCAGCGCGGGAAGCGTCAACAACTTGGTCACGAAGTCTGGGACGAATTCGTTCCACGGTAGTGTCTGGGAATATGTGCGCAACAGCGATTTCGACGCCAACCCGTACTTCCTGAATCAGGAGGGCGTGGCGCGGTTGCCCTTGCACTTCAATCAGTTCGGGGGCACGATCGGTGGCCCGATCATCAAGGACAAACTATTCTTCTTCGGTTCCTACCAAGGCGATCGCTTCTTAACCTCGGGAACGCCCGCGACCATCACAGTCGAGTCTCCGCAGTTTCGGCAGGCCGTAGAGACAGCCCTGCCCACTTCGACGGCAGCTCTGCTCTACAGCAACTTCCAGCCGGCCGTTACTGGAACCCAAACCGGCGCCACCTTGGATTCGACTGTTCCAACGACCTTATCCGGGATTCCCGACTACACGCAGTATCTTTGCCCTTCAGCACCGGTTTCTACTAGCGCCGTCCTTTTTCCGGGTCCGGTAGTGGCCGCGAGGCTGACGAAGCTCTTGGGTGTTACCGCCCAGGACATTGCGAACATGCATGCCGACGGCTGCCCCAACACTCCAGCGGCTCCAATCACGGGTCTCGTCCCCGGCATCCGATCCGCGTCATTCTTGTACAGCAGTGTGGCCGTGTTTGGCTCTCAGACTCAGTCTTTAGGCAACCTGTTTAACGGCAATGAGGGCGAGGGAAAGATCGATTACAACTGGAACACGAACAATCGCATGTTCGTCGAGTTCAACTGGGACCATAACACCGACCAGTTCGGTGGCAACAACTGCAACGATAACTGCACGCGTGGTTTTAAAAACCCAAACAACGATCACTTCCCCAACGGTCAGTTCAACTTCGTCCACACCTTCTCGCCGAAGATTCTGAACGAATTAAAATTGGGCTATACCCAGAACAATACGGAAATCAACACGAACCATCCGGGAGTTCCCGACGTCAGCTTCGATGACGGAGTGGCGGGATTTGGCTCCTACAACGGATATCCGCAGTTCTTTAAGGATCATGTTTACAGCTACGGGGACATGGTTTCGATCAACCACGGTAACCACAGTTTCAAGATCGGGGCCGATCTCAGGCGCAATCTGGAGAACAGCGAGTTTAACGTGGCCCGTCCCTCCTATGGTTTTACAGACCCGCTGTTTTTTGCGGCGGATACGCCGGGGTTGCAGGCTGCAGGCGTGAACCCAGGTTTTTGCACCGCGGACCCCTGCACGTCCTTTAGCCCGGATCCGCAGGCCGCCCTCCAAACCAACATTCGCCACTGGCGGAACTGGGAAGTGGGAGCGTACTTTCAGGATGATTGGAAGGTAAGCAGACGCTTAACCTTAAACTTGGGCCTGAGGTGGGATTTCTACCAACGGCATACCGAGGAAAACGATCTCGTCACAACCTTCAAGCTGGGGCCTGGGGCCAGCCTTCCGAATCAAGTTGCTAGCGCCAACGCGCCGGTCGGGAGCGCCGGTTGCTTCCCCAACGGCGGACCCCAATCGGACGAAGCGATCCTGGCTGGAGTTTGCGGACCTGGCGGTTTCTCCACCGCCAACAGTCTTGGTCCCAACCAGTACAAAGACTTCGGTCCGCGCGTGGGCTTCGCTTATGACGTCTTCGGAGACGGCAAGACCTCATTCCGCGGCGGCTTCGGAATTTCCTACGAGGGAACGCTCTATAACCCGTTGTCGAATTCTCGCTGGAATCCACCGTATTATTCTTTCAATCTCGCATTTAGCTGCACTCCCGGATTACCATGCGCCGGCGACCAGATCGTCTATGGCCCGACCGTATGTCCAACGCCGACTACTTGCCAAACTTCGGGCGCGACCCCATCCTTCGTGGGGCCAGGCACGAACCCCGGACAAGGTTCCGGTGCGCAAGCGGTGGGCAACCTTTCGGGCTGGGCCGCCAACAACCCCGACACGGCATTCCTGACGGGCATCGTTCTGCCCGGAGGGATCAAGGATCCTTATGTCTACAACGAGTTCTTGAGCCTGCAGCGCGAAATCGCTCCACGAATGACCTTGGAATTGGACTGGGTAGGGACGGTTGGTCACCGCTTGTTCCGCGCCCAACAGATCAACCGGCAAGATGGTGCCCTGCTCCCAGTTGGGTCTTGCGTCACAAATAATGTTCGAATTGACGGAACGGTTTGCGGACTCACGGGAGGCGTGCCCAATGTCAACTACGGCATCTTGCGACAGTGGGAAAATGCCAACAATTCCGCTTACAACGGACTGCAGGCAGCGTTGAAGCGGCAGATGAGCCACAACGTTTTGTTCAATATCAATTACACTTGGAGCCACGCCATTGACAACGGCTCGTCGTGGCATGATGCGGCAACTACTGCCGCCGGTGCAGCGGGAGGCGACGGCTACAGCACAGACGTCAACGATCCGGGTCTCGACCGCGGCAATGCGATCTTCGATATCCGCCAGCGCCTGGTGCTCAACTACGTTTGGCAACTTCCGGGGCAAAACCTGCATGGCGCGCTTGGTGCCGCTGTCGGTGGCTGGAGTTGGAACGGGATTGTCTCGATGCAGACCGGTGCCCACTGGTCGCCGTATGCGCGCAACACTTCTGCTAGCCTGGTCGAAATTAGCAATCCCGCGGCAACCTGCACTGCGGCTGACGTTAACCACGGCAATTGCGAAAACATAGGTGGCGAATGGACGCTGGACAACCAATCTCCTGGCGTCGACAGGCCGAATAGCAACGTCGCAAACTTCCAACCCGGTCGCTATACGTGGGCTTCGGGCTGGTGTCCCGGTGCTGGCTTCAATTTCTTCTCCAGTTCGGCTCCGGCCGCCTCATCGTGTGGTGGTGGGGCGACTGCCCAAGCTAACTTACCGGCTTTGACCGCGCCCTGCCTGGCCTGCGCCGGAACCCTTGGACGCAACCAGTTTGTCGGTCCGGGTCAGTGGTTCGCTGATATGACCTTGGCGAAGAACTTCAAGCTCACCGAGCGCTTTAACTTGAAGTTCGAAGCCCAGGCCTTCAACATTTTCAACCGCGCAAACTTCCTGCTGGCAGCAACAGGGGGCGGTGCTCACAACAGCTTGGACGATCCAGCGTTTGGTCAGGCAGCTGCCACTCTTAACGCCCGGAACTTGCAGTTTGGCTTGAAAATGAGCTTCTAAATTTAGATTTATCTAACGAAAGCTCAACTACTGAGAGGGCTGGCCCGGCCAGTCCTCTGTTTTCATTTGAGCGTCCATGTTAGGCGCCACTAAGACCCGTTGCTACCTGTCGTTGGCAGCTAACCTGTGTTTCGTCTGCGTAGCGTATTCGCCTTTGCTTGCTCAACAGGCGACCCTTGGCTCGATCAATGGCCGCGTTCGCACCGAGCGTGGCGACGTGCCACCACAGCGAATCATGGTTACGCTTGAGTATCTTGGGGCGCCTCGGGACAGTACATATACCGACGGCCAAGGCCAGTTTGGCTTCCACAGTCTCGCGCCTGGGCCCTACGCGGTCAGCGTGAATGATCAGCAATATGAACCTGCCCGCAAAGAGGCCGATATCCCGGCGACATCGTTGGCGCCTACCACTTTCGTTGAAATTACCATGGCTCCAAAGCGAAGCGAGGTCAGCGATTCAGCCTCGCAGCCCAATGCATCCGGGGCCAATCGCGATCTCATGGATGCCCGCGCCTACTCGGCCAACTTTCCTAAGTCTGCCCTGAAGGAGTTTAAGAAGGGGCAGGAGGCCGACGCTGCGGGCAAGCGGGATGAGGCGATTCGGCACTATGAAAAAGCCGTGGCCATCGCTCCGGATTATTATTTTGCGCACAACAATCTTGGGTCGGACTACCAGAGCAAGGCGGATTTTCCCGCGGCGCGCAAAGAATTTCTGCGCGTGGTCGAACTCAATCAGAGCGACGCTGCCGCTTATTTCAATTTGAGCAACGTGTGCATGCTCTCAGGCCAACTGGCCGATGCCAAACAATATCTGGACGAGGGGTTGCGCCGCCAGCCCGACTCGGCTCTGGGCCAGTTCTTGCTGGGGTCATTGAACTTGCGCGTGGGTAAGACTCCGGAAGCCGAGAGCGCATTGCGCCGGGCCATTCAAATCGATCCTTTCATGGCGCAAGCCCGATTACAGTTGGTCAATCTACTGTTGAAGATGGGGCTCAAGCTGGACGCGGCCTCGCAGTTGCGGGATTTTATTGCCGCCTTCCCCGACAATCCTTTTACCGCGCAGGCGAAGCAGTCGCTGCAGCGCCTGGAGGCGCAGGGCAAGCCGGTAGCGGATTCGCACTGATTGCCCCTAGCGCCTGTGTTGCTTGATCAATTCGCAGAGATCGGCGCTGAGCGCGCAAGCCTTCTGATACTCTTGCTCCGCAAGGCCGGTCTGCTTCAGTTGTTCGTAGGCGAAGCCCAGATTTAAGTGAGCCTGAGCCAAATTGGGGTCGAGGCGCAAAGCGTGCCGATAGCTCTCGATGGCTTGCCGCTGGCGCCCGATGCGGCTGTAGGAGATTCCCAGATCGTTGTAAAGAATAGCGTCGTCGACGCCGAGCGC
>JBEKWC010000072.1:0-10573 GCA_049513475.1 Candidatus Sulfotelmatobacter sp. | reverse complement strand
CGTGCAACCAAGAAGTCTGATCCTGAGCGCCGTCCGCTCTTACGCGCGAGATCGTTAGTCGGACTCGGTCTGGCGATACTGGGAATGACGAGTTTTGTCATCGTCAAACGATGGATTGATACACGCATCTTCGTGCCGGTGGATATCCCTGTCTCCCTCGCGGCAGGCCACTTACGAACAGGCACGTTCCGGATCAATGTTGAACAGGGATATTCAATCTGGATTGACTTTGACCAAAGTACCTACTTCAACCCGATGTGCTCGTCGTATTCCACTCTCAAGACCACTTGGACTCTGTATCGAGATGGGCGGGTCCAGACGCAATGGGACGCCCCGGTTCTCCAGGATGGCTACCTCGAGGGTTTCAACGCTACGAAGGGATTCTATGATCTGGACGTACACGTCCTCGCCGACGCCAGTTGCCTAAATGCGAATCGTCCACGGCTGCGGGTCGTGACGTCCCGAGATGACGATAGCTTTTACGCAGGCGTGCTGCTGTGGACGGATGGAGCTTTTGTTCTGGTCGGTTTAAGCCTTGTCGTCCTCGGTTGGCGAGGTGGTGTCTTCAGAGAGTCTGAGCAGTTTGCGATCGTTACAAACGCACCGAGCGGAGGTCAACATTTTCAATGGGCACAGAAGTTGCCTTTGCGCCGGCCGATCGTGGGCATCCCGTCGTTCGGATTGCTTGCAGGGATGGTGTTCGCAATCCTGGTGATGCTTATGATGATGCTAACTGGAGCCTTCCGATACACGCCAAGGGGACTGTGGGTTCATCTGCCGAAGCCGGGCGCGGTGCCGATGAAGCCTGATGCTTGGACCGAGCCCGTGATAGTGGTGGTGACGGATGCCGGACTTGGTCAGGAACCAGAACTATTCGTGAACTCAAAGATGGTTGCGTGGGATGACCTTGCCAGTGCCTTAAAGAGAGAACTGAGCGTCCGACGAGAATGGACTGTATACGTCGAAGGAGACGACTGCGTAGCGTGGGCGAACGTTGTAAATGTGATCGATATCGCACGCAGTGACGGGGCGAAGGTTTTCCTTGTTCCTCAGCCGAACAGGACGCCCTGTAAAACTAATCTCGGGAGGAAGCTCCCGAGATAGCGACCAGCAGATTGTCTTGGCTCAGCCTGAAATGGAGAAGCGGCGTTCTCCGTTAGTGTAGATTCCGCCCCTGCGGGGCGGGGATTTTTCAAGGCATGGGGTCTATCGTCCGATGACTGTTTCTGCAAACGTGCAGCGCGAGAGGTTAAAGTCCCGCGCTGCAAAACATCGGCTCGATGAGCCCACCGGGTTATCCCTCGGCATGGTTGCGTCCCCGCAGTGCCCGCTTCCGTTTCGTCCGGCAAGATCATTGTAGCTCCGCAACGAGATGCCGTTTTTCAACATCCGATTGGCCCGTGATTCCGCCAAAACCCAAACCGTACCAGACCCGAATCGTGAGTCTAATCGCCTGTCACGTCAACCATCGCGTTCCGCAAATGATAGACTTCCCGCGTGGAGCGAGAAATATTTGTCGAACGTTTCCATGCTGCAGCAGCTGCGGCGCTGAGCTTCGCGCGACAGTATGTTTTGGAGAACCTGTCCGACAAATTGGTTTTCCGCGTTCGACTGAATCAGTCTCATGACTCGAATCTGCGTCCCGATCAGAAAGTCTATCCTGGGGACAGCACCCCTCAAAGAGCCTACGAATTGCACAGATGTCATGCGGAAGAGGTCGTCGAAGCGCTTTGGCGAGATGGCACGGTACCAGAATGGGTAGACATCGCCGTCATCGGGCAAACGGCTTCAGAGACCGTAATGGAGCTCCTTTGCTGTGGTAGATACACAGCTAATGAGAGCCGTCTATACCACCAGCAAGCAGGGATTGCTCCGTTTAGCGTTCACGGCCCTACGCTACCACCTGGATACAAGGCCGGTGATCTTTTCAGCATCTGGCATCGTCTCGCCGTTTGGGGACTCGATGAGATTGAACTGGCAATGCCGCACATTTGCAAAGTCTGGTCCCTTACCGCTTTTGGCAGCCAGTTTGACGACAGCATATTGGCAAGCCTTCCAATCTTTCAGAATGTGGAGATCATTGAACTGAAAGAGAGTCCTATCAATGGTGAGGGACTGCGTTCCCTGAGTCAGCATCCAAAACTGCGAGTTCTGAGGATTGACCTCGCACGCCATGAGCTTTTCAATTTGAAAGATCCTGTGGTCTTCCCAACCATAGAAGTATTGGACATACAGCATCTGCCGCCGAGACCATGTGGCTTGGAGGAGTGGTTAGAACGGTTACCAGCATTGAAATCGCTGACTCTAGGGTCGGAGGGGAGTATTTCGTTTAGCGGGTCGATTTCGGGATCACTGGATTTCTTGATTATCGCTGCTGACAATGTGCTGGGTGCAGCCAGACTTCCGGGAAACGTCGGCCACCTCGCTTTGCACCTCAGCAAAGCCACTCCTTCCGACCTCTCTCGACTTCTGAACGGCGTCCGAAAGGTGGCAGCTCTCTCTTTGACCCGAACGGCCGTGGATGACGTTCTCGCAAAGGAACTTGTTTGTCGGCTGAATCCAGAGTATGTGAACTTGGTTCATACCAAGGTCAGCTCAGACTGCCTACGCCATTTGAGACAGATGCATCCAGACATTCGAATCCACCCGAGCCCTGCGGTTGCTAAGTGACGTAATATCGCTCGCAATATCACTCATTCTACCGAGGGTCAAAATAGCTTTCCTTGGCTGTCAGACATCGCGGTGGCTGGCCGCTTCGCTCTTCACGCGGCTTGCTGGCGGCGACTCTGGCGTTGCTGTCTGGCGGCTTCCAACTTGTGGTCGCGTTCCGCGTGGATCTCCTGCTGACGCCCCACCAGCATATCCTTCGGTGTGATGTAGCCAATGGCACTGTTCAGACGGACGTTGTTGTAATGCTCCACGTAGCCCTCGACCAGACGCCGCGCATCTTCCAGCGACAGCGGCGTTCCTGGCCGAATGCACTCGCTTTTCAGCGATTTGTGCCAGCGCTCGATCTTGCCGTTGGACTGTGGATAGTAAGGGGAGGTTCGGACGTGCGTCATGCCCGAGATGCGAATGAACTCCTTGAAGTCGCGGGCAATGAACTGCGGGCCATTGTCGGAGATAATTCGCGGCTTCGCCTCCGGGTACTTTTCTTTGGCTCGCTGCAAGATCACTTCGACATCAGCTTCTCGCATGGACTCACGCAGATCCCAATGCACGAGGAAGCGACTGAAGCCATCCAGAACGCTGCACAAGTAATAGAAAGTGCCGCATAAGTTGATGTAGGAAACGTCGATATGCCAGTGCTGATGCGGCTGCAGCGGCTGCTCGAAACCGGTTCCCTTGCGCGAAGGTTTGCTCTTCCACCGGGATAATAATCCAGCTTGCTTCAACACTCGCCAAACGCTTGCCGGGCTGACGGCCACAACGTCAGCGTCGAGCATCATGAACGTCAGTCGCCGATAGCCTTCCAGCGGGTTCTTCAAATGGAACCCGATGATTGCTTCCTTCTCCCACGACTCCAACCAGAAATCGCGGGGAACCCAACCGTTGTGCTCGTTGACGCACCCGTACCGCTGCCGCCAGTCATAGAACTTGCTGGCGGTCACGCCCAGCCAAGGGATGAACCGCCCGACGCCGATCTCGGCCTTCTCCGACCAACGCCGGACGAAATCCACGACTAGATCCCGCACATCATGCGGCACCCAGATGCCAGTTAGAGTTCCCCAAGACTTTTTTTTAGCGCGATGTGCTCCGCCATCAGCTCAGCCAGGACCTCGTCCTTGGTTTGCACCTTCTTCTCCAAGAACTCGATCCGTTTCTGCTTCTCCTCCACTTGGCGGTGGGGACGCTCTTGCGACTGAAAAGCGGCGGCTCCGTTCTCGAACAGTTCCTTCTGCCAGCGGTAAAACACGGTTGGCCGCAGGCCTAGTTCTTCACACAGCTCCGAAACCGGTACTTTGTCCACAAGATGCCGCCTCAGGATGGCTACTTTTTCTTCTGGCGCAAAATGCTTCCGTTCCTTCCTCATACGTTCGCTCCGTTATCTTAACGGAGGAACGCTTTCTCCATTTCCAACTGAGGCGGGACAAGATCGCGAACATGCATGTGCGACTGATCAAGTCCTGCCCTCTTGGATGGGGAAAAAAGGGCCACGGGAGTCGCAACAAGCACTGTTACGTTGGGAACTTTCGCGGTGAAATTGGAGTCAGTCAATATTGACTGGTCAGTACGGGAAGGAACAGTGTGCCTTCTGTAAGCCTTCTCTTGTCAGCAAACGTCAGTAGCTCGCAAGATGGGCGCCCGATTCCGTTCCTCTGATCGAGGACCCGGAGACCGAGCCTTGGTTCGTTCGGAGAAGCCATGGACAATCCCCAAAGGGAGTTCCAAAGCACTAGATTCACCTCATTCATCGCTGTTGCCATTCTGACGATCACTGCGCTTCTTACCGTACAGCTTCAGCGGGTGGAAGGAAGTTCGGCCTCACCGGCTGCAACCTATTCGCATGGCTCGCTGCACTTGACGATCCCATACCGCGCCCCTGGCTCAGGCAACGGGCGCCTTATCGTGGAAGTTCTGAACCCAGATGACCAAGTACTCGGGCGCGCCGAGCAACAACTGTCGGTCTCGACAGGACGGGGGTTCTGGAAGGAAGAGATCAAGCTGGCAAAATCTCTCCCGCTGGAAGACCTGATTTGGCATCGCGTTCATTACCGCTTCGAATATGACGACAAGGGCAAGTCGGCGCTTGAAGGAATTGAGTCGATATCGCAAATCCTGCAAAGACCAGTAATTCGTGTTCTCGGACAGCAGTCTTATCTATCCGGCAGCCTCGCCGCAGTCAGAGTCATCGTCACCAATTCAAACAACCTCCCGATTTCCGGTCGCGTGGTGGTCAGAATCGATCTTCTCGATGCTGCAGGTAAGCCGAAACATCTTTTTTCGGGGCACCTGAATGAGCGCGGAACGACTGAGGCGCAGTTCCGGTTTCCCGCCCGTTTTACAGGACGCTACCAACTTCGGTATCTCGCAGATACTCCCATCGGCTCCACAGAGTTGACTCAACCAGTCCACCTTCAGGATAAAATGGGAAGTTCTGGAGACTCAGCGGAACCCGATGCAGCTGGTAGAGATCAAGGGTGTCACGAAACGTATTCGCAAGAAAATCGTCCTCACGGTGGAGCAATATCATGCTCTTCTCGCTGAGCTTCCGTACCACATTCAAGTGATGGTCATGATTGCCATGTGCCTAGGTTTGCGCATCAGCGAGATTAGGGCATTGCAGTGGCAGGACTTTGACTTGAAAAAGCGGATGCTGACTTTGTCGCGATCCATCGTGGGCACGCGGTTCTAATTCCCCCGGCAAGGAAACTCTCTATCGGGATGTCGCAAAATTCTTCCGGTGCGAAGCACCGCGCCTTTCACAGCTCGCCATACCGGCTCGATTGCGTCCCTGATGCTGACCACCGAAGCCCTGATCGCGGAGATTCCGGAAAAGAAGGAAGCTCCGACGGAAGGATCGCAACCGGGCACCTGCGCCAGCAATGCCACTGGCACTTTCTACTGGAAGCAGATCGACGGCGGCACGCTTGCAGAGAGTGATCTAGGTGGAAATCCTACCGCGGTGTATGGTCCGGTGCGAGGGCAAATTTACCATCGCGTCGATATTTCCGGCTCGACCTATTCGCCCCACTATTACTTTCATGACTTCTTGCGATCAACAAACCTCGTTGTCAACTCTTCCAATACCATTCTGCAGGAGACGGATTATTATCCGTACGGTGGCGAGATTCCGATCATCAGTGGGGATTCGAATCGTTACCGGTTTACCGGCAAAGAACACGATGCGGAGACCGGACTCGACTTCTTCGGCGCGAGACACTACGCCTCGACGATGGGCCGCTTCATGACGCCGGATCCGGGCAATATCAGGATCAAGCATCTCCTCGACCCGCAGGGGCTAAATCGCTACCCCTACGCCCGAGATAATCCTCTACGATATGTGGATCCTGACGGAAAGGACTGGGAAACTGCCTGGAACGACCTGAAGAGTTTCGCCAATTCCGTCTACATAAAAGCAACAAACGGTGTGGGCGTTGAAGCATCTGCGAAAGTTGGCTCTTCGGGAGAGGTCAAGATCGGTGCTGCGTTCAAGGGGAGCATCGAGACCTCGCAGGACTCAGTTCTTACCGTTTCCAAGTCGGTGGATATTGGAGCATCGGCTGGGCTTAAGGACAGCCCAGCTAGGGCGGGAGAAGGTGTTTCAGCTTCGCAAACAGTTTTAACGGTGCACAACGATGGAAGCGTCACAGGAGCCGAGCCGGCAAAGGGAGAAATTACAGATTCGATTGGAGGCAACACTACCATCAACCCTTCGGATGATCGCATTGGGATAGGCGTCGAATTGGGGGCGGTGGCTGTTGGAGGAGGCGAAATCGGGGCTACAAGACAAGGCTGGGCAGCTCTCGTCGACGCCGCCCACATGTTGTTTCGCACCGGAAACGAATATCCATTGGCCATCCGTCTCGTCCGTCGCTACCTATCCTCCGGAACGACGGTGGAGGAATATCCCGTCTTTAAGGCACAGTACTTGCTCGGCGAGCTACTCGAGAAACAAGGCGACGCCTCGGCCGCAGCCGGCGAATACCGCGATGCCATTGCTCTCGCTCGCAACTTCCGCCCGGCGCAGGACGCCTTAAAGCGCGTCACTCGCTAGCGTCCTCTGGCTGCAAACGCACTTAGGGAAATACAATTTCCCAGACCGTGCCAGCGTTGTAAGTGCCGCCGAACGGGGTCGTGCCGTAGACAACCCCCGTCTTGTTTCCCACCAGAACGTTCCCGTAGGGAAATAATCCGTCAGAGCCGCCTTGAAAACTGTAAAGCGTTTCGGACCATTCACCCCCGCTCACTGCCGGAGGCGTGAGCCGATAAACTGTCCCGCAACCGAGTTCCACCCCGTTTTGCAGGCAAAATCCGCTTCCGCCTTTGTTAGTGGTGCCGTATACCTGCCCATGGCTGTCCACAGTGGGCGATCCATACAAGAAATATCCATCTCTTCCTCCTTTAAACACATGCAGGGGAGTTTCGGTCCACGCGCCCCCTTCCACCGCCGGAGGAGACAACTCAAACACAATCGCACAGCCGCCGCCCTCTGGACATTTCGTGTTCACCACGAGAGCGCTGCCATACAGGTTGCCCTGGCTATCGATCGCGAGCCCGTATGCTTCGGAGTCTCCAGTCATAGAGCCCGTGCCCTCGCCCTTAAATTCGTAGATGATGTTGTATTGCCATGTGCCGCCCGACTGCGGGACGAGCTGGAACACAACACCGCAACCCAATTTGAGATTGCCGCAGTTTGGTATGCCGCCGCCGGCGGTCCCATAGAGGCGTCCTTGCTTGTCCATCACAAGAGAAGCAATACCAGCGTCCGTGGAAGTGATCGTAGTCGTCGTCCACGTTCCATTGGCGCCCGGGGTCGATTCATATATGTAGCCGTCATCGAAGTAAACATTGCCCGCCGCATCCACGACCGGATCGTTCAGCGACTGGCTCCCGATGTTGGTGTACACGAGGCTGTAAGTCCAACTTCTCTGGCTTGGGGCTAGTTGGTAAATCGAGTTTTGCACGGAGCCATACAGATTTCCTTTGCTATCAAGAACCAATCCGGTCTGGGGGCTGCTGGGGCCGTTGTCGTTCCAGGTGTAGATTGGATTCTCCGTCCATAATCTGCCGGTTTGCGGCGGCGTTAGCGAAAACACGACCCCACAAGGACCTCCTTCGTCGCAGCCAACCTCGCCGCCGCTGTTGGTCGTGCCGTAGAGCACCCCCTCTGCGTCCGCAATCACGCCTGCGAAAGGAAAGGCGCCATCAGCCTGCCCAGTAAAGGTGTAGAGGATTTTCTTTTTTGGACTCGCGGCGACAGCGCAGGTGGTGAACGCCAAACCAACAAGCAGCAACTTCGCACAACGTTTTGCGAACGGAGAAAGAGTGCAGTTCATTCGTTATTTCCTCCAGATATCACAGCGATGCTAGAAGAGCTAAAGGTCTCTATTGCTCGAGAGTGAAAACATCGACCAAACCCACGTCGGCTAAATCGTAGGCAAAGGGCGCGCTGGCGATCAGATTATTTCCGTTGAGCACGATCGCGTAACCCAGGCCATCAAATGCTTCTCCGTACTTGTCGGTAACCTCATAGTCGAACTTTGAAGTCGACTGCCAGCCCGATGTGGGCTTTGAGAACAGATAGACTGCACCTGCCTCTGGGGTGCTGCCAACATTCGCGACCGAGGCTCCGACGGCGAGCATGTTTCCGCTCAGCGAAACCGAAGCCCCGAAGGCATCCTCATATTGGTGGTTGGCGCTAAGCCGGGCGGTTTGTGTCGAGCTTTTCCAGCCTCCTGCGGGCTTTACGAATATGTATGCGTTGCCGGCCACAGGTCCCGGACCGGCCGCGCCAGAGACAATAGTGTCGCCCTCAATGCTCACCGAAGTACCCAGCTCGGCATTCATTGCTTGCGTCGAAGCGGTGAGCTTCGCGCTTTCGGTCATATTCGTCCAGCCTGAGGCTGGTTTCACGAACACATAGACTGCGCCGTAATTTACGAATACTGGTTTGAAAGCGGCGCCCACCACGACTGTCCCGCCACTCACCGCGATGCTGTTGGCCAACCCGTCATCTTCCTCGCCGTCGGATGCAGTGAGCATGCCATTCGGAGTGTTCGTGGTGGTCCAGCCGCCGGGAGGTTTAATGAAAACGTAAGCGGCTCCGGCAAAAGTTCCGTCGGGCGGGGAAGCACTGGACGCACCGACGGCGAGCGTGTCGCCGGAAGCGTCAACGGCTATGCTCACTCCAAACCCGTCGCCCGAAGGTGTCGCCTGATCTTGGATAACCCCGGTTTCGGTCATGTTCTGCCAACCGCCCGCAGGTTTCGCATAGACTAGAACCTGGCCGAGCCCAGGGACACCCACGAAAATGGTGTTATCTGCGATGGCGACGGCATAGCCGAAAAAGTTGCCTAGCGCAGCGTTCTGCGAAGGCGACAGTTCGGCGGTTTGGATCATGTTCTTCCAGCCGGTCGCAGGCTTAACGAACACATAGACACTGCCGGCCTGGCTGTTTCCCTGGTAACCGTAATACCCCGGTGCGCCTACAACCGCAGTGTCGCCGCTAGTGGCCACTGACCATCCAAAGTAACTGTTCTGGCTTATGTCGTTCCCGGCTAACTGGGCTTGCCGGACGGAAATCGCTGAGCCGAGAGCCGCTCGATCTTCCGCGGACAAGCCTTGAGCTGTCACGCCATTTGTAGCGTGAGCCGGAACCGCGAGGATCGATAGGATCAAACAGAATACTGGGGCTGCTGCAGCTTTCATGGATAACTCCCAGATGGCGCGTACCGCACTCGTAGTCTGCGGATAGTACCTTAATGATCGTTATAGTCAAGGAGCATTTAGACTCCAGAGAATTGGTTGTGACGCTGTCGGAAGATCGATTTATCCTCGGCGGTTGTTGCGTCCTGGGAGAATCTCTCGGGCCGTCGTCCCCCATTTCTCTCGGCGGCACGCGGTATCATTCCTCTCGCACCACATTATCCGTGGGATCTTCTTAGGAATTCCGAAGGTGGGAACTGATGACAAGAAAATCGTGGCGTAAAACGCGCGTCGCCGCAATGTTATTATTGGCTCTTTTCGTTGCGCCAGCCGCCTCACTTGGCGAAACGGTCACTCTGCAGCGCGCGGTGGAACTCGCGCTAAAGCATGCCACCACCATCGGCATCGCGTCGGCCGACCAGCAGCATGCCTCCGCCAGCTACCGCGAGTTGCGCAATAGCTATATCCCGCAACTGAACGCAGGAGCGGGGATCGGATGGTCTGACGGATTTCCGCTCAGCCTCGAAGGCGCGGCTCCTTCGTTGTTTAACGTGAATGCGCAATCGGCACTCATCAATCCTGCATTGAAGGATTTTATTCGCGCCGCGCAGTCGGAGGTAGCGGTCACAAACCTGCGCACGAAAGACCAGCGCAATCAGATTATTCAAGACGTCGTGTTGAGCTATACCGAACTGGCGAAATGGGAGGAGCGTTCGACCCGACTTCGCGAGGCGGAGGCAGCCGCCGTCAAAACGGAATCAGCCGTAGCACAGCGCGTTAAAGAAGGAATCGACAGCGCTCTTGACGACAGCAAGGCGCGCTTGTCCGTGGCACGCGTGCGCTTGCGAATTGCCGAAGCTGGTGGCGCAGCCGATGTTCTACGCGAACATCTCTCTCGGCTCACCGGGCTGCCGGCAGCCTCTTTCGAAATTAATGCGGAATCCGTGCCGACATTCCCGACCGTAGAACAATCGGAACAATCGCCGAACAAAGCCGAAGTGAAAAAGCCCCTCAAGGTGGAACAGTGGTTGAAGGAGCTGAAGCATTCTCCCAAAACGAAGTCCAACATAAAGGGTCTCCTCCATCGCATTTTTGAGTACGCGATGAAATGGGAAATTTTGGAGACTCAGAGAAACCCGATGCAGTTAGTCGAAATCAAGGGCGTGACGAAACGGGTTCGCAAGAAAGTTGTGCTTACGGTCGA
>JBEKWC010000071.1:0-11398 GCA_049513475.1 Candidatus Sulfotelmatobacter sp. | reverse complement strand
GTGATCCATCCCTACAGCGACTTCCTGCTGCACGATGTCGGCACCGGAGACGGCATCCCCCAAGCCGCCAAGCCCGAATACCTGGACCAATCCACCGCCAACAAATTCCGCACCGCACCGCTCTGGGGCCTGCGCTTCCGCCAAGACCAAATGCACGACGGAAACTCTCCCGGCACCGAAGCAGCCATCGCCCGCCACGGCGGCGAGGCAACTAAAGTCCGCCAGCGCTACGACCACCTGACACCCGCTGAGAAACACCAACTGCAGCAGTTCCTGAAATCACTGTGACAGTTGTTAAATTCGCAAATTGGGTGCGTTTCAATGAAAAGTAGGGCACGTCAGTTCTGAGATACGGGTCCACAACGGGAGTAATGGATTTGATTCGTCAAGCATGTACTTGCCCTCCCGCTATGGGGCTTGCGTTTTCGCAGCGCCTGATGCACGACTAAGGCTCGCCTGATATACAAGCCGAGATCAAACGCCACGCAAGTGAGACGACTATAGTCTGAGATCGCTATGAACGCTTGACAGCATAAGAAAAACACCAACTGCTGCAATTCCGCAATTCCTGAATCCATTGTGACGAAATCCGATGCGTCGCGCTCAAAGGTATTAAGGCGCCCAAGTGTGGCATACAAATTGCCAATACTTTCACGCGCCACCTTGGAACGGAGCGCCACAGTGTACTTCGACGTTGAAACACGTCTTCTCCGAGCGGTCATCACCTTGGCCGAGGAGTTGAGTTTTACGCGAGCTGCTCACAAGCTGAACATCAGCCAACCTGCGCTCACAAAACAGATCATTGAAATCGAAAGACAGCATAGAGTTCACCTATTCACGCGCAGGAATAAGAAGAGGGTGGAACCTACAGACGTCGGCCTCATTTTCGTCGAGGAGTCTCGTGGGGCGCTCTTGCATATAGATCGTGCGGTTCAGTTCGCCTGTGCTACTCGCGACGGAAGTGGTCGCATTTTGACTATGGGGCATTCGCCCGAGGCCGACCTAGGTTGGATTTCCTCCATTCTCGCAATCCGTCTGCCCCTGTACCCGAAACTCCGCATCCAGCTCATCAGCGAATTTTCAAGCGAGTTGGTCCGAAGCGTGATGGCAGGTGATCTGGATCTCGCGTTGGTAACGGCACCGCCGGAAAACTCTCGCATCACGGCTGCAGCATTTGCCCGCACGCATCTCTACGTGGCACTCGCGGAGAACCACCCGGCCGCTCAAAAGGAAAACATTGGACTACAAGATTTGGCAGGAGACGAATGGATTCTGTTGGCTCGGAGGGCTCATCCCCTCGTTCATGACGCGATCATCGACGCGGCAAAGCGGGATGGAATTGCTCTGGGACAAACGCATGAGGTTCATACGGCCCAACAGGCGTTTCACCTAGTACGCGAACGGGTTGGGGTGGCCATTCTCACGAAATGCGCCGTCGACGTTAGCGTCCGAGGTGTAGTGGTGAAGTCGCTCTCAGATACCTCATTGCGTTTCGAAACGTGTGTGATTATCAGAGCCGACAACGACTCACGATTGACGAACGAATTCGCTCGCTCGTTTCTCCGCAGGCATCAGCCCCGAATTCTGCAGTCAAAGCAAATGGAGTTATCGCTTTCTGCTTGAACCGCATTTTGACAACTGAGTGGTGGCTCCGCAACGCCGCTCCACTATATCCGACTGCACAACGGTCGTCGTTGACAAGTACGAGAACCCCACATCCTGGTGGACGTTCGCTGGGGTGAGGGCGAACGCAATGCTCGCACACTCCCTTTGTGAGAGGTTCGGAATTCCTAGCGCCGTTGACAACCTCACGATCAAGCTCGATCGGCCAGTCAATCAAGAAGGCTTCGAGAGCGTCATCGAGCAGGTGCGGGCGGACCCGCCGAATGTCGTCAATGCTGGAGACATTGGCAAAGCGATCAAAGAACTCAAGTTTTCCACCTGCCTGCCGGTCTCAATGGCTGAAAACATGATGCGGACGCGGCTGGCTGACATAGAGGGTGTCTGGAACTCTCAGGCGGAAAATTCGACGTGTCGACGTGTCCTCAGCTGAACCGACATGAAGGATGATGAAATACTGCCCACAAACATCTATTTTCGGGCAGCCGAGACGCCCTTCCGATGATTTCGTAGATTCAAGTAGCGGACTAAGCAAGCTACTTCTGCTTTTTCGGGGAGGCTCATGGCGATCCGTGGTGGCCCGCTTCTTTTACTACGTGTTCCTCTTCGACGGAACGTTCGGATGGTTCGTGTTTCGCGACGATCCAGATTTAAAAGGATGGGGGAACCGGCTTGGAGTGTCACGTGCCTGCCTCGTGGTGGCGGAGGTTCTGAGGGCCGACCTTCTTCTACGCCGCGGATTGAGAGTTGCAAGCGGCCTCAATCCTGTTCCTCCCGCGTAGATTGGCACCTAGAACACACCAGTCTGTGCGGGTGAACCTTACTTAGCGGCACCCTATTAGGCACGCCCTGCCGAGAATGTTGGGGCGATATCGTCGGCTCTAACCCTTACGAAGCCGGCGGGACGTTCTCGGGCGCGCCTGCGGGCGCGGACGGGCCCGCAGGCGGGCGCTGCCCGCAGACGGCTTCACAGCGCTTTCGCACGCCCGCGCATCGCGCGGAGGAGCTCGCAATGGTCCTCTGCTCCGCCGCGGTCGTCGTAGGTAAGGCCGAGAGGTCCCGCTCCACTTCAAACAACAGGTTTCTCGCACGCGCACAGAACTTCCGCTTATCCAACGACTCGCCAGGACTGGCCTGTTCTGCCGCGCCGGCTTGGACGATCTGCGCTTCGGCCGCGTCAAGAAGACGGCGCACGAGGGCTTGCATGCGGAAATCGACGGTCCTCGCGAGGTTCACGGATATGCGCAACTGCTCGATCCCCTTATCGAGGTCGAATTCGATGAGGCCGGAATCGCAATAGATTTCGCTGGCCTGGTACGCAGCATTGCTGTGCGGTTGCGCGGCGGCGAACGATTTCAGAGCGTCGGGGAACTCGCGAACCGCCACATGGGCGTGCAGCCGTCCCATCTCATAGTTTGCCTGGCGGTTGTCTGGCTGGAGGTCCAGAGCCTGTTTCAAGTGGGCCTTTGCCTTGACGAGCCAGTCGGCTGTGACCGTGGACCCGGCATGGCGGTATAGGCGTCCCAGGTTGATGTGAGGGGCAACGAAGCTTGGGTCCTGCGCGACGGCAGCCTCAAACTGCTCCCGGGCGTGCCGGTAATCGCCGGTATTTTCCACGATGTAGCCGTACGCGTTCAGGGCCACCGCACGGGCGACCGCCAAGACTCGGGTATTGCCAGCCTCAGCGAGAGCATTAAGCTCTTTCACGCACCGCTCTACCTCCTCGCGCACCTCTCTTTCGCGTGCCGCAGCTCCTGACTCTCGGAAGCGCTCGAACTGGAACAGCAGCGCCGCTGCCCGCGCGCTTGTCGCTAGCGGCATCAACACAGGATTGCCCTCTGCGATAATCTCCTCGAGCAAGCGAATGGCCTCTTTATTGCAGTGCCAGTCATCCTGCTTGGCGAGCGCCAGAGCGTGGTTATAGCGGATGGAGCCGGCGAACGTGGGATGGCTTTCCAGAAAATTGCTGAGGGATCGGGATCGGGGCTGCCGCTGGAGAATGCTCTCGAGCGCGAGGCAATGCTGAATGGCGGTGTCGTAATCCCCGAGCTGCCGCTCGAGGACGGTGAGGTTGGAGAGTGCCAGCCAGTTCTCGGGATCGTGTGCCACGGCGCTCTGAAAGGCATTCCTGGCAGCTTTCAGCGCATCGACGGACGGGGTGACGGCACCGGACGCCTTCAGGCGGTCGATTCCCTCCAAGGTGCATTCGAGACTCTGGGGGACCTGTGTTACACCAGTGCCGTCAGCGAGAGCAATGGCCACGCCCGCAGCAATGCGGCGCAGGACGGTGCGCCGGGCGTCTGGGCTATCGTCGACCGCATGCCACCCTGTATTCCCCGAGGAAGAGCCGTGCTTCGACAAAATCTGCGCGGTCAGGACCGTGCGCGGCGACTGCTGGAGCAGCGTGCCCGAGAGGATCTGTTTATACCGCGGTGCCCGCAACGATCGTCCGAAGGCCAGGAGGCTGGCTGGCGTCACCTGAAGAGGGCCGAGCGTGACGGCGTTGGTGGCGAGCATGGACGGATCGAGCCCCGGCATCTGGACCATGGGCTTGATGCTGGCGAGGCTGCCACCCTCGAAATCTGTCATTGATTCGAAGATCATTTCGCCGCCTCCCGATTGCGGGGGTGAGAGCAAGTATTGAAACTCGCGCGAGAGCAGGGCAGAGGCGTTGTCACGGTCGGTGGCCGAAACATCCTGGAGGTTGATGAGGAGGGCGTTGCCGGCCGGTAGCAGATACCGGATAAACAAGACAACGAACAGGACGACGATCCAGAAGAGGATGGTGCCGAAGGCCGTCAGCGAAGCGTTCCAGCCCGTTGCGACAGAATGCCATACGGCGGCGGCGCCGGTGGGGTTCTCAGTGGCTGCCTTTGCCAAGGCAGCTTTGGCCTTGCTCAGCCGAGCCTGGTTCAATAGTTTCGGATCGGCGCCGCTGGAAGCCAATGCTTCCGTATACCCGGCGATGGCATCGGCGTAGCGCTTCTCCTGGAAGGCTGTGTCTGCATCCGTCAGGATCGCTTGCACGGCCTTGTTCAAGTCGCCGGGAGGCATGGGCGTGGGGGTCACCGCTGCATCTGCCGCAGCTTTACCGATCTGGGCTTGGGCAAGGCCGAGGCGAGCCGCGTTCAGCAGCTTCGGGTCGGCGTTCGAGAAGGCGAGAACCTCTGTGTAGCCGGCAGCAGCTTCGGCGAAGTGGTGCCCCTGCAACAGGGCATCGCACTGCTGGAGAATTTTCTGTACGGTCGCGTTCAGATCCGTTTGATCGCCAACTGAGTGGCCCGTCGGATCGAGGGCGGCGGCCAATGTACAGGCCAGGAGCAGCAACAGCAAGCGCGCGCAACGCATAGGGAGTCCTACTTCGTAACGGGTGCCGGGACCGGACGTCTGGTGTCGACAAGCAGGGTAGTGGAAAACTTATTACCCACCTACTAGGGCCGGTATTCCGCCGCCAGGTGGGCTGAATGCCGAGTAAAACGACAGCGGCGAGGTAGCGAGCATCCGCGATTTCGGGCCACGAACAATGCCGATGATCGCGCGTTGGGCCGGTAGCTCCTTCGGCAGATCTTTCGAATTCCGGTTTAACGCCGAACTGCTCGGAGCTGTCGACCGGCATCGCCTTACCTCTTGATTCTGCCAGTTAGGACGCCACAACGCTTCTCATTTTTGGGAACCTTGGCCACTGCCCGTCAGTAAGAGGTCGAAATTGTATGAAAGGCCGATTTGTGCTCGAAACTCGGGTTTCGTGATCAGCTCCGTGCGGTTGGAATAACTAACCGCGATCGGGAACTTCAGGTTCGAGCCGCTGCCGATTTCGAGTCTTAACTGCCCGATATTAATATCTCCCGCAGCCGCGAACACCTGGGTGGCGGTTGAGGGAAGCCCCCTAATAGTGATCCCAGTCAATGGCGTTCCTGGAGTGACGTTCAAAGTCGCGGGGCTATTCTGATGCTGGAAATAATAGGTTGCGCTCAACGCGGCGGCGCCCAGCGCTTGCCCGAGTACGTTCAGATTTCCCAGCGTGCGCTTCACCTCCAGCCCTGCCTGCGCATCGCGGTACGTGCTCGACCCAGGAACCGAGGAATAAGTGACCACGTTCAATGCTACGGCTCCATTGGAGGTGGCCGTCCACCCCGCGTCCTTACCCCAGCTCTTCTCAAGAATCATCCTCAAAGTCACGTAGGAATTCTGGTTCTGCGGACGATCGTCCTCACCTTCGACAGTGAGGATCGGTTTATCCGCAATCGAATGGATCAAGAGCGCATTCATGAAGAGGCTGACCTCCGCGGTTCTAACCAAGTTGGCGGCCCGCTGCGTAATCTGTTCCCCGAGTGTACCGTTTTCCGGCAGATGATCGGCCAGCTCGGCGATCGCATCGTAGAAGTCTTGCGTGAATTTGGCTTGGTCCCCGCTGGCTTTGTCGGACTCCAGCTCTTTCTGTGTATCGGACCACCATGAGGGCGGCGCTTCTTCCCCCGGCTTGCCCGGTTTCCCTAGATAATACTGCAGGAATGCCTTTGTCGGGTCGTCATCCGGGAGCTGACCAGCGACCGTTGGATTTGCCGGAAGCCCGAGCGTCTTGAGAAATGCCACGAGCACGTTCGACTGTACCTTCAGAGCTGTCAGTAAGTCCTGGTCTGTTACGGTCTGCCCGGCCAGCGATTTGCATTGAGCGGACGAGGCGTCTGGCGTGCTAGCGGCTTTCAGTGCTGCGGCGGTGCCATCCTGCGAGGTATTAGGGGAGTGCGCCGCTGTCGGTGTGCCCTTGGAGGGGCTGGCCGTTGAATCCTTAAACAAGCAATTCCACGCCTTCTTAAATTCGGTGGAGGTCGTATCGCCCAGCGAGTTCCACGAGTATTGCCCCGTTATGGAAGCGATCTGCCGCCCCGAGGCCGTAAACGTCGCCTGCTGCGTGCTCCCTGACGCCGCTGGCGTCGTTGTACTGCCCGAAACCGTCTGCGAGCTGGCGCTGGTGTTGAAAGTCACCCCATAAGAAAAGCGACTTAGAACGTTGTCAGCCTTTGGACTGATGCAATAGGGATCTACGGCTTTTCCCTCGCAGTAACCGATCAGGTATTGGCGCCGAGCAGCTTGAAAAGGACCGTCGAGCGTTCCCTGAAAGGTCACCGTCTGGTTGCTCTTCGATTCGGTCAATGCGCCGTATTCGCTGGCAAGGGAAACGATCTGAGCCGTTGTGCCTTTCGTGACTAGATTCGTCGACCCGCCGGACGCACTGCTCGAACCGGTTTGTGCTTTGCTCTTCGAAATTGACTTGAGGACCGGTTGAAGGTCTGCGAAGACTCTTCTGAAAACCTCGATTCGCTTCGCAGTCGGCAAATGCAGCAGCACATATTGAGTGAAACAAGGATAGCTTTGTTGTAGGTCGACAAGATCTCTGACTTCAGTGCCGGCTCCCCCGGGGGGATTGAAGACCTCGTTGATCGCAGCATCGTACGGTCGCTGGTCAGCATTCGTAACTTGGGGGCAGTTGGCCGAACCAAAGGCCATCCCAGCAAACAGAAGCAGAATACCAACTATCTTCCACATATTGTCAGGCACATACGCTATAGGGAACGACCTGCATGGTTGAGTTGACATTATTGTCCCAAACAGTTTGGTTATCGCAGTTCTCGACTAGTTTCGCGCGTGCGTTAAGCGGCGCAAAGACGTATGAAACCACCAGATCCTGCACTCCGGCCTGAACTTTGAAGCTGATGGAATTGGACGTAAACGTCACCGCAGTACCCGACGGGTACTCGGCATTAACGATGCTCACGGTGCCCATGGTTCGAAGAGATTGAAGCGATAGAGTGATGTCGCCCACCGCGCAGTCCATGCGACAACCCGGTGTGGTTGAGATCTTGGATTTGCACGCGCCTGGCGACATATGAATCCTCATTTCGGTTTCGTCAACGTTTGCTCCTAGCGCTTACCGGAGACCGGCGCCACCGCCGGAAGACTACTCCCGTGAACTCCCGTAGCCTTTCACGCTCTCGGGAGCGTTGCAGCGGCATAAAACAGTGCAACGCAAGGGCCAAGTCGAAGCGGGGAGGGATCAATGCACTTTTCCCGCACTTGCAATGACATACCAGCGCAGAAAATCAATAAGGATCGATACCTTACTCGTGCTCACCTGATGGGACTATCCGAATGGATATTGGCGCCTATCCGTTCAGCTACTGAGACCCGCAATCGCTTCGCAAAAACGAGTTCGCTAGCTTTGAGTCGGTCCATTCGCGGTCCGAAACGATCGGTGCATCTCCAGAACCGTGGACATGGCCGGTTTAGATATCGATTCGTGGACGAGGTGGGCCGCAAGGTTGGAAAAGAGTAGGTCCGCGGTGATTTCGATAATCTGGATTTGGCCCCGCCTTACCGAAAACCGTATACCGTAGACTCTGCTTCGAGCTTCTAGCCGCCCCAAAGGAGGACTGGTGGACAGGAGAGCTAAAGTGCAGCCATACGAGCAGATTCGACGAGATACGAGCACGGTGGTGGAACGAGGAATCGCCAGGAAGTTGGGGATTCACCGGCGGATGGTGCGAGGCGGTGGTGAGCACAGTACCGGTGAAAAGCAAAACACCGGAGAGAGAAAGTGCTTATTGGGGCAAAATCGCCTCATTGACCGCATCGTGTGCGCAACGACCCTAGTGCGCGCTTGAGATAGTCAGGAAGCAGCGTTTCCTGGTCGATGCATGCGGACTGGACCTGTTCGCGAGTGAGGCTACGGTTGATGAATGCCCCAGCCGAGCTCAGAAGTCTTCAAGATTGCGCCGTCGTAACCGACGCCATAGGCGATCATCCGATGTAGCAATTCAACGGTACTGCAATAACGAAACCATCCAGATTCTTGAGCCAACCTTTCCCCATGAGCCTTCGGATGGCGGAGCTTCTTCCATGCGTCCACCAACTTCTTGCTCGATTACTGAGTTTTCGGCAGCGCACGTTTTTCTTCATGTGCGGGATTCTCGATTAGTCCGCTATCCGGACACCTGTTATGGAACTGCAAGTTGTCCTTTACGTTCGCTCCGCAATTCTGATTTTGTGCCGCGCCACTCGGGACGTTCTGAATTTGGAAGTCGCCACCGATTGTAGTGGTCGCAATTGAGGAGGTGCCCCCGCCACTGATTTCCAGTTTGCCTCCGATGGTTGCGTTTCGGGTAACCAGCTTTCCGCCAGTCTGTGTCACGTTCCCGGTTATGCCACCGCCAATGAAAGTACAACTCTGGCCATTCGAGACAATAATGTTTCCTCGAAACGTCCCATTGAATACTCCATTGCACTCGTTGCCTGAAGCGGGAACCGTACCTGCCATCTCGACGAGTTCATACGCGCCGACGTCACAGCCACTTCCTTGGGGCCGGGAAACGCCGCGCTGGTCGGTCGTAACCGGATTTCCGCTCGTATCGGTACAGGAGCTCAGGGGAATGTAGTTCACCGCTGGGCTGTTGGCCTGCAGGGCGACTGTCAAGGTTTGGCCGCCATTAAACTGCAGACCGCTGGGATCGAACCTCGGATTTAATACAGGGTTGCTGAAATCGCCCGGTGCGGTGAAGAAGAAGCCGCAAGTGACGTCGTCGGAAAGGTTATAGCCATCCGAAGTGGATGAGGAAAACGAGGAATCAGAAGCGCAATTTCCTTCACCATTCTCTGCCAGGATGGAATTCTTCAGGGTGAGGCCGCCAGCGTCGATTCCGCCGCCCTTCACTCCTGCCGCATTGCTAACGAAGGTGCTGAAGCTTACGTTCAGGGGCCCCGGATAAACGCTATAAATACCGCCGCCATCATCGCCGGCGATGTTGCCAAAGAACGTGCTATTGGTCACAGTCGCCGTGCCCGATTTGATATAGATTCCGCCGCCAAAGTCGGCGGAGTTTCCCGAGATGGTGCTGTCCGTCACGTTCACTGTGCCGCCGTCGTTCATGATGCCGCCGCCGTCGCCGACGTAGTTGTTCGCCGGGCCGTTTAAGGTATTGTTAGTGATAAGGCTGTTGACGAGTGTCACCTGGCCTTTATCGTTATAGATTGCCCCGCCGCTTGGATAACCGGTCAGGCCTTGATTAGCGGAGTTGCCAGAGACGCTGCTGCCGTTGATCAGTGTCAGCTTGCCGCCACCCCCCTCGCCATAGTTGTAGATGCCGCCGCCAAAGCCAGTCTCGCCGCTCATTGAAGCCACTCCAAACCCGGCGGAGTTGCCATAGACGCTGCAAAAGCTCAGGATGAGCGCGCCACTGTTAAAGATGCCGCCACCCAACTGCGTGCCTTGCGTGTTGAAGGATACCGTGACGTCAGTCAGCGTCAGGGTGCCACCGTTCGAGATACCTCCGCCCAGCAGGGAACTGCCATGCTCTATGGTCAGGTTGGAAATGGCCACTGTGGCTCCTGTATTGACGATCAAGACACCGACCGAGTCTCCACCGCTGATCGCTAAGGTCGTTCCCGGTCCGGCGATAGTCACACTTGTACCAATCGTGATAGGGGTGCTGAGTACGATGACGGTCGGGAGAGTGAGGCTAAAGTTAATCGTGTCGCCGTTCGCTGCGCTTGCGATGGCTGCCCGCAGTGATCCCGGACCACTATCGCCGGTGGTGGTAACAGTGATGGTGGCTCCAAAAATTCTGACACTTAAAAGGAGCAGCATGGCCACTCCGGACCATGTCCACATCGATGCCTTGATTCTCGTCCTGGTTCTCATGGATCCTCCTTTCGCTGGTAGGCGGCCTCCGCCTCACCTAACGTTTATTGGCTCGATCTGCCTGCGGCCTACTGAACTCGGAAAGAGTGTGCTCGTTCGCTGCGATTGTCAAGAGAAGGACGAGGAGGGTGAGGAAATCATGATAAGCTGCGAGCGCTCTCGGCTTGCCGTTCGTGAGTTCGTAGGCAGCTGAGTAAGTAAACTGACGCAAGGCTGACTGCGGCTAATGCTCGCCCAGCTAAACGACTGGTGTAACATCTTAGGGCCCTATCGACAAGTGCGCCGGCGCGAGAGCTTCGCGGGGATACCAAGTGTTTCCCGCCGGGGCACTTGCGATAGGGGGATGTGGAGGAAGCCGCTGGCGCGGCGGACGCGGGGGAGCTATGGGGTTTGCTTGAGCGATTCGAGATTTGTTCTCCCGTTCCGGTCATTAACCGAGAGGGTAACCGAGGTCGACATGGGGCTGAACATCGGCTGGCAAGCTTGAGGACGGGGGATTTTGAGTGTGGTGAGCGCTGAACAGCGACGAATCGAGACAAGCAAACACACGACCGGCGAAAGAGCAGGGACTCTTGAAGTGTGGAGCGGAATGGGCGGACGATCAGGAAGAGTCAAAGGTTGGAGTCCTTACTGTGAGTGTCCAGAGAGTAAGTGCCGACAGTCTTTCGACAAGGATCATGGGTGTGGCGCATTTTGGACAACGGAAACAGGAGAGCCGGGTGGAGGAAGAACCGGTGGCGTGGAACTGAGGTTGTGGGTCGTCTAACAGGAGTCGTTGGCAGAGGGGCAAGAGTGTGGCGCACCGGCGATTGGCCAGGAAACCGAAAGAGCGGATGCGGACAAAGCCGCGGGGCAGGACGTGGGGCAGGAAACAGCGCAGGAACTCTTGCGCATCGAGCGTCATCATTCTCTTCTTATTGCCGTGGGCATAATCCTTCCAGCGGAAACTAACCTGATCGTGCTCGAAAGCTACGAGGCGGTGGTTGGTGATGGCCACGCGATGGGTGTAGCGGGCGAGATAGCCGAGCACATGATGAGGACCACCGAAGGGTGGCTTGGCATAGACGACCCAGTTCTCGCGGA
>JBEKWC010000070.1:0-12835 GCA_049513475.1 Candidatus Sulfotelmatobacter sp. | reverse complement strand
GTGATCCCCGCGACCCTCGCACTTCTGCTGGTGGCTTTTGGAAGCCTGATCGCCGCCCTGATTCCATTGGCGGTTGGCCAGCTTGCCATCGCGACCACTCTGGCGATTACGGGATTCCTGGCACAGCGCTGGCACTTGTCCATTCTGGTTCAGAATTTGGCCACCATGCTCGGATTGGGTCTCGGCATCGACTACGCGCTTCTCATGGTCAGCCGCTTCCGGGAAGCGATTTCCGCCGGGAACGACGGACCTGCGGCCTCGTTCATCGCGGCGCGTCAGGCGGGTCGCACGCTCTTGGTTTCAGCCTCAACGGTCGCCATCGGGTTTCTAGCCCTCTTGACGGTTCCGATCAGCGAAATCCGTTCCATCGGTATCGCCGGATTCCTGGTGGCCGGAATGAGTGTGTTGCTCACAAATACTCTCGTTCCGACGGTGCTGGCGTGGCTCGGTCCGCGGATTAATCTTGGCCGATTACCCTTTACTCCAAAGTTAGATGCGCAGCGGGCTGCGAGAACCGGGAAGCGCTGGCGACGATGGGGAAAAGTGATTGTCGCGCATCCCTGGCTTGCCCTCTTTGTGGCAGGCATTCCTTTGCTTCTGCTTGCCTGGCAGATCAGACAACTGGATACCAGTGTGCCCCGGGGAGATTGGCTTCCGCAGACGGCCGAATCAGTCCGGGCCCTCCACACCCTGAGACAGATGGATCGGGAAGGCGTGGTTGAATCGTTGCGCATCATTGTCGAACTTCCAAGCGATTCCATCGCGCAAACCGACGCCGGGTGGGATGTGCTTGATCGTGTCACCAAGCGGCTCGCGAGCGACCCTCGCTGTGGCCGCGTGATTTCTATCACTACGATTGCGGAGGGCAACCGGTCTGCCCTCCGTGACCTCTCGCGGGAGACGCGCCGAGCCTTTCTGAGTAGTGACGGACGAGCGGCGCTGCTGGAGGTCTTACCCGCCAGGTCGGTCTCCCTGCGCGACCAGGTCAATTGGGTGCGGGAGCTTCGCAAGACCGGCCCGGTCGTTCTCACCGGAGTTCCGGGCGCGACCCTACTCGTTGGGGGCATCCCGGCACTCAACGCCGATTACGAAACGATTATTAGAGACCGCTTTCCGTCCGTGATGGCGCTTATCGTGGGGGGAACGCTCTTTGCGCTACTCTGTGGATTCCGATCTGTCTTCGTCGCCCTGAAGGCGATCGCACTCAACCTGTTCTCGGTCGCGGCCTCCTTCGGAGCGTTGGTCTTCGTTTTCCAAAACGGGCACGGAAGCAGCTTCCTGGGAGTTCCTGAGGGAACCGGTAGCGTGTTTCCGCTTGTTCCGATCGTCGCCTTTGCAATCGTTTTCGGATTAAGCATGGATTACGAGGTATTTCTGGTGGCACGCGTTCTCGAAGCCAGAAGGAGCGGGCTCAGTGAAATGGATGCGATCCCGGAGGGTCTGGCTAGGACCGCAGGCCTGATCACGAGCGCTGCCGCGATCATGATCGTGGTATTTGCGGCATTCACCTTCGGAAGTTTCCTGGTGGTCAAGATGATCGGATTTACCTTGGCGACCGCCGTCTTGATTGACGCCACGCTCGTTCGTATCGTGATCGGTCCCGCGCTCCTTCGTCTTGCGGGCGACTGGAACTGGTGGCCGGGCGGGCTGCGCAACCGCGAGAGTGGCGAGCCCCCGATGTCGAGTCACGGAATACGTCAGCGCGGTTTTCTGAAATGAGAACATTCCAAAGCGTTACTCCCGCCCCCTGGTACCCCGCCTCTGGTACCCCCGCCCTTAACAGAGCTTCTCTGGAGGGCGGATCGCAGCATCCAGCGCGTCCAAAAACTGATGCGGCGTAGCGTAGATATGATCGACCGAAGCCAGCTCTTTCTCCAGCTTACGTGAGGGACGATTTGGCATGCCCTTGTCTCTGCGCGGCACCCACACGGTTTGCATGCCTGCTTTCTTCGCCCCGTGCAGGTTGCCGATCGTATCTTCTGCCATGATCGTCTCGATGGGCTGAATCGGCTCTGCCGGGTCGCGCATGCGGTTCACGGTCGCAAGCGCTTTCTCAAAAACCTCCGGGTTCATACCCTTTCTATGGGGAGAAATCTCTTCTACCCCAAAAATACGATGCTCGGAAATCACCCCTCTGAGGCCAAGCTTTTCCAGCTTTTCCATCGCCTCTCCCTCGCCATGCTTGAAGGAATGCGTGAGAACGGCGACCTCAACCCCAGCGTCCGTTAGCCGCTGTATCTTGCTTGCCAGTCGGGCGTCAGCGCGGATGAACCCAGTGCCCATATGCCTGTGCCACAGCCGCGTAATCCCCCTGTCTCCTTCCACAATTTTTTCCTGCAGTGCTGCGCGCGTAAGTTTTGCTTTTTTCCCGCTCTTGCGGTCCTGAAGGAGCCTTAGGTTGTAAGCCATGGCGATCATCTCTTTGTAAGGCGGGTCAAGGGCCTGATCAAGCCGAATGTCCTCCTCGCCACAGCGCGCTGCCTTCCTACTGCGATAATAGGCTTCCAGCATGCCTAACACGGAGGCGGCGGGGACGCCCTTGCTTTCGAGGCTTCGCGCCAGCTGGCTAATGCATCGGCATAATGCGTCCTCCGGATTCTCGTTCGCTTCTTGCTTAGCCTCTGCGATCAATTTTTGTGCTACTTTCCTGCGGAAGATGGGAAGGCCGTATTCTCTTTTTATCTCCCGCCAAGCCCGCAGGACGGCGCTTCGGTATCTCTTGTTGTAAGGGTAGAGAAAGCAGTCAAGATCCAAAATGACGAGCCTCGCTTTCTCGCGAAAGGGCTTAGGGTCGGAGTAGGCTTCAGTGATCATGGACTCAGGCGCGCAGGCCTGAGATTGTGCAGAGAATGGTGATCCCTCAGGCCTCAGCTATTGTAAAGGGCGGAGCAGATCTCTTCGATCGGTCAGTACGTACCAGGCTCATTCCGCGGCCATTCTGCCAGTTTCAAACAGATCCGCGAAGGGATTGCCAGGTAGCAGGGCGTCCTAAGAATGGACGCCGGGCAATGCTTCTTCGTGGCCTCCAGGCATAAGGCCGTCCATCCATGTTTCGAATTGATCTCGATTGACACCCAAGCGTTCCCAACTCGGTCAGTCCCCGGTTTTTTTCGGCTCAACCAGGAACGATTGCAATCACTTCCTATAAGCCGACTTGACAAAGCTGCAAGTGCGACGGACGCTTTCGCGTGTTGCAGAGACCCTCCGAGAACGGTCGAGGTGATTTGAGCTGGTTTTTGTCACAGAACTCTGACGAATCTAATCGGGGTTAAAATCTATTGAAAATCGAACCTGTTCCAGAACTAACCGCTGCCCACGATTCGGAGGCGTCGCCCGTCAATTTCATGATTAATTTAGAGGACATTGGCGAAGTATCAAAACGCTTCCAAGGCGGCGCGAACAAGTACGCTTCCTAAATAGCGCAGTGCTGGTTCGGCTCCTCCGAAGGAGGGATTGGAGTAGACGTGCCAGTGGTGCCGGTATAGAGTTCGCAACCAGGCGGAGAAGGCTCTGGGGTGAGCTAGGGGTTTCAGGGTGCCGCGAAAGCCAAGCTGGCCCTGACGGAAGCTACGTTTGAGAGCAATGACAAACTTGCGGCGAAAGACCCTTCGGAGCACCGGGATAGGAAGCGGGATGGGAAGAAAGAAGCGAGCGTGCGATCGAACCCGACGAGAGTGATCGAGCGACAATCCGCCGGCGGGCACCCCACAATGGGCTTGAGGGTTCTGTTCGAGTTTCTGATTCCAGGTGTGAAGCATAGATCGATGGGTCGTTTCACCTCGATGGGCAAGGTGCTCCGGCTTCCTGCCACTGTCTTACTTTGGTGGAAAATTCATCATGAGGCATAGGAACCGGCGTACGTCCTTCGCCCGGATTCCATCCCCACATTACCAGCTTGTCTTCGGTAAGATGTTCGACCAGTTGATCGAGATTCCGGCCACGGTTTTGTTTGGGATCCTTGATCGATTCACAAAGCTGCGCGTCGGTCAGTCCCTGCCATATCATCGGCATGCCCGGAGGGGGCAGATGCCATCCAGGGGCTCCGGGCGGCAAGTGCGCGCCGGTGAGATTGTGATCCTGATGACAGGTGCTACATTTCTCCGCCGTCACTCCGAATCCCACGGGACCTCGGCGTACGTTCATGGTGTGAGGATGCCCGTCGTCGCCCTGGCGGGGATAGTCTCCCTGAGAATGGCAGTTCATGCAGCGAGGATGCCGCAACACGGGTACGAACGCGGTGAACAGCGCTTGATTGTCACCGGCAACGGCCGTACGGGCAACGAGCGTTTTGGAATCGAGGGCAGGTTCGGCTGCCGATACTCCGCGCGAAAACCACAACGCTCCTGCGATGACTGGCGCGATCAAAGCGACCAGAGCACAACGAATTCGAGCCCGCGAGCGCGTCATACAGCCTCCGTCATACGGATGGGCAAACGGCGGATGCGTTTTCCGGTAACGGCATAAATCGCGTTGGCAATCGCGGGCGCGGCGCAGGGCACGCCCGGCTCGCCAATTCCGCCAGCCTTCTCTTTGTTCCCGACGATGTAGGTTTCAATCTCTGGGCACTCATTGATGCGCATCACCGGAAAAGTATTGAAGTTCGTCTGCTGCAGGCGCCCCTTGGCGAATGTAAGCTCCTGAAAAAGTGCCGCCGAAGCGCCGAAGATCGCACCGCTCTCGGTTTGCGCAGCGATAATGCCGGGGTTCACGTATTCCCCGCAGTCGATCGCGCACACCATGCGATGCACTCGAACTTTTCCCTCCGCAACGGACACTTCGACGACGTGAGCGGAATAACTGCCAAAGGCGAAGTGCACCGCAATCCCACGCCCCATGCCCTTCGCTAGAGGCTTGCCCCATCCTGCCTTCTGCGCAGCCAGATCCAGCACGCCAAGGTGGCGAGGCTGCTTCTGCAACAAGCCGCGCCGGAACTGGTAAGGGTCTTTCTGGGCTAACCCGGCCAATTCGTCCACGAAACATTCCACCGCAAAAGCAGTGTGCGAGTGCCCGACCGAACGGAGCCACTGCACCGGCACGTTAACTTCCGCCTGGTGGGATTCGACGGTCACGTTCGGGATGGCGTATGGAAGATCGTCAACGCCCTCCACCGACGCGGGGTCGTAAGCCTTGCCCTTCATCATCATCGCCGCGAAAGGAGTTCCGGCCATGATCGATTGCCCCACCAGACGTGATCGCCAACTCACGGGATTGCCGCTGGCATCAATTCCGCCCTCAATGGCATGCAGGAACGCGGGACGGTACCAACCACCTTGCATGTCGTCTTCGCGTGTCCAGATGACTTTCACCGGAGTGCCGGCAGCTTTGGCGACGTACACAGCTTCCACGACGAAGTCCGATTGAGGATTCGCCCGGCGGCCAAATCCTCCGCCCAGGAACGTTGTATGGAGCTGGACCTTCTCGTTCGGCAGCCCGGCGGCCTTCGCCGCGTTCGCACGATCGACGGTCTGGAATTGCGACCCGGTCCAAACTTCGCAAGAATCGGAGCGCAAATCCACCACACAGTTGAGCGGCTCCATCATCAAGTGCGAAAGGTAAGGAACCTCGTAGACGGCTTCGATCTTTTTCGCAGCCGTCTCGAGCGCGGCCGTTGCATCGCCATCTTTCCGCACGCTGGTTCCCGGAGACTTTGCGCGTTCGCGGAAGTCCTGCATCATCTTTGTGGTGTCGAAGTCGTGCATGCTGCCTTCGTCCCATTCCACCCGAAGAGCATCACGCGCGACCTTGGCTTGCCAGAAGGTCTCCGCAATCACCGCCACTCCGGCCGGAATCGCGACGATTGTTCGGATGCCGGGCATGGAGCGGGCCCGGGAATCGTCGAAGCTCTTCAACTTCGCACCGAAGATGGGAGGACGCGCGATTACAGCAGTCAGCATTCCCGGCAGTTTGACATCGATTCCGAACACGGCTTTCCCGTTTAATTTTTCGGGCGTATCGAGCCGCTGGATGGGCTTGCCGACCAGTTTGTAGGTTTTTGGATCTTTCAGTTGCAGCTGCGCGGGAGGCGTGAGTCTTGCCGCCGCTTCCGCGAGCCGGCCATAGGTCAGTTTGCCATTCGATCCGTTGAACACCGCTCCTGATTCTGTGCGGCAACTGGCGGGGTCAACGTTCCATTGCTGTGCGGCTGCGGCCACCAGCATGGCGCGTGCGGCGGCACCGGCCTGACGGAATTGCTCCAATCCGGACCACACGCTCGAGCTTCCGCCCGTGATCTGCATGCCGAAAGCTGGGTGATTGTACTTGGCATCGACCGGAGCCGGCTCGAAGCCGACTTTGCTCCAATCGGCGTCGAGTTCCTCTGCCAGCAACATGGGCAAAGAAGTGTAGACACCTTGCCCCATTTCCGAATGGTTGACGATGACCGTGACGCGCTCATCGGTTCCGATGCGCACGAATGCGTTGGCCATAAAAGAAGTCGGGGACGTTTCCGCCGAAGCCAACGCGGCGGCGCCAGCAAAACGAAAGCCAATCAACAAGCCACCGCTGGCCATCACCGAAGCCTTCAAGAAATTGCGACGTTCCATTCCAGCGCTTGACCCAAGACTTATCTTTCGACGTATCATCGAAGGCCTCCCTTGGCCGCCATTTCCGCAGCCCGGTGGATGGCTCTTCGGATGCGCGGATAGGTTCCGCAACGGCAAATGTTGCCGGTCATGGCCTCGTCGATATCCTCATCGGAGGGGTTGGGTTTCTCGCGCAGCAGCACGGCAGCGCTCATGAGTTGACCCGATTGGCAGTAGCCGCATTGGGGAACATCTTCTTGAAGCCACGCGAGTTGCAGGGGGTTGCTGAGATCCGGAGAAAGCCCCTCGATGGTCGTCACTTCTTTTCCCGCGGCCCGCGATACCGGGGTTACGCAGGAACGCACTGCCTCGCCATTCATATGGACAGTGCACGCGCCGCACTGCGCCATACCACATCCATATTTTGTCCCCGTAAGGCCGAGATATTCCCGGATCACCCAAAGCAGGGGAGTGGAGGGATCAGCGTCGAGATCGACACGTTTTTCGTTAACCGAGAAGGCAATCATTACAGTTCTCCCTATTTGTCTTCTGCATCAAATCGCAGGAGAAGACAAGGCGCGACGCATCGATTTTACATGGTTGAGGGCAGACGGCTGCTCGCACTACCAGGCGTTGGACCAGACCTCGGTGAACACCGGCACCGGTCAAGCATCGCCTCCGGAAGCGTGACTCAGACTTCCGCCATCACCTTCGACGCCAGCGCCAATAGCAGGAACATTCTTACGATCGATAGAACCATCGTTTCATTGTGAATCGGCCTCGCGGGCACACTGCAAATTGCGCTCCTTATTCATGCCCGAAACACGCGCTTCGTCGCCACATCGTTGATCGGCTCACGGAGGCTTCAGCGGACACACCGGCCGTGCTGGTAAAGGGCACAACGCTGAAACCTCACTGTGGGGATTTACGCAACGGTCGAGTCCCGCGTCGGAGGACTCTGCACAAAGGACCAGAGGACAAGCATGAAACTCAAATCTAACAGCGGGGGCAAGTGATGAGGCGACACCCGCCAGGGAGGAGAGACTCTTCTCTTGACACTCATCAGGAGTCTCCCATTCGGACGCATTGCTCTAGAACCTGCTACCCTAGCTGTCCGGCACAGTTATTGAACGTGTTGGGGAGTCTCCGTTGAACTGGAGAACTTTGATACTGCTTCTGGGGAGCGCGCTAGCAATCCCCGCGACTGCTCAGAACGCTCGTGCACGAAACCCGGCAACGCCGCTTATTACTCAGCCGATTGATAAAACAAAGCTGGTCCAGCTTCACGGCAACGTGCACCCGATGGCGCAGCTACGCTACGACCGGGGCACCGTTCCCGATTCTTTTCCTGCCGAACGCGTGCTTCTGTTATTGAATCGCCCTTCGGATCGCGAAACTGCGCTCCAGGAATTCATGGATGACGTCCATCGGCTCGGCTCGGCTAGATATCACCAATGGCTGACGCCGCTGGAGTATGGGAAGCGGTTCGGCCCAGCCGATTCCGACATTCAAACCGCCGAAAACTGGCTGAGCTCGCAGGGTTTCAACGTGGCCCGGGTCACGAAAAGCAAGCAATTCATCGAGTTTTCCGGCACCGCCGGCCAGGTGCGCAACGCCTTCCATACCGAGATCCATCAATACGACGTCGAGGGTGAAACGCACTACGCCAACGCCAGCGACATCAGCATCCCGGCGGCTCTGGCGCCGCTGGTGCGAGGCCTTTCGCCGCTGAACAATTTCCGCGCCAAGCCTTACATCAAGGTGGCGGGACCGGCCCTTTATTCGCGGGCCACAAAGAAGACCAATCCGCAATTCACCATTCCAAATCCATTCGGCACCCCGAACCCGTATGCATATCCGGTCGCTCCCGAGGACTTTGCCACGCAGTATGACCTGGCTCCGCTGTATCAGGCGGGAGTCAACGGCACCGGGCAGACCATCGGCATCATCAACGAATCGAACATCGATGTGAGCTTAGTAAATGCCTACCAACAGTTCTTCGGCCTTTCAAGCAATCCCACGCAGGTGGTCATTGATGGCGACGATCCCGGCACAAACGGAGCTGATGTCGAAGCGTATCTCGACGTGGAAGTGAGCGGAGCGGTCGCGCCGCAGGCCACGGTGAATCTTTACATTTCGAATGGCAGCAATTTTGAGGACCCACTCGCTCTGGCCGCGATCCGTGCCATTGAAGACAATCAGGCAGCAGTGCTGAGCGTGAGCTTCGGCCAATGCGAAAACTTTCTCGGGAACGCCGGCAACCAACTCTGGGCCGGGCTGTGGGAGCAAGCCGCGGCGCAGGGGCAAACCGTTGTTGTCGCCGCCGGAGACGGCGGCCCAGAGTGTGAAGTATTTTCTGGTATCTCCGTGAGCGGCCTCGCTTCCACCGCTTGGAACGTCGCGGTGGGAGGCACGGACTTCTACTACTCCGATTATGCCAGCGGCGGCGCCAGCGCAACCACCCTATGGAACCAAACGAATGATCCCCACCAGGGATCTCTGAAGGCTCCCTTGCCGGAACAAGTGTGGAACGATCCCTTTGGCCTGGATGTGATCTCCAACGGCCTGCAGCGCAACGAGATCTATGCCGGAGGCGGAGGCGCGAGCCATTGCAGCACGCAAAATTCTTCTACCGGTTACTGTACCAGCGGTTATGCAAAACCAAGCTGGCAGGCTGGTCCCGGCGTGCCCGCCGACGGGGTGCGCGACCTGCCCGATGTTTCGTTGTTTGCGTCCAACGGCGCCAATCTGAGCACCTACCCTATCTGCGCCTATGCGGGAGAGTGCGCCGCGGGGTCGGGTAGCGAGGCAGAAATTTTGCTCGTCGGCGGCACCTCCGGGTCGTCTCCGGCGATGGCCGGGATTATGGCGCTGATCAACCAGAAGTACGGTCGGCAAGGTCAGGCCAACTTCACGCTCTACCCGTTGGCGCAGCAGAAACCAACCGCGTTTCACGACATCACTCTGGGCAGCAACGGCGTGCCGTGCGCGCAAGGCTCGACCAATTGCTCTCCAAACGCGAACGGAGACAATGAAACGACCGTATACTCGGCCGGCCCCGATTATGACTTAGCCAGCGGCCTCGGATCGGTCGACGCTAATGTGCTGGTGAACAACTGGAACTCCATCAACTTTCTTTCCACGACCACCACGCTTGGTCTCTCCTCCACGAAAATCACGCATGGCACTCCGATCACCGTAACGACGTCTGTCGCTCCCGCTTCAGGCTCGGGAACGCCCCGTGGCGAGGTGGCGATTCTCGCGACCTCGCCCTTGCCGTCAAGCCAATCACAAACGTTTCTTACTTTGAGCGACGGCGCAGCCAGCACCAGCATTGATTTCTTTCCGGGCGGGTACTACGACGTTTCCGCCAACTATCACGGAGACGGCGTCTTTGGGAGCAGCACCTCGTCCCCGGTAGCGCTTACGGTGACCGCAGAGAATTCCAATATCAACTTCCAGGTTTTAAATGACCAGAGCCAAACTCCGGTCAGTACGGGTGGCACCATCCAGTACAACGTACCGTTGTCGCTCAGCGTCAAGCCGATCGGGGTTAGTGCTCCTACCGGCAAGACAAACGGCGTCGCAACCGGCAGTGCCACATTCACAGTGGATTCGATGACCACAACCGGCGCGCTCAATGGCGTCGGCATCGCCAGTTGGACGCCTCCCGCACTGGCCATCGGGTCTCACACGGCAAGCGCGATCTACTCCGGCGACGCCAGTTTCAATGCTTCTTCGGCGACCCCAGTCACATTCAGCGTTGCGAAGGGACAGCCCTGGATCAACATGAACATAATCGCACCCAGTTCAACCGTAGCTCCGGTCTTCAACGTAAATCCAGGCGGCAGCCTGACCATAAGCGTCGAGGTGGGTCCCCCATACGGCGTGTTAGCCTCCGGTGTTGCCGCCCCACCAGGCACCGCTGCCCCGACCGGCACCGTGACCGTGTGCTTAGGGCCATCCCCGGTTCTCGGCAGCATATGCGTGACTCCAAACTATTCTCTTACCGCCACCCTCAAGTCGCCAAGCGGGACCAAGAGCCAGTACTCCTCGGCGACGGTGACGTTCACGAACCTCGCCGTAGGATGGTATAACCCCACAGCCCAATACGCTGGCGACTCAAACTGGCAACCCGGGGGGATACAGTACATCGTCCAAATCGACGTAGCCACAATCCCCCCCTTAGCAGCCTCCACGACGGCTCTGAGCATCTCGCCAGCCAGTATTTCGGCGACAGAATTGGCGACCGTCGCAACTACGGTTACGGGAAACTACGGGGTCGCTCCGACGGGACAGATCAACTACTATAACAACGGCAATTTCCTTGCCTACGACATACTCAGCCCCGTGAACGGTGCAAGTAGTTCGGTTTCATTCGTGCTCGATTCGTCGTCGTTCTGGAACAACGGGCCCAACCAGGTTACGGCAATTTACCAGGGAGATAGTAATTACCAGCCCTCCATCAGTAACGTGGCGAACCTTACGGTCGCGCAACGTGGGGATTTCACGTTGACTCCGCAGCTGCCGCAAATCACCGTGCAGTCCGGAAGTTCGGGAACGGTCGGCCTGAACCTGACGTCCCTAAGCACTTTCAGCGAAGTTGTGACGATGACCTGTGCGCCGTCTTCGAGCAATATCACCTGCGGTGTGGCCCCGTCCGCGCCGACGCTGAACGGAACCGCGACGGCAACCCTGACCGTCAACGCTTCGGCGCAGTCTGCCGGCCTGCCTACTCATCCTCATCCGCGCAGCCGGCCTGGTTGGCGGGGCGCCGGGGGCGGTCTCATGCTTGCGTCTGTTCTTGTGGGCGGATTCGCGAACCGCAAGCGCTGGCTGACCATACTGCTCAGCCTCGGCCTGTTGGCGGCCCTGTTCGCGGTTGCTGGTTGTGGCAGCGGAGGCAGCCAAAAAGTTCAGCCGCCGCCCCCGCCCCCGCCCCAGAACGCAGCCACTTACAGCGTAGTTGTGAGCGCAACGGCAAACGGAATCACTCATAACGCGAAAATCACCGTCATCGTTCCCTGAGCATCACAATGGACATGATACTTCCCTTGCTTCTTGGGTGCCTGGAGACTCAGTTGATACCGTGGATAATCGTGGGTTACAGCATTCGCCAGGTCGTCAAGCGGGGCATTCATGGCGGCCGCAGCCGGCTTGCCGTCGTATGTGGAGTCGGGGTTGGCCTAGGGACGCTGTTTTTCGGTTGCAGAGATTTCCTTATCCTGCTAACGCTTCGAGCGGGCCCGAGCCGGCTGATCGCCTCCGACACTCTGGTGATGGTGGTGAGGGCCGCTATCGCTGTCGCCTGTGTACTCGCAGTCTTAATCGGTCTTGTACAAGGAAGAGGCGTGCTTGGAACCGTGTTCGTTTTATTGGCCTTGGCCGCCGCGTACGAAGCGTGGCTGCAGCATGCGGGAGGGGCACGTTGGTCAGCCTTGTCATAGGTACTGCCAAGTTCATTGAGATATTCGAATATCTGATTGCGGACCGGCAAGTGCGGCCACACGAGAGCGATTCCTGTAATGCTGGATTCTGGGCGGTTGAGGGCAACTCTTCCCTAATCTTGTAAGGGAAGGGTTGCCGACCACTCGCCCAGAACCCTGGACGATTGCTCATTTTGCTGTTTTGCCGGTACAGTCAACGATCTCGAAGTGCGTTACAGAATCATCGAAGCTTGTCAGTACCGCTCGCGCTTCCGGTTCCACCACGGCCTGCTCCGGCTCTTTTCCGGCGAACTTACGGACCGCCTCCATGGACTCCCAGAGGGTCAGTACGACAAGTTCGATTGCGCCGTCAACCGCGCGGCGCAGCAAGTATGCTCCGCGGTGTCCTTCGATTGCTCGAAGCGTTGGGAAAACTTTCTTGGTTGCGTGCTGAACATATTCGCCTGATTTATCGACGGTCGATCGCGCCCTCCACATCCGCAAGATCAGGCCCTTATCTTGGGATGAACCACCTGCGCCCACTGCGTTCGACGAGTCACCCAACGTTCTCTTGCCGGCTGGCAATGTATCTGGCCTGAGGGGCGTCGCGGCGTCTTCCCCTGCGACTGTCTTCCATTCCCGCACATGCCAGCGCTTCACTGCGCCGCTCGTCACATAAGGATCAGCCTTGGCAAACCCTTCCGCGACCTCAGGCGAGTCGCCCCTGAAAAGCAATACGGCACCGTCAACAGGATTCGCCAGCGCGCCGCCCAACACGAGCTCGCCACGTGCACTCGCCTTCCAGGCCTTTTCGAGATGCTCATCCCGAAATTCTGCGCGCCGTGAAACGTAGTCCTCACCAACTTCGTAGAACAAAAGGTAATGCAT
>JBEKWC010000069.1:0-18097 GCA_049513475.1 Candidatus Sulfotelmatobacter sp. | reverse complement strand
CCGAAAGGCGAGTCCGTATTGAATTTCAGCTTCGTGATTGTCGACTGCGGGAAGGAAATGCTGGCCGTTGAGACGGACGCGGACACGGTTGTCAACGGCACGCTGGTGAAGCGCAATTAAGTGACGAAGACGGCATCTGTGCAAAGCACTCACTCTACAACTTTCATCCCTCAGAGGAGCGAATCCATGAGGCATAGTCATTTCATCAGTTCGATCCCACTGATCGCGGGGCTGCTGACCGGCCTCCTGTTCGCGATCCTGGTGGTTCCACTTAACGCAGCCGACTCTGATTCTCGGTATGACGTCAGCAAGGAAGTCGCGCTCAGCGGCACCGTATCGAGCGTGCTCTACAAACCCGCCCCGGGAATGATTTGGGGCTCCCATCTCATGATCGAGACTGTTTCTGGCAAGCTAGACGCCAGTCTGGGCCGATTCGGTTTGGAAGGCAAAGGCGCGCTGTCCGTCACCCCCGGCCAGCAGATTGAACTCACCGGCGTCATGAAGACAGTTCGCGACCAGGAAGTGTTCGTGGTGCGCACCGTAAAAGCCAACGGCGAAACCTTTACCATGCGCAACGAGCATGGGATCGAGGTATCGCCACAAGCCCGTGAACGCGCTGCCAAGAAAGGGGTGACGCTATGAACCGTAATTTCACCAGCATTCTCGCATTGATTTTGGTTTGCCTGGCTTTCGGGTTCCTGCCGGGTTGCAGCAGCAGTTCGAGTACGCCACCTCCGCCTCCCACCATCGCGATCACGACGACGAGCGGATCGGGACAAACCGCAACCGTTGGTAACGCCTTTACCAACATGCTGGTAGCTACCGTGACATCCAACGGAACAGCGGCCAGCGGGGTGACGGTTACGTTCACGCCTGTCGCGGGATCAGCCGGTCAGAGCTGCACCCCCTCCGCCACCACTGTTGCCACCGCCTCCGATGGCACCGCATCAATCACATGCACGGCAAACTCGACGCCCGGCGCCTACTCAGTAACGGCTGCGGCGGCGCGAGCCACAGCAACGGCCAGCTTCACCGAAAGCAACACAGCACAGGAGAAGGCTCCCATCGTGTTCGTGTTTTATGTGATCGGGCTGGAAAACAGCCCCACCTACGGACCCGGGCCGGTTTACTACGCCATTGCAGGCGCGGTGGGCTTCGACTCAAGCGGCAACATCCTCGGCGGCGAACAGGACTATAACGACGCGAGCGGCTTCACGTCACCCGGCGAACCCACCACCCCCGATGTAATCACGGCAGCCGGCAGCTCGATGACGGTGAATCCAACCACCGGCACCGGGACGCTAGTCCTTAATGTTTCGGCAAGCGACCCTAATGTGGGCCTGAAGGGTATCGAAAAATTCGCCGTCCAGTTTGTCAACGCAAATCATGCGCTGATTACGCAGTTTGATGGATCGGCAACTTCCAGCGGAAGCTTCGACCTGCAGACGGCAACGAGTGGCGCCGGCGGCAATTTCGCCTTCACCCTCTCCGGGCTGGACACCACGGTCATCCTCTCGATGGCGTATGGAGGGGTGTTCTCGAACACCAGCGGCACCATCCACGGCACGTACGACGAAAATGCTTCCGGGAATGTGCTCGTGGGGAATACTCTCACAGCGACGGACAACGGCGTCGGAGCGGACGTGTACGGGCGGGGCAGCATCACCGGCTTCAAGGATCCCAACAACGGTAACGCCCCCATCTCGCTCGTCTACTACATCGTTGGTCCAGAAGTATTACGCATCATCGATGTTGACTACGACGATGCGCTGGCGGGTTCAGCCTACGGCCAGGGCAGCGCCACCACTTTCGACAGCACGGTGCTGTCAAAGGACGTGTTCGGCATCCTGGACAACACCGAGGACGCTATATTTGCCGCAGCGGGGCAACTCGTTGCCGCAAATACCGCCGTTGGAACGTTTAACGCCACATTCACGGGTGAAGGCGATGATGAAGAAACGGGCACCGTCGTGGCCACGGGCACCCCGGGCGGAGTCGCAGGCAACTACTCCTTTTCCCCCACCGTGCTCGGTTATGGCAGCATGACCGAAGTCACGGGGTTGGGATCCATTCACAAGCTCGGGCTGTATGCGACGGATCCAACACTCAACCTTCTGGATCCCAACAACACCACGGCGGCCAACCTGGGAGCCGCCCTTGTCCTTGAGTTGGATGATTTCGCCCCGGGCACGGGAATCGTGGTCCCGCAAGGGACCATAGCGTCCGACGGATCGGATCTCAACCGCAGCTACGGCTTCGGGGCGCAGGCCTTCACCGACAAAGGCAGCTTCCCCGTAAACGCGGGCTGGGAGTTTGACTTCGTCGGGCAAGGAACATTTGCGTCGCTTATTTTCACGACCGGGACCGGCGGGCCCCCCACTCCGGTAGATATCAGCGATCCGTTCGCGTCCTTCGTGTCGGGCACGCCGGATGAGTACACTGCCGTTCCGATGGCGGGGACTGCGGCCGCACCTGACGCCGCGGGGCGATACGCCTTCCCGTCGGCCACTCCATTTGCCGTCGGTCCCGTCGGGGGCGCTGACGGTCCAACCGACGACTTCACCGTGGTTATGTACGAAGCTGGCCCGGGGCTGGTGTTCTTGATCGACGAGGACGAACACAGCGCGTGGCTGGGCACCTTCCAGGGGCAGAGTGCCACCCCGCTGAAGGCAATGCACGTGAAGAGAGGACCGCCAGTCAAGAGCCAAGCGAAACCGAAACGCTAACCAGTAAAACCAAACGAGGACTTGCGGCAACGCCTGCCATTACAATTGCGGGTAGTATCAGTCAATCCGGCAGTTTGCGGGCGGTTTGTCGGCAAACAGGAAACTATGTTTTTGGTCGCAAAATGACTTCACGCTAATGCCCAGGTCGCTTGAGTTCCAGGAATGCCGGGTGACCCACACAGCGGGAGTAAGGTCTGGAAGGCACCGAATCGGGAGATCAGCAAGCCCGGGGAGAATCGCGGAAAAGTAATCGCGCACCGGGACTTGCAGCCGACGGCAGCTTTCCACGACCGAGAGAATCGCCGCGACCTTTGGTCCCGCCTGGGGGACTGCCTATGTGTATCCAGTTCTTCCTACCCAGAGCGACTGGTCGCATTGAATTCTCCGCCAGGTTATTGCTCAATTCAAGTTCTGGATATTCCAGGAATCGCGTAAGTTTCTTCCACAGTGTGAGCGCATATTGGCAGGCTTTGCTGAGTGCGCTAGAGGGCAATGCGATGGACTGCGCTGCCTCGATCTTCCTTCGAATATCATCCAGAAGAGGTTTGGCTCTCTCATGGCGCCGGACATGGCGTGCCGCAACACTCAACGCTTTGCACCGAGCTTCGGCGTCGATGGCAAACAGCTCGTCCATCCGCGTCACAATTGGGGTTGCAACGGGGTCTCGGGGATTTAGCTGCACTGCTTCGAAAAACTGTCTTCTAGCATGGGCCCAACACGCGGCATGTACCATGCTCGTCCCGCCGATCTGATCGTAGGCTGCATAACCGTCAGTTTGCAGAATGCCTTCGAACTGTCCCAGGAACCGCTTCGGCCCATCGCGTCCACGACCCAAGCGGAAATCGAACACCACGCTTCCTCCAGGGCGACTGTATTGCCAGAGGTACGCTTGGTGATTCTGTCCTCGGCCCTCGCGTGTCTGCACATCGACTGGGGTTTCATCCGCCTGAATGTAACTTCCGCTGATCAATTCTCGCCTCATTGCCGCGACCAGCGGGATCAGCAACTCGCCGACTTTGAGCACCCAGCCGTCCAGCGTCGCTCGGCTGATTTCCAAGCCGAGGTCCCGTTCCAGAATCACGCTCTGCCGATGCAGCGGCGTGTGATTGCCATATTTGCTAACGACCGTGTCGATGACGATGCGGTCACTGGCCAAGCACTTCTCAATGATCCGTGGTGGCAGGGGCGCTGAGACGACGCCGAGATCCTCACACGACCGGCAAGCCCGCTTCTCTCGTTCCGTGACCAGTACGAAGTACTTCGCCGGTTCCACGTCTAGTTGGGAACTCTCCTCGTAGCCGATCACCACTGTTGCTCTGCCGCAGCGTTTGCAAATGCGCTGATCTGGTGTGCAAGGCAGAACCCGCTCCACGCGCGGAAGATTTGCAGGCAATTCCTGGCGGCCTGGATGCTTGGTGGATTGCTTCGTCGCGCGCGGCACTGGCTCACTCTCCGCCTGCACCACCACTTCACTAACGACGGGCTCAAGGTCGAACAATTGCATTTGCGCCTGCGAAAGTTTTTCTCCGCCCGCCCCATACTTCTCGACTTCTCGATCCGCATCAGCGGAATGAAAGGCGCATTCACGATGGGTATTGATTTACCAGAGCCGGTCGAATCGTTCAAGCAACCAACTCATGCGGTAGTATGTCCTTCTGGCGGAGCCTTCCGGTACCACCGCTTGTGCTTGGTTTTGGTCAGATCAATTCCACCTAACAACAGCGAGAGCTCTTCGTGACTCAGGATGACCTTGCCGTGCGCATCGCCGGATTGCGGCCATGTGAATCGCCCTTTCTCCAACCTCTTGGCACAGACCCAGAGACCGCTACCATCCCAGACGAGGACTTTCAGTCGATTGCGCTGGCCGTTGCAGAACAGGAACAGGTGCCCACTAAGAGGCTCACACGACAATCGATCGCGGACCAGACCGTACAGCCCTTCGAACCCCTTGCGCATGTCGGTGACCCCGGCGGCCAGATAGATCCGTGTAGCTGGGCCCAGTCCAAACACGGCTTACGCCTGCTCCAAGATGCCCACCAGGCGTTCGAACGTACTCGTATCAAAAACCAGGATGCACCTCGATCCGGCGCCCGCCCGGCAGCACCAGGGCCAGCCCACAACTCGGTTCGTGCTGCTTCGGCGATTTCCTGGCCGCCAACTCCACCGGCACCAAACGACCGGCCGAGGAAATTGGTTTACACCTTCTCTTCCAGCGCAGTTTCTTTACATGGCGATCCAGAGTGCTGAAGCTCAAACCTCGACTCTGGCAAAACTCGCTCCGTCGCATACCGCTGCTCACAAACTCGGCCACCAACTGCTGAACTTCGGCGCGGGTACGTCGCCTGGGCGCTGACAACTCTGTTTTTGCGGTCATCCGCCACACTTCAACACAGACACCGCCTGTCGAACAGGTGTGTTGGTCAGACGCTTACCTTCCAAATCCAAATATCGCCTCCACGGAATCGCGGGCGACGCCGACGGAAAGATTTACTTCAACACACGCTCTGACTTCGGCCGAACCCGGAGAACGCGAGTTCCAAGAAACCGGGATTTGCAGATCAAGCGCGTACGCACATAGATCGGATCACCACGGAACCCGATCAAAGGTCCCGGTCTTCGATCTGAATGTCGGGAAGTCGTGGCGGGGGGATCGTATGACGCGAACCGAGTATCGCAGAGTGAACCGGTTTGGCGCACGAACGCCAGCGTGATCGCGCGACCGCCGGATCGGTGAGCGAGAGTCGATTACGGCGCGGTAGGAGAGATGAGGGAGATCAGGCTTCGAATTCGCTGGCTTCCGGGAAGCGCAGTTTGCACTTGCTGAGGGCTTCGCCGAGCAGGGCTTCGATCTTGACTTCTTCGCAGTTGCGGGACATGGCGAGTTCGCTGACTAACAAGTAGCGGGCACGCTCCAGCATCTTTTTTTCGCGGAAGGAAAGCGGCTTGGCCTGGTGCAGAGCGATCAGGCTCTTGAGCACTCCGGCAACTTCGAAGAGCGAGCCGGTGCGCATGCGGTCGGAATTTTCCTTGAAGCGGTCTTTCCAGTCGGAGGTGCTGAGGTCGTCGGTGACGGCAAGAAAATCCAGAATCTTCTGCACCTCGCCGTTGCGCACGACGCGGCGAATGCCCACGCTTCCCACGTTATTGCAGGGCACCATCACCTTGAGGCTGCTGGCTTTGATATTGAGGAGATAGAACTTTTCCACGGTAGCGCCGATGGAGCGGCTGCTGATCTGTTCGATGACGCCGACGCCGTGGTTGGGATAGACGACCTTGTCGCCTATGTGGAAATTCAGGTCGGCACCATTCATAAAAAATCACCCGGGCAGGAGCTGGGTTCAGTGGGGAACAGCATTGTATCTACTGTAAACAGAGTACTCCCAAAAGGGGGCGGAAAGCAAGATTTTGGTGCCGTTTTGGGAAGGAGGGTGGAAGTTTTCGGAATTGGGAGGTTCTTCGGCGGAGTGTCGTGTCTTGGCGGTAAATGGTTGTGGGCAGGCGCGTTATCGGGAGCGCTGGTAATTCTCGGCTTTGCCGTTCGCCTTGGCTGCGCAGGCGAGGACGCCCGCGCGACAGCAGGCGGGACGCCCGCGCTACAATCCGCTGTCGTTCACGGCCCATCGCCATTCCCGCCGCGCCGATATAATCCTGGGGTGAGTACTGACAGACCCGCTGGGCGAGTTCTCGGTTTGGACGTCGGGTCGCGGCGCATCGGGATGGCGGTGACCGATCCGCTGGGGATTACGGCGCAGGGGATCGAAACTTTGCAGCGTGCGAACAAGCGAACAGATTTCGCGGCGCTAGAGCGGGTGATCCGCGAATACGATGTGCGGGAGATTGTGGTGGGATTGCCTTTGCGCATGAGCGGAGCGGAGGGAACGCAATCGGGGAAAATGCAGGTTTTCGCCGAAGAATTGAGAAAGCGATTTCGGCTGCCCGTGCATTTGTGGGATGAGCGTCTGACTTCAGCCGAAGCGAATCGGTTGCTGAGAGAGACGGACCTGTCGATTGAAAAGCGGGCGAAGGCCGTGGATCGGATGGCTGCGGTTTTGATTTTGCAGGGATGGATGGAAGGCAGGAGACGTCGGACCTCGGACTTCGGAACTTAGACCTTGTGCGCCCATTTTTTGATTTTCCGATGAGAGAGGCCCTTCGATCGAACTGGCCAGCGGCTTTTATTCTCGGGACTTTGCATGGACTGAAGCAAGCGCTGGGGCTCATATACTTCAGTCGCTGGGCAATCAGAATGTGAGTTTCTAGTCGAGGAGCCCTTTGCCTTCTGCGACGTTGCTCGGGATCGACACTGCCGCTCTTCGCATCTGGCATCTGACATGTCAGTCCATAAATTTCCTCATAGGGAAAGCTTGGATTTCGCCGTACACGCGTTCGACTAGGTCCGTGGCATTTTGCCAGACTCTGAGCTCTTGATGGGAAGCCGGCATGACGCGAATCTCCCAGACCTCTTTCGAAAGACTGCGCCCTGCGAAAAGATCGGACAAGTTCAAATGCCATAAGCTCGAAACCATCTTGAGGAATTGCATCCGCAATTCGGGGTCTGAAGGGCCCAGGTCTGAGGTCTGGTCTTAGTGGCTTCGCAGCGCGCGCCGATAAGCCGCCACGTTGTTGTTGTGCTCTTCGAAGGTGCGGGCGAAGCGGTGGTGGCCTTGGGCGTCGGCTACGAAATAATAGTAGTCGGTTTGGGCGGGATGCATGGCGGCTTCGAGAGCGCTTTTCCCGGGGTTGCCGATGGGGCCGGGGGGGAGTCCGGCGTGGGTGTAGGTGTTGTAGGGAGAGTTGAAGCGCATGTCGTCGTGGTGCAGCGCGCCCGTGTACGTTCCCGCCAAGAGTTCGGCATAGATGATGCTGGGGTCGGCATCGAGCGCAATCTTCTTCTGCAGGCGGTTGTAGTAGACGCTGGCTACCAGCGGGCGTTCTTCTGCGACCGAGGTTTCTTTCTCGATGATCGAGGCCAGGATCACGGTGGTCTGCAGCGGGAGCGGTGTGCGGGTAAGGCCGACAACCCCGCCATCCGTCGAGGTGATCAATCCCATCTGATGTGCGACTTCGCGGAATTGCTTGACCATGGCTGCGGCCATGTCATGCATGGTTTGCATGCGGCTGAATTGGTAGGTGTCAGGAAAGAGATAGCCTTCGATAGAGGGCGCACCGGGAGGAAGTTCTGCGATAAGTTCGCTATCCGATTGCGCAACTTTCAGGAAGTCCTGAGCAGGTCCGAGTCCGGCGCCTTCGATGGCCTGCGCTATGTCGAACATCGTAAAGCCTTCGGGAACGACGACCGTGTGGAAGTAAACATCGCCCCGCGCCAAGCGCTTTTGCACGTCCATCACATTCGCGGGCTTCTCGAATACATATTCTCCGGCCTGGAGCGGGCGGGCGCGATGAAAGTAGTGCCAGAGAAGAAACGCCTGTTCGCTGCGAATGACTCCGTTGGCTTTGAGCGCGGAGGCGATGTGGCGTGTGGAATATCCGGGGCGCAACATAACAAACACTTGTCCTGAAGGCGCTGTGGGCGTGAGAAGCGCCCAGGCTAGCCAGCCTCCGGCGGCGAGTACCGCGACTACGAAGAGCCAGAATAATGTGCGCACGATGGGAATAGTTTATGCGATGCATGCGAATTTAGAGGTTACGGAGAAAGTAAGCCCCGGCACGTAAGTTCGTGCACCCTTTCCCCCGCGATATACTCAAATGTGCTGGAGAACATCGAATCCTTCATGAGACGTGTCTCGCTGCTAAGGGCCCCCATTCTGCTGCTGGCAGTGCTGCCGACGATGGGCTGCCTGCTGCACACGCGGCCGGTTGAGGAAACTTACTCCAAGGCTCCGCTGAAAGAATCGTCGCAATCCGCCTTAATTGACGGCATCAACCAGCAGGCGCTGAAGATTCGGTCTGTGCAGGCGACGGTGGACATCGATACCTCGGTCGGCGGCGTGAAAAAAGGGCACGTCACCGATTACAAGGAGATTCGCGGGTACGTGCTGGCGCGCAAACCGGCCATGCTGCACATGATCGGGCTGCTGCCGATCGTGCGCACGACGGCTTTCGATATGGTGAGCGACGGGCAGGAGTTCAAGCTGTGGATTCCGCCGCGCAACCGCTTCGTGATGGGGCGCAACGACGTGCAGTCGCACGACACCGGCCAGCCCATGGAGAGCATCCGGCCCAAAGATATCTACGACGCGCTGTTGATCCGGCACATCGACCCCGACCGAGAAATTGCCGTGCTGGAAAATGGTTATGAGATTTTGCATGACGCCAAGGGGCGACGCGTGCTGCAAGACGATTACGAACTGGTCGTGATTCGCAAGCGACAGAGCGGCTGGGGGCTGGCGCGCAAAATCGTTTTCAGCCGAACCGACCTGCAGCCGCATCGCCAGTACATTTACGACGACAACGGGAAGTTGGCGACCGATGCCAAGTACGCGGAGTATAAAGATTACGATGGGGTCACGTTCCCCTCGCGCATCGAAATTTACAGGCCGCAGGAAGAGTACGACATCACGCTGAATATGTTGAAGCTGGAAATCAATAAGCCGCTCACAGACGAACAGTTTAAGTTGCAGCAACCGCCGGGCGCGGAGGTAGTGCACCTGGATAAGCCGCAGCCGCAGTCGCAGTCGAGCGTGGCCGCGCCTCCGGCAAACAGCGATTAGCCCTGGACTTCACGCTCACGCTTGCGACACCCTTTCTGTCATCCCGAAGCGAAGCGAGGGATCTTGGTTTCTGCCTTCGCGAACGCAGGTCATGGTGAAGGCAAACACTAAGGACCCTGGCTGCGCTCGGGATGACAAGCGATTGAGAACGGGATGACAAACGGTTGAGTTTCAACGTCCCCACCCATGATTAACAAAATGATCTTCGCCAACCTGGTGCAGCGGCCGATGCGGTCGTTTATCAGCATGAGCGCCGTTGCTCTCGAAGTGACCCTGATCCTGCTGATCGTATCTTTTTTTTACGGCCAGTTGAATGGATCGAAGGAGAGCCAGTTGGGCGTCGGCGCCGATCTGATGGTGCAGCCGCCGGGCTCGTCGAACGTGGTGGGCGTTACGGGTGCGCCCATCCCGGTGAAGTTGGGAGACATTTTGCGCAAACTGCCTCACGTCGCCGTGGCCGCGCCTGTGATTTGGGAGTTTGTCACCCAACCCACTCTCGAGATTATTTATGGCATCGATATCGCCAGCTACAACAGCATCCCACCCGCGTTCAATTTTCACTCGGGTGGGCCGTTTCAGGGTCCTCGCGATGTGATCGTGGATGATTATTTCGCCGGGATGAAAAAGGTGAAGGTCGGCGATTCCATCGAGATCCTGAATCACCAGTTCCGCGTCTGCGGAATTGTGGCCCACGGCAAGGGAGCGAGAAAGTTTCTGCCGCTGAGTACCTTGCAGGACCTCATGGGGGCTGAAAATCGCGCTTCAGTTTTTTATGTGAAAGCGGATAGTCCCGCCAATGCCGATCTGGTCGTCGATGAGATTCGGAAGGTTCCTGGCATGGAGAACTACGCGGTGCGCTCCATGCAGGAATATTTGTCGATGATGTCGCCGGATAATCTTCCCGGCTTTCAGACGGCGATCCGGATCGTGATTGCGATTTCGGTTATCATCGGTTTTCTGGTGATCTTCCAATCGATGTATACGGCGGTCATGGAGCGCACGCGCGAGATCGGCATCCTGAAGTCGATGGGCGCCTCGAAGGGGTTCATCGTCAACGTGGTGCTGCGGGAGACGGCGCTGCTCGCGATTGCGGGTATTGTCGCTGGCATTGTCATCAGCCTCGTGGCCAAGCGGGTGATTCTGATCGAGCGTCCGGTGCTGCATCTTTTCTGGAGCACGGAGTGGGTGGTGCGCGCTACCTTGATCGCGATCACCGGGGCTTTGGCCGGGGCGCTGTATCCGGCTTACAAAGCGGCGCAAAAGGATCCGATCGAGGCGCTGGCGTATGAGTGAGGTCTCCTTCCCTCGGCAAAAACGTTGCCATCCTGGGCGAATCGAGGGACCTTGGTTTGTGCCTGAGCCATCCGCATGGCAACCTCAAGCAAAACGCCAAGGTCCTTCGCATCGCTCGGGATGACCGTTGGTACTTGTTCTCATTCTTCTGATTCTGGCTTCGCTTCCATCTCTGCCTCTTCGGCGTCGAACCTGAGAATCTAGCCTGATCATCGAAGCTGCCCACCGGGGACTATGCCGACGAGATGGAATTCCGGTCAAGAAAGGCTGCGAGCGATTGGTTCCCTTTTCTAAGGAACAGGAACTGCGGAGATCGGCAGCCAGCTTGCTGCCCGGCGGGGCCCGACAACGCCCGGATCGTGGCCGCCAACCCGAATCGTGTCAACCGAAAAGGCGCGCTCCTCGCGGGTTTAAGCTGTCGTTGACATTTCACGGCGGGCTACGGTATCTTTAAAGCTTTGGGAAGTCTCGCGGTTGCCCGCCTGATGGCTTGGCGTCCTCGCCGGGAATCAACGAGCGGTCTTCTTTACTATCTCAAGCGCGTTTGTCTTTTGGATCGCGTTTGTAATTTCAATCGCGTTTCGCAATTTTTTCAGTCTGGGAGAGTTCCGATGTCAACCTATTTCCCCAAAGCGGGGGAAATTGTGCGCAAGTGGTACGTCGTGGACGCGGATGGGCAGACGCTAGGGCGTTTGGCATCGCAGGTGGCGCGCGTCCTCATGGGCAAGGAAAATCCGCAGTACACGCCGTTTCTCGATACCGGCGATCATGTGATCGTGGTGAATGCGGAGAAGATTCGCACCACCGGCGTGAAGTCGGAGCAGAAGCAGTATCACCACTACACCGGTTACCCCGGCGGCCTGCGCACCGAAGATTATCGCAAGCGTTTGGCGCGCAAGCCGGAAAAGATTATTGAAGACGCGGTGCGGCGCATGCTGCCCAAGAACAAGCTGGCGGCGCACATGCTGTCGAAGCTGAATGTATACAAGGGCGACAAGCATCCCCACGAGGCGCAGAAGCCGCAGGGTTTGAAGTTGGAAGTGCGGGCGTAGTGCGGACTCTTGCAACGGTGCGCTAGGGCGGATGAGATTGAGATCCTTCGCTCCGCCTGCAAGGCGCCTGCGCTCAGGATGACTTCGTTTCGGGATTAGGTCTGGCAGAAATTAAGCTCGCTTCCGCGGGATTCGAGCTAGAAGATAAGAGCGAGGAGCTAAAAGCTAGCATGGCAGAATTGGTGCAGTACTACGGAACGGGACGGCGGAAGCGGGCGATTGCGCGGGTGTATTTGCGTCCGGGCAGCGGCGATTTCAAGGTGAATGGGCGCGAGTTTGAAGAGTACTTTGTGACTCCGGCGCAGCGCTCGGCGGCGAAGGCTCCGCTGGCGACGACCGAGTCGGCGGCGTCTTTCAACATTATCGCTAACGTTTTGGGCGGCGGAGTGCGCGGCCAGGCCGATGCGGTGAAGCTCGGCATTGCGCGCGCCCTGATGCAGTTCAATGCGGAGCTGCGCGGCAAGCTGAAGGCCGAAGGTTTGGTATCGCGCGATTCGCGCGGCAAAGAGCGCAAGAAGTACGGGCAGAAGGGCGCGAGAAAGCGCTTCCAGTTCTCGAAGAGATAGTACCGAGTTGCGAGTACGGAGTGCCGAGCAAAACCACGGTTCCTGGCTGCGCTCGGAATGACATGGATGTTTGGGAGTGACGAGGTTTGGATTTTGGGTTGGCTGGAAGCTCATCGCTGTTTTAGGTGTTCAATTCTTCCTGTGCCTCGCGGCGCGGGGCGGGAATGGCAATCGGAAGAGTTTGCGATTCGCATTTACTGGTACCCGGCGGTTTAACTGAGTACTGGCAACTGGGGACTGGCAACTGATTTCCGATGCAGACTAAATAAGGAGGTTCATTGGCTACTATCACCATGAAGGAGTTGCTCGAAGCGGGAGTTCACTTCGGGCATCAGACCAAGCGCTGGAACCCCAAGATGAAGGAATACATCTTCGGGGAGCGCAACGGGATTTACATCATCGATTTGCAGAAGACGCTGAAGATGTTCAAAGAGGCGTCGAAATTTGTGCAGGAACTGGCGGCCGACGGCAAGATTGTGCTGTTCGTCGGCACCAAGCGCCAGGCACAGGACGCCATTGCCGAAGAGGCTACGAAGTGCGGTGGCTTCTACATTAACCAGCGCTGGCTGGGCGGCCTGCTTACCAACTGGGTTACGGTGCAGAAGTCGGTGAAGCGGCTGAAGGAGCTCGACGAAATGGCCACGGACGGCCGCTACGAGCTGCTGCCGAAAAAAGAAGTCATCAAGCTGGAACGCGAACGCAAGCACCTGCAGGCGAACCTGGCGGGCATCAAGAATATGAGCCGGTTGCCGGATGCGGTGTTCGTGATCGATTCGAATAAAGAACAGATTGCGGTGCGCGAAGCGCGCAAGCTGGGCATTCCGGTGGTGGCGGTGGTCGATACGAATTGCGATCCCAGCGAAGTGGATTACGTGATTCCCGGGAACGACGATGCCTTGCGCGCGATCCGGCTGTTTACCTCGAAGATTTCGGAGTCCATCGCCGAGGGTGCGCAGTTGATGAGCGACAAGCAGATTGCCGACATGACCGCAGCAACCGAACAGGCGCAGGCTCGGGAGATGCAGCAGGCGGAAGATGCCGCGGCAGCGCTGGAAGTTCGTGCCCAGGAAGCTGCAGCCGCCTCCGATCTGGCCGATATCGGCGAAGACATTAGCATGGAAGAGGTTCTGGGTCCGGGCACGCACAAGAAGCCGGTGGCGAACGAAGATGTTGAGACGCAGAAGATCGAGAGCCAGACGGTCTAGCAGTTTCGAGTCGCGAGTTGCGAGTACCTGGTGCCTGGTCAAAACCGGGCACACAAAGATCAGACCCGCGCGGGTCGTCCGGCGCGGGTCAAAGTTTGTTAGGCAGCATCGAGTTAGAGGGATTTCATTTTTATGAGCACTACTATGGCGAATATTTCTGCAGCGCAGGTAAAAGATCTCCGGGAAAAGACCGGGGCTCCGATGATGGATTGCAAACAGGCACTGACCGAAGCCAAGGGTGATATGGAGCAGGCAGTCGTGATTCTGCGCAAGAAGGGCGTTTCGGTGGCCGCGAAGAAAGCCACGCGCGTAACCAGCGAAGGCGCGGTGACGAGCTATATTCACGCCGGCGGCAAGATCGGCGTGCTGCTAGAGGTGAATTGCGAGAGCGACTTCGTGGCCCGCACCGACGACTTCAAGGAACTGGCGCACGATATCGCCATGCACATTGCGGCCAGCGATCCCAAGTTTGTGCGCAAGGAAGACGTGACCAAGGCCGACTTCGACCGCGAGAAAGAAATCTACATCGCGCAGGCCGTGGCCTCGGGCAAGCCGCAGAGTATCGCCGAGAAGATGGTTACGGGCAAGATGGAGAAATTTTACGAAGAGGTCTGTCTTTTGGAGCAGCCCTTCATCAAAGACCAGACGATTTCGATTGCGCAACTGATCGCGACGAAGATCGGCAAGCTGGGCGAGAATATCAGCGTGCGGCGCTTCGCGCGCTTCAAAGTGGGCGATGCGGGCGAGACCGTCGCCGTCACCAAGCCTACGGAACAGAAAGCGGAGTAAGTGCAGGCGCCTTCGGGCGCCTTTTTTTTGCTTCGAGCACGAGGGCGGGACGCCCTCGTGACAGCCGGCGGCACGCCGGCGCTACCACCACGCGCTACTATGACCGGTCCTGCCTTCAAACGCGTTCTGCTGAAGCTTTCCGGAGAGGCCCTGGCTGCTAATCAGGGTTTTGGCGTCGACACGGCGCGCATTCACGAGGTCGCGGCGGAGTTGGCCGACGTTCACAAACTCGGCGTTCAGCTCGCGATCGTGGTGGGCGGAGGCAATTTCTTTCGCGGCGTGGCCGATCAGGCGCGAGATATGGACCGCGTCTCCGCCGATCACATGGGGATGCTGGCGACCGTGATCAATGCGCTCGCTTTGCAGGACGCGCTCGAAAAGCAAAAAGTTTACACTCGCGTGCAAACCGCGATTGAGATGAATCAGGTGGCGGAGCCGTTCATCCGGCGGCGGGCCATAAGGCATCTGGAAAAGGGCCGCGTGGTGATCTTTGCGGGGGGAACGGGTAATCCTTATTTCTCGACCGACACGGCCGCATCTCTACGAGCGATGGAAATTAAAGCCGACGCAATTCTCAAGGCGACGAAAGTCGATGGCATCTACGACGCCGATCCCATGAAAGTAAAGGACGCTAAGAAGTTCAGCGACATCACTTACATGGAAGTGCTGAAGCTGGGGCTGAAGGTGATGGATTCGACCGCCATCAGCCTATGCAAAGACAATAATCTTCCGATCATCGTCTTCAATTTGAATCAACACGGAAATATACGGCGCGTGCTCAGCGGGGAAAAGATCGGATCGAGGGTGGGCGCTTAGACCCCCTCAGAAGGCTCGGTTGGTCCGGAAGTGACCAGATGAGGCCAAGGCGAATGGTAGGGGTGCTGCTTTCGCCGCTCTCCCTATCTCCCGTCCAGCAAAGGGGCGTCAGCCCCGGTCAGAGTCCTGTGTATCCTGGGTGGCAAAACCGGCAAACCAATCGGGCGGCACGACACCATGAATATTTGGCTCGGCCATGCGGACAACCTTTTGCAGCCGACCGGACCTAAAGCCGAAATCGTATTAGACATAAGCATCGTGTTAGACATAAGCAATGTTCAACCGTCCGAAATTCGTGTTCTCCCAAATGCCGATGCTGACTGTCGATCCCAGGGCGACCAGATTGGAGGACGATTGGTGAAGTGTTCGCTCGACGAGATCATTTCTAAAGGCGACAATCTGTGCGGCAGGGCGCGCGCGTCCCCAGCATCGGGAGTGCTCGTATTTTATGTGCGCCCGAAGACCATTCTAGAAGGAATGAAATTATAGCTTTCTCCTCGGTTTATAATGCAACGTTTTGATCTCTTAGTCCGACGGAGTTGACAATATGGCGCAAGCCACCATGGCCGCGATGCCGGGCCTGAAAGAAACTTACGTACAACTGAAAACGCGGATGGAAAAAGCCGTGGAAGATTTTCGCAAGGCCATGGCGGCCACGCGCACCGGGCGCGCCTCGGTGCACATGCTGGACGGCGTGAGCGTGGATTATTATGGATCGCTGATGCCGCTGAATCAGATTGCGCAGGTGCATGCGCCGGAGCCGCAGATGATCACGGTGCAGCCCTTCGACGCGTCGCAGGTGGGCGCCATCGAGAAGGCGATCCGCGCGGCCGAACTGGGATTGAATCCCATGAACGACGGCAAGCTGATTCGCGTGCCGGTGCCGGCCCTGACCGCCGAGCGGCGCCAGGAGATGGTGAAGCACTTGCACAAGATGCTCGAGGAGCATCGCACCGCGGTGCGCAATATCCGCCGCGACGGCAACGACGCCATCAAGAAGGCGATGAAAGACAAGAAGATCACCGAAGATGACGAGAAGAGGTCGCTGGAGGAAATCCAGAAGCTCACCGACGACGAAATCAAGAAGATGGAAGAGATGAGCAAAGCGAAAGAGAAAGAAGTGCTGGAAATTAAGTAGCTCGTTTCCCAGTTCCCAGTGAAACACCTTCGCGGAATGCGCTTTCTTTTCACCGCGTCGAGAACACTAAAGTACCACTCCCAAACGTGCTGGCCTTGCGGTTGGCTGCCAACTCCCTGATAGCTCTCCACTTACGCGATTTCCCCTTCTGGAAGTCGTCCTCTAGCCGGAACACCCGTTACGCGACATCCTAGCCCGCTCCGTGTTTCCATCAGGATGAAGCAAATCGCGGCCTCCCCCTCGCGTGACCATCAAAACCTCTTGCCTAGGAGTTTGCCATGAAAAAATTTCTTTGGGTTGCACTTTCGCTCGCGCTTGCGATGCTGGCGGCGAGTTGCGGTTCGAATTCATCGACGTCATCCACGACTCCGCCGACGGCACAAACCGCGTCGGTATTTGTAACCGGCGAAGACGCTCCGCTGGCCTCGGTGGTCGGCTTTAACGTCACCATTAATTCCATCACTTTGACGGGGGGCAAGAGTTCGCCACAGGTTTTGTCTACGCCTACTACGGTGGACTTCGCGCGCTTGCTGGGCTTGCGCTCTCCCCTGGCTTTTAATACCGTGCCGGCCGATACCTACACCAGCGCGACCTTTTCGCTGGCGAACCCGGTGATTTCCTACGTCGACATGAGCACGAATCCGCCGTCGCTGAGCACGATCAACGGAACGTTCAGCCCGACGACGGGCACGTCCACGCAGACGACGGTGACCGTAACTTTTCCGACGGCGATGGTCGTGGGCGGCAACGGGCTGGCTGGGTTGCGCATGGAACTCGACATCCGGCAATCGCTTGCGCTTGATAGCAACGGCCAGGTCACGGGCAGCGTGAATCCGGTGATTTATGCCCATGCGGTGCAAGCCGGCGATGCCACCGGGCAGGTCACCGATCTTACCGGCGGGCTGGTTTCGGTGAGCGCAGCCAACAATTCGTTTGTGATTCAGGGGCCGTATGGGCATCAGCTCACGGTTGACGTGAGCAGCAGCACGAAGTTCAACAGCGGATTCAGCATCAACAATCTGGCCACACCGGCGATCGTGGGCCTAGAGGGAGCGTTCCAGGCCGACGGCAGCCTGATGGCGAGCAATGTGGAGGTCATCACCACGGCGCAAGCTTTTATCTCGGGACGAGTGCTGGCGGTGAATCCGGGGCAGTCGATCACGATGTGGGTGGGTGAGACCAGCGCCGATCTCGTGAGCGACAGCGATACCATTCAAACCATCGACGTGAGCAAGGTCACCCAGTATGACATGTGCTTCTTCGACAATCTCTTTACCAACGCGCTGTTCAACGAGTCTTCGGTGATCGTGGGCCAGCGGATCTTTATCGGGGGCAGCGACGTGAGCAGCGTATTTACGCCGCAGATGATTTCGCTGCGCTTCCAGGGCGTGTATGGCATGCTGACGGCGGGCAGCGTGAACATCGTCAGCGGCAATGCCGGCGATTTCCAACTGCAGAACAACGGTTTGATCGGATATTCGCTGGGCGGCGCGTCCCTGACCGTGGCTACCGGCAACCCCACGTTCTTCATCAACACCACCGGCTTGAGCCAACTGCAATCGGGCGGGTCGGTGCCGCTGGTGGCGGGAGGTCTGCTGTTTGTGGATCCGCTCACGAAGACTCCGCTGATGGCCGCGGCGGTGGTGGCCGATCCGCCGGTGACGCAGTAACTGTAACTTAACCAGCTTCATACGGGCAGCCGCGCGGCTGCCCGTTTTATGGTGTGCCGAGCATGTTTGACAGCTTGGAGGTGAAAGTCCTCTTCACAACCTGATGGAGGTGAAGTGATAGCGAAGCGCAAGGGCGTCGTCGCGAGGCGGGGTCTGAAAGAAGCGTGGAGC
>JBEKWC010000068.1:0-22635 GCA_049513475.1 Candidatus Sulfotelmatobacter sp. | reverse complement strand
TTCAACACTCCCAGGGTGCCGTCGGTCGTTATCGTGCCCACCATAGAACCAGCGGAACCGAAGGTCAGGTTGACGTTGTAGGTAATATTGTTCGCCCCGGGAGCGAAAGTTACAACGTCGTTAACGGCATAGGTGGTGTTCGTGTTGAAAAGGCCACGGAAGTTGAAGCCTGTTCCATTCGTGCCATTGGTTCCAGCAGCGCCCTGCGGTCCTTGAAGTCCTTGATCTCCAGCCGGACCTTGTGCCCCAGCGGGCCCGACTGGACCCTGTGCTCCAACCGGTCCCTGCGCCCCCGCTGCGCCTGTTGCCCCCAGGACGCCTTGCGGACCTTGCGTTCCCTGCGGTCCAATTGGCCCCGCCGGTCCTTGCGGTCCCGCCGGATACTGGTAGAAGGATTCCGCGGATACCGCAAAAGACCCGCCCACATTGCCTCCGGCGATATAAACCACTCCGCCCACCACCGCGGCGGCCGGCTCGTTCCGCGCCACGTCCAGCGGGGACAGAGATGTCCAAGTGTCAGAGATGGGGTTGTACGCTTGCACAGCTGTGATGGAGCCGGAGTTGCTATTGCCACCGATGACATACGCCAGGCCGTTCATCGCTACCACCGCCGGTCCCTCCCAGGTCGGCACGGGCATGGCAGAAACTCCTTGGGTCCACGTATTGGTAGTTGGGTTGTAAATCGAAGCCGTTAAAACCGGCGATCCGGGTAAGCCCAACCCGGCCCCGGTCTGGCCGCCAAGAACGCAGAAGTTGCCGTTGATCGCCGCGCCGCCGCCCCCGGAGACGCCCGTGGGCATCGCGGCTAGCGAGGTCCAACTGTTGGCTACGGGATCGTAGACCTGAAGAGTGGATACGGTCGTGTAGTTGCTGGTCGCACCGCCCGCGACGTAAAGCAGTCCATTGATCACGGTACTGGCCGCCGAAGCCACCGGAGTCAGCATGGGCGCACCGGAGGACCAGGAGTTGCTCGTTGGATTGTAGATTTCCACTTGGTTGGTTACGCCGACGCGGCAATCCGAATTGAGGCAGCCGCCCACGATGTAGAGTTGACCGTTGATCACCGCGCCGGTGGGATAAGCCGGATTTAGTGGCGTGGTTGTAAGCACGGTCCAGGCGTTGGCCGTCGGGTTATAGGATTCGACATTGGTGTTGGGATACCCGCCCGCGACGATGAACAGGCCGTTAAGCACGGCCCCAACGCTGGTGGCCCCGGCGGTTGGCAAAGGGGCGATGTCGCTCCAGCTGCCCAGAGGAATGCCGGATGCCCCCGCCGGTCCGGGAACTCCTTGTGGTCCCGTAGTACCAGCTGGCCCTTGTGGACCAGGAACAGTTGAGGCCGCACCAGTTGCTCCAGCAGGTCCCACAGGCCCTTGCGGACCCGCCGGTCCGGTCAGCCCCTGGGGCCCTACTGCGCCGGTGACTCCGGCCGTCCCCGTCAATCCGATTGGACCTTGTGCTCCGGTCGCCCCCGTCAATCCGATCAGACCTTGCGGTCCCGTAGCGCCGGTTGCGCCCTTGACTCCCGTCGAACCCGTCAGTCCGATGGGGCCTTGCGGTCCAACCGCACCGTAAGCCACAGCGAACGTGGACGAGGCTCCGCTGCCATTGGTGACTGTCAAGTTGTAGGAACCCGCCGCCTGCACGGGCAGGTCGGCCTCGACGGAAGTGTTTGAGCATACAGTGGTCACCAGCTTAAGCTTGGCGCCGTTGAATACGAGTGTAGGTAGGGCGCCGTTGGCGCAAAATCCCAGCCCGGTAACGGTGATGGTGTGGGCGGTGTAGTTGATGGACCCATTGTCGATGGCGACTGGCACGATCACTGCGAACGACGGCGCAGAGATCAGCAACAGCAAGATACCAAGATAGCGTTTCATTTCTCTCCGATCTAAGTCTGGTGCTGGGCCTGCGCCCCTTGTGTGAGGTTCGTGACTACGTGGTTCTCGCTGCGCTACGTCTTGCTCGCTACCCTAGCTCGGGCAGGGTGTCGGGATTTTTTCAGAGAGCATTCAGAGTGGAACTCAATCAGCTTCATCACTTTTAGACTTGTGAAGCGGTAGGGGATAGATTCCCTTCGTGCCATGGCGCTACTACTGAAGTGCCATGCGGAAGCCGCACAGGTAAAGGGATTAAGGGATTTAGCTCTCCGCGCTCGAAGCGGAAAGTAACGCCGATCGCACAGGGCAACGCATAACGTTCTCAGTGACGAGCCGATCCCTGAAACGGAGATTCCCAAACGAACCGGCTGTTCGGAACAGACCGCAGGCATTGAACTGTCTGACGGCCTGAAACCGCCTCCCGGAACGACCCGCGCCGGTGCCCAGACACCGGCCCTAGGCCGCGTCGACGTTGGACCTGCGGCACGTCAGCGCAAGCGGGATTTGGTCATTCAGACGGAAGCATTCGTGCGCGATCCGGCTGGCACTCTGCCGCATTATCCGCTCTGGGACATGAACCGCGGCTTCGGTCCATAGCAGGCGCTGCTCCCCTTGGACAGCAAGCAGGCGCGTTGCGGATCCGTAGGTCGCAGCGTTTCGGGTGAATAGAACGGCAAACTGGAATGCGCGGATTACGTAGCGCCGTTTCCAGCCGGCGAGACCGGGTCGATGTCCCCGATGACTAACGTGACCTTGTGCTTGGTTCGCGAACAGTGCTGAGCTTAAAAACGTTCTTGCGCCAGCTCGAAACAGGTCGGTGATAATCGATTCGAATGCAGGGTGCTTACCCCCGCAGGCTCAAAATGACGAGTGTAGACAAAACCCGCCCCGGCACCCCCGCCTATTGGATATTTCTGCCGGCGCTGGTGATTTCGGGCGCTGTGCTCTGCGCCAGCATCTGGTTTGCCCGTAACCCATTGCTGATCGGATTAATGTTGAGCGCGTTCATTCCTGCGCTCGCTGGCTTGGTTTGCCGAAAACTGGGACGACGGGTGGCCAGTTCGGTGTGCGCCGTGATAGTCGTGGGGTGGTACTGGATTCCGCCGTTCACGGTCTTACTACTAATAGAGACTTCATCTGCGCGAGAGGAATGGAAGCTTCTGTTTCTCGCCTTCACTCTCGTCTACATCTCCCTCTGCATCATTCTCCTTTTCGCCCTCTCGATCCTTGCTACTTTTTCTCTGGCAAAGAGGCTCGGCCCGGCGTGGCCGTTTAGCGCTTTCATCGTTGGCTTCGTATGCGCCATGACCCTGGTGGTCAGCATGCGTTACGTCAGCACACACTACGATAAAGCCGGCCGGCTAGACTGGGCGCGCCCCCTGGATCCGCTCGTGCTTGGTCCCGACGTGCTGGCGATTGACAAGTGCGCTCAGCAGTTCGCCAGTGCTCGTCCCGATGCCGGCTATCCGGGGTCGCTCGACCAGCTCGGACCCCAAGGCACTCAATGTCTGCCTCCGGACTTCAATGCCGCGGACAAGGGATTTACTATCCGTTACCAGCCCGGCTCACGAGATGAGAACGGGAGAATCGACACCTACAAAGTAAATGCGATGGAGACTTCGCCGAAAGGCGCCGACACGAGCAGCATGTTCAGCGACGATTCAGGGATAATCTGGTTTCGCTTTGATGGTCCGCATGGCCAAGGAAGCACAAACCTGTACGACTCGCCCGAGTACGTCTTACACAAAGTCTTGTTTTGCGTTTCGGATGGCGCCTGGGGCTCTAGCTGGAGGTTCGTCGATGGACAACAGGAGACGCTCGTGACCGACAAGAACGAATACGTTCGACGATGTCTGGGACCGGATGCGGTTAGAGGAAAGGACAACAGTAAGTTCAGCGTAGGGGAATTTGAGTTTGAATACAATTTCGATACACAGAACGGGACGGTCAGCGGTTACAGGCTAATGGCAAGGCCGCGGTCGTACGGAATTACGGGCCTCCGCAGTTATCTGGCGGTTGGAACGATCAGTACCCCTCGGACGCTGAGAGTGTTTGCCACACCTCAAGACCGGTCCGCTACTGCAGAGGACCCGCTAGCTTTATCCCGAGAGATTGACATGCCCGCGGTTGGCCGCCTGGCCAGCGTCGACAACTAGAGCGGTGCGATCCCCCGCCGAATTGTCAAAACTGATGATTGCGAAGTGTTTCTCTTTTCCCCGGGACCGGAAGTTGGCAGCGGCTCGGCAGCAGCGCCAGCTCCGTCGCCAGCAAGCGGCATCGCTACAAGCTAATCTATGCTCGCAGGTGACTGGCACATGCCGATTCGCAGGTCGCGAGTTGGTCTAGGCTTTTATTGACCATCCTTCACTCGCTCCAACTTCCACGGCTTAGGAGTGGGGACGTCGGGTGGCGCGAGTATCCGAAGCTCTGCCTGACCGGGTCCAGTGAGTTTCATCTCAAATTGAATAGTATCCTCCGAATCTTTTTCCTTTATAGTGATCCGCAGTATCCCGCTTGCAAGCGTGGCTTCCACGATAGGGTCAGGATCGCTACTGTCGATTGCATGCGCGCTGGTAAGTTCGCCGTCTTTGTCCACTTCGATGTCAGCGCCACGCACGCTCCCGGTCAGCTTGCCCTCTTGTTTCTCCAACTTGATCGTTTCGAAGACTTTGCCTTTGAATCTTGCCTGCCAAGTGCCAACAAATGGCTGCAGATTGGCGTCCGTGTTGTGGGGTTGAGTGACCTGAATGGAAAACCCCGATACTCCGAGACACGTCGTGATTAACAGTCCCGAGGCGCCAAGGGCCGAAGCTCGCGCCCATGTCTTGCGGAAGCGATTGGCTTTTGCGAGTACATTCATGATGCGATCCTCCAGTGTGTTTGTGTCGAATAGTCCCAAAGCATACCCAACCGTTGCCGGACGCTGGTTCGCAGCCATGGACTCGGCGATGCTCAAAAGGGAGCGGGCGTATTGCGTACGTGTGGAAAGGCATTCCGCCGCGATCTCGTCGCAGGCTAGTTCCCGTGTTTGATCGATGCGCGCCTTGATCAGAGCAGCGGCAGGATGAAAGGAGATGGGCAAAATTAAGAGTTCGTAAACCAGATTCAGGAGGAAATCGTGCCGCCGGATGTGCGCCAATTCATGACCCAGGACGGAAGAGAGCTCATCCTCCGATGCTTGCGAGAAGAACCACTCCGGCAAAACCAGAACGGGATTGTGGATTCCCAGCGTTGCTGGCCCCTTTCCCTCCAGTGACAACAATATGGGTACGGGTTTCATGCCCAGCAGCGAGTGACATTGCTCGACCACAGTTCGCATCGCCAGCGGTATCTGCGGCTCGCTTGACTCACGTAACATCGCCCGGAGTGACTGCCATCCGCGATAGAGGCGAACTGCTCGATAGAGAATGAAGCCTAAGTAAAGCAGTGCGACAAACCGAACCCAGAGCGGGCCGAACTGTACCGGATGGCCACCATGCCGCATTTGCCGCCAGAGTGCCCGGGAGGCGCCGCTAAAACCTGCCGGCTGAACCGTGCTCGCTGCGGCGACAGGCTCGGAACTTGGCTTGTCATTGTTTCGAGAACCACGCAAACTCGCAAAGGGAAGCAACACAGTAAGCAGCAAAGCCGCGACCCACAATGCATGCCGATGCGAAGAAGGTCCACGACGCAATGCTCGCGAAAGAAGCACTGCGACTGCCGAGATGACGCATGTCATCCAGAGGGCGTTCGTCACATACGTGACAATGATCTCATTAATCGGATTCATTGGGCTTTTCCCTCCTTGCCGCGCTCATGCTTCTCTACCAGACCGCTCAACTCCTGAAGTTTTGCGGGATCGAGTTGCTCGTTCTTGACGAGGCTCATGAGGAGACCGTCCACCGAACCGCCAAAGAGGCGATCAATCATGTCCCCGATTGCGTTGCTTGCTGCTTTCTCTCTGGTCAACACTGGTGCGTAGTCGTACGCCCTGCCCCGCAATCTCCGCCGCACCCTTCCTTTACGATGAAGAACGTTGAGCATCGTCTGCACGGTGGTGTACGCCAGTTTCGGCGATCCGGCAAGATTCTCTTGGACCGATTGGACGTTAGAAGGACCGCAGTCCCATAGCACATTCATGATCTGCAACTCCAGAGGCGTGAGTTGCTGCTGGGATTTTCGTTTGCCGCCCATCTCGATCTCCTAACGTGTTAGGACAATAGCTCCATGAATTTGGCTTGTCAACTAAAAAGTTAGGAGATACGGTTGAGCGGCCCTCAGGTGGCAGGGCTCCGGGAAGAAGCCGTGACCAAACGCTCTCTCTGTGGGACGATGCCACAAACGTCGATGCCGAGCTTCAATAACTTGGCCATGTGAAACGGAAGCGGGCACTGCAGGATGCAACGTGTCCTTTCGGTAAAGCTGCGTAATTGCAGAATTGTGTTTTCGGCGGGCGAGTGATTCATTTCTAAATCTATGCGGAATCGGGGAGGGGAACGGTCCGTTCCAAGGTTTCGCGGTAGTTCCATGGCATCCATTCCGCGGGCTTATTCTCCACTTCCTGAGCATGGCGCTGCAACTCGGTCAGGTAGTCGAAGGAGTTGGCGTCGCACAACTGACAAGTGTGAATCAAGCTCATGAACAGGTCGCCGACATCCGCTCCATTCAGCGTCCGATAGAACAATGCATTCTTTCGGTGCAGAACGGCCCTCTTCAATGCTCTTTCGACGACATTGTTATCTAGCGGGGCTCCGGCTTGTCGGAGAAACAGCGTCAAAGGCCGCCAGTGTCGCAGTAAGTACGTGATCGCCTTGCCCAGCCCCGAGTTCGGCTCCGTCTCGCAGCGTTACTGAGGCCTTTCAGAAGCGGGATCGATTCCCATGTGTTTCATCTTCGATTGCAGCGTCGTTCGCTTCATTCCCAGTCGCCCCGCTGCCCCACTTACGCCGCCGATCTGCCCATGGCTCTCCCGCAGCGCTCGAAGGATTTGGTCGCGCTCGGTTGCTCCCTGAGTTCGATCCTTGCTTAGTTCTTGTTGTATCAGCATTATCTCGCTCAACGGTACTACTAGCACCGATCCTTGGGTGAGAATCACTGCTCGCTCGATAATATTTTCCAACTCGCGCACATTTCCTGGCCAATCCAGGCCGCTCAACGCATCCATTGTTCTCTTCGGAACGCTCGTGATCGACTTGTTCATCCGCAAGCAAAACTTCTTTACGAAATGTTCCACCAGCAAACGGATGTCCTCTCGCCGTTCCCGCAACGGCGGTATCCGGATCGGAAAGACTTTCAGCCGGTAATACAGATCGCTGCGGAACTCGTTGTCTCGCACGGCCTCTTCCAAGTCACGGTTCGTGGCCGCGATCAGGCGAAAGTTCACTTTCAACGTTTTTAACCCGCCCAGCCGTTCGAATTCTTGATCCTGCAGGACCCTCAGCAGCTTTGGTTGTAGTTCCAGCGGAATCTCGCCGATCTCGTCCAGGAACAACGTGCCCTTATCCGCCAGTTCGAGCCGGCCGGTCTTCTTGCTCACCGCGCCAGTAAATGCCCCTTTCTCGTGACCGAACAACTCGCTTTCCAGCAACCCGGACGGAATGGCCGCGCAATTCATTTTGATAAAGCTTGTTTCGCATCGCTTGCTTGTCCGGTGAATTGCGCGAGCCACCATTTCTTTGCCGGTTCCCGTTTCGCCCATTAGCAGCACTGTCGCATCGGTGGTCGCCACTGTCCGCACATTTTCCATGACGGTTTGCAAGGCTTTGCTCCGACCAACGATTTCCCCGAACCCCAGCTCCGTATCGATTTCCTGCTCCAGGTATAGTTTTTCTTCCGTGAGCTTTTTTTTGGCTTCGCGTAAGGCTTCGGTTGTCTCCCGGAGATCGGTAACATCGATCCTCACTCCAGTGAGTCCAATCACCGCACCCGCCGAGTCCAAGACGGGTTCGATTGCTACGTCGTAGTAGCGCTTCCTGCCGCCGTAAGCGATCTGCATGTCTGCCCGCGCCGCCATCCCGGTTTCTAGTACTTGCCGTCGGACTTTGGTATCGCTCGCGGCATCTGCGGTTTCAAGAAGTTCGTCTAAGGTCCTCTCCAGTTCTTCGCCCACCCGAAGATCGGAATTGTAGCTCCAGGTATAATGCAAATCCCGGTCCTGGCTGAACACCGCAATTCGAGAATTCTTGAGTGCCACGCGGAACCGTTCCTCGCTTTGCCGCAGCGCCTCTTCCATTTGTTTGCGTTGCGTGATATCGCGAATGTTGCATTGGATGACCCTCGCCCCAGCATTCAACGAATAGACGTTGCTGACAAACTCCACGGCAATGGAGCGGCCGTCTTTGGTTTGAAGCGGGAGAGATTCATATCGGATGTACTCTTTTTCTTGCAGTTCGGCAAAGGCGAGCTTGCATTCCTTGACGTCTTTGAATGGTCCTATCTCCCAGAGCTGCGCTCCAATAAACTCATCGAGAGAGTAGCCCAACAAATCAATGAGGAAGGGATTGGCGTCGGTTATCTTTCCCGTCTTCGCGTCGAGAATCAGGATTCCATCTTTAGCAGTTTCGAAGAGGCGGCGATATCTGAGCTCTGACGCTCGTAGCCTTTCTTCTGAATGTTCAGGGTCCGTTTCATCCTGCACGTCATACACCTCAGGAGTCGTGAATATTCACTTGGCCCGTTGTGCGGCAAGCCTACTCCTTTTTCAGATAATAGACAGCAAAACTGATTGAATTCCGAGGAGCCCCGCATCCGGGTGTACGGTAGGCGTATGTGGCAGGGAGCTATCTACAGTCTTGTTGAATCAGCATCTGGATCGGTACTCGGTATCGGCAAGTCGGTCTGCTGGCTCCTCCCGCGTAAGACCCCTTCTAGCGATTGGATCCACTTTTCACAGCCCGCTTCATCCGGTACCACCGCGTCTACCAAGTCAAATAGGCTGTCTAGAGTTTGCGTCGCGCGCACTACCACTACCGTGGGGATCAACGCCCGAGCACGTTTGATCTCCCGTGCGATTAACAAGACATCGGAGTGATTTCGGTCTAGTTCCAGCACCACGGCATGTATCTTTCCAGATGTGGACAGCTTGATTGTTTCGAATCCATTCTGTGAGTTAACGACACGATATCCCAGGGTGCTCAGGAACATCCCGTGATCGGTCAGAACGGGAGGGTCGCAACAAAAGTGAAGAATTACGAGCGGCTTTCTGAGTCGTTTGTCCACTCCAAGTTCCCCTCTCGCAGCCAGCTAGTTTGGCTGCCGTCCCATATTGGTGCCGCGCCGCACCATTCTTTGTGCAATATTGCTCACTTCTTGAAATAGGGGCTTCCCCGAGTACCAAAATGGGAATTTACTTGCGCGTGATCTCAGCTTACCGTGTGAACACTTCGATACGCGCCTCCACGCTTTTGGCCACGAGAGACGACCCGTACCCGCATTTTGCGTTTGCTGAGTTCAGGCTGTTCAACACCGCCGGCTGTGGCGTGTTCCAGTGTTCAAGGTCCGGCAAGTGCAGATGGACGGTGCTAGCGTGGTTACGCTAGTCCCAGATTACTGCTCGTTCTTCTGGGTCAGGTTGATATCCGACGTGACCCATATCGTCCCGCACAACCAACCGGCCTTGCGCCTTCGCGCAGTATACGAAAATCACCTTCCCCGCGAATGTTGGAAAACAGATTTTGCAGAGGTCCGAACTCGGCCGATTTGAGCGATAAAGGATATTTTCGAAGCATCCGCACCATGCATTCCAACTCTGGGTGTATTGTCGGCAAACATTGAAAGGCGTGGACAATGGCAGGCAATAACACTAGCGCCGATTCTCGTATTCCGTCTTGGCTTCCTTCAAGATGGGAACATCGGAATCCGCATCTTTCCAAAGCGCAAAGAAGTCCTGATAAGCGGCCTTCGCCTTCGCGGAGTCGCCAGTCATGACATATGCCCGCGCCAGTCCCAGCTTGGCGTACGAATGCTCTGGGTATACGGGAGCGATCCCGCGATGGTCTACGATTTTCTGAAATTCTGCCACCGCATCCGCGCCCCGTTTCGCCTGCAGATAGGCCAGACCCCGGACGTAGATGGGAAACAATCCTTGAACTGCGCCCATTTCGTAAGGGGTTGCGGTCTGTAGAGCCGTGATCGCCTGTTCCGGAGCTTTTCGGTTCAATGCCGTCAAGGCGGTCGCGCAGGGAGACCATACGTTGCGCAGAAGCGTGTCGGACGGGAAACGACGGTTCAAGTCCCCGGTGATCGTCTGCGCGCGGCTTCCGTCTCCCGTCATAGCCAACGCCACTGCCACCGATCCCATATTGTTCCGGCCATGCGCAAGAGCGGAACTCGATGCGGCAAGTTCGCGCGCCCTCGCCGGGTTTCCTGCTTCGGCCTCGGCAACGGCCCAACCTGCCTCAGTGCTCGCGGTAGTTCCTTTGAAGCCAAGACGATCCGTCAGTTCTGTCGAACGTTTTAGCAGTTCCCGACTTTTCTGCATTTGGCCGTGCGCCGCCGCAACCGTGGCGGCCTCGTTCAGCAATAAGTACTCGCTGGGCTTTCCCTCGGCCCACTTCATTTGACGCTGCATTCCATCGTTATCGCCGCTCAGAAAAGCCAGTTCGTACTGTTGTTGATGAATGAATAGGTTGTCCGCCTTCATATCCACGGCTTTTTGCAGCGTCGCCCGCGCTTCCTCGAGGCGGTTCAGGGCCATGTAAGCCGTCGCCGTGTGGGCGTAGCCGAAGGGAGCGTCGGGCTCCAAACGGGTGAACTCATTCGCCTCCACGATCGCCTTGTCGAACTGCCCGAAGTAAAGGGCATACACCAGGGCGAGGTTCGCGTAGGCGCTGGAATCGTTGGGAAAGGTGCGAACCGCCAACTCCAGTGTCTGCCGGTCTTTGTCGATGTCTCCGGCGGTTGTATAGAAGTGATCGTCAATATAAAAGCGTTCGCGATCGCTGACCCGCTCGCGTAGGTCAAAAGCCTTGCGGGCAGCATCGACGGCTCGATCTTCTTCCCCCAGGTTGAAATAAATGGCCGATAGGCGCGCATAGGCCATGGCGAAATTGGGGTCGAGTTCCACCGCGCGCTGAAATAAAGGGATTGATTCGGCCTCGCCGCCGCCATTGCGCATCTGGTCGGCGGCGGCGAACGCCTTCAAAGCCTCCAGCGACGACGTTGTCGCCTCGCTCACCGGCGTATCGAACTTCTGAATCGACGCGAGCGATTCGCCCAGCTTTCCCCGCAGGCTTGACGCGGCTTTGCCGACTGCGGGCAATACCGCTTCTTTCGACGCAGCCGTCACCTGCTCGCGGGCCAGTGAATCGCCGGTCGCGCAGTTGGTTGCGTCGATCGCGACCACGTACTCGCTTCCCAGCGTCGCGATCGATCCGCTCAGCATGGCCTTGATGTGTTCGCGTTCGCAAATCTCCCGAGCCACGCTTCCGGTCACACGCTCATCTTTGCTGCGCCCCATAAACTGCAGCGCCTTGCGAACCGTTTGATCGGGAACAATGTTCAGATAAGGCGATTGCTCCAACTGCACGGCCAGGGCCTGCTTCAGCGTGCCGTCGAAGACCGCGTCGCCAGTGGTGTTCACGAAGTCAGCTAGCAGCACGCTATCTTTTTCGGTCAACTTCGCCGAGCCTCGAGAGTGCAGGTAATATCCCCCGGCAGCCAGAACGGCAAGGGCGACCACCCCGACAGGAAGAATCGTCTTCCAAGCTTTCTTCTCCGTTACGCCGCTACCCTGCGCGATTGCCACCGAGCTCGACGACGCAGCCGGAACCCTGCCAGAAGCAGAGACGGCCTTTTGCGAGCCCGAGGCCGCGGCCATCGGACGGGACGCCTCACTTTCGGCAGGGAAAATCGCCGGAGACGAATCCGATTGCGCCGCCACCGCCCGCCCGCTGCCCGTATCCCGCTTCAACCGCGACAGGTCAGCGCGAACATCCGCAGCGTGCTGGTAGCGCAAGTTGCGATCTTTCTCGATCGCTTTGTTGATCACATCTTCGAGCTTCGCCGGCAGGTCGGGATTCAATCGAATCGGCGACACCGGCGCACGATCCAGAATCGCCTGAAAAATCAGCGCCGAAGTCTCGCCCCGAAACGGCAGCGTGCCCGTAGCCATCTCGTAGAGCACCACGCCAAACGAAAAAAGATCGGTGCGCGAATCCAGTTCCTTGCCTTTAGCCTGCTCCGGAGACATATACGCCACGGTTCCCAAAGTCGATCCCGGGCTGGTCAAATGCTCCTCGACCGCGATATCGGTGGCCGCGGTCACATCATGCTCGTGCGTCGACGAAGAAGAAGCCGCCTTCACCTTCGCCAAGCCGAAATCCAGAATCTTGGCGTGCCCGCGCTTGGTCACAAAAATATTTGCCGGCTTGATGTCCCGATGCACAATGCCTTCGGTATGCGCGGCATCGAGCGCGTCCGCGATCTCAATCCCCAGATCGAGAATCGACTCCACTTCCATCGGGCTAGTCCCAATCAAATGCTTGAGCGTCGACCCGTCCAGAAATTCCATGACGAGAAACGCCCGCCCGTTCTCCTCGCCGATGTCGTAGATCGTGCAGATATTGGGATGATTCAGCGCCGAAGCCGCCTTAGCCTCACGCCGGAAGCGCTCCAGCGCCAGCCGGTCCTGCGCCAGCTCTTCCGGGAGAAACTTCAGCGCGACAAAGCGCCCCAGCCGTGCGTCCTCGGCCTTGTACACCACGCCCATGCCGCCGCCGCCAAGCTTCTCGAGAATCCGGTAGTGCGAAATGTTCTGTTCCAGCAAAGGGGAACCTCGCCCAGAAAGGTGCAAGTCATGCTACGACCCGCTGTGCCAGAAGTCAAAATGAGTGAAGATTAAGAGAAAACCAACTGAATATTTCGACCATACAAGTTCGGCTAGGGTATAGCCACGTTGCTTTCTAAAGCGAGCCAGGGTGCTCGGGTGCTCGCCCAGAGTCTCGCCTCCGAAATGCGGTTTCTTGATAGTGGGTCTCTTCGACGAGGAGATCCAACCTTTAGCGACGGGGGAGTACAGGCTGCGCGTAAAAGGTGGCAACGTAATACTTCAAGTAGGAAAATCCTTCGATATTAAACTACGTCCCATGTCTGCTTAGGAGGTCGGGATCGGTCAGGTTTTGGTGTCGGCCTACGAAACGGATCGGCGGCAGTTCTCGGCGCAGAGGGCGGTGCGTTTTGCCCTGGCGCTGGATGCGAGCATGGATGAGTTTCTACAGAGACCAATCCAGTCGTCCCAACGCTATGATTTGCTGTTTCTTCTCGTCCTTCAAGACATTCGCCACATATTGCGGGAGGCTACTTACCCTGCCGCTGCTGTCAATGTCCTGGACGTTTCTTCTGAAAGTATGGCCGCTTTTCCGGTGTTCCGGTATAGCCGCTTTTGGGTCTTCACTGAGGGTCACCACGGCTCATCACGGGCACTCCGGTTCTAGCTGACTCTCGGTTAAGTTCAGTCTTACTTCTGGACGAAGAACTCTGACATCTCAGGTGCACTGGCCGCCGCGCCCGGAGGATTTGCTAACTGGAGAGCCTCCACCATTGTTCGCAACATGCTTTGATGCTGATACAAAGCAGCGGAAGTTTGCATGTATCCCACCTTTACAATCGGTCCCCAGAGTACCGGAGCCACATGCCCTCCGCCGTTCGTGGAATCGCTGTCCGCTGCTTCATCGAAGTCAACAATGAGAACGCCATCCCCGCCCAATTGGAACGCAGAGAAGTTCGAGAGGGGAACGACCACATTGGTTTGCAACCAGGTGTCTGCTTGCTGAGGCGTTCCGTTGTGCGCGTCGTCATCGACGTCGGGAACGATATATGAAAATTCCGGCAGCGTTCCGTTTGCTAAGTCGGTAGCGAACTGGGAAAACGGCCAGATGGTTTCGTTCGCCACCTGCGGATTGCTAGCAACATCCGAGAGCATAGCGAAAGGATCATGTCGAATCAGATACAGCCCCGTATTTCCGCCAACGTAAGTGGTCAGCATGAAGTAGTTGCCGATCGATGGGTGCGAGTTAGCGTAATAATTGGTCGGCAGCGCCCCGTTGCGAATCAAATTATTGAGATTGGGCCAGACATTACTGTTGCCCACCACGGTGTCGAAGCTCTGGTTTTCTTCCATCACAAGCACGACATGCTTGCTCAGCGGCGTCTGTAGTTGCACCGTCACTGAGGCCGTTCCGGACTTTGTCTTGTCTTGGGTGCTGGTCGCTGTCACGGTCGCGGTTCCGGCCGTGGCGGGGGCCGTAAAAAGCCCACTTGTATTAATGGTGCCCGCGCTGGAAGACCACGTCACCGCAGAGCTAAAGCTTCCAGTGCCCTGCACCTTGGCGCTGCATTGCGAGGTCGCGTTTTCACCAATCGTGGATGGATTACAAGTCACGGCCAAAGAAGTGATAGAGGAGCTAACCGACTGTACCGTCACTGAGGCCGTTCCGGACTTTGTCGCATCTTGCGTGCTGGTCGCCGTCACGGTCGCAGTTCCGGCCGTGGCTGGGGCCGTAAAAAGCCCACTTGTATTAATGGTGCCGACGCTGGAAGACCATGTCACGGCAGAGCTAAAGCTTCCAGTGCCCTGTACCGAGGCGCCGCATTGCGAGGTCGCGTTCATCGCTACCGCTGCAGGCGTGCACATCACCGAGACCGACGAGATGGACGGGGTTGGCGCCGAAGACGTGCTACTCCCACCCCTGCCCCCGCACGCCAACAAGTTAAGCTGAATTCCGCAAACAAGAAGTGCTCGCAGGAAAGGACTCGGGATCGTTCCGCCTTTCAGACTGTGCGACCAAGGGCTCATGCAAACCTGTAGCTTCCTTGAACAAGAAGCATAACCTTGTTTTGGGAATCTTGGAACGCATCCACTGTTTGGGTGAACTTGCGGCGAACTTGGGGCATTTCAGAGCGACTGTTGGCGAAAAAATCTCCATTACCCTCATTGTTCTCGCAGAGGGATTCTGAGCGTGATCGCCTGAGTACAGAATTACCCTGCAATCATTCGGCGTGATGCAAGAAAAGCCGCCCCGATTGGGTGGCTTGGTGGTTTGTGCGACTGAACCGCGAGAAGTGCGGCCTCAGGCTATTTTCCACTGCTCAGCTTTGATACTTCAGCGATGGTCGCCTTATCGTCGTATATCCCGGAGCACGCCACGTACGGACTCCCTTTCGCGCGCAAGCAATAAGCGAGCTTGCGGGAAGCCTCCTTCTCGCCAGGCTTCGGCCAGTTATACTCGTTCCAGGCGCCGGAAGGCGCGTTCTCCACTTTCTTGCACCAATCTTCCGGGAAGGCGCTTTTTCCGGATTTGGCGTCCTTAACCGACCCAAGGTCTTTGCCTATTTGCTCCGGCTTGATGGGGTGAGCCGCTACGACCTTCTTGTCGCAGTCCTGGATAAAGACGTAGGTGTCTTTCCATACCCATGGACCCTGCTTCTCGTTAAACTGCGCGACGTCGCTCGTCTTCGATAGCGTGGTGGCCGCTTCCCTTACCTTTTTAACGACCTCCTGAGGGGTTGCGTGGTCCTGCGCGACGGCGACAGCGCACAGGGCGGCCGTGAGGAGAGCTGCCCCAACGAGGACGGAAATCTTGCTGCTCTTCATGTGAACCTCCTTTTTTTGGCTCAAGAATCGGCCCCAGTGTACGCTTTTCTCAGTCGTTTGCAACATTGCGAAGATTGGATTGCGAAGATTGGAAAGATTGGATCGAAGACGAGGATGATCGCCAGGGACTCTCGCCGCTCCGAAAGGCCGGGTGAAGGATTTCTGAAAGTTGCCCCTACGGTGTCAGCCGAGCCCCTCAATTCAAAATCCGGGATATTACAATTCTTTGACATTCTGCCGACAACTTCGAAGGATTTTTGTCTTAACCTCCCCTGTTATGTTAGGAGAAAAACCAATGCGCTGGTTCCTTATCCATTCTCAAGGTCAATCGAACCCTGCTCCTGAACGCAAAACCACAATGCCGTCGGCACTTAAGCTGTGTATGCTGGCGATCCTGGCCATCGCCTCGCTCCGCTCCCTTTCCGCACAAACCGAAACCATCCTGTACACCTTCGCCCAAGCCGGGGGAGTGCATCCCACATCGGGCTTGATTTCCGATGGGCAGGGCAACTTTTACGGGACGGCGTCAGGTTCGTCGGGACTTATCTTCAAGGTCGACGATCGAGGAAGCTTCTCCCCGCTCTATACCATCGAAGCGCCGTCCGAGATCGGAGTGGCCGTCAGTCCGCTAACCCTGGACAGCCAAGGCAACTTGTACGGCAATGTCTCCGGGGATCTGCCCCCTACTCTAAAACAGACTTTTCAGGTCAGTCCGGCTGGTACATACAAAGTTCTTTCAGCCACCGGCGGTCTTCCCGCAGGCGTTGTATTGGACGCGCGGGACAATGTTTACGCGCCCAGTTGCATTACCCACGCCGATCAACCAATCGTTTGCAGCCTCATTGAGATCACGCCTTCGGGAACCGTGAGCACTCTGCACACGTTCCCCAAAAACGCCACCCTGCTTGGCTTGACCGACGATGCCAGGGGCAACTTCTACTCAACGTTCGAAAATGGCGGAGCTGGCCAGAACCCTGTCTTCACCCTATATAAGACGACACCGACCGGTCAGACAACGGGGCTGCGAATGTTCGTTGACCTCCACAATGTGACGTTTCCCAGTTTCCTGACGGTAGGTGCAAACGGCAATCTTTACGGGATGACTGGAGACGGTGGCCCCACCCACAACGGCACGATCTTCAAGCTGACGCCCGCGGGCAAGCTCACGACGTTGTTCGACTTCAACGGGACCAACGGATCTTTTGGCTACAACGATACCGACTGTACTACTGAACTTCAGGAGGGGCCTGTGCTGGATACAGCCGGTAACTTGTACGGCGCGACTCCGGCTGGTGGGAGTCACGGCTTGGGGACGGTGTTCAAGCTATCGCCCACCGGTGTGTTTACCACCTTGTATAACTTTGGCGGGTCAGCCAGCGACGGCTCTATTCCAAACGGAGTCACGCTGGATCATTCCGGCAATCTTTATGGGACGACTTGTTCGGGGGGTGGATCGAACGGTTCCGGCATCGTGTTCAAGATCACGATGTAACGGGTGTCAAAAGTTAGTGCGGCGGTCCCCGGTCCGCACGGGCCGGGTCCCCGATTTCTCGCGCGGGTTGTGCGCAAGCAGCAGAGCTTTCGCGTAGGATAAAAACGTCCGCTACTCGGCGAACCCCGCTCGAGTCGTGCATCGGCGGCACCGTCGCTCAGGGTGATCGTCCTCGTCCCGGTGCGGTTCGTCAAAAGCGCCACACAGAGCAGCTCTACGCTCTGCGAGCCGTGAAGGGTGCGCCACCGGAAAGAAGAAATTACTTCCTGTTTGACCACTGGTCCTTTCGAAGGGAACCGATAGAAGGGAACCGAACGCCCATACGCGACGTAGAGATGGCAGAGGTGAGTTTCTTGCAGATGTGGCAGACAATCCGAACTGCTTCCGTGGACAGACATTTTCACGCCGGACCCTATGCTTCGATTGTCCTGTCGGGGGCTATGAGGAGGCAGGCGACCATGGTCGATTTCGCGTTGGCGCCGGTGACGTGATCTTCCATGAGAGGTTCGAGGCGCATCTCGACCGTTTTTCTCCGGGCGGCGCAATGGTACTGAACCTGAACCTCTGTGCCGACTGGAGTCCGCTGCCAGGACTCGCGAGGGTCACAGAGGTGGATGGATTAGTCCGCATTGCGGAGAAGGATCAAAACGAAGCATTGAATTTTTTTCGAGCAGGCAATGGAGAACGGCGATTAGGTCGGGCGTTTTTTTTTGTGGGTGTACGACCGCCGCCGGTGCGGCGCGATCGGCCGCTGACCACATTCTGATCCAGCAGTTGCTGCCGACCGCGGGCCACGGTATGTACATCCAAGCCCAGGAAATCGCCGAGCAGAGTGTCCCCGCCGTGGCCCAGGCGGATGGACTCCATGCCGGCAAACAATCGGCGCTGTTGTTCATCGAGCAGGCCATAGAATAAGAGGATGGCGACCTTGAGTTCATGGGGAGAAGCCTGGAGGTCGGCGGAATGGACGGCGACAGGAACGGCCTGAGCGCTGCGCCGGGCGAGCAACTGTTGACGGCGAGGGACGGATTCGATGGCGGTATAGAGAAACTGGCCGTCCACCTCCATCCGCAGCAAGCGCTGGTGCTCGATCAGATGGCGGAGAGGCTGCTGCACTTCGGCGTGCAGGGCGTCGGCCAATTCATGGGCATAATAGCCGCTGGCAGACTGGTGGACGAAGGTTTCCAGGGTAGCCAGTAGGGTGCCGTGACGGGAGAACCAGACACCTTCATGCGACCACAGTCCGCGATCGTCGAAGTGAGCGATTTCGGCCAGGGTGTAGAAGCGTCCGCGATGAGTGTAGCTGGCGAGATAGTGCAGCTGCTTCAGTTTCCGAAAGACCGTGAGATCGGTATCGGTGCCGAGAACGCGTTTCAACTCGGGTAGATCGGCGATTTTGTTACGGCGGAGATGTTGGCGCAGGACAGAGGGATCGAAGGAAGTGGGTCGCATAATGTTAGAGTTCGCACTCCTTGCGTCGAATGGTGAGAACTATAACATAATGAACTAGAGTTTGGCTGAGAATCTCGGCCGAGGATATCGATCGCGTCTTTCGGGCCTGCGGAGGCACATCCCAGAGGTCTCGTGATTGGACCGGTCTGGCCCTATTTGGGCGGCTCTAGATGTTTAAGTTAACACTATCAATGGTGACTTATTGTTGCGAGGTCCCTAAGGGGACAGAGCTACGACCGGTGGCTTGCGGCGCGTTCGCCAGTGACCAAGCTCCAGTTCTGGGGACTTGTTCTGGTGGGAGGAAGCCTGATTATAATGGGCTGCACCTTGCTCACAATTGTGCTGTCGGGCTTCTCGTTTCAGTTTCTAGATGCCCTCACGATCTTTGTTCTGTTGCTTCCTTTTGGGCTTTGCAGCGCAGCGGTATATTTCGGAGTTCTTCACATTAGGCGAGCTTTCGCGGGCAGAGATTCTCGATGAGACGTCGGGCCCTGGGATGTCTTAAACGTTAGGACGGATGCTCCGGAGAATTCGAATATGGGCGGCCATTGTCGTCAACACTCTGGTTGCAGTGTTCGGAACGGCCATTCTCGAATCACCATTGGCGCGAACTATTCATCCACGCAACGGTTCCGGTGTCGTCTGGCGGGAGTGGATTATCAGTTGGAGGAGAACTAACCCCTCCTCGATGGGTTCTACTCTAGATGACCATGCACCGTCTCTTGTTGGCGGATGATTCCGAGGCTGTTCGGCTGAGCATTAAATCTTTACTGCAACGGCTCGCGCCGGATTGGGAGGTTTGCGGCGAGACTTCAGAAGCCGAGGAAGCCGTCCGGATGGCCGAACAGCTCAAGCCCGACATCATTCTCATCGATCTGTCCATTTCAGGTTCAAATGGATTGTGGGTGGCGAAGACACTGAAAGACAGAGCGCCCTTTTGCAAAGCCATCCTTATCAGCGAGCAAAGCCCCGGAGTCCTTGCCCGACTTGAGGCAGAATCAGGTTTCGTCTGCCTGGCGAAAACTCAGCTCGCTTCCCGACTGGTTCCGTCTCTGCGGGGCGAGACAAATACGGAATAGGGAAATGGCTACAGTGAACGCTGTATTCCGTTCGGTAACCCACCTCGATTAAATTAGGCCCCCTGTAGGTCTGTCTCCGGGAGGATAAATGAGTTCCGCTCTAGCCTTTCACGCGATTCACGAAGCAAGCGTCCCGTTGGACCGGGACGTTTTTTTGCGGACCCTGATACGCGAACTCGCCGGGACCCTCGAAGAAGTTGTGGGGCTGAAGGACGCCTCGGGTTATATCAGCGTCGTTGGCCGAAAGATCGGCGAACAGATGAACCGAGATTACAAGGCCGCGCTTGGAACTTCCAATCTGACTCGGGAGCAGGTGACGGCGGTGTTGGTGGACCTCAAACGGCGTATCCAGGGCGATTTTTACGTCATTGAGGAAAGCGACGAAAAGATCGTGCTTGGCAACCGGCTCTGTCCCTTTGCCGAGAAGGTGATCGGCAGGCCTTCGATGTGCATGATGACTTCCAATGTTTTTGGCGACATCGCGGCGGAAAATCTGGGGTATGCCAAGGTCGTGCTGAACAAGACCATCGCCCAGGGCGATCCCGGGTGCGTCGTTACCGTCTATCTACGTCAATCCGCGGAATCCGGTGCCGTACCCGGCCGGGAATATTTCCAATGAAACCGCGATGCCGATCGGAGAACGTGACAAGAAACTAATCGATGCATTCCCCGAAGCGATCCTGCTCGTCGAAAAGCAGGGGCGCATTTTGTCTGCGAACAAAGCGGCGCTCGAACTCTTCAGCTGCGATCTGGATCGACTTGCGGGGCGCGATCTTTCGACCCTCGTAACCGATGACTCCTCGCAGATAAACCTGTACCTTCGCGTCTGCTCGCGCGTGGCTCAATTTCACATCAGCTCGTTTCAGCTAAGAACGGATTCGGGTCCGCAAATCGCCCGCTTCGACGGCGCTCTGGTTCCCTGGACCGGTGAAAATATTCTTCTGGTTCGCCTCACGCCTCGGGCGACTTCCAGCACGCCCTTCATCGCGCTGAACGAACAGATTGAATCCCTGAACCGAGCCCGGCACGGGCTCGAAAATGAGGTCCGATTACGCACCGCCGAACTGGTCGATGCCCAAACCAAGCTGCAGGAGCTTTCGGCGCAGCTGATGCTGGCCCAGGACGAGGAGCGAAGACGACTCGCTCGTGAGCTTCACGACAGCACCGGTCAGACGCTTACGGCTATCCAGCTCAATCTGAGCTTGCTGATGAATGACTTCTCGCTTTCACCGGAAAGTCGAGCTCGTGCCGAGCAAACCGTGGAGCTCACACACCACGCGATGGGCGAGGTCAGGACGATCTCCCACCTTTTGCACCCGCCCCTGCTCGATGAAGCAGGCCTTTGTATGGCGCTTCGGACCTTTGTTGAAGGCTTTGAAGAGCGCAGCCGGATTGCGGTTGAAACGAATTTCCCAGCGAGCTTCGAGCGTCTCGGCCCGGAGATGGAAACGGCGCTTTTTAGAATCGTGCAGGAATGCCTCACCAACGTTCACCGACACTCTGGAAGCAAAGACGCCTCGATCCTCCTGGCACGGGAGAATGGTTGCGTCGTGCTCGAAGTTGCGGATGGCGGCCGGGGTATGCCTCGGGAAAATAACGGATGGTCGCAAAAAACCGGCGTAGGCATTCGCGGTATGCTCGAGCGCGTCCGACTGCTCGACGGCGTCATGGAATTTCTCGATGCGCGGCCAGGAACGCTGGTCCGCGTCAAGTTACCCTGCCCACTCCAAGCCTCAAGTCAACCGGATGCGGGCCTGGTTCCTGCCGGAAAGGCTGAAATCAATGCCAATTAGGATTTTCGTGGCGGACGATCACGACATCGTGCGCGAAGGAGTCAAGTCACTGCTGAAGAGCCGCCCCGACTGGACGATTTCGGGGGAAGCCGCGGACGGAATACAAGCTGAGTCTCGGATTGAGAAGGTGGACTGCGATATCGCGATCCTCGACATCAGCATGCCGGGGAAGAGCGGCCTTGAAGTGGCGGCTTCGATCAGTCGCAAGCACCCAGAGATAAAGATTTTGATTTTCACGATGCACAGCGGCAAGACTCTTCATAGCGCCGCCCGCGAGGCTGGCGCGCACGGCGTGGTGCAAAAGTCTTTTGCTTCCCGCGATCTTATTCGGGCGATCGAGGCGCTGATCGACGGAGGCACCTTCTTTCCGAAGGACTCAACCCGGTCGTCGGATCCACCCCTTCGGTCAAGTTTCAGCTTTGTTTTTTTTCGCACAGCGGGCTTGGGATTCGCCTAAAGCGCGGAATGTCGTTCGCGCCGAGGTCTCTGCGGAAAGCCAGCGATGACGCATTCAAAAGATGACGCATTCAAAATCAGAGAAATCATCGGACTGTCTGCGCATTCTAGTCGTAGACGATTACGCCCATGCGAGGTGTGCGCTCGGTCCCATGGTTTTATCCTATTACGTGGAGAGATCGCGCAGGGATCGTTCTCGGGGGCGACGGTTCCTATGTCTGTCCACGTGGCGCGATCGATGGCGAGGTAAGCGACCACCGGCCCAGAACCTCGCAGTTTACGCGGTATCACGAAATCGGAGACCATAGCCCTTTGCGGCAGGTCGCCGACCGCAGACATTCCCATCCTGAAGCAAGCCAAAGCCGAGGACGCGAAGCTGCAAAAGCCACCTCCGAGGACGTCACCAGAATCTCGGCTCGGCGATCCACAGCAGAGATCATGCCCTCTTTTAGCTCACCACTGAGCTGGAATGGGCGTTGATCATCCTTGGCGCGCGGAGCAAAAGGCTGTGCCAGAAGTGAAATCTCGTCGGCTACAACGCTCCAACCTGTCCTAAAAATCACTCCACGGGACTTCTGACTTCTGTCCTGAGGAGAGATCATGCGTGATCTTAAATAACGCAGATCCATCTCGAGGCCTCCCGCCGCACTCGATCACTTGATCCACGGCTTGATTCAAATGCATCGTGATGTGGACAGCAAAATGCCTCCTCGGATGTGTCTCCGACTCGCCAGTGGAATCATGTTTCTCAAGACGCGGGCAGCCTCCGCATGTGTTCGTCTCGTTCCCGCTGGGCCGGTTCTGAATCCAGAACTCTCTCAATCGTAGTGGCGGGAACGATGCAGGTCATACCGGTGTTTGCCTGGTCCCCGCCTTCGAGCTTTCCCGCAGTCTGCCCAGCATTCAACGGAAGGCT
>JBEKWC010000067.1:0-14586 GCA_049513475.1 Candidatus Sulfotelmatobacter sp. | reverse complement strand
ACCACGCGCCGGTCGGCTATGCGGTGCTCGACAAACTTCACCAGCCATCCCTGATCGAGAGTGTCATAAAACTTCCGGATGTCGGCATCGAGCACCCAGCTCACTTTCCTCGTACCGATCCCCACCGCCAGCGCGTCCAGCGCTTGGTGCGGGCTGCGCCCCGGTCTGAATCCATACGAAAATCCCAGGAAGTCCTGTTCGTAGATCGGGTTCATCACCTCGACCGTGGCACGCTGGACGATCTTGTCTTCCAGTGCGGGAACGCCGAGGGGCCGAAGCTCACCCGGTTTACCCACCTTCGGGATGTACACTCTACGCACCGGCCTTGCTCTGTAGGCTCCCCGCTTGAGCCTATGGGAGAGGTCCTGGAGGTTTGCCTCGAGGGCCTCGCCGTAGTGCTCCCACGTCTCCCCATCGACGCCCGCGGCGGCATCCTTCTTCGTTGTCAGGTACGCTGTCCGCAGTCGTTCGACGTCGTAGATGTGGTGGTAGAGCGCAGTGAACCGTTGTTTCTTGTCCTTAGCTGCTGCTTGCCGTACCCGCTCCAGCGCGCTTGGCGCGCCTTCCCGGCTCTGCGTCCGGGGCGCGTTACGCTCGAGCGAGTTCCCCTTGGCCAGCTCCCTTCCCTCCCTCACCTCCGCCGCCGGTCCCTCGGCTTGGTTCAGCGAGTTCGCAGGTACAGTGAAGCTGTCCGACTTCCCACGTTCGTTCATCATCGGTGTTCGTCCTTTGACTTCCCGACACGGTCTGCAGTTCTCTCTTCTGCAGACAAACGCGGGATCTCCCGGTTCCCAGACAAGGTGCTTGCGTACATGCACAGGGTCTCTGACCGCGCGGGATCCCGGCGCACCTCGCGAGAGCGGTGCACCCGGTGTTGCCTTCCGACATTCCCCAACGCGTCGGCATCCCGGAGTACCTGCCGCTTGCGCGGCAGGGCATGTATTTCGCGGCTCAATACCCGACCTGTACGTCCCCCTGTCAACGCTTCGACGCCGCCCTCGCGGGCGGCTCCGCATGACTCGGGGCCGTTGTGGTTCGCTAGTCCTTCAACGTATGAAACTTCCATTCACTACACCTTGCCGGTTTAACCGGCGCACGAAGAACACCATGAAAGCACGTCCCAACGCCCTCGGCGAAAATTCATCCGATGCTTCCCATGTCGTGCCGTGACAACACGATGACCACACGGCCCAAAAACCGAGAACTACTCGAAAGGAGAAAGGAGCATCCCTCATGAAAGAACAAGACGACAGATCGCGCCGTTGCTTTCTCAAGGCGAGCTCGATGTTGGGCCTGGGAGTCGCGTTCAGAGCAGCAACCATCGGTGAGGCATTGGCAGATTCCAGAATCGCTGGAAAGGAGGACGCCATGACCCGAAGGAGTGCTCCACAACGAGGCAGCGAGCGGGCAGCCGACGAGACTACGATTCGTCCGTTTCAGGTGAATATTCCAGACGCGGAGCTTGCCGAATTGCGCCGGCGCATCAACTCGACAAGGTGGCCTGATCGGGAGACGGTCACGGATGAATCGCAAGGTGTGCCGCTTGCGACAATTCAGGAACTTGCCCGCTATTGGGCGACAGACTACGATTGGCGCAAGTGCGAGGCGAAGCTGAACGCCCGGCCACAGTTCATCACCGAGATCGATGGGCTGGACATTCATTTCATTCACGTTCGTTCGAAACATGAAAATGCGTTGCCGCTGATCGTCACGCACGGATGGCCCGGCTCGGTCATCGAGCAGCTGAAGATTATCGATCCCCTTACCAATCCTACGGCACATGGCGGGAGCGCATCGGACGCCTTCCATCTGGTGATTCCGTCGCTACCGGGGTTCGGCTTTTCAGCCAGGCCCACCGCTTCCGGCTGGGGTCCGGAGCGCACCGCAAGTGCCTGGGTCGTGCTGATGAAGCGCCTTGGATACGCACAATTTGTGGCGCAAGGCGGCGATTTGGGCGCGGGGATCTGCACTGTGATGGCCAAACACGCACCTCCAGAATTGCTGGGAATTCACACCAATTTCCCTGGGACAATTCCATCCGACATCGCGAGGGCGCTCCAGTGTGGCGATGCCCCGCCATCCGGCCTATCCGCCGACGAAAGACGTGCTTACGAGCAGCTGACCAATCTATTTACGAAGAAGCGTGCCTACGCACAAATGATGGCGACTCGCCCGCAAACGCTGTACGGATTGGCGGATTCGCCCGTCTGCCTGGCCGCTTGGCTCTTTGACCACGGTGACGGTTACGGCCAGCCGGCAGCGCCGATCACCTCGGCAGTGCTCGGGCGCACGGTTCATGGGTACTCCGCCGGTGACCTTACACGAGACGATGTACTCGACGACTTCACACTGTACTGGGCGACGAACACGGCGATTTCTGCGGCTCGTTTCTATTGGGAACTTCACCTCAATCTTTATAACGCGGCTAATGTCTCCATCCCGGCTGCGGTGAGCGTCTTTCCCGGCGAGAACTATCAAGCCCCGCGAAGTTGGACGGAGCGGGCCTACCACAAACTCATTTATTACAACCAGGTCGACACAGGCGGGCACTACGCGGCATGGGAACAGCCGAAGCTGTTTTCAGAAGAGGTTCGCGCGGGCTTGAGATCGCTGCGGTCAAATGTGGCGAGGTCGGATGTAAACCGGGCAAAAGCTAGCTAACTGTTTGTAAAGCAGGAGGGGACCTTCGACGGCAGAGGCTCTCCGATTACGACTCTGGACGGATACTCATCACAGCTCAGGAGGATTAGACATGGCAAATCTGACGATCGAAATTCGCAGTAATGCCCCCACTCGCGCCGCGAGCGTCGCGAAAGTCGATATGAAGCTCGAGGTGGTCGTCATCCCGGTTTCGGATGTCGAGCGCGCGAAGGAGTTCTACGAGAAGCTCGGGTGGAGGCTCGACCAGACACCGCCCATCGTGGTTCAGCTGACGCCGCCGGGCTCCTGGTGCTCGGTGCAATTCGGCAAGAACCTTGCGTCGGCTGCGCCCGGGTCAGCCAAAAGCTACCTGATCGTTTCCGACATCGTGGCCGCACGGGAGCAACTGGTCGCTGCCGGCATCGAAGTGGGTGAGTTCTTCCACATCGGTTCGGAGGGCCGAGCGAGCGGTCTCGATCCCGAGCGTCGCACCTACGGTTCGCGCGCCTCGTTCAGCGACCCGGACGGCAACGTCTGGCTGCTGCAGGAAGTTACTAGCCGGCTCCCCGGGCGCGTCGATTCCGGCGTGACTTCTTTCACTTCGGCCAGCGACCTGGCGAGCGCGCTTCGGCGCGCGGCGGCCGCCCACGGACAGCACGAGAAGCGCATCGGCCAGGCAGACCCGAACTGGCCCGACTGGTACGCCAAGTACATGGTCGCAGAGCAGACCGGCGAAGAGCTGCCGCAATGAACACCCACGCGTGAAGAAAAAAGAGAAAAAAGAAAAGAGACAAGAGAATCGATGTTCGAACCAGCCAAATTGGATCGACGCAGCTTTCTGGGAAATGTGGCCCTGGCGGCTGCAGCCGTGCAGTTCGGCATGGCCCGTTCTGCGGCGGCGAAGCCCAGCAAGGCGATGCGCTCTCTCGACGTCGCTACCCTGTGGCTCAACTCGCGGCCACTGAGCGCGCATGACTTGCTGGGAAAAGTCGTTCTCATCGACTTCTGGACCTACACCTGCATCAACTGGCGGCGCCAGCTTCCTTACGTTCGGGCGTGGGCAGAAAAGTACAAAGACCACGGATTCGTGGTGATCGGCGTGCACGCGCCCGAGTTTTCGTTTGAGAAAAACGTCGACAATGTTCGCTGGGCGGTGAAGGACATGCGCATCGAGTATCCGATCGTGATCGATAACGATCACGCGATATGGCGCGCCTTCACCAATGAATATTGGCCGGCACTTTATTTCGCCGACGGGCAGGGAGGCATCCGGCATCATGTTTTCGGCGAAGGCCAATACGATCGGTCCGAGGCTGTCATCCAACGGCTGCTGGCCGAAGCCGGCAGTCGAGGCATTCCAACCGGGCTGGTTTCAGTCGATGCTCGTGGCGCCGAAGCCGCTGCCGACTGGAACGATTTGGAGTCCGGGGAAAATTATGTCGGCTATGCGCGCACCGAGAATTTTGCCTCGCCCGGCGCCATAAAAACCGACATCGCCCACGTCTATGCAGTAGCCGCTCAGATCGAACGCAATCAGTGGGCCCTCTCCGGCGAGTGGAAAATGGGCAAAGAATCTATTGTGCTGAACGAGCCGAACGGGCGAATCGCATATCGTTTTCACGCCCGCGACCTTCATCTGGTAATGGGACCTGGAGAGTCAAGAGCTCCCGCAAGATTTCGAGTTCTAATCGATGGACAGGAGCCTCGGAGCGCTCACGGCGTCGATGTGGACGACAAGGGCAACGGGACTGTTACGGAGGCTCGGATGTATCAGCTGATCCGCCAACCGCAACCCATCTCTGACCGGCAATTTGAAATTCAGTTTGTGGACGCGGGCGTGGAAGCGTTTTCGTTCACCTTTGGCTGATCCACTGAGGAAATGAAAAATCCGACCGCAGACGGAGAACGAACCTTGGAGCCGGAGTGATGATCGACGATCTATGATCTGCATCGCTCGGCGACAGGTCAGGCCTTGTAGTTCCTTGGAAGCGAAAGTAATTTTAGATTGCTGATAGGAGGACCGATGAATGCTGCAACCACCACTTTTCCCGGCCAACGCGAGCCGGAACTCCTCGGGCAAACCGTCGTTGTGATCGGCGGTAGCGCCGGCATCGGGCTGGAAACCGCTCGACGAGCGCGCTCTGAGGGGGCCAAGGTGATCCTCACCGGTCGCAGTCCCGAACCGCTCCAGCGCGCCGCGAACGAAGTTGGCGCGCTGAGCACCGCGGCCTTCGACGCCACGGATTCCACTTCCCTGGAACGGTTCTTTCGTGACCTGCCGGCCACGATCGACCATGTGATGGTGACCGCGGGCGGGCCGCACTACGCACGCCTCCTCGAGATGGACGTCGAGCAGGCGCGGCGCGCACTCGACGCACACCCCTTGCTGATGCTCCAAGTCGCCCGCAACGCCGCCCATAAGGTAAGACCGGGAGGCACGCTGGTGTTCATGGGCGGCACCGGCGGCCGGCGCCCCAGCATCGGACTGGGCATCGTGCCGACCGTTACCGCCGCCCTCCCCGCGCTCACCGCCAGCCTGGCGCTCGAGCTCGCGCCCATCCGCGTCAACCTCATCGCCGCCGGCTTTGTCGACACACCGTTGTCGGCTTCGCTCCTCGGCGACGACCTAGAAAAGCGCCGCCATCAGCTTCGCGCCACGTTACCCATCCACCGCGTCGTCGGCCCGAAAGACGTCGCTGCGCTCGCCGTACACATCATGACCAACACCGCCCTCACGGGCGCAACCTATGACATTGACGGCGGGCAACAGTTCGTCGCCGCCTAGCGAAGGAGCATGCATGCCTACGTTCCATCTCCACCAGACAACCCGCTTGACGCCCGAGCAGTACATCGCCGGGCTGACCGACTTCGGGCCCGGCCGTTCCAAGCTCTTTGGCAACAGCGCCGACGAGTACCTCAAGGTCCATGACCGGGGCCCCTCGCAGGCCGACGTCACGGAAGGGTCGGGCGGCATCTGGGAGCGCCTGCACTACGACTGGTCCGATCCCAACCACGTCGTCCTCACGACGACCGACTCCAACACGTGGGGAGGCGCGTCGGGCCACACCTACAACTTCACGCTGCGGCCCGACGGCATGACCGACATCGACGTGAGCGTCGTGCGCGAGGGCAAGAACCTCAAGGGATGGTTGCTCGGCTTCGTGGTCGGGACCATCGGCCGGGGCGTTTTGGAAAAGGCGTTTGCCAACTCCGTCAAGGCCATCGAAGCCCGGAACAGCGCGGGGGAGGCACGCGCATCGTGAATCGGGTGAAGAATCTGTTTCAAGCTGGCGGGAAGGGCACGAGTTCCACTCGTGCCATTAGGTCGTTCAAGAGGAATTCGCGCTTTAGCGCCCGAGTTGAGCCTGCGCCGGGCTGCGCGCTTTTCCTGCAGTCAGTTGGAGCGAAAGTAATTTCAGACTGTTGCAGAGAGGAGCCTTATGAAACGGATCGCTTTCTTGTTCGTTGCGGTTGCGACGGTGGCCGGTATTTTCGCCTTTACCGCTCCCGCGTCTGGGCGCGCCGATGAAGATGCCTCCCCGATCTACGGAGTACGGGTTCCCTCCGGATACCGTGATTGGAGTTTGATCTCCGTAGCCCCCGTCGGAGTCCCACTCAACGATCTTCGCGCGAAACTGGGCAACGATCTCGTCGTGAAAGCCTATCGGGAAGGAAAGCTACCGTTCCCGGACGGCATAATCATTGCCCGGCTAGCCAGGCAACAAGTTACGTCAGAGGAAAATAACAACGCCATTTGCCTGCGCGGTGGGAAAAGAGACGCACCTTTCTTCGGAGCAAGTCAAGAAACTGTTGGACGAATCTTTCGTGGCGGGACCCCCGACCAACGTCCAGTTCACGGTCAAGGATTCCACGAAATACGCTTCGACCGGCGGCTGGGGTTTCGCCCAATTCAACGATGGCAAACCTGCCGACGAGGCGACCCTCAAAACCTGTTTTCCCTGTCATGAGCCTGCGAAAGATCGCGACTATGTCTTCACCCGTTACGCACCTTAGTCTCGTTACACCGGCTACTCGCTGGCGCTTCCAAAACGGTGCTGTTCCCCGTGCCCGAACCGACGCCGCACAGTTCGTTTAGCAGGCTGCTGAAAGAGTCGAATTCGAGCAAGGCGGGAAGAGGCGGGAAGGGCACGACGTTGGTCGTGCCGTTAGGTCCTAGAATGGGTGCGCGCTTTAGCGCCCGAGGTTAGCTTTCACTTGCGGCGCAGTCTTTCAGAAGCCGCTTGGAAAGGGACAACGCCTTCCGAGGTATCTGATAGGAGATTCAATCCATGAACGAGCTGAAATCGACCGCGATATCGCGTCGTCGTCTCTTGGCTATAGCTGGCGTCTCCGCTGGGGCCGCATTGATTGCGCAACCCCCACTCTTCGCAGATTCAGGCGGAGATTCGCCGGCGGTCAACGCGACCGCCAGCCCTAAGACACATCGTTCGCCTCACTGAAGCAGATCGATGCCGGCCTTCTCAACGTTGGCTATGCGGAAGCCGGTCCTGCCAATGGGCCAGTGGTAATTCTTCTGCAGGGCTGGCCCTACGACATTTACAGCTACGTCGATGTCGCCCCTTTGTTGGCAGCGGCGGGATACCGGGTGATTGTGCCGTATACGCGCGGCTATGGACCGACCCGCTTTCTTTCCGGTGAAACATTCCGCAACGGCCAACAATCGGTGGTTGCTCTTGACACCATCGCCTTGATGGACGCTCTTAAGATCGACAAGGCAATCCTCGCCGGCTTCGATTGGGGAGGGCGTACGGCCGACATCATCGCGGTGCTCTGGCCGGAGCGCTGCACGGCGCTGGTCTCGGTCAGCGGTTATCTGATCCCCAGTCAGGCAGCGAACCGGGCGCCGTTGCCGCCGAAGGCTGAGCTGCAATGGTGGTATCAATTTTACTTCGCCACGGAACGCGGCCGCGCAGGCTACGACAAATACCGGCGCGACTTCGCCAGGCTGATTTGGCAGATCGCCTCGCCGAAGTGGAATTTCGATGATGCCACGTTCGACCGCACAGCAGCGTCGTTCGACAATCCGGATCATGTCGCTATCGTGATCCATAGTTACCGCTGGCGGCTCGGCTTGGTGGAAGGAGAGCCGAAATACGACGATCTGGAAAAGCGGCTTGCGGTAGGTCCCGTCATCACCGTGCCGACCATCACTCTTGAAGGCGACGCCAACGGGGCGCCACACTATCCCGACCCCAGTGCCTTTGCCAAGAAATTCTCCGGCAAATATGCGCACCGCACCATTATCGGCGGCATCGGGCACAATCTGCCCCAGGAAGCTCGCGAAGCTTTCGCCAAGGCGGTTGTCGATGTCGACGGTTTCTGATACAACTCAACCCCATGAAGAAAGGATCGCACCATCAATAATGCACTGCTTCATGAAGCATATGGAAAGGAGGACATCGCATGAAATCGATCGCTTTCCTGCCGCTTGCAGTTGCAACGCTGGCCGCCGTTGTCGCTTTCACGGCCACCGCACCAGGACACGCCGATGAGGAGGCCCCCTTCGTTTTCGGAGGCAAGCTTCCTCCCGGGTACCGCGATTGGAAGCTGATCTCCGTGGCTCACGAGGCAGGCAACCTCAACGATATTCGCGCGATTCTGGGCAACGACGCCGCGATCAAAGCCTATCGCAAAGGGAAACTTCCGTTTCCGGACGGAACGATTATTGCCCGAGTTGCCTGGAGCTACGTTCCCTCGGAGGAAAACAACAAAGTTTTTGGCCGCGACCAATCTTTCGTGGCCGGGGAGGCCACCAACGTTCAGTTTATGGTCAAAGACTCAAGAGAATACGCCGCGACCGGCGGCTGGGGCTTCGCTCAATTCAAAGACGGCAAACCTGACGCCACGGCGTCGCTCCAAACCTGCTTCCCCTGCCACGAGCCCGTCAAAGCGCGCGACTTTGTCTTCACCCGCTACGCACCTTAATCCCGAGAATCTATAAGTACAAATGGTGGGTGCAGCCTAAATAAAATCCTCGAAACACTTGGGAAATCCTTTGTTTGGCGCTGGCTGTGGGCTGATTGATTTTCCCGTGGGTCCCAGTCCAATCCTGCCTCAACCAGCGTTATCATACCGAAATTGTTCACAACTCGGTATTAGGGGGGGGAATGAAGACCAGAATCCTTGAAGCAGCGAAACTCCTCACCGCTCACGAAGTTGCAACCCTGCTCCAGTGCCATCTGGAAACACTTTACATTTGGGTCAAGCGAGGCAAAATCGGATGCATCCGCATCGGTCGAAATCTGGAGTTCCAGCCTCAACATTTTGCAGAAATACCTCGACCGTCAAAAGCCGACCCTGAGGCTTCGAGATCAACGTGTCGGGTCCTCATCTCCGACTAACCACCCATTATTGAGTCACGCATCCTTAGCGCCATGCTTCCCACCACCGATCCACCGACGAGCGATTCCTCTCGACATACGTCGGCAGAATAAAAAACAGCAGCACGGGCATGAGTCGCCCTCCCGCGAGAGGCCAGTTCTGCGCCAAGCAAGTTCCGATCTGTAACATGAGCAGGAGCAGGCTGCCTGCTATCAAAGCACCGGCTGTCGGAAGTCCAAGAATCATGAACAGACCCACAGTTCCCTCGCACCACGGCAAAACGGCCGCCACGTTATGCATGAGGAATCCCGGCAAGGGAGTATTGTGCATCTCGTTTTCAATGTGGGTGGTAAAGGCAGCATGGTTTCCAATTAGCCGGCAAAGTGATCGGCACATTGCTGCCCTGTCCGGGAATTGCTTTCACAACTTGCCTTGGTGTCTCCGGCCCCAGTTAGGTTTGAATTCAGTAAGGAGTGCCGGAAAATCTTCGCCACTCTGCCGCAAATCTCGTCGGAGCGCCCGCATGGTTTGAAATCATCGCCCGGAGCAAATCCCAGCCCAAGATCGATTCGCCCCGGATCGATCGCCTCCAAGGTTTCAAACTGTTCCGCGACGACTAAAAGGGTGCATGATTCGACAGCATCACTCCACCACTGCCAACTCGAATCGTCTTCGTCGCTGCCGCCACATGCCAATCAGCACCGCTGTGGCCGAGCAAGCCAGTCCTGAAATCGAGTGATGTTCGGCTAGCCACTGGCGTTTGTATCCCACTGCTCGACGTGCTGCGCCAAATCTACCGACCGTGCGATGGCGCTGCCCGCGGGTTCGCCTGCCCGCATGGCCACCAGATCAACAACTGAAACCGCTGATTCCTAGAAGCACTCAAATAGCCGTCGTTCGCGCCATCCCGATGTTCTAGCCGAAGTGTGAAGGGAGTTCGGAGTTGCGCCCAATATTCCCAGCGTTCATACTCCGACCATGACCCTAAAAAATGCGGCGCTGCTGGCTCTCATCGGGACGGTCGTGATGACAGCTCTTTTGTTGTGGAACTTCGTCCTCGCTTTCCTCCACGTGGTGCGGGACTTGGTTCCTGCGGTCACGCTGTTCTCCTCGCTCCTTTATGCGTTTGGTTGCTTCACTGTGATGGTGTTCTTTTTCGTGTTCCACCGAAGGCAGTCGTGATTTTGGCTTGCTTTTTCTCACCGGCGGCTCAGGCTAGCCATGATCCTTCAGGAGGCAGTTCTAAGGGATTTGGCGGCTGGGAGGGAGTTCGGGTCGCATTGAGCGTCTCAACCACCGTTGCCGGGCTTTGTGGCCAAGTGGAGACCCCTTTGGGGGAGGCATGGCGAACGCACGTTGCAACTCAAGTCATTTATATACTCTGCCGCGAACGGCGAGGTGACTCTCGATGCACAGGTTTTGCTATAGATGCGGAACTCCTCTGCTGAAAGGGGAGCAGCCATGCTCGGCTTGCGGAACCTCGATTCATACCTACGTTCCTCCCTCCGAGCTTGGCAATTGCGGTTCAGGGTCGGGTGAGATTGAGGCTGACCGGCGACGGCGAGTTCGTTTGATTCTTACAGGAGGGGCTGCCATTGTCGTGCTCCTGCTCGGAATCCTAGCAATCCTCCCAAACAGGAGTTCGCCACCAAAGAATGACCGTCCAACCGATGCTCGGCAGGACGCGAAGCCGATGATCTCACATGGCGAGAAGCCATCCGCCGCTATAGCTCAGAGGTCCGAAGTAGTGACGCCCATCGCAAGTCCTCGTAACGAATCTCAGGATCGCATCGCCCGCCAGGCTCCGCCTGCAAACGAGGAGGCAAACAAAGGCGCGGGAAGAGCGGACGGCTCACAATCCAACCGCATAACGCAATCTGCGGATCACTTTCCGCGTCTCCAGTTTGCGACCGGCGACTGCCTGTGGATTCGAGTGAACTCAATCAACCGTCAACCCAGCGGGAGCTTTGATTTCCGCGGAGCTCTGTTGCACCCGATCACCCTTTCGGGTTCCGTTTTACTCGATCAGAGCACGGAACTGGTCGGATCGGGCACCATGGACGGTGGGCACATTACGGTTTCGGTGACAGAATTCAACATCAGAGGAGAAGATTACGGACTGAAGGCTGCGGGCCGAACAAACAGGAAACCGGGAAGCGGACCCGCGCTTGAACTTAATCTCGGCAAAATACTGGAGATGTGGTTTGCCTCCGCATCAGTTTATGAGAAGACTCGGTGACTCCGGGTAGTGCTGCAGTTTGAATCTAGGAAGTTTTGGGGTTGGCAAGGGAGTTGCCTTTGGTCAAGTGCTTGGCATGGACGGCACGGCCTTGTTCGTCAGCACACGTATGGCTCGTGAGCGAAACAGGTTTATTGCAGAGATGGCAAGACCTACGTTGCGGTCCCTCGATTCCCTCGCGGAGATGTGGTATGCGTGTACGACAGTCCACGGGCGTGCATCGCCTGTGCAGAGAATAACCATGCCGGGCTCGGGAATGCAAAACCAAAGCGCCCCAAACCCGTTAGAGTCGGGACGCTTGGTCGATCAGCCCTCCCCCGAAAGCTGCTCAACAGCACCTTACAATCGGACAGTCGCGGTTGGGAATGGCTCGGATGTGCTAAGGGTTGCTCTGATGGGCCACGACGACTTTCGCGGATTTGTGCTCCGATCACGATCTGACTTCGCTCATTCCTTTGACGCAAGTAGATAGCTGGAATGAGGATATTTGATATTTCAGCGCCGCCTGCGCCAGCCTAGAAACATGCCGAGACCTATTCCCGCGAGAACAAACCCAGCCAATCTCTTGCGGTCGGTAATCGGAACGAAACGGGTCTGGCTGATCGCTTACTTCGACGACTCCCACAGGAATAGCCCATGCTCCGAAGTGATCCCACCATTCCCTCGCCTCCCCCGTGAATTCAGTTGGAACGGCAAGGGTACTGGGCTCGTATGAATGTACAGCGGCCAAAACTCCTGGCCGGAAGGAAGAAGCCGGCATGCGACTCTCGCCTTTGTTGATCATTCATATCTGCGGCGGGAGCGTGGGGCTGTTAGCGGGAACCGTCGCGATGGCGGTGCGCAAGGGCGGGCGGTGGCATCGTATAGCCGGGCAGGTATTCGTGGGAGGCATGCTTTGTCTCGGGGCGAGCGGGGCATTAATTGCGTACATGCGGACTGAACCGCCCAACATCATCGCTGGACTTTTAGCGATGTATATGGTGACGACGGCATGGTTCACCGGACGGCACAAGAACGGGCAAACCGGAGCGTTCGATTGGGTGGCTCTCATCTCAGCATTGGGGTTCGCGGCCTACTTGTGGCCACTGGGCGTGGGAGCGTTGCACAGGCCGCACAGGATGATGAACGGAGTCCCCGCGGCGATGTCTTTCTTTCTGGGATCGGTGGTGGTGCTAGCGGCGTTGGGAGATGTGCGGATGCTGGTGCGAGGCGGAGTAACCGGGGCGCAGAGGATTGGGCGACATGCGTGGCGGATGAGCTTCGGGTTGTTCATCGCTACGGGATCGTTTTTTCTAGGACAACAGCAGGTATTTCCGGTTCGGTGGCGTGGGTCGGTGGTGCTGATGGTGTTGGGGTTGTTTCCGCTGGGACTGCTCGTGTTCTGGGTGGTGCGGGTGCGCTTTGGCAAGAAGTTCGGAGGAACGTTCAAGCGGGGGTTAGCTGGTCGCAGCCAGAGTGCATTGTCCAGATGAAGGACGCCTGGTCGCTAATCGCGAGACTGGCTTTGGGGTTCTTGGACCTTGCGATTGCCAACCCAGCCCCCACGTGCGGCCAGTCCAAAGCAGTGCGAGACCCACCACTGAGATCGCAATTAGAACGTAAGGCCAGAATCCCACGATTCCGCCGCGTGAGCGACAGCGCTCTTCCGGGCTTTACTCGATATGACTATTCATTGTGCGGAAACAACAGCGCGGTAGGTCGTGAGGGTCGAAAGTTGGTGCTTTCCACGCACAACAACGACCGCGCTGCCCTCAACATTAACGAATGCTATCCGCAAGCTGTTTCACGGGCTGTTCACTTATATACACCTCCAAGACTTAGGCAGCCGCATCGCCTGTGTGCGCTACCGTACCGCGGAAATGGCTGATAGTTTGTAGGATTGGCGGGCCATGCCGTGAAAGCCACGAACGAAGGCGGCTTGCCGTGCTCACTCCGAGTAGCCGTCCTCGGTCGTGTCGTCTCCATCGTCATCTTCTTTGTCATGTTCTTCGTCTTCATCCTCGTCCTCGTCCGGCGCTTCTCGAAGGAGGACATCAGCAGCTATCGACCGATCAGACGCATCGGAACGGGGGCAGTGCGGATGTATTCTGATCATGCACAATGGTACGCCTCGTGCCTGTGGCAAACGCAGCGACAATGATGCCGTACTATTTAACCCCTGCTCCGCCGATGTTAAATACTGAGCGCATGGACGTGGAACGCACCATTGACGAGATTCAGCAGATGCGGGAAATGTTCGAAGCGCCGTGGGCCTCGACCCTGACGGCTGGAATTATCTCTTCAACGGCGATGCCAACGACGGGATAGTCGCGGTGACGGGTCAACTCAATACAGGCGAGGCCAACGGTGCCACGAGCACGCCAGCGAACACCTTCACCGGAGTGATTCACTCCGATGGGCTATCGCCCTTGGGGTTCAATCCGCCAAGCAAACTTGATGCCGTCCCGGCGGGAATCCCTGACGCTGTGGTCTTGCTCAACGAGGCCACGAGCGGCAGCGACTTTCACTAGGAAGAGAAATGCTTTCCCGAAGGGGACCGCGAGACAAGGAAACGATCTGGTGGCTGTATTGGGGACTCCGCACAATGACCCTCCCGGATCATTGCGAGAGCACAAGTAGCGTGGGCAGAGATCGTGGGAACTCGCCAGATGATACCGCGCCGAGGAGTCAATTTCTCCCAGATGGAGATACATCAACCCATACCCGCAGACCCAAATTTTCGGCGCTTTACTTCCTAATTTTCCCCGAAAGGATGTCACAACGGAGGCTCGAAATTCAATTGCTGGTTTTTCTCCAGAATTGTTCACAAACTGTGAATAATTGCGTTTTGCGGGGATATTTGGGCTTGGTGGGCAGTGCAGGACTCGTTACGCCCGCCTAAATAAAATCCCGAAAAACCTGGGAAATCCTTTGTTTGGCGCTGGTTGTGGGTTGATTGAGCTTCCAGTGGGTTCCAGTCCAATCCTGCCTCAACCACCGTTATCATACCCAAATTGTTCACAAATTGTTCACAGAAATTCCGAATTATCAGTATTGAGGTTCATGAAGACACGTACCCTCGAAGTCAAGCACCTGCTCACTGCAAATCAAACCGCAACCCTCCTCAACTGCCATCCCGAGACCCTGTACACGTGGGTGAAGAAGGGTAGGATCGCCTGCATCAGGACTGGGAGGAACCTGAAGTTCCACCCGACCCATATCGAGGAATATTTTGAGCGGCAGAGCCGAGGCTGAGGCGAAATCGCAATCTCCGGTTCTTTGTCGGGTTCCCTTTTTATCCCCATTCAAGCGCTCAGTTGACCTTCGCCCCGCCGCAGCAGCGCTTGTATTTCTTGCCGGAGCCGCAGGGGCACGGGTCGTTCTGC
>JBEKWC010000066.1:0-15805 GCA_049513475.1 Candidatus Sulfotelmatobacter sp. | reverse complement strand
CGCCCAACACGAGCTCGCCACGTGCACTCGCCTTCCAGGCCTTTTCGAGATGCTCATCCCGAAATTCTGCGCGCCGTGAAACGTAGTCCTCACCAACTTCGTAGAACAAAAGGTAATGCATTGGGTCTTGTTCCTTTCGCGTCCTTGTTTCCTGGAAACGCGGTATTCGTTTGGCGTCAGATGCTCTCGACCCAACCGCGCGTATCTGGTTCGCGACCCGTCATCACGGCGAGCAGTTTTTCCCGCACGGCGACGCCCACGTTCCGCTGCTCGACTGGCGGCAGTTCAAGAGTTTGATCCTTATATCGAATGCGCCTCACGTGGGACACTGTTGCAGCCGTTCCCGTTCCAAAGCATTCCCGGAGTTCGCCCCGCTCGTAACTTTTGAGCAGGTCATCCATCGAAATACGATCCTCCTTCACGCGATATCCCATATCGTGCAAAAGGGTAATCACACTATCGCGAGTGATACCGGGTAGGATCGTCCCACTCAGCGGCGGGGTCACGACATCTTCGCCCAAAACGAAGAAGACATTCATGACGCCACATTCTTCCACATTGCGGTGTTCTTGGGCGTCCAACCACATAACCGAGTTGCATCCGGCGTCACGGGCTTCCTGGTCTGCCAGGAGCGCGGCGGCGTAGTTGCCGGCAGGTTTTGTGTCGCCGGTTCCTCCCGGAAACGCGCGCACGTAACGCTCACTGACCAACCAGCGCGTTACGCAGCTTTTTTGCAGGCATTCCACACTACCCTGGGAGTGATGGGATGATTGGCAGTGTGTGCCAGCGCCCGCCCGGAAATAACCACTCTTTGGGTTTGCGTTTCAGCCCCCGCTAATACTCTCGCAAGGCTTCCAACAACTTCGGACTGAGCATGACATCTCGGTCCTGACGACCCTTCCCGCCGCGGATGTGGATCACCATGCGTCGGCTGTCGATATCGGGAATTTGCAAGCGGGTCAACTCGGCACGCCGTACGCCCGTGCCATAGAGCGTCATCAATACCATGCGATGAAACCAAGTCTGGGACGAGTCGATGAGGAGGGCAACTTCTTCTGGGCTCAAGATGATGGGGAGGTGTCGCGTTTTCTTCGGATACGGTGTATCGGCCACGCTCCAGGCTTTCTTAAGCGTCCGAGTGTAGAAGAACCGCAGAGCCGCCAGCCGTTGCGTTACAGTGGACGCGGCTAGCTTTCTCTCGCGGAACAGATACGCTTGATACTCGCGGATGTGCTCAGGAGTGAGCTGATCAGGCCGGCGTCGGAAATAGCGCGCGAAATCTTCGACCGTCTGGATGTAGCAGTCTATGGTAGTCTGAGCGTAATTACGACGCTCGAGTTCTTCGAGCATCATTTTGCAAAGGTGGGTCATAGGTTAGCTCCTTATGACCCAACTTTATCCTCACACCACTGCTGCCGGCACCAGACACGCGAAAGCGTCTGCCGCGAAGCGGCTTCGTTCAAGCCGACTTCCCGTTACCTAACCGTCCAACTTCGCCGCAGAGTAAGATGGATGCGCCCGCGATCATTCGAAACGAATTCGACCGGCCGCGATTCGCTTGCAGCCACCGATTCGCCATCACCGGATGACCTTCCACTGTGAGACCATCTTTAGCCTACTTTCTCCTCTTCGTCGCGTCTTCGGGCGGCGGCTCCTTGAGGGTCGGTGAGGATATCGACCCACTTCGGCTGAGGCGAGACCTCGGCCTTGTAGTTGTCGTGCCAGTTCCACCACTTGTACGGAGCGCTCTGGGGGTAACCCTCCGGCGAATCCTCCCAAGTCTCCTGACGGCCCAGCGGCGTGATGTCGAGGTAGCTCCAGATAGTCCCCATCGCCTCGTCGGCGCGGTTGTTGATGAAGTATGTGCGGAACACCCGCTCGCCATCGCGGAAGAACACATTGTGGCCGTGCCATTCGGCGACGCCGAAGTCCTTGTCGAAGCCGTTGGTGAATGTGTACCAAGGCATCTCCCAGCCCATCCGCGCCTTCAGGCGCGCGATGTCCGCCTGCGGCGCGGGTGACACGTAGACCAGGGTGGTGTCGCGGGCGTTCAGATGCGCCAGGTGCGAGACCTGATCAGCGCCCAGGGAGCAGCCACGGCAGGCGTGCTCGGGCCAACCGAATACCCCGGGCTCGAAGAAGGCGCGATAGATGATCAACTGGCGACGGCCCTCGAACAAGTCGAGCAGGCTTACCCTGCCGTTGGGTCCATCGAACTCGTACTTCTTGTCCACTGCCATCCAAGGCATCCGCCGGCGTTCGGCGGCCAGCGCGTCACGGGAGCGGGTCAAGGCCTTCTCCTTCACGAGGAGTTGCTGCCGTGCAGTCTCCCACTCCTGTTGCGGCATGATCGGAGGTGTCTTCATCGCTTTCTCGTTGTTCGTCGACATTATCATTTCTCCTCGTTGATCAGATTCTTGTCCAGATTCCCGACGATCTCTTCCGCTTCGTTCTTCTTGCGAGAAACTTTCACAGCCAACGCTGCAATACCGCCGGTGGAAACCACCCCGGCAACGACCAATCCTACGGTTGCAAAACAGAATGGACACATCATGCACCTCTTCGGTGGCCAACTTGACGGTTAAGCCGCCTCTATTGTGATGACGGGCGACGAGAATCGATTTCGACAGAGCAAGCAAGAAAAAGTTAACCCCACCTTTGGGGCAGGAACTGCCGTGGCGTATCCCGTTAGCCGCGTTTGAACAAGCCACGAAGGGGAAATCAGCCCCGCTTTTGGAGCAGAAACTGTCTCACTGCGGGGTCCTCGGTCAAGCCGATCGCCCGGTCGAAGGCGTCCAAGGCCTCAGGTATTTTCCCCAGCCGTCGCAACAGGTGAGCGCGAACCGCCCAGTACGGCTGATAGGCGGAGATATCGTCGGGGTCAATCCCATCCAACACGGTCAGCCCTGCTTCGGCTCCCTTCCCTTCGGCTACGGCGGCGGCGTATCCAGTTCGCGTGCCGAGCGTCGGCGATATCCGGATTAGCTGTCCGTAGAACAGCACGATCGCAGTCCACTCGGTCCGGCCGCTGCGCGCCCGCTCAGCATGAATCGACTGAATCGCAGCCTCGAGTTGAAACCGGCCGATGGGGCGGCGCTTCGACGCCTCGGCGAGATGGCGTTCCGCCTCCTTGATTAATGGTCGAGACCACTGTTGTGCATCCTGTTCCGAAAGAGGGACGAACTGGCCGTCCGGCCCTCGCCGCGCCCCTCTGCGGGCTTCGCAGTGGAGCATGAGAGCCAGCAAACCGTGAACCTCGGCCTCCTTTGGCATCAACTGCAAGAGCACTCGCGCAAGCCAGATCGCCTCCTCGGCCAGATCGCGTCCGCGCTGGTCGACACTGGCCATGTCATCCCAACCGATTCCGAAGGCCGCATAGATAGCCTCGAGGACGGCGTCGAGCCGCTGTGGCAGTTCGCAGTCTTGGGGGACTTCGAATTGAATGCCGGCGTCGCGGATCTTCGTCTTGGCACGCACCAGCCGTTGCCCCATCGTGGTGGGTGAAACCAAGAAGGCATGGGCAATGCGGACGGCGTCCAGGCCGAGAACAGTCTGGAGCATGAGCGGCGTGTGCATCGCCGGATCGATTGCCGGATGGGCGCACACAAACAGCAGTTTCAATCGTTCATCTGGAAATTCTGTTGACAAAGTCATGTTGGGCTCCTTGGACTCCTCTCTGAGGAGCGCGAGCGTGGGTTCGTTGGCCTCGGCTACTTGCCGATGACGCACTAGATCGATAAAAGAGCGGCGCGCCGCCGTCAGCAGCCACGCCTCTGGATTAAGTGGCACACCGTCCCGCGGCCAAGTTTCGAGTGCTGCTAACAACGCATTACTGAGGGCATCCTCCGCGCTCCCCACGTCGTGCGTGTTTGAGGCAAGGTAAGCCACTAGCCGACCGTAGGACTCGCGAGCCAGACGTTCGATCGTTCGGTGAGTGCTCTCCGGTTCGCTTCCACTCATCCCGTGACCCGGCGAAGGTATTCAGGCGAAACGGGTCGGACCTCCACAGCACCGATCGAGGCAGCCGGGCATCGTGCTGCCCATTCGAGCGCCGCATCAAGCGAGGGAAGTTCCAGGATTGTGAATCCACCCAGCTGCTCCTTGGTATCAGCGAAGGGGCCATCCTGTACGCGCCGCTTTCCGTCCTTCAGTCGTACCGTGGTCCCGGTCTCCGGGGGTAGCAGTGGGCTGCCACCGACGAAGATGTCGGCCTCGATGAGCGCTTTGTGGTAGGCTCGCCAAGCCCCGAGGTACGGATCATTTTCGTCCGCATTCCGTGCCGCAAAAGCTTCTGGCGGTTCGAAGATTAGCAAAGCGAATTGCATCACCTTTTCTCCTTGAGAACGATTGTGAGCGCCTGCGCGCTCCTGAGTGTATGACGGATGACACGCGGCCCATTCGACAGATTTCAGGAAATTCCGGGAAATTTCGAGCGGGCAGAAACCAATTGTCGCATCTACTTCAGTCGCACGTAACTTCCAAGAAGAAGAATTCTGGCCCGGAATTACTCCGGTTTGCCCATCGCTCAATTAATCGCCACTGCCCTTGTAAACATTAGCTGACTTCCCAGCTAGGGCCGGGGACCTCTGCGCGAAGTGGGATCGATACTGATAAACGCTAGTGCTTTTTCGGACGTGACGCCGGGAAGAGTGCTCAAGGCTGAAAAGAAGGTGTGCGGCGTCGCGTTCGAAAAAGCCGTCAGAAGGAAGCCGCTGGCGCGGCGGACGCGGTCCTTATGCAAATTGAATGGAGTGAGGCTGAGGTGTTGAAGGCGGCTGGAGTCGGCACGGAAGCGGAGGTGGAAGTTGTCGAGAGCGTGGGGAGGAGAATCGATGGTGGAAAACGGGGGGGATAGAGGGCGGGAAGTAGGGATCAGGTCAGGAGCGGGGCGGACGGGGGCGGAGCGCGGAGAACCGTGCAGAGTTTTCGGGTTGTGAAGAAGCGGTTTCATATCGCAGTTGTGAGCAACCGTGGTGGAGAACGGAGTTGGATTTGAGCTGCGGTAAGTCGTTCGATGACCGTCATCGGTCCACCACACTTGGGGCAACGCCAAAGCGGGTCGGATTCCTGGGCGGTGGTTTCTGGTTCCGTCGGCACAGGAACCGAACCCAGGGCAGCGAAGCACAGCGGCAGTAGGGTGGAGCGTCGGCGGTTGGCCAGAAAGCCGAAGTGACGGATACGAACGAAGCCCTTGGGAAGCAGATGCAGGAGGAAGCGGCGCAAGATTTCATCCAAGGATAGGGTCATCAGTTTCTGCTGATTGTGGTCAGCCGAGTCCCGCCAGCGAAAGGTGACTTGGCCGTCGACCAACCAGACCAGTCGATGGTTGGAGATGGCGACGCGATGGGTGTAACGGCCGAGATATTGGAGCACATACTCGGGGCCCCCGAAGGGCGGCTTGGAGTAGACTACCCAGTTTTTGCGAAACAGCGGTCGCAGCCAGGCGGCGAAGAATTTGGGTTGCGCGAGCTGCGCCAGATCCCCGGAAAGGTGCAGCTGGCCTCGCTGAAAGGCCAACTTGAGAGCGGCGACGAACTTGCCGCGAAACACCTTGCGGAGCACGGGAATGGGGAGAAAGAAGCGCGGGTGGGATCGAATCCAGCGGCTGTGATCGAGCGAGAGCCCACCGGCGGGAACAACGCAGTGGACATGGGGATGAATCTGGAGCTTCTGGTTCCAGGTGTGGAGGACACTGAAAAAGCCGATCTCAGCTCCGAGATGTGTGGGGTTGCGAGCGACTTCGAGAAGCGTTTCTGCGCTGGCCTGCAACAGCAAACTATAGACGATCTTCTGATTCTGTAGGGCCAGCGCTGCCAGTTGCGACGGCAGGGTGAAGACGACATGGACGTAGGGCGAGGGGAGCAGTTCGCTCCGTTGTGCCTCGATCCAGCGTTCGCGAGCGCCCGTCTGACACTTTGGGCAATGGCGATTGCGGCAACTGTTATACGAGATGGTGGCACGATGTCCGCAACGGGTGCATTCATCGATGTGACCGCCGAGTGCGGCGGTGCGACAGCGCGCGATGGCCAGCAGGACCTTGATATGGGTACAGCGGATCCATTTGCGGTTGCGCTCGATGAAAGCTGTTCCTGCGCTGCGGATCAGGTCGGCCACTTCTAAGAGCGGCCGACTCATCTAATCCTCCTGCTGGGACCTGCCTTTCAACACCAGCGCGTCCAGCGGACTGGCAGTGGGGTGCAAGTGACGTTGTGAAAGATGGAGATAGATGGCGGTCTCTTTCAGATCGTGATGGCCTAACAGGATCTGGATGGTATGCAGGTCGGCGCCGGCTTCCAGCAGATGAGTGGCGAAGCAATGCCTCAGCAGGTGGGGATACACCCTCTTCTTAATCCCAGCACGGCGGGCGGCATACTGGCAGGCGTGGCGTGGAGTCTTGGTATCGATGGGCCGAACCCCGGTGTGCCAGCGATTACCGGGAAACAGCAAGGTGCTGGATTTTTTCGGCAAACGCCGCCAGTGTGAGCGGAGTTCGTCGAGCAGAACGGGACTGAGCATTACGTCGCGGTCTTGGCGACCCTTGCCGCCCTGGATGTGAATCACCATCCGTCGGCTATCAATGTCGCTGAACTTCAAGTGAGTCAACTCCGCGTCCCGAACACCGGTGGCATAGAGGGTCATGAGGATAGTTCGATGAAATGGTGTGCAAGCCGCATCGATGAGTTGGGCTACTTCTTCCTGACTGAGAATCGTGGGTAGACGGTGGCGTTTCTTGGGATAGGGAGTGTCGGCAATGCTCCATGGCCTTTTCAAGGTCTGAATGTAGAAAAACCGCAGGGCGCACAGATGGTTGGTGACCGAGCCGGGCGACAGCTTCTGCACGGTGAAGAGTTGGGCTTGGTATTCCCGAATATGTCGTGTACCGAGGCGATCGGGAGAGCAGTGGAAGTGCCGTGCGAATCTTTCCACCAAGCGGATATAGCGTTGTGTGGTAGCCTCTGAGTAATGACGTCGCTGGAGTTCTTCCAGCATGATTTTTCGTAGATGGGTCATAGGGATGGCCTCCTTGTGACCCATAATTTATCTGAGGCTAAGAACCACGGCTGCCGACCTCACTCACGCGGCAGCGTCCGCCGCGCCAGCGGCTTCGTTCAAACGGGGTTATCGTCACGCCATCGATGAGTTCGTTGACTGGTATTGTTCGGAACCGCGCTTGGCCTTCAACAGGATCTTGGTCTTGCGCTATCGCTCTCATCTTGAATCCCGTCAACTCGCCCCCGGAACCATCAATCTGCGCCTTGGCGCCGTGCGTCGACTCGCCTACGAAGCCGCCGACTGCGGTCTTCTCAGCGCCGATCTGGCGGCCGGTATTCGTCGCGTTAAAGGGGTGAAGAAGCTGGGCGTTCGTCTCGGGAACTGGTTAACGGCAGAGCAAGGCAATGCACTTTGGCAAGCTCCCGATCGTGAGCGACTGAAAGGAAAACGTGACCGGGCCTTACTCGCATTGCTACTCGCGTGCGGATTGAGAAGGCATGAGGCCGTGGCTTTGACCTTGGCTCATCTCCAGCAGCGCGAAGATCATTGGGCCATTGTGGATCTGGTTGGCAAGGGGGGCCACATCCGAACGGTTCCGGTTCCCGATTGGGTGAGAACCGAACTCGACGATTGGCCGGCGGCCGCCATTGATCGAGGAAGAATGTTCCGCCGGGTCAACCAGGTAGGCAGGACATGGGGCGATGGGATGACGGTGAAGGCAGTTTGGCACATCGTGAAGGAATCGGCGAAGAGCATTGGAGTGGCAAAGTTGGCGCCGCACGATCTGCGAAGGACCTGTGCTCGGCTCTGCCACGCGTCGGGAGGCGAGTTGGAGCAGATCCAATTTCTTTTGGGGCACGTTTCGGTGCAGACAACCGAACGCTACCTTGGCTGCAAGCAACGGATTCGATCAGCCGTCAATGATCGCATTGGCATCGGGCCTAATTCTTGAGCTGAGGGGCGGACGGTTCTGGAAGGTTAGCCGACCATACGCCCGGCGACGAGCCGATTCGGCATTGTAAGTGATAGGGCGACAGTGATGTTACTTCAAGAATCCAGGAGATCGGTCACGGAAATGGGGGAATAGCTTTTGAGTAGGGGATCATCCGCCTCTGGGCCTTCCTCCTTCGCTTCCCAAGGGCGGCGCTTCCGACCATGAAATGCGGAACTCGCGGGCGAGCCGGGCCAGAGTTCTTACTTCAGATGGTCCCCGAGTTTCCCCGCGCCTAGAGGATTGGTCATCGCTTCCACCTCTTCAAAGTCTGTCTTTCCATCTCCGTCGGTGTCGGGATTGTTTGCGCTCGTGTTAAAGAACCGGATCTCCTGCAGATCGGACAGTCCGTCCCCGTCAGAGTCGAGGGAATAGATGTTAAACCCCGGGATAAAGTTATAGTCCTCGATCTTCTCGAAACACAGCTCTTGCGCGTTGGGCATCATCTTGCTGTTCTTGATGGACTCGCAGATCTTGGGATCGCCGATTAGATCGACTACGTCGAGCTTGCATTGCGTCTGCTGTATCTGAGTCTGCTCTGCGAAGAATGCTTTTTGCTCTGGCGGAGCCAGGCTTCCAATGCGGTCGCAGAGGCTCGCTTTCCGGCGAAGCTTGGCAAAACAGCTCCAATGCGTGCTTTCATTCATCCATTGGGATTGTTTGTCGCCCGGAACGACGTTCTCCTGAGAAAAATTGCAATGGTACTGCACCCCTGCGTACTTCTGCTCGTGTGAGCTGTCAATCGGTTCAAGTACGGGGCGGGGATCTTCATAGGCAAAGGACTTCATCCGGTAAATCTTCCACTCTTCGCCGATTCTCTTGAACAAGACCAGCTCATACTGCCGCTTCCCGATGGGTTTGTTGTTGGCGATTCGGTAGCCCCTGGGCACTTGGCTTGGATCCACTTTCATTTCGAGGACGTCTCCGCGGCTGTATCCTTGAATAGCGAGGAATCCCCTACCTCCAACGATCTTTTCATTGACTATCTCGGAGGACTCTGGCTGAATTCTGACCATCATGTCGTAGATTGCTTTCTGCTGTTTCTCGTCTTTCAATTCCTTCAGTTTTTCAAATTGCTGCTTGCTATCCTGATCCGACGAGAGTGCCTGTAATTTATCTGAATCATGCGCCTCGAAGGCGATGAGATATTGGTGATAGAAAGGGAACAGGACGCTTGCGTGCGAAGGCTCAGACTGTGCCAGCAGGCCTGGAACAGCGCTAAAGAGGAACAGAATCAAGGGCACAGAAATCGACCGTCTCCGACGACCGGCCGAATTCGGAAACTGCATATCCGCTAGCCTGAGCTTTACCTCCGATCTCCCGCGCCTAGGCGGAGAGCTTTCAGCCCGCAGTAGATTAGACATGCGCGAATGGTAGAGCAGGCTGCGCGAGCCTCACAAGTTACCTCTGTACCAGGCGTTGGGCTAGTAAGGAGGCCATAACACTCACGACTGAGGAGGGGGGTGGTCCGGATTCTGGTTGAGTCACGGGCAACCCTGACATAGTCCGGTAAGGGAAGGGTTGCCGACCATCTGTCCAGAATCTTACGATCGGCTTCAACGCTTTTTGCTGGGACTATAATGGCGCGTACGGATGGCTCTGACCTCTGGTACAAAACTCGGGCCGTATGAAGTCGTCTCGCCGTTAGGGGCCGGTGGGATGGGCGAGGTCTATCGCGGGCGTGACACGCGCCTCGACCGCACCGTCGCGATCAAGATTCTGCCGGAGCATTTGTCTTCCAATCCTGAAGCGAAGCGGCGCTTCGAGCGCGAGGCGCGGGCGATCTCATCGCTGAACCATCCCAACATCTGCACGCTATATGACGTGGGGCACCAGGACGGGATCGACTACCTGGTGATGGAGTATCTGGAAGGAGAGACGCTGGCTGACCGGTTGGTGAAGGGTCCGCTGCCTCCAGAGCAGGTGTTGAAGTACGGAATTGAAATCTGCGAGGGGCTGGAGAAAGCGCATCGCGGCGGGGTGACGCATCGCGACCTGAAGCCAGGCAACATCATGCTGACTAAGGGCGGTGCCAAGCTGCTGGACTTCGGCCTGGCAAAGCCTAGCTCCCAGTCGGGTGCGGCTGCTTCAGGCCTTACCCTGACCAGTCCCGTAGCCAGCCGTCCGCTGACGCAGGAGGGCATGGTAGTCGGGACCTTTCAATACATGTCTCCGGAGCAGATCGAAGGGAAAGAGGCGGATGCACGGAGCGACATTTTCGCCTTGGGCGCGGTGCTGTACGAAATGGCGACTGGGAAGCGTGCGTTCGAGGGGAAGAGCACGACCAGCGTGATCGCGGCGATTCTGGAACGGAATCCTCCACCCATTTCCGCGTTGAGGCCGATGTTTCCGCGAGCGCTGGACAACGTGGTCAAAACCTGTCTGGAGAAGGATCCGGAAGAACGCTGGCAATCGGTCCGCGATCTGAGAACAAACCTGAAGTGGATCGCAGAGGGTGATGGTGCAGGCACCTCTTCCGCGGTAAAGCACAACCCGTGGCGCGAGCGGGCAGCTTGGATGTTGGCATTGGCATTGCTGTGCGGCCTAGCGTTTTTCGCTGCCGGCCATTATCGCGCCCCGTCAGCCAGTGATCCCGTACGGTTCTCTGTTAATCCTCCCGAGAAAGCAGTTTTTTCAGGACCTCCGAACCTAACGGTCCCTGTGCCTCAGTTCGCCCTGTCCCCGGATGGACGCGCCATGGTGTTTGTCGCTAATGCATCCGGAGCCGATCCCGTGATCGGGCTGCGTTCCGTCGATCAAGTGACAGCCCGCCCACTACCCGGGACGGAGCATGCCCAAATTCCTTTCTGGTCACCGGACAGCCGATGGCTCGGTTTTTTCGCCGAAGGAAAGCTGAAGAAGATCCCCGTCGCCGGAGGACCCGTGCAGGTGCTCACGGACGTATCGGACGCGTTTGGGGGTTCGTGGAGTACAGACGGCAGCATCATCTTCGCAAAACTAAGCAGCGCTATTTTTCGAGTCTCCTCCTTCGGCGGAATCGTCACCGCGGTAACCAAGGTGGATACGATCATGAATGCGCACCGTTGGCCGCAGTTCCTCCCCGACGGCCGCCACTTTCTCTTCCATATTCAGAGCGGCGACCCCGAACATCGCGGTATTTATGCCGGATCAGTTGACGGAGGAATCCAGAAATTTCTCGTCCACACTCAAAGCGGCGCCGTGTATGCCTCGCCTGGCTATTTGTTATATGTAGTTGGGGACACATTGCTGGGGCAGGCGTTCGACGTCGCGCGTCTCGAAATCAAAGGCGAGCCGTTTACAGTCGCCGAGCATGTGGGTCGTTCCACTGGCTTCAGCATCGGTGCTTCCGTTTCCGACACCGGCATGTTGGCCTACGCTGCCGCCATTTTGCACCGGGGACGCCTGACGTGGTTTGACCGTGCCGGCAATTCGTTCAATTCGGTCGGGGTGGAGGGAGACTATAGCGACTTTCGGCTTTCCCCCAACGGCCAGACGCTGGCCGTGTCACTGGTCGACAGCTGCTCTGGGTTGGTGTTGCCTGAAAAATGGGTGGTGTCCTAAATTAGGACAGTACCGAAAAATGGTGATTTAACTTGGTGTCCATGGTGTCCATTAACCTCAGAATTTGGTTCGATGGGGTTGAAACAGGCGACACAGGCGAATCGGTTGAACTTGAGGAAAGCCAGTAAATACGGGGTCTTCCGATAAAGGTAAGAAAACAAAACCGGGGATCAGTTGGTTAGAACGCTCCTTTCTCACCGTCACAATGATGTAAGCGATTCAACAATCAACCGCTTAGCACAAACAACATCGGTTCGCCCTGTCATGGTGTCTGCCTTTTCCCCGCATTTCCGAAAGCTTGTTGTCCGCTCTCTTGAAGCTCCTGACGTCTTCCTCCTCCGAGATCGAAGTGCGTCACGTATGGCGAACAGTTTTCGTCAAGAACTGATCGCCGAGCTTTTCGAGGAGGAGAGCTAATGGGAATGCCGGAACTCGAAATTTATTCCATGATTGGCGCGGAGGGTTTCGCAAGGTTAGTCGCCGCCTTTTATCGACAAGTCCCTCAAGACGACCTTCTAGCGCCAATCTACCCGGCAAGTGATCTTCCAGGGGCCGAGCGGCGCCTCCGAGATTTCCTGATCGGTAGGTTCGGGGGACCTCAGACTTATATTGAACAAAGAGGCCATCCCCGCCTCCGGGCGCGGCATTCGCCGTTTGCTATCAATCAGACTATCCGCGACCGCTGGATGCGGCTGATGGAAAATGCGTTGAGGGAAGCTTCGCTGCCAAGCAAAGCCGAAGAAGTCCTTCGGAAATTCTTCAATGAGATGTCTACCTTCATGATCAATCAGTCAGAATCTGGGATCAGTTAGTGCGAAGCGACGCGCATAGGCAGCGCACGGCCAAATCCACGGTATGTGAGACCAATATTGCATGAAGAAAATTGGCTTCCTCTCATTCGGTCATTGGGCACCTTCACCACAGTCACGCACGCAGTCGGCGACCGACGCGCTCCTGCAGTCTATTGACCTCGCCGTGGAGGCCGAGCGCCTTGGAATGGACGGAGCCTACTTCCGGGTTCATCACTTCGCTCAGCAACTGGCATCACCGTTTCCGCTGCTCGCGGCGGTTGGTGCGAAAACGCGAAAGATTGAAATTGGTACCGCTGTGATCGACATGCGGTATGAGAATCCTCATTACATGGCGGAGGACGCAGGGGCTGCGGACCTAATTTCCGGCGGTCGATTGCAGTTGGGAGTCAGCCGCGGTTCCCCCGAGCAGGTCATCGATGGTTGGCACTACTTTGGCTACCGCCCGATTGAACACGAGGACGATGCAGGTATGGGCCGGCGGCATGCCGAAGAATTTCTTGAGTTGCTGCGTGGCAAGGGCTTCGCTCAGCCGAACCCGCGTCCAATGTTTCCCAATCCTCCGGGACTGCTACGTCTTGAGCCGTACTCCAAAGGATTGCGCGATCGAATCTGGTGGGGCTCTGCTTCCAACGCGACAGCCGTGTGGGCCGCGAAGCTAGGAATGAACATGCAGACCTCAACTCTCAAATTCGACGAGAGCGGCGAGTCGCTCCACATCCAACAAACCGTCCAGATCCGCGCCTTTCGCGCAGCCTGGAAGAAAGCGGGTCATGCGCGTATTCCGCGCATCTCGGTGAGCCGTAGTATTTTTCCATTGCTCGATGACCGTGATCGTGGCTATTTCGGACGAGGCCCTGAGGAAGAGGACAAAATCGGGTTCCTTGACGAAACCACACGCGCGATCTTCGGCCGGAGCTACGCTGCTGAGCCAGATATTCTCATAGAGCAGCTTAGGAAAGACGAAGCGATCGCGGAGGCCGACACATTATTGCTAACCATTCCGAATCAACTAGGTGTTGACTACAATGCGCATGTCATGGAGGCAATTCTGACTACGGTCGCCCCGGCTCTCGGTTGGCGCTGAAACGCCGCTACTTTCACTGAGACAATTGATCCTTTCGAGGAGGCAACTTCTCAGCACCGATTGCGACTCTTTGAAGGTCTGATCTCCCCCTGTTCGATCGCATTCTAACCGAAGCACCGGCCGGGGAGGCATCGCTGCCGTGACAGGGCAACAATGAGATGTAACTCATTGATATCAAACGGTGTCGGCGGACGTCGTTTGGTACAAAATGATACCGGAGATCACTTCTTATCGTCCCCTTAACGTCCCCAAATTTCCGGGGCTCTCGCAAAAAGGAGCTTACTATCTTCTACATATCTTTCTTTCCCGTACGGACACATCAAAACAAAGAAGCTAGGCGGCGCCAACGCTCGCCGAGGGCTCTTTCGCCTTCACCAACGGTGCGTCAACCAAGTGCTCACTCAAAAACCATACCTGAAGTTCATTTCTGCGCAGCACCTCGCTGACAACGAGATCGTTTGTACCGTCATCCCCAATGGCAGACGCCCGGCGCGCCAGCTTTCGAGCTTCGCCAATGATAATTTGGTGAGCATCGAGCAGCCGTGACAACTGGACCGGAACTTCCTCGCGACCGCGAGGGGGGCGCTCGATCTGCGTGGTTTCTGCCACATCTGCGGCCATGGCCAAACTGACGCTCCCAAGCAGCTGAATTCTTTCAGCGATGGAGTCGACGAGTTCAACTTGTTCGTCATAGTGTTTGTCGAATAACAGATGGAGTTGATAAAAGGTCGCGCCGGCGACCTGCCAATGAGACTTCTTGTATAGATCGCGAAGTGTCATCGTATCCGCGAGGAGTTGGTTCAACTGTTCGGTCATTTCCAGGCGCACTGGCTCTTCGAGTTCGAGCGGCAGAGCATGGTTCACAGTTCCGTACGGTTGAATCTCTCGCGCACGCTGGTGAAAGCGGGGTTGGGCGTTGATGTGGTCGGCAGTTTTAGCCTCGGTCTGCTTTTTACCCATGGTTCTTCTCCTTCTGACTCGTAGATTGTTTGCGAACGACGAGCGATGCCTAAACTCCAGTTGGCTGTTCCAGTCCGTTCTTATTCCGCGACCTTCGCCGCCAATGTCTCGACTCCAGCGATGGTCTGCATGAGTTCTGGTGGCAAGCTGTACCGTCCCTGCAGATAGGCCGGGCTGTTGTAAGAGACCCAGACCTTGCCCTGAATGTCTTCCCAGATCAGAATCTTAAGAGGAAGATCGATGGCTATGCTCGGGACGGCCAGCATCAGGGGTGTGCCGGCTTTGGGGCTTCCAAAGATCAGCAGCTTGGTGGTAGGCATTTTCATCCCCGCTTTTTCCGCTTCACCGCTATAGTCGATTAGGGCAAACAGGATGACTCCTTTTGCCTTCAGAATTCCCTTGAGCATTTCCACAGTCTGGTCCACTGAATAATTGCAGGGCGCACTGATAATCCCCTGTCCCGCAGCGACCGTCATAGCTAGCCCCTCCTGTTCCTGGACTGCAAACCAATCCAACCGCAGACACAAAACAATGGCAGATTCAATCTAAGGATGAGTCACCACTCGGTTGGTGGCCGTCTCGTGTCTCCGTACGGGCCGATCCAAAGTGCAAGCTGCATCTGAATTGACTTGCACCATGCCAGATGCATCTTGGCCACCTCTTCGGCGGAATTTCCCTTCGCCGCTAGATACGGTTTGATGGTCTCATTCATGACCGCGACAAAGGTCATAACGTCGCGGAGCGGAACAAACGGGGTTGATTGAACTCGGTCAACCTGGTTCTTCCTTGCGCTCGTGTGTCGCAGCGCAATCTCCTCCTGATAGTTGATCCAGTCCTGATCGTAAGGTCGCAGGCAAGTGTCCAGGATCCATTGCTCAAAACGCAGATTACTCCTTGCCAGATACTCGGGGATTGGTGCCCCTTCGGGAGAACGAGAGTGTCGGGCGAGGTTCGGAATGCTGGCGATGATGCCACTGCGCCAATGATCGACGATCTGCTTCGTCTGGCCCGCGAGCACTTCGCCCGCAAGCTGCAGATAGCGCTGATCTTCGTCCGTGAATCCCGCGCTGGTTTTCAACTTCTCGAAATCCAGCGTCGAGACGGGCGACTTGGCTACCTCAGCCGCCCCGTATGAGTATCCCGGAATGTGTTCGGAAACTATCTTCATGATTCTGTCGCCTAAAGACCAAGGTCGCTCAATCCTGGATGATCATCGGGGCGACGGCCAAGCGCCCAATGATATTTGCGATCCGATTCCTTGATTGGAAGATCATTGATGCACGCGAATCGTAGCCGCATCAGGCCATCGTCGTTGAACTCCCAATTCTCGTTGCCATACGAGCGATACCAGTTTCCCGAATCATCGTGCCACTCGTAGGCGAAGCGCACGGCGATGCGGTTATCCGTGAACGCCCACAGCTC
>JBEKWC010000065.1:0-22365 GCA_049513475.1 Candidatus Sulfotelmatobacter sp. | reverse complement strand
GTATTTGTTTACCCTGCAAGCGGGCAACTATGCCGCAGGCACCTACACCGTGACGATTTACGGAAATGCGTTCCCCGCGTATCAGGGACAGTTCAAAATTCTGGAGTAGCGAATTGCTCAAGGATCTGAAGGTGGGTAGCCGCCGGAGGTTTCCGGAAGAAGGGATGCTTATGAACTACGCACCACGGGCTAGCATTTCTTTTCTCGGTACGTGCGGACGAACCGCAGCCACCGCGCTGGCTTCAGCGATCATGTTTGTACTCGGGGCTTTCGCGACAGGGTCAATCCAAGCGCAAACTTTCACGACGCTGGCTAACTTTAATCAAACCGACGGCTCATACCCTCTCGAGTTGGTCGAAGGAACCGATGGGAATTTCTACGGGACAACTGGGTACGGTGGGGTCAACTGCACGTCCAATGCCACTAGCGGCTGTGGCACTGTCTTCAAAATGACTCCTAGCGGCATCCTGACGACCCTGTACAGCTTCTGCTCGCAAAGCGGATGCACGGACGGCGCAACGCCTTTCGCGGGGCTGGCGCAAGGTGTCGATGGGAACTTCTACGGGACAACTGAACTCGGAGGCGGGAGCGGCGGGACGTTTTGTGGGACCGTTGGCGGCTGTGGCACAGTCTTCAAGATCACCCCGAACGGGATGCTGACGACTCTGCACACCTTCTGTTCGCAAAGCAACTGTTCGGACGGTGGAATACCTTTTACGGGTCTGGTCCAGGGCGTCGATGGTAACTTCTACGGCACGACTGAAGTAGGCGGGGGCGGCCAGAGCTTTTGCGGAGTCGTTGGCTGTGGCACAGTCTTCAAGATCACCCCGAACGGGATGCTGACGACCCTGTACCGCTTCTGTTCGCAAAGCGGATGCGCTGACGGCGGATTTCCCGATGCGGCGCTGGTCCAGGGGGCGGATGGGAACTTTTACGGGACAACTGAGGGTTTCGGGGCCAACAGCGAGGCGTGCGCCCAATCAGGAAGCGGAGACTGTGGCACGGTCTTCAAAATCACGCCCGGCGGTACGCTGACAACTCTCTACAGTTTCTGTACTCAAACTGGTTGCGCCGACGGCGACTCCCCTCAGGCGGCGCTGATTCAGGGCGCCGATGGGGAACTTTACGGAACAACCCTCTTTGGCGGGAACAGTTCAGTGAACTGCCTTGCCACCGCCGGGACGGGTTGTGGCACGATCTTCAAAATCACGACGGGCGGAGGGCTGACAACGCTTTACAGCTTCTGCCCGCAATCCGGATGCGCGGACGGCGCGATCCCGTTCGGGGCTCTGGTCCAGGGCAGCGATGGGAATCTTTACGGGACAACGGGCTTAGGCGGGGCGGGGAACGCAGTGTGTCAGGGCGGCATTGCAGGGTGCGGCACGATCTTCAAAATCACAGCAGGCGGCGCGCTGACAACCCTTCACAGCTTCTGTTCGCAAACTCGTTGTACTGACGGGGGAACTCCGTTCGTAGGGCTGATCCAGGGTACCAATGGCAACTTCTACGGAACAACTGTGGGCGGCGGGACGGCAGGCTACGGGACCGTCTTTAGTTTTTCTACGGGTGTCGGTCCGGCGAACGGTCCCTTCGCCTACGTAGCCAACATCAACAGCAACACCGTCTCGGTAATCAATATTCCCACCTCGACAGTAGCCAGCACCATACCCGTCGTGGGGAGTCGCTGTCTCTCCTGACCAGACCCAGGTTTACGTCAGCAACAATCATGGCAACAACGTGTCGGTGATCAACACGGCGAGCGACACTGTCGTCGCCACGATTCCAGTTCAATCGTCGCCCTTCGGAGTGGCTTTTACTCCCGACGGAACCGAAGCCTACGTGGTGAACGGATCTTCCAACAGCGTTTCGGTAATCAACACGGCGTCTCAAACCGTCGTGGCCACGGTGCCGGTGCAGCACAGTCCGGTCGGAGTGGCGATGGCGCTCACTTCGAATGGAACCTTCGCCTACGTGACTAACTCTGGCTCCAACTCGGTCTCGGTGATTGCGGTGAGCAGTTCGACGGTGGTTCAAACCATTGCCGTAGGTTCGGGACCGCGTTGGGTGGCGATCGCTCCCAACAGTAGCTTGGCGTACGTCGAGAACGCGGGCAGCAACACCGTCTCGGTGATTTCCGTGGCCACGAATACCGTGACGGCTACGATCCCGGTGGGGTTGAGCCCATTCGGCGCCGCCTTCACTCCAGACAGCAGCCTGGCGTATGTGGTGAACAGCGCTTCCAATACGGTTTCGGAGATCGACACCGCGACCAGCAGCGTGATCGCCACCGTGACCGGCTTCAGCAACCCCGTGCACGTAGCCTTGAGTACAGATGGATCGAGCGCGTACGTCACCAACCTGGGTGCCAACAATGTTTCCCTGATCGCCACAGCGACCAACACGGTAACGGGGACGGTCGGGGTCGGTTCCGCTCCTATTGACATCGCGATCGCAGCCGCTCCTCCCACCTCGCAACAGATCACCCAACCTCTGAGCCCAACTATGCCGAATGTGTTTAACTTCGGAACCAACGCCTACCAGGTGCAATACCCGGCGGGCACGAATTTCTCCAATATCGACATGACGGTCAACGCCGTGCAGCTCACGCAGGCCCAGTTCCAGCTGCGCGTAGCCGGCACGCAATTCGCCAATGCCACCTGCATCGTCTACTCGAGCGCCGGCGGCAACTGCGTAGACGATGAGGTCACCTGTTCGCAAAATGGCAGCCCGATCAGCTGCCCGAGCGAGGCTCAGCCCACCATCGCGGTGCAGACCACCTTCACCACCTTGCAAGGCATCGTCAATCCCGGCTATCTCACCACCCCGATCGGCGAAAACGACTGGACCAATATCTTCAGCGGATTTTCCGACCCGACGGTGAAGGGCAAAACCTCGGGCTTCTCCGAGTTTGTCGCGGTAAGTCTGGGTGCCAACAATCCTCAGGGCTTGGCCAAGTTCCAGATTCTCTATCCCATACTTCCGAAGAATTATTCGAAAGGGCAGGCGATTCCGTTCGCCATTCGACTGACCTCGCTGGCCACTGGAAAGCCGATCACCGACGCGGAGGCCAGCATTGCGGTGGTGATGACTGCCGATGCCCACGGCAATCCCACGCAGAAAACTGTTTTCTCGAAGACCGATGCCTTCGCGCCGGACTTCGGCGCGAACGCGTATTTGTTTACCCTGCAAGCGGGCAACTATGCCGCAGGCACCTACACCGTGACGATTTACGGAAATGCGTTCCCCGCGTATCAGGGACAGTTCATACTGCAGTAGGGAGTTGCTCAAGGGCTGGTGGAGCCGCTTGCGGTCGGCGCCGCGGCGACCCACGGGCTTGTGCCGGTGATTGGAGCCGACCAAGGGTTGCGATCTCAACTTTAGGTTCGTCGATACGGCGATAGTTGATCGGTTGAACGTTGATCCAGGGCATTCGGGCATTCGCTATCCCAGCACTGCTGGCGTTCAGCCATTCGCACCCGCATCCGCAAGATCTCGATCGCCGCGGAAGCCAGCGGCTCGGACGGTTCCCCTCTCGCGCTGCTGCCTCACGATGCTCGGTGCGTTTTGCCTCTGAAATTTGAACAAGAACACGCCTGTCCACGTTATCCAAGCACTGCTCGGCCATGCCTCCCCGACACCCTGAGGATCTACGCCAAGCTCTGCCCTGGCTAGTCAGCTCATCGAGCAGTATCGCAAGACTGCGCGGCCAAACAGAAAGCCCACAGCCTCGTGCAGTCGTTCGACGGTTCATCCGGGGAAAACAAGAACGAGATCACAGCACTGCAAACTCTCGACAACCGTCCGTACCGGCAGCGGCTCACTGCCAAGCAGATGGTTCGCCTCCAGACTGAGCCCTCATGCGCCGTGAGCAGATTTCTTCTCGTTCATCGCGTGAAGGACGAGTTGGACGCGGCTGGAAACCTCAAGCTTCTCCAGATAACTCGCGATCTGCTTCCCTGGAGTTCCTACCGCATCTTTTGACGTTGGGTCAACCGGGAGGGTATGCGACTCCAAACTTTCAGGCATCTCAATTGCCAAAACGACGACATATCGCTCATCGCCCCCCGTCAAAACGTGTAATGGCCTGATAGCGTCAACGAACAGGCAGCACCAAGGTAGAATAGTGCCGCATCGCGTGGTCGGTGCAGGCGATCCAGCTGTCTATGCGACTCGACAAGCACGACATATTCCCGTTGAGCGTTGTTTTGATTTTCGGCATTCTAATCCCTCTCGGAGCGTGGCTCGCACTCGGCACTCGGCAACAAATCACCCGCGATTTCTTTAGCCTTTTGACATTCTTTGCAATCGCTTGCCTAGGCTTGGCGCTATTCATAGGGTGGTTTGCTATTCGTTCTCGCAAACGGGAGAAGAAGATTCTTGCCGAACGCGGCGAACAAACTCCCGCTGATTTCGTGGCTCAGTTCGCAAGTGAATCAGAGCAACGCGCGGCCACCCTCATCTTGGAAGTTTTGCAGGGGATGACCGCTATGAAACGAATGCCAAGGTTGGAACGAAGTGATCAGTTGGACGGGCCACCCTTGTTCGTAGTTCCCGATGACTTGGCGGAGCGACTGGAGACCCTTTTCGAGGAGCTTGATTTCTCATTCGCGCTAGACCATGACGGCACGTTGGCTCTACAGGAAGCAAAAACTGTTGAGCAACTTGTACTCGCGTTGGCCCATTTCATTAAGCAGCAAGGGCCAAAATCGGGCTGTTATCAGCGGGTCAGATTAAATAGCTGTTGAAATATCGCTAAATGGGGTTCCGAGCAGGCCAAGTTCCTACTTAGCGCAAAGGCCTGATAGCAGCAGTTAAGCGTTGACTGCTGCTTTAGCCGGACGGATCATGAAGCGCCTTCGGAGGAAGACTTATGTCGAGCGCTCCCTCGTCTCGTAAGACATTCAAAATTTCTGATTCGCTTAACCGGCAACTCAATACCTACGCGCAAGTGGCAAGCGCAGCCGGAGTGGGCGTGCTGGGAGTTGGTCTGCTCGCGGCTACTCCGTCGGCAGATGCGGAAGTCGTCTTTACTCCGGCCAACACCACTTTTACCAGCGGCAGCGTGTTCATCGATCTCAACCACGACGGCATTAATGACTTTGTCCTCAGCATCTTTAATTTTGCCGCCAGCGACAAGCGCTTAGATGCGGACGCAGTGGGTCATCAGAATGGCGTCCTGGGCTACGATTTGTCAAGCTATGGGCCGCAGGTCTTGAAGGCCGGCTACCGCGTCGGGCCCGGAGGAATGTTCTTTCCGGTTGGGCTAGCGGCTAATGTTGCGGCTACCAACGGGAGCGTCATCAGCGGTCCGTTCCCCAACGTAGGCATCCGTTTTCTGGGTTTAAAATTCAACATCGATGGTCAGGCCCATTATGGTTGGGCTGCGCTCAATGTGAAGGCGCGCGCGCACGACCATATACCTGATCTCAGGGTCACACTGCTCGGCTACGCCTACGAGACGGTTGCCGACCGGGGCCTTCGCGCCGGAGAGGGCGCGCCGCAGTTCTACGAATCGAAGGCTGATCCTCAGCCCGGCACACTCGGAGTGCTGGCCCTCGGTGCACCCGCCCTGAATTTGTGGCGAAGGGAAGACGACTAAAGAGAGCAAGTGCGCTGATAATCCAGCCGGGCCCCCCGCCCCACGAGATGGCGAAAAATCGCCATCGCACTCACCATGCCCGCAGCAGGGATTCTGAGTGTAACGGCCTGATAGCGTCATCTGACGAACGGGTCGAACGTGCTAGAGAACAACTCAGAACTTGAGGATCGGACCGAATGTGATCGCAGGTTGTTGCGCGCGCCATTGTTGAAATAGACTGAGAAAACTGACAACCTGCCGATACAGGAGGGAACCATGGCCATCAATAAAGTCTGGCTGATCACCGGCGCAGGCCGCGGCTTGGGCGCGGACATCGCCAAGGCGGCTTTGGCTGGCGGCCATCAAGTCATTGCGACGGGCCGCAATACTGACAAGGTGGCCAAGACCCTTGGAAAATCCCCCGAACTGCTGATCGCAAAATTGGACATCACCAAACCTGCCGACGCAGAGTCCGCGGTTAAGGCGACCGTTGACCAGTTTGGCCGCATAGATGTGCTGGTCAATAATGCCGCAAACTTTTATGCAGGATTCTTTGAAGAATTGTCGCCGGAGCAGATGGAGCGGCAGTTGTCGACCAGTCTGGTCGGCCCGATGAACGTAACCCGCGCCGTTCTGCCGATTATGCGCAAGCAGCGTTCAGGGCTCATAATCACGATCTCATCGACCGCAGGACTCATCGGTTTTGAGTTCGGCACGGCCTACGCCGCGTCGAAGTTCGGCCTTGAGGGCTGGATGCAGTCGCTGCAGGCTGAGGTCGAACCGTTTGGCATCAACACGATCACCGTCAATCCGGGCTTCTTCCGCACTGAGCTTCTCACCGAAGAATCTACAAATTTCGCAGAGCGGATCATTGAGGACTATAACGAGCGCAGAGCGAAGCAAATGGAATTTTGGAAAGGCTACAACGGCCAGCAGTCCGGCGACCCGGCCAAACTAGCCCAAGCGTTGATTACGATCTCCGGTCAGGAAAAGCCGCCCCGGCGTTTTATTGCAGGTGCAGATGCCGTTGACACCGCAGAGCAAGTGGCCGCAACGCTTCGGCAGCAGACTGAAGCTTACCGTAAGCTGTCATCTTCCCTCGCATACGACGATGCGGCATGAGCACGTGCCCGTTTGTCTCACGCACAGCAATGACTGGCGTAACATCGCCATTACACTTATCGACCCGAGCCGGTATTTTGGGCGGCCTGGTTACAAACAGCTGCGCGCTTACACTCATAGAGTGACCGAGACTGACAAACATCTAGTGCACGGGTCCCAAATATTGATCGAGCCAATTGAGTGTTTCTTTGATCAGTTCGTTGCGTGGGATGTTATGTCCAGTTTCGTAAATCAGATGTTTCTTCTGGTCTTTCGGCGAACCTAGCAGCCGGAAAAACGGCTCCTGGTTTGAAACCACTGGAAAATAGAAGTCATAACGTCCGTTCAGCATTAACGTCGGCTGCTTCACATGGGGCAAGAAGTTAATGATGTCAACCTCAGGCAGTGATCGCTCATAGTTGAGGCCGCCAAGCGCGAGCAGGGACACTTTAATTCGGGTGTCCAGGGCTGGAATAAGCCCTCCCATCACCGCCCCCCAGCTGTATCCATAATATGCGAGCCTTTCATGGTCCAACTCGGGGCGCGTCTCAGCGTAATCGATTGCTCGCGATGCATCCTTTGCCCACATAATCACATGGTCCCGCCAGGTGCTGGACGTATTCGCCGTATCATCCTCCATGCCATCCGCCCGCTCGTAGGTCCCCTTGTACACGGGACACAGCACGGCACGTCCGCTCTTCAGAATCGCATCCAGGGCTGCCGTTGAATACAGCGAGAACGTGCGCAACAAAAGCGCGTTTGAGCCTGGGAAAAAGATCACCGTCTGGAATGGCGGCTTCGCTTTTGTCGGAAGAAATAGATACGTGACAGCCTTCTCATTTCCATAGGCTGCCGGGTACGTGATTTTCTCCGTGGTCCAGGCGTCATCACCACTCTCTAAATGTTCTACGCTGGCATTCAGGGGAGTCTTGTCGTAGGAATATGCACCGCGATATGCGAGGAACAACTCCTGCGAAACCGGCTTCGCCTGACTCAGGTCGCGCCTTGGGGACATAACCGGATCCCTTGCCTGGGAAATCGATGCCGGATCAATGTACTTTACGCAGCGAAAACCTACGTTGGAAGCGCGCAGGAATGGCGTTTGTGCATCAGGGTCAATGAACATGTAGTTAGGCTCGTCCCAGGCACCGCCCAGAACATAGCGTTTGCCGGGTTCGGCCTCGTTCCATGCCCACTCCTTCACGTTTCCAGCCATGTCGTAGTTGCCCCAGGGGCTCATTCCGAGTTTGCTGCCGACGCGCACGATACCGGAACCGCCAAAGTTGCTTGCGGGTACGATGAAAAGCGCAGATATGGGCCCAGCCGCTCGATTCCAGTGATAGAGCGTAGGCAGGTTTTTGCCCGCGTACTCCGCGTAGGCTGCGGCCTCATACCAACTGACGCCGGTCACCGGAAAGTCGTCCTGTCCCTTCGGGTATTCCCCCTGAATCCAATCTTTCGGGCCGGGTCGTCCTGCTGCGTCGTGGAACCTCGCCATGGCCTCGTCCCACGTCAGCTTCTTACCGTTCTCGCGGAACTCCTGTTTCCAATACGCTCGCTCTTGATACCCTCCGTGATCAACGAAGGCCTTGAATTGTCGATTCGTCACCTCATACTGATCGACCCAGAAATCACCCAGTGCAAGTGTGGGGATGCCTTCGTAACCAGGTATCACCAGTTCTCGCGGATACTTCGGCGGCAGTGAGACTCTCACCATACCCGGTGGAATTTTCCCCTCTTCGTCGAGAACGACGCTTGCTTTCTGTTGGGGTCCGCCGGGAGAGGTTGGCACCCAGCGTCCGAACAGACCCGCGGTCGTGCGAAACACGGTTCCAAATCCTGGTTTCTCCAGCTTCCAGACGAAGTTGCCCTGAGGCGCGCGGACATCGTTCAATGGACTGCGCCCTACGAATTCCCACGGTACGTTCTCATCGCCGTAGTTCCTTCGGTACAACTCAGCCCCGGATGGGGTCGTTTCCACCGAGACGGGATAGGAAATCTGCGTCCAGAGCTTTTTGAGCGCAGGGTCATCCCCGATGTATTTCTCGGCCTTAGATGCGAGCGCGAAGGCAGCGCCCATGTCTGCCTTATCGGCGAGCTCCGAAATCTTGGGCAGGGCTTCTGTCCGAGCCCAATGCAGGCTACGGTAATGCTGCATGCCCCATATCAACCCCACGGACAACGCGACGACTACTGCCGCGAGCGGCGCAATCCTGCGAAAGAGATTCCAGTCCGGGATAACAACTGCGCTCACACTGCGCGACGAGGGGAAGCCGACAGCGGAGTCTCGCGACGTGCCGCTCTCAGTATCGCGTTTCAGGCGTTGCAAGTTTGCGCGCATATCGGAGGCATGCTGAGAGCGCAGATCGCGATTCTTCTCCAGCGCCTCGCGGACAATCCGTTCCAGTCCAGCCGGAATGTTGGGATTCAATGACGAAACCGCGACTGGCTCCTGGTGCAGGATGGCTCCGCAGATTTCGCCCGAACTTGCGCCGTCGAACGGCAGCCTGCCCGTCGCCATTTCGTAAAGCACCGAACCGAAGGAAAAAAGGTCGGTGCGGGCGTCGAGTTCCTTCGCCTTCACCTGTTCCGGCGACATGTACGCAACTGTGCCCAGCATCGCGCCGGGGCTGGTCAACTGATCGGGCGCGACCTCCGTTTCGGTGTTCCCGCTGGATCCGGCGTTCTGAGCCGTTACTTTCGCCAAACCGAAATCGAGAACCTTCGCGTGTCCGCGCTCAGTGACGAAAATATTCGCAGGCTTGATGTCGCGGTGCACAATGCCCTTGGCATGGGCGGCGTCGAGGGCGTCGGCAATCTCGATGGCCAAGGAGAGAATTGAGTCGGTCTCCATCGGGCGATTGCCAATCTTGTGCTTCAGTGTCATGCCGTCCAGACACTCCATGACGATGAAGGCCTGACCATTCTGCTCATCGATCTCATGGATCGTGCAAATGTTCGGATGATTCAGCGCGGAAGCTGCTTGTGCCTCGCGCTGAAAGCGAGCGAGGGCTTGTGCGTCTTTCGCAACATCATCGGGCAGAAATTTGAGAGCGACGAAGCGATGCAGCTTTACATCCTCGGCTTTGTACACCACACCCATCCCTCCGCCACCCAGCTTGGCGACGATGCGGTAGTGCGAAATTGTCTGCCCGATCATGGGCTGAAATCTTAGGACTAGCGGTAGGACAAGTCAATGAACGTGCGGAGGTTCGGTCCGCTCCCGCGCGTCAGTTGGCGCAAAATCGCCATTTCACTCATCGTGGCCCTTCGCTGGGCACTTGAGTGAAATGGCCTGTTCTGAGGGTTATCGGGCGACCGCGCCGTTTACAATCGAGGCGATGGGCCGCCAAACACAGTTACACGTGCTTCCGAAAGACTTAAACGAACTACTTGTGGCTATGCACGACAAAGAGCCGCTGGCAGTGGCCCTGCGGCGCGGAAACTCCGCCACACCAGAGCGTCAAACGTTCATTCCTGACAATATGAGCGGACAGAGTTTGGTTTTGTGGAGCGAACGATTCGCTCCCAACCTGCAAAGGCGCTTCGTGGCGACAGCGGACTCGCCTTATTACCTCGCAGACGAGCAAACGGAGTCGGTGTTCGAGTTGTCGCTGTCCGGCGTCACGACGTGGGAGGGCCGTCCTGCTCTGACCCAAGGGCGCATTTATGGGGTCTTCCAAAACAAGCAAGCGGACTTTGAGAATTGCTATGAGCAAATCATCCGCTATATCCGACGGCACTGGCGCAAGAATCCCGCTACGTGGATGGGCGGTTATGTCGGCCCAGCCGCAAGCAATTGGTTTGACCGTGGCGGGTTGCTGTTACCCAACTATATTCCGCCCGTTCGCAACGATTGGATTCAACGTCTGGGCGAACAGCACCCCACTGATTGACGTAACAAGGCCGCTACACTCAAAACCTCGAAACGTGTAATCGCCTGTTTTCAAACAGTAACCTTGAACGTTGCTGGTTGAGTTGTGACTTCCGTGGCGGGCGAAGAAGCGGCGGCGAGTCATTCGCCTGAACCCCGAGCGCTACTTCGAAGCCAGCGCCTGCATCAATTCCTCACGCTGCGTCGCAACCTGGACTCGCGCGTCGTTGCTTTGCCTAAAACTGGTAGCCTGAAGTTGCTCCGGCTCTCCCAGGCGGCGCATCTTTGATTCCAGATTATCGACACGAGCCCGTGCCTTGCCGGGTGGCTCACGCAACGCCGCTTGCGCCGCAAGCATGTATTCCTCGTACGCTCGAATCTCCACCGTCGTTGGAGGAAGCCCTCGTTTTGGCGCGCTAAACCCGTACTTCTCGTACAACGCTTTGGGATTGCTCGACGTTTGGAGCTCTTCAAGAGATTGCTCTCCGGTTGCACATTCAACGCCCCATGCCAATCCCCAGTCGAAGCCATCTTCCGGCATAGCTTTCACAAGCGCGGACAACTCTTTCCTCTCTTCCTCGCTCAATTTTCCCCGGCGCGCGCTATCCCTCAGCGGCTGCAGGCAGTCCAAAACCATGGCCCCCGCCACAAGCGCTACGATCACTGGCCCGCTGCGCGATACATCCTGCCCAAACTTGAGCCCTGCCAGCCACGTATTGACGGCAGCCTGTGAATCGCCGTGCGCCATCTCGCGTATCCCCTCATACGCATTCAGCTGCGCTAGCCGCCGCGCTCGCATGATAAACCAACCCGGTGTCCTCTCCTCGTGCCGGTAGTCAAACCCCCAACTGCATTCCGGAAGCTTCGTAGCCCGCTGCATCGTGCGAATCGCGTCGAGGTTGGAATCCAAAAGGGGCCCCAGCTTCTTCTCGTCCCACTCCGCTCGCCCGGCGAACGTCGCAGACAACAGATTCATCGTCGCGTCGTCGTCGACGATTGGTTCCCGCAGCTCCGCCATAGCCGCCCAGTAGCGCAACGCCGCGTTTTTCGTTTCAGAGGGAAATGTCGCCTGTGCCCGCGCGCCGCCCGCGATCGCCAGAACCACCAGAGTTGCCGCCAACAGTCGGAACCTCATAAGGATCAAGATACGACGATTTACGCCGAGAGTCACAAGGGCGAACCCGACATACCAGCCACGGATGACTGTACATAAAATCGCCATTGTGCTCATTGACCCCTGCGAGGGGGTCTTGAGTGTAACGGCCTGGTTTCAACAGGTACGTAAACTATTAATAACAGAACTTTCCTAATCACACACCACTCGGTCCGGTGTCTTCCTGCACTGCCACGAGCGAGGTTTGGATCTGTTACCGAGTAGCGGATGCCCGACGCTGCGGAACTCAACAGGTTGTTTCTCGGCGGCAGCGTAAATCTGGGTCTTGATATCAGGCCGCAGCCAAGTCTGTGACCACGCGAGCTGCGTTTTCTCACCGCACAGCAGCAAGTCGCCGCGTCCGTCTGGTGGCATGGATGTACGGCTCGCGATTTGGCAATCAATTACTTCGTTGAAGTTCCAGAGGCTGGCGCTCAAGTGGGGCAGAAACACGTCCCCTTGCACGTGTGCCACAAGCATATCCTCGTTCTTAGGCCTGCATCCGATGGCAATGATCAGCAGGAGAGCGGCTGCACAGTAGCTGAGGCGCGAGCAGGAGTTCTTCATCCTGCCGGGATTCTAGCTTCGGAGGGTGGCTGTTGCAAAATCGCCATAACCGGTCAATCGCTTCCCATTCTGAATGTGTGTCGCAAGATCCGAATTCGTGGACCTTGTTGCCCCCGGACCGCACCAGATCACGTGCGCACACCGATGACCCATGCTGAACCATAACACGCTCTAGCTCGCGGGCTTGAAGGAATGAGATCCGGCTGAAGAATAATAAACTACGTCTCTCAGCCGCGCTGCATCGAGCGATTCACAATTCCACAAGTCAAAACGCATTGGCCGGTGATCACCGCCATTTCACTCATTGAACCAAACGTGACTCAACGTTCTTCGTACACGTATTCGTGCTGCGCGTCCCGGATGGTCAATGTTCTCTTGGCTCCCGAGCCGACCACGAACTCAAAACCCAACTCACCCGGTACAGTGGTGATGAAGGAAATTGTGCCATCGGGATTCTTGCGGCTGGCGACCTCACTCTTCCACTCCCCGAAATCAAAAATTGTGGGAGCGCCGGAGGTGCTGACGGTGATTTCTCCGAGCAATGCATTGGCATAGTGTTTGGCGAGCTTGGCACTCTCATTTGCTTCGGCTGGGATCGTCATCAACTTGCGCTCGGCGGCCAGGTCGGCATAGAAACTCTTCGCGTCGGCGTTGAGCAGCGCCTCGGCCTCAGGGTGTCCGTCGAAGAGCACTTCGAGTAACTTGCGCCGGATGCGGTCGCGAAGCAGCCATCCGGGGTCGGCATTTGTAAGGATGACCAGGCCCACGTTTTGTCCCGGCAACCAAATCATGTCGCTGTGATAACCGACCAGGTCGCCGCCATGATGAACGACCGGTACTCCGTAGGTCGTGTCGACCATTAAGCCCATGCCGTAGGTGACGTCTTTTCCGATGCTGACCTGCGGAGCGCGGCGCTCGAGCAATGGATCTTTCGAGATATAAGTCGTCCCATTGGGAAGCTTGCCCTCCGCAAGCTCCATCGAAACATATTTCAGCATGTCGTTGATGCTGCTCCACGCGCCTCCGGCGGGGCGCGCGGGAATCACAGCGTCATTAATGGCCGTCATCGCCCTGGCAGTTTTTCCATCGGCGTCGGGCGAGTGCGAACCCGCGTGGTTACTGGAAAGAGCGCGCTTCATGTCAAAGGTCGTCTCCTTCATCCCCAGCGGATCGAAGACATACGATTGCACAGCGCTGTCGTAGGCCGCACCTAATTCCATGTCGGGATGGATCACGTGGGCGGCGGTATATCCCGCAGCTGCGGCCATCAGATTGGAATACTGAAAGAGTTCCCCGAATTTCGATGTCGGCTGCATGGTGCCGAGCATGGTCATCGTGCTCTCGGGCGTCATTTTTCCGTAATCGAAGATCCATTCCAAATCCTGACGCGGCATTCCGGTGCAGGCGCAGATCAAGTGCTTGACGAGGACGCTCCGCGTTGTTGCGGCGTCGCCCAGCTTAAAGCTCGGAAGTAGTGTGGTCACGGGTGTGTCCCAGGTGATGCGATGCTCATCCACGAGTTTCGCGAGTAGCAGCGTGGTCATCGCCTTCGTATTCGAGGCGATCATGAATAGCGTGTCGCCGTCTGGCTTCTCCGTACCGCCAAGGTCTTTCACTCCAAATCCGCCAGCGAAAACAACTTTGCCATCCTGAACCAGGCCAAGACCGACTCCAGGTACGCCCAAAACTTTCTGTCCCTGCTCGACGAAGCGGCCCAACTCGGCAATCCGGGCTTGATCGAGGGTGTTTGCTTTCTTTCCTGCAAATGACTCACGGCGGTAGCCCTTGGGCAACAAGCGGCTAAAAATCAGGGAAAGCTGAGCGCCGCGCTTCCCCGCGACAGCATCAGCTACATCTTCGATGACGACGGTCCAACTGGATCCGGAGTTATAGACGACGGCATCCACTCCCCGCTTCTCGTTGGGCGAAGTCTGGTAATCGTAAGCGCGGCGTCGACTCCAGCCATCGCGGTCGGGCAGATCGTTGCTGACTTTTAGCGGCCACTTTGCATCGGGCTTGTAAGCCTGCCAGGCCGCTGCTAATGCCTCATCCTGCGTTTTAGCTTCCACATCGACGAGTGCAACCCAAGAGTCTCCCTCTGGCGCTTCGAGGATGGTCGCCGGTCCCTTGACGCGGATGGACCAATCCTTCGGCGCGATGAACGCATTGCCGAGTACGGTAGTCTTCGGGGTATCGGCGGAGAGCTTTTCAAGCGTTTGCGCGCCAGCCGCGTTGATGGCCGGCTGGGCCGATGCGCTTAGAGCTTGATCGAGAAGCAGGGCGGAAGCGAAAACCAACAGAGAGCCGACGAGGAGTTTTTTCATGGCGCGGAAATTCTAAACCTTCGGTTAGCTGCCAAGGCAAGTTTTATTCAAGGGAGATTACAAGCCGGCCGAATTCCAAACACTCTAGAAACCGTCACGATTTCGGAGTAGTGTTCTGTACATTCAGATTGAAAGGGGTTCAATGGCACGCTTCGCAGCTCGTTCTCATGTCGGGCCTTGTGACGCTTGGTCTGGCGGCGGAGGCGGCGCGCCTCATCCGGCCTCGACCTTCTGAAGCCGGGCGCTCTTTCATAATGCGTTGACACGCCTTGACAAGAATGCGAACCCCCTGTTTGTGACTTGCGCTGGTGAATCTGTTCCTGGTACCCAAGAGACTGTTGTGCGCTACGGCGGCGTCGTTTCGGCACGAAGCCGCCCGAACCGGCCTGACGGGGACAGAAAACGAACGGCATACTACGTGGGGGAACCGACCCACCGGCTACCCCGGTCCCTGCTCCTCGCTTCGGCGCGAAGATTACTGGTTCAGAGATTCCTTAGGGCAGGACCTCATAACTTACGTAGGCGAAGCGCATGGAGTCTGGAGCCCAGGAGTTGACGTTCATCGTTCCCTGGCCGCCGATGGCCTTGACGAGCGTCTTCGGGGACGCTGCGACCTCGCCATGGTTGATCGCGACGAGTTTGAGCTCAACTTGGACAGTGCGGGGGTTGTGGGTTGGTGTACCGGCGGGATAGCCGATATACACCATCTTCTTACCGTCCGGCGAGATGTGGGGGAACCAGTCTTCGAGACCATCGCTCACAACCATCTCGGCCTTCGCATCGTTGGTACCAGCGCCATCGAAGGGGAAACGCCAGACCGCTTCCTTGCCGGATCGATCGGAGTTGATGTAGATCCACTTGCCGTCCGGCGCATAGTCCGGGCCGTCGTCATGATGAATATTGGACGTGAGCTGCTTCTCTGCGCCTCCATCGGCGGGCATGCTGTAAATGTCATATTGGCCGCTGCCGTTACGCTGGGCCACGAAGGCAAGCGTCTTGTTGTCCGGCGACCAGCCGTGAAAATAGCTCGGCGACTCGGGCGCCACTAGCTTGACGTTGCTGCCATCGGCGTCTGCGAGAAAGACCTGCGATCCCTTATGTGGCGGAACCGTAGCGGAGAAAGCGATCTTCTTGCCATCGGGAGAAATGGCCTTATCGTTATTGCATTGAAAGTTGGCGGGCACAGCTAATCCTTGCGGCTCGACCATGCCGTCCTGTTTGAGGACGAGCTTATAAATGCCCCCGCCAGAGTTGGCGATGAGGTACTTCCCGTCTGGAGACCAGTTGGGTGCCTCCCATATCGAGTCCGCAGAATAGACCAGGCGCGAGGAGCCTTCGTGCAGATCGTAGATGAAGAGACGACTGCGCAGGTGCGGCCCGGAGGGTGCTGCTTCTACGTGGGCCGCAGAAGATTGCGCCTGGAGAGCGGGAGCCGTTAGAAAGAGCGCAATCAGGGTGAGTTTACAGAATTGCAATTGGATCGAGAGAACGTTCATGTCGATGACACTCCTCTTTGGGTGGAAATCGCAGGGCCGTCCGCTTATTGCTTGCGCCACACTTCAGCGCACCGCAGTGCGAGCGCTGCTCCGGTCTTACTCCACCTCGCCACCGAGCTTTTCGATGATGCGATAGTGCGAAACGGTTTGGCCGATCACTGGCGCGAATCTTACGTGGGCGAAACGGAGCAAGTCAATGAAAGCCGTGGAGTTGGTGGAGTTGGGAGCCGATCACGTGCGCGCTGTGCAGTCGTTCGAGCAGTTCATCCGGGAGAACAAGAACAAGAACAAGATCGCGGCGCCGCAAACTCTCGACAGCCGTCCTCACCGACAGCGGCTCACTCCCAAGCAGATGGTTGGCCCCCAGACTGAGCTCTCATGCGCTGGGAGCAGATTTCTTCTCGTTCATCGCGTGAAGGATGAGTTGGACGCGGCTGGAAACCTCAAGCTTCTCGAAAATCCGGTACAGATAGTGGCTGACGGTAGGTGAGTGCTATCGCCTGCTTACAACAATTGGCGGGTCGCCTCCTGTTAGTGTGTCAAAATCCAAGTGTGCAAAACACAGCAGTCATCCCCAAAGGAAGCAGGAAACCAATTGGAGCGCGGCTCTTCCCGATCCTAGCGCGAAAGGCGCATCACGCGGTGATCTTTCGCCGCGGACCATCAAGGTGGGTTCAAGTAATCAAGTGGAACACGGACACTGATGTTTTCGAGAGCGGCCAATGGTTTCACGGGAGAATCTACGAGCGGCGGTGCGACCTAAGCCCCGATAGCTCGCTACTGATCTATTTCGCTCAAAAAATCTCTACGCGTAGCTTGAAGGACAAAGAATACACGTCCGCATGGACAGCGGTAAGCAAGCCGCCATATCTGACGGCGCTCGCTCTTTGGCCGCAGCGAGACTGCTTCAGTGGCGGAGGATTGTTTCAGAGTGATAAGGCGCTAGTGCTTTACCACATCGGAGAAGTCACAGCGCACCCGAACCACAATCCGCCCAGCTGGTTGCATATTACTTTTTCAGACCGAGGGCGCGGAGACGACGATCCCCTATTCTCGGATCGCATCGAGCGAGACGGCTGGAAGCTCAAGCAGGAATGGAAGGTCGAACACCTTGGGTACCCGAAGTGGAATCGTACCATTCAGGCAGAAATACGGGAAAAACTAAGCCGGAATGGGAAGTTTGCTCTTCGCTTGGAGCGTTCCATTGATGGGCTAAAGTATGCGGAGAAGTTTTCCGTCATGTGCGCCGAGAAGCTGATGTGGACCCCGCTCACACGTGCAAGTTGGGCAGACTGGGATCAAAACGGAAGGCTCGTTTTCTGTAGGGACGGAAGAGTTCTGACTTCGCGACCTGAACCTGTGGGGCTGGGCGTAGAAACGCAGTTAGCTGATTTCAACTCGGCGAAGCCAGAGCCGTTACCTCCTCCGCGAGCCGCAACAATCTGGTGAACGTCATTGTTGACGAAATCGCCATTACGCTCACCCCCCTGAATCAGAGATCAGATACTGATCTGTGCCTGGTACGTGAAGACTTGTCAACACTGTCTGCAGGGGCGAGGTCGGACTATTACAAGTCAATTCGAGCAACACCAGCCTCGCTACCGCTGTCCTTCTCCTAGCTGGTTCACAAGGTATACCCGTGGGCCAGGGGACGATTCGGCGAAACAGGGGACGAAAGGGCGCATAAAATGCTGCTGCGGATTGCACCCTTTTGAGACGGTGGGTTGGCAAGGTCTGGGGAAGGCCTGAAGTCGCGGGATTTTCCATTTTCCTGCCTCCGTCGTTGCCGTCCTCGTTGACTCGGCGTCCTTGCATCCCTAACATTGCACCCTGAGTCCTGCGCCACCATGATCGGCCAAACCATCTCGCACTATCGCATCGTCGAAAAACTCGGCGGCGGCGGGATGGGTGTTGTCTACAAGGCTGAGGATGTGAAGCTCGGACGGTTTGTCGCCCTCAAATTCCTGCCTGACAATGTCGCCAAAGACCCGCAAGTTCTCGCCCGTTTTCAGCGCGAAGCGCGAAGCCAAGGCCGCCTCTGCGCTGAACCATCCGAACATCTGCACCATCTACGAAATTGACGACCAGCACGGCGAGGCGTTCATCGCCATGGAGTATCTCGACGGCATGACGCTGAAGCACCGCATCGGCGTGCATCCGATGGAGACGGAGTTGATTCTGTCCCTCGCCATCGAGATCGCGGACGCTCTGGATGCGGCGCATTCCAAAGGCATCGTGCACCGCGACATCAAGCCTGCGAACATTTTCGTCACCGAGCGCGGGCATGCCAAGATTCTGGATTTTGGGTTGGCGAAAGTTACTGCGGTTGGGAGCACGGGCGTAGGAGTAGCAGGCGGAATGTCGCAGGCGACTGTCGAATCGAGCGCCGAGCATTTGACCAGTCCGGGAGCAACGCTGGGCACGATCTTGTACATGTCGCCGGAACAAGTCCGGGCCAAGGAACTGGACGCCCGCACGGATTTGTTTTCCTTCGGCGTCGTCCTATACGAAATGACGACGGGCACGTTGCCGTTCCGGGGCGAAAGCTCAGGAGTGATCTTCAAAGCGATCCTCGACGGGACTCCGACCTCGGCGGTTCGTCTGAATCCTGACCTGCCGCTTACGCTGGAACAGATCATCAACAAATGCCTGGAGAAGGACCGCAATCTCCGTTACCAGCACGCGTCTGACATTCGCACTGACTTGCAGCGCCTTAGGCGCGACAGGGAGAGCGCATATATTTCCGCAGCGCATTCGGTCGCGACAACGGGGACTCGGATCAAGGCAAAATGGGTCGTCGGCGTTTCTCTCGCGGTTCTACTGGCAGCGTTGGCGGCGGCTGCGTTCTACCATTATTTCCATCAACGTCCAACTCTTACTGAAAAGGACACGATCGTCCTCACAGACGTCGACAACAAGACTGGAGACGTCGTCTTTGACGATACTCTCAAGCAGGCTCTTGCGGTGGAACTGGAGCAGTCGCCATTTCTCAATATCCTTTCAGGAGACAAAGTAGCTGCGACTTTGCAGATGATGGGCCGGACAACGAAGGAGCAGATCACGAGCAGTGTGGGCCGTGAAATCTGCCTGCGCACGGGCAGCAAAGCCGTGCTGGGCGGTTCGATTTCTACCTTGGGAAGTCATTACCTGGTTGGTCTCACGGCGACGGCCTGTAGTACGGGCGACACGCTCGCCCAAGAGCAGCAAGAGGCCAATAGTAGGGAAGATGTGATGAAAGCTCTAAGCCGGGCTTCCTCGAATCTGCGGGGCAAGCTCGGAGAATCGCTTCCCTCGTTGGAAAAGTATGACGTTCCCATCGAAGCGACAACGTCTTCCCTGGAAGCGCTAAAGAACTACAGCTTGGGCCTCAAGAAAGCGGATGAAGGGGGCGAGGCGGCGAGCATCCTTTTTTTTCGGCGTGCGATCGAACTGGACCCGAAGTTTGCCAATGCCTACGCGTCCCTGTCGGCGGAATACGGCAATCTCGCTGAGAATTCACTCGCTCTGCAATATGCAACCAAGGCCTATGAATTACGCGATAGGGCCACTGAGCGAGAACGATTGCATATCGTTGCGGCATATTTCTCTGCCACCGGGGAAATGGAGAAAGAAATACAAGCCCTTCAGGTATGGATCGCCAGTTACCCTCGGGATGACATTCCCCACGGCAACTTGGCATCCACCTACATCAATTCTGGTCAATATGAACAATCTGTTGCCGAGAGCCGGGAGGGTCTCCAACTGTCACCCGACAGTGTTTACAGCTATGCCAATCTGGGCAGGGCATACCTTTTCTTGGGACAGCTCGACAAGGCCAGGGAAATCGTGGATCAGGCGTTTGCCCGCAAGCTGGAGTACCCGTGGTTGCACGACACCTTGTACCAGATAGCCTTCCTGCGAGGAGACACGGCACAAATGGAGCGTGAACTGGCACAGGCCATAGGCAAGCCCGGTGAGTATGTGCTGCTGAATGAGCAGTCCTACACTGAGTTTTACTACGGCCGAGTAAGCAAAGGGCGCGAGTATGCGCGCCGCGCAGTCACATCAACCATTCAAGCTGATTCCAAAGAGACGGCCGCCGTTAACCAGGCGTTTACCGGTTTGACGGAGGCGGAGTTGGGCGACTATGCCGACGCCAAACAAGACATCGCCGCAGCCTTGAAACTATCGCAAGGACTGTATGTACGGATTTACGCCGCGTATACTCTCGCGCGGATAGGCGATTTTGCTCATGCCCAAGCTCTGATTAATGAGCTTGAAAATAAGTACCCCGAGCACACCGTGCTGAAATTCTACTGGCTACCCACCACTGAAGCCGCGATTGAAATCGATAAGAACAACCACTCACGTGCGATTGCGGACCTGGAGGACACTCCTCGCTATGAACTGATTGGGGTCGGGAACCTTAATCCCGCATATATCCGGGGTCAAGCTTATCTGCAAGCGCACAACGGTGCTGCCGCGGCCTCAGAATTCCAGAAGATTCTCGACCACAGAAGCATCGTCTCTAATTTTGTGTTCGGGGCTCTGGCGCATCTGCAACTTGGCCGCGCCTACGCCATGGAAGGCGACACCGCTAGAGCGATGGCCGAATACCAGAATTTTCTTACTCTCTGGAAAGACGCCGACCCCGATATCCCCATCCTGAAGCAAGCCAAAGCGGAGTACGCAAGGCTGCAATAGCGGCTCGCGCCCAAGACCCGCTGACCACTTCAGCAGTTAGGTTGGTACGGCAGCCCATATCGGGCTATGCTCTGTGATCTCATTTTTGCCAGGGGATTCCGTGACGTTTAACAATGCGCCCATCGTGCCTCAGAAGCATCCTCGCCAGGAGGTGCGTTTGATGAGCCCACTACGCCAGGGAGTTCTGCTCCGGGAGATTCCGATCATCGTGCTGCGAACTCTCGACAACCGTCTTACCGGCAGCTGCTTACGCTCAAGCAGATGGTTCGCCTCTAGACTGAGATCTCACGCGCTGTGGGCAGATTTCTTCTCGTTCATCGCGTGAAGTATGAGTTGGACGCGGCTGGAAACCTCAAGCTTCTCGAAAATCCGATACAGATAGTTGCTGACGGTATGTTCGGTGACGTGGAGTGCCTCGGCGACGTCGCGATTCTTCATGCCCTCCGCCACCAGCCGAGTCACCTGGCGCTCTCGCGGCGTGAGCAAATCGGCTCCGTTGCTCCTGGTCAGTTTCGGTCTGAAGTTCGGCAGAGCGTCGAGGAGAAGCTCGATTTGCGAGTTGTTCGCCCAGAACGCCGCGTCCAGGAAGTCCGTCAGGAACGTGGATCCTGACGGGGAAGCGCGCTTCGAGACTGGGGGACTGGGGATCAGTCCCGGAGACGCCCTAACATCGGGAAATCCTTATCGGGCGCCGGCTTCGTGATTCCCGCCGCCATGTCGACTTATCGGTACAAACCGATGCCGGTGAGCGCATTGGCGATCTACCACTCGTCGCGAAAGTCGCTAGAGAGTCAACTGCAAAGATCAATTGCCCGACAAGCCGGTGGCGCATCGAGAACAGGTTCCAGACGCAATCCGCATTCCTCCGCCGCTGATGCCAGCGCGCAACCGTGGCGGATCGCGCTCCTGCGCAGTTTGCGGTACGCACTTTCATCGTCAGATTAATGAGTCAGGGTTCAGAAATCAGGAATCGCGAAATTCACACTTGACATCGATAGATAATCCACTACCATATGGTTGTGGATAGACTGGACACAACATTTGCGGCTTTGTCTGATCCAACCCGCCGGGCGATGATCGAGCGGCTCTCCCATGGGCCTGCCTCTGTACATCGGTTGACGGAGCCGTTTGCACTCTCGCAGCAGATGATTTCAAAACATATTGCCTACCTGGTGCGGGCACAGATTGTGATCAAGACCAAGCGTGGACGAGAGAGTGTCTGCAGGCTTAGGCCCGAGGCGATCAAGACGGTCAGGGACTGGGCGATTAGTTATCGCCAATTCTGGGAAGAGAGTTTCGAAAAGCTGGATGCGGTTGTGACTCAAATGAAAAAAGCGGAGGCTAGACATGACAAAAAGCACGGCGAATGAGATCGAGCGGATGGTAGTTACAAGAGTTTTTGATGCCCCACGCGAGTTGGTTTGGAAGGCGTGGACAGACCCGAAGTACGTGATGCAGTGGTGGGGACCGAAGGGCTTTACTGCGCCCGTTTGCGAGATGGATTTTCGCGTTGGAGGAAAATTCCTCTGCTGCATGAAGTCGCCGGATGGGCAGGAGTTCTGGAATGCGGTTGAATACCACGAGATTGT
>JBEKWC010000064.1:0-17116 GCA_049513475.1 Candidatus Sulfotelmatobacter sp. | reverse complement strand
AGACTCACGCCCTCCGCCGACGCCGGCAAGGTAAAGTTCAAGCCATCGCCAAAGATCACCGGATAGGACTCGTGCACGATCTGGCTGATCATGGGATGAAATACTTCGGCTTCCAATAAAAATGTAGCCGTGTCGGACCAGTCGCGCGCCGCGACCATAATCACCTGCCCGCCCTGCGAAAACCGGTCAGCCTCGATTCGCGTGAACGGACACGGCCCGGCAATGCAGGAGGCGCGCGCGTTGCGGTACGTATTGCCCGCCCCCGCATCCAGAGACACCGCACCAATCGCTGCCTTCCACTTGCCATCCGGCGAGCACGGCCGCTGCTTCTTGCAGGGCACGTTTCCTTTGTTTTCGATTTGAAAGGCCTTCGCCACGCTGCCCACGCTGGCATCGGTTTGCGCCTTCACCGAGTATCGCACTCGCACGTTGCACAAACCGCTGCAGTTGAATGGTAAAGAATCCCGACGAATCGGACTTTACCTCCACCGTAGCCGCGAGATTCTCCGGCGCATACACTTCCACATCGGCGATGGGCCGTTCATTTCGCGGATCGGAAGCCTCCACCGTAATCGCCCCGTTCAGCGAAATGGGCTTTTGCACCCGCCAGCCCACCAGCAACACTGCCGCAGCCATGAGCACCAGCGTGAAAAATGCCGCAGCCAAAACCTGCAGTCGATGGATCGATGTCATGCCCATTCTCTGCCAGCAATCATACGATGACCGCCCCGCCGAGGGTGTTGCGCCCAGAAGTACGCTTTCCAAACTTTCCAAACCAGGCGCTTTGTCCTCACCCCAAATTTGTTTAAGATCAAAGAGGATGAACCATGAAAGGACGAGCAAGCTCTCGCGCCGCGAAGCCCTGCGGCAACTGCTGGGAACAACTCTCAGCCTCCCGTTCGCCGGACTTCTCACCCCACGGCAAACTCAAGCTTCAACGCAAGCTTCCACCGCTGCTTCGCCACTTCCTTCTTTATCTCCCGAAGACGATCAGTTTCTCAACGAAGTCGAAAATGCCAGCTTCCTCTTTTTTTGGGAACAAGCCAGCGACAAGACCGGCCTCATTAAAGATCGTTGCAACGTCCGCGTCAACGATCAGGGAATTGTAGCCAGCATCGCGGCCACCGGCTTTGGCCTTACCGCAATCGCTATCGCCGACCAGCGCGGCTTCATTCCCAGCAGCGATGCCATCGAACGCGTGGTCACCACTCTCCACTTCCTCTCGAAGAAGCTTCCCAATCATCGCGGATTTTTCTATCACTTCGCCAACATCAACACCGGCGAGCGCGTGTGGGATTCCGAGGTCTCTTCCGTCGACACCGCGATTTTGCTCTGCGGCATCCTCACCTGCCGCGAACATTTCCATCATCCCGGCATCTCGCAACTCGCGGACCTCATCTTTAGCCGCGTCGATTGGAGTTGGCTTTCGGAAGATACTTCCTTACTGCCTCACGGCTGGACTCCGGAATTTGGTTTTCTGGCTTCGCGCTGGGACTATTACAGCGAGTTGATGATGATGTACCTTCTCGGCCTGGGCTCTTCGGCTTATCCCTTGAAAGAAGACGTTTGGAACGCCTGGAAGCGCCTGACCTTCGAATACGAAGGCCTGCGCTACATTGGATCGTTCGCGCCGCTCTTCGTGCATCAGTATTCGCAGGCCTGGTTCGACTTCCGCGGGAAGCGCGACAAGTTCGCCGACTACTTTCAGAACTCCGTCGTCGCCACCGAAGTGCATCGCCGCTTCTGCCTCGAACTCGGCAAGCAATTCCCCGATTACAGCGAGGACCTCTGGGGTATCACGGCCTCGGACTCCGAACACGGCTACGTCATCTGGGGCGGCCCCCCGGCTATGGGCCCGATCGACGGCTCGGTCGTACCCAGCGCGGCGGGCGGATCTTTACCTTTCCTGCCCCGCGAAACTTTGCGCGTTCTGAAAACCATGCGAAGTCGTTACCCATCGTCGTGGACGAAGTACGGTTTTGTGAACGCCTTCAATCCGCTGAAGAATTGGTATGACTCCGATGTAATCGGCATCGATACCGGCATTATCATGATTATGGCGGAGAACCTGCGAACCAACTTTGTGTGGAACACATTTATGAAGGCTCCCGAAGCCCAGCGCGGCATGCAGCGGGCTGGCTTCAGGAAGTACTAGACTGTTAATATTCAGCTCACTGGGGCGGCGGCTCGCTTTCTTTGACCGGGGTAACAACCGGGCGGCGGGTTTCCTTCATCCAAGACTTGCTCGAGGCGACGCGGTTGAGTGCAGGATGACGGAGTCGGGGAGCCGGCGTCGCTCGTCGGATGCTGCTTCCAGTTGCTCGCGTTTCGTCCGGCTGTTGATACGGAAACGGTTCGACTTTCAGCGAATCCCGGGCGACAGGACCGTTGAGCCATGGCCATAACGAAGCAACAGGACTTCTGGGGCGGTTGGAAGGAACGCTTCTCTGCCCTGCGCAACGTGCCTGCGGTCTTGCGCATCGTGTGGGAATCCGGCCACACCGTGGTCACCGCCAGCGTGATTCTGCGCGTGTTCGTCTCGCTGCTGCCGGTCGCGCTTCTCTGGATCACCAAGCTCATCATCGACGGCATCGTGCATGCCCGGTCAACCCACCAGCCCGTTCCCACTCATCTGTGGTATCTGGTCGCCGCTGAATTTGCCGTCGCCCTGCTCAGCAGCATTCTGACTCGCGGCCTGGATTTTCTCGACTCCCTGCTGGCCGACAAATACACCCGCTACGTCAGCGTATTAGTGATGAAGCACGCCGCCGGCCTCGATCTCGTCGCCTACGAGAAACCGGAATTCTACGACCGCATGGAACGCGCCCGCGTACAGGCCACCGACCGCCTCGGGATGATTCAATCCATCGGGCGCCTGATCCAGCAAGTCATCACGACAATTTCTCTTTCGGTTTCGATCGTCCTTTTCTCTCCCTGGCTCTTGTTGCTTCTGGTGGCGGGCGTGGTTCCGGCCTTCCTGGGCGAGAGCCATTTTGCATTCCTGGGCTACGCCAAAAACTTCCGCCAGACTCCGATCCGCCGCCAGCTCGATTACCTGCGCGTCGCCGGCGGCAGCAAAGAAGCCGCCAAGGAGCTCAAGCTCTTTGGCCTGGCGAAGTTTTTCACAGATCGCTTCACCCGCCTCTCCGACGAGATCTATAAAGAGGACGTCGCTCTGGCGCGACGCAAGCTCTTCGCCGGCTCTCTGCTCTCGATCATCGGCACCGCCGGATACTACTCCGCGTATGTGCTGGTCATCTGGCGCACGGTGATGGGCCTTCTCAGCATTGGCACCCTCACTTTTCTAGCGGGTGCGATTCAAGGGGCGAGCAGCAATATCCAGCAGATTTTTTCCACCGTAGCCGGCATCGCCGATCAGGCTCTTTTCCTCACCGACCTGGTCGCCTTCTTCGAGATGAAGCCGACCATTCGATCGAAGCCCAACGCGTTGCCCATGCCGCGGCCCATTCAGAGCGGCTTTGAGTTTCGCAACGTCTCCTTCCACTATCCCGGCAGTTCCCGTCTGATTCTCGACGGCCTCAACTTTCACCTCTTTCCTCGAGAAAGAGTCGCGGTAGTCGGGGAAAACGGCCAGGGCAAAACCACCATCGTAAAATTATTGACGCGACTTTATGATCCGGTCGAAGGGCAAGTGCTTCTCGACGGCGTCGATTTGCGCGAGTATGACCTGGAAGACTTGTACCGCAACATCGGCATCATCTTCCAGGATTTCATGCGCTATGAAATGACCGCCCGTGAAAACATCGCGGTGGGCCGCATCGAGGAAATCGACAACCTTCCCCTTCTGCAACATGCCGCCGAAAAAAGCATGGCGGACGAAGTCATCGCCAAACTCTCGAGCCGCTACGATCAAATGCTAGGCCGCCGCTTTGATGGCGGCGTGGATCTTTCCGGGGGCGAATGGCAGAAGGTCGCGCTCGCCCGCGCCTACCTGCGCGAGGCGCAGTTACTGGTTCTTGACGAGCCCACCGCCGCGCTCGACGCCCGCAGCGAGTTCCAGGTTTTTCAAAGATTCGCCGAGTTGACCGCGGGCAAGATGGCGCTGTTTATTTCGCATCGCTTCTCGACCGTGCGCATGGCCGATCGGATTGTGGTAATCGAGGGCGGCCGTGTCGCCGAAGATGGCGATCACGAACAACTCACTCATCTCGGCGGGCGCTATGCGGAGATGTTCGAATTGCAGGCGGGTAGCTACCGCTGACAGCAATAGTCCTTAATAGAAATGGTGCGCAACATCCAAATCGAGAACGACGCAGAGGCCGAACGCAGGCCGGAGTCCGCGCAGAGCGTTCCCGCTACCGACAGCCCGCGCTCGGCGGCCATGAAGTTCGCCTCCACGCTGGCGTGGTTGCCGGGGACTACTTCTTCCGAGACCTTCGCCGAGCGCAGCGCCCGCGCCCAAGTCGAATTCGCTCCCGTCTTCGCGGCTCTGCGCGCGGGAAACAATTCTGTCCCGACGCAACTGCGCACCGTCGGCGACAACTTCACTTTGATAAGCGCAGAACTGCGCAGCGTTCCCACCGAACTCGCCCCGCGCAAACGCCTCGTCCACGTGCGCACCGGGAATAACGACGTCGTACCCAGAGTCCTGGTATTCGCTGAAGGTTTTCTCGATATCGCCGCTAACCGCTTCACTGAGGCGGAATTCACGGCCTACGCTCTGGCTTTCCAGGAGGTCGCGGTTCTCGATCTTTCCGAAGTGTTGTCTCTGGTGCCAGCGCTCAAACTGGCTTTGCTGGAGCGCATCGGGGCCCGCGCGCGCGCCGTGACCGTTGGCTCTTCCCCCGAACCCAACGATCTCGAAGCTTGCGTAAAAAGCCTGCGCGACGTGGTGCAGACTTCCTGGAACGAACTGCTCGAACCTTTGATCATGTTCGACCGCGTGCTGCGCCGCGACCCCGCCCAGGCCTACGCGGCCATGGACTTCGAAAGCCGTGCGCTCTATCGCGACAAGCTCGCCAAAATCGCTGGCCGATCCGATATGTCGGAGATGGAAGTCGCCAACGAAACTCTTGCCTTGGCGCAACTCGCGCAGTCGCGCACTTACCAGAATCCGAGGGTAAAGTTACGCGAATCCCACGTCGGCTATTACCTCATCGCCGAAGGCGCAAGCGCGCTATATCGCCGAGTCGGCTTCAATCCCGGCTTAGGCCGGCGGGTGCGCGACTTGCTCCGCCGCCATCCCGACGAATTCTTTCTGCCCGGAATCGCAATTCTGACCCTCGCCATCATCACCGCGATCTTGCTGATCATCACCGCGAACAGCAACTCCCCCGCGCTGATGCTGCTCTCCATGTTGATTTTGCTGCTTCCCGCCTCGCAGGCGGCGGTCCAGGTGATGAATTACCTGATCACTTCCCTGCTCGCCGCCGAAATTCTGCCCAAGCTCGACTTCTCCGAATCGATTCCCGCCGACTGTGCCACCATGGTCGCGGTTCCCACGCTTCTGCTCAATGAAGCGCAAGTGCGCCGCCTGGTGGAGAATCTCGAAGTGCGTTTTCTCGGCAACCACGATCCCAACATGCACTTCGCTCTGGTTTCCGATCTGCCCGATTCCGACCACGCCGCCAGCGAAGATAATCGCCTGATCGATCTGGCTTCATCCCTGATCGCCCAATTGAACGACCAATATGCGGCGCAGAACATGGGATCGTTTTTTCTCTTCCATCGCCATCGCGTCTACAACCCGCGCGAAAAAGGATGGATGGGCTGGGAGCGCAAGCGCGGCAAACTTCTCGACCTGAACAAGCTGCTGCGCGCCGAATTTGACAGCTTCCCGGTCAAGGTCGGAAATCTCTCCCTGCTTCCCGAGATTCGTTTCGTAATTACGCTCGACTCCGACACCGAGCTTCCGCGCGGCTCCGCGCACCGCATGGTGGGCACGTTGGCCCATCCGCTGAACCAAGCCATCATCGATCCCGAGAAAAATATTGTCGTCGCCGGCTTCGGCATCCTGCAGCCGCGAGTCGGGGTGAGCGTGCAAAGCACCGGCCGCTCGCGCCTTGCCGCGATTTATGCGGGCGAAACCGGCTTTGACATTTACACCCGTGCCATCTCCGACGCCTATCAAGATTTATATGGCGAAGGCAGTTACAGCGGCAAAGGCATTTACGAAGTCAACGCCGTGCAGCAAGTGCTCAACCGCCGCTTCCCGCGCAACGCCCTGCTCAGCCACGATTTGATCGAGGGAGCCTACGCGCGCGCCGGCCTGGTCACCGATGTCGAAGTCATCGAGGATTATCCCTCGCACTACAGCGCCTACAACCGCCGCAAGCATCGCTGGATGCGCGGCGATTGGCAAATTGTGGAATGGCTGACCGGCCAGGTGCAGGACGAATCCGGCGCCCGCGTGCCCAACCCCATCTCGCTGGTTTCGCGCTGGAAGATTCTCGACAACCTGCGCCGCAGCCTGGTCGAGCCCGCCACTCTTCTTTTATTTTTCTATGGCTGGCTCTTGCCGGGTGCGAACCATCTCTACTGGACCGTCGCCACCGCCTGCATCCTATTTCTTCCCTCGTGGTTCGAATTGGCTTTCCGCATGGTTCGCGCCATTTTCGATCGCAGCCCAACCACGGCGGGCGAGGCCCTGCGCGGCTTCTACGCGACCAATGTCAGCGTCTTGCTCACCGTGGTGTTCCTCGCCCATCAAACTCTGCTCTCGCTCGACGCAGTGGTGCGAACCTTCATCCGCCGCACGCTCACGCACGAAAGACTGTTGGAATGGGAAACCGCCGAAGAAACGGAATTGGGCTCGCGCCGCCGCACCCCGGTCGACCGCTATCTCGATTGGATGCCCATCGTCGCCCTCGCGATGGCCGGGCTGCTCTGGCTTCTGCAGCCCAAGTCCTTATTAACGGCCCTGCCTTTTTTGTGCTTGTGGGGCGGCAGCAAACTCGTGGCGCTTTGGCTCAATCAATCTCCGGTCGTCACTTGCTTGGAAGTTTCGCGCCGCGACGTGCTCTTCTTGCGACGCGCCGCTCTTTACACTTGGCGTTACTTCGCGGAGTTTTCGACCGCGGAACACAACTGGCTTATTCCCGATAACGTTCAGGAAGATCCTCTCGTCATTGCGGCACGAGTCTCGCCCACGAACCTTGGACTCCTACTGAACGCTCGCCAGGCCGCCGCGGAATTCGGTTATCTCACAGTCCCCGAGATGACCGAGTTAACCTGCCTCACTCTCTCGACCGTCTCCCGCCTTCCCAAATATCGCGGCCACTTGCTGAATTGGTACGACACGCGCACGCTGCAGCCTCTGGCTCCGCGCTTTATCTCTTCCGTAGACAATGGCAATCTGGTGGCTTCGCTTTGGACCCTGCAACAGGGCTGTCTCGACCACTTGAACCGGCCGCTCGTGCATTCGGGATTGACCGATGGCTTTCTCGACTACCTTCGCATTCTGGCCGCTCGCCGCGTGCTTTCGCGAAAAACTCTCTCCCGCTGCGAGTCGCACCTGCAAGGCGAAGATCAAAAGCGCGAAGCTGATCACAATGGTCGGCACAAATCTCGCGGCAATAAAGATCAAAGCGACAAGAATCAGAGCAATCGGGAAGCACTCAAGCTGAACGCACTGCTCTCGTTCCCGGAGGCTCTACTCGACGAAGCCAACCCGCCCGCGAACTCTCGCGATGCCGCTGATATCGAATGGTTTCGCTCCCAGGCACGCCTGCGATTGCGCAGCATTCATCAACTGGCGCGATCCTACATGCCCTGGTTTCTGCCGGAATTCGCGGCGCTGAGAACCGATTCGGCGATCGCCGGGGAACTTACGCGGCACGTGCCGCTGAGCGATCTTCCCGGCTTGATTGCCGACTTGCAGGTGGCCGTCGAGCGCGCAATTCCTTCCGCCACCGATTCGAACCTCGCGCTTTACCAACAGCTCCAGCCGCTGCTGGCGGAGGCTCACGCCAATGCCATCGCCACCATCCTAGACCTGCGCAAGATGAGCGCTCTCGCCGGCCGTCTGGCCAACGAAATGGATTTCAGCTTCCTGCTCGAGCCCCGGCGCAAATTGCTATCGATCGGCTTCGACACCGAAACCGGGCAGCTGCAGCCCGCCTGCTACGACTTGCTGGCCAGCGAAGCTCGCATCGCCACTTTCGTCGCCATCGCTAAGGAAGATATTCCGCAGGAGTCCTGGTTCCGCATGGGCCGGGTGCAGACCTTCGATAAGCGCGAACCCGTGCTTCTCTCCTGGAGCGGAACCATGTTCGAATACTTAATGCCGGGACTCTGGATGCGCTCCTATCCCAACACGCTCCTCGACCGCAGCCGCGCCGCCGCGGTCCATGCCCAGCAAGAGTATGCGGCGAAGAAAGGCGTGCCTTGGGGAATTTCCGAATCGGCGTTCGCCACGCGCGACGCTGCTGGAAATTATGGCTATATGGCCTTTGGCCTTCCCCGACTCTCGCTCATGAGGCGCGAGTCGAATACGCTCGTGATTTCGCCTTACTCCACTTTTCTGGCGTTGGCCGTGGATCGCCCCGCCGCGCTGAAAAACCTGCGCCGCATGGGCGCCATGGGCTGGTGCGGGCCCTACGGTTTCTACGAGGCCGCCGACTACAGCGCCGCGCAGGGACGCATTCGGCCATCGCACTGTGAACTCACCCGCTGCTGGATGGCTCACCACCAGGGCATGAGCCTGCTATCGCTGGCTAACGTTCTTTTCGACAACATCGTGCAACGGTGGTTCCACAGCGGTCGCCGCGTCCAGGCTACGGAACTGGTTTTACACGAAAAGCCCGCTGCTCGGGCCTTTCCGCTTCCCTATGGCAGGGCCGCGTGATTCCCGCGGCGAATTGTTGAGAACATTTTCGAGGCGTTTTCATGCAAACAATCGGGCGCATTCCCTTCGCGGTTGCAATTCTTCTGCTTCTGTATTCCGCGGCGCTTTCCACTCACGCTCAATCCTCCACGGAGGGGATCATCGTCGATGCCGCCGCGCCGGCTCATCCCTTCCCTCATTATTGGGAACACATGTTCGGCTCCGGCCGCGCCATTCTCAGCCTGCGCGAGAGTTATCGCCAGGATTTGCGCGCGGTCCGGCAAATCACCGATTTCAAGTATGTCCGCTTCCATGCCATCCTCAACGATGAAGCCGGCCTCTACGACGAAGACGCCCAAGGCCATCCCGTTTATAACTTTTCCTACGTGGATCAAATCTACGATGGCTTGCTGGCCAACGGAGTCAAGCCCTTCATCGAACTCAGTTTCATGCCCAACAAGCTTGCCGCCTCGCCCGTGTTTCAGGCTTTCTGGTACAAGCCGGATGTATCTCCTCCCAAAGATTGGCAGCGCTGGGAAGAACTGATTCAAGCATTCGCACGCCATCTGGTGAAGCGCTACGGCATCGATGAAGTTTCCACCTGGTACTTTGAAGTTTGGAATGAACCGAACATCGATTTCTGGGCGGGCAAGCCGGCCCAGTCCACTTATTGGCAACTCTACGATCACGCCGCATTCGCGATTAAGAAGATAGATCCCCGCCTTCGCATCGGTGGCCCCGCCACCGCGCAAGCCGCGTGGGTGGACGCTTTCATCGAACACTGCACTCAGCAGAAAATGCCCGTAGATTTTGTCTCGACCCACGTTTACGGAAACGACGGCGCAAAAGACGTTTTCGGAACCAACGAAGATATTCCCCGTGACCAGATGGTCTGCCGCGCCGTCGGAAAAGTTCACGATCAGATCCGCGCCTCCAGCCAGCCCCACCTGCCGCTGATCTGGAGCGAGTTCAACGCCAGTTACAAGAACGAAACCGAAGTTACCGATTCGCTGTATATGGGCCCGTGGCTTGCCGGCACCGTGCGCCAGTGTGACGGCCTCGTGGACATCATGTCCTATTGGACCTTTTCCGATGTCTTTGAAGAACAGGGCGTAGTGAAAACGCCATTTTACGGCGGCTTTGGGCTATTGGCCGAAGACGGCATCCCGAAGCCCGCTTATTGGGCCTTCGCTCTTCTCCATAAGCTGGGAAACCAGCGTCTGGATCTGAACTCGAACTCCGCTCTGCTCACTCGCACTCCGAACGGTTCGCTGGTCATGGCGGTGTGGAACTATGCCCCGCCCGGTCAATCCGGCCCGGCAAAAACCTTCACCGTGCACTTTCAGCACATCGGTGCGAAGAGCGTGACCCTGTGGCATCTCGATGCCGATCACGGAGACTATCATCGCACCTACGAACAAATGGGATCGCCCGCCTATCCAACTTCGACCCAGGTACAGCAACTGCGCGAGGCAGCCGCGGACTCTACTCCCGAAACTCTTCCCTTAAACAACGGCGAGCTCAGTATCACGGTTCCTGCTCCGGCCTTAATCGTCATGGAATTGAAGTGAGACTCAGAACCTCCAATTGTGTTCTCGATTGTGATTGACTCACAAATTTAAGGCTGCTACATTGGCAGAAATCTTCCGTATCTGGCGGGAGTCCAGGCGGGCTTCGATGAGTCGCCGGTTCTTCCGCATTACTTTTCCCATAGCTTTGCGCGAAGCTAGTAAGTTCACTCTCCGCAAACTTACCTCGGGCCCCCTCATGCTTTAGGAGGCGCTATGCTTTGGACTCAGGCCGACGACCGGCGCGTGGCCGCGCTCGATCCTCTTGGCGTGGATTCCATGATGTCCAAAGTTCCCCTGTGGAACGCCGCCGGGGACATTCATCAGATCGTCCGTGCCACTCAGCATACTTGCCGGTCAGCCTCTCTCGAACATAGGAACTACCACGAGTTACTCGCGATCATAAGAGACATAGGGATCCTTGTAGGCTCCCTCAAAAAGCACGGCGAGGAACCTGCCGCCGCAATACCGGAACTCGAAGCTACTCTGCTGCGCGCCGGCGCTCTCACCGATCTGATTCCGCGCGACACCGTGATGCACTACACCATCTGGAACCCGTCAGGAGCGAGGCTTCGCTGCTATAGCGACGAACCCCAGGAACCTCATCTCATCGAAAGCGTAAGAATTTCGCTTCCCGCGATCCGAGACGCTACCCGCTGCCTCTTTGAGCTACGGGACTATCCCCTGCACACGTCGGAAGCTGTTCGCTGGGCCGACCAGATCGCTTTGCACTTGAAGAATTTTGTGCTCGGTCTCCATTACGCCATGCGCCGAGTTGACGCCACTGTGTTCATCGAGAAGATCCGTCCCTTCTACGAGCCCATCAAGATCGACGGCCGCGAACTTCGCGGGCCCGGCGCCGTGATGATGCCACTGCATATCTTTGACTACTTACTCTGGGGTAGCTCAGAACCCAACCCCCTATATCAGAGATTCACCTGGGACTATATCGCCTATAACACCGCCGAATTTCGCGAATACTACTTTCGCGCCCGGAATACTCCGAGCCTTCTCGACCGACTGGAATCTTGTCTATTGGATCTTGAGGCGGATACACATATTCAAGCCTTGGTACCTCTGGTAACCACGTGGACGAAAAGAGTTCAGTCCTTTCGCCGGGCTCACCTGAAGTTCGCGATCTCTGCCTATCAAGGCAAGGCAAAACACAACTTCGCCAGCGGCAGCGGGGGCCATACTACCAGCGACCTAGAATGGCTCTCGAGCCTCATCGATAAGCACGCGTTGCGCCTGGACAAGATGCAGGCAGGAAAGGTAAGGATGGCGGAGAGAGCGGTAGTCTAATGGACCCGTTATTGCAAAGGCCCATCCGCGTTGTACAGCGGCGCGAGATAAATTCCATGCCGCGCAGCAATGCTCTCCATCGCTTGCACTCGCTCCGGAGTAATGAATCCTCTACCCCGCGAGAAAGGTTCGAAGCGTCTCTCAAGCGCGAGAGCCATGCCTTCGAGCAAACATCCGTGGACCACGTCAGGAAACGGATGACGGTTCAAGATGCCACCAAGATCCGGCGCAAACTTCATGCCCCCTGGAATCTGCCCGAGTCCTCCGAAGAATACCTTGGCCCCCGGCATCTGCGCGCTTGGAGAAAGATTCTTCGGATAGCCCGCATCGCAAACAATGGCGTCGCGCCCTGCCCGGCCCAACAGCAACGAGGGCGATGCCAGACTCGCCGCGCAGATCACAACCTCAGCCTCCGCGGGGAACTGCGGCGCGCTATTTTCCGCCGTGGTGAGATCGGTAGCGATTTCCACATCGACTCCAGCAGCTCTCAATTCAGCAGCCAGTCGGCGAAGCCGCTCCAGGTTGCGGGCGCTGAGCAGCACGCGCTTCGCCAGCGGCCCCAGGCATCGCGCACAACCGGAACCCACATCCCCGGTGGCTCCAACGATCAGCAGCGTCGAGTCGCTCAAGTCGCGCCCTTCGAACGCGCACATTTTCTTGATGCCCTGAACGATGAAGGCGACGGTCAAGGTATTTCCCGTCGTAAAAACCGTATCGTGGCGGTTGGGGAGTTGATCGAAGTTGCCCTCAATCAATATGGAACTGAATCCGCCGAGGCTCACGATCTTCGCTCCGGCGTTAATCGCGCAGGCCGCCGCCGCCCGAACCCGGGCGATGTTCTCGAGCACGTGCGCGGCCTGCAGACGATCGGGAGGAATGAAGGAATCGATGTAGACACCGCGAGCTTTTGCTCCGCCTGTCAGATCGCCGGCTGACCCCACCGCAACATGGCAAACCGCTCGTGGCGGAATCCAGGGGAGAATCTCCCTGATCTCATCGTCAGGCAGAGGAGCAAGCTCGCTCCCGCGCAGCACAGCCAGAACATCTGCCGCCGCTCGCCAACTCTCCAGATGCCCAATCAAAGCGAAATCGACTCCGCCGCCCCGCTCGACATTTCCTTCTTCCGCAGCTAAACCGGCAACTGAGCAACCCATTGCAGTGTGACCTCCCCGGGCAATCCCAGCGAGTCCAGCGTCCTCAGATACTGCTCGAGCGACGCGCCGCGAAGCTGCGCGGCACTCAAGCCAACATCGAAGAGCGCCGGCTTCACGCAGCTGCCGTGGCACACTTCGCAGTGCCCGTCCTTGCATTCCTTCGCCAGCATCTGCGAAAGAGTGGTCATTACCTCCAGATGCAGCCCGTGCACTTTGTCGTCGAAGCTCGGCGCGTTCAAGGCTCGCTCCGCTTTCAGAGTCGCCATGGCGTGATCCACGTGGCCTTCTTCCTCGGCGGCAATGGCGGCAAAGGTCTCGCCGAGAGTTCCCGGCGCGACTTTCCCCACCCGCGCATAGCTCGCGACTGCGAACGATTCCAGCATGATCTCCTGCACGATCAGGCAACCGGTAAAATCGCGCAGCGCGATTCGCCGCTGAAACGCCTCGCGCAGCCGCTTCCAGTATTTCGCGTCGACGTTATTGAGCACCTCGAATCCAATCTTTCGGCCCTCGGCGGCGAAGCGAGCCGCATGTCCGCGTTCCCCCGCGGCGTGTTCCAGTGCATCGGCGACTTCTTCGGGATCATCCCATATCTCCGCCAACGACGTGTAGTTCATCGCGGCGATAAGTTCGCCGGTCATCGCCTGAGAAAGGACGTCTTGCCAGATTGCGGCGTCAGAGGAGTTCAAAGCACATGCAGTCGCGGGCGAGCAGTGAACGGAAACCAGAGGTCCCATACTGCCTCCTGACATCAAAGTAAAAGTTACGGCCAAGCGCGATTCGTTTGCGCGCTCACTTATCGGTACGCATGTTCCTACGCGCCGGTTCCATGTTTTTGCGACGACTCGATCGACTCTTTCGGGAAGGCTGGCCCGTGGATTGCCGGTGCCATGATGCGGTGGCGCCGCATCGCTTCGATGAGGCCAAACAACTAACATTTGTCTGGCTACGCAACCCAGGTGTGCTGACAGGATTTCCAACTACCACAATCGGGGGACTGCGCCGCCAACCTTTCGCGGTAGAAAAAAAACCCTGTATCTCGTGATGTTTTCCGCCGCGCAATCCATCAGAGTGTGGGGCCAGAATCGAACTGCCCAAAGAGTCGCAAATGGCAAACAACGAGGCCGCGATGACCCAAGCCGGTGTTACGCAACCAGGCAGCAACCACCCCGATGATAAGAATGTGATTCGTCCGCTTCATGTGAACGTTCCAGAAGCGGACTTAACCGAGTTGCGCAGGCGCATCAACGCGACAAAGTGGCCCGAACGAGAAAAACGGTCACGGATGCGACGCAAGGCGTGCAGCTCGCGACCACTCAGGCGCTCGCGTGCTATTGGGCAACCGAGTATGACTGGCGCAAGATCGAGGCAAAAATGAACGCCCTGCCGCAGTTCATCACCGCGATCGACGGACTCGACATTCACTTCATCCACGTCCGTTCGAAACATGAAAATGCATTGCCGCTCATCGTTACGCACGGATGGCCCGGCTCAATCATCGAACAGATGAAAATCATTGATCCGCTGACCAATCCCACCGCACATGGCGGGAGCGCATCGGACGCTTTTGACGTGGTGATTCCGTCGATGCCGGGCTACGGCTACTCCGGAAAACCGACCGCCACCGGGTGGGATCCCGCCCACATCGCACGCGCCTGGGTCGTGCTGATGAAGCGCCTCGGGTACGCGAAATTCGTGGCGCAAGGCGGCGACTGGGGTGCGATCGTCACCGAACGAATGGGCGCGCAGGCGCCACCGGAATTGCTGGGCATTCACACGAACATGCCGAACGTGATTCCACTCGACATCGACAAGCTGGCCTTTTCCGGCGCCCCGGCACCGGCAAATCTCTCGGCCGACGAGAAGCTCGCTTACGAGCGGCTGAGCTTCGTCTATGCCAAGGGCATCGGCTACGGCTTCCAGATGGGGTTGAGACCGCAGACATTGTACGGAATCGCGGATTCACCCGTCGGCTTGGCGGCTTATTTCCTCGATCACGACGCGCTCAGCTACGAACTCATCGCACGTGTCTTTGCCGGAGGGACCGAAGGGCTCACCCGAGACGACGTACTCGACAACATCACGCTCACCTGGTTGACGAATACGGCGATCTCAGGGGCCCGTCTCTATTGGGAGAACAAGGGAGCGTCGTTCTTCGCCGTCAAAAACGTCGTTGTCCCGACGGCCGTGAGTGTGTTCCCTGACGAGCTTTATCCCGCTCCACAGAGCTGGGCAGAGCTCGCATACCCCAAACTCATCCACTACAACCGGATCGACAAAGGGGGCCACTTCGCGGCATTTGAGCAGCCCCAACTTCTTTCCGAAGAGATTCGCGTGGGCTTCCGGTCGCTGCGCTCAGGCGCAAAGTTGGATGTGACCTTGGCCAAAGCTAGCTAATTTAACTGTCCGCTCATCCGCAGGAGAGCCTCGATGTTAGAGGCTCTGCTAAGAGCCGCTACCGACGTATGGATCGATACTATCGTCCAATTGCGCACGCTGCCCTGCCGATATTAGTGTTTTCGCGTTCGACCCTCTGCATCCTCAAAAGGGCGCGAGGCATACTGCGCGCAGCTGCTCAGACTGGAGGCTTCCGATGCTCAACTTATCCAAAATCGTGACCGTCGGCCTCGTCGGCACTGCGCCCGCGTTGCACGTTCTCTCGGCCTCAGCACAAGATTCGTGGCCGCACGCGCGGCGTCGGTAACGAGTTCGTGCTGGCCTGCGACACGCGCTGCGCCAGCCGGTTCGGGACAGGAGAAGTAGACGTGAAACCCTGGAAAGCGGTTTCGCTGATTGTGTTTGCTCTTGCGGTTGCAGCCTCGGTATACGGGCTGATTCTCGTGCGACGAGGCTTCAGCGCACTTGCGACACCGTCGGCAATTGAGGAGTTCGCGGCCACAACGGCACGCAAAATGGCCGTGCCATCCGCGTATCGCCAACTTCGCAATCCCATCACGCCTTCAACGGAGAACATTCGGGCAGGCATGGAGCATTTCGCCGATCATTGCGCCACGTGCCATTCGAATGACGGAGGGGGGCAGAGTTTTTTCGGCAAGGGCCTCTATCCGAAACCGCCCGACATGCGTGCAGCTGGGACGCAGAACAAAAGCGATGGCGAGCTCTACTACACAATCGAAAATGGAGTTCGTTTGAGCGGCATGCCTGCCTTCAGCGAAGTGCACACTGCCGCGAAAACCTGGCGCCTGGTTTTGTTCATCCGGCACTTGCCTCAGATCACACCCGAGGAGCTCAATGAGATGAAGGGGCTGAATCCGAAGAGGCAGGCGAATCCAGCGAATTGGTGAAGGGCGGGAGCCGCCCCAGAATCCTGCGGGAAAGACAGACCGCCACTAAAAGTCGGAGTAGGGACCATGATCGCTCATGATCCCCTCCACAGATCCGGACAGGCGGAGTTACCGCATCCGGCTCCCACCTTGGGTGAAGACGCCCAAGCGCACGAGAGGATAAGGATGACAAACACGAGCCGGTGGAAACCATCGCGCAATATAGCGCCTCAGGCGGCGCCACGGCAGGTGGTTACCCTGGCTGCGACGGCGCAACACCGTCCGCCACAGGTAGCCCACTGCCTTGCGAAAAGCGCCCAGCGCCGGGCCGTTCATGGGCACCCCGTAATAGCGGAAGTGGCCCAGCAGGACCGAGCGCAAGTACGCTCCCTGTTCCCGAAGGGGCGAGTGCAGGCGTCGCCGCAGTTCTTCTTTCAAAGCCCGCAGCTGAGCTTGCCACCTCTGGCGCATCGTCTGGCGCAGTACCGTGAAGTGTCCCTTCCGCGTTTTTCCGCAACTGTGCGTAAAACCCAAGAAGTTGAACGTCTCCGGTTTGCCGTCGCCCCGGTTTCGTCGGTTCTGTTCGGCATACCGGCCGAACTCGACGATTCGCGTTTTGTCGGCATGCAGTTGGAGCCCGAACCGCGCGAAGCGTTCGCGCAGGTCTGCCAGAAACCGCTCTGCTTCGTAACGATGTTGGAATCCGGCCACGAAGTCGTCGGCGAAACGCACGAAAATTACCTCCCCGTGCGCCTGCTTCTGTCTCCATCGCTGGACCCAGAGATCGAGTACGTAGTGCAGATAGAGGTTCGACAACAGAGGGCTGATACTGCCCCCCTGCACCGTCCCTACCTCACTCTGTACTCGCTTGCCCTCTTCCAGCACGCCTGCCTTGAGCCATTTCTGGATCAAGCGCACCACGCGCCGGTCGGCTATGCGGTGCTCGACAAACTTCACCAGCCATCCCTGATCGAGAGTGTCATAAAACTTCCGGATGTCGGCATCGAGCACCCAGCTCACTTT
>JBEKWC010000063.1:0-29353 GCA_049513475.1 Candidatus Sulfotelmatobacter sp. | reverse complement strand
CAGACCGACTCCTGCCACGGCGCCGCCGAGCCGGAGATGGAAGCGACGCGGAAAAACTGCGCAGCCGGCCTGCGCCCGCTCTTGCGCTGCGGAGTCGTTCCCGTGGTCACCGGCTTCATCGCTGCGACGGCCTACGGAACGCTCACCACTCTGGGGCGGGGCGGCTCCGATTATTCCGCCACCATTCTGGCCGCGGCGATCGCCGCCGACGAAGTGACGATCTGGACCGATGTCGACGGCATGATGAGCGCCGATCCGCGCCTGGTGCCCGAGGCCGCGACCATTGCGGAAATCTCTTACCGGGAAGCGGCCGAGATGGCGCACTTCGGAGCCAAAGTGTTGCATCCGAAGACGCTCGCGCCGGTCACCGAATGCGGCATTCCCCTATGGATTCGCAACACCTTCGCGCCGGAGCGGGGCGGAACCCGCATCACGCCGCATGCCTCCGCGGGCGCTGCGGGAGCGAAAGGAATCACCGCCCTCCACCTCGATGCCGAGGTTGCGCTGGTCAGCGTGGTCGGCAGCCGCCTGGACAGCTCGGAAACTTCGACCGCGATTCTGGCTGCGCTGGAGCGGGAGAACGTGAACGTCCTGGGAGTGCGGCCAGGCTCGGCGGAGCGGGTCTCGTTCGCCATCGCGAATTCGGAACTCGGCCGGGCGCTCGAGACGCTGCATCGAGAACTGCGCCTGGGAGCGCCCGAAGCGCGAGCTTTTCCGGCGCAGAGCGCGGGCCTCGACGCCGCCTTCTGGAAGCCCGAAGCGGAGCCGCGAACGGCCAACGCAGACTGAGCTTTTTATTCAGTCAGGTTTTTATTCACCGCAACCCCGGAGCCATTTCCTCGATGAATCCTCACGTATGCATCGCGCCCGACGTTAAGTTGGGACGCGATGTCAAGCTCTCGAAGTTTATCAATCTTTACGGCTGCGAGATCGGCGACGAAACCAAGATCGGCGCCTTCGTCGAGATTCAGAAAAACGCCTCCGTGGGCCGCCGCTGCAAAATTTCGAGCCACACCTTTATTTGTGAAGGCGTCAACATCGAAGATCACGTGTTTATCGGCCACGGCGTGATGTTCATCAACGACAGCTATCCCCGGGCCACGGCCGCCGACGGAAATTTGCAGACCGAGGCCGATTGGAAGGTCGAGCGCACTACCATCAAGCAAGGCGTCAAACGGCATTCCTTTTCTCGATCTCATTACTCCTCATGTCGAACTCGAAGCGGAGCTAACCGCGGTCTTTCACAAGGCCTTGCGCAGCGCCGGCTTTATCGGCGGCGCGATGGTGGAAGACTTCGAAAAGGAATTTGCCAAATTCTGCAGCACCAGCCACGCGATTGCCGTCAGCAGCGGCACCGACGCCTTGCGCTTCGCCCTGATGGCTGCCGGTGTCAAGCCGGGCGACGCCGTCGTCACCGTGCCCCATACCTTCATTGCCACCACCGAAGCCATCTCGCAGGCGGGGGCGCTGCCCGAGTTTGTCGACATCGACGAGCGCACCTACAATCTGTGCCCCGAAAAACTGGAGGAATTTCTGGAAAAGAAATGCACCAAGGATAAGTCCGGCAAACTGATAAGCCGCCGCAGCGGTCGGCCCGTGACCGCAGTCGTGCCAGTCCACCTCTACGGACAAATGGCCGATATGGACGCCATCCTCAAGCTCGCCGAAAAATACGGGCTCGTGGTGATCGAAGACGCCTGCCAGGCCCACGGCGCCGAATATTTTTCCAAGGAAAATAATCGCTGGATGAAGGCCGGCTCCATGGGGCGGGCCGCCGCCTTCAGTTTCTATCCGGGGAAAAATCTGGGAGCCTGCGGCGAGGCCGGCGCCGTCACCACCAACGACGCCGCGCTCGCCGCCAACATCAAGATGGTGCGCGACCACGGCCAGGCGAAAAAGTACTATCACGACGTCGAAGGCTACAACGGACGCCTCGACGCCATCCAGGCCGGCCTGCTGCACGTCAAGCTGAAGCACCTGGCCAAGTGGAATGCCCAGCGCCGGGAGCACGCCGCCGAATACGGCCGCCTATTCGCTGCCGCCGGTGAGGCCGAAGCCGCCGCCGGGGCCACGGGCATAGTTCTGCCCTACGAGCCGTCGTGGTCAAAGGCCGTGTATCACCTGTACGTAATCCGTACCTCCTACCGCGATGGCCTGATGGAGAACCTCAAGCAGGCCGGCATTGGCACCGGCATCCACTACCCGATTCCGCTCCACTTGCAGAAAGCCTACACCGCGCTCGGCTACAGCCGCGGAGACTTCCCCGCCTCCGAAAAAGCGGCGGCGGAGATCGTCTCCCTGCCCATGTTCCCGCAGCTCACGGCGGAACAGCAGGCCCGCGTGGTGCAAGAAACGTTAGACTTCACCGCCAAAGCCGGCCGCAAGCACGCTGAGCGCGACGAGTTAAGCCTGGCCACGGCGGGGCGTAGGGCTTGAAGACTCTAGGATCCCGAGCCTTCCGGCGTTAACGCGACCGTGCCCCGCGCCGGAAGGGAGCTTCCCAGAGGTCCTTAAACCCTCGGATTCTGAACATGTACCACCGGTACCTTTACGAGAATGAGTGCTTCCTTCACTATTAACTGGCAAAGACAGTTGCCGTTCTGGAGAGCGTATTTTCGATAACGGTAGTGATGCCCGTCGAAGGCGGGCGTGCAACTCATCCCCCGGAGGCATGCATGGTCGCGGTTCGAAGGTCCTTCTCTTCTGTCGTTTTCTTCTGCATCGTTTTCTGCATGGCATCGGCAATGGCATTCGGCTCTGCCAGCAACATCTACATCACGCAAAACGGCAGCCCCAGCGGCAACTGCACAGCCAACGTGTTAACCCCGGCGTTTTTCAACAATGCGGCGAACTGGGGCAGCGGCTCCGGCCAGATTGGCCCAGGCACCACCGTGCTTTTGTGCGGAACAATCACGTTTCCGGCCAATAGTTCTGGATTGACGGTCCAAGGAAGTGGCGCCAGCGGCAATCCGGTAACCATCAAATTCGACACCAACGCAATCCTGCAGTCTCCAGCTTTTGCCGGAACCTGGAATACCAGCGGTGGAGGGATTGATATTGAAAGAGTGAGTTACGTCACGGTGGACGGAAACAATCTAACCGGGATAGTCCAAAACACACAGAATGGCTCACCGTCGGTCACCTGTTCGAACGGCAGCGCATGTGCCTACCAAAACAGCAGCTACGGGATTAAGATTAGGGCGGCGAACAATATCACAGTGCAAAACCTTACGATCACAAGCATCTACAACAATTGTGGCGCGCAAGGTTCGTCGTGCAACGACAGCGCGGGAGCCGATACCGCCGACATCGGTATAGATGGAGCCGGTATATCCACGCCAAGCTCGAACATCGTAATTAGCGGGAACTATCTTGGCAAGTCGCGTACGGGGGTAGGCGCGACGTTTGCAGCTACCAATATCTCCGGGCTCGAAATTGCGAACAACACGTTTAATGATCATGGCTGGCATATGACCATTCAGGGTGCAAACGCTAATGTCGCGACGAATGTGCTAATTCACGGCAATGATATTTCGAACTTCGCCGACTGGGCGTATCCCCCAGCGACTTACCACCTCGATGGAATCATTACATTCACCGGAAGCGCCAGCGGCACGCCAGCCTACACGCCCTACATCTACAATAATTACTTCCATGGCGGCTTCGACGGGGGCCCCGAAGCGACTGCCTATGTCTATTGCTCAGGTCCGGACGACGGTTCCTCAAATACGGTGAATGAATCTTGCAATATCTTCAATAACGTCTTCGACATTCCAAGTGACAATACATCGATTTGGATCGGTGCCAATACGAGCATTCTGTCGGGAACACATCGCATTTACAACAACACTTTTGTTGGCCCTTGTGGCGCCATGAGTGGTTTCGGAATAGTACTGGATCCGAACCCCGGAAAACTGGATTGGGAGAACAATATCGCATACAATTTCGGCGTCCAGATGACGTCTTACGCGACAACCCAAAGCGGCTTTTTTTCTCAAATCACAGCGTCCAATCATAACGTCTGGAATTCTACGTGTACCCTTGGTTTTAACTACGACTTCGGCGGGAGCGGAGTTATTCAAGGGTATTCGACGTGGCAATCCGCAGGCGGTTTTGATGCGAATAGCTCAAGCGCCAATCCCAACCTGAGCGGTACCTATACGCTCGGTTCCGGCTCCTCCGCCATCGGAATGGGAACGAATATGACGAGTAGCTGCTCCGGTAACTTTGCCCCACTCTGCACCGACAGGGCAGGTACTCCGAGGCCATCTTCCGGCGCCTGGGATGCCGGAGCCTACCAATTCAGCAGCGCGGCCGGAGCCCCGACCCCGCCAACGGGCCTTGCAGCCGTCATCCAATAGTTGAAAATAAACCACGCGTCTAGGGGCACGCCAGCATTTCTTTGGAGCGTGTCCCTAGCATGCGTTTTTTCCGCGAGCGGTTTGACACCCGGTTAATCCCTTTACCTTAATTAAGGAAGAAACGACCTGCCTTGGACCGTCATCGTGCCGCCCTCTTAGGCTCTGCCCTTCGAGTCGCTAATCTGGCAGCAACTACTGCCGTGGCGTTTTTCTTGATGCCGTTTATCGTGCATCGGCTGGGGGATCGTCTGTATGGCTATTGGTCGCTTGTCGGCGCCGTGCTCGGGTACTACGGCCTTCTGGACTTGGGAATTGTGTCGGCTGTTCAGTTCCAAGTGGCTAAAGCTTTAGGCGAGGGCAACCCTGAATCTGCGAATCGGTCAATTTCCACATCGGTTTATGCCTTCAGCGTCGCTGGAATCTTAGTTTTTCTCGCAACCGTAATCATCGCATTCATATCACGAAGGCTTGTCGGCCCGTCGCCCGATCTGCCCGCGTTTCGTACGGTTCTCCTCCTTGTCGGCATCGGTTCCGCATTTGGCTTTCCCGGCAGGGCTTTAGTGGGCGCCATTTCTGCCCATCTTCGATGGGACCTGATTGCAGGCATTGGGATCTTGACGCTGGTTTTCCGCTCGGTTCTCATCATTGCTGCACTTTCCAAGGGTGGCGGACTTGTCTCGCTCGGTTGTATCGCCGTATCGACGGATTTCTTGAGCTTCACACTTTTCTATTTTGCGTTGCGGAAGGTGCAGGGAGACTTGAGGATCGCACGGGCCCTCGCGTCGATTGCCACCCTGAAGGAATTGTTTCAATATGGCCGGCACTCATTCGTCATTCAAATGGGCGACCAGCTGAGATTTTTTGTGGACGGGTGGGTGGTCGGAGTGTTCGTTACGGTGAGCGCAGTGACCCACTATGCGATTGCGTCTCGGCTCTCTTTATCCTTCATGTCTCTTATGATTGCCGTATTTGGAATACTCTCTCCCTGGTTCAGTCACTTGTTAGGAAGCTCGGATTTCGACGGGATGCGGCGCGTCTTCTCTTTTTCGACGAGGGTCGCGGTTTCGATCTCCACCATAGTCGCGGCGGCGCTTCTGCTCTACGGACGCCCGTTTATCGCATTGTGGATGGGCGCGGCCTATGCCGATGCGTACTTACCTTTAGTCATTCTGGTTGCAGCCTTTTATTTTGACGTGGCGCAGTTGCCTTCCAGTTCGTATTTGTTGGGTATTTCCAAACACCGCTTTCTGGCCCGCCTCACCTTAGCCGAAGCGCTGGCTAACTTCGGGCTAAGTATCACTTGGGCTCGCCATTATGGAATGTTGGGCGTCGCCTTGGGCACGTTTGTACCCATGTTTATTGCGAAAGTGTTTGTCCAGCCGGCATACGTTTGCCGAGCGCTGAATCTGCCCATGGCAGATTATTTTGTGAAGCTTGTCGGTCGTCCTTTCATGGTTGCCGGCCTCAGCTCCATACTTGCATGGGCACTGTTGTTCAGGAGGCTTCATTTCTCAAACATGGCGACGCTTGGGGCAGCGATTTCTTGCCAGGTGTTGATAAGCACTTTGGCAACGCTTTTCTTCGCATTCAACGGCGGAGAGAGGCAATCTGTTCTCAGCAGGGTCTTGCCGTGGATCGGCATGTCCCGTCTGGTAGAGGAGACACCGACCCGATAGAGGTACTCAACCTCAGCCCCTGGGATGTGGAATGCGAAGCGGGTCTCAAATGTTTAAAGTTTCGGTCATCATTCCGACTTACAACCGGGCCACCCTCGTGGTCGGAGCCATGGAGAGTGCAATCGGTCAGACTCATCCCGTTCATGAGGTTATCGTCGTCGACGATGGTTCAACGGATCGTACGGAGGAGCAGGTGGGTACTTTCGCCGGTTCCAGGGCTCGTCACCGCACCTCCGTGGTCTATCTGCGCCAACCCCAGTCAGGCGCTTCCGTGGCACGGAATACTGGCATCGCGGCCGCCAAAGGGGATTGGATAGCCTTCTTGGATTCGGATGACGGCTGGCTGCCCAATAAGTTAGAACTGCAATTTCAGGCAATTAGCGCTTGCGCCGGTTCCTGTGGCGCCTGCGTAACCGACGCCTCTTATATCAACAATAGCCTGTTGAAGCAGAGCGCCTTCCGGCTCGCCGGTGTGCACTTTCGCAGCCCGTCCGGGCTTTGGCCTAATGCCGCCGCGAGCATAGCCTCCGGGCACAACGGGATGTACCTCCAAACTTTGGTCGTTCAAAGCGAAATCGCCCGGAGCCTCGGCGGGTTCGATACCTCGCTTCGCCTGAGTGAGGATACAGATTTTCTGTTTCGCGTGGCTTGTCATACTGGAATCTGTTACGTCGACAATGTTTTGGTGCAGATCGATCGAACGTCAGACCGGGAAGTAGGCCTGATTGAGTTGGCCAGAGGTGAACTTTTTCGGCTTCAGACTTGCCAACAGTTGTTTGAAAAATGGTTGGCGGAAGACGGAAGTTCCTTACCGGGTGTGCGGGAAGGTATTACGCGACAACTCCAGGCCCTTTACACTGCGTGGGCGAGTTGGCATCTGCTTAACGGGGACCGCAAGAAAGCCTTGGATGCACTGTCCCAAGCTCTCCGGTACAAGTTGACGCTTAGGACCGCTTCAAAATGGCTACTGACCAAGTGGGCTCCGGAATTTACGAAGACCCTGATCCTGAAGAGGCGGCGGGCACTTCCTGCTGAGATTTTGTTTTGACTTGCTCGCGAGAAATTTGTAAATGCGAATCACATTCTTGATGCCCCGCTACCCGTGGGGTCCCTCGGGCGGCTATAAAGTCGTGTATGAATACGCGAACGGACTAGTGAGCCGAGGGCACGAGGTCACGGTGGTTCACCCCCGGCGCTTGAAGTATGCAGTTCTTCCGGAGCGGTTAACACTAAGAAACAGGCTTAGAAGGGCGAGGACGTGGATGAGTGACCTGGGTTCAAGCCCTCGAGTCAACTGGCACACCATAGACGGTAGAGTCAAAATGAGGTTCGTGGAAGATTCCTCCGCTGAGTTCATTCCCGATGGTGAAGCGGTGTTTGCAACGTCTTGGCAAACGGTGGAGTCGGTGATGCGGTGTCCGCCATCCCGCGGCGCTAAGTTTTATTTGATTCAGGGTTATGAAATTTGGGATGGACATAGAGAGCTAGTGGATGCGACGTGGCGATCCCCCCTACGCAAAGTCGTAATATCAAAGTGGTTGCTGGATGTCGGTAAAGAACTCCGTGCCCACGAAGTTGAGTATATTCCCAACGGCATCGATGACCGAGTCTACCGTCTATGCCAACCGTTCGAAACACGTCCGCTTCAGGTTGCTATGGCGTACTCTGCGTTGTCGGTCAAAGGCGCGGTGGACGGAATCAAGGCGCTCACAATTGCGCGCGCAAGATATCCTGAGATGAAAGCTGTTTTGTTCGGAAAGGAATCCCCTCCGCGATGGATTCCGAAGTGGATAAAGTACTATCGCGCTCCTTCGCAGAGCGTTATCGTAAACGAAATCTATAACGGCTCTCGAGTTTTTCTCAATTCCAGCTTGACCGAGGGTTTTGCCCTACCACCGGCGGAAGCGGCATTGTGTGGTTGCGCCATCGTGGCGACCGATAGCGGTGGTATCCGGGATTATGTGGAGGACGGCGTTACAGGTCTGCTCTCGGCTCCTCGAAATCCGGAGCTTCTTGCCGAAAATCTATCGCTTTTGCTGAGCAATCCAGATCTATGTGAGCAATTGGCGAAGGCAGGATCTCAATCCGTCAAGCGGTTCAGTTGGGAACAAAGCACAAATCTCCTTGAAGCGCTTATTTGCAAAGAAGCCGAGAAGCGTGAAAGAAGAGAAGACGAGGAGGACGGAGTAAGAATCGAGTCTTCCCCGCGCCTGCTATGAACACACGCTATGACATGCCGGAGAATTATTACTTCGGCGGCGGGGGCGATACTTTCGTCACGCCGCTGGCGTTGGCCGGCCTGCTGCTGGCGATCTTCCTAATTCTTTGGGTGCCGCGGCGTTACTTGCTGGTGCCGCTTCTGGCGGCCGGTTTGCTTCTGCCCTCTGGCGTCACCGTGGTGGTCGCCGGGCTGCACTTTCAAGCGATCCGGCTGGTTCTGGCCGCCGGTGTTCTGCGTTTCTTTCTGCGCCGGGACATCAAACTGCCCCGGTCGAACATCCTCGACAAGCTGATTTTGTGCTGGGCCTTCAGCAACGCGATTACGTTCTGCATCCTTTGGGGCGGCATGGGAGCGGTCACCAACCGGCTGGGCTTTCTGTGGACCACGCTCGGCAGCTATCTTCTAACGCGCCTGCTGATTCGCGACAAGGACGAACTGGTGCTGGCCATAAAGACGCTCGCGGGCGTGATGCTGGTCATCGCCCCGGCCATGGCCTACGAACACGTTACGCGGCACAATCTGTTTTCGCTTCTGGGAGCGGCAGAGCTGGCCAATGTGCGCGAGGGTGCGATCCGAGCGACTGGGCCTTTTGCTCATCCCATCATCGCGGGCACGGTGGGTGGCATGTTGATGCCGGTTTTTGCCGGGCTGTGGTGGCAGAGCAAGCGCGACCGGGTGTTCATGGGGTTTGGAATTGCGGCTTCGACGGCGATGGCGATGGCCTCCGCATCAAGCACTCCGATCATGACCTACGCGGCGGGAGTGCTGGCGCTGCTGTTGTGGCCGGTACGGCACCGATTGCGCATCTATCGCTGGGTGGCGGTGCTTGCCATCTTCGTGCTGCATCTGGTGATGAAGGCTCCGGTATGGTTTTTGGTGGCGCGGGTCGGCGGCAGCCTCGGCGGCAGCGGCTATCACCGGGCCATGTTGATCGACAGTTTCATCCATCATTTCTACCAATGGTGGCTGGTGGGGACGCAGAACAATCCCAGCTGGGGCTACGACATGTGGGACGTGGATAACGCCTATGTGGCGGCGGGCGTCGGCGGCGGGCTGATCACGTTCTCATTATTTATTGCCGTCATGGTCTATGCTTTCAAAAGAGTCGGGCGGTCGCGCAAGCTGGCGCGCAAGTCGAGGCAGAATGAGCGTCTGGTGTGGGCGATCGGGGCCAGCCTTTTCGCCAACGCCGTGGGATTCTTCGGCATCGTATACTTCGATCAGAGCATTCTGGCCTGGTATTGCGTGCTGGCCATGGTTTCGGCTTCGGCAGCGCTGGTCGCCGACGGCAAACAACCTCCCGCAGAGATTCCGGGCGGCATCAAAAAAGGAGCGCCCGTCGAGGACTCCGCCGTGCCCCAGTACAGCTATCGCTGGGCCTAAACCCGAAGCGCACCCTGGAAAATTTGACCGCGAACTAGATCTTCCAGCTTTGATTTGCAAAACCGATCAGGAAAACCGATCCGCAAAATATGATTGCCGAAACCGCCAACTCCAAAGAGATCATCACCGGGAACATGGCTTCCGAAAAGGCGCCTGCGGCCAGAATGAATGCGGCCGAAACGGTTGCCGGAAAAATCGCGCAGGCCGACGTCTCCATCATCATCGTAACCTGGAATGGGAAGAAGTACGCCCTGGAGTGCCTCGATTCTCTGCGCGCCTTGCACTCCGAGCTTGCTCTCGAAATTATCGTAGTGGACAATGCCTCCAGCGACGGAACTCCCGACGCCATCGCGCAGCAATATCCGGAAGTGAAGTTGTTCCGCAATTCCGATAATCTGGGCTTTGCCAAGGCCAACAACATCGGAATCGCAGCCAGTTGTGGCGATTACGTGGCGCTGGTGAACTCCGACGTGGTGGTGCCGCCGGGCTGCCTGGAAAAGATGGTCGCTTACATGAAGGCCAGCCCCGAGATCGGCTTGCTCGGTCCCAAGATGCTCGGGCCCACGGGCGAGATTGGGCAGTCGGTCAACCGAATTCCCACCGTGTGGAATTATTTTTGCTTCGCTCTCGGCCTGCACTCGCTGGTGCCCGGCTCGAAGCTGTTCGGTGGCTATATCATGGCGGATTATGCTTACGACAAAACCGAAGACGTCGAAGTGCTGACCGGCTGGTTCTGGATGGTGCCGCGGCGCGCTCTCGAACAGGTAGGCGGCCTCGACGAGCGTTTTTTCATGTACGGCGAAGATCTCGACTGGAGTCACCGCTTCCTGAAAGCGGGGTGGCGCGTGGTTTTCTTTGCCGAGGCCGAGGCTTTGCACTACGGAGCGGCCAGCTCGGGCCAGGCTCCTACCCGCTTTTATGTCGAGATGGTGCGCGCCAATCTGCAATATTTCGAGAAGCACTATGGCCGGCTTGGCGGTTTCGGCTTCCGGTTTGCCACGGCGGTTCACGAAGTGGTGAGAATGGCCGCCTATGGCGCGCTGTATTGCTTTAGCCCGCGACGGCGAAAGACTGCCGCGCTCAAGGTTAGGCGAAGTCTTTCTTGCCTGCAGTGGCTGGCCAGCGGGTCGAGACAATCGCCCCAGGCGGACGGGAAGTAACCGAGGTTCCTGCGATCATGCCCGATGCTTACGTGCTGGTGACGGCGGCGTACAACGAAGAACGTTACATCGAACAAACCATTCGTTCGATCGTCTCGCAGAGCGTGCGCCCGGCGAAGTGGATCGTGGTCAGTGACGGCTCGACCGACCGCACCGACGAGATTGTGCAGAGCTATGCCGCGGAGAATCCGTTCCTGCATTTGCATCGCATTCTCGAAGATCATCCCCGAAACTTCGCGGCGCAAGTCTATGCCATCAACTCGGGTATGGCGCAGTTGAAGAACACGCCCTACAGCCTGGTCGGAAATCTTGATTCGGACATTACCCTGGAGCCGGATTATTTTGCGCGACTGCTGCAGAAGTTCACTCAGGATCCCCGGCTGGGACTGGCCGGCGGCACGGTCTGCGAGCGTGCCAGCGACGGAAAATTCAAGCCCCGGCCGATTTCGAGCAGCATCGCCGTGCCTCACGCATGCCAGTTGTTTCGCCGCGAATGCTTTGAGGCGATCGGCGGAGGTTACGTCCCGTTGCGTTACGGTGGTCCCGACACTCACGCCGAGATCCTGGCCCGCATGAACCGCTGGCGGGTGATGTGCTTTCCCGACCTGCCGGTCTATCATCATCGTCCGACCAACTCCGCCGAGGGCGTGCTTCGGGGATGGTACCGGCAGGGCAAGATGGATTATTCCCTCGGCGCGCTTCCTGTCTTTGAGCTGCTCAAACTGCTGCGCCGGGTCTGGGTCAAGCCGTATCTGATCGGCTCGCTGGCGCGCTGCTTCGGCTTTCTCGAATCCTATTGGCGGCGGGAGGAGCGCGCCGTGCCGGAGGAATTCGTGGCTTACCTGAGGCAGGAGCAAAAGCGAAGAGTGCTCGACCTTTTTCGCCCCCGATGGGGCCGGCGCCCGGCGGAGCGCGATTGCGCGTGGGATTTTTCCTGGCGGTGAAGTTGCGGCGGGCGGCTTTGCGGATCCTGGGGAGAACTCCTGCCCCCACCTGCGTGATTCTTTATTATCATTCGGTCCCGCCCGAGTATCGCAGGGCCTTTGCGCAGCAGATGGACATGGTTGTCCGGCTCACTATCCCGGTCGACTTGGACAAGATGCCGGCGCCGCTTCCGGGAAAATTTTATTCGGCCATCAGCTTCGATGACGGCTTTCAGGACGCGCTCGAGAATGCCATCCCGGAGCTCGTGAGCCGGCGTATTCCCGCCACCATCTTTGTGACCGTAGATCCTTTAGGGAAACTGGCCGCCTGGTGGCCGGCCACGGACCCGGAACGAAGCCGGCCGCTGGCTACCCCAGAGCAGTTGCGCGCGCTGCCCCAGCCATGGATCCGGGTGGGGGCGCATACCATGACGCATCCCCGGCTTTCGTCCCTCGAAGAGTCGCAGGCGCGCTACGAGATTATCGAGCCGCGCCATCGTCTGCAGTCTTTGCTGGGGTATGAGATCAAAACTCTCAGTTTTCCCTACGGCGACTTCGATGAAGATGTGGTTCGCTGGAGTCGCGAGGCCGGCTATGAGCGCGCCTTCACCACCCAACACCAGAACGCCTTCGAAAATCCAGAGGCATTCCTGGTGGGCCGAGTGAAAGCCGAGCCCAGCGATTGGAGCCTGGAATTTCGGCTCAAACTCTTGGGAGCTTATCTTTGGTTGCCGCAGGCGATTGCGCTCAAGCGCAGCCTGCGGAAGTTTATCGCCGGGGTCGGCTCTTCCGCCACCCCAGTGGTGAAAAAGACCGCAGTGCAGGGCTGAGTACAATCTATGTTCCAGCTAGGAAGTACGAGATGTCCTTGCCAGAACCCAGGGAAGATATGCTGATGAGTAAGAAGATAAAGTCGACGACACCCAGAGTGCTGATGCTGGTCGAGAATGGTTCTTTCCCCTTCGACCGGCGGATGCGCCATCTGGCGGAAGCTCTGCGCATGGGTGGCTACAAGGTCACCGTGATTTGCCCCAAGGGCGAAGGCCGCGACCGCAGCAGCTTTGAAGAGGTGGAAGGCATCCGAGTGTACCGCTATCCCATTCCCTTCCATGCCAGCCAAAAGCTCGGGTATCTGGTCGAATACACCTGGGCCTTGCTCTGCCTGGGAGCGCTGTCTCTGCTGGTGTGGCTGAAAGACGGGGTGGACATCATTCACACCGCGAACCCGCCCGACATCATGTTCCTGATCGCCTGGCCCTTCAAGCTCATGGGCAAGAAATTTGTCTACGACCAACACGATCTTTGCCCCGAACTTTATCAGTCGAAGTTCGAGCGCCAAGACGGCGCCTACCAAACCCTGTTGTTCTTGGAGCGGCAATCTTACACCGCCGCGGATTTGGTAATCTCCACCAATCAATCCTATCGCGACGTGGCGCGGGAGCGGGGAGGGATCGGCGACGAACGCTCCGCCATCGTCCGCAACGGAGTCGACATCGGCCGCTTTTATCGCAAAGCTCCACGTCCCGAACTCAAGCGCGATTTCACTTTCATGGCCGCATACCTGGGAATCATGGGCAAACAGGACGGCGTCGACCGCGTGATCCAGGCCGCACACCATATCGTTCACACCTTTGGACGGAAGGACGTGGCGTTCGTCCTCATCGGCAAGGGGGAATGCTGGCAAGAGTTGCAGCGCTTGAGCGAAGAGTTGCGGGTGGCGGACGTGGTGCAATTCATGGGATTCGTCTCCGACGAACTTCTCCTCGACTACCTTTCCACCGCGGACGTGTGCCTGGCGCCCGATCCGCCGGACCGCATGAATCAGCTCTCCACCATGACCAAGATCATGGAGTACATGGCCTGCCAGAGGCCGATCGTCTCCTTCGACCTGCTGGAAACGCGCCGCTCCGCGGGCGACGCCGCGGTGTACGTAGAGAAGGAAGATACCAAAATGTTTGCCGGCATGGTGCTCGAACTTCTGGACGACCCAGCCCGGCGCAAGCGCATGGGCGAGATCGGGTTGCAGCGCTCGATTGAGGTCGTGGGCTTGGATCGATCCCGCAAGGCCCTGCTGGAAGGGTATTCGCGCCTGGTCGAAATGGCGCCAACCGCAGAGCCGCTTTCCGAAGTTTCTCCCGAGCGCGAAGAGAAAACTTCCGACGTTACCTCATGACCGGTATGACCAGTGCAGCTCGTGCCCACTTGGAGGCCCGCGTGGAGGCACCCCCCGCGACCACCGTGTATGAACTCGATCCGTTGCGGGATGCGCGCTGGGAGACGCTGGTCCGCAAGCATCCCCGAGCCTCGGTGTTTCACAGCGTCGCCTGGCTGCAAGCTCTGCAATCCGCCTATGGCTATGAGCCGGTGGTGGTGACCACGTGCCCTCCCCAGGCGCCCTTAAGCAACGGCCTGGTCTTCTGCCGGGTGCGCAGCTGGCTAACCGGGCCGCGGCTGGTTTCGTTGCCCTTCTCCGATCACTGCGAGCCGCTAGTGAGGAGTTCCGATGAACTGGACTTTCTATTGTCCGCGCTGAGAAGCCAGGTCGAGGCCGGCCAATGGCAATACGTGGAAATTCGGCCCACGGATTTCCAGCCGGGAAGCTCTACCGGTTTTAGCAGGGATATCACCTACCGCCTTCACCGGCTGCCCTTGAGCGGAAGCACGGAAGAGCTGTTTCAGAACTTTCACAAGAGTTGCGTGCAAAGAAAGATTCGCCGGGCGGAGCGCGAACAATTGTGCTACGAAGAAGGTAATTCGGACGAACTGCTCAAAAAGTTCTATAATCTTCTAGTTATCACCCGTCAGCGGCTCTTCCTTCCCCCCCAACCGCCGCAATGGTTTCGCGCTCTTGTTGCCTCATTTGGGAAAGACTTGAAGATTCGGGTCGCGTCCAAGGACGAGTATCCTGTGGCCAGTATTCTCACCATCGTGCACAAGCAAACCATGGTGTACAAGTACGGCTGCAGCGATGCCCGTTTCAACCGCCTCGGAGGGACAGCCTTGCTGTTCTGGAAGTCCATCCAGGAGGCCCAAGACAACGGCCTCGTCGAATTCGAAATGGGCCGCTCCGACCAGAACAATCCCGGCCTTATTTCCTTCAAAGAACATTGGGGAGCGGCCGGGGCGGAGCTGAATTATTGGAGATATCCGAGCCGCCCGGTAAAAGCTCCGCGACCCTGGCAAACCAACCTGCTGCAGCAGATCGTTCCGCTCACACCCGCCTGCGTGTTGCGGACGATGGGGGAAATTCTGTACCGCCATATCGGATGAAACCGGCCGGCGGGGTCGGACCACGATGCAAGACTCGATGCACAGACTTAGGGGCGAAGGGATTTCAGCTCATCTCAATTCGAAAAACTAAAATGAAAAACTACCTGGCGCAGTACTTTCGCTGTCCTGAGCGTTACGCGCAACTGGCCTCGAGGGGCATGCTGTCGGAGACGCCTGGATACTTCCGCTTTGGCGGCGATGCCGTGTGCTACGGAAAGTGCAGCGGGCACACCCCCCCGGATTCCGCGGCCAAGCCCCTGTACGATGCACTGTCCGATACGGTCTCGGAAAATGGAGTCGTTTATCTGCCTTTCGATTTGACCGAGGTGTTGGACAATCTCAGGTGCGAACTCTACACCGGGGACTGGCGCGAGGGGGCGGCCAGGTCCGCGTTAGCCAGAATTTACTACCTGATGCGCCCGCTGCTGCCATTCGGGGTGCGCAGTCAGTTGAAGAAACTGCACTTGAGGGATTGGGAGGAGTTGCCATTTCCGCGCTGGCCGGTCGACTGCTCCGTGGACAGCCTGCTCGAGCAGCTTCTGCTTTTGGCGGTGAAAGCGAACGGCTCTCGGCCGATTCCATTCGTCTGGTTTTGGCCCGAAGGCGCGCCCAGTTGTGGAATCATGACCCACGACGTCGAAACCGAGTTTGGCCAGAAGTTCAGCCGCACGCTCATGGACATCGACGACTCCTTCGGCATCAAAGCCTCGTTTCAGATCATTCCGGAGAAACGTTACTGCGTCAGCCCCTCGTTCTTGGCCTTGGTGCGCGAGCGCGGCTTCGAAGTTGTGGTGCACGACCTCAACCACGATGGCCACCTCTACCGCGACAAGGAACAGTTCTTGCGGCGGGCGGCGCAGATCAACGCCTACGGCAAGCAGTACGGCGCGGAGGGATTCCGCGCGGCCGTCCTTTATCGCAAGCAGTTGTGGTACGACGCGCTCGACTTCGCCTACGACATGTCGGTGCCCAACGTCGCCCACCTGGATCCGCAGCACGGCGGCTGTTGTACCGTCATGCCGTATTTCATCGGCGACCTGGTGGAACTGCCGGTGACCGCCACCCAGGACTACAATCTCTTTCACATTCTCGACGACCACTCCATCAGCCTCTGGGAAAAGCAGATCGATCTCATCATGCAGAAACATGGGTTGATCAGCTTCATCGTGCATCCCGACTACGTAGCACAGCCCGAAGAGCGCCGAAGCTTTGAAGCTCTGTTGGCCCACCTCGCCCGATTGCGCCAAGAAAAGGGCGTGTGGATGACCACTCCCGGTGAAGTAAACCGCTGGTGGCGGCAGCGCGCCGCGATGAGGCTGGTGGAGGATGGCGAAGGGTTTCACCTTGAGGGTGCCGGCAGCGAGCGCGCCCGCGTCGCCTATGCCAGTGAACAAGACGGCCGCCTCGTTCTCCAGGTCCAGCCTGTAGAAGACCGCGCCGAGGCTTTTGTCCGTTCCCGGCCTTGAATTCCGCTTCTTGAATTCCGCTTTTCTCCCCCGCTGTGTTTCGCTACGCCGGCCGATTCGGCCTGATCGCACCATGACCACGAAAACTTAGGGGGAGATCTCGTGAGCGCAAAATCATCCGATTGTTCTGTTGCAGTAGTTGGGGCAGGGCCTTATGGGCTCTCGGCGGCGTCTTACCTGCGCGCTGCTGGCATAGAAGCGCGCGTCTTTGGCCAGCCCATGTCCTTCTGGCAGGAACAGATGCCGGTGGGAATGTGTTTGCGTTCGAACTGGGGCGCCTCGCACATCGCCGATCCCAAACAAGAACTCACTTTGGACGCCTTTTGCCGGGATAAAGGCAATCACATCGGGAAGCCGATCCCGCTCGACCGTTTTGTGGATTACGGCCTTTGGTTCCAGAGCCGCGCGGTTCGCGATCTGGAACAACGCCATGTGCTAAACGTGGATCGCGGCCCGCGCGGCTTCCAGATCACTCTGGCGGATGGCGAAAAGTTCACCGCGCGCCGGGTTGTGGTTGCCGCCGGCATCGGTCCGTTCGCCACGCGCCCCGCGGAGTTCGCCGCGATTCCCGCCGAGCTGGCGTCGCACGCCAGCGCGCACAAAGATCTGCGGAAATTTCGGGGCAAGCGCATCGCCGTGATTGGCGCGGGACAGAGCGCCCTCGAGTCCGCTGCGCTGTTCAAGGAGAATGGCATTGAGGTCGAGGTCATCGGCCGCACCCAGACCCTCAACTGGGTCGGTTTGCATCCCCGGCTGCATCACCTGGGCTTCGTTTCCAATATGTTGTATTCCGATCGCGACGTCGGCCCCGCCGGCATCAGCCGCCTAGTGGCGATGCCCCACGTCTTTCGGCGCTTTCCGCGCGGCTTTCAAGAGCGCACCGCCTACCGCGCCATCCGTCCTGCAGGCGCGGGCTGGTTGCAGCCCCGGCTCGCCGGCGTCCCGATCACCTTGGGGCGCAAAGTGACTTCGGCAACAGACGCTGGCGGCGAACTTCTGCTAAAGCTGGACGATGGCAGCGAGCGCCGCGTGGACCATGCTCTGCTGGCCACAGGATTTCGCGTGGACGTCTCCAAGTATCCATTTCTTTCTCCCTCATTGATCGAGCAATTGACCTTGGTAAACGGCTTTCCCGTGCTGAAGCGCGGCCTCGAGTCTTCGATTCCGGGCTTGCACTTCCTGGGTAAGCCGGCTTCCTGGAGCTTTGGCCCTCTGCTGGGCTTCGTTTCCGGAGCGGAGTTTGCCTCGAGTGAATTGCTTTTCGGCATGAGGCGGGAAAATGACCGCCGCTAATGGCAAGAACGCCGCCAGTACCCCCCTGCTAGATCACATCGACGTGCAGGCGCCGCGCCCTACCGCGGGAGGAGTAGTGATCGGCGGCGATTACCAAGGCCTGGGAATCGTTCGCAGCCTAGGGCGGCAGGGCATACCGGTGTGCGTGGTCGATGACGAACTCTCCATCTCGCGCTATTCGCGTTACACCAAAAAGTTTGTAAGGGTCGAGAGCCTGCGGGATGAGCGGGCCGCCGTCGACACCCTGATCGCAATCGGCAAGCGGCACGGACTGCAAGGCTGGGTACTCTATCCGACGCGCGAAGAATTGGTAGCGGCATTCTCGCGAAATCGCAACGAACTCAGCAAGGTTTATCGCGTGCCGACTCCGGAATGGGGGGTTATAAAGTGGGCTTGGGATAAAAGAAATACTTATCGTCTGGCCGAGGAGTTAGCTATCCCCGCACCTACCACTTACTATCTGGATAGTCTCAACCAATTAGAGCAACTTAGCGGACTTACTCCGCCCTTTGCCATCAAGCCGGCAATCAAGGAACATTTCTTCTATGCCACCAAGGCGAAGGCCTGGCGGGCGAATAGTCACGACGAGTTACGAACTCTATTTCACAAAGCGTCGGAGCTGGCCGGCTGCGAAGAGATCATGGTGCAGGAGCTGATTCCCGGCGGCGGCAGCCAGCAGTTTTCCTACTGCGCCTTTTTTCGCGACGGGGAAGCCATAGGGAAGATGGTGGTGCGGCGCACCCGCCAGCATCCGCTGGAGTTTGGCCGGGCCAGCACTTATGTGGAGACCGTGGACATCCCGATTCTCGAAGAACTTTCCGAGCGCTTCCTGCGCGCGATCGATTACTACGGTCTGGTGGAACTGGAGTACAAACTCGATCCCCGCGATTCCCGATACAAGCTGCTCGACGTAAATGCGAGAACCTGGGGCTATCACAGTCTTGGAGCCAAAGCCGGCGTGGACTTCAGTTACATGCTCTATGCCGATCAATTGGGCCTGCCAGTTCCGTTGTGCCGCGGCCGCAGCGGAGTCGCCTGGATTCGCATGACCACGGACTTGGCCGCAGCGGCCATCTCGATTCTCGGCGGCGCAACCGATCTGAAGAGTTATCTTCGCTCCGTGAAAAATTGCAATGTGGATGGAGTATTCAGCCTTGACGATCTCGCGCCCGGCGTGGCCGAATGCTTGCTCATTCCGTACTTAGCCGTCAAGCGGGGTTTTTGAGTTTTCGCCTCGCATAGTTTTCGCTTTGCGTAGCTTTCGCTCTACACAATATGACCGGCAGTGGGCTGGCCTCGCGAACGTGGTTGCGCGTAGTTTGCTTTTTGGTTGTGCTCGGCATTCTGGCCGCGGGCCTGTGGCCGTTTCACGCTCCCCGGAACGAAGTCAGTTGGCTGGGCCAGGGGAACGGCCTTCGCTTCGGCAGGCACGGCAGTATTGTGAGTTCCTCACAGCTCAAGCTCGACGGCGTGCCCCCAGATCGTCCTTGCAGCGTCGAAATCTGGCTGGCACCGAATCGACCCGATGCCTCGGGCACCATCCTAGCCTTCTACCGGCCCGATGTTCGCGCGGTTCCGTTTGCTCTGCGCCAATCTCTGGACGACCTGCTGGTGCAACTTCCAGCGCGGCAAGGCGATCCGAAAAAAGCCAGAGTCTATGCCGGCCATGTTTTCAATCGTCCGCGATTCGTCCTTCTGACCATAAGCTCCGGCCCGACGGGCACTGCGATTTACGCGGATGGAAACCTGGTAAAGAAGGCTCCGGACTTCAGGTTTTCAACCGGAGATCTGACCGGGCAACTCATCGTCGGCAACTCTCCCACGAACACGCATACCTGGTCTGGACAGCTGCGCGAGATTGGCGTTTACGAACGCGAACTTTCAGCGGATGACGCGGCCGGACACTTCGCAAATCTGGGAAAGAGCGAGCTCCGGGTTGCTGCCAAGAACCAAGATGCTACCCTTCTTTATCGATTCGACGAAGGAGCGGGGAAAGTTGTCCACAACTTCGGCGACCGGGAATCCTCAGCAGCCAACCTTCTGATTCCAGAACGATTCTTCGTGCTGCGAGAGCAGTTCTTGGAATCTCCCCGGAGCGAATTTCACGGTGGATGGAATTACTGGAAAAACGTTGGTATCAACATTGCCGGTTTTATTCCTCTTGGATTTTTCTGCTACGCCTATTTTTCGTCTGGGAGCAACCGCGCCGTCGCGAGGACGATCGCTCTGGGATTCGTCGTCAGCCTCACCATCGAAGTCTTGCAGTCGTTTCTGCCGACGCGCGATTCTGGTACGACCGATCTCATCACTAATACGCTGGGGACCGTTCTGGGCGCTTTTTCGTGCGTCTGGATAATGAAGAAACAATGGTTCTTCACGATCGAGGGGCCGGTTGTTGTTTTGAGAGAAGAAAGAGACTCGGACCTTCAACCCGTCAAGTAGTAAGTGAACTCAATCGTTAACAAATGAAGGCGCAGTAACATAGGCAGGCAGCGAGTACTCGGGAATTACAATCATGGAGCGGCAAAATCTAAGCGTTCGCGGAGTTTCCGATACCGCCCGCTGGGTGGCATACTTTCGCGCCCAGGAGACCCTGCGCGGCGATGCGCTGTTCCGGGATCCGCTGGCCGAGCGCCTGGCCGGCGAACACGGCTTTTATCTCGCCAACACCCTAGCCGACGGCAATAAGCACGAGTGGGCGTGGGTGGCTCGCACCTATCTGTTCGACCAGTTTCTTGCTCGCGCGATTCAGGATGGCGCTGACCTCGTGGTGAACCTTGCCGCCGGTCTCGACGCCCGCCCCTACCGCATGGATTTGCCCCCGACCCTGCAATGGGTCGAGGTCGATCTGCCGGATATCGTCTCCTACAAGGAAAAAATTCTGCTGAACGACAAGCCGCACTGCCAGCTAAGGCGAGTCGCGCTGGATTTGTCCGACGTGCGGGGCCGGCGTGAACTATTTTCTCAACTCGCTTCTTGCGCCACCAGAGTGGTGGTTGCCAGCGAGGGTCTGCTGATCTATTTCTCCAGCGAAGAAGTTGCATCGCTGGCCGAAGATCTGGCGCAGCGCTTCCAGAGTTGGGTCATCGATCTCGCCTCGCCCGGGCAGTTGCGGCTGATGCAGCGCACCACCGGCAAACAGCTCAGCGAGGCTGGAGCGGCCTTCAAGTTCGGGCCGCCCGAGGGCGCCGACTTCTTTATCCCGCACGGTTGGGAGCCAAAGGAAGTTCGGGGATTGTTGAAGACCGCGGCTGAGTTCAAGCGCGCGCCTGCCGAACTGCTGTCTTTATTGCCTGAGCCCAAAGGCAAGTTCGGGAACTATCCCTGGACCGGGGTTTGCCTGCTGCATAGGCGCTCTGAAGTCTGATAGCAAGTTACCAACATGCCAATCGCATCGCGCTTTGGTTCCATTGTCTGCATCTCCGTGCGTGATACGATGAGCCATATTTTTCCGTAGGATTTGACTGGTCTGCAAAATTCCAGAAAGGTTTTTACTTAAATCTATGCTCAATACTGCGATTGTCGGTGCAGGTCCGTATGGGCTCTCGATTGCCGCGCATTTCCGGCGCGAGGGCATTCCCTTCCGCGTCTTCGGCCGTCCCATGGATAGCTGGTTGGCTCACATGCCCAAGGGCATGATGTTGAAGTCGGATGGCTTTGCCTCCGATCTCTACGATCCCGAGAGCGCCTTCCCGCTGCGAAAGTTTTGCGCCGAACGCGGCATCGAATACGGCGACACGGGCATACCCGTGCGCCTCGACACTTTTACCCAGTACGGACTCGCCTTCCGCGACCGCATGGTTCCCGAACTGGAAGACAAGCTGGTCACCGGCATCGAGAGGATTCCCAAAGGATTCCGCTTGCAGTTGGAGGACGGCGAAACCTTCGACGCCCGCACCGTGGTCCTGGCGGTGGGCATCACCCACTTTGAATATGTGCCCCAGAGTCTGGCGCACTTGCCCGAACAATTTCTGTCGCACAGCGCGCGCTATAACGAAGTAGAGCCCTTCCGTGGGCACAGCGTGGTCGTGGTCGGCGGCGGAGCCTCCGCCCTGGATTGGGCTGGACTGCTGAAAGAAGCCGGGGCCGACGTTCAACTCGTGACCCGCAGAAAAGAATTGAAATTCCATAGCCAGCCGACCGGCAAGCCGCGTTCGGCATGGCAGCAGATCCGGCATCCGCAGTCGGGGCTGGGGCCGGGCATGCGCTCGCGCTTCTTCGCCAACGCTCCCGCACTCTTTTATTACCTGCCGGAGAAACTGCGCGTGGAAGCGGTGCGCAGAACGCTGGGCCCTTCGGGCGGATGGTTCATTCGCGACAAAGTGATGGGCAAAGTGCCGCTGCACCTGGGCTGCACGCCGAAGAGCGCCGAGGTCAAAGACGGTCAAGTTCACCTGAGGATTCAAGCCGACGACGGCAGCGAGCGCGAGCTGGTAACTGAGCACGTGATCGCCGCTACCGGTTACAAGGTCGATCTGGATCGCTTGCAGTTCCTCAGCCCGGAGATTCGCGCGAAGCTTAAGACGGTCAATCGCGCGCCCGTGCTGTCGTCGGGCTTCGAGTCTTCGATGCCCGGCCTTTACTTCGCCGGAATCGCGGCCGCAAACAGCTTTGGCCCGGTGATGCGCTTCGCCTTCGGAGCGGGCTTTGCGGCGCGCACGGTCACGCAGGCGGTGAAGAAATCTAGCGTGACGGTGCAATCGACGATGCCAGTCACAAAAGCGCTCGGCGCCACGAAATAAACTCTCAGAGGAAAGGCTGGCGCTGATCTTGGCGCCAGTCTTAAGAATCGCAGCACGAATTTCGGTCAGGCATGAAGAGAGAGACCATCGCCATTCACGTGGGCTATGACGGCGACCCCACGACAAAAGCCGTCGCCGTGCCCATTTACCAGACCATTGCCTTCGAGTTCGACAGCGCGGAACATGGAGCCGCGCTGTTCAACCTGGAAGTCGAAGGCAACATCTATACCCGCATCGGCAACCCGACGAACGCGGTTCTCGAAAAGCGCGTCGCCGCGCTCGAAGGCGGAGTAGAAGCGCTCAGCGTCAGCTCGGGAATGGCCGCGATCGAATACTCCCTCATCAACATCGCCGAGAAGGGCAACAACATCGTTTCTCTGCCGCAACTCTATGGCGCCACTTACACGCTGCTGGCCCATATTTTCCCGAAGCGCGGCATCTGTACTCAATTCGCGGCGAGCGATCGGGCCGAAGACGTAGACAAGCTCATCAACGAGAACACGCGCGCGGTCTATTGCGAAAGCGTCGGCAATCCCGCGGGAAATGTCGCCGACATCGAAGGGCTGGCCAAGGTCGCGCACAAACATGGCGTGCCCTTGATTGTCGATAACACCATCGCCACGCCGGTTCTGCTGCGACCGTTCGAATACGGCGCCGACGTGGTGGTCCATTCCATGACCAAGTTCATGGGAGGTCACGGCACTACGCTCGGCGGAATGATTGTAGACAGCGGAAAATTTCCGTGGCGCAAGTATCCCGAGCGCTATTACATGCTCAACGTTCCGGAGATTGCCTATCACGGCGTGGTCTACGTCGACCACTTCGGCGACGCGGCTTACGTGGCCCGCTGCCGCACCGTTTGCCAACGAAACACCGGAGCGACGCTCTCGCCCTTCAATGGTTTTCTGCTGCTGCAGGGAGTGGAGACTTTGGCCCTGCGGGTCGAGCGCCATGTGGAGAACGCTCGCAAAGTGGCGGAGTTTTTGCGCGATCATCCCATGGTCGAGTGGATTAACTACGCCGGTTTTCCCGACAATCCGCTGTACGCGATGGCCGAACGTTATCTGGGATCCAAGCGCTGCTCGCTGATGACCTTCGGCGTGAAAGGCGGCTTCGAGGCGGGAACGAGATGCTTCAACGCGCTGAAACTATTCAAGCGCATGGTGAATATGGGAGACGCCAAGTCGCTGGCCTGTCATCCCGCCTCCACCACGCACCGGCAACTCTCGCCCGAAGAACAAAAGCAGGTGGGAGTAACTCCGGAGATGTTGCGCCTGAGCGTAGGCATCGAGCACATCGACGACATCGTTGCCGATCTAGCCCAGGCGCTGGACGCCGCCCGATCCTGAAGTATGTCATCCCCTGAAGCTTGTCGTCCCGAGCGAAGCGAGGGCCCGGGTGTTTGTCTGCGGCAGTGGCATTTGAACGTCGGCAAGAACCAATATCTCTCACTGTGCTCGGGACGATAGGAAGAGTGGAAATCTTATGCCACTGATCATCGAAGGGCCGATTCCCAGCGGCTGGGCGGAGAGAAACCCGCACCCTGCCTCGCCAGATTCCGCGCCGCGAGGCGCGGGGCGCCTCAGCATCGCCCTCATCAACAACATGCCCGACGCCGCGATGGAAGACACCGAACTGCAATTCTTCGATCTTCTCGGCACCGCATCCGACGATCTCCCAGTATTCTTAAAGCTTTACTCTCTGACCGGAATTCCGCGCACCGATCGGGGGCAGCAGCGGCTGAACAGCTTTTACTTTGGCCTCGACGATCTCTGGAACCGGCGCTTCGACGCCGTCATCATGACCGGGACGGAGCCGCGCCAGTCCAACCTACGCGAAGAACCTTACTGGACTGTGCTGGCCAATGTGCTCGAGTGGGCCGAAAGCAACACCTTTTCCACTATATTATCCTGTCTGGCTGCGCACGCTGGAGTTCTGCACAGTGATGGCATCAGCCGCCATCCTCTGAGTGACAAGCAGTTTGGCGTATTCGATTTCGCCAAGGTGAGCACGCATCCGCTTACCAACGGCACCGGCGAACGCGTTCGCTTTCCTCATTCGCGCTGGAATGAAGTGCAAGCCGAAGCACTCATCGCGTGCGGGTACACAATTCTCACAGAATCCGTCGAAGGCGGAGTCGATTCGTTTGTGAAGAAGAAAAAGCAGAGCCTCTTCCTTCATTTCCAGGGGCACCCGGAGTACGGTGCCCAGACTTTGCTGAAAGAATATCGTCGAGATATCAGGAGGTTTCTAAAGAAGGAAAGGGAAACCTATCCTTCTGTGCCAAAGGGCTATTTCGAGTCGTTGGCAACGAAGCTGGTCAATGATTTTCGCGACGCTGCTCTGCGCGACCGGCGCGAAGACCGCCTGGAAAAGTTCCCCGAGGCCGCTCTGGTCGATAGTTTGGAAAACACGTGGCGTCCATCTGCGGTCAGCATTTATCGTAACTGGCTGCAATATGTCGTGGCGAAAAAAACGGACGCGTCTTCCATCCCCGCCATGGCGGTCGTCTCCCAGTCCGGCTCGCGAAAACGCTCCGCGCGTCCTGAATAGAGTAATATCACTGCTTCGATAGGCGACGATCTCACCCTGTGATTTTATTCCTCGTACCTGCTGTTCCGCGGATCTAGGTGATGTCAAGCAAAGTGCTCAGAATGCGACTCTCCGGACCAGAATTCCATTTGAATTGAGAAAGGGAAGAATACGATGAACTCTCAAAGGACGACGGGGAACGCGTCAGCGATTTCTGCGCCTTCTCGGCCGGGTAAAACGTTACAGCATGCGGTGCTTCGACGGTTGGTGGAGGGGATCCTGTTTTCTCGAGACGGAAACAAGACGTTTTTCGAGCCTGAATCATTTCCTTGGGTTTCAGCGGTAGAGGCTGAATGGACAACGATTCGCAAAGAACTGGAAGCGGTGATGGCGCGGCGGGAAGAGATCCCAAATTTCCAGGACCTTTCCGAAGCGCAGAAGGTTCTGACCGAGGGCGATCAGTGGAAGACCTTCTGGTTCTACGGCTATGGCGAAAAAGCCGACGAAAACTGTGCCCGCTGTCCTGAGACCGTGCGAATCCTGCAGCTGATTCCAGGAATGAAGTCGGCGATGTTTTCTATCCTAGCGCCTCGAAAGCACATTCCGGAGCATCGCGGAATGTATAAGGGCATTTTGCGTTACCACCTCGGATTGCTGGTCCCCGGGCCGGAAGGAAGTTGTAGGATTCGCGTGGGGAACGATGTTCGGTTCTGGAAAGAAGGGAAGAGCCTGATATTTGACGACAGCCATCCACACGAAGTTTGGAACGACTGCGATTCGTATCGTGTGGTGCTGTTCGTGGACTTCTTGCGTCCAGTCGCATTTCCTTTCTCGCCCATCAACCGGTCGATAGTATGGGCGATCTCACGGACATCGGCCATCACCGAGCCGATGGAGCGCATCCGAGAAAGATCTCGAGCAAGGTAAAGCAAGAGATATTGGGCGGGTTTTCCAACTGCGTTATGTCAGAAACAACTGACGAAATCCTCGCTCAGCTTGCGACGAAGCTTTCGGATCGCATCAGCGAAGTGATCGCGTCATGGTCCGAGCGCTCACCGGACCGACCGGCCTTGGTCGAGGCATCCGGCGCTTGGAGCTACCGTCAACTCGCTCTGGCTGTTTCCGATGCACAGCGCTGGCTAGCCGATTCAGGAGTGCGCCCGGGCGACCGCGTGATGGTCGTCTGCGAAAATTGCCGCGCTTTCGTGGCGATTCTGCTGGCGCTTGCCAATCTGGATGCCTGGCCCGTGCTCGTGAACGCGCGACTCGCCGCCAGCGAACTCGATGTGATTCGCGATCACTGCGGCGCCCGCCGCGTGATCTACACAACCAGCGTTTCCCCCCACGCCCGCGAACACGCCAAGCGCCACGGCGCTGTCATTCAGCAACCCGGCGGCTTGGGCCCAGTGGCAATCGGGCCGCTGAATGAGACCGTCGAACCCGAGCCAATCGACGCCGACGTCGCGCAACGCATCGCCGCGCTGATTTACACTTCCGGCACGACGGGCCTTCCCAAGGGCGTGATGCTGACGCACCGCAACCTTCTTTTCGTCGCCGCGGTGTCCGCCAAAATCCGCTCGCTGACTTTCGAAGACCGTCTCTATGGCGTCCTGCCCATGTCGCACGCCGTTGGTCTCTCAGTTGTTTTACTTGGTTCGTTGCTTAGCGGCGCGACGTTGTATCTCGCCTGGCGCTTCGATCCCGTCGCGGCGCTCGCCACCTTTGAAAAAGAAAAGTTGACCGTGGCTTTGGGCGCTCCTGGCATGTTCTCTCTACTGGGGGACTATGCCAAAATGAAGGGATTGACCTCGGTCAACTTTCCCGCGCTGCGCATCATTTCTTCATCCGGCGCTCCACTGCAGCCAGCTCTTAAAGCGCAAATTGAGACCCTGTTCGGTATGACTCTCTACAACGGATACGGAGTCACCGAGTGCTCTCCGAACATCGCGCAAGCCGTAGTGGGGGAGCGACGCACCGATACTTCTGTAGGAAGAATCTTGCCGGGAGTCGAAGTGCGGCTGGTTGGATCCGATCAACAGCCGGTAGCCGACGGCGAGGTCGGCGAATTGTGGGTTCGCGGCCCCAACGTGATGAAGGGTTACTATCGCGCGCCGGAACAAACAGCCGCAGCCATTAATCCTGATGGCTGGTTCAACACGCGCGATCTCGCTCGTCTCGAAAATGGATATCTCTTCATCGTGGGTCGCAGTAAGGAACTGATCATCCGCTTCGGAGAAAATGTTTACCCGGCCGAAGTCGAAGCGGTGTTAAACGCGCACCCTGCGGTAGTGCGCTCCGCGGTGATCGGAAGAACGGTCGACGGAACTCAGGGCGGAGAAGAAGTGATCGCTTTCGTCCAACTCTCGGCTGCAGCGGCAACTTCGGAAGCGGAGTTAGCGCAACACGCCGCGCAGCGTCTCGCGCCTTACAAACGTCCGTCGCAAATACTGCTAGTGCCTTCCATGCCGCTCACTCCGACCGGCAAAGTCATCAAGGGCGAACTTGCCAAGCTCCACCAATTCGCTTCCACAAGCTGATCGCGCCGCCCCGGCTTTCGTGCCGCAAAGCAAACTCTACAGCGGTACTTCGATCAGCTTCGGTCCTTCATTCTCCAATCCAGCCCGTAACGCCTTCCCGAACCCATCGAGCGAACTCACGCGCGTGCTGGGCACTCCCATGCCCTTGGCCAGCAGCGTCCAGTCGAGATCGGGACGCCCGATCTCGAACATATCCAGCGCTCGCTTTCCCGGCTCGCCCACTCCCAGGTAAGAAAACTCTCGCTTCAGCACGGCATAATCGTGGTTTGCAAAAACCACTGTGGTGACGTTGAGGCCCTCGCGCGCCATCGTCCACAACGCCTGGGGTGTGTACATGGCGCTGCCGTCGGCGGTCAGGCACAACACCTTCCGGCTCGGGCACGCCACTGCCGCTCCCACAGCTAGAGGCAGCGCGATTCCTATCGAGCCTCCCGTATTACCCAACCAATCGTGCGGAGGAGTGCCTCGCGTCGCCGCCATCATTCCGCGACCTGAAGTCATCGACTCGTCGACCACGATCGCGTTCTCCGGCAAAAAAGCTCCCACCGCGGCGGCAAGGCCGGGTAAAGTGATGCCGCCGCTCGGCAGCGTAGGCTGATCGGCTTTTTCCGCAGCCAGGTTCGATCCACGCAAAGACAAAGACAAGGCCGTGGCCAGCGCCTCAAGTGCGCCAACGTAATCTTCGCCAGGATTCGCCAGCGTGTGAATCTCACACTCCGGGGCAGTGAGCACGCTGCTCCTTCCCGGATACGCAAAATACGCAACCGGAGCCTGCGTGCCCACAAGAATGAGCTGGCGAACGTCCTGGAACTGTTCGATCCCTTGTTCGAGCACGTACTGAACTCGCTCCACCCGCGGCATGCCAACGCCGCGCTGCAGGCGGGCGAACGGGTAGGGCGCCATCAACTTTGCGCCGGTGGCAGCAGCGATGCGGCCGGCGGTGAGTAGCCCTGTGCCGTACAGCGCATTTCCCGCGAGCAGAATCGCGGTACGCGAGCTTGCGCGAAGCATGACTGCCGCATGCTCGACCGTTTCCGTTGAAGGCGGGGGCGGTGTCGGCACAGGGATAAACGATGCAATAGCTCCACCGTCGTTCCAGGCCACATCGGCGGGAACGATCAAGGTCGCAATCTGCCCTGGCGCGGTACGCGCCGCGAAGACGGCTTCAGCGGCATCGCGGCTTACCTCAGATGCAGACCGCGAAGTCCGCAACCATTTGGAGTAAGGCCGCGCGATGCTTTCGATATCGGAGACCAGCGGCGTGTCGTGCTGCAGATGATAAGTAGCGTGCTGCCCGACGAGGTTGACAATAGGCGCCCTCGCCCGGCTGGCATTATGCAGGTTGGCGAGTCCGTTCCCCAGGCCGGGTCCGAGATGCAACAGCGTGCACGCCGGCTTTTCGGCCATGCGCGCATATCCGTCAGCCGCCCCGGTGCAAACTCCTTCGAACAGACCAAGCACGCAGCGCATCTCCGGCAAACGATCGAGTGCCGCGACGAGATGAATTTCCGACGTGCCGGGATTGGTGAAACAGGTTTCGACGCCGCCGGCAAAAAGGGAACGAATGAGACTCTCTGCACCGTTCATTGAGACAAGCGTACCCTGTTTCGCCGACTGGAGTCGAACGCACAAGACGGGAAGATCCTCCCGGGATCTCAGTTTCCGGATCTGATCCGCTACTTACGGGAGCCCGCCGACTCGCCTGTACAGGTACTCGTTGGAGACGTCACGTTGTAGAAGTTGTTCCCGACAAGTACGGCGAAGCGATCGACTCCTTCAATTCCGACGG
>JBEKWC010000062.1:24357-32078 GCA_049513475.1 Candidatus Sulfotelmatobacter sp. | reverse complement strand
CCAACATCTCTGAGACAGTTTAGTACTCTTAATTAATGAGCAGTAGGGCGAGAAAGAAAAAGGAAGAGATGAACGGGAATTCTCTTGGTGTTGTTCTTTCCCCTGGGGGTTTGGCTGTCGCGGAACGGAGCGAAGGCGAGCGTAGCGAGCCGCAGCGCAGTGCAGCGACAGCCAAACCGGCTGCTGATCCGGCCTCTGGCTCACGGCCGGACCCGGAAGTAGTTGCCAAACCAAAGCGGCGGACCTACACCGCGGAATATAAGCAACGCATCCTCGAAGAGGCTGAAGCGGTTGCTGCGACGCGAGGTGGTCTGGGCGCACTGCTCCGCCGCGAAGGTCTGTACTCGTCTCTGCTGACCTATTGGCGGCGCGAGCGGGCCAAAGGAGTGCTCGAGGCTCTGACCCCGCGGCCACGCGGGCCGAAGTCCAAGCGAAATCCGATGGAAGACGAAGTTCAAAAGCTGCGTCGCCAGAACGTCCGCCTCACCGAAGATCTGCGCAAGGCGCACCTCATCATCGACGTCCAAAAAAAAGTGGCTGCGCTGTTGGGGAATCCGATTCCGGAGCAGGCCCCAGACCCGGAGGAAGAGTCCTGATGGCGGCCGTCACCGAACTCGCCCACGATGTCGGCACGAGCGCGGCTTGCCAGGCCCTGCGTATGCCGCGCGCTTCTTACTACCGGGAGCGCCGTAAGACTTCTTCTCCGGCGGTGACCGCGTCGAGGCCTTCGCCGGCACGCGCACTCCACCCAGCGGAACGAGAAGCGGTGTTGTCCTGCTTGCACGAAGAACGCTTCCAAGATCGTTCGCCAGCCGCTGTTTATGCGACATTACTCGATGAAGGTGAGTATCACTGCTCGATTCGCACCATGTATCGCTTGCTCGAAGCGCAGGGCGAGGTGCGCGAGCGCCGCGATCAGTTGACGCATCCGCCCTACCAGAAGCCCGAACTGATGGCCAGCGCTCCCAATCGGCTCTGGAGTTGGGATATCACGAAGCTACTCGGCCCCGCGAAATGGACCTATTTCTACCTGTACGTGATCCTCGATGTGTTCAGCCGTTACGTCACCGGCTGGATGGTCGCTTATCGCGAAAGCGCGGAGTTGGCCAAGAGACTGATCGAGGAAAGCTGCAAGAAACAACACATCCCGCCCGGTCAACTCACCCTGCATGCCGATCGTGGTACCTCGATGAGGTCCAAGCCGGTGGCTCTTTTACTCGCCGATATGGGGGTCACGAAAACCCATAGTCGGCCTCACGTGTCCGATGACAATCCCTTTTCCGAGAGCCAATTCCGAACCCTAAAGTATCGGCCGGAGTTCCCCGACCGCTTTGGATGCATCCAGGACAGTCGCGCTTTCTGTCAGAGTTTTTTTCGCTGGTACAACGACGAGCACCGTCACTCTGGCGTAGGTTTGTTGACCCCAGCGACGGTTCACTATGGCCAAGCGGAAAACGTACTACGGCAACGCCAAGATGTACTCGATGTTGCTTACCAACGTCACCCGGAGCGCTTCGTACGAAGCGCTCCCAAACCACCGGCTCCACCCAGCGAAGTCTGGATTAACAAGCCGGCTCGAGTTGGCGATCGTCGTTCCTAGGCGATCCTGATGCGAACTTTCTTGTGGAAAACTGACAGCAAATGAAAAACTCACTAAATTTCGTGAACACCTGTCTCAGAGTCGTTGACACGCGCCGGATTGAGCAAATGAACTTCTGATTACAGTCTGGGTCTTTGAGGACTGCTATACTCGCCCACCAAGGAACTACCCCTCCATGAGACTGCGCGGCAGATTGAAACTTTAGCACTACGAGCAAAGATTGCAACAGATTCGCTTGGAACGGGAAGCCGAAAAGAAGCAGGTAGAACGATTGTCCGCAGTCCTTGCCAAGAAGGTGGTTTCCTGCAAACAGGGGCTGCCCAGCAGGGTTGCCTAAGTTGTCTGGTTGCTTACGCGTGCTTCGATTTCGCTAATTGAGGGGCGATTTAGCAAAGAGCGTAATTGGCCCGATAGCGCCAGTTGAAAATTGTGTGCAAGCAGCCCTTGCTATTGCAGCTTCGCGTACTCGGTCAATCCGGTGGGGCGAATATTTTAGTCGGCATCAACGATGATCTGCACGCCAGACCTCGCTCGCACAAGAAGCAGGAGCGGCTTTGGGCGCACAAGCTGGTGAAGAGCGCATCCGCAAGGTCGTGACTGCCGCTGGTTTTACGCGTTTTCGGCGAGCCGCTGAGACGCCGTTCGACTTGGTGTTTGAAGCCCGTCCATGAACGGCGGTAATCCCTAGCGCCTGATGGCTATTGCAGCTTCGCGTACTCGGCCTTGGCCTGCTTTAGGATGGGGATGTCGGGGTCGGCGTCTTTCCAGAGTGTGAGGAAGTCTTTGTAGGATGTCTTCGCCTTGGGGGTATCTCCTGTCATCGCGTACGCGCGGCCAAGTTGGAGACGAGTTAGCCCACCATTCGCGCAATTCAATGTGATCCCGTGGTGATCGATGAACTTTTGAAATTCTTTAACGGCATCCGCACCGTGATGCGCTGCCAAATAGGCTTCACCGCGCAGATAAACGGGATACAGGCAGCCCGGCCCTTGCGTTGAGAGAGTCTGTGCCAACTCAAATGGAACTACCGGCTGCAATCTATCCACGGCGTCTTGCGGATGATTGGCATTCAGTGCTATTTGCGCCCGAATTATTGGAAGCCAGTACGAATTAACTATGGTATGCAGGGGAAAGCGTTTCGCCAGATCATCGGCCAAGCTTATTGCCTGACTTGTATCACCAGCACTGGCCAGAACGACTGCGGCTAGAGATTCGACGTCTATGTTTCGCGGGGCTAGGGCGAGAGCAGCGAGCGCTCGTTCCCGCGCTGCAGCCACTCCGAACAGCGCCTCATCATAAGCCCCGTACAGTCCCCAAATCGCTGCTGTGGGTTTGTTGTCGGCACGTGAAGCAGAATCTACTGCCTTTCGGGTGAGTTCGCGTGCGCGGTTCAGGCGGCCGGAATAAGCTTCGGTCTCTGCTTCTGTAGCCAGAATCTCGCTTTCGACCTCAGGGTGGATTGGAAACCAGCTCGCTTGTGCGGACATCTCCTTAACATCCGATTGCAAGAACGCGAGCCAATATCGATCTAGGTGAAGAAGGTCGTCGTCCAGCTTGCGCGCTATCGCGTCGTCATATACTCTTCGAGCGTCCTCCAGGCGTCCCAAAGCCAGATAAAACAGTGCAAGATTGTCATAACTAATCACACTGTCAGGATTCACTTGCAATGCTTCTTCCGTTTTTTGTGCCGCTTGCGGATATTGGCCCTGAAGAGCATCAAGATTGCCAAAATTGGTTAAGACAATGTCGTCTCTGGGATAGCTTTCTTCCCATTCGCGAATGGTTTCGACCGCCTTGTCGAGTTCTCCAGTTACATATTGATAATAAGACTCTGAGATGTGGAGTTTCTCTCGCTCGCTGGCACGATCGCTCAGTCGGAAGGCTTTGGTGAAGTAATCAATTGCACGGTCTTGGTCGCCAAGGTTGATATACATCACGCCGACCGCCTCCAGGGCACTGGCGAAGCTGGGATCCAGTTCGATGGCCCGCTTGAAGAACGGCAGGGCTGCATCAATTCCTTTCTCCTCCTCCGCTTTTCTGCCGAGCCCGAAAGCCTTGAGGGCTTCGAGGGAGGGAGTAGTTTCTTCCTGCAAGCGGACATCAAACCTCTGTACCGAGGCCAGCGATTCTCCCAATCGCTCGCGAATCTTGCCAGCAACGCCGCCCAACACATCCAAGACCTGCTCCTTGCCCGCCGCTGTCGCCTGCTCCTGCGCCAGCACATCTCCGGTGGCACAATTTACCGCCTTTAGACCGACAACGTACTGAGTACCGATATTAGCTATCGATCCTCCGATGTATGCCTTGCTGTTTGCGCGCTGGCAAACTTCGCGTACCACGTCAGAAGTGAGCCGTGTATTCGGCGCACGAGTCATCAGGCGCAGCGTGGCCGCGACCTTGTCGTCGGAAAGCACGTTTAGATAAGGAGACTGACGGAGCGAAACACCGAGCGCCTGTTTCAACGCATCATCAAAAACCTCATCACCTGTCTTGTTCTCGAAGTCAGCCAAAACAAGAGTATCTTTTTCAGTCAGCGGGGCGGTTTTTGCAGAGGGTGTTGCTGAACGCGAACGGAGATAGATACCAGCGCCAACCAACACAATCAACGAGACGGTAACCGCGACAAGAAGATTCCAATTTACTTTCCACTGGTGTCCTTCAATTTCGGTAGTCTCCGCCGCTGATGATTTAGCTTGAGATGCCTTCGGCGCAGGTTCAGGCGAAGACGAACCGGCGGTCTTGGTTTCTTGATCCACGACCGTTCTCGCTGAACCTCGCCCGCTCTCCAGATCCCGCTTCAGCCTTTGTAATTCAGCCCGCATCTCCGAGGCGTGCTGATATCTCAGATACCGGTCTTTCTCTAGGGCGCGCGCAATGACGTCTTCCAGCTTTTGCGGAATACTGCGATTGAAGAGAATCGCAGGAGGCGGATCAGAGTGCAGGATAGCGTCGAAGATCAGCGCAGAAGTTTCGCCGTGAAAAGGCAACGATCCCGTTGCCATTTCGTAGAGCACCGCACCGAATGAAAAGAGGTCGGTGCGAGCATCCAGTTCCTTGCCCTTGGCTTGCTCCGGTGACATGTACGCGACAGTTCCGAGCGTAGAACCGGGACTGGTGAGATGATCCGCGTCCACTGAGCCCGTTTGCGTGTTAAGAGAAGCAATGTTGCTCGAAGAACTAGCTGTGACCAGGACCTTCGCCAGCCCGAAATCCAGAATCTTGGCATGTCCGCGCTTGGTCACAAAGATGTTGGCAGGTTTGATGTCGCGGTGGACGATACCCTCAGCATGCGCGGCGTCCAAAGCATCGGCAATTTCAATGGCGAGCGAGAGAATCAATTCGGTTTCCATCGGATGCCCGCCGATGCGGTGCTTCAGCGTCACGCCGTCGAGATACTCCATGGCGATGAACGCTTCTCCGTGCTGGTCGTCAATTTCATGGATGGTACAGATGTTCGGATGGTTCAGCGAGGATGCCGCCTGAGCCTCTCGTTGGAAGCGAGCTAGAGCTTGCGCATCCTTAGCAATCTCGTCCGGCAGGAACTTCAACGCGACAAAGCGGTGCAGCTTTAAGTCCTCGGCCTTGTAGACAACGCCCATGCCACCGCCACCCAGCTTCTCGATGATGCGATAGTGCGAAATGGTCTGGCCGATCACTGGAGCAAAATCCTACGTCCATGAAACAGGCAAGTCAATCGAACGCGCGGGACGTTCTAGTGGCGTTCAGAGCGGCGGTTTAAGACCAAAACGGGCCGGGCCAAGGATGAAACGAGGCGAGTGCCTTTCCCCCCGGAGCACACAGTCTCGGACACGAGACCCGGCCAGAGGCGTGCTCTGGCATCTTATCGCAGCCGGGGCGGCGGTCAAGTCAAATTTCGCTCTCACCTATTACAAACTGCATCAATCTTCCTCATAATTTCCTCCGCCCATTGTACGGATGCGGATATCAACTTGTCCGTCCTAGGGCTTCCCTGTGGCCCTCCAAACAAATCGTCGGCGGTTTGCATGTGCAGACTGGCAAGGATCGCCGCCATGATGCCGATCACCCGTTTGCGGCCCTCGTCCATCTCCGGCACTATATCAAATTCTTCGTGTTTTGTTCGCCGCCTCCTGATAAAATATAATGCCAGAAAGGCGTCGGCGTGAACCAAATGACATGGAGTAGGGGCGACTGGATTGCATTCGCAGCCCTGGTGGTTGCCATCCTAACGCTACTGGCAGCATTGCTCGTGGTGCCGGAATTCCGCAAGTTGATTGGATTGGACAAAGCAGAAGGTGGCAAACCAGCAAGGGATTATCAACAAAGGCCGTGGTATGAAAGCAACCTATTGTGGGGGCCTCTGCCTGTCGGGGTAAGTGTTCTGCTGGCTGTCGTGACGGCGATGAAGCACGATGTTCGCTGGCTTCTCTGGTTTGCGGCACCGTGTTTCATCCTCGGGTTTTGGACAATGGTCAAACACCGGGTGCGGGGATGGTCCCTGCCAGGGTCCGTTATGATTGCCGGTTTCGTGATCTATATGGGCGTGTACTGGACGAATGCCTGGTTAGGAAAATCCGAAATAAAAGAGGTTGAAAGTAAAGCGCCGACCGCGATAGCGACAAATAGTTCCGTATCCCAGCAGCGTCTCACGGGCCAGCAAGGCGGCGCGTCCACTCAAGGGCTGCAGAGCGCTACTCCGACGCAGCCGAGTGTCGCACAGAAGAAAACACCGTCAGTGAAACCAAAGAAGCGTACGATCCAGCCCGTGCAGCAAGCCGCACTCCGAGAATCGGTGCGCAAGCAAAACGCCACGCCCGCAGCAACCACGATCTCGCTTCCTCCCAGCTCAAGAGGGGTTATAGCGGACGGGAACATCTTCGAGAACCATCCCAACGCACTGGAGGTGAAAGACCCTGGTACGACATTCACTAACAATACAGTCAGAAATATGGATGCGACCATCGGAAATGGCGCGCGTGCAGACAATAACGATTTCGAGGGACGTGCGGCAACCGCGCAAGCATTACAAACACAGAACGATGGCAACGGTGCAAGCATGGAGGCCATCCGCAAGGCCCGCACGCGGAACCAAGTTCCCGGTGCCTATCCTGACGTGCCGTGGCCTACAGCCAATGCTGTGCTGCATGGCTCAACTTCGGGTGTCGCGGACCAACTAGCTCAGTTCATTGATGAGGCGCAAAAGATCGCGGCTGAGTTCATGAAAGATGACAACGCGCAGCTAATTGAGGAGAAAGAAAGCGCTTGGGAAGCGGAAGTGCGGGTTGCCGTGGTTTCCAAATCTCGGGGATCGCTTTGCTCAGCAATTTGATGAGGCGGAGTCACCGAGCACGACATATCCGTCCGGCCACAACGCCAAGGGAGGCAGTATTTGTAATCTCATTTATGCCAAGATCGGGGTTCTTGGCACGTTCGTAAGCCAGTTAAGGGCGGCGAAGCCGCCTTCGTAAAGTTTCTTGTATCCGAGGTTGTCCGAGTGAACGAGTTTTTCCCTGGGAAGACTACTCCACAGCCCGAATCGTCACGCCAGAAGGTCAACGATAGCGGAGGCGAAAAGCCAAAATTTCGGCCTCTCTTTGGTCGAGGTTGTCCCACTCCCCTAACGTAACTCTCCCGACTGGGCACATCAAGAGATAGGGGAAATCGCCAATAGTCTCGGCCCGGTCAGCGAGTTGATGACAGTGGTTGCACGCTATCTCCGGTCCGCTGTCCCCGTTAGGGATGACTTCGATCCTGTCTTCAAAGAGTGGCACAGGCTGAGATATTACTCCGCTCGGATCAAATCGGCAATCGTCCAAACGTGATCGGAGGCCAGGAAATGCTCGCGACTCGCGCCTTGATCCGCAAGAATCCCGTCAACCTTATCTCTGATCGCTTGGCTCCGCGAAGGCTCTCTCCCGGTGCTCCCCTGACAATCGACTGCGATTCTCAGCGAGTCGATCCTTGAGTTGGCAATGTCTGAGATGGCATGCCGCGATGAAATTGCAAAGTTTATCGTGCAACTTTCCCCAACCATCCAATCGCGCGGAGATGGCTTTTGGTGACCATCTACCTCTAGCGAGGAGAATCGTTAAGATCGACCACCACGGGTGACTGGTGACGTTCGAGAAGACATCAGACGGGA
>JBEKWC010000062.1:0-24346 GCA_049513475.1 Candidatus Sulfotelmatobacter sp. | reverse complement strand
GAGAAGCATCGCGCAAGCCACCATTCTCCGCTGCTGGCAGCCCAGCGAAAAGGTGTTTTGCGGTGCCGTTACTTCAGCGTCGCTAGCAGTCCTGCGAGCCTCGGACTGCCAGAAAGGGCCGAGGCTTCATACACATTCTTATGGCTGAAGTTACTGGGCATTCCCCACTCTCAGTGAACGCTCCCAAGTGCTTGCGGCGCGTTAAGTCGAGAAGTGTGCAGCCGTTTAAAATGTAGCAGCATAAACAACGTGAAGTCAAACGGGGTTGCCTATGGATCATTACATCTACGAAATTATGGGAGGTGTCTTGATATTCTTGTCCTCTCTTGTTAGTGAGATGTTTTCAAAAAAATATCGCATGGCCTTATGGGTATTCTTTGCGTTGCTTGCTGGCGGTTATACAGTCATGGGCATCGTTTTGGACAAAGACAATGCAGCGACGGTTCTAGCCGAACGCACTAGGAACGCAAAAGAGAGGGAAGATTTACAAACCGAAGTTAAAGGGCTAAGGGCGAATACCAGCAACCTTATTACCGCTATGTATGGAACTTTGCCAATCATCGCATCGCTGACCTCCGACATCGCAACTCTGCGAAAAGATACCGAGGCAGCAAAAGAGCAGCACGACCCACGCTTGATAGCCAATCTCCAACAAACGGCACAGACCGCTCAGCAACAAGCGGATAATCTTTCGCAGGAAGTTTTGGCACTGACGTTGGCACCTCAGATTGCCGAGCAACTTCGTAGTTGGCAAACGGAACTGAATGCAGCACAGCAAAATGCCCATAATTTTGAGTGGGAAGAACAGGCCCTTTATATAAAGAGCCACCCAGATTACAAGGAAGGTGTCAGCCGAATACAGGAAAAGTATGGCGTTCAGTACCAACAAATCGATAAGGAATATCAAGCAAAGTGGGAGGGGCTATTACGAACGGCGGCGTTCCTCCGAAAAGAGATGCTGAAGCGGATACCACTGGAGCGGTGGACACCCATTGATAAGAGCGACGAGCAATTCGCCGCCTTGCCTAGAGACGGGCTAGCAAACTATCTTGAAGGTCTTGCGAAGCGAGTGCCCCCTCCGAAGTAGAAGGTGAAACCGTTTACCCTCACGTTGTAGGGGGTCAAGGCGGTTTTTTAGCAAACCGCCGCATTCGGCCACTAGGCGAAGTGATATAAGGCGATTCGCACCTCAATCTGCAAAAATCTCGTTGACCTTATCCCTCGTCGCCTGGCTCCGCGAAGGTTTCAGATAGCGCATGGTTGACTCGATGTCCGAGTGCCCGAGCCATTGCTGAACCGTACGAAGGTCGGTGCCCTTCCAAAGCGCCCACGTCGCGAACGTCGCCCGAAATTTATGCAGCCAATATTCGCTCGGGTCCAGCTTGGCCCGTTCCGCAACCGCCTTGCAGTCGTCCAGAAAGTTGAGTTTCGGTTTGCAGCCCGAGGTTGGAAACACCAGACCGCAAGTCTTGTCTGCTTTGGCTTTGTGTTCCTTAAGCCGCAAAACGAGGGTATCGGGGATTGGAATCTCGCGGCCCTTGTACGCTTTCGGGCTGAACCCATATTCCGCTTTGTAACGGACTGTCACGATTGCCTGTGACAGACTTATGTCCGCCCACGAGACGTGCATTACTTCTTGCTCCCGCATCCCGGTTTGCAAGAAAAACTTGAACCAAAGGCGTTCTTCTTCGTCGCAAGCGTCGAAAAACGGTTTCAAGTGTTCCTCTTCGTAAACCTCCGGCTCGTCCTCAGTGAATTTCGGCCAGTCGTTTTTCGTGACTAAATTACGCACACCTTGAGCCTTGAGGAAAGACATTACGTTCGAGAATTTGTTCCAAACCGTGCGGGGTTCGAGTTCCTTTTCCGAACGGAGAAAAGCGGCGAATTGCAGCATGTCACGGCGGTTGATATTTTCGACTCTGGGTTTGCGGCACGACTCAGAGAACAGTTCCAAAGACCGTTGATACGCAGCGTGAGTCTTCGCCTTCTTCGTCAGTTTGATGTCGGCGAGATATTCACGGATCGACCGGGCCAGCGAGGACGAATCAGAGGACTCGGGTTCAACGACCTCCACGCCGAGTGCCTTCGTGCGGAGAACCTGTTCCTGCCTTAATTTTCGGGCTACGGCGTCAGCGGCATTCTTCCCGACCGAAATGCGAATGTGATTCTCGCCTTCGCGCCAGCGAAGCCAGTAATTTCCTTCTTTGAGGTGCTCCGGCTGCCCGTTGACAAGGACCCAATCCTGCTTGATACGCCCGTTGTCCGAATAGACAGGCGGGCAGTTCCGGTATTGTCCTTCGACTAGGACCCGCTTGGTGAGATTGACTTCCCTGTTTGCCATCGCAAACCCCCGATTCCGTGAAGTTGGTCACAGTGTCGGTCACACTGGGTTTTGATGGTAGATAACCGTAGTACACTCAACCACTTAGAAAAAAAACTGGCGGAGAGAGTGGGATTCGAACCCACGTTACCCTTTCGAGTAAACACGCTTTCCAAGCGTGCGCCTTCAGCCACTCGGCCATCTCTCCGGCGAAAAACCTGGGACAACGCTGGCTTCCGGAAGTGCATCCTGCCGGAGCAGACATCGAACTTCGCCCACCCGGCGCAACTTCATTCTACTTTCGGCGGAGCGAGCGCGCAAATGCGCCAACCGCTCCGCAAGCGCACACACTCGTGTGTCCTGCCTACATACAGGCACTCGAAAACATCTTCAATAGCCTCTCAGGAAAGTTTCTCGGGTGCGATGGGAAGCCGCAGGTTGAAATTAGAGTTCGCAGGAGGATGGTTCGCAGCATTCAAACCAGCGCTGCCGGCGGCTACGGCTCCGGCTGCGTTGCCATTTTCCGGCGCCGGCGCCGGACCGTTCACGGGGGCGGCAGTGGGAGGTGTCGCCGGAAGAGCCGGCGTTTTGACTCCGTCGACCACATGATGGCTCAGGCAATAGAGCGCCAGCTCCAGGCGATCGGCCACGCCCAACTTGTCATACACTTTTCGCAGATAGTTCTTTACTACCTGCTCCGTGGTGCCTACGCGCACCGCGATCTCTTTATTCTTCATGCCCTGGGTTACGCAGGAAACGATCAGCATTTCCTTGGGCGTGAGTTGCACTTTCGAGCGCACTCCCGAAGGCCGCAGATTATGGCCGCGATAAGCTTCCATCACCCAATGAATGGCCTGGCTCTCCAGCCAGGGTTCGCCAGACGCAACCTTGCGCAGGCAATCGACAAAAATTTCCGGCTCGACCTCGCGCGACAAAATGCCATGCGCTCCGCGGCGAAACAATTCCAGGGTGAGTTGTTCGTCCGATGCCGGGGTGACGACCACGATCTTCAGTTGCGGCGACTGGCGCAGCAGTTCGGTTACCGCTTCCACCGGATTCGGCGCCAGGGCCGACTCGAAGATCAAAATGTCGGCGGAAAACTTCGTCACCGCGGATTGCGTCTGCGGCAACGTCTCGGCCTGCCCCACCACGCGAATATCGTCTTCGAGGGCGAAGATCTTTCGCAGTCCGGCACGGAAAATGGCCTGCGTGTCCGCCAGAATTACGCGAATCAACTGGCGCGTTCCGCTGTCCACCGGCAGCCCGTGATTTTCTCCCGCTCGGACCGAAGTGCTGGCCATCAGTTTCCTACGCTCGCTCGAAATGATATTCGTCGATCACTACGCCCACGCCACGGCGCCCTTTGTCCTCAAAGCTGCGAACCACGCGTCCATGGCAATCGATCTGCACATCGCACTTGGAACCAACCACGTCTCCGGGAAGCAGAATCGTAAAGTCCACCATCGATCCCACCGGAACGTCGCGGTCCATGGCAAAAAGAACTCCGTTGGCCGAGATGTTCTGCGTCTCCGCCGTGCACGCTTCCCCTTGCGACTTCAATGCCACCGGAAGATGCAAAGGAAACCGCGGCGCACTTTGCATTTCGGCATAGTGCTTGATCGCAGCTTGCGCTTGCGCGTCCCCCGTCAGTTGCTCTTCTGCTGCCTCTCCCGCCACGGTTTCTAACGATCCTCTTCTGGAGCGCTTTTCGCCTCGTGCGCGTCCGGATTCCGGGCCAACTTGTCTCCCAATTATTTCTGCCGGGCCCGGCAGTCTTTTCCAGAACTCAAGGGCAGCGTACACCCCCGAACCAGAGGTGCAAAGTTACCGAAGTCATGGAACGGAAGGGTGCTAACCGCTTGTGAATGAATGTATTAGACGGAATTCACCAACCACTGCCGGAGCCTCAGGTGATCCTATTAAGAAGCTCAAGGATGGGCGAAAACATAGCCTGGGAGGATGCGCGGCCCGGGTTAAAACTTGGTCACTTCGGTGAAGTTAAAATCGCGCACCTTCATCGCCGGCACCACCATATCGAACGACTCTTCGCCGCACGAACGGCCGGGAACGCTCATGGCGTCGACGCTGGCGAGCATGTGGATCAGGCTCTGGTTGAAACGAAAATTGCGCACGCCCCGCGCGACGCGCCCGTTCTCCACCAGGAACGTGCCGTCGCGGGTCATGCCAGTGACGATTTTTTCGTAGGGATCCACTTCGCGGATGTACCACAAGCGCGTCACCAGTACGCCGAGTTCGGTCGAAGTGACCATCTGCGCCAGCGTTTGGGGATGGTTCGGCGCCGCAAAAACAATGTTCAGCGGCATCTCGCCCATTTCGTTGGGCTGCGCAAAAGCGTGGCCCGTGGCTGCGATCGGTCCAACTTTATCTTTATCCTCGGAGCGCTTCATGCGTTCGGCGGTCGCCCGCGCATAAACCACTCGCTGCACGATTCCTTTCTCTACGAGCGGCACGCGCTGTCGCCGCATGCCTTCACCATCAAACGGAGCTCCAGTTTGCAGAGGATGCGTCACATCGTCCCAGATCGTGATGTTCTCGCCGAACAATTGCGTTCCGACGCGCCCGCTGAGAAAAGAACGCTGGTCCAGAATCGCCATCCCGGAAAAGTCAAAGAACATGAACCCAACGATGTCGAGCACGGCCGCAGGCTCGAAAATCACCGTGTATTTGCCTGCCGGAATCTCCGCCGGCCTCGCCGAGTTCAAGGTTTTCTGCGCCGCAGTCTCGGCCAGCGTCAGCGGATCGAGGTTCTTCACGTCGGGCGAATTCGCTTTCTGCCATCCCGAAGAATCTTCGCCTAGCATGGTGATGGAAACTTCCGCCAGGGTCTGACGATGCCATTCACTGAGGCCGCGCGAATTGAAAATACCTTCGACGTAGTCCGAAGAAGAATATATGCCGGCGGTAGTGAGCTTATGTCGGCGAGCGACTTCGACAATCGCTTTTACGCCCTCGGCGCGCAGTTGAGGCGTGATCGCAGCGGTCTCCGCAAAGTGCCGCGGAGGCAACGCCTGGGCGTTGGCGGGCACCTCGCCCGCCCGAGCCTCGCGGGAATCCGGCATGGGCAAGAGATCGGGATCAGGATGCTGCACCTTCGCCAAATTCTCCGAAGATGCCACCACGCGCCGCAGACTCTCATCGTCAAATTTATTCGTGAAAGCGCGCGCCGTCCGTCCTCCAAAAACCGTCCGCACCGAGACCACATGATTCTCGTCTTCGACGTTCTGATGGATAACATTGTTGGCAAAGCGTGTAAGCGCAAAGCGCCCGCCAGAAATCAGAACCTCGACCTCATCGGCGGAAGCGAGCTTTTTGATGCGATCGAAAATCGCGGCGGCTTGGTCTCTAGTGAGCATTCAACACTCGGCACTCAGCATTCAGCCTGCCAACCTCTCAACTTCAAACTTGCGAGTTAGCGACGCCAGCATGCGCTTTACCTCCACAACTCCGTCATTCAACAGCTGAGGATTCATTTCATCCAGGAAGTTGAGTTCGCGTGCCACAAGAAAGCGATACTCCAATTCGCCGGCTGATCCGGCAGCTATGTTGAAGTAACGTTGAAACTCTCCGTTACCGCGCTTGCCGTATCCCTCCGCGATACTGGCGGCGATGGAGGCAGCACACCTTCGGATTTGGCAGGTAATGCCATAAACTTTTGTTTCGGAAATCCACTTGTGTTTCGGTAAGAACCTAAAACGAGCGAATGGTCTTTGTGCCACACCCGCAAATCCTTAAAATCCTTCATCGCGGCAGCTCCTTTCACGGGCTGAATGCCGAGTACTGAGCGCTGAATGCCAATCCACGCTCCATAAAATACTTTGTGGCGGATGTCACATGCTCCGATATGCGCTTCCCACTTTGACCCCGCGAAACCGCGATGGCGCTGCCCCATGCCCCGTGCCCATCACCTGCTGCGGCTGACCTTTGCCGCAATTCGGCGTGCCCCACAGAGTCCACTCGTCGCGCGAACAAATCGCCTCCAGCGCATTCCAGAACTCCGTCGTAATGCCCGAATACGATGGGTTCTTCACCATGCGCACGCGCTTGCCGCCCTTGATCTCCCACCCAATCTCGCAGCCAAATTGAAAGTTGTAGCGCTTGTCGTCGATCGACCACGACCGATTGGTCTGCATGAGAAAACCGCGATCGGTGGAAGCGATCAGCCGCTCCAAGCTAAGCGGCTTCTCGCCCGGCAGCAGGCTGATATTCGTCATGCGAATCATGGGCAAGCGATTCCAGCCTTCGGCGCGCAGCGTTCCCCCCGAGCGATTCTCACCAATGGTGTGCGCGGTCTCGCGCGAGCTGAGATAGCCCGTAAATAGTCCGTTGGTAATAATGGGCGTGCATTGCGCCGGAACGCCTTCATCGTCGAAACCAAATGTGCCCAGCCCCGGCCCGTGCTCCTGGCGCGCATCCGCGACCACGTTCACCATCTCGCTGCCGTAACGCAGAGTGCGTAGTTTGTCAAGCGTGAGAAATGAAGTCCCCGCGAAATTCGCCTCCATGCCCAGGACGCGATCAAGCTCAATCGGATGCCCGATCGATTCGTGAATCTGCAAGCCCAGCTGCGAGCTGTCGAGAATGATGTCGAACACGCCGTCCGGACACTGCTCGGCATGATGCAGGGCCACCGCCTCCTCCGCGATACGCCGCGCGTTCTCGACCAGTTTCAACTCTTCGATCAACTCATATCCTTTATTCTGCCACTGTCCGCCGTAAGAATTCGGATACGACCGCTTCTGAATCTCGTTGCCCGCAAACGCGTATGCAGCGTAACCAGCACCCGCCGAATACTTCGTCTGTTGAATATCGGAACCTTCCGACGATAAAAACCATTGCTCCTCGCGATTGAAATTGAGATTCGTTTCCGCGAGAGTCACACCGGCCACGGCGCGCAACTCGGAGTCGATCTTCAACAGCAATGCAATGTTCTCTTCGACCGAAATCGAGAAGGGATCGATCAAATGCGGCGTAGTCCACTCGGCCGTCACGGCTTTTTCTGGAGCGAGTCGAACGTCTTCCTGCTTAACCCGCGCCGAGGCCCGGGCGATCTCAACCGCACGCGCGGCCGTAGCTTCCGCGCCGACGCGCGACATATGTTCCGAGGCGGCGAATCCCCACGCACCATCGGCCAGCACCCGCACGCTCATGCCTTCGGACTCGGCATCCGACGCACTCCCGACCTTGCCGTTCTTCGTGGTAAGCGCGCGGCTTCTCTGGCTCACAATGCGCGCATCGGCGTAACTCGCGCCGCGCATCGTAGCCACATTCAATGCCCTGTTGGCAACTTCTCTCATGGGAAGATTCAAATCTAGCATACGGGAAAACGAGCATTTGGTTCTCCACAGGGCATCGTGACAACCGTCACAGCCCCATGCCGAACGCTTCGCTTATCGTGAAACGCGCTGTTTTACCCGGAGTCTACAGAGCCGCTCTTAAGTTCCAGGTGCCTACCGGACGAGTTTTAGCCCAAACTATGGGCCCTCTATGACGGGAATCACTCCTAACCAAGGCTTCGAGGCACGCGTCGTTGGCAGAGAACAGGACCAAGTGCATGCGCGCCTAATTCTGCCTCCGACTTTGCCTTTGTCCAAGGCGATTCAGTTCTTGAAGGGTAGTTGGTCGAAAAAATTAATCAACGACACCAGCGCGACGAAAGAGCGCCTTGTCTGGCAAAAGGGTTACGAAGCCTTCAGCGTCAGCGCTTCCCAAACGGAGGACGCGCGGTACATCAAGAATCAAATCAGAAGGCGCATCATGAAAGGCGGCAAAGGCGGGGATTCGATGAAGAGTTCATCGAATTCCTGCGAAAATACCCTATTTCCTCCGATCCGTCCCATGCGCTCGGCTAGTCTATGTCATCCCTCCGGGACGACCTCGATTTGTCTCGCGACCCGGCGCCGAAGCACTGGGTCGAATTGTCGTTTCGAGCGACAGTATGCCCTTCAGGGCGTAGCCCACGCCACGTCCAGCGCCTTGCGCACCGCCAGCAATTCCTTCAACACCTCGCGCAGCTTGGTAGACTCCAATGCATTGGCTCCGTCAGATTTCGCTTCTTTGGGATTGTCGTGCACTTCGAGAAACACCCCATCCACGCCAGCCGCGACGGCGGCACGAGCCAGCACAGGAATAAACTCAGGTTGACCGCCGCTCACCGCCGGCCCGTGCTCATCCGCCTGCGCCGAAGGCAACTGCACCGAATGCGTCGCATCGAAAACCACCGGCGCGAACTTGCGCAGGATAGCGAGCGAGCGCATATCGACCACCAGATTGTTATAGCCAAAACTTGTCCCGCGCTCGGTGAGAAAGACTTGCGGGTTCCCCGCCTCGCGGCATTTTTCCACCGCATGCCGCATATCCCCGGGAGAAACAAATTGCCCCTTCTTGATGTTGACGGCACGGCCGCTCAACGCCGCCGCGACCACTAAATCGGTCTGCCGGCACAAAAATGCTGGGATCTGCAGAACATCCACAACCTCAGCGACCTTCGCCACATCCCCGACTTCGTGCACATCCGTCAGCACCGGCAACTGCAATTCGTCTTTAATTTTCTTCAAAATCCGCAGGCCCTCTTTGACTCCCGGACCGCGAAAACTTCGAATCGAAGTGCGATTCGCCTTGTCGTAGCTGGCTTTGAAAATAAGCGGTAGACCCAGCGCCCGCGTAACTCCCTTGATAATCTCGGCCATGCGAATGGCGTGCTCTTCGCTCTCGATCACGCATGGCCCGGCAATCAGAAATAAATCGCCGGAGCCGATGCGAACATCGCCGACTTGGAAGGAAGTAGGCAACATTTACCTGCGCGCAACTCTTTCCGGACGATGAAACATCTCCACTTTCGCGTTTTCTTTCTCCGTCCGCCGCTGCGTCCCATGTTTATAAGCCGCCGCAATAAACGAACTGAACAGAGGATGCGGCTCCAACGGCTTCGACTTGAACTCCGGATGAAATTGGCAGCCGATGAAATGCGGATGATCCGGCAACTCCACCATCTCCACGTAAGTTCCATCCGGCGTCGAGCCGGAAATTCTAAGCCCGGCCGCCACCATCGGCTCCTCGTATTCGCGATTAAATTCGTAGCGATGGCGATGGCGCTCGCTGATTTCCAGCTTGCCGTAAATTTTCTGCGCCAGCGTGTTGGGCTCGATCTTGCAAGGCCACGCGCCCAGGCGCATCGTGCCCCCCAGTTCCTCCACGCCGCGCAACTCGCGCAGCTTGTAGATCACGCGATGCGGTGTCGCCGGGTCGAACTCGCTCGAATTCGCCTCCGCCAGTCCCACCACGTTGCGGGCAAATTCCACGCAAGCCGTCTGCATGCCCAGGCAAATTCCAAAGTAAGGAACCTTATTCTCACGCGCGTAGCGGATCGCAATTAGCATCCCCTCAATCCCGCGCTTGCCAAAGCCTCCCGGAACCAGGATCCCGTCATAATTCTCGAGCTGCGCATCGTTGCTATTTCCGTCGCCGCTTTCCAGCCCCTCGGCCTCAATCCAGTTCACCTGCAATTTCAGATTGTGCGCCAGCGCGCCATGGATCAGCGCCTCTTTCAAGGACTTATACGAATCTTCATACTCCACATACTTTCCCACGATTCCGATCGTGACCGTGTCCTTCGGGTTGTAGACGCGATGCACAATGTCTTCCCACTTCGAAAGATCGCGATCCTTGGCCTCCATACGCAAATACTTCAGCACCAGCGTATCGACGCCTTCATTGGCAAACACCAGCGGCACCTCATACACCGAAGCCACATCCTTAGCCGTGATCACCGCCTCTTCCTGCACGTTGCAGAAGAGCGCAATCTTCGACTTAATCTCCTTCGCCAGAAAACGATCCGTGCGGCACAAAAGAATATCCGGCTGAATCCCGATGCTCAGCAACTCCTTCACCGAGTGCTGCGTCGGCTTGGTCTTAAGTTCTTGCGCAGCGGCAATAAACGGCACCAGGGTCACATGCACGAACAGCGTGTCCTCGCGCCCCAACTCTTGCCGCATCTGCCGGATCGCTTCCATAAACGGTAGCGACTCGATGTCGCCTACGGTGCCGCCGATCTCGACAATCGCCACATCCACATCTTGCGCGACTTTCTTCATCGCCGCTTTGATTTCATTGGTCACATGCGGAATCACCTGCACGGTCTTGCCCAGATAATCCCCGCGCCGCTCCTTGGCGATGATCTGCTCGTATAGGCGCCCGGTGGTCCAATTATTGTCGCGAGACAGTTTGGCGTGGGTGAAGCGCTCGTAGTGGCCGAGGTCGAGGTCGGTTTCCGCGCCGTCGTCGGTCACAAACACTTCGCCATGCTGAAACGGCGACATCGTCCCCGGATCGACGTTCAAATAAGGGTCGAACTTCATCAGGTTCACCTTCAACCCGCGGCTCTCCAGCAGGCAGCCGATCGAAGCCGCCGCCAATCCCTTGCCCAATGAAGACACAACTCCGCCCGTCACAAAGATGTACTTCGCTGGCATCTCTTCCTCGCTCTAAATTGTGATTGAAAATTGGTGCAGGTGGGGTGCACGGACAATTATGCCAGAACCAGCCTGTGGAAACCAACCAAAGAAATCAGGAAAGAACTCACTTTGCGCTCCGGACCCCGAGTCTTCTCCTCGAACTCCTCGGCCCTTCCTCGGCGCTCGCCCCGATAAATGGTTTAGGAACCCCGCCCTAAGAGCCTGAATCGCGGAGTGCGCCGAGAACAACCGCGCGGAGTTCACAAAGAATCTAAGAAGCAGCTTACGTTGACTATCCCGCCCATGTGGGCGAAAATAACCCAGCACTTCCCTTCGATCCCGAATCGTCGATCTAGGCTTTTTCGGCGTTGTGCGATCGTGGGCCTGTGGCGCAGCTGGGAGCGCGCTTCCATGGCATGGAAGAGGTCGTCGGTTCGATCCCGACCAGGTCCACCAATTCATCTCTTGAGCATTCCCGTTCCTATCTTCGGGCTCGTTTTCTCTCGGTTACGTAGTACACTCCGGCCACGATCAACACCAACCCTCCTATAAGTCCCATACACTTGTCGCCGTCCGGCACACTGACGGGTATGGGTGTAGGTATGGGCATGGGCACCCCTGTCGGACCGCAGCAAGGCAGGGGAACACCGCCCGGAGGCAGCGGGCCGGCTACCGGACCTGGACCGATGGGAAACGGCTCAAAGCCGGTGATCGGCCCCGGCGAAACAGGAAGTGCACCCGGACTCAGGAGCGAATCCGTCCCCGGAACATCAGGAAGCACCGGAAGCACAGCCACGCCATAACCCCCTGGAGTTGGTGCCGTGTTAGTTTTGTCGATTTCGTCTTGCACGGGTTGCGGCAGCAGCGGAATTTTCGTCGTTCCAGAAATCAGGTTCCCGCATCGAGCCCGCAGTGTATAGCGCCCATCGGTGAGGACCACTTCGTTCTTCCTCAGCACGATGCAGTGTCTGGTCCAGCCGAATTTGGCGGCGACTCGATAGGCGACAAAGGCGCAAGTATCCTTGCTCATATACCCGAAGCGAGCCCGGCTGAAGTTGAATTCCGGAAATTGCGCCGCCAATGCCGCGTCGGCTCGAAGAGATCGCCGAAATTGTGCAACCGAAAGCAGGCCGCCAGGCACAAAATCGTGTCCCGTACCGACTCTGGATGCAACTGGAATGGCTTCTGAATGGACTCCACCGCTTGGCTCCCCAGCGGCCGTTCCGCTTCGATCCTTTCCGCTCTGGTTTCGGTCGCTCACGTACAACACTCCAGCTAAAACCAGGACCGCGATCGCAGCCACGGACCAAAATAACTTCATTGAGGCCTCCGAATATACATGCAACTGTCTTGGGAGGTCCTACAAGAGAAACAGTACCTGACTCAGGGGCCTGGTTTGTGGAAGGCGAAAAGAGGGTCGGGCGAAACGTATTCCACCGGTTCTCGCTCTATTCTTGGCTTAAGCATAGGGGATGAAAAGTTGGATGTCTGGTCAAACCAGACCACTTGTGAGCACGTGCCCCGTTCAACCGCGGGCCTCCGCTGAAGCCCGAAGCGCATTGAAGTCCCCCTCTCACCCTGCCGATAGAACCCAAGACCACCCACGCCCCTCGTGTCTTCCAGTCAGCCAACACGCCCCCACCCTCGCACTCCGGTTGAGGCGCAGGAGGCAACCGCGCCCGCCGCCGCACCCGCAAACCTTGCTTTACTTGCCGCTGCCGTCGCGCAAATCGATGAAGCCATCATTATTACTGATCACCGCGGCATCATTCAGTATGTCAACCCAGCCTTCAGCCAGTCCACCGGTTACAGCGCTGAGGAAGTATTAGGAAGAAATAACCGGCTGCTCAGGTCCGACCGCCAGGACCCCTCTTTTTACCGGGCGCTATGGCAGACCATCCTCGCGGGCGAGGTCTGGCGCGGAGAACTCGTCAATCGCCGCAAAAACGGCAGCCTCTATACCGCCACCATGTCGATCACGCCGGTGCGCGGCCAGAGTGGCGCCGTCACTAACTTTATCGCCGTGCAGCGCGACGTTACCGAAGCTCGCGCCACCCAGTCCGCTCTCGAAACCGGCAAGAAGCTCGCAGAAAAAGAACTCCGGCTGGCGCAATTTTCCTTGAACCATGCCTCCGACTCCGTCTTTTGGGTCAATTCTGCCGCTCGCATAGTTTTCGCCAACCGAGCTGCCTGCCGCTCCCTGGGTTACACCCGCGAGGAACTTCTCTCCCTTTCGATTCCCGACATTGATCCCCTCTTTCCCAAAGAGGCTTGGGCAGGCTTCTGGAACGACATAAAAGCCCGTGGTTCGGTCACCCTCGAAACCGTTGAGCAAACCAAACAAGGGCGGATTTTCCCCGTCGAAGTCATTTCGACCTACCTGCAGTTCGATGGAGAAGAATACCTCTTCGCCTTCGTGCTCGACATGACCGAGCGTAAGCGCGCGGCAGAGGCCCTGCGCGAGAGCGATGAGAGGAGGACTTTCGCGCTGTCAACCGCCAAGGTCGGCGACTGGTCGCTCGATCTCACCACGCTGCAGGCCAGCCGATCTTTGGTGCACGATCAAATCTTCGGCTATTCCTCCCCTGTGCCAGAGTGGAATTTTGACATCTTCCTGCGCCACGTCCATCCCGATGACCGGGAAAGAGTCTGGGCGAGCTTTCAGGGCAGCATAAGGCGGGGAGAAACATGGGAATTCGAGTGCAGGATCGTTCGTGCCAACGGGGAGATTCGTTCGACCTGGGGCCGCGGCGACCTGTGGCGGGACTCCGCCGGCAAAGCGACCCGAATGTTCGGCATCGTCCAGGACATCACCGAGCGCAAGCACGCCGAAGAAACGCTCGAACGCCTTGCCGCCGCCGTCGAATCCTCCAACGACGCCGTCGTTACCAAGACCCTCGACGGAAGCATCACCTCCTGGAACTCAGCCGCGGAGAAATTGTTTGGCTATTCCGCTGCGGAAGCCATCGGCCAACCCGTGCGCATGCTTTTGCCTGCGGAGCGCGCCGACGAAGAATCCGACATCATGGAGCGCATCCGCCGAGGCGAAAGCTTCAGCCACTTCGAAACCGTCCGCGTCCGCAAAGATGGCAGCAAGATCGACGTTTCCGTTACCATTTCACCCATCAAAGACCGAGCCGGCGCAATCGTAGGAGCGTCAAAAATCGCTCGCGACATCGCCGAGCGCAAGCGTCTCGACGCCGACCTCAGATTCAAGACCGCATTCCTCGAAGCCCAGGCGAACTCGACCATCGACGGCATTCAGGTCGTGAACGAAAACGGCCAACGGCTCATGCGCAATCAGAAGTTGACCGAGTTGCTGAGAATTCCTCCCGAGATTCTCGCCGACAGCGACAACCAACTCCTGCTCAATCACGTGGCTTCCCGGGTTAAGGATCGCGATTCTTTCCTCACCCGCACCAACTATCTCTACCATCATCCCGACGAAACCGGCCGCGACGAACTTGAGTTCAAGGACGGAACCGTTCTGGACCGTTACTCCGCTCCCGTAATCGATCGCCTCGGCAATCGTTACGGGCGAATCTGGACCTACCGCGACATCACCGAGCGCAGGCGCAACGAAGATGCATTAAAATTGAGCTTGGAGCGCAGCGAGAGCGCCGAGCAAACCGCGCGCGAGTCCGAGGAATTCCTGCAATCCATCCTCGACGCTTTGTCCTCCCATGTTGCCATCCTCGACCAGAAGGGCCAGGTCGTCGCCGTCAACGCCGCCTGGCGCCGTTTTGCCGCGGCCAATGGCGGCGACCTGCTTTCCTGCGGAGTGGGCACCAATTACCTCGAAGTCTGCCGAAACTCCGCGGTCGAAGATGCGACCGCCTATTCCGCCGCCGAAGGTATTCGCCAAGCTATCGACGGCGACCGCGGCGAGTTCTTACTGGAGTATCCCTGCCACAGCCCTCGCGAGAGACGCTGGTTCCTGCTGCGAGTGACTCCTTTCGTCGAAGAGGGCATAGGCCGCGTGGTCTTGTCCCACGAGAACATCACCAGCCTTAAACTCGCCGAGCAGGCGGTTCGCGAATCCGAGGCCCGCTACCGCCTTCTCTTCGAGCGCAACCTCGCCGGCGTCTTCAGCAGCACCCTTGATGGCCACCTTCGGGAGTGCAATCAGGCCGCAGCCCGCATGTTCGGTTACGACTCCCCTGAAGAGGTCCTGCGCCTGACCGCGGCCGCTTTATACGAAAGCGCTTCGGATCGTGGGAAATTCTTGGCGAAATTGAAGCACCAGAAAAACCTTACCAATCACGAAATGAAATTCCGCCGCAAGGACGGCAAGCCCGTCTGGGTCATCGCCAATCTCGCTCTCATCGACGATTCTTCCCCCTCCGGCGGAATCATCGAAGGCAGCCTGGTCGATATCACCGAACGCCGGCGCGCCGAACAAGAAAGTCGCGAAAGCGGCGAACTCATCAGCCTGCTGCTGAATTCCGTTCCAGAAGCCGTCTACGGCATCGATTTGCGCGGCGATTGCACTTTCTGCAATCCCTCCTGCCTCCGCCTCCTGGGTTATCTCGACTCTTCCGAGCTTCTGGGAAAGAACATGCACGAACTCATACACCACACCCGCGGCGATGGCTCCGCTTACCCCGCCGAGCGCTGCAAGATCTATGAAGCCTTCCGCCGCGGCCAGGGCATTCATATCGAGGACGAAGTGCTCTGGCGGCAGAACGGCACCAGTTTCCCCTGCGAATATTGGTCTCATCCTCTCTATCGCGCCGGAGAGGCCGTCGGCGCCGTGGTCACTTTCGTGGACATCACCGAGCGCAAACGCAACGAACAACTCTTGCGCGGCGCCAAAGAAGCTGCCGAAGCCTCCAATCGCGCCAAGAGCCAGTTCCTCGCCAACATGAGCCATGAAATCCGCACTCCCATGAACGGCGTCATCGGCATTGCCGGCCTGCTCCTCGATACCCAACTCACTCCCGAACAACTGCAATACGCCGAAATGGTCCGCAGCAGCGGCGAGTCCCTGCTGGCCGTGATTAACGACATCCTCGACTTCTCCAAGATTGAAGCCCGCAAGCTAACCCTCGAGACCACCGATTTCGATCTGCGCAGCGTGGTAGAAAGCTCCGCCGCCGTGCTCACCCTCAAGGCCCGCGAGAAGGGTCTTTTGCTCACCTCCGAGGTCGATCCCTCAACTCCATTCCTGCTGCAGGGCGATCCCAATCGCTTGCGCCAGATTCTGATTAACCTGGTCGGCAACGCCGTCAAGTTCACCGAAAAAGGCGGAGTTTCCATCTTGACGCGGGTGGAATATGGTGATGAGCACGACGTGACATTGCGCTTCACCGTCAGCGATACCGGTATCGGCTTCCGCCAGGACCAGGCCGACTCCCTCTTCGAGCCCTTCGTGCAGGCCGATGGTTCGAGCACCCGCCGCTATGGAGGCACCGGCCTCGGCCTCCCCATCTCCCGGCAACTGGTCGCCTTGATGGGTGGCCAAATCGGAGTTAACAGCGAACCCGGCAAAGGCTCGACTTTTTGGTTCACCGCAGTCTTCAAAAAACAAATGGCCATGTCCGCGGCGGCCAGCGCGCTCCCTTCCGCACCGACGAAAGCAATCGAGACGATCGCCGATGCTCGCCCGTCGCCTCTCGCGGCCGCTCAAGCCCGCGGTCAAGCCCGCATCCTTTTGGCCGAAGATAACACTGTGAATCAGCGGGTAGCCACCGCCATCCTGAACAAACTCGGCTATCACGCCGATCTCGTGGCAAACGGCGAGGAAGCGCTGCAAGCCCTCCGCCAGGCCGACTACGATCTGGTCCTGATGGACTGCCGCATGCCCGTTCTCGATGGGTACGAAGCCACTCCCCGCATTCGCGATCCCCGCTTCGGCGTGCGCAATCCGCAAATCCCCATCATCGCCGTAACCGCCGACGCCATGAGCGGCGACCGCGACCGCTGCCTCCAAGTCGGCATGAACGATTACATTTCGAAGCCCATTGAAGTGACGAAGCTTTCCCAGGTTCTCGAGAAATGGATCAAGCCCTCCGCCATTGCCGTTGAGAATCTCCCTCCGGATACAGGAGCCGCGCCCCCGCCTGGCGCTTTCAAGTCGCCAGCCTTCGCTTTGCCGGTTTTCGACCACCCGGTCTTCAACTACAAGGAATTGCTCTCCCGTCTCATGTACGACGAAGAGCTGGCTCGCACTGTTGTCGCCGCCTTTCTGCACGACGCCCCGCGCCAACTCGACACCCTGCAGCAAGTGCTCGAGCAGCGCAACGCCGAGGCCGCCGTGCGCCAGGCTCACACCCTCAAAGGAGCCTCCGCCACCGTATCCGCGAAGGCTCTTCGAGACCTGTCTTCCCAGGCCCAGTACGCCGCGTCGGCCGGCGAATTCGGCGATGCTCTCGCCTTGCTGCCCGAGATGCGAGATCAACTTCAGCTGCTTCAGGGCGCCCTAAAAAAAGCGGGCCTTACAGAAGAAGATCAGGAGGACCAAGATGCGCGCATTGATCGTCGAAGATGATTTCACCAGCCGGCTCTTGCTGCAGACATTTATTTCCAAGTATGGCGAATGCCACGTCGCCGTCAACGGCAAGGAGGCCGTCGCCGCCTTCCGCGCCAGCCTCGCCGACGCTAAACCCTACGACGTGATCTGCATGGACGTCATGATGCCCGAAATGGATGGCCGCACCGCCGTCTCCGAAATCCGCGCCCTCGAAGAAGCCGGAGGCACCTTCTCCACTCGCGGCGTGAAGATCATCATGACCACCGCCCTCGACGACCCAAAGGATGTGATCCAGTCCTTCCGGGTACTCTGCGACGCCTACCTGGTCAAGCCTATCGACACCGCCAAGTTGCTCAACCAGATTCGTGACTTTCACCTGCTTTGACGACGTCGCGGCAGTTAGCGAATAGCACTTGGCGGCTTTGAAAGGGCGCGGCTTCAGCGGGCTCAATCGCTCACTTCATCGGCGGCACGTACGGAATATACCGCGCGAACAGCCAACACAAAAAAAACACCACCGGAATATGCACGATCAATTGCAACACTCCATAACCCACAATATCCCGCGCCTTTAATTTCAATATCCCCAACAGCGGCAGCATCCAAAAAGGATTCACCAGATTCGGCAGCGCCTCCGATGCGTTGTAAATCTGCACCACCCACCCCAGATGCACACGATGCAGATTCGCCGCCTGCAAGACGTACGGCGCTTCGATCACCCACTTGCTGCCGCCCGAAGGAATAAAAACTCCCAGCACGGCCGAATACGTCGCCACCAATAAAGGATAAGTATCGTGCGTGCTGATCGAAGCGAACAGTTTCGCCAAAGTATCGGCAATCCCGGTCCCCACAATCATGCCGAAGATCACGGCATAAAAAGGAAACTGGATCAGCACCCCGCCCGTAGCTGGAATGCCCGCCGTTACCGCACGTGTAAAGCGCTTCGGCCGCCAGTGCAGCAAAAGTCCAACTGTGATAAACATGAGATTATAAGTATTCAGATCCAGCGCAGCCAGCGCTCCCTGCGGCGAAGTGCGAAATACATCCACCAAATACCAGCCCAACAAAGCCACCACCAGAACCGTCAGCAGCGGACTGTACTCCAGCCACTCGCCTGGCTTACTCCGCGCTTCGAGATTCGACTGAGTCGGCTCGTATGGAATTCCGTAAGATTCCGCCGTCCGAGCATTCTCCACCGAGGGCGTCGATAAATAAGCGATCAGCACCGAAACCGAGATCAAGATGGTGGTGGTCGCGACGCTCTGCCACAAGAAGATGGTTTGCGTCAGCGGGATCAGGCCACTGATGCTGAACAACGACGGCGGCACGGCCGACTTCGTCGCCATCAACATGGCCGCGGAGGACGAGATCCCCAATGCCCACACCGCCCCCGTGCCGAGATACGCCGCAGCGCCCGCCGCGCGGTAGTCCATCCCCTTGACCCGATGCGCCAACTCCCGCACAAAAAGCCCGCTGATAATCAAACTCAATCCCCAGTGGAGCAGCGACGTCAGCATCGATAACAATGCCACCAGCGCAACCGCTCCCCGCGGCGTCTTAGGCACTCCGGCCAGGGCGAGAATGGCGCGATACACGATCGGCGTCGAGGCCACGACATACCCGCCGATGATGATCATCACCATCTGCATGGTGAAGGGCACCAGCGCCCAGAAATTCTTCCCGCCCTGGATCGCCAGATTGGCAGGACTTTGATGAAGCAGAAGGCCAACCCCAAACACCACCACGATTCCCAGGAACGCAAAAACCAACGCATCCGGAAACCACCGCTCACTCCAGTTGGCAAGCCCCAAGCCCAAGCGGACCAGATGTTGCTCCTGAGTTGTCGACTGTTTGTCTGGTGCCATATGCGCACACCATCCTTTCGGTTCAGCAGCGGTCCGCGCCCGGCATTATAGCGCGTCTCTCGCGCCGGGGGGATGTTTGTGCGGCGTATGTGACTCTCCGATGGCGCGAACCCTAGGTTTGCATGCAAGATTGTGGCGCCAGGGATTCGGACGCTCGCAACTTTTAGGGCTGGGAGCTTTGGATGGCATATCCAACGGGCGGAACAAAGATTGAGGGATCAGGTTCGCCGTACTTTATATCGATTAAATCGGTCTCTTGGTCGCCAGCTTTTGGGTCGCCATCGTGAGCGATAATTCGAACATCCGATCCAATTTCTTTGGCATACCAAACCTCCCAAGTACGTGTGACCGGCTGCTGATTTCCCTTATAAGTACCCGGTGAATAGACGTATGTCGTGCGCTGTCCCCAGCACTTCAGACCAGCGATTTGCTGGCTCCTGAGTCGTTTCGTATTGATTGAAACTCCAGGCCTTTCGGCGAGTCGATACTGAGTTCCATCATAGGGAACATAATCCCACGTGTGTCTCGCATCCACGGGCCGTTCCACCGCCGAATGTTCCTGAGGATCAATATGGGTATTCTTCATTCTCTTTGGGTCGAGGATGTTGAGGTAATACACGGGCTGCCTTGGGTCTTCAGTCCAAGGTAAATGTTGCTCGCGCAGAACCCGCCCTTCGGCGTCCCTGGCAATGTGGTCCTCCGTAGTTACCGTTCTTTGAGTTCCGCGGGCGAACACCCGTGTAAGAGTCGTCCGCGCAATGGCGGTAAAGGGCTTGCGCTTGAGACAGGAAACGCCAATCTCATGCGGCATGATGACGGTGTCGGCCGACCATGCGCCTGCCGCGAGAAGCAGTAACAGCATGCCTATTCGTAAGCGCATCGCGAAATTTTAGCATGGGCCATGGGGTCTGTTACGGGCCCGATGGTGAATTGTGAATTCACCGCGACGGGAACGAACGCGGCTTGCAGATCTGCCAGCGCCTCTTTTTCCCCGTGCCCGCCCGTGCCCGCCGTGCCCGCGCATGTCATTGTGCTGGATTCCAAATCAGGTGTAGGATGCCCTCGACAAGCTGGCAGCATCACCTCCTGCCTGCGTCGAACCAAGCCATGAACACCTTCCCGGTTCTCTTAGCTGCGCTCTGCGTCTACGCCTTGGCCTACCGTTACTACAGCGCATTCATCGCCGCAAAAGCTCTGGCGCTCGATGATCGCCGCACCACTCCCGCGCACACCTATGCCGACGGCCACAACTATGTAGCTTCGCCGCGCTGGGTGCTCTTCGGCCATCACTTCGCCGCCATCGCCGGCGCAGGCCCACTCGTGGGTCCCACGTTAGCCGCACAATTCGGCTTCGCCCCGGGTTTTCTCTGGCTACTCATCGGCGCAGTCCTAGCCGGCTGCGTGCAGGATTTTACCGTACTAGTAGCCTCAATCCGCCACCGCGGCCGCTCGCTCGCAGACCTAGCCCGCACCGAGATCAGCCCCTTCGCCGGGTTGGTGGCGATGATCGCTGTCCTTTTTATTCTTCTAGTAACGCTGGCGGGCCTCGGCATCGTGGTCGTGAACGCGCTCTCCAACAGCCCCTGGGGAGTCTTCACCATCGGCATGACCATCCCCATCGCCGTCATCATGGGTTGGTGGATGTTCAAAAGCCACGCCGGAAAAATCACCGTCACCGGCCCCAGCATCTTCGGCGTAGTCCTGTTAATCGCCGGAGTCGTCGCCGGCCACTGGGTAGCGCAAACCTCCGCCGCCTCAGCCCTGACATTCACTCCCCACCAGATCACGATCCTAATGGCAATCTACGGTCTCATAGCGTCCGTGCTCCCCGTGTGGCTGGTGCTGGAACCGAGAGACTATCTCTCCACGTACGTGAAACTCGGCACCATCGCGGTTCTGATCGTCGGCGTCTTCGTGGTCCATCCCAACATCAAATTCCCCAGCTTCACGCAGTACGTTCACGGCGGCGGCCCCATCATCAAGGGAACTCTCTTCCCTTTTCTCTTCGTCACCATCGCCTGCGGCGCGATCTCCGGCTTTCACTCGCTGGTAGCCTCGGGCACCACGCCCAAAATGCTCGACCAAGAAACCGACGCCCGCTTCATCGGCTACGGCGCCATGATCGCCGAATCGCTGGTGGGGGTTCTCGCTCTCATCGCCGCCTGCTCGCTCTATCCCGGCGACTACTTCGCCATCAACACCACGCCGCAAGTCTTTAGTCATCTCGGCTTGAGCACGGTCAATCTCGATATGTTCTCCCGCGAAGTGGGAGAGCATCTCGCAGGCCGCACGGGCGGCGCGGTTTCGCTAGCCGTAGGCATGGCACAAATCTTTCGCGGCCTCCCCGGCATGGATCGCCTCATGGGCTACTGGTATCACTACGCCATCATGTTCGAAGCTCTCTTCATCCTCACCACGGTCGATACGGGCACCCGCGTAGCCCGCTACGTTCTGCAGGAACTCATGGCCAAAGTGCACAAGCCCTTCGGCAACAGCGCCTGGCTATGGGGGAATCTCATGACCAGTTCTGTTGTGGTTCTGGGCTGGGGATACCTGATCTATACCGGAAACATCTCCACGCTCTGGCCGCTGTTCGGAACCGGCAACCAACTGCTAGCCACCATTGCGCTAGCTGTGACCACAACCACCCTAACGGCAGGAGTAGAATCGATCAAAAATATCTTCTGGCCGCTGACTCAGAAGCCCGGCCAAGTCTTAACCGGTTATCTGGATTCCATCCTGATGGGAATTTTTATCGTGGGAGTATTACTGGTAGTCTTCGATGCAGTCGGCCGCTGGATCGCAGCAGCAAACGGCGCACCCCCCCCGCGAGAAGCCTTCGGCCCCCCGCTAACCGCCGCCGGCGAAGTAACGATGGGCTGTTGCTAGAACTCACGGCTTTAGCTCAAAGACGGTGCCGTAACCATATCTGCCGCCCCCGTATTGCGTTGTCCCGTAGATGTAACCAGTGGCTGGGTCCAAAAGAACTCCCGCTGGGTATACCTCCTGAGATGCGGAACCATCGTCTGCGCTTTCGAAGTTGTGCAGGGTAGTGTTCTTCCAAGTGCCGCCAGCTTGCGGAGTCAACCTAAACACGGTGCCGCAACCTGGGAAATTGCACCCAGTACCGCCATTCGCAGTAATCCCGTAAAGATTCCCTTTCTTATCAAAGACCACCCCCGAGGGGCCGTAAATCGGCCCGCCGAAGGTATAGAGCACAGTCTCATTCCAGCTGCCGCCGCTTGGACTCAACTCGAACACTACGCCGTAAAAATCCTTTCCGCCGAAGAAGGTTGTACCGAAAAGATTCCCATTCGCATCGATCATCAACGGGGCAGTAGGATACGCGCCATCGCCTTGCTCCATGAAGTTGTAAATTGTCGTTTTTTTCCAGCTTCCTCCCTTCTCGGGGCTTACCTTGTAAACCGTCCCATAATCGAAGGTTCCACCCTGCTGGGTCGTCCCATAAATATTTCCCTTGCCGTCAAGAACAACACCCCCCGACGGATAATCGGTCAAATCAAATGTGCACAACGTACTTTCCTTCCAGCTCCCGTCCGCCTGCGGGCTTAACTGAAAGACAATGCCATTCAAATTGCCGACGAGGGCGATTCCGTAAAGGTTGCCCTTGCTATCAAAAGCAAGCTGCAGGCCTGGATTGTAGGCGTCCTGAGTAAACCGATAAAGAATTTTATCGGTCCAAACTCCTCCGGCCCCAGGACTCAATTCGTAGATTGCGCCGAAATAACCGGAGTAGTCGAGGCCGGTCGCGCCAAAAAGATTTCCTTTCGCGTCGAAAATCAGGTTGGACTGGGGCATATCGGTATCGCCAGCCTTATCCCCTTTGAACGCGTAGATTGTCTTTTCTGTCAAGGTGCCGTTCGCCCCCTTGGATAACTCGAACACGACTCCGCAACCTAGCAGGAAACAAGGGCCGCTCCCACCTCCTACCGTTGTGCCGTACATATTGCCCTGGGCATCGGAAATCAATCCCGTGATCGGACGAAAACCGTTCGTTACGTTGAACCGCACGATGGGCGTCTCGGTGGACACTGCAGCGGCGCCAGCCGAGGCAAACCCCACCAGCATGAGAACCAGCAACGGGAAAACACTTGATAGGACGTTTTTCTTCATGATCGTGATCTCGGACTATTGATTCCACTTACGGCTAGTGATTGTCGGTCGGGTTATTTTGGATATTCACCTTGGCCATCGCACCGGCTGCAAGAACTCCTAGAGTTCTCACCCTTGCGATGCTCTGGCTATTCGCTACCGCTGGTAACATCCCTCCAGTGGCCTTGTTTTCCGTGCTGCCCTGGCTGTCATCTTGCGATGACCCGCTTTGTTTCCCCGCGATAATCGGTTGATTGGGGAGTGATTCGTAGGCGTACCCGTAAATGCTCGCGTGAGTGAAAACTCCCGGTTGAGTGAACTTGACCCGGGCCCAGCCATAGTGGACTTCTTCGGCAACTACGAACTTCAACCCAAGGTAGGCCGTCTCCACGCCCAGCCAACTGCCGGATCGTATGATCGACTGGCTGCCTAAACCAAAAAATCCCAGGAACAGGCCCTTTGGAGAAGACTGGAAGTTAGCGCTGGGCCCAACCTGAGCACCCGCATCCAATGCGGCGGCTGTAACGCGCTGACTCTTCAGCTGAATTGCGACAATTTGGTTCGCCGCCAGTCCCGGCGAAATCTGCAGATAAGCGCCACCCAAGCCGTGAGTAAAGTAGGAGACAACGCTGAAAACAAAGTCGGGGGTGCCGTCGTTATTGATATCGAACTGCGTCTTGACCAGGCCCCCGAAACTCTCTGTGATGGGTATATTGGACGGAGTATAAATAATCTCCGCCGCAGCGGGATGTGCGAGCGCAATCAGTCCCGCGCCGGCCGCAGCGACATACGCCTGAAGGTTCTTCTCCAGGCTGCCAGAAACCAAGGTTGCACTTCGATTTCTGCCGCCGGACGAGATGGGGCTTGATTTCACCGTCATAGGGAGTCCTTTGCAGTGGAGACATGGAGCTAGCAGTGAGGGCTGCGTTTGGGGACCACGTTATCCTCACAGGAAAAGCGTGTCAATGGTCATTTCTAGCTAATGTCAAAGCTCGTTAGAAATGTCCCCGTCGTTAACTCATTAGAAATGTCCCCTTGGTGAATATAGTTCCGTGGCCCCGCGTCCTGGAGCGTAGCCCTGCTTTTTAGGGCGAAGCGGAAGGAC
>JBEKWC010000061.1:0-32014 GCA_049513475.1 Candidatus Sulfotelmatobacter sp. | reverse complement strand
ACTCGCTGGGCCTTCCACGTTTGTTTGTAGGCTAACTTAACCCCACCGAACCGCCGTATGCGGACCCGCATGTACGGTGGTGTGGCAGGGGCGAGCGGGCGACCGCTCCCCCTATGCCGATTATTTTGCCGAGTTCTTTCCCTGCATCTGTGTCTTGGCCTCCTCCGAGAGCAGTGGCTTGGAGATCCCTCGGTCCGCTCGAAAGCGCTGGCCTTCGGGATGACGCCCCGTCGGTTTTTGCGAGTTGATCTGTTTTGCGAGTTGATCTTGCCCTCACGCGGGTTTCGAAGTACCATTCACAGTTCAAAATCTGACGGAGGGTTCGATGACTTCGCCTACGTTTCGAAAATTCACTGCCATGATGATGTTTTTTGCATCGATGGTTCCGCCGGCGTTGCTCACCGCGCAGGCGCCGACGCTGCAGGAGCAACTGGTGGCGCAGTACAAGCCGGTCAAGATGGGATCGGACACCAGCGGATATTCGGTGGTCGAGGAGGGGACGCTGCTGGCGATCCAGAAGGGCGGGATCATCGGCATTCCTTACAAAGACACGGGGCTGTCGACGAACAAGTATGAAGGCGGAGTGGTGCATGCTCCCAGTCAGATGGCTCAGAAGGGCTTTGGCATGCTCAAGAAAAAGTTTGGGCAGGACGAGCCAACGACGAAGCTTTTCGCCAAGGGCGACAAAGTTTATCCCACGAAGATCGACGTGAGCCTGGACAAGGACACGGTGACGATGGGCATCGTGGCCTGCGACACCTGCAATAAGACCGACCCTCCGACCTACAACAAAGCGAACATCGTTTTTGTGTTTCCCAAAGGAACGCTGGCCAAGGCGAGCGCGGGCTCGGTCGAAGATACGATCGGAACGCTGCTGGCCATCAGCAGCAACGATCAGCAGCAAGACCAGGGCGCAGCCCAGCAAAGCGGCGATCAAGGCGGGCAGCAGCCGGCCCAGGGCCAAGCAGATTCTCAACAGCCTGCGGCGCCGGAGCAGCCGGCGGCCGAACCGCAGAGCATTGAAAAGGGAATGACCCCGGATCAGGTCGAAGCGGCGCTGGGGAAACCGGATAAGAAGGTGAATCTCGGGTCCAAAGTGATTTACGTATACAAGGACCTGAAAGTCACGTTTATTAACGGGAAAGTTTCTGATGTGCAGTGAAGCTCGTCTTCCGAGCGTCGATTGAATCGTCTGTGAGGCGGTTGATGCGGTGGGAGTCTAGGCCGCAGCCACCGATACCCGTTCCAAATACTTTGCTGGAGCCAACGCGAGTCAGGCTAGGGCGATGAGGATGAGCACAGCCACGCCCCACAACTCTCCCCGCTGGATGATATTGAGCAATGCCTGACCTGCCATGAGCCCGGCATAAACGAAGCTTGACCACCTGTGAAGGCGATCAGGCTGCGATGGCCGGCGGGGTTACGGCCGCCAGCAGCAGGAAAATGCCGAGCGTGACGCAAACACTCAGCATCATCGCCAGCGCAGGCTCTTGCCGCACAAACAGGGTGAGTGGAAGAACCAGAGCGGTAAAGAGTACTCCCACCAAGACCAAGACAATCTTCAGCGTCCTCGCGATTCATGATGCCCTCGCCGCCAAGAAAGTGAAATCGCAAGAATGCCGGATCGGCGCGACAATCTTAGGATTCGGGGTGCGGTGCGTCAATGTTTTGAAGGGCAGTGGATGGCGACGGCAAATGTGACGACAGCGGCTTCCGGATTAACGATGTGTGAGATGCAAGGCGCAATCGCCTTCCTTGTGATGCAAGAAAGCCGCCCGAACCGCGGGCGGCCCCTTGCAATGCATTCGGCAATGCTTAAACTATGGTTTGAAGAAGTCTGCGAATGCCTTGGGCTTGGGCACTCCAACTCCGGTGACATCGTCCCACCCAGATGCAGTTCGCAGATGAGTATCCGTGCCGAAGGTGACGAGCGACACGGTGCCCTCGTTCAGGGGTACATTCCAAAGCGCGTCGTAGAACACCGTTGTGCCGTCGAGCGGCTGAGCCAAATCGGAGGCGCTGTAGGATGTGATGCCGGACGCGTCGGTGATGGCGCCGGTCACATTCGTGCTCGAACCAACGGGAACGATATCGGTGATGGTTGAGGACGGCATGGAATACACAGACGCGGCGGCTTGGCCAAGTGGTTTGCCAGCCTCTTGGTTGGCAATCGCCCAGAGCGCCGAGAACATGGGACAGGCCACACTCGTGCCTCCGATAGCGAACCATTCCCGAGGCGGGTAGACCCCATTCTCTGTTAAGTCGATCACAACACCCGTGTAGGGATCAGCAATCCAGGAGATATCCGGCAGCAAACGAAAACTCCCGGGTAAATGGCTCTGGAAGCCCGGTTTCGAGAAAAACGCACTGGGACCTCCGCCCGAGCCGCCGAAGAAAGAGCCCACCGGGGGATCCGACTCGAGGCCATCATCATCCAGAAGGTTGGTATTGGTACCCCATCCGGACTGCCACTGAATGGCATTGCTGCTGTTCAGCGCGAGAGAAATCCCACCTACCGCCGTCCCATATTGCGTAGATGCGGGATACAAGACCGTCGCAGGGATTCCGAATTCTGTGTAATCGCCATCATCTCCGGAAGAGAAGTTTGCCGAAACACCGGAGATAGCTGCAATCTCGGTGAGAAGGTTTGTCTCATCGAGGTCGGCACGGAGGGGAATGTGTTTTTGGACATTGTTCCTCCAGATTTATGCGGCACTCGTGCGATTCGAGCAAAAATGTTTGACTCAACGAAAATGTGAGCCTAGCTGAAACGGTCCATGAGCAGCAGGAACTTCCTCTTTAACTACAAAAAACGGCGCAGTTGTACCTCAGTTGCGGCCGGTTAGGAATCAGGAAAATCCTCTGCCCGATTATTGTGCGCACGTTTTAAGGACTAGAGATGGGGCAGATCAATGGAATATTTGGAATCGTGCCACGCACAGAACCGTCCAGGGATAATAAAGTCGCGTTTGCCCGTATTGAGGTTCAACGGCCCAGCTTTGGTTTGGCTTGAATTCACGGGATCATGGACGAATGGTGGATGTCCTGACGTTGTCGTTGGATACCTAGTCCGAAAATTTTGATCCACAATTTCCTGCACGAGATCACCGTCGGCAAGGGATCACTAAACTCAGCCAGTGCAGCAACTTCAGCCGGCGATATAGTACTTCCGTACCGTCTCTAGTACTTCAGTTACCGGTACCCGTGGGACCGCGCACGGCTGCAGCGCTCACTACTTCTAATTGTGTTTGTCCTAGTAACATCCACAATATATAGGGATCGCTGCCAGCCCGACCTTTTGTCCATTCCAGAAAAACCGTAAAAAACCCAGCAAAACGCGGGAAATCGCTTGGAGGCAGGGTTTTTCAGGGCTGATATATGCTCTGGACACGGAACGCCCTCGCACAGGCATGGGGCACAGGTATAGAGGGCGACGAAAGCTTCCAGGCGGAGCGCAGACGAGAAGGCAGCGCGGTAAGGTTGCGGTGGAAACGGCAGGGAACAGGGCAAGGAAATATGGCCGACTCGCGGGAAGTGATGAACATTCGCCAGGCTTCGCAGTATCTGGGAGTGAGTCCGGACACGCTTTACAAGTACGTTGGGGAGCAGAAGATTCCGGCGTTCAAGCTGGGCAATCGTTGGCGCTTTAAGAAATCACGGCTGGATTTGTGGATGGAAGAGAAGTCGAGCCAGATGGAGCCGGGAGTGAAGAGGAAAGCGAAGGCGGCTTCGAAGGCGGCGGGGCAGAGTTAAAACCAAAACCTGCGCGGGCAAAGTGCCCGCGCCACACAAAAGGTGGGCACATGTTTGGATTGGGATCAAAAACGATAGTGGGTCTGGATGTGGGCTCTTCCAGTATCAAGGCCGTCGAACTCAAGAAGAAGGGTGGGCAGATTGAGGTGGCACACCTGGGGCTCGAACCGCTGTCTTCCGACATCGTGGTCGATTCCATGATCGTGGATTCGGGCACGGTGTCGAGCGCGATCGCCAAGCTCTTTACCGATTGCTTGATCAAGACCAAATCTGTGGCCACGGCGGTCAGCGGACACTCGGTGATCGTGAAGAAGATTTCGCTACCTTCCATGAGCGACCAGGAACTGGCCGAGACCATCGAGAAAGAAGCGGCGCAGCATATTCCCTTCGACCTTTCGGACGTTAGCCTCGACTATCAGATTCTTTCTGAAGAGGCGGGCAGCCCGCAGATGGACGTGTTGCTGGTCGCAGTCAAGAAGGACAAGATTTTGAACTACACCAACGTACTCTCGATGGCCGGGCGCACACCCGCTATCGTGGATATCGATGCGCTGGCCCTGCAGAACTGCTACGAGTACAACTACCAGCCGGCGCCGGGCCAGGTGGTGGCGCTGTTGAATCTGGGCGCCAGCGTCATGAACATCAACATTGTGAAGGGCACCACGCCGCTGTTTCCGCGCGACGTAAGCGTCGGCGGGCACCAGTACACGGACTCGCTGCAGAAGGAACTCGACCTGAACTTCGACGATGCCGAGAAGCTGAAGCTGGGCGAGAAAGTGGGAACGGTGAGCGAGGACGCGAAGGCGCCGATCCTGCAGCAGGTGACCGAAATCATCGTGCTCGAAATCCAGAAGACGTTCGACTTCTTCCGGGCGAGCGCGGCGGGCGAGCACATCGAGAAGATTTTTCTGGCCGGAGGATCGGCGAAAGTTCCGGGTTTGATGGAAGCGTTGCGCCAGGAATTCTCCATGCCGGTGGAGTTGTTGAATCCATTCCAGCGGGTGCTGCCGCCGAGCGATGGTCGCGGAGCGGAGCTGGTGGAGCAGAATCCGGGCCAGATGGCGGTGGCGGTGGGCCTGGCTTTGAGGAGCTTTGAATCCCTATGATCAAAATTAATCTGCTGGAAAATTCCAAAGGGAAGAACAGGCGCGGCGGTGGCGGCGGACCGCAGATGCCCAAGATGGAAATGGGCGACATGGGCTCGCCCAAGCTCAAGGTGCTGGTGGTGCTGTTGCTGGTAGGCGGTTTGAATTACGGCTACTGGTACCGGCTGGATCATACGGCGAAGGCGATCGACGGGCAGATGAAGGTCGCGCTCGAAAACAATCGCACCCTGGCCGACGTGAAAGCCCGCTACATGGAGCGGCAGACCGAAGCCAACGCCTACAAGCGCCGCGTGGATGTGATCGAGCAACTGCACGCCGGGCAGGTCAGCGGTCCCGTGGATTTGATGGCGATGCTGGGTGAGACCGTCAACGGAACCGAGGCGGTGTGGCTGAGCAAGATGGACGCCACGGGAAACAGCGTGAGCCTGGAAGGCACGGCGCTGAGCACCGACGCGGTGGCCAACTTGATGTCGAATCTGCAGAAGACCGGCTACTTCAAGAATATCGAGATCAAAGAAACCTACCAGGACGAGCAGATCAAAGATATGCAGGCCTTCCAGTTCACGCTGACCTGCGAGAAGGGGAAATCGTAAGGCGGACCTATGGCGATGAATTTTAGCGAACTGTCAGGCCTTAAGCAGTGGGGAGCGGTGATTGCCGGCGGAGCGGTGGTAACGGCGGCGCTGTTTTTCACCGTGTTCAAGAGCCAGAACGACAAGAATACCGCGGCGCAGCATGCCCTGCAGCAGAAGATTCAGGAGAACAACGAGCTGGAGTCCTACCGCCCCAAGCTGAAAGATATGGAGCGGCAACTGGCCAACCTGAAACAGCAACTGGAGATCGAGCGCCGCATCGTTCCCGACGAGAAGCAGGTGGATAGCTTCATCGAGACGCTGGATGGCGAAGCCCAGAAAGCCAACGTGGAGTTGCGGCGCTATACGGCGCAGCCGGTGAAAGTGAAAGAGTACTACTCGGAAGTTCCGTTCGACATGGAAGCGGACGGGCGTTACTACGACGTGCTGAATTTCTTTGACCGTGTGGGCAAGCTGGAGCGGCTGGTAAACATCAGCGGATTGCTGGTGGGGACGACGAAGAATCCCACCGCCGTGAAGGCGAAACATACTTACATTTACGCGCCCAATGAGAGCGTTGTGGCTACGTTTACCGCGACCACATTCTTCAGCCACGATCTGGAACCAGGCGGCCCCGGATCCACACCCTCCGGAGCCAAGCCCGCGACCCCGGCGGCAGCGGTGAGCAAATAGGAATCGCTATGAAGCTAACCACAAGCATACTGGCAGTGGCAATGATGACGGGGGCAGCCTGGGCGCAAAACCCGGACGCCATCGACAACGCGCGCAGCGTGGCGAAATCGCTGCAGCAGAAGCAAGCCAACGACAGCAATGCGGCGCTGGATGCGGCCGGGGTTCCGGCCACGCCCGACGCGGCCAAGCCCGCGCCGGCGGCACCGACCGCAAAGCCGGCACCGACAACGGCACCGGCGGCAAAGCCTGCAGCGGCGAAGCCCGCGCCCGCGCCGGCACAAGCGTCAAAGCCCGCAACGGCTAAGACTGCGCCCGCAACGGCACCAGCGGCCAAGTCCGGCGCTGTTTCCCGAGCGCCCACTCCCGCAGCGAAGAGCCCCGCTGCGCAGAGTGCTAAGGCTCCGGCGCCAGCTTCGAAGACCCATGCCCAGACCGCGGCCGTCGCCAGCCAACCTGCGAACGCGCATGCGGTTAAGTCCACCGCGGTTTCCACGCAGATCACTCTGGCAGTGAACCCCGCTGCGCCGGGTGCGCAAGCTTCGCCTTCCGCTCCGAAAGGAACGAAGGCTGCGGCGCTCGCCAAGAAGCCGGCGAAGGCGCGGGCGGTCATCGCCGCCCGGGAACCCTCGGCGGAGAAGAAGCCCGCCGATCCTTTCACCGTGAAGTCCGGCGCCGACGCCAAAGGCGGAGATGTCAAAGCCGAAGGCGCGGCCACGCCCAAGCCGGAAGCCAAGAAGTGGGCGATGACCGGGAAGCGCGATCCTTTCTTCAGTCCGGTGGTGCAGCAGGCCTCCGGATCGGGTTGCTCGACGGGCAAGAAATGCCTGGAGATCGGGCAGATCAATCTGCGGGGCGTGGTGAAGTCCGACGCCGGCTTTATCGCGGTGGTGACCAACAGCGCGAACAAGGCTTATTTCCTGCACGAGAGCGATCCGGTGTTTAACGGATATGTAATTCGCATCACCGGAGACTCGGTGGTGTTCCAGGAAACGGTGCAGGACAAACTGGGCAAACCGCTCACGCGGGAAGTGGTGAAGCGGCTGTTTACACCGGCGGTTTAGCAGGGGCAAAGACACGGCCGAAAACCGGAGTGCCAAGAAATCGAATTCTAGAGTAGGGACGCGCGAGCCCGGCTCGCGAGTTGGGGAGAGAAGAAATGCGAAAGCAACTGCGAAGTGCAATTCTAACGGGGCTGCTTCTGGGGACGGTGGCGTTGGCCGCCGAAACTCCGGCGACTCCGCGAACCGAACTGCAGCGCGTGAACGTGGTTCGCGGCGGCCATCAGATCCAGGTGGAGATCAACGCCCGCGGCGCGATAACGCCCAAACTGAGCACCGAGAGTTCGCCGGCGCGTCTGGTGCTGGACCTGCCGGGCACGGTGATGGCGACGGGGCAGCGCTATATTCCGGTGGATAGCGAGGGCGTGAAGCAGATACGCATCGGCATGGATGGCCGAACTCCTCCGACGACCCGGCTAGTGATCGATCTCGATCGTGTCTGCCGCTATGAGCTGAGCCCGGTGGCGGATGGAAGGCTGGTGCTGACGCTGCATACGCAGCCGACCGCGAGTGCCAGCGGCGCCAAGAGCGTTGCTCCGGCGCCTGCGACCGGCGGCAAGAGCGGGTCTCCGTTTGCGCCGCGAGTGGCAGAGGTTGCTCAAGACAAGATTGGCCAGGAAAAGATCGCGCAAGAAAAGATGGAAGCTGCGCCGAAGCCAACTCCGGCATTGGCTGCCGTCGCAGCCCCTTCGACCGCGCCTGCCGCGCCGAATGCCGCGTCCACAGATTTTGTTTTCGTGGAGCCGACTTACTCGGCCATAGCGGCGGCCAATGACACAACGGCCACGAACACCAATATCGGACCCGCCGTCCGCGCGCAGGAAGCCGCCGCCAAATTTTCCGATAAGACGGCGGCGGAACTCTTGCCGGTGAGCATGAATGCAGCGCAAAGTTCGCCCAGCCCGGCTTCCAACACCGGCGGCGCCGGCATCCAGCCCGCGGTAAACCTTGCGGCCGAGCAAAAGGCGCAGGCGGGGCAGGCTCCGGTTACCGCCGGCCCCAAGTACACGGGCGAGCCGATTTCGGTGAACCTGAAGGATGTAGACTTGAAAGACTTCTTCCGCCTGATCCACGAGATCAGCGGATTGAACGTGGTGCTCGATCCCAATGTGCACGGGACTTTGACCGTAGTGCTCGATGATGTGCCGTGGGATCAGGCGCTGGACATCGTGCTCAAGAACAACGACCTGGCGCGGGAACTCGAAGGCAACGTCCTGCGCATCGCGACCGTGGATACGCTGAAGAAGGAAGCCGAAGGCCGCCGGGCGCAGATTGAAGCGGAAGCGCTGGCGGTGGAAAAAGTTTCGGTCACTCGCTTCCTGAGCTACGCGCACGCCAAGGATGTGATTCTCACGGTAAAGAAATTCCTCTCGCAGCGCGGCGATGTGGTGGCGGATGAGCGCACCAACGCCGTGATCGTCAACGATATTCCAAAGGTGATTCCGATCATCGATCGCCTGATTGCGCAGTTGGATCGCAAGACGCAGGAAGTGGAAATTGAAGCGCGCGTAGTGGCGGCGACGCGCAACTTCGCTCGCGACATCGGCACCCAGTTCGGTTTTGGGTGGGGCGATGGCCACAGCGCGATCGGGGGAGCCTCCGCGGTTGGCAGTTCTCCGACCACGGTCAGCGGCTTAAATCCCGGTTACATTACGGTGCCGGGTACCGGCACGTCGACCACCGGTTCGTCGATTCCCTTATTCTCAAGCTTGGGCTCGACCTCACCCACCAGCGGCTTGACCTTCCTGAACGCCAGCAACACGGTGCGCATCGACGCAGTGCTGACGCTGGCCGAATCGCGCGGGTTGCTGAAGGTTCTGTCGCGGCCGCGTGTGGTTACGCAGAATAATATTCAGGCCCTGGTGAAACAGGGCGTGCGCATCCCGATCGTGACCCAGGCGCAGTTGGGCGGTCCGCCGACGGTCACGTATGTGGACGCGTTCCTGCGCTTGACCGTGACTCCGCAGATCACCTCGGAGAACACGATCTTCCTGAATGTCGACGTGGAAAACACCACGCCGAACTTCGGCCAGGAAGTGCAGGGCAACCCGGAGTTGATCACGCAGCAGGCGACCACGCAGGTTCTGGTCACCGACGGCGGAACGGTGGTGATCGGAGGCGTGATCCAGACGCAGAACTCGATCAACATCGATCAGGTGCCGCTGCTGGGCAATCTGCCCATCCTGGGCAACCTGTTCAAACACGTGCAGGTGAGCACCTCCAACCAGGAATTAATCTTCTTCATCACGCCGCGAATTATTCAGACGTAGGGCGTCAGACCTAACAGCGTCAGACGCAGCAGCGCAGTTGAAGATTTAGACCGCCGGCCTGAAGAACCTGTCAGGCCGGCGGTTTTGTTTTTGGATACCCGGTACCTGGTATCGAGTACCGAGAACTGCCTCGCGGTATCGCTCACCGGGTACCAGTTGCTGGGTACTTCTCGCTTTTCCCCTGATAAACTCAGAACCGATGGACTTCCTAGCCCGCCAGAGAAGCTTGCAGAGGCAACTGGCCTCCAGCGCTATCGATACGCTACTCCTCAGCCACCTTCCCAACATCCACTATCTTTGCGGTTTTACCGGTAGCGCGGGCTTTTTCGTCGTTGAGGAGTCGGGCAGCGTTTTCTTCACCGACGTGCGCTACGATACGCAGGCACACGAAGAGGTGAAGGCGGCGAAAATCGTGATTGCGCGGAAGAGCGTGCTGGAGGCGCTGGCGGTGTGGTTTGGCAGCCGGCAGAAGAAGGCTAAGCGGCCGGCAATCGGCATTGAGGCCGATCACCTCACCGTGGGCGAGAGGAAGAAGCTCTTGGACCTGCTGCCCTCCGGCGTGCGCTTGAAAAATGCGCCGGCTCTGGTGGAGCAGGCGCGCCAGGTGAAAGAAGAGGACGAGTTGCGGTTGATCGGCGCGGCAGTAAAGTTGGGGGCGACTTTGTTCGACCGGGCGCTCGAAGTCCTGCGGCCGGGGGTGAAGGAAAGCGAAGTTGCGGCGGAGATGGAGTATGCTGCGCGCCGCGCCGGGGCCTCTGAAATGTCGTTCCCGACGATCGTCGCTTCGGGAGCGAGATCGGCTCTGCCCCATGGCCGGGCTTCGGAGCAGGAGATCGCGCCGGGCGGGTTCGTGGTCTGCGATTTCGGTGTTATACTCGCTGGTTATTGTTCGGACCAAACCCGCACTGTGTGGCTGGGTGCAGCCGGCCGAGAAGCGCGCTCCGCTTATGAGGCGGTGAAAGCAGCGCAACTGGCGGCCATTGCCGCGGTGCGGCCCGGGGCGACTGTGGGCGAAGTCGATGCGGCGGCGCGTAAAGTTTTGCGTAAAGAGGGGTTAGCCCGGTACTTTACGCACTCGACCGGGCACGGAGTGGGCCTGGAGGTTCACGAGGCCCCCCGGGTGGCGGCCGGCCAGAACGAAGTGCTGCAGCCCGGCATGGTCATCACCATTGAGCCGGGAGTGTACTTCCCCGGAAAATGGGGCATAAGAATCGAGGATATGGTGGCGGTGCGCGAGGGCGGCTGTGAGGTTTTAACGCCCACCGATAAGGATTTCCTGGCGGTTTAGGCCTTCTTAACTTGGACTAATAAATTCAGCTGACTCGGATTCGCGCACGCGTTCGGCGGACGCCACAAGCCGGCGCGGAGCCAATCGGTCCCCCGTATACGAATGAACTTAAAAGAGCTGAAGGAACTCATCGAGTTCTTAATCGAAAAAGACGTGGCCGAGTTCGAGTTGGAACGCGGCGATATCAAGGTCAAGATCAAGCGTGGCGGCGAGCACACCGTGGTGTACACCAACGGAGAGTTGCCCAAGGCCGCTGGATATGCTCCTGATGCGCGGCTGGCCGCCGTGGCACCGCCTGCCGCCGCTGCGACCCTCCCCACTGCGCCTGCGCCGGAAGAAAACCTGCACGTCGTGAAATCTCCCATCGTAGGAACTTTCTATGAGGCGCCTTCCCCGGGCGCGCCGCCTTTTGTCAAAGTGGGTGACATGGTGGAGGTGAATCAGGTGCTGTGCATCGTGGAAGCGATGAAGCTGTTGAATGAGATTGAGTCCGATGTGGCCGGAGAGATCGTTAAGAAGCTAGGGAGCAACGGGCAGCCGATTGAATATGGGCAGGAGTTGTTCGTGATCCGGCCGAAGAAGTGAGGGGCATTTGGTAATTTGGTAATTCGGTAGTTTGAAGAGCGAAGCTTTTCATTGACCAAATTACCCGATTACCAAATTACAAAATTTCCCTGCTGGCTGTCCCCACACCTGAAATGTTTAAAAAGATTCTGATTGCGAATCGCGGAGAGATTGCGCTGCGCGTGATCTGTGCGTGCAAGGAGTTGGGCATCCGCACCGTAGCGATTTACAGCGAGGCCGACCGGCACTCGCTGCCGGTGCGTTTTGCCGACGAAGCCATCTGCATAGGGCCGCCGCAGCTGGCTTTGAGCTATCTGAACATTCCGGCGGTGATCAGCGCCGCGGAGATCGCCAACGTCGATGCGGTGCATCCCGGCTACGGTTTGCTGGCCGAGAACGCCAATTTTGCCGAAGTGTGCGAGACCAGCGGCATTAAGTTTATCGGGCCGCGGCCGGAAGTGACCCGGCTGATGGGAGAAAAGGAAAAAGCGCGCTCGGCCATGAAGCAAGCCGGGGTCCCGATTCTGCCGGGATCGGAGGGAATCGTCGCTTCCGAGGGCGAAGCCCTCGATTGGGCGCAGGAAGTGGGCTACCCGGTGATCGTGAAAGCGTCGGCCGGGGGTGGGGGACGCGGCATGCGCATCGTGCGCCGCGAAGAAGAGTTGCCAGCGCTTTTTATCGCCGCGCAATCGGAGGCTGCGGGCGCCTTCGGCAACGGCGACCTCTACATGGAAAAATATGTCGAGCACCCGCGGCACATCGAATTCCAGGTATTGGCCGATGAGCATGGAAATGTTGTTAGCCTCGGGGAGCGCGAGTGCTCCATCCAGCGGCGGCATCAGAAGTTGCTGGAAGAGTCGCCTTCCACGCAGGTCACGCCGCAGTTGCGCGATGAGATCGGCGCGGTTTTGTGCAAGTCGCTGGCGGATATCGGCTATACCAATGCCGGAACCATCGAATTTCTGATGGACCAGGACCGGCGGCTGCACTTCATCGAGATATTCAGGTCGAGCATCCGGTGACCGAGATGGTGACCGATGTCGATCTGGTGAAGAGCCAGATCATGATCGCCGCCGGGGCGAAGATGAGCGAGGTGCTGCAGGGGCCGATCGTGCATCGCGGGCATGCCATCGAGTGCCGCATCAATGCGGAGCATCCGGAGAAGTTCACGCCCTCGGCCGGGAAGATTACGGCGTTTCATCCTCCCGGCGGCACCGGCGTGCGCGTCGATACTGCGGCTTACGCCGAGGGCACGATCCCTCCTTATTACGATTCGCTGATCGCCAAGCTGATCGTGCGCGGTAAAGATCGCAACGAAGCCATCTCGCGCATGACGCGGGCGCTGGAGATGTTCATCGTCGAGGGCGTGTATACGACGATTCCGCTGCACCGCAAGATTCTGGCCGATTCGGACTTTCGGGCGGGGAAATTCGATACGGGATTCATTGAGCGATTTCTAGCGAAGAGCGGGAAAACGTAGGGGCGGACGCAATTCGTGGGCCCGCGCGAGCGTCTGCTGTTCTCGAAGGGGTCCCGGAAGAATGCGTCCGGGACTGCGCGAATCGAGGAGGAAACTGCCATGAATCTGCGCCCCCTTCCTCGTCTGTATGCCATCCTCGATGCCGGTTGTTTTCCCCATGCTCTCGGTCTGCTTGCTGCGGCCGCGGAACTCGCTTCTGCTGGGGTGAACCTGATTCAATACCGCAATAAATCCGGCAATGCCCGGCAAATGTTAGAAACCGCACGGGAATTGAAGAAGCGTCTCTTCGATATCGAACGTCGCGATCCCCATGCCTCGCAAAAGATGCCAGACATGGGCCGCCCAAGTGTAGAGAATTCCATCCGGCTGATCATGAACGACCGCGCAGACTTGGCTCTGGCGGCGGAGTTTGACGGGGTGCATGTGGGGCAGGACGACTTGTCTCCGGAATCTGTGCGCAAGCTCATCGGCGCGGAACGCTGGCTCGGAGTTTCTACTCACAATCCCGAGCAGTTGCGGGAGGCTGATCTTACTTCTGCGGATTACCTTGCCATCGGACCTGTATTTTGTACTTCCCGCAAAGCTAAGCCTGATCCGGTGGTGGGACTTGAGGGCGTGCGCCGGGCGCGGGCTTTAACCCGCAAGCCACTTGTCGCGATTGGCGGGGTTACACGGGCGAATGCGGCGAGTGTGATCGAGGCTGGGGCTGATTCGGTGGCGGTGATCTCCGATCTGTTAGGGGAGCCGGGAAAATCAGCAGAGGAATTTTTCCGCGTGTTGAGGTAAAGTCAGGGGACTCTGATACGAGTGGCGGCGAGGGCGGGGACGCCCTCGCGACAGCCGGCGGGACGCCGGCGCTGCTCGCTTCGGCGCTGCTTACTTTAGGAGGAGCCCTGGGCACATCGCCAACGGCCGCGGGCCGCGACTGGGAAATTCATAGCCGACAGGACCAGGAGTTGGTTAAGGGACTGGGCTTGCCCAGCGCTACCATGCTGGTGATGGGGTCGATGATCGGCTCCGGCATCTTCATTGTGTCGGCAGAGATTGCCCGCGAGGTCGATTCTCCGGCGCTGCTGATCGCGGCCTGGGCCGTCGCGGGTTTCATGACCATCGTGGCTGCGCTCAGCTATGGCGAGCTGGCCGCCATGATGCCGCGGGCTGGCGGGCAGTATGTTTATCTAAGGGAAGCGCTGGGGCCGCTGTGGGGCTTCTTGTATGGCTGGACATTATTTCTGGTCATTCAGACCGGGACGATTGCCGCGGTGGGCATGGCTTTTGGCAAGTTTCTCGGCGTGTTCTTTCCCGCCGTTTCTTCTTCCAACTGGATTCTGCATCTCTGGAAAGTCCCTCCCATTCGCGTCGGCCCTATGGTTCTAGGGAACATGGATGTGGGCATCAATACGCAGAATCTGGTGGCTATTCTGCTGGTGGTGGTGCTGTCGGTCATCAACATCTTCGGCGTGAAAACTGGGGCGCTCATCCAGAATGTGTTTACCGCGGCGAAAGTTTCGGCGCTGCTGGGGCTGGCGTTCTTCGGAATTGGGTTGGGCCGAAATGCACGGGCGCTGGCTACGAACTTCGCCGGGCATTTCTGGCACAACGCAGGGCTCGGCGCGCAGCATGCGGTACAAGTGGGAGTCGGCGGGCCGATTGTAATGGTGGGCACGCTGACGATCGTCGCGGTGGCGCAGGTGGGCTCTTTATTTTCCGCCGACGCCTGGAACAATGTTACTTTCACCGCGGGCGAAGTGAAGAATCCCGGCCGCAATCTGCCACTCTCCTTGGCGCTGGGCACGGGCGTGGTGATCGCGCTCTATATTGCCTGCAATTTTATTTATCTGATGACGCTGCCGCTCGATGGCACGGCAAGCGCCGCAACCATTCTTGGGCGCGGCATTCAGTTTGCCGCCGAAGATCGCGTGGGCACGGCCGTGATGACCCAGATGTTCGGCCCCGTCGGCGGATTGCTGATGGCTGGGGCTATTTTGATTTCTGCGTTCGGCTGCAATAACGGGCTGATTCTCTCCGGAGCGCGCGTTTATTACGCCATGGCGAAGGACGGGCTGTTCTTCCGCAATGTGGCTAAGCTTCATCCCAAGTACAAAACCCCCGCGGTTTCACTGATGGTGCAGATGGTTTGGACCTGCGTGCTGTGCATCTCGGGCAGCTACGGGCAGATTCTCGATTACGTGATTTTCGCCGTGCTGGTCTTTTATATTCTGACGATTGTGGGATTATTCGTGCTGCGGCGCACGCATCCCGACGCGCCGCGGCCGTATCGGGCCGCGGGGTACCCGAGCCTTCCGGCAATTTATATTGTGATGGCTTTGTTCATTGATGTCGTACTATTGCGCTACAAGCCGCAGTACACGTGGCCGGGCCTGATCGTCGTGCTGCTGGGGGTGCCGGTGTACTACGCGTGGTCAAGGAGTGCAAGGCGCGCTTCGTTGTAGCCGCCATGGAGAACCGAAAAACGCTCCGACGGTATATCGATTTTTCTTTATCGGTCGCAGGAGAAATGTGTTTCTGGGGAGGAGTCGTGTTCAGGCAAGAAAGGCATTCCCCGGGCGCCTCGGTGATCGACTAGAAGATTGCAATAGGTGGCTTTGCGCTGGTCGGTCTGTGTGTAGTCGCAGCGCGCCGTCGGCTCGGCGTTCTGGTCGGTTCGATTGGCTGGCCCTGTGCTTTCCTGTTCTTGAGGTACTGGTCTTCCGGAGAGGTGGAAGCATTCTGGGAGGGATCAAGTTTTCTGGCTCTAAGCTTCTCAGTGCTCGCGGTAGCTGCCATGATCATCCACTTGCGGGATCGGTGATGAAGGCGTGAAAACTAAGGAGAAAGCAAACGAATGGCGAACCTGTTCGCGACCAAGCCGCTGAACCTGCTGATGGAAGAAGCCCGCGAAACCGGCGAGCACAGCCTGAAACGCACTCTCGGAGTTTTTCAACTCACCGCACTGGGCGTGGGCGCGGTGATCGGGGCCGGCATCTTTGTGATGGTCGGGCTGGGCGCGCAGTATGCCGGGCCAGGACTGACGTTGTCGTTTGTCCTATCCGGGTTGGGATGCGCATTTGCCGGCTTGTGTTATGCCGAGTTCGCCGCCATGATTCCACTGGCTGGCAGCGCCTACACCTACGCCTACGCGACCTTGGGCGAGTTGATCGCGTGGATTATCGGCTGGGACCTTACGCTCGAATATGCCATGGGCGCGAGCACGGTGTCTTCGGGTTGGTCGAACCACTTCATCGAACTGCTGAATATTTTCCACATTCGAATGCCTCTTTGGCTGGCTTACGATCACTGGACGGCGCTGAAAACGGCCGAAACTATCGTGGCGCGGCAGATGGCTCAGGCCGCGGATTCGTCCCTGGTGCCCGGCTCGCAAAGCTTCCTCGATAAGGTCAGTTCGATCGTTAGCGCGCAATCTCCGGAGCTGTTGTGGCGGGCGCATGATCTACTGGGTGCGCCGCATCTGTTTGGAATGGATCTCGGGTTCAACCTCCCGGCCTTCCTGATCGCCCTGGTAATTACGGCCATTCTCGTGGTTGGCATCAAGGAGAGTGCCGAGTTCAATACCGGCATCGTTGTGATCAAAGTGTCGGTGGTGTTGTTCGTCATCGCGCTGGGCGCTCGCTACATCAACACCGCCAACTGGGGTACGGACTGGCATTCCTACGCGCCCAATGGCTTCGCCGGAATTGGCGCGGGAGCGGCGTACATATTCTTTGCCTACATCGGTTTCGACGCCGTCTCCACCACGGCGCAGGAGGCCAAGAATCCGCAGCGCGATTTACCCATCGGCATGATCGCTTCGCTCGCGATTTGTACCGTCTTGTACATTGCCGTGGCGGGCGTGCTGACTGGCATGGTGCACTGGCAACAAATCAACATCGAGGCGCCGGTCGCCGTGGCGTTCCTGGACCGCGGTCTGACCACGGCGGCGAACATCATTACTCTGGGCGCTTTAGCGGGATTGACCAGCGTGATGCTCGTAATGTTACTCGGCCAAACGCGAGTCCTTTATTCCATGGCCAATGACGGGCTTTTGCCCAAGAGGTTTTTTGCCGCGATCCATCCCAAATTCCGCACTCCGTGGAAGAATACGATCCTCGTGGGTCTGCTGGCGGCGGTGGTGGGCAGCCTGACCCCGATCGACCAGATCGGAAAGATGGTGAACATAGGAACGCTTCTCGCCTTCGTCATTGTCTCGCTCTCCGTGCTGGTGTTGCGCTATACGAATCCGTCGCAGCCGCGGCCGTTTCGAACTCCGTGGGTGCCGCTGGTTCCAGTTCTGGGCGTGATCTCGAACGGCTACATGATGTACAAGCTGGGCTGGGTCAACTGGGCACGGCTGATTATCTGGCTGTTCATCGGCTTGGTCGTTTATTTCACTTACAGCGTGAAGCACAGCCGCGTGCAAGCGCTGAAGGGCGGTGGGCAGTAAGCACGATCTGTGGTAAAGCGGGCAAATTGGGTCCTCCACAAATGGGAGGGCTTTTTTTGCTTTATAGTCAGTCGTTGGTCGTGAGTCGTGAGTCGTTGGCTTTTCTTTTTCCCGATGGGAGGGAAGAAAAGACGTTCGCTGACGGCAAACGGCAAACGACGCCTTATGAAGATTGTCTCCACCGAAGAAATGCGAGCCATTGATCGCGCTACCAGCAAGCGCTTTGGCGTGCCTTCGCTCACGCTGATGGAGGCTGCCGGGGCTGCCGTGGCGGAATACATTCTGCAGCAGCGTGCTTCGGCGGAGCACATCCTGGTGTTCTGCGGCAAGGGCAATAATGGCGGCGATGGCTTTGTGGCGGCGCGGCGACTGCATCAGCGCGGGAAGAAAGTTGACGTTATCCTATTGGCGAATCCCGACGAACTGCGCGGCGATGCGGCGGTCGCGTTCGGCCAGTGGCCGGGTGAGGTAATCGTGGTTCGGTCAGGCGAAGAGCTGAACAGTGAGCGCCTGCAGATTGCCGTAAAAGCTGACCTGTACGTCGATGCCGTGCTGGGCACTGGATTCAAGCCTCCGGTGAGCGGACTCTACGCCGAGGCGATTGCGCTCATGAATGCGAGCCACGTTCCCGTGATCGCGGTTGATATTCCTTCCGGGGCGGATGCCGACTCGAGGAATGCGGAGTCAGGGACGATGGCGCGCGCCGATGCCATTGTGACTTTCACCGCGCCGCGTCCGGCGCATGTGTTCGGCTTGCTGACTTCCGGGCCGACGATTGTGGCGGACATCGGTTCGCCGGCCTCGGCTGTCGTTTCGGAGCTGCAGCTGAATCTGATTACCGCCGGTGATATTGCGGCTACGGTTGCGCCGCGTCCAGCGGAATCGAATAAGGGCAGCTATGGGCACGTGCTGATCGTCGGAGGATCGTTTGGCAAAGCCGGATCGGTGGCGATGGCGGGGATGGCCGCCTTGCGCTCGGGAGCGGGCTTATCCACGGTGGCGACGGCGAAATCTGCGTTGCCGACTGTGGCGGGATTTCATCCCGAGTTGATGACGGAGCCTTTACCGGAGACCGATGCAGGCACAATCGCATCGAGCGCGAAGCATGGCGTTGCAGAGTTGGCCAAGGGCAAGAGCGTGGTCGCGATGGGGCCGGGGATTTCGCGCGAGGCTGAGACTTCGGCTCTGGTGCGGGCCCTGGTTGCGGAGTTGCGATTGCCGATGGTTGTGGACGCAGACGGATTGAATGCGTTTGAAGGCCGCTCCGGAGAGTTGAATGGCAAAGGGCGGGCTTTGGTGATCACGCCGCATCCGGGAGAGATGGCGCGGCTGCTGGGATATTCCATTCCTGAAGTGCAGAAAGATCGGCTGGGTGTGGCGCGAAAGTTTGCCCGCGAGCATGAGTTGATCGTGGTGCTGAAGGGGCATCGCACCCTGGTGGTCGCGCCGGATGGCGACGCGTGGGTGAATGCTACCGGCAATCCTGGCATGGCGACCGGAGGCACGGGAGATATCCTGACGGGCATGGTCGCGGGAATGTTGGCGCAGCATCCCAAGCAGGCTTTGATTGCGGTGATCGCCGCCGTGCATTTGCATGGACTGGCCGGCGATGTGATGCGTGAGACGGTGGGTGAGCATTCGCTGGTGGCGACCGATCTGCTGCGCGGCTTGCCGGAGGCGTTTCGGCGCACGCGGGAGGCTGCGCAGAAAAAGTTCGTGCGTTGGGGCGGCTAGCCGCGCGGTTATTGCGAGGCCGGGAGCTGAATCGTTTTTCCCGTTGCTGCGGAACGGCGCGCGGCGTCCAGGATCTCGGTCACGGTCACGTTGAGATCGAGCGACGATGGCCCATCGGGCTTCATTCCATTCAAAACTACCGCTCGCAAAAAAGAGAGCGAGTTGTCGTAGGGTGCAGGCACTGGTTTCGCCGCGATCGTTTCTTCGTTAACGCCGCTGCGGCGCACGCGGATGTCGTCGTGCTTCACCGTGATCGCATAACCTGTCTGTCCATAGACTTCCATGTCTTTGCGGTCGAAGGGCCAATTCCATGATGCCTGCACGATGGCCTGCGCTTTGGGATAGGTGAGGAGGATGGTGGCCTCGTCGTCGACGTGCGCATAAATCTCGGGCTTGATCTGTTGGGTTACGGCGGTCACGGTTTCGGGCCTTTGTCCATCCATGAGCCAGGTCATGAGGTCTGCGCCGTAACAGCCGAAGTCGAACAGAGCGCCTCCGCCGTTGAGTTTGGGGTCGGTGAGCCAAGCAAGGAACTCGGGGCCGACGCCGATTTCTTTGGGTCCGCTGTGACCGTCGTGGACGACGACCTTGCGCACTTCGCCGAGGGCATGGTCGTGCAGCAAGTCGTAGGCGGCGAGGTTGCTGCGATACCAGGTGGTCTCGTAATTGACCAGAACCTGGATTTTTCCGGCGCGCGCGGCCTTCTCGATAGCGCGGGCCTCGCCGAAGCTTACCGCCAGGGGCTTTTCCATCATGACGTGTACGCTGTGCCGGGCGCAGATCTCGACGACTCGGCGATGATCGTAAGTATTCGAATAAACGAGTACGGCTTGAGGATGCGTCTTTTGCAGCATTTCTTCCAGATCGGCGAAGATCAGGCTGGGCGCGAAATTATAGCGAGTGGCGTAGCGCGAGGCGAGTTGGGCGTCCGGCTCGGCGATGCCTACGATCTCGATCTCTGGACTCTGCCGAGAATGCTCGAGAAATCCTGAGACGTGGCCGTGAACCAGGCCCACGATGCCAACCCGAAGCGGGGCGTCGGCGGTCGCGGTCTGGGCCGGGGAGTTTGTCGCCGCCGACAATGCCATCGCCAACACCGAGAGCGCGGATAAAAGGAAACGCATAATATCCTCCTGGGAAATTGCCGTAGGCATATTCGCACAGAACGGGAGCCGACCACGAGCCGCAAATCTGCCAGCCGGAGCGTGGGTGGGAATTCCAAGGAAACGGGACATTATCCGATTGGTTAACGTCGCGTTAAGTCTCCGCCTTGCATGGACTTGGCTGGGCCGGAGCAGGCTAGCAGCGCGGGAATCCGGCCATCTGCTTCCGTCACCTATGAGTCATCCCACTTCAGTGCCATAGTGCCGTCAGCTTATGACCCACTTCCCCCAACCGCACCCTTCGAGGCGCGCCCCCCGGGTCCAGCTTGGCGACAGTTGCCTGGCTGCGATTCGTTTGGAAGACGGCCGGCGCACAAAAGCTAACCTCCAGACCATTTCCGTGACCGGCGGGCTCTTGCATCTGCAAGGTTCGCTGGGGGGCGGATCGTTCGTCGAACTGGCGTTTCAGACGCAGGCTGGGCCGGTGCACGGCATGGCCGAGATGCTTGCTCCTATGCGCAAGACTCTCGACGGCGTTTTGCAGCCTTTTCGTTTTGTCGCGATCGAGGATGACGACCATCGACGCCTGCGGACCTCTCTGGACCACGTGGCTGACCGGAGTTTGTTTGCGCTTAAGTCACGGGCTTTCGCGGAGCCTTCGCGGGCTTTTGGTGCGCTTGGATTCTTGCCTCCTGGCGAGAAGAGTTAAGATCAAACAGCTTTTTTGTCGCGCAGTGGGCGGAGAACTGCCGCGACTTTGGCATGGGGCTGCATTCTTCCCGCTATACTGGTCGTGGTCTGGCCACTATGGTGCTTCGCGAACGCACTCGCGAAATCACAACTCACTCGCCGGAGGAAACCATCGCCTTCGGGCGCTCGCTGGTGTTGTCGCTGGCTCCTCCCAAGCTTGTGCTTTTGCGCGGCGACCTTGGGGCGGGGAAGACCACGCTGGTGAAGGGAATCGCGGCGGGCTTCGAGGCGTCGGCGGAAGAGGACGTCACCAGTCCTACCTTTACTTTGGTGCACGAGTATCGCGGCCCGCGCGCCAAGCTTTATCACATCGATCTTTATCGCATCGATACCCCGCGTGAGTTGGAGACGCTGGGGCTGGACGATCTGCGAGCGGACGACAGCCTCTTGCTGATCGAGTGGGGAGATAAGTTTCCGCGCCTGCTGCGCGAGCGGGATGTGGAGATTTCTTTGGAGCGCGATGGGGAGAACGTGAGAAGGATCAGGATTGACGGCTGAAGGGCCGTCCCTCATAGATTTTTCCCAGGTGCAAGAAGGCAGCCAATCGTCTCCAGGGATTGCCCGGAGGAAGGCCTTGAGTAAGGCCGAAGTTAATGGCTTCTGCCCAGGACGCTGCACCCTCGAGAGAATCCTCTATCGACGTATTCTCCCAGCCACCTGCATCCGGGGCGCAGACTGCTCGGATTGTCCCTTTCCGCGACGGTATTTCGGCGGTCTTAGCAAGAGCCGCAATGAAGCAATGAAAGCTAGAAGTGATTGCTCGGAGTTGACTCCTTCAACCAGTACCTTCAATGATTCACCGGTCATCTAAAACCCCATGATGTTATACCCGCAGTCCACGTAAATCACTTCGCCGGTAATGCCCGAGCTGGCGTCGGAAGCTAAAAAAACTCCGGTCGAGCCGACCTCGGCGACTTCTACATTGCGGCCGAGCGGGGCGCGTTCGGCGTGGCTCTTGAGCATATCGCTGAGGCCTGAGATGCCGCGGGCGGCCAGGGTTTTGATCGGACCGGCCGAAATGGCGTTGACCCGAATCTTTCGCTTGCCGAGATCGCTGGCCAGGTAGCGCACGGAGCATTCCAGCGCCGCCTTGGCTACCGCCATCACGTTGTAATGGGGAACCACTTTTTCCGCGCCGTAGTAGGTCATCGTGATGATCGAGCCGCCATCTTGCATCAAGGGGGCGGCGGCGCGTGCGACCGCGATCAGCGAATACACGCTGACATCGTGCGCAACGCGAAAGCCCTCGCGCGTGGTGTTAAGGAATTCTCCTCTCAGTTCTTCGGCGGGCGCGTAGGCGACCGAGTGCACCAACGTGTGCAGTTTGCCATAGCGCTCTTTGAGTGTGGCAAAGAGGCGGTCGATTTCTTCATCTTTGCTTACGTCGCACAGGAAGCCTTCGGCGCCCGGCAGAGAAAGAATTAGATCGCGGGCTTCTTGCTCCAGGCGCTCGTTCTGGTAGGTGACGGCGAGTTTCATGCCGGCGCCGTGGAGTCCCTGGGCGATGGACCAGGCGATCGAACGTTTGTTGGCGACTCCGAAGACCACGCCGTTGCGGCCCTGCAGATCGGAAGACATCGAGTGCTCCTTGGCAGGGGAAAGAATAACAGCGGAAGGCGTTCTTGGCCACGAAGAGGGGGCCGGGGAGGGGGCGGAGAGTGGCTCGCGCTGAACTTCCCCTAGGGTGGCGTAATCCTGAGCGCAGCCCCTTCAGGCGGAGCGAAGGATCTCTCTTCGATGCTCCGTGCGATGAGAGATCCGTTCACCCGGCTGAAGTGCGCCGGGTTTCCGGATGACGCCGTCCAATGGAGAACAGTCAAGGCGACGGAAGAGGGCAGGTTTATTTTCCTGCGGCCTTCAGAGATTCCTGGGCCGGTTTGAAGTTGGGAGCGAGCTTGCGCGCCTCATTCCACTCGGCAACCGCCAGGTCTTTCTTGTTCTCTTTTTCGTAAACCTGGCCGAGACGCCAGTGCGCGTTGGCCAGGCTGGGCTCGTTTTCGTCGGGCCAGCGCGCCAGGTATTGCTTGAACAAGCGCTCGGCTTCGTCAAGGTTTTGTCCGCTCAGCAAATCGCTGCGGGCTACTCCGAAACACGCCGGGAGGTAGTTGGGGTCAAGCTCGAACGCGTGCTTGAAGGCGGGCTGGGCCTCGGAATCCTTCTTCTCTTGAATATAGAGAAAAGCAAGCTCCGAATAGGACTTCGCGCGCTTCGGGTTGGCATTGATCGCCGCTTTATATTCGTCCTCGCTCTGCGCGAACTTCTTTTGATCGAGATACAGCGCGGCCATCGCGTAGTGGCCCTCCAGCGGATCGAGAGCGCCGATTTGTTTGGCTTGATCGAACGCCTTATCGGGGCCTCCGCCCACCATCGACGGAGCCTGGGCATAGAACTCGAGCAGGGCGATGCGAGCCGGAATGCTCTTCGGATTCAGGGCTACTGCGCGCTCGAATTCCGCCTTCATCTGGCGGGCCAAAGACATTTTCTTGAACACTCCCGCGGAATCCACGAGCCCGCTGAGAGCGTTGCCGAGAAGAAGGTGATAATCGGACTTACTGTCGTCGAGCGCCACGGCCTCTTGCGCCTGCTCCGAGGCTTGTTGGTAATCGCCGAAGGCGTAGAGAATCTCGCCGAGAAGAAAATGCGCCTCGGCATTCTTCGGATCCGAGGCAATCGCTTGCGCCAGCAGCGACTTGGCCTCATCCGGGGAGGAACGTGCGGCAACCAGGGAGCGCGCCCGATCGAGAGGGCTGGTCTGGGCGCACAGGGGAGTGAGAAAAATCCAGAACGCAAAAACGAGCAAAACGCAGACTTGCTTCCGACCCCGCCGATCCAAGGAACATTCCTCCGCGCAGATAAAGCACTGGAACATTAGACGCATGAGAAGAAGAACGTTAGTCTAGGAATGGAATCTTAGGAACGGAAAAGCATAACACCTGCTGGTGATTGTTCACCGCGGAGACAGCGAGAGGAAGTTGACTGAGCTTGTTGTCACTCCGATTCAAGCCAGCGCACGAAAATACCAATCGCTTCCGACAGGTTTTTGGGTTCGCAAGCAAATTCGAACTCCTGTTTTTCGACCCAGTAAGATACCCAGTCATCATGACTTCGGGTGAATTGGACCATCGCCAACGTTGCCTCCTGCCTTTTTGTTTCCCGGAGTGAGATGTGAACGCGCCAGCCAGGATTGTCCAGCGTGTCGATCTGCACCTCGTAGGCGTGCTCCCATTTACCATTGCATGGACTTGAGTGCCAATTTTCAAGGCTGATAAGCTCATCTCGAACTCCCGACTTTTCATTTGTTCGCTAAACTGGCTTCTTCCTCTGGAACTCCCACCGGCCAACTGGCGGCCACGAATGAGAATCCGTACACGCTCGCCAAGATCGCGAAGGCTACGACCAGGCTGACCTTGTGAGCGACTGCGCCGACGGCGAGCGCGAGCACGAGCTGTAGGAAGGTTCCGAAAAAGTAGAACGTGTTTTGCACGCGTCCCATCAAGTGTTGCGGAACCATTTCCATCAGGCTGGTGTTCATGGCGATGCCACCGACGCCGCGAGCGGATCCCATGAGGAAATAGACAGTTATGGCCGCGGCCAGCCAGTGCGAGACTGGCGCGCAAACCATGCACACGGCCAGCACCGACATGGAGAACGCAACCGAACGGCGCCCACCCAGAGTGGCGATCAGAGCCGGAGCGTACGCAGCGCTGAGAAACGCGCCGCTGCCCCAGCCGGCGTTCAGCCATCCGTAGCCCACGGCTCCGGCGTGGAAGATGCGCTCGCTCAGCGAGGGCGTGACCACGACTCCGGTGACCATGGCTCCGAGAAAAAGCGCCCAACTGATGCCGAGGAGGATAACGGGGCGACGGTCGCGAAGAAAATGCAGGCCTTCGCGCAGTTCGCGCCAGAAGCGCTCGAACTGATTTTCGGCGGCGACGATATCGCGACGCAACTCCGCCGGCCGCAAGACCACGTGGCGTCCCCGGCGCACCGCGAAGTAACAGCAAAACGAAAGCACATAGGTGGAGACGTCAACCAGCAGCACGCCGCCGAGGCCGATGTGGTTGTACATGAAGCCCACGATCGCGCCGGCGATCAGAAATCCTCCCTGCACTCCGGCCAGCAGAAAAGTGTTGGACTGCACGAATTGACCCTCGGGCGTAAGTTCCTGAATGAGGGCGGTGAGGGTCGGCCAGAACATCCAGAAACCGGCGGCGACCAGAGTGTTCATCAGGTAGAGTTGCCAAACCTGCACGCGATGGCGAAAAGCGAGAATGGCCACGATCGCGATGATGACGGCGCGCAGGCCGTCGAGCCACATCACCAAAAGGCGGCGATCTTCGCGGTCGATGATAACGCCGGTGAAGGGCAGCATCAGCATGGCGGGAAGAGTCTGCAACACCGCAAAGGTGCCCAGCGCGACTTCGGAGTGGGTGGCCTGGAGGATGTACCAGGCGACGGCAGCGGCGTTCATGCCGCTGCCCAGCATCGAGATGACGTTGGCTGCGAAGACAAAACGCAGCGGACGCCGGGAGAGGATGTCGCGCATCCGTTTAATGTAGCTGAAGCCTGGGGAAGATTCATGGTTGAATCGATCGTCGTGCGGTGGAACGACGGCCGTGTTGTTGCGCGGAGATCCCTCGCCCCGCTGGATAAAACGCGGGCTGCGGGATGACTCAAAGGAATTTATATGGACAAAGATGCGGGGTGGTTTTTGCCCGTTCTGAGAACTGAGAACTGCTTTACGGTTTGATCAATTCTTCGGAGAGCAGATGGGCCTTGATGGCGAGATTGTGGCCGCGGTCGGGGTCTCCAGCGGCGATGGCGCTTTTCGACTGATCGAGGAATTGGCGGATTTGCGTTACCAACTCCTGCTGGCCCGGGGTGAGAGTCTGGCCTGCGATCTTATTCAGATTTTCTTCGGTGGAACCGGTGAGTTGTTCGGTGGAGCGCTGATTGGAGGCTTGTTCGGCGGAGGTCTTTCCTTTTAGTTCGACCGTAGGTTCGGAGGTCCCGCCGTTGCGGACGATTACTTTCGGCGGAGGACAGGGGTTCTGGGCGGTCGAGCCAGTGGTACCGGGAGCGGCGCCGCAATTTTGTTTGGACGATTTCTTATGACGGCGCTGGGGAGGCTTCGCGGTGGTCGGCGCGGCCGGGTTAACTACGGGCGGAGTTTGCGACGGCGTCTGGGTTTGCGGGGGTGAAGTTGGAGTTTGGCTTTGCGCGGCCGCTGGTTCGGACGACGTTGCCGGCTGCCAGCCAAAAGCTAAGCAGACGACGGCGAGGATTGTGGCCAGAGTCATATTCCAATCCCGTCGGGGCGGACGAGCGCTTATATTCTACGCTGAATTCAGCGGGCGCGCCGTTCTTCGGGGCTAAAGAAGGCTAAAGCGGCTAAAGCAAATTAGAGCGCATTTTCCAGTTGGGAACTGGCTACGGACTCCGAGTTCAGGCTTGCACTGGCTAGCGGGACACGGAAGCGGAACGTAGTTCCTTCGTTTTCTCTGGACTCGAATTCCACTGAGCCGTAGTGCCATTGCAGAATTTGATAGGTCTGCGCCAGTCCGATTCCGTTGCCCTCTTTTTTTGTGGTGAAGTAAAGCTCGAAGATTTTGTCCTGCACGTCGCGGGGAATGCCTGCGCCGTGATCGCGAACTTCGGCGAGGGCGGAGTCGTCGTCGCGGCGCGCGGAAATGTTGAGCACTCCGCCTTCGGGCATGGCCTGCACTCCGTTGATCACCACGTTGAGCAGTGCCTGCTTCATGAAATCGAGGTCGGCTTTGATGAGCAGCGGCTGGGTGCACAGATCGCGCTCGATGCTGACACCGTGTTGCTCGGCCTCGGGGGCGGCCAGTTGGGCGACTTCGTCCAGCAGCCGGCGGAAGTCGATTTCCACCAGATGGAGTTCGCGGGCGCGCATGAAGTCGACCAGGGTTTGAACCACCCGGTCGAGGCGGTGGATTTCGCTGCCGATGATATCCATGTGGCGGCGGGTGTCGGGATCGAGTTGCGAGAGCTTGTTCTGCAGCAGCTGCAGGTGGAGCACGATGGCGTTGATGGGATTCTTGACTTCGTGGGCGACTCCGCCGGTGACGCGGCCGCTGGCCGAGAGGCGGCGGGACATCTCGATTTCGTCGCCGATACGGCGCACCGACTCGGCGTCGCGCAAAATGAGGAGAGCGCCGATGGGATTATTTTTTTCCTGAACGAAATCCAAAGAAACCTGGACGTGCCGGCCGGCCGCGGCGACGAACTCGCGCTGCGGCAGCGGACGCTTGCGCTCGAAAGCGTCGAGCACGAGAATTCCCAGAGGCGAGTCGCGGAAGAAAATCTCTTGCGCAGTTTTCCCCAGCAGTTCGGCGCGCGGCCGTCCGAGGAAGCGCTCGACCGGCGCGCTGACCAGAACCACGCGGGAGTCGCGAGTGAAGAGCATCAGTCCATCCTGCAGCGTGGACATGAGCTGATCAACGTTGTCCTTTAAGGCGGAAAAAATCTCGCGGCTGTCGCGCATCTGGCGGCCGAGGTTGGCGATCTTGAGCGTGACGAGGCCGAACTCATCGTGCTCCGACTCTTTGCCGGAGAACTCTTCGGGGGCGCCCAGGCTGACGTTGTCGAGGGTGAGGTTGATTTGTTTGAGAGGTCCCAGGGCTAGATTGGAGATTCCGGCCGCGAGCAGAAGCGAAGCGAAAATAGAAATGAGCGAGAAATAAAGCGCGTGCCGGAGAGGCTGGTTGATCTCGCTTTTGAGCAGAGTGGTGGAAACTCCGATGCGGACCGTGCCGAAAGGAACTTCGTACAGCCAGAGCGGAGAACTCACTTCGTAGATCGTTCCTGAGCTGTAAACCACGCGCAATTGCTCGCGAAAGTGAGCTGCCTTTACTTGATCGAACTTTGGCCGCTGTGGGGCCGTCTTGCCCACAGAAGAAGCGGAGTTATGCAACAGTATCTTACCGTTGGCGTCGACGATGGAGGCGTCGTAAACATAAGGCCAAAGCGCCACGGCTGAGGACAGATTGTTGAGCAGGTTAGTGTCAGTGGCGAGGTTTTCGGCAATGGCGCGCCGCATGGCGACGGGATCGTTCGTGTCGACGCGGGTGCTGGTGAAATCGGGAGCATCGTTGTCGGCAAGATAAATAAAGTGCTGATTGAGGCGGAGTGCGTCTTCGTAGGCATACGTGATCCGAGCGCGAAGGATTTGCGAGATGTAGAGATACGACGAGGCGGTCGCCATCACGGTCACCATGAAGGTGATGGCCAGCACGATGATGGTTTTGCGTCGCATAGAAAAACGTTGGCCAGTGGCGAGTATTCAGCGAAGCGGGCGCGTTCGATGGCGAGCGATAAAACCGTTGGGAGATTCTATACCTATTCTTGGGCGGCAACGAGGGCTAAAGCCGTATCGATTTTGAAGGCCTCAGGCGGCGCTCAATCGCCGCTATTCCACTCGGCGGCCTCGCCTTGCATAAACCACCGACCATACCGCTGAGAAGCCATCTCATATTGGACCTCAACGAGTAAACGACCGCTCCCTCGGGGCGAAAGCCCATGTCTTTGCTGGCCTTGGGCGGCACGGCTCGAAGCCTTGCCCCACCCGATTCGACTCGTACCATCGGGTTCCATCTCGCTCACTGGCTGTGCTCGTCCTTGACGGCTTCCGCTTTGACGGCTTCCGCCGCGCTACTGCCGTATTCCTTCAGCTTATTATGCAGTGTTTTCAGGCTGATGCCGAGAATTTCCGCGGCGCGGGTCTTGTTGTTGCTGGTGGATTCCAGGGTCTTGAGGATGAGCAATTTTTCCGCCTCTCCAACCGTGGTTCCAATGCCAAGCCGGACCGAGTCGGGGTCGTTGGCCCCAGTGCGCACGGTGGTGTGGCCGAATCCGGGGGGGAGATGTTTGGTCTCGATCATGCCGCTGTCGCAAACGATCACGGCGCGCTCTAGGGTGTTGCGCAGCTCGCGAACGTTGCCCGGCCAGGAATAGCTGTGGAACAAATTCAGCACGGCTTCGCTGACCGCGGCAACTTTGCGGTTGTGTTTGGCGCTCATCTCCGTGACCAGGACCTGCACCAGGTCGGCAATATCTTCTTTATGCTCGCGCAGCGGCGGCATGTGGATGTTGAAGACGTTGAGCCGGTAATAGAGATCGCTGCGCAGTTCGCCGGAGGCGACGGCGTCGTCCGGAACTTTGTTGGTGGCGGCGAGCACGCGCACGTCGACCGAGGTTTCGACTTTGCTGCCGAGGCGGCGCAGCTTGTGATCCTCGAGGACGCGCAGCAATTTCGCTTGCGTGCCGACGGGCATCTCGCCGATCTCGTCGAGCAAAATTGTGCCGCCTTCGGCTAGTTCGAAGCAGCCGGTGCGGCGTTCCAGGGCGCCGGTGAATGCCCCTTTTTCGTGGCCGAAGATTTCGCTTTCGATCAGAGTCTCGGGAATCGCGGCGCAGTTGATGGCGACGAAAGGCCGCTCCCGGCGCGGGCTTAAAGAATGAATGGTGCGGGCGACCAACTCTTTGCCGGTGCCGCTGCCACCCGTGATCAGAACTGAGGCGGTGCTGGGTGCGACCATCTCGATGAGGCGGAAAATCTCCTGCATCTTGCGCGAGGATCCGCGCAACTGGCCGAGAGAGCCGGAATCGCGCAGCTTGCGGCGGGTGCTCTCCAACTCCGCGCGAGTGCCCACCAATGCCGACGCATTTTGCAGCATGGTGCGCAGCCGGTTAGTGTCGATGGGCTTGGTGATGTAGTCGTAAGCGCCCAGGCGCATGGCCTGCACTGCGCTATCGATGGTGCCCTGCGCGGTAACGAGTATCACCGCCATCGCCTGGGTTTGCTCGGCCAGCCGCTCCAGCAGTTCGAGGCCTCCCATGCGGGGCATCTTCAAATCGGTAATCACAATCGAAGGCGTATATTGCGCTGCCTTCTCCAGGCCTTCCTGGCCGTCGCGCGCGGTTTCCGCCCGATATCCCCAGGAGGACACTAACTCGGCCAGGCCGGTGCGCTCGTTCTCTTCATCTTCTACGATCAGTACTTTTTCCTGGCTCATCCCATACTCTCGTCGGACTTGATTTCGCCCGGTCCATCAGGATAAATTCTCTTCGCCCATCAGCCTGCCGGCAACTAAGAGTACAACAGATGCGGCGAATTTCCTGAGGGCAAGGTTGAAAGGCCCGGTGGCGGTGATGGATTCGTCGCGAGGGCGTAACCCTTGGCTGTATGTCAATTTGAGACGAAAATCAAATCCATCAATTTTTGAAAATTGGTCTTTCGCTTTAAGATTACACTGCGTTAGAATTGCGGGTCCCGGTTACAGAGCTATTTAATTACAGATGTTGTAGCGCGGCCCGTGCATGGAAGCCGGGGTAAACCGCGTATCTTTTGGAGGACGGAATGTCACTTTGTTCTGATTCAAAAAAAGGCCGTGCGGCAGTAATCGGTCTGATGATCGCATTTGCAGTATCGCTTCTGTCGAGCCCCGCGCCGGCGCAAAACGAGCCAACCCCGCAGTGGGACGTTTTTGTGGGCTATCAATGGCTGCATCCCGGCGGCATGGTTCCGTCGCCCTACGGCAACTATAACGCTCCTACAGCTTTCACCATCCCTGACATGTCGAGGGGTTTAGGGGGTACGGCGACTTACAACTTCAATGCGCATTGGGGTCTCTCGGGCGACATCGGGCACAACTGGGCGGATAACAGCGTTTACGAATCCACTTTCTCGATCGGCCCCCGGTTTATGTGGCGCACGGATCAAGCGAACTATTTCGCGGTCGCGATGGCCAGCTTGAACCGAGTCAACGTTCCCGGACTGAATCAGTGGGATGCTGCCGGCGCGGTTGCCGGCGGTGGTATGGATTTGCCGATCCGCAAATGGCTCGCCTTGCGTCTGTTTGAAGCGGACTATGTTTGGGCGCAGCACAACTACGTGCACTACGCGACGGGCCTGGATGGAAATCTCAGCCGCCCGGTCTTTCAGGGAGTGCGGCTGCGCACCGGCTTGGTGTTTAGCTGGGGCGGCGCTCCGGAGCTAACTCCGGCTGCAAGCTGCTCGGTGCAGCCGAGCGAAGTCATGGTGGGTGAGCCCATCACGGCGACCGTGACGACGAGCAACTTCAATCCCAAGCACACCGTGACCTACGCCTGGACGGGCAATGGCGGCCAGATCACGGGCAAAGATACCACCGCGCAGATTGACACCACCAACGCGGCGCCGGGCAGCTATGTGGTTACGGCGCACGTGACCGATGCGAAGATGAAGAATAACAATGAGGCCAGTTGCTCCGCCAACTACACGGTGAAGCCGCTGCCTCCGAAGAATCCTCCGACCATCAGCTGCTCGGCGAGTCCGTCGAGCGTGCAGGCAGGCGCGAGCGTGACGGTGACCTGCACCTGCAGCAGTCCGGATAATGTTTCGACTTCCGTGGCCAGCTACACCGCCAGCAGCGGCAGCATCTCGGGCAGCGGCACTACGGCGAACTTGAATACCAGCGGAGCCTCGCCTGGCACCATCACGGTGGGCGCCACCTGCACGGATTCGCGCGGTCTGACGGCGCAAGGCTCCACGCAGGTGACGGTGGAGAATCCGCCGCCGCCGCCGCCGAAGGCAGCCAAGCTCAGCCAGTGCGACTTCCCCAATGAGAAGAAGCCCTGGCGCGTGGACAACACCTGCAAGGCCATCCTGGACGACGTAGCCAAGAACCTGCAGCAGAACCCGGATAATAAGCTGGTGATCATCGGCAACGCCGAACCCGCCGAGAAACGGAAGAATCTGGCCGCGGAACGCGCGGTCAATTCCAAGTTCTATCTGGCGGAGGGCGAAGCCCAGCAGCACATCGACCCCAGCCGCATCGAAGTGCGCACGGGCGGCGGTGGTACCAAGACGGCCGAGTACTGGATCGTGCCTCCGGGTGCGACCTTCGACTCGACCGGCACCATGGCGGTGGATGAAGCCAAAGTGAAGAATGTTCCGGATCATCCCAAGCCGGCTGCGCCGAAAAAGAAAGCGGCAGCGAAGGCACAGTGAGGTAGGCAGAGCGGTGCCTTTTCGTGGCAATCTGGAGGCCGGTCGAAACTATCGACCGGCCTCTTTTGGTGTGCCGAGCATGTTTGACAGCTTGGAGGTGAAAGTCCTCTTCACAACCTGATGGAGGTGAAGTGATAGCGAAGCGCAAGGGCGTCGTCGCGAGGCGGGGTCTGAAAGAAGCGTGGAGC
>JBEKWC010000060.1:0-31630 GCA_049513475.1 Candidatus Sulfotelmatobacter sp. | reverse complement strand
CCAGCTTGCGCGGATTCCAGACGTCATCCTGGTCGCAATACGCGACCGCGTCGCCATCGCAGGACCGTAACGCATGCATGAAGTTGTCGGCGAAGCCGCGCCGTAACTCGTTCTTCACCACGCGGACGGGAAAGGGAGAGGCCGTGGCGAACTGACGAACCACGGCGAGCGTGCCGTCCGTAGAGTGGTCGTCGCTGATGACCAACGCGCCGGGCTGGAGTGTCTGGCTTGCCAGACTGTCGAGTTGTTCCGGCAACCAGCGTTCGCCGTTATAAGTCGCTTTTGCGATGGAAACGTTCATTGCGCCGGTTATCTCCCTGCTTCTCACATCAACCGGAGTTCGATCATTCGGCTGGCAATTCGAAGTGCCATCTTGGTCGGCGCCACGCGAATCCCGAGGATCACTCCCGCGACCACCAATCGTTTCCAGAGCTTGCCACGAATCTTAAAGGCAGCCGCCAGGTGCCTGGCTGATCGCGGCGCCCCAAACCTTGGCGACAACCGCCGCAAAAGATATTCCAGGGTCAGAACCCGCCAATTGGAAGCCTTCCAGTGCGCTGGCGAAGCACTGTGTCCCAAAGTGGCGGCCAGCTCCGCCAATCGCATGCTGCGTTTTTCGTAGTGCACGAGGATCTTCTGGATGTTGTCCAGGGTCATTCCCGCGAACGCGCCGGAGGCATTCTCCCCATGGATGCGATAGGCAGCTCCGCGATGTTCGAGAGTGACCGTTTTCCCGAACAGCGGTGCTGCGTCCATCAAGAGCGCATCTTGAGGAACGCCTTTCAATCCGTCTGGCAAAGGAAAAACCCGTTCCAGAAAGCTACGCGCCCACGCATTGCCTGAGGTTGGAGGGCAAACGTAGGCTCCGGGGCCTCTTTCCAAAATCAGGTCGCGCAGCTCGCCATCGGCGGCCCGCCCGGCGGGCATCCTGCCGCCAGAAGACCGGGTTGCGTCTAGAACAGTCATATAGGTCTGCGATCGAACCACTCCCGGCTCACAAAGCGCCTGGGCATGGGCATTCACGGCGCCCGGCAGCAGGTAGTCATCGGCATCCACGAAGATCACCACCAATCCGCGGCTGAACTGAAATCCGCGATTGGTAGCGGAAATCACGCCCGCGTTCGGCTGGAAGGAAGAATAAATCCGCCCCCGATACGACTCGATGACTGCGCGGGACTCATCGGTCGATCCGTCATCGATGACGATGACTTCCATGGGCTCATAGTTCTGGCGAAGCACACTCTCGATGCACTCCCTTAGGAAGCGGCCGTAGTTGTAGTTAATAATGACCACGCTCACGAGCGGCTGCGCGCAAGCGGGTGAGGTGGGTTCGCGGCGGCTGCGAATCATTGATTTCATGCCTTACCCTCCGCCCTCCGCCTGTTCCTCCGACAGCGTCTTCCGCATTGAGTTCGCGCGAAAAGACGATCGCGTTATCAGTTGCAGGCCGCGCCACACATCTCCGGCTCCATATCCTTCCCAGCAGGCCAGCGCCATACGAAACGCCACTCGCGAAGACATCAGCCCTCGCCACCAACTCATCATCGCCCACAGCAGGCCGTCCATGGTGTAGACGGCTCCAAGCAGTTGAGAAGCGAGGTTCAGACTGGCGAGCGATGTGGCCGCCCCGGAGCGGCCGGCTCGAGCTTCCATGCGCGCCAGCGGTGCTTCCAACTTGTGCAACGTCTGGTCCCATGACAAGCGTTGCTCGACCGATGCCCGCGCCGCCGCGCCGATAGCGCGGCGCAAGGCTCGGGATTCAGAGAGTTCCCCGAGGTGCCGCACCAGAGACTCTATGTCATCAAGGTCGGCGGAAAAGCCGTTCCTTCCGTTCACGATGGTGAGGTCTACGAGTCCCACGCGCGTGCTCACCACCGGGGTCTCGCAGGCCATCGCTTCCAGCACCGTGACTGGGCCGCCTTCGATTCGCGAAGTCACCAAGTGGGCGTCGATGCTGGAATAAAATGCGGGCAAGCGGCTCGGCGGAATGAATCCCGTGTAGTTCGCGGAAACGCCTAGCCGCCGGAATTGACGGACTTCCTCATCCCATCCCAGTCCCAGGAAACACAGGTGAAGATTCGGAATGCGGCTCTGCGCCTCCCGGGCCACCCTCTCCAACGTGTCCAGGCCTTTGCGCCCTTCATCGTAGTTGCTGGTCTTATTTCCCACCAGACCCACCACAAACGCTTCCTCCGGCATGCCGAATTTTGCCCGCTCGGGAATAACTCTCCGAAAAAAGTTCGCATCCACCCCGTGCCGGACCACAGTGACCGGCGGGCTGAAGCCTTGGGCCTCGATCTGCAACTTCCAGTCCGGGGTGCAGGCAATCAGTTCGCTTGCGCTTTTCACCGCGTCCTGCATCGAAGGGTTCCAACTGGTGACGTGGTGGACCCAGAAGATGGAAGACGGCAACGGCAGAGATCCAGCGGCTTGGCGCAAAAGTCTGAAACTCTTGTCGGTAAGCGGAAAAACGAAATCCACGGCCGGGAGCAAGGCCCGCACCAAGTCTGGCCGCAGAGCGATCGTCTTATCGGTAAGCAACCAGAACTCGTACCGGTCCCTGAAATAGCGGATAATCTGCATCGCCATCTGGCCCACAATCCAGGAAGCGACATTGGGCAGGATAAGGACGCGAAACTTGTGGCCAGCCGCTCCCCCGGAGCTTGCCGGCAAAACGATTTCTTGTGGAGACGCGCTTAACAAATTCTTAAACACTCGCGGCTGCGGTTGCACGATGGCTTCCAATCGCTTCATGGGATCTCCCTTCCTCTCGCCCAAAACTTGGAACCATCTCCGTCAAGCCCACTGTCGGTCCTTAGCCTTCCTGGCGGCCATCCCACTCAAAACTCGTTTCGTCCAAACCCGCCTTGGCTCGAGCGCGGGTGTCTCCAGGCGGCCCTGGAGCCGTTTCCCCAGGGAAATGAAAGGCAACTCGACCCATCGGTAGGTTGCGCCGGCCACAGCCAGAGTGAGGGCCAGCAACGCGAGGAACGAGCAGGCGCGATTTGGCCACACCGGGACCAGCGACGCCACCAGAGGGTGCAGCAGGTAGACCGAATAACTGACGGCGCCCAGCCACCCCAACACTCCGGGGAAGCGATGCCGCCTGAATACATATGCCCCCAGGAAGAGCGAATACGCCCCTGCCCAGGGCAAGAATACGGCCCCCAGCGTGTAGTGCTCGAGCGCGTCGTCTTTTTTTACCAGAACGTAATTGCAATACACTTCCACCAGCGTGCTCAGCAGCACGCACCCCAGCAGCGTGGCGATCGTCCCCGCTCTCGCCTCTGCCGTGAAGTGCCGGTAGAGAGCGGTTCCCACCAAGAGACACAACAAATAAAACAAGCCGGCGAGAGGCACTCGTTTATGGAAAATGAGAGGCACAAGAGTTCCGCAGAGGGTTAAGCCGCCGCATCCCAGCCACGCCAGCGGCATCGACCGATGGTTCAGCTTTAAGCGATATAAGACTGAAAAAAATATATAGAAACCCATCTCCATCGCCAGGGTGTAATACAGGCCCTCCGCGTTCGGAAAACCCACGAATCCCTGCAGCATGGTGAGATTCACCAGAGCGTTCCGGGACAAGTGCAGGGCAAACTCCGGGCTGACGGCGTAAGGAATGTTCAGCCGGTGCAGGCAAAGCACGACCGCGATACTCAACCAATAGATAGGATAAAGACGAAAGGCACGGCTGAGCCAAAACCGTTTTAGCGACCCTCCGCGCTCGAGGCTCAAGGGGATGACGAAGCCGCTGGTTAAGAAGAACGCCGCCACGCCAAATTTTCCAAAGCTGAACAGGCCGTGGGTAAACCCGCGAAAGCCGGGCGACAAGCGATAGCCTCCATGCTCGAGTAACACGGACAGTGCCGCGATGCCTCGGACACAATCCAGAAAAGTAAGCCGTCCCGGGCTGGGCAAAGCGCCGGTTTTCTGCCGGGCGATCAGGCTATCCATCTCTCCATCCTTTCCCCGTCGGATACGCCGCCACTAGAGTCTTGCGCCATGCGCGTAATATTTGTCGGCGGCGAGGTACATACCCGCGAACATCCAGAACATTGCCCCGGTGACACTCACGAAAATATTCCCCCCCAGGAGTTGGGCTAGAAAAGCGATCAAGATCGCTTTACAGGCTTTGGTAAAATCGTCGGTAGTACGCGACAGCCGCCGCTTTCCTACGAAAAGTGTGCAGATGGCCAAGCCCAGAAGAAGCGTTCCGAGCCATCCCAAGGAGAGTGCTGCAGCGATTAGCCCGCTGTCGAGAGCGTATCCGTGAAATACCTGATCGTTCGATAAGCCGCGTCCAAAGGGGTTGACCGCGACGTCGCCCAGTAACTGCCGGTACATTTCGAGACGTGCTCCGAGGCTGGCGTCGTGTTCCAAATCAGCGAATGTGTTTAGCCGGGGTCCAATTACCTGGCCCAAGTCCGGCAGCCTGATTACAGGCAACAGACACGCCACGAAGAGCACAATGGAGAAGAGGATTCGCGCTTTCACCCGGGCACTGGCATCTTTTACGATCCAGAGCACACCGATGACCCAGCTTAGCCAGGCGGCGCGGACCGCCGACAAAAGAAGTGAGGTATAGCCGGCCACTGCCGCCGGAAGCTTTAGTGGCGAACGCACTCCGAAAAGCAGCAGGAGCCCGACAAACATCGTGTCGGCAAAAGGCCCGGGAGCGTTGACCGTGCTCCACACTCGCACCAGCAGGGGTTCAGGCAGTCCAAAACTCGAGTCGGGAGCGGCAGCGCGGATATTTTCCAACCAGTAGCAGTCCCAGGCGGGAGGATCCAGGAACTGATAAATTCCGTAGACTCCAACAAGTAAGACTGCCCACAGGAAGCTCCTGACGATCACCTCCCGGTGTTCCCGGTACTGCGGCCAATTCAAATAAAGATGCAGCCCAAAAAGCATGGGGCACAACCACGTCAAAAACGCATAAGCAGTTTCAGGGATCGGGCGCAACCACGCGCCTACCGCGAAGCCATACAAAATCGCGGCACCACAGAGCCCGAACACCGGCGGGAGGCCGCTAAGAACTCGGTTCCTTTCCCGCAGCAGGCTCAGGCCGGCGATTCCCGATACCAGAGGCGGCGCGAACAGAATGAGATTGGGATCGGTCCATCCAAAACGGAAATCCACCACCCGCCTCACCAACGCCGCGAGAAACCAGACCCAAAGCGCATACTGCACATACAGAACCGGCTGCCGCAGGTAAAGGAAGAGGCCAATCAGAGTCGTGGCCGCGAGTAGGGCCACACGCAGTAGGTGTCCATTGCTGCCCGCAAACCAGAGGGCCGCTACCACGGCAATGCAAGGCACCGCGACCATTCCGACCTCGAGCCTGAAGCCGTGCATTGCCCATCTGCCGGGGACTCCGATGGCCGGATAGGCTGGAGTTTCAGTGGTCATGCGGACGCAGCCCTCAAGGCAGGGAGCTCCAGCGGGCTGGATGCGAAAGCTGCCGCGCCTAAAGGCGCATCGATGCGTTCGAGAAATGAGCGGAAACGTTCCTGAAAGACTTGCAGGCTGAAAGCCTTCGCATGCTGGCGCAGCGCCGCCGTCGACCATTGCTGCCGCTCGAATATTTCGATGGCATCGCCGAGGCATTCCGTCGTCTGCCGCTCGAAGAAGGATCCGGTAATGTTCTCGACGATGGTTTCCAGAGCCCCGCCCGCGCGATAGGCGATGGTCGGCCTTCCGGCCGCGGCCGCCTCCACCGGCGCGATGCCAAAGTCTTCCTCTCCCGGAAATAGCAGCGCCCGGCAGCGTGCGACGTGGTATTCCACCTGTTCATCGCTGGCGCGCCCGAGAAAACGAACGCAGGGGCCAGCCAGCGCTTCCAGGCTCTTGCGGTAGGGCCCATCTCCGATTACCAGCAGCCTTTTGCCGCGTTGGGTACAAGCCTTTACCGCCAGATCGATCCTCTTGTAGGGCACCAGTCGCGACACCACCAGGTAGTAGTTTTCGTGCTGGCTGTAGCTCGGCTGAAAGCGTTCGGTCTCGATCGGAGGATGGACAACCTCCGCGGAGCGCTGGTACACGCGCCGTATCCGGTTTGCCACGGCTCTCGAATTGGCCACAAAATGATCGGGTTGTCTCGAAGCGGCCCGGTCCCAGTGTTGCAGACCCCGGATGAACAGGGGCAAGAGAGTTCGCTGGCTCAGGCTGAACGATTCGCGGCTCGCGTAGTTCTCGTAGTTCCACGCCCAGCGCATCGGGGTGTGGCAGTAACAGACGTGTATGGCCTGGGGAGAAGTGCGCACTCCCTTGGCGTATCCCGAAGAGCTGGATATGACCAGGTCATAGCGGGAGAGATCGAGCGAGCCCACGGCAAACGGATAGAGAAAAACATAAAGCCGGTAATAGTCCCGCATGCGGGGCAGATTCTGCATCCAGGAAGTTTTGACGGGTACGTCCTGTAGCCGTCCTGGCATGCAACTAGGCAAGGCAACGGTGGCGAACAGGGAAGCATCGGGAAGCAAGCCGTACAACTGCTCGGCAACTTTCTCGGCGCCCCCGAGCTGCGTAAAATAATCGTGGACCAGTGCAATTCTCACTTTGCCCTCGTTTGTGCGGCGCTCTAGGCCGCGCCCGAACGTTTCAATACGACGCCGATGGTGCGCGCCAGAATGCGGAAGTCTAAGCCGAGCGACCAATCGTCGATGTAGCCGTTGTCGTACTCAATCCACTGAGCGAAACTGGCATCACTTCGGCCGGTCACCTGCAGAAGTCCCGTGATCCCAGGCTTGACGCTGAATCGCCGCATCAAAGTCGCCTCGTTGAAACGGGACACATCGCGGATACTCATCGGACGAGGGCCCACCAGGGACATGTTCCCGATGAGGACATTCCACAGTTGCGGTAACTCATCGATGGAGGTGATGCGCAGGATCCGGCCCAGAGGCGTAATTCGCGGATCTTTTCGGATCTTGAAAATCGGCCCCACGGCTTCGTTCCGTTCCTCCAACTGGGCCATTAACTCGGGCGCATTCGCCACCATGCTACGGAACTTGTACATGCGAAATTTGCGCCGGCGATAGCCGTAGCGTTCCTGAACGAAGAAAACGGGACCTTTGCTGGTCGCCCAGATCGCGAGGGCCGTCAGCAAGAACAGCGGAGCCAAAAGAAGAAGCCCGCCAATCGCGCCAAGCAAATCCAGCACGCGTTTGATGGTCAGTGTTGTCAGTAAGAGTTCTTGCGACGGCACGAGCGCGGTGAACATCTGCGGTTCATCTGACATGCGCCGTTTCCGAGTCGTGACGTACAGGTCCTGCATGTACACAACTTCGACTCCGACCTGTTCGGCGATCGCGATCGCGCGCTTAATACGTTCGTAGCAAGACTTGGTAGGCAGCGCAATCAGGAGCTCATCCACCACATGGCGAAGCAGGATACCGTCCAACTGGTCGATTGTCCCCAAGTAGCGATCGGCAACATCGGGTGCCATCTCGCTGACGGCACGATCATCTACAAAGCCGAGCAATTTCACGCTGGAATAGTGGCGAGTGCGAATTTGACGCCACGCGATTCCAGCCTTTCTGCCGCTGCCGGCGATTACCACCACGCGAGGATCGCGGGAGGCCATCCAGAAGCCAAACAGGCGCTCCCCGACTAGGCGCACCGTTTCAAAAGCGAGCGAGCTCACCAAGAAAATCGCGACAATGCGCGCAATCGGTCCTGCGGTTCGCGACAGATACAGATAGAGTCCCAGCAAAGCCGCGATCAGGGTGCAAGCTTTGGCTGCTCGACTCAACATGTTCCCCACCGAGTGGAGATCTCGCTGGTAAAGTCCGAGTGCGCTGCAGCAAGAAATCCACGCCAGCACAAACCCAGAGGCGAAGATCACGTTCAGAAGCGTCACGCGCAACTCGAGAAAGTGGCGCAGGCTGCCGGTCGGTATGCGCGCGATATTCCCATACACCGCCGATACCAAGGCCAGAGCCAGAGCGCACATACCATCGACTCCCGCACGCATGCCGCTCGAATGGCTGGCCCGGCTCTTCATGATTCGAGGTCTCCCTTGCCCAATCCCTTCGCCGCGAATTCGCGGCGGTGGCTGGGGCTGAGGAAAACGTTCCGCCCGCTGATCTGCAGCTCCGTGTGCGAGCCGGAGAGTTCTCGATCCCGGCCCCGCCGGGACTGCCGCCGCAGCGTGATCTCGTACACCTCTTCCAGTTGTTGCGCCACCATTTCCCACGACATCTTGCTCTCGACCATCCGCCGGTTGTAGGTCCCCATGGCGATGCGATCGTCGGGATGTCCCAGGAGACGGATCAAGGCCTGCGCCAGAGCTCGCGGGTTGCCCACTGGCACCCGAATCCCGCCCTTTGAGTGGACCAGATGAGGCAGCGCGCCGCAGTCCGTCACCACCAGTGACTTGGCGCAGCTCATCGCTTCGACCACTGTCGTGCCGTAAGGCTCGCCAAACGAGGGCAAACAATACACGCTGCAATCCCGATACAGCTCGGGAGCGTTCGCTCTCTCTTGTTGACCGAGAAACTCCACTTGGCCGGCGCAACCGAGGCGGGCTGCGCAGCGCATCGCCTCAGCGAGATCCGATCCTCCGCCAGCCACTCGCAACCTACATTCCCGAAAATTTTCAGCAACCACTCCGAACGCTTCAATCAAAGTGAAAATACCCTTGCGCTTCAAAACATTCGCAAGGAACAGAATCGAGGGCTTCTCCTGCTCGGCTTTGATCCTTTTTTCTGAATGCCATTCAGGGTGGGGCGAGAAAAGCGCGGTGTCGATGCCATGGGGAATGAGGTGGATTCGGCTGCGCACCGCCTCGGGATCAGGAAGACGGTTCCATGCTGCGGGAGTCGTGACTAGCAGCGCGTCTGCACGGCGTTGCTGAATGGAAGCTACCCGATCGCGTACTCTTGCCACGACCTGGCCAGCCCAGCCACCGCCACAGGTCCAAGCGTCCGGATCCTCCGGCCAGCGCGCGACATAGGTGCCCAGCACCAGCGGCAAGCCACTTCCCATCAGCGCCAGGCTCACGCCCGTAAATACCGGATTCAGCTGGTGAATCAAGTCGAAATCGCAAGATTTCTTCAGCTTCCGCATGAGGCGGCGCACCCGAAACATGTACTCCAGGCGCGACCACACGCCACTCAACTGCCGCAGCGGGATCACGTGCAGGGTGATGTTCGGATGCAGCGGCTGACGCAATTCCACCCGATGCGCAACCACGTGAAGGCGATGTCCCCGGCGCGCCAAGCTGGTCAAGAAGCCGTGCGCGATCAGACCGTCGCCGTGCGGCAGATGGTCGGTCAGCAAGTCGGAGCAGTGCGGCACGAAGATGTGAAAAGGACCTGGCATCACTCCGTCCAATCCACTGCCGCCAGAGGTCTGCCGCGAAAACGCGCAAAGCCTTTTCCGATGGCATCGGCGGCAAGGCGAAAGTCCGCCATCTTCGGGAGGAGATCCGGCACAGGCATTTTTAGAAATAGTGGATAACTGGCCAGGACAAACAGCAAACGGATGCTGGTTGAGCACAGCAACGCCGCGCCCGCGCCCGCAATGCCAAAGCGCGGGATCAGCAGAAACATTAAAGGAACCGTTAGAGCCAGCCCTGTGACTTGAAGCCCGTTGATCACTCCCGGCTGCCCCAGCGCCATGAATGCCTGAGACAACACCCAACCCGCGCCAGAAAGAATGACTTCGACGACCAGGATTCTTAGCACTACGTTCGCCCCCCGGTACGCCTTGCCATAGAACAGATTCAGCACTTGCGGTCCGAGGGCGACAACGCTGATTCCGCCAAGCACAGCGACTGCCGCGCTGAGCCGGGTTGCCCGCCCGGTCATCTCCGCCACCATCTGCGGTGGGCAACTGACGGCCTTGGGAAAAAGAACCATCACCACCGAGCTATGCAAGGCATAGAGAATCCGCGAAAGACTCAGCGCCACAACATAGGTTCCCATCAGATCGGGCTGCAGCAGGCGCACCACCAGGGCCTGATCTACATACAAAGCCATGGTGCCGCAAAGATCGATGCCATAGGATCGGATTCCATAACTGAACAGCGCGCCGGCGGAAGTGCGGAAGTGTGCCAGGGACGGCCGGAAGGCTTTCACCAGCCGCCGCGTCATCCACGCTAGAGGGAGGATTCCAGCTGGCACGTAAGCCAGAGCCGCACTGAATGGAGTCATGCAATGCGTCGCGAGCAACGCCATCAGTCCTAGCAAAGTCAGGGCCGGAGTCCAGAGCAAAAGCTGGTTCGAGGCGGCAAAGTCGCCGCGACTCTCAAGGCCTGCACGTCCCAAGCTCAGCAGAGAAGTGATCGGCGCGCTGAGCAGAAAGATGCGCGCAAAAAGAATTACGCGCGGTGGATATTGTGGAATCCACGCTGACATGAACCACGCTCCCAGCAGTGCCGCCGCTACGCCGCTCAAAATTGCCAGCAGGCAGGCCGCTCCCATCAGCTGGGACTGCTTTCCCGGATTGCGCCGGAGCTGAAAGGTCACTGCGCTCGGGACTCCCAAACTCAATGCATTGGCCAAAAAAACTGGCCACAGGATCATCGCCGCCAGCTCTCCGCGGCCCGCCGGACGCAGCGCGCGCGCCGTAATGATGCCAGTCAGCGCATTGATTCCCAGGATCAGCGCCTTGGTCGCCACTGACTGCATGACCGCCGCCGCCGAGCTCATCCTGTGCGTCTTCCCCCTGTTTGCAAATCCCCTGGTCACTACCGCTTCATTCCCAACCACGAGATTCCCGGCCTCGGCTGGATCGATAGGCACTGGGGCCATTTCATTCATCATCCCGCCGGACAGCAGGGAAAGCTCCGTCGTGCACCCTTCCCCTTCCGATTTTTCCATTTTTGACGTAGCCAATTTCATGAGGCAACACACGGGAGAACTACGGAACCAGTTGAAGGGGGTTGATATACGCGCCAATATTCAGGAGTTTCATGTACCTGGACACGTTCTCCAGTTTGTTGCGCGGCACCATCAGCATGTCGCCTGATTCCAGTTGAGCATCCTGTTCGAGGGCAGCAGTTTTGTGGATATTGGCGAGCTTGAGGATTTTGACTTCCGCCGTGTCGCCATTGATCTGTCGAAAGAGCAGCACCTGACCCGAATGAGCATTCTCAGTAAAACCGCCCGCGAGCAAAATGGCTTGCATAGCAGTGGTAGTCTCGCGGAGGTCAATTTTTCCAGGCTTTGCGACCTCTCCGGCGACCACCACGTAGGGCCGCTGAAACTCCCTCAGAATCAGATTCAATTCCGGATCGTTGAGCCGGGTTTTCGCTTTTTGTAGAATGAGGTCGCGGGCCTGTCCCACGGTCAAGCCGCTGACCTTCATATTGCCCACTAGGTTCAAGTCAATATCACCATCGGGAAGGACGGTTACCGTTTGATTTAGTTCTGGCGTGTAACGATACTGCAACTCCACCATGTCCCCGGTACGTAAGGTGTATTGCGGCCGTACGCGTAGTTTCTCTTGCCCGAGAGCCCCACTGACTAGCGCAACGGCTACGAGCAATAGTCTGGTTAATGTCTTCGTCAAATTCACCTGCCGCAACCTCCGCGCCAAAGCTTTTTCAAATGCCAACTGCCTCCATCTTGCGATGCATCCAATCGGGAATGACGTAGGTTCTCTTGTTTAGCACGTGGCCTAGAATCTGCCCGCCGGCACTCTCGATCGTCCTTTCGCAGTACGACAACTGGTCCCGTTGTGTACGGTTGCCTTCCACGATCAGCACAACACCATCCACGAGCGGGCTCAGAACCACGGCATGCTCAGCTTCTCGAAGAGAAGGGCAATCGATCAGGATGTAGCGGTATTCTCGCCGAAGCTTTTTCAGATAAATTCCTAGCCGCGATTGCAAACCGCGCCCGTTGTCATGGCTCTCGTGAGGCAAGCACTCTTGCCACAGCCTCGGTAAGCTCCGAGATTCTGAGAGCTTGGCGAGGTTACTGGACTCGGGGTTTCCAGGTGCTAGATAGCTGCCGTTGCGCAGAACCGTGAAGCGGAGTCCGCCTTGCTCGAGCGCCACGGCAAGCGCATTCGTAACGTGGCTCACGCCCGCCCGAGGATGCGCGGCGGTAAGCGCTACCACAAATCCCTGGCCATCACTCCTATTCGGTCGTCGAAAAATCCTGAACAGCAATCCTTCACACACTGCGCTCAAGTCTGTTCTGGGCAAGTGATCCCCCCGTTCTTTTGCGACTTAGGTTGCGACTACAGCTACGAGCGCAGGTCCGGAGGCCGCGGTCCACTTAGCATCACGGAGGGTAGAGCGCGCTCTGGTTCTAACTTTGTGGTCTGTGGGAGTTCGACTGCGGGTAGCGACATAATCGGTAAGGTCGCAAGCACTGGGTATCGCGAAGCGGCGTCTAGTTCGTGTGGCGTGGCGATTGTGTTTCTTCCCGCTTCGGCCAGATAGACTGCGCATAGACCCAGAAATAGGCCAGTCACCATGCCCAGCACAGCGTTGGTAAGGCGCTTGGGACCTGCCGGCAGGTAGGACAAGGTTGGCTGCTGGGCGACTACGACATTCATCAGTCCCCGATCATCCATCGAATCCGCGATCTGAGACTGATCGCGTTTTTCGGCATATAGTTCGTGGTTTTCCCTTCGTTCCTTCACCTGCTCCTCCAGGTTGTTGTACTGCACATCCAAATCCTGCATTTTCCCCAGATCTCGTTTTAGTCTGGCCAGTTGCGTCACGATGACCTTTCGACGCGCTGCCTCGGCGCGGCGGCTGATCTTGCCCTGCGAAAATTCGGTGCGCACCTGCTGCCATGCCGGATCGACGTCGGTCGTCACTTCCAGGGGCCTGGAGACAGCCGCTTCGTTCAATGCCTCCCTTGTGGAAGCGATCTGCTGATCCAACTCCCGAACAAGGCGGTCTTCGGGCTTGTAGTTTGTCAATAAGACCGTGCGTTTGTTCTCCAACTCGATGACCAGGGTGGTAAGCTGTTGCACCGACTGCAGGTTTGGCCCGGTCCGATTCTGCGTGGTCTGCCGCGTCGCCATGGTGCGCTGCCGCCGAGAGCTCTCTTCCAGCCGGGCGTCGAGCTCCTTCAATCCTGCTTCGGAGGCTAGCAACTCGGCCTCCGCCTTTGTAATCTTTCCCTCAAGGTCGGTCTCGCGTTGCGCCAGCGAATACAGTTGATGCCGCTGTTGGAAATTCACAAGATCGCGGCTGGCCTGGTCCCAGGTCCTCTGATAGCGCTCCGCTTCCGAGGTAAAAAATGCCGACGCGCCCCCGGGACGTTGCATGCGCCGGTGCTGCTCCAAGTAGGTCTGCGAAAGTCGTTGCAGAGAATTTCGAGCCTGCTGCGGATCACTGGCGCGGTACTTTACGTCGATCACGTTGGTCTTGCGCACCGGCTCGGTTTCCAGCTTCTTGTCGAAGCCGGCCAGCAACGCTTCATGCTGGCGCACCATGGCTGGGGTCTGTTGACTGACAGGAAGTTTGTCCCATCCCGGGTCGGCCACGGGGTCAACCACGTCGTGGCTGCGCAGGATCTCCAGTTCGGAATTAACCTGGGTCTCGGTCACGTCACTCGCCACATTCTGAGGGTTGGTCTTCTCTGGAGTAACCACCACGTTGCCGCGCGCATTCTGCACCAGGAATTTCATCTCCGACATGTACTGCCGGGGCAGCAGGACCGAGGCTACGATTGCAACGAACAGGACACTCCCAGCCACACCCGCGAACAACAACTTCTGCCGGAAGAGCGCCTCAATCGCAGCGCGCAGGGATAGATTCGTCGTGGTCGTTCTCGCGTCGAACGTGAGGTCGGTCTTCACGATCCCGTTTTGCATATTCTTAAAATTTCCTGCAACCGCAGCAACCTCCCGAGTCATAAGCAGATCGATTGCCACACCGCATGAATGCGCCCAACCATCAGATTAGAAATGGTGAATTTGCCAGGAGGGTTCGCGGAGCGGCCGGAAGTAAATCGTCGTGAACATGAAACGCGTGATCAAGGGACCAATCGAAGGGCCCAGGGGATTAAGAAAGCCAGGGCAGCTCGTTGTTGCTCGATTATCCCCGGCGAATGAAGGATAGCTTCGAGGCCTATGAGGCGCCGAATGAGTATGACCAGAGTCACGACGAACATTGGATCGCAACGCTCAATTCGTTTCCTGTAAGACTCAACCGCATTGTCAAGAGTGACCCCGCAACCACACCCTTTCCGGTGATTGGCCCCTCGCTGACAGGGCCGGAGTCGTTGGTGAGCCTTCGTGGTCCTTGTCTTTTCGATTACGCGAATCTGCACAACTATTTTGCTGGCCGCAATCCCGGCACGGTGGGTCGGGGAGCAGATGGATACGGCAGCATATCCCGGAGTCTATCGAATGTGAGCGCAGCCTGTCCCGGAAAGTCGGTTATTACGACCGAAACTGGCTACCAAACCGACGTGGCCGCGGCGCAGAGTATTCCGGAGGAGGCCGCCGCAAAGTGTGTGCCACGAGTCTTTTTGGAACAATGGCTGCGAGGCATTCCTCGAACTTACCTGTACGAATTGATCAATTGATCGATCTTCCTTCGGGACGTCCGGCCACGGATAGCGCGTTCGGTTTGCTGCGACAAGATTATTCTGCGAAGCCCGCATATTCCGCCTTGCGAAACCTGCTTCACCTATTGTCCGACCCAGGCCCACCGTTTGTCGGTCAGGAACTGGGCTTCGAGTTAGCGGGCGATCTTTCCGATCTTCACCATCTGCTTTTGCAAAAACGAAACGGAGTCTTCTATCTCATCCTATGGCTCGAGAAACCTAGCTACGACGTCGCGAATAAGGAAGTCACACCCGTCCCCGCTCGTTCTATTGCGGTCCAAAACACAGGCGTAGTCAGAATGACTCTGCGCCCTTTTGACAAAGCTGGGGCGACTGGCAAATCACAGTGCTTGAAACCGGCATCCATCATGAAGTCGAAGTAAGCGATCTCGTGACTGTTATCGAGATTGGCAGTGGGCTTGCTATTCTACCGTGCACTCTCGGGTCCGAAGTCGAAAACACTTTCCCGTCTTTGGCGCGAAGGAACCGTCGCGGTTCAGCTATATGCGAAGTGCTATCGAGTCGAAATCTACGGCGTTGAGGTGGAACGCGCAAGTACATTGGAGACTATGCCGACACAAGTCGATGCGCGATAAGACCGATCCCCAAAGCAACCGTGTTGCCAAGCACACGCCCAAAAATCAGGGTTCCTGCCTCCAGCCAGATTTCCTCGTCGCTATCCTGCAGTTGCTCCCTCACGAACTCTTTACAGTGTTCGGGTATACAGGCGCGGATTGCGGTCATCATGCTCTTCCACCTTCGTTCGCTGTCAAAGAACTGGTCGCGGGGATCACGGAACAGATTCACAAAGATAACGAGGCCATACATTAGCCAGAAAGAGACGTCAGAGACGTGGAATACGCGTGCGACGAACCAATTAAATAAGATGGTCAACACGAGCGTTGTGTAAAGCTGAGTGATCAACGTGAGAACAAAGAACATCAAACCCTTCTTGAGCATGTTGCGTCTTTTCCTGCCGGAACCAGGGGTACTGCCGAGCAAGACTGATACCGTTTTCGATTCGATCCCCGCCATTCGTAGAGGCATGTCAGCGAGGCAAACAGTCCAGAAACGGGAATTGCGTCTCCAATCCGGGAGATGGCCGGAAGGGAAGTTCGATTTTCTAGGGTATCGTGTGCTGCAGAAAGCACGGATAAGGAGTTCATCATGAACGAATAAACCGCGTGGAGAAGCTGCGCGATAGATGAGGGAAGGTCCCTCGAGATCGGCTTTCAGGAGCGGGTCTCAAGCCGCTTCCAAGCCGCTTTTCCTCCAACGTTCACCACCACGGCTCTTTACCGCAGCAACCCGGAGCGTGTATCCCACCTGGGATAAGTCCGTGGGGTGGCTAGCTATGTTAGGCCTCACCTAAACCGTCGCGCCACCGCTCGACTTCACCCAAGCACTGCAGTTGGCATCAATTTCCGCTGGCCGGTTTCGCGTCGTGGCTCTAAAGGTTCCCTGAGGCTGGCCGATAAGGAAGAATAACCTGCAATGACTTCCGCCAGCAAAGCATTTGCCGCCTGCGCCGTTCTGATAGTGACGTGCCTCAGCGTGCTCACATTCTGGAGCGCGGTCCAGAATGAGAAAGACCGGAAGTGGGTCGTACGCTCCCATCTTTTGGTCGAAGAACTAGACACTCTTCATGTCTACGTCTCCCAGGCTGCAGCGAGCCAACAAGGTTACCTTCTTACGGGAGATGACACATGCCTGGATCAGTATAGGGGGGATGTCGTTCAGTCGTATCGAGATATGGGACGACTACGGGATCTGGCCTCGAGCACCCCCACACAGCAGGAAGCGATTAACCGATTGCAGTGGCGGATACCCGCGAGGCTGACCGAACTGGCTGAAGAAATTAACGTGCGGCAGCGCGGCGGACTGTTGGCTGGGGTGGAGGCTGCGGAGAAAGGGGATGTCGGTGAAGAGTCGACCAGCGCCATCGCAGCGCAAATCGGCGACACGCGGCAGACGGAACGAAGTTGTCGAGTAGGCGACTGGATGCGGCGGAGGCCACTACCCGAAGGATGAAGACGTTGGTGGTTTGCGGCTATGCTCAGGGCATTCTAATTTTGGTCGTGACCGGAACTTTAATTCAACGAGAAGCCGGACTGCGCGATCTGGCCGAGCGTAACCTGAAGGGCAGGAATGACCGTCTGGTGCGCCAGACGGCAAAGTTCCCTAAGATCAATATCGAGTCAGGAAGCATTGTTTACACCGTGCCCTTGATTTGGGTGAGCGGTTGCGGCATATTGCCGGACGTTCGGGCCCAGTCCTCCAACGCCTCTGACCGCAACCGGATCCGGTAGCTCGGCGCTACATCCGAAAGCCCGCTCGTGACAGCCTGGTCTGTGACCTGGAGTCGGCTCGTCCGCGTAGACGCTTACTTGCTTGAATAGATTAGGCGGCAACCCTCAAGCGACAATGGTTCTTCGAACGACGCGAGAGGGCGATATTTGCCGTTGGGTCCGATGAAACTCGAATTGGCAGACCCGCTTGTCGATGGCCACCGTGATAGAGATGCGGTTCGTGCTCTGCGAATGTAACTGAAACAAAGAGAGACTCGACTAGCGTGAAACGCTTGATTTCAGTGCCGATCCTCGCGATTTGCTCCCTCGCGGTGGCAATAGATAAACAAGAATTCACTTTGTCGACTCACCGCTTTCCTGGCGTGACACAAGCCGCGATGTTTCCGGGCCTTATCGCCAAACCGAACAACCGACGGCTACGCACCATCACAGCGCTTTCCTTGTCGTTTCGACATTTCAGCGACAACCCGGACCGCGTCTTGATGATCGTCAATTGCGACGTTGACGATGGGCGCTTTTTTAGGGATGCCAACGTCCACCTGTTCACCGAGGGCAACGCCACGGACCTTGGACACCTCGAGAAAAGAGGTGCCCTCGCGAAGAGATTCGAAATCGAGGTCGGGACGTTCGAGGGAGGCCCCAACGAAAAGGGTCTCGCTATGATGCGGGCGTTCGTCCCGTGCGAACCTCTGAAAAACTTGCGGCGCCCAACCCCTGAGCATCTATCCGGCCGAAGGCGAGCCGCCAATCATCGCCGCTAAGAGTACGCCGATTCCCGAGGGCGTAGGCAGCCGGTGCTGCACAATCTACCCTATGCGAAACTGATCGAAGAGAACAGATTCACGCTTTCGTGAGAACGCAATGACAGACGAAGAACTTTGGAAGATCGAGGGTCGTACCCGCGATCTGGTAACGGACGTGAAGCGGATTCTCGCTGCCCTTCAAAGCGAGATCGAAGAATACGCCACAAAACTAAACGTCACCAGTGAAAGCTTACGTCATGTTCTTTCTGAACCAATCGGCCCTGGCCCTACCGGAACGAGCAGTTTGCAACATACGCTTAATTTCTTTCGGGATTTTATTCCAGAAGACATTCAACAAAAACTCGTTGAGTTTGAAAGCGAATCGGAGCGCCTGCAAAAACTGGAAAAAACGCTTAACGGATTCGATGGGAAATAGCACGCCAGCGGTGGCAGAGCAAATTCGCGCCACCGTCACAGAATGCGAATGGAGACCCCACATCAACTGGGGTTTCGTAAGAAGGCTCAGAAATTATGAGCAGATATAAGACAAATGTAATCGAATATTTTGTCTCGCATCATAAACATGGCAGACCAGATCGCAGAAGCTGCGAATCGAATTGCGCCCTGCTGTAGGCCGGGTTCCCCAAAAACACTTGTTGAAAAGGAGGGATCAAGCTCAATGTGATTGCTGCTTTGCATCCCACAAAACGCCTTTATATGTTGAGAACCTTTAAAGCCGATTTATCGCTTTTCACAAACTAATGGCGGAGAAAAAGAGGCCCGCCTTCCCATTGACTGGCCCCTAATCTGGCGACTTCGGCTGTGCCGAGATGCAGTATCAGCTATTTCGCGGGATGCCGTCAGTGACGAATGAACACGTGTATTCTGTGGAAAATCCTCGCCGCTCGAAGTCTTCAGCGTCCCACTTTTAGGAGTTCCCTCGCGGCGTCGACCGTCAGAGTCTTGCGCCTTTGATGAATCAACTTAGGACACTCCCACAATGGAACAGGGTTCGTTCCCGCCGGTATTAAACCCGCAAATACCATTACCAAAACGTGCATTAACCGTTCATTGTGTAAATGCACCTTCAGGCGCTGCCGGTTAGGCAACCAATATCTTTCGCGGTGTCGCCTCCGAAATTGCCAGCAGACTCCTCACAATCGGACCTTGGAAAGCACGGACGGTAACAATCGCACGATATGAAGATCAGGCACCATCCCGGGCAAAGCGAGGAGTCGGAGGCGAGGTATCGAGGACTCTTGGAAGCAGCTCCGGATGCCATGGTGGTGGTGAACCAGGGCGGAGAGATCGTTCTGCTGAATGCGCAGGCGGAAAAACAGTTCGGGTACCGCCGCGATGAACTCCTGGGACAGAAAGTAAAGAACATCATCCCCGAGGGCTTTGCGGAACGGTTGATTGCCGACGGCACCCGGAGCGCGGCGGAGGCACTGGCGCAGCAGATCGGGACCGGGATTGAGCTGTTGGGGCGGCGCAAGGATGGCAGCGAGTTTCCCATCGAGATCATGCTCAGCCCGCTGGAAAGCGCACAAGGGATCCTGGTGACGGCAGCAATCCGGAATATCAGCGTGCGCCAGGCGTCGGAAAAGCGTCTGGCGCAGATGGAGCACCGGCGCCAGCTTGGGGAGGATGCGCTTCGCGAAAGCGAGGAAAGATATCGCATGCTGCTCGATGGAGTCCGGGACTACGCCATCTTCATGATGGACCCGGAGGGCCGGATCGTCAGTTGGAACGCCGGCGCGGAACGCATCAAGGGTTATACCGCCGATCAAATCATCGGGCACAACTTTTCCTGTTTCTTTCTCCCCGAAGATATCGAGCGGGGCCGGCCGCTGGAAGTGCTTCGCCAGACCGCCGCCAGCGGCCGGCACGAAGAACAAGGCATGCGGGTGCGCCAGAATGGCTCCCGATTTTTGGCCAGCACCACCTTAACCGCGTTGCGCGGCCCGAACGGAAATTTGCGGGGATTTTCCGAGTTCAGCCACGATCTCAGCGAACGCAAGGCGTCAGAGGCGAAGTATCGCGGGCTGTTGGAAGCGGCCCCGGATGCCATGGTGGTGGTGAGCCAAAGCGGGGAGATCGTGCTGCTCAATGCTCAAGCGGAAAAGCAGTTCGGATACAGCCGCGATGAACTCCTGGGACTGAAAGTGAAGAACATCATCCCCGAAGGTTTCGCGGAACGGCTGATCGCAGACGGGACGCGCAGCGCGGCGGAGGCGCTGGCCCAACAGATTGGCACGGGCCTCGAACTCTCCGGGCGGCGCAAAGATGGCAGCGAGGGCCTCGAACTCTCCGGGCGGCGCAAAGATGGCAGCGAGTTTCCCATCGAGATCATGCTCAGCCCGCTGGAAAGCGCGGAAGGAATCCTGGTGACGGCGGCCATCCGCAACATCAGCGTGCGGAAGGATGCGGAAAAGCATCTGGCGCAGATGGAGGGCAGGTATCGCGGGTTGTTGGAAGCGGCCCCGGATGCCATGGTGGTAGTGAACCAAAGCGGGGAAATCGTCCTGTTGAATGCGCAGGCGGAGAAACAGTTCGGCTATCGCCGCGATGAACTCCTGGGGCAGAAAGTGAAGGACATTATTCCCGAAGGCTTTTTTCCCATCGAGATCATGCTCAGCCCGCTGGAAAGCGCGGAAGGAATCCTGGTGACGGCGGCCATCCGCAACATCAGCGTGCGCAAGGACGCGGAACAGCATCTGGCGCAGATGGAGGGCAGATACCGCGGACTTTTGGAAGCGGCCCCGGATGCGATGGTGGTGGTGAACCAGGGCGGAGAAATCGTCCTGCTGAATGCGCAGGCGGAAAAGCAGTTCGGGTACCGGCGCAATGAACTTCTGGGGCAGAAGGTAAAGAACATCATTCCCGAAGGCTTCGCGGAACGGCTGATCGCCGACGGCACCCGTAGCGCGGCGGAGGCGCTAGCGCAGCAGATCGGAACCGGGATCGAGATCTCCGGGCGGCGCAAGGATGGTACGGAGTTTCCCATCGAGATCATGCTTAGCCCGCTGGAGAGCGCGGAAGGAATTCTGGTGACGGCGGCGATCCGCAACATCAGCGTGCGTAAGGATGCGGAAAAGCGTATGGCGCTGATCGACGACAGATATCGCGGACTGCTGGAAACGGCAGCGGACGCGATGGTGGTCAGCGACTCCAGGGGCCAGATCCTCCTGATCAACGCCGAGACCGAGAGGGTGTTCGGTTACTCTCGCGAAGAATTGATCGGTCAGACTATCGAAGTGCTTATTCCGGAAGCGTTTCGGAAGGGTCATCCGCAACACCGGCAGGACTATAACGCGCATCCCCGGACGAGGTTGATCGGTGAAAGTCTCGAGTTGCGCGGGCTGCGCAAAGACAGGACGGAGTTTCCCATCGAGATCATGCTGAGCCCGATGAAAAGCGCCGAAGGAACTCTAGTGACCGCGGCCATCCGCGACATAACCGAGCGCAAGCGGGCCGAAGAAGCTTTGCGTCGGAGTGAGGAAGGCTACCGGCTCATACTCTCCAATGTAAAGGATTACGCGATGTTCATGCTGGACACCACGGGCGTGGTGGTCACCTGGAACGATGGGGCCGAAAAGATGAAGGGATTCGTGGCGGATGAGATTATCGGCCAGAATTTCTCTCGCTTCTACACGGCGGAGGATATGCGCGACGAAAAACCCGCTTTCGGATTGGAGCAAGCCGCCAAGCATCAGCGCTACGAAGTCGAGGGTTGGCGCGTGCGCAAAGACGGTTCCCGCTTTTTTGCCGACGTTGTGATTACGGCGTTGCATGACCAAACGGGTCGGTTGCGAGGGTTTGGGAAGATCACACGCGACATTACCGAGCGCAAGAAAGCCGACGAGCGTATGACGAAGACGGTGGCGGAACTGAAGCGTTCCAACGACGAGCTGCAGCAGTTTGCCTATGTCGCATCGCACGATCTCCAGGAGCCGTTGCGCATGGTTGCCAGTTACACGCAATTGTTGGCTAAGCGTTACCAGGGGCGCCTGGATTCCGACGCCGACGAGTTCATCGCCTTTGCCGTGGACGGATGTAGCCGCATGCGAGGGTTGATCCAGGATCTGTTGACCTATTCGCGCGCGGGGGCGCGTGGAAAGTCGCTCGTCGAAACTTCCGCCGAAGACACATTGCAGGAAGCGCTGGTTAACCTGAGCGCAACCATCGAGCAAAGCGGTGCGGTGGTGACCCACGATTCGCTGCCCGTCATCCTGGCGGACGGCAACCAACTGGTCCAGGTGTTTCAGAACCTGGTGGGAAACGCCATCAAATACCGCGGGACCGAGGTCCCTCGCATACACGTCTCCGCCAGCAAGAACGGCAGCCCGGAATGGATTTTCTCCGTACGCGACAATGGCCTGGGAATCGACCCTAAGTACTTTGAACGAGTTTTCGTCCTCTTCCAGCGCTTGCATTTGCAAACCGAGTTCGAAGGCACCGGGATCGGATTGGCCGTTTGCAAGAAGATTGTGGAGCGGTTGGGGGGCAGGATCTGGGTCGAGTCGCAACTCGGCCAGGGATCGACATTCTACTTTGCCTTGCCGGAAAAAAATGAGACTGGAAGGGATAGAAGGCCATGAGAACGATGGGCAAGGACGCGAAAACCATCGAAGTGCTTTTAGTGGAAGATAGTCCCGGCGATGTTCGCTTGACGCGGGAGGCATTTAAAGACGCCAAGGTGCTCATCAACTTAAGCGTGGCGTCGGATGGGGTGGAGGCCATGGCTTTTCTGAACCGCGAGGGCGACCACGCCCTTGCTCCTCGACCGGATCTAATCCTGCTCGATCTCAACCTGCCCAAGAAAGATGGCCGCGAGGTTCTGGAGGAAATTAAGCAGAACTCGGAACTGATGAGCATTCCCGTAGTCGTCCTGACGACTTCTGCGTCTGAGGAGGATGTGCTGCGGAGCTACCGGCTGCACGCGAACTGTTACATCACCAAGCCCGTGGGCCTCGAGGGGTTCCTCAAAGTCGTGAACAGCATCGACAATTTCTGGCTGTCCATCGTCAAGTTACCCAACCAAGAGCCGGCATGACTCCCAAAGCTCTCCAAATTCTCTTGGTCGAGGATAACGCAGGCGATGCCCGTCTGATCCGCGAGATGTTCAGTAACGAAAAGCCGGACGGCTTCCAATTGACCCACCTTCTGTGCATGCGTGACGCCGAGATTCATCTGGCGACCGGTGGAGTGGATATCGTGCTGTTAGACATGGGATTGCCGGATGAGCATGGTCTCGATACGGTACGGCGGACGCACGCCGCGGCGCCAGACATACCTATGATTGTGCTTACCGGCCTGGACGACGAGGCCCTGGCCAGCGAGGCCATGAAAGAAGGGGCGCAAGACTATCTAATCAAAGGCCAGATCGAAAATCGTGCGCTCCCCCGGGCGCTTCGCCACGCCATCGAGCGCCATCGCATGCAAACCGAAGCCGATCTCGTCCGCACTCATCAGCTGCAGTTTAAAGATGAATTTCTCTCCCATGTGTCGCACGAACTGCGTTCCCCTCTGACCGCCATCCATCAATTTGTGACCATTCTCCTGGACGGGATAGCCGGCGAACTGAGTCCAGAACAACATCAGTATCTGGAAATCGTTCTGAGGAATGCCAAGCAGCTGCACGCGATGATCAATGACCTATTCGAAATCAGCGGAGCGCAGGCGGGCAAGCTGCACGTCGACCTGCAATGTACTTCGCTTGCAGATGCCGTCGCTTATGCCGTCAGCAGCCTCCAGGGAGCCGCTACAGCCAAAGACGTCGCTCTTTCCTCCGATATCGCCAGCGGCTTGCCGTCGATCTGCGCGGATGCGGCGCGCCTTCGTCAAATCCTCGTCATTCTGGTCGATAACGCCATCAAATTCACTCCGGCAAAGGGAGCCGTGAAGGTTCAGGCTCGCGCATCCAGGGAGGATCCAAATCTTGCAGTCGTGGAAGTCTCAGACTCGGGGTGCGGAATCGCTGCGGGAATGAATGAGCGGATCTTCGAGCGTCTCTTCCAGGCCTCCGACGCAACCGTGGCCGGTCGCAAAGGTCTTGGCCTGGGGTTATACATTGCCAAAGACTTGGTGACCCGGCAGGGTGGAAAAATCTGGGCCGAGAACGCGCCCGAACAAGGTTCCGTCTTTTCCGTTACCTTTCCCATTTTTTCTCTGGCCAATCTGATCGCTCCGGCTTTTAAAAGGGAACACGGCGCAAGTCCGATCACCCTTGTAGTAACCGAGATAGGTTCAAAAACTGGCTGGCTGTCCCGCGAGGTGCGAGCGGCACGGTCCCGGGAAGTCCGTGCTTTCCTGCAAGAGTGCTTGCATTCGGATCTCGACGTTCTCTTGCCCAACATGGGTTCGACCGTAGCGTCGGAACTTTTCTTCATGGTAGCCATTACCGGTGCTGTTGGCGGCGAGGCCATTACCAAGCGAATCCGGGAACGATTCGACGATTGCGCACACCTCCGGCAGGCGGGCTTGACTCTTTCCACCTCTTACCAGTCCCTGCAGGATCTCCAACGAACTCCGGGCGAACCGGTGGAACATTTCTTGATCAAGGTGGCCGCTAACACTCAGAAACTTGTGGACAAGGAGATCTCTTCGAGGGTGGTGACAAATGGGTAACAAGAAAATTCTTATCGTGGATGACGATCCGGACATACGCCAGGGCCTGCACCTGCGGCTGCAGGCCAATCAGTACGATACCTGCTTCGCCAGGGATGCCATATCCGCCCTGGTTGAGGCGCGGAAACACAAGCCGGATTTAGTGATCCTCGACCTCGGTCTGCCGGCCGGCGAAGCTTACATTGCGACCGAAAGGCAAAAATCAATCGCCATGATTGAGGCCCGCAAGCGCCAGCCGGACTTAATTGTCCTAGACGTTGGGGCGGCGGCGGGAGACGGTTTCGAGGTGTTGGCGGGGCTCAAGTCAATCCCCTCTCTGGCTGCCATCCCGGTGGTCGTGCTCTCCGCACGCGACCTGCGCGCCAACCGGGAGCGCGCTCTCAAAGCGGGTGCCATCGCTTATCTGCAAAAACCCGTGGATGACGCCGAACTTTTAGCCGTGGTCCGCAAAGCGCTGAGTGAACCTGCGCAGCCCAAGACACCCCTATCTCACGGTGGAAGATTGCCGGGGAAGCCGGCCGCCGATATTCATGAACAAGGAGATCAAATCAAGGAGGGGGAGCAGGGTAACAAGAAAATTCTCATAGTGGATGACGACCCTGACATACGCCAGGGCCTGCATGTGCGGCTGAAGGCCAACCACTACGAGACTTTCTTTGCCGCGGATGCGTTCGCCGCCATGAACGAAGCCCGCAAGCACCAGCCGGATTTAATTATCCTCGATCTCGGCTTGCCGGCGGGAGACGGCTTCGTGGTGATGGAGAGGCTGAGCTCAATCCCCGCGCTCGCCGTGATCCCGGTTATCGTAGTCTCAGGTCGCGATGCTCGCGCCAACCATGAGCGCGCTCTCAAGGCAGGCGCCAGGGCCTTTCTGCAGAAGCCCGTAGACGACCAGGATCTCTTGGCCGTCATCCGCAAAGCGTTGGGAGAATCCGCTCAGGCGGAGATGCATCACCACGAATCGATATAAAAGGATCGATATAAGAAGAGCAGTTTTGCTTGGGAGTTAGCCGGTTGCGGTACGCGCACTCGCCAGTTTGCTTTCGTCTACAACGCAATCTGGCGACGCCGCACCGTGCCTGGAGACTGTTCCCAGGACAAAGTAAAACGTTGATCCTTGGCCCACGGAACTTTCGGCCCAGATCTGTCCAGCATGCCGGTGGATAATTCGCTGTACCGATGCCAGCCCGATTCCGGTTCCTGGGAATTCGCTTTCCGGGTGCAGACGTTGGAAGGCACCAAAAAGCCGACCGGCATATTTCATATTGAATCCAGCGCCGTTGTCGCGCACAAAATAAGCCGTCCGCCCGTCGGTTTGAAGAGCAACTCCGAATTCTACGCGGGCAGCATCTCGGCCGCTGGTAAACTTCCAGGCGTTCCCTAACAGGTTTTCCATGACAACGCGTAGCAAGTCGGGATCGCCGCAGGCAGTGATGCCTTCGCCGATGACAAATTCCACGAGGCGGCCGGAATCGCTTTCTTTCAGTTCGGCGGCGATTCGATGGGCCATGGAAGTTAGGTCGGTTAAATTCGTTCGCAGTTCGCCGGTTGAAAAGGAAGCCAGCTTCAGAAGCGCTTCGATCAGACTGGTCATGTGCAGCGTCGAAGCCTGAATCTCCACTATCAATCGCTTCCCGGCGGAGTCCAGCATGCAGGCGCAGTCTTCCTCCAAGGCATTCACCAAGCCGGCAATACGGCGCAGGGGCGCCCGCAGATCGTGGGAAACGGAATAGTTGAAGGTCTCCAACTCCTTGTTGAGCACTTCGACCTGCATAGTGCGCGTGTGCACGCGTTGCTCCAGGTCGGCATTAAGATTAGCGATGGCCACTTCGGCTTCTCTGCGTTCGGTAATGTCGCGGACGTTGCATTGGATCACTCGCTGGTTTTCAACCAAGTAAACATTGCTGACAAACTCCACGTCAACGCAGCCTCCAGATTTGGTATGGAGAGGAATATCCTCAAAGCGGATATAGCCTTTGCTCTCCAGTTCCGCGAAGGCGGCCTTCGACGCCGCGCTGTCTTTGAAGACCCCAACTTCCCACAGTTTCTTCCCCAAATATTCCTCTCTGGAATAGCCCACCAGGTGCAGCAAGAACGGATTCACGTCGTCGATCTGCCCGGTCTCTGCATTGACAATCAATATGCCGTCCTGGGCCGTTTCAAAGAGCCTCCGATAACGAGCCTCCGAAACCTGCAACGCCCGCGCCGACGATTGTTGTTCGCGGTGGTCTTTTACATCGTGCAATACCCGCTCGATCACGGGGACCAGCCTGACGAGTTCGTCCTTCTGCACATAGTCCGCGGCGCCACCCTTGATGAGCGAAACAGCCAGGTTGAGATCAATTTCGCCGGACACGATGATGAAGGGCACGTTGGGACGCAGTTCCAGGGCCAGTTCCAGAGCCTCAGGGCCGCTGAATTTCGGCATCGAGTGGTCTGACGTGATCACATCCCACTCCTGCCCCTCCAATGCGGCGCGCATGGCCACGGAATTATCCACGACTTGATAAGCAAGTTCGAAGTCTCCAGCACGCAGAGTGCGCCGCAACAAGTCGGCGTCACCCTTGGAGTCTTCGACGATTAGTATGCGCAGAGGCCGCAGCGCAGTACAGTTCGCGATTGATGCTGGGCTCATTTCTCCCCCAGGACAGTGTGCTGGAGTGAGGAGGGCGAACCTGTGCCCTATTGCACAGCTTTCATAACCGCTGGGCCCTGCGCGCTGAATCGGGAAGCTCTTCCGAAATCGGGACAGGGCAAGCTCAGGTCGAGAGTGCTCGTCATCCCGGTGGATACGAGGCTGAAGGCAACGTGCGCACCGTTGGGCAAACCTCTCGGGGACGAATCCACAATGCCGCCGCATCCATTTATGGCTTCCACCTCTATCGTCGTTGACCCGCTGGTATGCGGCCTCAAGCCGTCAAAGAAACGGGGGGAGCGGTGATGGAGCTCTGCCAAGTCGCGGGCGTGAGCCGGGCAGGATACTACCGGTTCCAGCCGCGCGTACAAGCGTCCGAAGCGGATACGGACTTACGCAGCGCGATTCAACAGAGCGCGCCGGAGTGGCCGAGTTATGGCTATCGTCGCGTGCATCGCGAAATGATGCGGAGGGGATGGAAGGTAAACCACGAGCGGGTTCTATGGCGGATGCGAGCGGATAATCTGCTGTGTTTACGAAAACGAAAATTTATTCTGACCGCAAGGTCGGCTCCTTTCCAAAACTCTACAGCTGCGGACGGTCGTTGAACTGCCGGTTCTGTAGCATTTCTGTCGGCAGCCAACATTCGGGACCTACGGTTGCGGCGATTCTCGCGCTCGTGCACCGTACCTTGTTCTTTAACCGCACTCGCCCAGAACCTGAATCCAATCTGGACATCAGTGCGTTCGCATCAGGCAGATGCTTCCTGAGACCCGGTCATACTGCAACTTGAAGGTTCCGTCTGCATCGAAGTCGTAGCGAACCCCGATGGAAGGTCCGTTGACTCGTCCGGCAAATCCTGTGTCATAGGCGTTATGCGCCTGGAGCGGCTCCGCGACTGGAGGTAGCGCGGGGGCCGGCGCGAGAGCTGGTGCGGGTGCCGGAGCGACAGAGGCTGGGGCGAGTGCGGCAGATTGCACCTTCCACTGCCTTAGCTCAGCTTCCAGCTCTTGCAGGCGTTGTACAAGTTGCCGGTTTACCTCGTCTTGACTCGGTAGTGGATTGGACTGCGGTTGCGCCTGTGCCGCAGCCACAATGGTCAGGCACGAGCACAGGATGAGCGACGACAGCATTTTGCGCAGGGTGGTCAACGTAGCGTTGCGCATATTGTCCTTGGCGGCTCCCGCTATATCGCGGACGAACCGAACTTGCATTTGCGATCACAATCTAAATCGGCACTTTCAACGGAAACCTTAGACCGGCAATTATTCAGCGCCGGCCACCACTGACTTTCTGAGCATGCAGCGCGGCGCCAGCGTGCGGCCTTTGCCTCATCTCTCGGAGTGCATCACCATAAATCCGATGGCCTCGTTGGTGTCGTCTGAGTGCTGTGGCTGTTTACGACACCAAAGCCGCCCGGCGGCTCGGCCTCGGGCTTACTTCTAGAACATTGTTGCGTGCGGATTCGTGCTTTTGAATCAGCTTTTTCATGACCTCGTTCCTACCACTAACGAGCATCAGTTGGCCTTTGACCCGGCGAAGCTTCAATATCGGACTCGACTTTATCCTGTAACGTTCGGCGGAGGCGGCTTCGTTTGGGAACTCTCCGAGACCAATTCGCCATGCCAAGTCCAAAACGTGGCGCATCCAATCTTCATTCCGCGCGCATGTTGACAGCAGCCTCATTTTTGTTCTCGGTCACCTCTGAGATAGCCGATGCGATTTTGCCCAAGGGTCCGACCACCCGCTTTTTTATCGGCAACGCAAGGGCCAACTTTAAGACTAGGCACGGAGCTATAGCCTTTCGGGTCCGTGATAATAGGGTTATTTCTGACGTCCGAGTTCAAGATTGCATCCACCTGCTATAGCACTATGAAGACGTTGCAGCAGACGTCGGTAGTCGCAGTTCTACTGGAGTCCAAACAGAAAGGTTCGGACGGGGAAGCCATAATCAAACCGCAGTTTCCCAACTTTCAACGTGCTCCGAGTTGGCAGAGCGAGGCCTGAGGTTGGTGGAATAGTTGATGAAGGTCGCCGCCACATTTTAACAAGCGGTCCGTGCGTACCGGCGGCAGCATGGATCGAAGAGAAAAAAGAACCGTCACCGTGCGTGGGTAAGAAATAGAGAGAATCAAGGCCGCCCGGTGGGGAGGCTCGGCACCGAGCGAATCATCCTCGGATCCGGTGGTAACGAACTTCTATATCCTTTATGCGGCTCATCCAAGTTCTTCTATACGAGGATCACAACGGGAATTTGTCCAGTAGCTCATTTGATTTCCTATCTGGGAACGGGGAGAACGAGATTTGCACAGTGATATGGTTCAGTGCTGTTCATCCGTCACAGTCGGTATCGTGTCGCGCCTGCTACCGTTTCGATCACGTAATGGGCGAACCAAGCAAAGGAGGCCACGATAGCTCGGTGTCCGGCCTCCTTTGTTCCCAGCGCAGCTAGCCGTCTCAACTTCTCTAGTGTTTCCCGGCAACAAATGACAGACTCACAATCTCTTGAGCCGCTCACTGACGGTGAGTCATCAGAAAACACAACCCGCAACGAAAGCACAGAGGCCCAGATTGAAATTCCCCTCCATGCGAATGCAATCCCAGCCCTCAGCGGCCAACAGGAAACTTGTCATTGCAAGCCCGACCAAATCCCATTGTGGAAGATAATAATCGAGACTGGCGCCGTCTTTCTCGGGATATGCGCCGTGGTTATTATTTCCGAGCAACTTTATCTCATGCAGCGTCAAATGACCGTGGTCCAACGATCTTGGTTGCAAGTAAGGATGACCACCGAACCAACCTTGAAAGACACGAAGGATCGAATAATTGTGCGCGTCATTAACAAGGGCGGTACCCCTGCCGGCGATATTACGGTGCAGAGCGCTTTCGAGGTCGTGCCTTTTTATAAAGGGCCATCCTTTGATTACGAACGGACGCATAATATGACAACAGTTCCGATATTGTTCCAGCAGGGCGATGCAGACATCCTGACCAAACTGTATACACCAGACGGTGAATTGACCCAACTCACAGACGCCCAGCGTCGCGACCTTATTGCCGGACAGAGCTACCTCGCTGTTTATGGCACCGTGACCTACGAAGACAATTTCGGAGCTTGGTGCACGCATTTTTGCTTCTGGAAAGGGTTCCGTATTGGGCAAGATTACAGGACGCAAACCTGCAGGGAATACAACAAAGTAGGCAAGCAATAGGTAGAATGTGGCCCCGGTCAGACGGTTCCATTGGCCGGCCCGGTCAACATGACCAAGAAAACGATGCCGAAATGTCTCACGGCCAAGCAGCCCGGAGCCGGAGCTTGCACGATTTGTCGCAATGATCGCAGCTCAGTTTGGACCGCTCGTGGCGAATGGCAAGGAAGCTGGCAAGGGATGTACTCCAACATCTGCGACACATCTTCTTTTAGCTTGTTTTAGCTTGCACAACAATTTCGGCTCAGTCTCCACGTTTGACGCGGAAGATGTCCGAGTCGCGAATGGGCGCTGGTTTGGTTGAGGCAGTCTCCTTATTCATATTACTAATAAGGATGGAAGGTTCGTCTCCGGAGTTGAGTCTTCGACTCGCTCCGAGGGCAGCGCTTCGAGTGTCAGCTCCAGCCGTTCGATCTGTTATGCGAGCCGAGCCTCTCCGATCGCGCGCAAACTGCATGCGTTGCAGTGGGCGGTCAGGAGCTTCAATGCTCGACTTCGCGTGCTCGGGGGAGCAGTCTCTCCGTAGAGCTTTCAGCGCCTCCAGAATCAACGCGTTCGGATTCGGAGGCGTCGCGGTCACCCACGAGCGGAGTAACGGTCGTCACTTGCGCCCAACTGAAACGACGTCGCTCCAGTCGTTTGAAAATAGATATACAACAGCACAAGCCATTGCAGGCCAACCCGTGTGTTGGCAGGCCGGTGCGAGCGCGAGTCCGCAGGCTCTAACGAAGAGCCACAAACTATCGGTACCGATACCCTACAGATCGGTCTTGGTGCATCCATGCATGGATTTGGCGGTTGGGGGAGAATGGAGGATCGGCATATCTTGCCGGTCCCCCTCACGTACTGTACCAATCGACAGTGGGAATGTTACTTGCCGTCGTGGTCTGGATCTCCAGCAGCCAGATCGCCAGTACTTTTTAGCGTAGCTTTGTCTTGGGGCACCGCGATGTTGGCTGGAGCATGTGCTACAGGTTGAGGCTTTGGAGCAGCCTTTTGTGTGATTTCGTTGGTAGATGGGGCATTGGTGCCGCTAATTGAGTTAACCATATAAAATTGGATCGGCATTGGAAAGAATATCTTTAGGTGAAATGAGCGTGTGAGTCTGTGAGTCGACGTACCCTGCTCGATCACGGCCGCAAAACTCGAACTGGCGCGACGCGAATGGCGACACAGCGCTCCAGTCGCGTCATGCTGAATCGGTTCACAAAGCTCGCGACGATCATCCCCAGAAACTTGGAGTGGTCGCGTCTTGGAGCCATCCTGGTTTGGCGGCCGCGCTGTAAGAACACCGGAGAACCACTGTTCCCCGGCCAGCTTTGAAGCTCGGCAATGAACACCTGTTGCCGCCCAGACGGAGTTTCAATGTATTCCCCGGTAAGCAATGCCAGACTTCCGCGCCGGATTAGCGGATAATTCCTTTTGATCCCGTAGTACTGTTCCATCAGGCCAATGAAGTAATGAAGTAAACGTCGTCGCCTTCTGCCACCGCACCCGAGGTCAGCTCTTGCTCGTTCACGAACGTTCGGATCGAGATGGTGTTGAATTCGAATTCTCGGTCGTCGGGAAGCAGCGGCAGCGC
>JBEKWC010000059.1:0-20044 GCA_049513475.1 Candidatus Sulfotelmatobacter sp. | reverse complement strand
GATCGTAGCGAGATTCTTCCGAGCGGCGAATCTCATCCTGCAGTCCGGGAACGATCGTGGCAGAGTCCGCAATGGTAAGTGGTTTCATCCTTCCATGAAACCACAACCCTCCACTATGCGCATTTGCTTATGTCGTTGTGTTTAGTATTCTGGACATAACGACAAGGAAGGAATCTCAACATGATCACCCGAATCTGGCATGGCGTGACCCCCGCAGCCAAAAGCGACGCGTACCTAAACCTCATGCGAACCATCGCGATTCCCGATTACCGCTCAACTCCCGGCAACCAGGGCGCTTATGCGCTACGTCGTATCGAGGGCGATACCGCACATTTTTTGATGGTCACGTTTTGGGAATCCGAGTTGGCAATCCGCGCCTTCGCCGGCGACGACATCAGCGTGGCGAAATACTACGGCTTCGACAAGGATTTTCTGCTCGAACTGGAGCCGTTCTCTACACACTACGAGACGTACGAACAGTAAAACGCACACAGAGTTTGCGGGTGAGCGCTAACGCCTATTCGAGCCACGCTGTCTCGAATGCCGGATTCAGGTGGATGTCGATCTGCCGTACCGGATCGTCTTCGGCACTAACGAACTTGTGAGGCTCACCCGCTCTTACAACCAGAACGTCGCCGGCCACGGCACTCCGTTCTTCGCTACCAACAATCCACCTCGAGCGCCCGGCGATTACATAGACGATCTCGTCGTAATTGTGTTTGTGAAGCCGTGGACCTCGACCCGACTCACCAATGACCAGGAAGAATGAGACGCCGATGCCACCGTGTTCGGCGCCCACGAACTCATGCGACATACCAACGAACGGTAGTTGCGATTGATGTATCAATTCCATAGCGCGGTTGCACTTAAACCGACAGAGCGACATTTGGGTTCTTTCTTCTTTAGCCTTCCAGCGACAGACCTTCGGGCGTGCCTCACTTTTCTTCGTCGGTGTGCCAACCCGGATTGGTCCAATGCCCGCGATGCCTGACAAAGATCTCCGTCACTCGGCTAGAGCCCAAGGAGCGCTTGCCGTCAACTTCCGTTTCCACAATATAGCTGCTCCAAACGACGGCCAAATCGCCGAAGTGCTGCACGTCGGTGCGAGGGAACTCGAGCCGAATCAGCCTTCCACCTTTCGAATGAAAATCGGCGGAAGAGCGAAGCACGTCGGACTGGTGTTTCCATTCCTTTTCGCCGCCACTCATGACGATGGTTTCAGGCGGCACCAATTCTTGCAGAGTTTTCGTGTCGCCGGCAAACCAGGCGCGCCAGACAGACTCGCGGGCTCGCAGCAATTCCTCGTCATTCTGCTTTTGCGCAGGCAAACTTATGGCACTTAGAATTGCGATACACAGGATCGCGATGATTGCGATGAATTTCGATTTTCCTATCATGACGATTGCCCTTCTTTTGTCTATTCAGAATCTGCTTTGTTGTGCTGCCCGAACGCATACAGCGCCAGCAGGACAGCTGCCGCAGAAGCGGAGTAGACCGAGTAGTCCATGGGAGACTTCAGACCGAGAGAGATCGCCATCGCGGTTCCAAACATTGCCAGCAGAATGGCGCTCCCGAGCGAAACCCAACGCGGCCACAATCCCAAGATCAGGAGGAATCCGAAAGATGTTTCGCAGACCGTGGCCGCCCATGCAAGGTACGGTATGGCGGCCTTGGGGATGAACGAGAGCACCTCTCCCGCGTATTCCAGAAAACTCGCGAAGTGCTTCAGATCGCACGTTCTCTCCCATAGGCCGAAACGTCCAGCTACAGCGGACAGGAATGCGGCGCCAAGCGCAAAGCGAGCGTAAAGGACTCCGGTTCGCTCCCAATTGATAGTGTGCAATTTGTCATCGATTCCCTGGAAGGTGGTTCCAGAAGCAGACTGTGCGTGCTGGTTCATTTTGCAGATCCTTTCTGGTTGGCGTTTTCCGGCACATCCACGCTGAGCGGAGTGTCGTGATCGCACATTAAAAAGGCAGCAAGTTTCGCCGGTTCCTCGAGGCTGGCGTTAGCCGAGATGAGATGAACACCGTTGGGCGCCTCATAGAAACTTTCGCCAGCTTTGTAAGTCATCTCCGGTTCGCCTTTCACTTGAGTACGAATGGTCCCTGCCACGACGTAGCCGATGACAGCACAGGGATGGGAATGTGGAGACGACGCCTCGCCCGGACCGTAGTTCACCTCCAGCAGGATTGCCTTCAGATGATCGCCATCGAGCGCGGGCAGTTCTTTGAAGAGAACCATGCGTGCTCGCTCTTTTGCCTCGCCACGAAAGCCGGTCATGGCTCGGTGACCCCACGCGAGATGCCACACCAATATCCCACTGCAGAAAATGACCGCAGCAACTGTCATGTGCTTTCCAAAAGAACTCATCACTCCCCCTTCATGAAATTGTCCGAATCAGATTCGCCTGTTTGCACTCTTGGAAATCGGGCGGACATGCTGGAGAACTTTGAAGCCGAGAGCTTTGAAAAACTTGCGGCCTAGCTCGCAAATCGCTGCTTTCAAATTCATGCAAGTTTTGGGCACGTCGCATGAGCCACGCTCCGCCGACGCACACTACACTTCCCGCGACTGAAAGCAACGCCACTTTTTCGCCGCGGACAACCACGCCCAGGACAAGTGCCACTGCTGGTATGAGGAAAGTCGTGCCGGAGGCGCGTGTTGGGCCGAGCCTGCCTGCCGCGACGGACATCACTACGTGCGCCACTCCCGTGCCCATCGCTCCCAGCGCCAGCAGTGCAACCACAGGGCCAGGTCTCCAGCGTGCCGCGATCACATCCGGCAATCCCAACGGTGCGGTGAAAGCCAGTGCAACCATCTGCGCGCGCCAGATCACCTGCAATGCCCCGTTGCGCTGCTGCAGCGGCCTCGCAATGTTGAGCGCGAAACCATAAGAGACGAGTGCCGCCATGATCATCCCGACGCTCGCGGCGCTACTGTGCCCCTCGCCGATTGTGGGTAACGCCATCATCAACGTTCCGGCCATGCCCACGGCCACGCCTGCCAGTATCCGGCGCTCGGGCGCGCGGCGCGCGATGGCGGCAGCAATAATCGCCGTGAACAGGGGATTGGCGCCGTTCAGCATCCCGGTGAGCGCGGAAGAGACGTGCTGTTCGGCGAACGGGAACATGCTGAGCGGGAACGCCAGCCACAGCACCCCCAGCCCGGCAATGCCAGCCCAGTCGGAACGCACGACAGGTTTTCGCGCTGCCGGAAACAGCGAGAGTGTCGCGAACCCAACGAGGATTCGGACAAACGTGACTCCGTAGGGGCCGATAGAGCGCATCCCTTCAGTGATGAACAAGAATGATGCGCCCCAGATCAGACCCGGCACGAGAAGCAGTAGCCAGTACGCGTCTTTTACCAGTGATGCTATGGGCGCCCGCAAGTGCTTTGCCGTGTTTTGCATTAGCCTTTCCTAACCACAATTACATTAGAAGCTAATGGACCTCACACCAAGGTCCATTTACAGTATTGTTCATATACCATTATTATGACGAAGAAATCGGCTTCCTACGAACTGACGCTGCCCCGTCCCAACTCTGACGTTCCCGCCTACCAGTGGCTCTACGAGGCGGTGCGTTCCGAGATTCTCTGCGGTCGTCTGCGTCCTGGTAAGCGCCTGCCTGCAACCCGCGATCTTGCCCGGCAATACGGATCAGCGCGGGGGACGATCGTGCATGCCTTCGAGCAGCTCGCCTCCGAGGGCTACGTGGAAGGCAGCGTGGGATCGGGTACCTATGTAAGCAAGGTCTTGCCCGACAGTCTGCTCCAAGTCTCATCCATACGGGCTGGCACGCCTGCAGTGCGTGGGAAGCGACCTCAACTGGTTTCCGACTACGCTCGACGAGCTCAGCTATTTCGGGGCTATGAGAACCGGCCGACTCGTGCTTTCCGCGCCAACCTGCCGGCGTTGGATTTGTTTCCCGTGACACTGTGGACGAAAATCACGACGCGCTGCTTACGTCGAATTTCCAAGCGAAATCTAATGGGGTGCGACGCCCTTGGGTACGCGCCTCTTCGGCAGGCGGTCGCTGAATATCTGAGTCGGTCGCGCGGCGTGAGGTGTGTGCCGGAGCGGGTGGCGATCGTCTCTGGAGTGCAGGAAGCGCTCGATCTGACTGCGCGGCTCCTGTTGAACCCCGGAGATCGGGTGTGCGTGGAGAACCCGGGATATCCCGGTGCAGGTCTGGCATTCCAGGCGTTCGGCGCAAAGGTCTGCGCCGTCGGAATCGATGACCATGGAATAGCCATCCGGCAGTTGCCCGCGCGAGGAGTGCGCCTGATTTACGTTACGCCTGCGCATCAGTTTCCGCTGGGAACCACTATGAGTCTGGCTCGACGACTCCAACTTCTGGATTGGGCGAGGAAGTCGGGCGCTGTGATTTTTGAAGACGACTATGACAGTGAGTACCGATACTCGGGCCGGCCGATTCCTGCTCTGCAGGGGCTCGATGACCGCGGATTAGTCCTCTATGCGGGCAGCTTCTCCAAGGTACTCTTCCCCGCGCTCCGCTTAGGTTACATGGTGATTCCTTTCGACCTCCTGCATCGCGTCGAAGCGGTCCTCTCTCTAACCGTCAGACACGCGCCGATCTTAGATCAACTTGTGCTGAGTGAATTCATCTCCGAGGGCCACTTCGGGCGCCACCTGCGGCGCATGCGTGAAGTGTACGCGGAGCGACTCTCGGTTCTTTTGGAGGAGGCGCGTCTGAGGCTCGCCGGATTGCTGGAAATCTCAGGCGTCGAAGCAGGTTTGCAGACCGCTGGATGGCTCTCCGGCGGGATGAATGCCGAAGCAGTGGCTGCTGCGGCCGCAAATCGCAATGTGGATGTGACTCCGCTGAACCGCTATTGCCAAGGCAGTGCGATGCCAGAGGGACTGCACTTGGGATTTGCCGCTCTGGACACGAAGGAGATCCGTCGCGGCGTGGGAGAACTCGCGATCGCACTGGAGCGTGAGCGCCAGGCGTCTCATCGCGGTTCGCGGTCGTCTCATCGGTGAGTGATCCGCACATGAAGCTTCTGCGCCACTTGCTCATTGATCCCAAGACAACGAACTTGGTTGGTGATGAGCAGGCCCATTTCCGCTACACCTTCAGTGGAGGGCCTCACCAGGTCTACGTCACGTGCTTCGCCCGGACCTATTGCAACTCAGCTTTGACGAGTTCACCTTCCGCTTGAAACCCGTACAGCACGAGATGGAACTGGCAGACACCGTCCGGGTCGAAGTTGCCGTGGAATACAAAACACGGGCATGGCAGACCATTGATGTGGATCTTGCTATGGCTTTCGAATGAGGGAATGAGGGGTTTAAAACACGGAGAGAACAAGGAGCCTACTAACTAGCCAAAGGCTTGGCCCTTGGCTAGTTAGGTATCTTCGAAAGTTCGTGAGTTCTCGCGAACCGGTTTATCTGGGTTACAGGGGTGAGGGTTCTCAGCCGCTTGATCCCGGTAATCCCTGCATTGTGGAAAGCAGGGGCTTAGAACTCTATGAGGATAGAAATAACGCTGGGGGCCTTTGAAAATAACAACAAGCTTGCTTACTTTCATATAATTTGAAAGAGCATCAGACCGTGAGCGTAGGATTTATAACATCGTCTGCGATGATCCCTAAACGTGACCCCTACTGCCCTGAAATAATCCGCCGCACGTCCTTGAGGAGCACGAAGAGATGCATCGGGTCCGAAGGGGAGGGGACGAAATCGAATTTAAGGTAAAAGCGCCGCGCTTCTCCCTCCTTCGCATGCACCGCGAAAGCGCGAATGCCGGCAATATCGGCTGCCTGCAGGGTGCGCAGCATCGCGTCCTTCAAAAGCGCTTTGCCTACGCCCTGGCGCTGCCAGCGGTGATCTATTGCCAGGCGCGCGAGCAACATGATGGGAACCGGATGCCGTGCCAGCCCTTTAGTCAGGCGCTCGGGTGCTTCCTCCCGCGTCACCTGGCCCACGGCCAGGGTGTAATAGCCGATGACGGCATCTTCCGCGAGCCCGACATAGGTTTGTGATGCGCCTGCCTGCTGGTTTTGCCACGCATAGCGCAGAAAATAACGATTCAGTTCTTCCCTGCCGCAGTCAAAGCTCTCAATTGAGTGATCGGCGCGCAGCTTTTCAACGCGACGAGCTTCGTTCACTGACGCGGTCCGCCATCAAAGAATCCAGGTTCTTTCAGGAGCCGCTCAAGATGGGGCAGGGGGCGAGGAGGAGCGTCAAGGGCCGCCATGAAAGCCTTCCACTGCGTGGCGCTAAGACCAAACGTCCGCCGGTCGGCAAGGGCTTCGTCGGCCCGAGCCAAAGCGCTTTCCAGCACGAACTCGCTCACAGAGCGGTGCGCGACGGCTGCGGCTGCCTGCAAGGCGCGTTTCGCGTGGCGCGTGAGGCGCAGATCGAGTTTCTCCGAACGTGTGGTGTGCGATGGCATGATATTACCTTACTTTGAGCGTAGCGTTTATGCCCGACAATGTCAAGACACTGACAATGTGATAACTGCCTGGCAGGATCGGCCTCAATTGCTGAAATGAATTTGCCGTCGGCGTCCTCAGTTTGAACTTCGAGTTCCCCAGCGCGTTGTCATTTATTACCACATTTGTGGTATCTTACTACCACAATGCTTGACCTTCGCTCTAAGGCGCGCCAGCAACTGCTGGCCTATTACTTCACCAACCCGACCGCCCGTCACCACTTGCGGAATTTGGCGGAGCGGCTGAGCATCGATCCCTCGAACCTGTCGAAAGAACTGGGACGCCTGGAACGCGACGGTCTATTTCGTTCGGAAATGATTGGCCGCCAGAAATATTTTCAACTGAACCGGAAATATCCGCTTTTTAATGAAGTCCGTAAGATCGTTGCAAAAACCATTGGTGCGGCTCACGTGATTGCGCAATCCCTCAAGAAAATTGAGGGAATAGACGAGGCTTATCTGTACGGCTCGTTTGCAAGCAACCAGCAGGACGCTTCCAGTGATATAGACGTGCTCGTGATTGGCTCCGCGCACGAGAAAGATTTAGCACAGGCCGTGGGAAAGCTTGAGCGGCAACTAGGTCGCGAAATCAACTACACCGTGCTTACACCAAAGGAATTCGGGTCGCGTCGCGCTCGGAAGGATGCGTTTCTGGAAAGCGTCTGGCACAATAAGCGTGTTTCGCTCATAGGTCCGAATGAAGAAGCTAAAGCCGCACGCGGTTGACTGGGCCCAAATCGACCGTTTCCTCGTGAGCGCGGATAAGAAGCTGAACTCCGCTCGCAAAATTCTCGCTCTTGAGAAGCTTGTCTTCAACAAGCTTACGAGGCAATGCTGAAAGCTACTCTCGGGTTCATGTTTAGCCACGGATTCCGCGCGAGGAGTCAGCCTGGGCACCACATCGCCATCATCGATTTCGTGCGGGCGCGCATCGACAAGAAACATGCCGGTCTGCTCGTTGTCTTTGATCGGCTGCGTCGGAAGCGCAACTGGCCCTTTACGACGACACCGGATTTGTTTCTTATCATGACGCAGAACAAGCGCTCGAATCCGCCGGCGAGTACCTGAATATGATCCGAGTTGATATAGCTGCCCGAAAGCCTTGAATCAGACGCCTTTTGAAATCGCTTTTGAATTGATCCCGAGGCTCCCACCTTCAAAGGCATGGTGCGACCGCTCACGGTGATTCGCGCTGGGGCTTGCAGGTTTCGAACTGCGAGACTTCATTTCTACCTTGGTTGCAGGGCAGAGGTAGCGATGGGCTCCGTCGATCCACTATGTTGTTCCTGGTTCCGCTTTGCATCCAGTCGTTTCGCCTGGCCTTTTCCCGCTAGAATTACGATGCAAGCGCCATCCCATGTGGACTTGCCTGCCGATGGTGGAGGAGTCGCGTTGAGCGGCATTACGCCGATGTTCTTCGAGTTCAGATGGAAGTGAAGTTCGAGGTAGTGCGCGACCAGAAGCATGTGCGCCCTGGAAAGAACAAGCTGCTTCACGGGCGAAGTCTGAGTCGAGTATCCTTCAATGACCATGGACTGATTGATCGCGGAATCGTCCAAGCTGCCCAGGACCTGACCAATTTTCACCCGTCCCGCGGGCGAAAGAATCTCATTGCCTTTAGCGTCTTTGGCGAAGTCATCGCCATTCAACCAGGCACGGTAATTACTGTTCTTATCGAAAAAAGCGTTGCTTCTATACTGCTCGGGGGTTAAGCCCTGAAGGCTGTAGAAGCCGCGCTTTTTGAAAAACCCCCGGAAGAAAAATTCGTGCTTGAGAGCCTCGGTGTCGTCGGCCAGGTTCGAGGTCGCTTGGTTGACATTGGATAGCGAATCGCGAATATTGCCGCCCGCGTCTGTGCCGAAGTGGTCCGGGCCAAACGCTTCAGTGAGCGTATCGTTTACCTGCGCCGACGCGTGGCGAAGGTTGATCAACGTAGCGTCCATTTTTTCTGGCAAGTTTCGCGATTGAACGTTGGCGACGATCTGCTTGACCTGCACGGAGGCCTGGTTCAGATTGGCGCTTGCCTGATCCGCGTTCGCCACCACCTGCTTGACCTTGGCGGCCGTGACCTGGTCATTGAGCAGCATGCTGACGGTGCCTTTGCCGTTGCGGGCATCCGCGAGAATGTCGTTCGTATTGTCTAATGCGAGATTCGCGTTGTCTAATGCGAGATTCAATTTGATGTGCACGTCGCCGATGGTTGCGCTGGCCTGGTCGAGCACCCCGCTCGCTTTCTCCAGCATGGCCGAGATCTCGACCGGTTCCTTACTGGGGAGGGTGTCACCGCTTTTCGCCTCTGGTGATTGGTCGCTTCCATCGTGGATCAGCAGGAACTTATCGCCGACGATCCCGTCGGACTCGACGCTCACCACCGAGTCCTCGCGGATCAGGTGGTTGAGTTTTTCGTCGACGTGCAGCTTGATCCTGAACTTGCCGGAAGGATGGGTGGGAATCTGAAGGCTGGTTACGTCACCGGCGTCAAAGCCAGAGACCTGGACCTTGGATCCCGGCGCGAGGCCATTGACATTCGCCATCTCCGTGTAAAAGTCGTGGTGATGGCTGAATGCGCTTTCACGATCTCCGATTAGGAACAAGCCGGCGCCAAAGAGCAGCACTGCCGAGATAACGAAGACTCCGGTGGCGGCGAGATTAGTCTTCATGGTTAGCACTCCCAAATGAGTTGCCTGACGACCTCGTTCTCACTGCTTTTCAGTTCTTCCAGCGTGCCGAATCCCACCAGGCAACCTTGGTCGAGGACCGCGAGCGTGTCGGCAATCTTGCGGGCTTCGCGAACATCGTGCGTAACAATGACCAGAGTAGTATGGCGTTCTTGCTTTACTTTGAGCAGCAGAGCGTCGATCTCCGCGGCCGTGATCGGATCCAGCCCGCTGCTGGGCTCGTCCACCAGCAATAGCGTGGGCTTCAGAATCAGCGCCCTGGCCAATCCCACTCTTTTCTTCATCCCTCCGGAAAGCTCCCCCGGAAACTTGCCCTTGTCGTTCTCCAAACCGACCTGGCCCAGCAACTCCTGCACGGTATGCTGAACTTCCGCAGCCGGCATCGTTTTCTCGAAGTGCCGCAGTGGCACCGCCAGGTTGTCCGCTACGGTGAAGGAATCGAACAGCGCCGCGCTTTGAAAAAGGAACCCGATCTTTCTCCGCACCCGCGACAGCTCTTTTTCCGCCAGCCCTTCGATATCCTCCGTCTCAATGCTGACGCTCCCACTGTCCGGCTTGAGCAACCGAATCATCAGCTTCAGCGTGACGCTTTTCCCCGTGCCGCTGCGGCCCAGAATGCACAACGCCTTGCCGTCCTCGATCTGAAAGGAAACGTCCTGCAACACCTTCCGGTCTCCAAACGATTTGGAAACGTTCTTGAACTCGACCGCAATAGCCTCGCTCACAGCGCTTTCCCCGGAAAGAAAAAGAAAATCAGCTTGACCAGGTAAACGTCGGAGAGAATGACCAGCAGCGAAGACAGCACCACACTGCTGGTGGCCGCGCGGCGCACCCCCGCCGATCCTTCGTCAATGGTGTAGCCGTAGTAGCAGGAAACGGCGCCAATGATGAATCCAAAAATGCAGGTCTTTAGCGTCGGAGCAATGAAGTTCACCCAACCCACCGTGCTGAAGGCACGCTTCATGTAGAGTTGCAGCGAAATGTGGGAAGCCATGTGCTCAGAAAAAAATCCGCCCAGCAAACCGGAGAAGTCCATAAACACCGTCAGCATCGGCAGCACCACGATGCAGGCCAAAACCCTCGTCACCACCAGGCTCTTGAACGAGTCGGCGGACATGGCCTCGATGGCGTCAATCTGCTCCGTGCCCCGCATGTTGGAAAGTTGAGCACCGATCCCCGCCCCCACGCGACCGGAAATCAGCAGGCCCGTCACCAGCGGCCCCAGCTCGTTAAAGAACGACGCCGATTGCAGCGATGGTATCAATGCCTCCGCCCCGAAACTCACCAGCGTTCCCCGCGTATGCAGGGCTGTTACCACACCAAGCGCAAAACCCGCCGCCGCGATCAGCGGCAGCGAGCGCCATCCAATATCCTCAATCTGTATCAGGAAGTATTGCCATTCATAGGGCGGCATAACCGTCGAGACCAGCGATCTGGCTCCAAAGCGGCTGAGCCCGCCAACAAAAGAAAAAAAGCCCGTCGGGGTCGAGCTCATGGAAGCAATCGCCTCTCGCTCATAACGCTCCTGAATTTTCCACGGCCCAATCACCCCTGCCTTGTATTCTTCAACAGCATCGCTCACCACTTTCCCAAATACTGTGCACAATCGATCACTTCGGAAGGAGGAAACCCTCCTCGTGGGAGAACAGAGTTGACCTCCCCTCAGCCGGGCGCACCCCGCGCCGAACTCCACCTGCGACCTGAATACTGTCTCCAATTGCTCTGCCAGCCAAGCCAGCCCGTGTAACACTGTCACTGTGTTCTGGTACGGGCGTCCTCAATTGGCATTTCGTGAATTGGCGTTTCGTGTCAGATTTTTCGTGGGAGCGCTCCACGTCGGCGCTTCGTATGGGGCACTCGCGTAAAAGGGTTCCGCGCTATGGGCTCGTATCCGGGCACGAATTTATGAGTGCCGTAAATGCCACGTTCTCGGCGGGCCTTCAGGCGCTGCTCTGCCGGAAGGGAGTTTCATTGCAAGCCGTTATGCTCGACACTAATATGCTCAACGCTAATATCGATCCTCTGCCAGGGGGGATCCCGCCCCGATGAACCCCGCCGCCATTACCGCCCTCGCTGCCGTCGGAGGTTCCTGCGCCGGCGCCCTCGGCCCAGTCTTAAGCGCCTATCTGATCCAGCGCGGCACCGACCGGCGCGGCTCCGTCGACCGCACCATTGCACAGAGGCAGTTGCTGTATTCCGATTTCATCAAGGAAGCTTCCGCGCTCTATGCCAGGTCGCTCACCACCCAACTTGAGAATCTCGACGGTCTGATATCCCTGAGCGCCCTGTTGGGCCGCATTCATTTGCTGGCGTCCGATGCGGTCGTCGCGGAAGCGGAACTTTATGTCAGGTCGATCGTGAACCAGTTCGGCAAGCCGAATCTCAACCTGGAAGACTTGCGTAAAGCCATTCCCTTGGCGGCACGGCCCGACAGCGGATTCAGCCTGGCGTGTAGAAAAGAATTGAATATGCTTGCGCGGTAAAGACCAAAAGACCTCAGCAAAGACCTCCGGGCTTCAGCCTCGCCGTGCCCACCATTTTACCGCCGCTGGCCGCACTCGTCCTCGGAATCAAAAGCCCTTATGGATCCAGAATTTTCAATCCATGTACACCCCACTGGCATTGGTAATTACTAATGTCCCATTGCCGATGCCACCTGGACCCACCCGCGACCTCATGCAAGAGTTATAAGTCGTTAACCTCGGGTCTGGTCAATAGCGCTCATTGCGAGGTTGTATCGTCTTTGCCGTGCGCGGCAAATTATTCATGCCAGAGCTTTCATCACCGGCCCTTGATGAGAAAAATGGTCGGCGAGACCCGGTTGGAAAGCTTCCAAGGACGGGCGGTAGGAAATCCAGATGCTCTCCGCGATTAAGGCTTGCCTCGTGGGGGGCGGCCTGTCGGGGCCTTTCCTCCCCCACTCACGACGAGGTCAGCGTGTTCTCGCACAGTCTGCATTCTCTGACAGGAAAACCATTCAACGTTGTTCCCTATTGCTCAGTGTGGATTCCGTTCCGGGCCTAGACTTACGGTTCACGTGTACCCAATGCCGAATCCGAACTAGACATGGCGACTGCACTTGCCGAAAGACAATGGAAGCCGCGGGTCAATCCCTGGGTGATTGCGGCAACGGTGGCGCTTGCCGCTTTTATGGAGGTACTTGATACCTCGATCGCCAACGTCGCGCTGCCTCATATCTCTGGCAATCTAGGCGCCAGCACCGACGAGGGGACTTGGGTCCTTACCAGCTACCTGGTATCGAACGCCATCGTTCTTCCCATGGGTGCCTGGGCATCCAGCGTGATCGGGCGCAAGCGTTTTTTTCTTTTGTGCATCATCATCTTTACGGTTTCGAGCTTCCTTTGCGGCATTTCGGTCTCACTTCCGATGCTGTTGATCTGCCGCGTTTTACAGGGTGCTGGAGGCGGGGGTCTGCAACCCATGGCGCAAGCGATCATGGCCGATTCGTTCGATGAGAAAAAGCGTGGTCAGGCCTTCGCTCTCTATGCTCTCGTCACTGTGCTGGCTCCTTCCATTGGGCCAACGATCGGCGGCTGGATTACCGACAGCTACAACTGGAGATGGATTTTTTATCTCAACATTCCCGTCGGGATTCTTGCCTTCGTCCTGGTCACGCGCTTTGTGGAAGACCCACCCTGGATTAAAGCGACGCTGGCGAACCTCAAGAAGCTCGATTACATGGGTCTGGGCCTGCTGACCATTGCCATGGCTGGCATGCAGATCATGCTCGACAAAGGAGAAGAGAACGATTGGCTGGCTTCCGGCTTCATTCGAATATGTGCGGCCCTATTTGTCCTGGGCATGATCGGGCTGATTTGGCGGGAGTGGGACGCCAGGAATCCGATCATGAATCTCAAATTATTCAAGTTTAAGAATTTCGCCATTTGTGCCTTCCTCATGCTGTTGGTCGGCGGAATCATCAACGCCAGCACTGTGTTGCAGCCGCAGTTCTCGCAGCAGCTTCTGGGCTATACCGCGACCGTGGCGGGAGAGGCGCTGACGGGCGGGGGCCTTGTACTTATAATTCTCGCGCCGCTCTCTGGGCTCGCTGCCGACAAGTTTGCCGCACGCAATCTCGCCGTGGGCAGCTTCGTCTTCTTTGCCGCTGTCTTCTACTACAGTTCCACCCACCTCACCTTGTCGATGAGCTTCGGGTTCGGTTCCTGGTTGCGGATGTTGCAAGTCGCGGCCATTCCGCTGTGCTTTATCGCCATCACCAACGCCGCTTACGTGGGCTTGCCCAAAGAAGCGAGCAATCAGGTCTCCGGCATTATCAACTTTGCCCGCAATGTGGGAGGCAGCATCTTCATTTCGATTACCGGAGCCCTCGTGACCAATCGCTCGCTATTTCATCAAAATCGGCTCGCCGATCATATGCAAGCTTCCAACCCAGTCTTTGCGCAACGGCTCACGGCGCTCGCCAACGCGTATGGCGGTGGTCCGGGAGGAGAGGCGATGGCGCGGGGAGCCATTTATAACCAGCTCAATCAACAAGCTGCGGTGCTGGGCTATGCCGACGTCTATCGCATGCTGAGCTGGATGGCGATGGGCATGGTTCTCTGCGCTTTTCTGCTGAGCAAGAATAAACCGGGCGAGGGCGCCCCGGTGGGGGCCGAGTGAGAGGCAAAGTGAGGAGCGGCCTGATGCGAGACGGCAAAGAGAAATCACACTTGAAGTTGCGATTGATCCATGTGTTCCGAGGAACTGCCTTCATTGCGCTTTGCGGCGCCAGTCTCGCCCAAAGCGACTCCTCTTCGCTTCCCAGGGCCGAGCAATTGCCTCCATCCGGCAGGGTGCAGAGTGGCGGCGCGGTTCAAGCGCAGCAGTCCTCCAGTGGAAACGGCGGCAGTTCCAGCGTGAACACAGTCAACAGCACCATAGAAGTGTCGGGAGCTTTCCAGGGCAGCACTGCGGATCCGAATGCGCCGCAAGGTCCGCTTACCCTGAACATTGCGGATGCGATCCGCCGCGGCCTGCGCTTCAACCTGGGCGCCATTAGCGCGAATGCTTCAGTGAAACAGTTGCGTGGAGAACGGCTGGCAGCGCTCAGCAAGTTGCTGCCGAACCTCTACGGGACGTTGTCGGAGAACGGGGCCAAGCTGGATCTCGCGACGCAAGGTCTTACGGCCGGCACGTTCGGCAGCAGTATTCCACTCCCGACCACGGTGGGACCGTTCCACTACTACAGCGCACTGGTCAATCTGAGCGAGGAGCTCAGCATGACTTCGCTGCACAACCTGCGGCAATCGCAGGCATCGGCAGAAGCGGCGCAGATGAGCGCGGAGGATGCGCGAGAACTCATTGTTTTAGCGGTCGGCGGAACTTACCTTCGGGTCCTCGCGAGCAAAGCAAATGTTCTGTCCCAGGAAGCGCAGGTCAAGCAGGCGGACGCCACCTTCAAGCAATCCGAACACGAGTACCAGGCCGGGACCAAAGCCTCCATCGACCGGAATAAGAGTTTTTTGGAATATCAAACCGAGCAACAGAGGCTGATCTCCTTGCGCGGGGACCTGGTGAAACAAACCATGCAATTGGCCAGGCTCATCGGACTGCCTGCGGGCCAGGCACTCACGTTGAGTGAAGATCTGCCCGTCCAGGTACCCGAGGCAGTGTCGCTGGAACAAGCGCTGAAACTCGCATTCGAGGAGCGCTCCGATCTTAAGGCTGCCCGGCTGCAATTGAAGGCCGCAGGCGAAGCCCACAGCGCCTCGAAGGCAGAGTATCTCCCGTCGCTTGGGGTCAAGGGTGACTACGGTCTAGAGGGGATCAACCCGAACAAGGGAGTTTCTGTTTTTCAGGCCGCAGCCACGGTCACCATCCCGATTTTTCAAAGCGGCCGCGTGCGCGCCGATGTGGAACAGGCCGATGCCGCGCTCAGCCAGCGACAGGCGGAATATGCCGATGAAAAAGGGATGGTCGAACTTGATGTACGGCAAGCCTACGTCGACTTGCAGGTCGCCACTGAGCAGATGGCGGTGGCGATCGAGAATCGCAAAGTGGCCGCGGAAATTCTTGCGCAGTCGCTCGACCGATTCGCCGCCGGGGTGGCGAACTCAGTGGAGGTCGTGCAATCGCAGGAAACCGTTGCCTCGGCCGAGCGGGACTATGTGAGCACTCTGTTCTCGCTCAATCTGGCCCGGATCAGTTTGGCCAGAGCGACGGGACAAGCCGAACAGTTTATCCCCAACATGCTGAAAGGAAATTGACCATGCCTACCGTGACCGACGAAGAAGAGAAAGACCAGAAGCCGCAAGGGCCCGCTGCGCAGAATAGCGAGAAAGCGAAGCCGGAAGAGTCGTCCGGCCAGAAACCGGATAAATCGCCAAACGGAAAGGGGCAAGGGGACGATCCGGCCGAGAAGAGCGATTCCGCAGAGAAGGACCCAGATAAGAAAAAAGAAGAGCAGAAGCCCGTTGATCCCGCCACCAAACGGCGACGAATCATTATCGGGATAGCTGTCGGGGTCGTTGTGCTCGTGGCTGGGATCGCTTGGTGGCTCTACTCCCGCACCTACGAATCGACGGATGACGCGCAAATCAACGGCCATCTCAACGCGATCGCCTCCCGTGTGGCCGGGACGGTGAAGGCGGTTTATGTCGAAAATGACCAGCCGGTAAAGGCCGGCCAAACCCTGGTCGATCTCGATCCGAGCGACTACGAAGTTTTGGTGGCGCAGGCCCGCGCCGGCTATGAGCAAGCCGTCGCTCAGTCGGCCGCCGAAGATCCCAATGTTCCGATCACGGTGACTTCCAACCGGGCCATGGTGGATACGGACGTGGAGCAAGTTATCAATGCGGAGGCGGCAATCACCAGCGCTCAACGCGACTACGACAGCAATGTGGCGAAACTGCGTCAGGCGGAGGCGAACAACCGGAAAGCCCAGTCTGACCTCGTGCGCTACAAGAAATTGGTGGACCAGGGAGAAATCTCTCTATCCGACTATGACCAATATGTTGCCAGTGCCGGCGCGGATGAGGCAGCGGTTGAGGCGAGCCGATACGCGGCCGCGTCTTCGCAGCAGATCGTCGAGGAGAAAAAGACGAGTCTGCACCAGCAGCAGACCAAGCATTCGGAGGACAATGCAAATTTGCCCCGTCAGGTCACGATTCACAAGGCAACCGTCGAGTCCCGCAAAGCCAACGTGGACTCGGCGAAAGCGCAACTGGATACGGCTCTGCTCAACCTGAGCTACTGCCACATCGTGGCCCCGGTCGACGGGATCGCGAGCCAGCGTAGTGCGGAAATCGGCGGCAGAGTTTCGCAAGGGCAACAACTCATCGTGGTGGTTCAGATTGACAATGTTTGGACGACTGCGAACTTCAAGGAGACACAACTGCGAAAGATGCACGTTGGCCAGCGCGTGAGCATCGACGTGGATTCACTCGATGAGTCGTTTATTGGGGAGGTAGAGTACATGCCGGCCGCCACTGGAGATCGATCCAGCCTGTTCCCGCCCGAAAATGCGACCGGAAATTACGTCAAGATCGTACAAAGGCTGCCCGTGCGAATCCGTTTCAACCCGAAGCAGCGCGATCTGGATAAGTTACGCCCCGGCATGTCCGTCGAGCCCAAGGTCCACTTGAACTAGTGGCCTGTCGGAGTGAAATCGTCACTCACAGCCGCCTGATTTCGTCCGAGCTAGCGCGAGGGGCGGAGCCAAGACCGTAGTGTAGCGACGCAGCGCATGGCGGATCTTTGGCTGCTACACATTTGCCGCCACTGAGCAAAACGGAACAGATTGCTGCCGTCACCAATGCGATGCTGGCCCTGCGTGTGAGCGCACCCGCGCTGCACGAAACCGTCCGAAAGCCGTTCGCTACGCCGAGGCTCGGATCAAGAGTTTATTAAACCTATTTACGAATCGACCAAAGGAGCTTGCATGAAATCATCGACGAAATGTGCCCATCCCGATTGCAACTGTGTACCTGCCGAAGGAACCAAGCACTGTAGCACCGCCTGTGCCGACGCGAAAGGCATGTCGCAACTGGCCTGCCAATGCCAACATAAAGACTGCCAGCGCAAAGGGACGAAGGCGTAGTTCATTGAGCGATCCTATGAGTCCGCACGAATCCTCTGTGGTTCGGTCGGCCCACATGCGAGAGGCCGCTCCCAGAAACGGACGTGCGCGATGACAGCCTCCCGTTCGGACACTCTGGTGCTCTTCGGCGTGACCGGCGATCTCGCCCACAAGATGATCTTCCCGGCACTGTATGCCATGGTGAAGAGTAATGAACTCAAGGTCCCGGTCATCGGTGTCGCCTTCCCCAAGTGGAGTCTCGATCGTCTGCACAAACGCGTGACCGACAGCATCCAACGATCCGGCGGGATCGATGACAAGCGTGCTCTGCACCGGCTTCTGTCGCTGTTCCGGTACATGAGCGGGGATTACAAAGATCCGGGCACGTTCGTGGCGTTAAAAAAAACATTGGGCGGCGCTCGGCGGCCAGCGCACTATCTCGCGATCCCCCCCGCCCTCTTCGAGACCGTGATCAAAGAAATTGGCGCCGCTCACCTGGCCGAGAATGCGCGCGTCATTGTTGAAAAGCCTTTCGGACGCGACCTCGCTTCGGCGCGGGAACTCAATCGCGTCGCGCGCTCGGTGTTTCCGGAAGATTCAATTTTCCGCATCGACCACTTCCTCGGAAAAGAGGCGATCATGAATATCCTTTATTTCCGCTTCGCCAATTCCTTTCTGGAGCCAATCTGGAACCGCAACTACGTGGCCAGCGTCCAGATCACAATGTCGGAAGGGTTCGGCATCGGGGGCCGCGGCAAGTTTTACGAAACTGCCGGATGTCTGCGCGACGTGATTGAGAACCACCTCTTCCAGATCGTCGCGCTCCTGGCCATGGAGCCCCCAGCCGACCGGAACTATGGAGCCGTCAACACGGAAAAAGCCAAGATATTTCAGGCAATGCGGCCGCTGATGCCAGACGACCTGGTGCGTGGTCAATACGCGGGCTACCGGAAAGAGCCAGACGTGGCGAAGAACTCCGACGTTGAGACCTTCTGCGCCCTGCGACTCTTCATCGACTCATGGCGCTGGGATGGCGTGCCCTGGTATCTGCGCTCTGGCAAATACCTGGCCGATACCGCGACCGAGATCCTGGTGGAACTGAAGCCGCCGCCACAGAGACTTTTCGCCGACTCCGCGCCAATTTCAAAGACTGGCCGGCCGAACTACCTGCGCTTCCGGCTCACACCCAACTCGGCCATTGCCCTCGCCGCTCGCGTCAAAATCGCCGGGAAGGTATACGTTGGCGACCAGCGAGAGCTGTACCTTCTCGAAGAACAGCAGGGAGAGGAAACGCCTTACGAACGACTCTTGGGCGACGCCATGATCGGCGATGGAGCTCTCTTCACGCGCGAGGACGCGGTGGAGGCAGCCTGGGCGGTTGTCGACTCAGTCCTTAAGAAGCACCGTCGTGCTCGCCTCTACAAGCGCCATAGCTGGGGTCCGAAAGAGGCTGACACACTGATCGCTCCAGACGGCTACTGGCACAATCCCAAACCGAAGGAGACATCCGGAGAATGAGCCCGCCGCGGGCGTGTTTCTTGCACGCTCTGCTCGCAGCCACCTTCACAACGCAGCATCGTTCAATCCGGATGCGGTTCGTTGCTTCGGTCTCCCGGCCTGCCCCCCGTCGCAACGTCGGGGGCTCTGCAGGACAGCGGAGTATACGCCACGCTGGGCGCCGGACGCCGAGCAAACTCCCTAACGCAATGGCACGTAAGGATGGAGAATTACATGACAGCATCATTAGCCATTCAGAGAGAACAAGAGACGCGTATCGCGCCTGTACTGCAAAGGCGTGTTCCCACAGATCACTAAATCCGCCCGCATTTATTTCTCACATGTTTTCGATGGCTGGAAGCAACACAGGAGCGGACAGGGAGGTTAGTCAAGACCGCATTCTTTGCGCCGCGTAGCGGTCGTAGCGAAGCGCAGAGCCTTGACTAGCCTCCCGCGCTCCGTACATTCGCCCGCGAAAAAAATGGGAGAGCGGTCGAAGCCGAGGATTTTTCCCGCGCTGCACTTACCTTTCAATCCGCCTGCTGCCGCGCGGGCGTGTAGGCCATCGATTCTCGGCACCGGGCTTCGTGGTCTTTGAGCCGGTCTATAGCCACCCGCGCCTTCTGCCTCTTGACCATGTCGACGATTCCGTCGAACACCTCTGACGTCATCGCCTGGCCTGTCGCCACCGGACCAAGCAGGTTCACCGGCAGCAGGCGGCACGCCGTGATCTCCACCATCTCTGCACTGGGTCGAAGGCCCGTCTGCTCCTGTTCGATCTCGCTTAGCACCAGCCCGCTGACGAAGTCGAAGACATCGAAGGCCCCGGTTCCCATGCATCCTCTCCTGGCGGGGTTTCTTCTCGCATGGCGCGACAAGACGCCTTTCGGCAAGGACACCGACTTCGTGTTTCCGAGCGTCAGGCTCCAGGGCAACAAGCCTCTGTCCGCGTCCATCATGGTGCAGAAGTACCTGAGGCCGGCGGCTGTGAAAGCGGCATGATCAAGGAAGCGGAGAAGGTGCGTTTCGGCTTTCACAACTTCCGGCACGCGCTGGCAGCGGCGCTGGTGAAACTGAAAGTGGATGCGAAGACGGTGCAGGGGACGCTACGTCACGAGGACTTCGGGACGACGATGCAGCTCTACGCACAATCGGACATGGAGTCGATGCGCGAGGCACAGGGCAAGTTCCCGGAGCAACTATTGGGCGCAGGATGCACCTGCTCATAGAAAGGGTTAGAAATCGCGGGTCGAATCTCCGAATCGTGGCTTGGATCGTGGGTTGGAGATTTCGGGACAAAGCCGCTAAGTTATTTAGAATGATGGTGGCCAGGGACGGAGTTGAACCGCCGACGCCAGCCTTTTCAG
>JBEKWC010000058.1:0-23942 GCA_049513475.1 Candidatus Sulfotelmatobacter sp. | reverse complement strand
GCTGGATTTCTCGACAAGGGGCATGCCATCTCGCGCAACGAGCCACCGGATTTGCCGACTCTGACGGCGCGCGAGAGGGAAGTGACGCAATTGCTGGCGGAAGGGAAGAGTTCGAAAGAAGTCGCTACACTTTTAAATCTGAGCACAAAAACCGTGGAGACTCACCGCAGCAACATCATGCGCAAGCTCAATCTGCACTCGATTCGGGATCTGGTGGTGTATGCCATCAAGAACAACATCATTCAAATCGAGATGCCGCCGCAGTTTAACGCTACCCCGGCGAGTCCGGTGGCTTAGCTCGGAGACGAGGCCGGGTTGCTTCGCGGTGATCGGGTGAACCATTTCAAGATCGTAAGATCAGGAGCTTTGAACCGCGGCGATCGCTGAGAAAATCCCGCGGAGGGTCTCGGAGTAGAGCCGCAACGCTGGACCATGGTCCGTCTTTTGGTCCGTCTCGTACTTCTTTCATCTTTCCCTAACATTCTGCTATTGCGCTTTGGTCAACGTCGTTGCTGGCGACTCCGGCGAGTAATATCCTTCTCTGGTGCGGACCGTCAGCGGGCCATAGCCCGGGGCGCGGGCTTCGACTCGGATGGACTGATACGAGGGCTTGGCCCCCTGCTTCTTGGGCTTGTAGGCTATGCGGTATTGGGCGCGAATATCGTGCGCCACCGTGCGCGTGATGTTGTCGACATGGTCGAGCGTATCCGGAAAGTAAGCTGCGCCGCCGGTGGCTTCGGCTAACTGTTGCAGCGCGTCTCGGCCGTTCTCTTTCAACCCACTTCCCAGCAGCCCCACGGCGTATAACGTAGGGCCGTTGATTTGCTGCAGACGACGCGAGGCTTCCTGAAGCGTCTCCACACTCATGTTGTCCTGCCCGTCGGTGATGACCAGCAAAGCTCTCTTCTGCAGGCGCGGGTTGTTCTCCAGGTGAACGTCGGAGGCCACGATGGCGTCGTAGAGGGCGGTGCTGCCTCGGGAGCAGACCTGGTTCAGGGCCGCCTGCAGCAGGTTTACGTTGGAAGTGAAATCCTGGTCGAGATAGGACTTGTCGCTGAAGTTCACCACAAAGACTTCGTCCTGAGGATTGCTGGCCCGGATCAAATTCACTACCGCCTGATTGACTTTGTCGCGCTTGTCGCGCATGGAGCCGGAGTTGTCGACCACAATGCCGATTGCGACCGGGACGTCTTCGGTATGGAACGCGGTAATCGTCTGCGGCTGACCGTCTTCGTATACCGAGAATGCGCTGCGATCCAGGCCGGTGACGGGACGGCGCTGATCGTCGAATACGGTGGCGTGCAGGACCACTTCCTCCACCTGCTTCTTGAAGACGAAAGTATTGCCCTCGTTATGGGCGGCGGGTTCCTGGGGTTGCGGATCGCTCGCGGAATCCTCGGGCGCAGCGGCGGCGGGCTGCGTGGCTGCCGCGTGGTCAGGAGGCGGCGCGGCGCCGGGAGCGGAGTTTTGGGCAAATGCGATGGTCGCCAACAATAGGCATTGAGCCGCGAGCGGGATTAGTCGCATTGGGCGAGTAGCGCAGGGAGCGGCAGAGCGCATGGAAAAACCTCCGCCCTTTGGATGCCTTAGTTAGGCTTAACGTAGGCTAAGGTCAAGTTGATTTTGTGCGACTTGCGGGCGGGGCTGAAGCTACTTCCTTTTAAAACAACCACCTCGGGGATTCGTGCACCTATAAATAGCACATACGCGAAGTTTCCGAGGGAAGACCGCATCGGCAACGTTCGTCGCGCTGCGGCGGGACGCTGCAGGGAGGCTAAGGCTGTGAGCGGGCTTCGAATCCTGATCGCGGATGACCACGAGGTGGCGCGGCGGGGCATCCGCTCGCTGCTCGAAGGCCACGAGGGTTGGGAGGTTTGCGGCGAGGCCAGGGACGGCCGCGAGGCGGTCGACTTCGCCACCGAACTGCAGCCCGACATTCTTTTGCTCGACATCGGAATGCCCAATCTGAATGGACTCGATGCCGCGCGGCAGATTCTAGCCGCCGCACCGGACGCACGCATCCTGATTCTCACCATTCACGACGCCGAACAGGTGGTGCGCGAAGTGCTGGCGGCGGGGGCGCGGGGGTTTGTGTTGAAATCTGACGCTGGCCGCGATTTGATTTCCGCGGTCGAGGCATTAGAGAATCGGCGGACATTTTTTACTCCGAAAGTGGCGCAGATGATGTTGGATGGTTATCTGCGTCCGCATGAGGAGAGCGACAGCTCGGCCCAGACCGTGCTCACGCCTCGCGAGCGCGAGGTGCTGCAATTGGTCGCCGAAGGCAAGAGCACCAAAGAAGTCGCGACGATGCTGAAACTCAGCGTGAAGACCGCCGAGACCCATCGCACGAACCTGATGCGCAAGCTCAATTTGCACTCCGTGGCGGATCTCACTCTTTACGCGGTGCGCAACGGCATCGTGCAGATTTATTAGCGGTTGCCGAGCACGAGCGCGACCATCCCAAAAACTAGAGTTGGATCGCTGCAAAACTAGGGCCTTCACCGGATACCTGAGCGCGCGGCTGGTGCATAGACTGGCTTTCGTAGAGGCCGACAGCTTTAAGAAACGGAGACGAAACCAATGCTCTGGACCATAGCCGTTGTGCTTTTTATCCTCTGGCTTTTGGGTTTCGTCAGCTCATATACCCTGGGAGGCTACATTCACGTCCTGCTAGTGCTGGCGATCGTGGCGATTTTAATTCGGCTGATTCAGGGTCGAAGCCCGGTGCTGTGAGAAGCAGATTGCGAACTATCAATTCAAAATCGGAGAATGGCAATGAATAGCGATCAGGTGAAAGGCAAGATGAAGGACGTCGCGGGGCGCGTAGAACGGCAAGCGGGCGAGTGGACCGGCGACAGCGAAGCGCAGGCCAAGGGAGCGATGAAACAGGCCGAAGGCAAAGTTCAGAAGGCCTGGGGCAACGTGAAGGATGCGAGCAACAAGGCGGCGGTCCGCACCGCCGAAAAAAATAACGAAACCTCTGACGAAGCGGCTGCAACCGAAGAAAAGCCGGATGAGATCAAGGCGCGCCAACGGGCGAGCTAATTTGGTTCGAGTTTTTTGCAATCTCGTTGTTGCACCCACCCCAAGCAGACCGCTAAAACGTGAGGCCTCAGAAATGAGGCCTCACCCGCCTTTGGGGATTGAGGGAGGGATTGAGTGATTCGGTAATTACAAAATTCCCAGGCTATACCTTCCACAGTTGGGCTAAAGCGCGGGCGGCGTCGGCTAGGGCGCGCTTTTCGGCGCCGTCTTTGGAAACTCCCAGAAATCCTTTGCGCTGCGCAATCGGGGTGCGATAGCGCGGCTTTTTGGGGGCGAGATCGGCGTGATAAATGTCGCAAACGGCAGCTTCGAAAACCTGCCGGAGAGCTTCGGGGGAAGTTTCGCGTTGCCCTTCGAGGTGACGATCCGCGATTCGGTGTGCCATGGGAGCCTCAACTTTCTGCAATGTTTGCAATGTAGAACGAGTGCCCGTGCGCAACAATAGGGTTCAGCCCGGATGGGACGAAGCGTATTCCCCTACATTTGGAGATCAGTGGAAGTAAGAAGCCCCGGGGAACTCTCATCGTGCGCTTCAACCAACACTATCCCTGAGACTGAAAGAAAAAGTCCCGGCGCGTGGCCGGGACTTTCAGGCAAATCATTGCTGTCGCAGCAAAGCTATCGAAGCCAACTAGGAAGCGCGGCGTTGACGGTCGCGATTCTGGTCATCTTCTTCGTTCTCGCCCTGCCCGGTGGTGCTCTTCTTGGAAGGGTTCTGCCCGGCTTGGCCGGATTGACCGGTCTGGCTGGTCTGGTTGGGTTGTCCGCTCTGGCCGTGCCCGGACTGACCCGAGTGTTGACCAGGCTGGTTGCCCTGCTGGCCCTGTCCGTATTGTCCACCTTGCTGACCCTTTTTCTCCATATCGTCTGCCATGAAGTATTCCTCCTAAAAACGCCAGGCTGCGGCGTTTTTTGAATTGATCGTATCTGAAACTTAGTTGCCGCAAGGGATTGCAAAGGTTGGGGCGATTCCCGGGTGGCTCGGGTGGATGATGAGCGTCGAATACAAGCAGCTTTGTCTGTTAGTATTTGGTATTCCTGCGCCGCTCCGCTCTGCGAATCTAGAATCGAAGATGTTGGCAGACTTCTCATCTAAATCTGGCAGCGATGACATAAGACGCTACGGCCTGGCGGTGCTGGCGGCGGTCGTGGCCCTGCTGCTACGCGGACTTTTCGCTCCCCTGCTCGGCGAAAATAATCCTTATCATACGGTTTGGGCCGCGGTGGTTTTTTCGGCCTGGTATTGCGGACTGGGACCCTCCATCGTCTGTACCCTGATGGGAGTGTTCGGGGTCTGGTATTGGTTCTTGCCGCAAAAGGGATCTTTTAAGCTGGACGATCCTAAGACGGCGATTTCTGGAATGGTGGGTTTTCTATTTTTCTCCGCCCTGATCATCGCGCTGGGAGAGAGCAACCGGCGCTCTTTGGCGAAACGAAAACGCGCGCAAGAAGAACTTCGAGTCGCGCACAACGAACTCGAGCTGAAGGTTACGGAGCGCACCGCAGATTTGAACCTGGCGAAAGAAAGCCTGGGCGAACTTTCCAGCCGGCTGCAGCAGATGCGGGACGAAGAGCGCCGGCGAATCGCGCGCGAGTTGCATGACAGCATTGGCCAACTACTGGCCGCGCTCAGCATGAATATTGCCATGGTGCGGCGCCAATCCGACCGGCTGGACGAGGCGGGAGCGCGGGCGGTTTCGGAGAACGCCGCCATGGTCGATCAGATCAGCCGTGAGATTCGCACGATCTCGCATCTGCTGCACCCTCCGCTGCTCGAGGTGGCGGGGCTGGCTTCGGCGCTGCGCTGGTATGTGGATGGATTTTCGGAGCGCAGCCACATTAAGGTTGAGCTGAAGATGCCGGAAGATTTTGCCCGCCTGCCCGATGAGATGGAGATCGCGATCTTCCGCATGGTGCAGGAGTGCCTGACCAACGTGCATCGCCACTCCGGCAGCACCGCCGCGGAAATCCGTGTGTATCAGGATGCGCAGCGCCTGCTGATCGAAGTGCAGGATCGAGGCAAAGGCATATCCGTGGAGAAGCAGCACGAGTTGAATTCGGTGGGGCACAGCGGCGTGGGATTTCGCGGTATGCGGGAGCGCTTGCGGCAACTCGGCGGGACTTTGCGGATTCAATCGGATGGTGCGGGAACCGTGGTGGTTGCGATGTTGCCGCTGCCCGTGACGCCGGCGGCTCAGGCGGCGATGATGGGGACGAGTGAAGTCAAAAAGGGCGCGGATGGCGTGGCGAGTTCGCAGAGTTCCTGAGCCTTGATTCTTGTTTGCCTGACTCGTTCCTTAGCTCGGTTCTACAACTTTCAAACCGCGTATTGGCGCGCCATGCCGTAGGTTGGAGTGGTTGTCCCCGCCCACGCTGCCCGATCCAATATTACCTCGCCGCGCGAAGCCGCAAGCTTCATGCCGGCCAACTTCCCATTTTTCTTGATGGCGAACTCAACGGCGACCTGGCCTTTTTTCTGTCCCGCAGATTCCGGGATGAACCCGCGCCAGTTCGTGAGCACTGTTCTCGCTCCATCAGTCAGATAAGGGCCGAAATCTAGGTCTTGTGGATCGCTGAGTGCTTCGATCGCACCGTACTGTTGCCTGGCTCACTTGGGGTAGCTCCGCCGGTAGGTTCTTGACCTTTTGTCCGAGGAATCTCGACCCAGGTTCAGCCCGGCGTCCTGCGGCTCGGTTTGGATCGGAGCGCCAGCCGCTCCGAGAATGCTCACGGCAATGCAGAAACAGAGAGAGAATATTCTGCGCATGGCATTTCCCTAGAATGAGCGCTATTGGCTAGCTCCGACCGTCTCCCGAACCCCGATCTCCGGCACCGTCCTCCCCACGACGGCGGCGATCTGCCGCACCTGGGTCATGAGCTCGTCGAACTGGTCGGGGAAGAGCGACTGCGGGCCATCGGAGAGCGCTTCGTCCGGCTTGTTGTGAACTTCGACCATTAGCCCGTCGGCGCCTACGGCTACCGCTGCGCGAGAGAGCGGCGTGACCTTATTTCGTTTTCCCGTGCCGTGGCTGGGATCGACGAAAATCGGCAGGTGGCTTAAGCGCTGCACTGCCGGGACCAGGCTCAAGTCGAGGGTGTTGCGAGTGTGGTCGGCGAAAGTGCGCACGCCGCGCTCGCACAGGGCAACGTTGTAATTGCCTTCGCTCAAAATATATTCGGCCGCCATCAGAAATTCTTCCAGCGTGGCCGACATGCCTCGCTTCAGCAGCACCGGCTTCTTGCCGCGCCCGGCGCGCTTGAGCAAGGAAAAATTCTGCATGTTGCGGGCCCCGATCTGGACCATGTCGGCGTACTCTTCAACCAGATCAAGCGATTCATTATCAATGGCTTCTGTGATAATCTTCATGCCGTACTGCTGGCGAATCTCGGCCATAATTTTCAGCCCTTCTTCACCCATCCCTTGAAAAGAGTAGGGCGAAGTGCGGGGCTTGTAAGCGCCTCCGCGAAAGAACTGTGCTCCGGCGTGATGCACGCGCTCGGCCACGGCAAAGGCCTGTTCGCGGCTCTCAATGGCGCACGGCCCGGCGACGATCGCCAGCCCACGCCCGCCAATCGTGGCCGAGGTTCCGGGAAAGCGGATTACGGTGTTGTCTTCTTTGAGGTCGCGGCTGACCAGCTTATAGGGCTTCGAGACTTTGATGACCTCTTGCACGCCCGGCATTTCTTCCAGCGTGCCCTGCTCGACCTCGCCCTTATTGCCGGTAACGCCGATGGCGGTGCGTTGCGCGCCCGGCATGGCATGAGAGCGGTAGCCGAGTTTTTCGATCTTCTGGCAAACCGCGCGCACCTGCTCTTCGGTGGCCTGCGCCTTCATCACGACTAACATAAATTCACCCCGGCTACGGACTGAGACAGACAGTCGAGCTACGCTCGACGGACAGCCGGGTACGGCTGTCCCCACATCTTATCCTTGGCTAATTCAGTCTATCGTTCCGCGCGCTCGCGCAGCAAACTTGGGCAGGAGAAGCGCGGTACAGGGGGGGCTGGGCCACCGCGCTGCGCTAGGCGGGGACGGGCGAGGCGCCCGTCCCACCGCGCCCTGCGCGCCCTTTTTACCATCGATTCCCGCGCCTATGAAAAATTGTTCTACCGGCCCAGCTTTTCAAAGAAAAGACAAATCGTCTCAATCCCACGATGAAAATTCGGGATATGAAACTTCTCGTTGGGCGCGTGCAGGTTGTCGTCGGGCAGGCCGAAGCCCATCATCACGCTGGGAATTTCGAGACCCTGGTAGAAGTCGTTGACGATGGGAATCGATCCGCCGCTGCGGATGAATACCGTTTCCTTCTTGAAAGTATCGTGCAGCGCTTCGGTCGCGGCCTTGATGTAGGGATTATCCGTGCCCACCACGCAGGCCGGACCTTTGCTGTGCACTTTAATCTTCGTCTCAATACCTTTCGGCGTCAGCTTCTTCACGAACGCGGTGTAGCGCTTGAGAATGTCGTCGGGGTTTTGGTTGGGCACCAAGCGCATGGAGACTTTGGCCGCGGCCTTGGCAGGGATCACGGTCTTGGCGCCGGCGGCGATAAAACCTCCGGGCATGCCGTGCACTTCGAGTGTGGGCCGCGCCCAGGTGCGGTAGAGAACGGAGTATCCCGGCTCGCCCGTGAGCACTTTGGATCCGACTTCGGTTTTGCGATAGTGCTCTTCGTTGAAGGGCAGGCGCTTCCAGGCTTTGAGTTCGGCTTTACTCGGAGCCTTCACGTTTTTATAAAAGCCGGGGATCAGAATCTTGCCCTTCGCGTCTTTCAACTTGCCGATGATCTCAATGAGGGCAAAAAAAGGATTGGGCGCGGCTCCGCCGTAGATTCCGGAGTGCAGATCGATCTTCGCTCCGGTGGCTTCGATCTCGGTGTAAAGCAGGCCACGCAATCCGACGCACAGCGTAGGCAGATTCGGCGCGAAAAGTTCCGTGTCGCAGACTAGAGCAAAGTCGGCCTTCAGCTTGGCTTTCTGCTTGCGCACATATTCGGTGATCGACTCGCCTCCAACTTCTTCTTCGCCCTCAAAAATCACTTTCACGTTGATCGGCAGCTTGCCGTTGCCGGATTTCATGAGCGATTCGAGCGCCTTGACTTCCATCCAGAGCTGGCCCTTGTCGTCGACCGCGCCGCGAGCATAGATATTGTTGTCGCGCTCGGTGGGTTCGAACGGCGGAGTCTGCCACTCATCCAGCGGATCGGGAGGTTGAACATCGTAGTGCGCGTAACACAGCGCGGCGGGCTTGCCTGGCGCATGCAGCCAGTCGGCATAGATAAGAGGATGACCATGGGTGGGGATGACCTCGACGTTTTCCATACCGATGCGGCGGAGTTCGTTGGCCACGAAGTCGGCGGCTTTCTGAACGTCGGGCTTGTGCTCTTCGAGCGTGCTGACGCTGGGAATGCGAAGCAGATCTTTGAGTTCGCTCAGAAAACGCTGTTGATGATTGCGGGCGAAATCGATTGCCGGGGAAGCCATTGGGTAATCCTCTCTGTCGCCGGACAGCGTGGGGTGCGCTGGCGAAACGAATCAGTATACCGGAAGGGGTGGGCCAGGGTAGGGAGACGCCCTGATGTCCAGAGCGCCTCGCTTGGCTCGGGCGGGACGGGCGAGCGCGCCCCCACGCGGAGTCGGCGGGACGCTTGGGAGCGCCCGTCGCCACATGGAGTCGGCGGGACGGCAGCCTCGGCCCGGAAGGCGCGGTGCGTTACGCCGCCGAATGAGAAAATCGCTTCGGGGAGAAAGGCTGGAGGTCGTAACCGCACTTGCCTTCGCTGACAACCTGCGCCATCAGCCGCGCTGTAATCGGCGCCAGCAGAATGCCGTCGCGAAAGTGTCCGGTGGCAACGTAGTATCCGGGAGTCTCGGTGGCGCCAAGAATCGGCAACGCGTCGGGAGTGCCCGGGCGCAGGCCGGCCCAGTCTTCGAGAATCTTCGCGTCTTCGAGTTTGGGAACGAGCTCGATGGCGGAACGATGTAGGCGCTGAATCGCGGCGGTATCGGTACGCTTGTCGAAGCCGGCTTCCTCGACTGTGGTGCCGACGATGACGCGGCCATCACTGCGCGGGACGAGATAAATGTCTCGCGACCGAATCACGTGCTGCAGCAAATCTTTTGAAGGAGAAATCAGGCACAGCATTTGCCCCTTCACCGGCCGCGTAGGAAAGGCGTGCGGTGCAATCTGTCCCGACCACGCGCCCGCGCAGTTGACAACTTTCGGCGCGAGGAACGAAGTTGTTTTTGTGACGACGCCTGCGACGCGACCGCCAGAAAGACGAACTTCACTCGCTTCATCTCCGGAAGAGATGTCAACGCCACGACGTTTCGCAGTTCGAAGAGCCGCGGCAGCCAGGGCGCGGGGATCGACGCTGCGTTCCTTCACATGAAAAGCGGGTACGCCCGGATCTGAGAGCGCAGGCTCCAGTTGAGCGAGAGGCGCGGGAAGCGAGTCGGCGGCGATAAAGGCCGACGCATGCTCGGAGGACGGGAATATAATTGCTCCCTGATCGCGCAGGTCCACTCGCGTTTGCGACTCGACCTGAAGTTCGTGAGCGAACTCCGGATACATTCGCGCGCTGGCCGTTGCCAGAGGCCGCAGGGCGGCAGGAGTCTCGGCAGCGCCATCCACCAGCATTCCTCCCGCGGCGTGGGAGGCCTCGCGCCCCGGCTCTCCGCGCTCGACGATAAGCACCCCGGCGCCTTTCTTGCGCAACTCGATCGAAAGCGAGATCCCGATGATGCCTCCGCCGATTATGATTACGTCCCAACGCTTCATTCCAGCATTGTAATCGCGTGACCTTCGTAACCCCGCGCGCATACGAGTCGCCATACGGTCGGCGTGGTCTGGCCCCTATAATCCGGTCAAAGAGCAGTTCTTAGTTCTCAGTGCTCGGTTCTCAGTTCTTAGGTAAAAGCTACGTCGCATTGGGCTCACTGGGCACCGACCACTGTCTTTCAGCCATGTCTAAATTCGGCAAAGAAACACGAAGCAATTCCTCCTCCGCCTCGGTCTGGATCTACGGTCCGTGGCTGGATTTGACCGTGGGTTGCGGAGCTTGGTCGCTGCCGCTCTTGCTGCTGGCTTATTTCTCGATGGCTTCGAGCACGCGCGCCTGGGCTGTGATTTTTTATGGCTTGGCGTTGCTGTTCAATTATCCGCATTACATGGCTACGCTTTACCGCGCCTACCATCGGGCGGAGGATTTCCAGAAATATCGATTCTTCACGGTATATACAACTGCGCTGGTGGTGATGACCGGGTTGCTCTCGCACTTTTGGCTCGGCATTTTGCCGTGGATATTTACTCTCTATCTCAGTTGGAGTCCGTGGCACTACAGCGGACAAAATTACGGGCTGTTCATGATGTTCGCGCGCCGCGCCGGAGCGCAGCCGACCGACTCTGAACGGCGCGCGCTCTACGGCACGTTCATTGCGTCGTATTTGGTACTGTTCGTCGGCTTCCACACCGGGGCTTCTTCCGATCCGCTGTTCCTTTCGCTGGGAATTCCGTCGCTGATGGGGCGGTGCGCGCAGATTACTCTGGGCGCGATCTTCATCGCGCTTACGGCTTACGGCTGGTCTGGGCTGGTGCGGGTTTTGGGATGGCGCAAGTTGGTTCCCTGCGCGGCTCTGTTCTCTTCGCAGTTTCTTTGGTTCCTGCTGCCGGCGGCGATGTCTTTGATGAAGGGAATGGAAATCCCGCAAAGCCGGTACAGCTCCGGCGTGCTGGCGGTGATGCACTCGGCGCAATATCTGTGGATCACGAGTTACTACGCGCGCCGCGAAGCCTCGCAAGCTTCGGGTCGAAGTTGGCGCCCCTGGGCCTATTTCGCGGTGCTGGTGGCGGGCGGAATTGCCCTGTTTGTTCCTGGGCCGTGGCTGGCGAGCAGAGTTTTCCATCACGATTTTACGGCCAGCTTTCTGATTTTTACCGCCTTGGTAAACCTGCATCATTTTATTCTCGATGGTGCGATCTGGAAGTTGCGCGATGGCCGCATCGCGGCTCTGCTGCTGAATTCGCGAGAGCGCCTGGCGAATGCCAGGTCTGGCGCGGGTGGAGGGCTGGCAGCGGCGTGGGAGTGGGCATCGGGAAGCACCATGGGCGCGCGCTGGCTGCGAGTAGGTGCGGCGGCTTTGCTGCTGGCATGGGGGACGGTGGATCAGGCGCGCCATTATCTTGCGCTACGTTCTGAGGATGAGGCTGACTTGCAGCGGGCGGCAGCGCTCGACTCGTTCGATAGTTCGCTCGAAGTGCGCCTGGGGCATCGCGAACTGGAGGATGGGCATCCCCAGCAAGCCGAAGCCGCGTGGAGGACGGCGATGCAGTCGAATCCCGCCGATCCTGCGCCACGGCAGGCGCTGTTGAAATTTCTCGTCGAGCAGAAGCGCTTCGACGAAGCCTTCGCTCTCACCGAATCGTCCTTGCGCTACTCGCCGCGGGATGCGAGTCTGCTGGTGGATCGCGGGCTGCTGGCGATGCGCTTCGGTCATCCTGACCAAGCCGTCGAAGACTGGAACCGGGCCATCGCCATCGATCCGAGCGATGGGTTCGCGCATCTTTATCTGGCCAACGAACTCGATCATGAAGGCAAAGCGCACGCTGCGGCCGAGAACTATCGAATCGTTCTGGGCACCATTGCGCGCCGGCCTGCGGCGGAGCGTCCCCCGCCGGAAGAGACGATCGCGATTGTGTTGCGCCTGGCGGATTGCCAAGCGCGCGACTCGCAAAACCAGCCGGCGGTTCAATCTTACAAATTGGCGGCGAAGATTGCAGGGCAAACCAAACAGAGCAAACTGGAGAGCATTGCCAGCCTGAACGCGGCAGCGCTGCAGGCGCAAGCCGGTAAAGTGGAGGACGCGCTGCAGCTTTATCGACGCGCGTTGCAGTTGGATGAAGCCCTTGGCGACCGCACGGCGAGCGCCCTGGATTGGTTTACCTACGGCCGTTTCCTCGAGAGTGCGGGTTTCCCGGAGCGGCTGGCGTATGCAGCTTTCGTTAAGTCCGCGAGCTTCGAGCGTGCTCTGCCGGATGCGTCGCAACGTCAGTTGTTGGCCGACACGACCCGGCTTGCCGAAAAACGAGTGGGAGCCGAGGCTGCGGCTATCCGCCGCGATCCCGATGCCGCGCTACTGGAAGCACAGGCTCTGCGGCGTTGACCTTCTCTCGTCCTTCTGATCTGGCTGCAGCATGCATCCTCGGAAGCATTGACACTACTGCCCCGGTGCTAAACAATTAACGGATAACCAGTCAATCGAATTGCGGGAGGAAGACATGGCGGATGAAGGCGAACAAACACATGTGGAGCCGGTGGAGCAGCAGTCGAATACGGGCAAGTGGATTCTGGTGGTTGTGGCGATCCTTTTCGTCGTCGCCTCCGTCTACGGATATGTAAGCACGAAACTGCGAGTCGATAAATTGACTCAGGATCTGGGCAACAGTCAAGCTCAAGTGGCGGAGTTGAAGAGCCGCATGCAGAGCGCGGAATCGTCTGAGGATGCGCTGGCACACCAGGTGGGACTTACTAAGAAAGAGTTGGCGCAGCGGGCGGCCGAACTGCAGGCGCAACAGCGGGCGGCCGAATCGCGCCTAGAGAGCGAAGCCAACAAAGAAAAAGAGCAGATCGGCCAGGTGAGCGGGGAAGTGGCCGGGGTGAAAAGCGACGTTGGCGGAGTTAAGACGGATGTTGCCTCCACCAAGGCCGCTCTGGAAGCCACCAATGCCAAATTGCAGAGCGCGGTGGGCGACCTGGGCGTGCAGAGCGGTTTGATTGCCAACACTCGCGAAGATCTTGAAGTGCTGAAACACAAGGGCGATCGAAACTATTACGAATTCACGCTGCTCAAGGGAGCAAAGCCGCAGCCGGTTGCCACGGTGAGTCTGCAATTGAGGAAAGCGGACGCCAAGCACGGCAAGTTCACCATGAATGTCACCGCCGACGACAAGACCATCGAGAAGCGGGATCGCACGGTGGCGGAGCCGATCCAGTTCTACGCGGGACGCCAGCACCTGCTCTTTGAGTTGGTGGTGTGGACGGTGGACAAAAACAAAGCCACGGGATACTTGAGCACGCCCAAAGGCGCGCCCACTCCGGTGACGGCCAATTGAACGGAGTGCTTTTCCCCACGGGCGCGAGTGTAGTGCTGCAGATCGCGCTGCGCACGGCGGTGATTTACCTGGTGGTGCTGATCGGGGTGCGGCTTAGCGGCAAGCGCGAAGTGGGGCAGATGACTCCCTTTGACCTGACGCTGCTGCTGCTGCTTTCGAACTCCGTACAAAATGCGATGACCGGGCCGGATACGTCGCTGATCGGCGGCGTGGTCGCAGCTTCCACGTTATTGGTGTTGAATTATTTCGTCGGCAGTCTGTCCGGCCGTAATCCTGTTTTCCGGCGCGTGGTTCAGGGCGAGCCTAGTTTATTGATTCATGATGGCAAGGCGATTGAATCGCACATGGCGAGAGAACACGTGAGTATGGACGAACTGGAGCGCGCCTTGCGCGAGCACGGGATCGCCGATGTGCACGATGTCGCGCTGGCCGTGCTGGAAGTGGATGGCTCGATCAGTTGCATGAAGTACGACGAGATCAAGCCCGACGCGAACACTCACCTGGTGCGCCGGCGATTTATTCAGAAAAAGCAATAGTCGGTTAATCAACCGGCACGAATTTCACACACACAGGTTGCCCTACCTCCAAAACTTTACCGGTGGGTGTCAAGTGGCCGGTCTTTTGGTCGATGCGAAAGACGACGACGTTGTTCGAGTTCTGGTTGGCGACGAAGAGCATTTTGCCGCTGGGATCGATCTCAAAATTGCGCGGAGTCTTGCCCGGGTCGGGAGCGTTTTCGACGAGGGTTAGAGTGCCGCGTCTAGGATCGATGGCGAAGACGGCAATGCTGTCGTGTCCGCGATTCGAGGCGTAGAGAAATTTGCCGGAGGGGTGCACTGCGATTTCGGCGTCGGTATTCTCGCCGGTAAACTCTTTCGGCAGAGTCGAGATCGTCTGCAACGGATTTAGCCCGCCAGTCCGAGCATCGTAGCTGAAAACTGAAACCGTGGACGAAAGTTCGTCGATCACGTAGCCGAATTTGCCGTTAGGATGAAAGGCGAAGTGCCGGGGGCCCGCTCCGGGCGCGGCTTTGGCTATGTTGGGGTTGGCGAGTGATCCTTTGCCGCCGTCGAATTTGTAGGCCAGAGTTTCGTCGAGACCGAGGTCGTCGACGATGGCGAAGCGATTATCGGGAGAGAGATCGATCGAGTGCGCGTGGGGGGCATCTTGGCGCTTGGGATTTGGCCCGTGTCCCGTATGCTGGATGAACGATGACGCTTCGCCTAAGCGCCCGTCCTCGCCCACGGGAAACACTGCAATGCTGCCCCCGGTGTAGTTTGCAATCAGCACATACTTTCCAGTTTGATCCACGGTGATGTAGCAGGGGTCGGCGCCCTTGGAGGCGACGGCATTCAATAGCGTTAGCTTGCCGGTGGCGCGATCGATGGAGAAAGAACTTACGGCGCCGCTCTTCTCGCCTTTTTCGCTGCTTACTTCGTTGACCGCGTAGAGGAAGCGATGGTTCGGGTGCACAGCGAGAAAAGATGGATTCGCATTCTCTGCCGCTAACCCGAGCGAAGTGATCTCACCGCCCCTGGAGTTGAAGCGGTAGGCGTAAATTCCTTTACTGTTGCTGCCTGCCTTGGTGTAAGTACCCACATACATGAAGGACTCTTTGCCTTCAGTTCCAGCCGGTTTGGCAGCTTGGGCGCAGATCGCCGCGAGTAAGGTCGCGAGCGAGGCTGTAATCCACCTGTGAGTATGTTGGCGTGGATGGAATCTAACGACATTCATCATGGTTCTCTCCCACAGCGCTTACTTGGTTAGTATGATGGGCAACGGTTGGTCATAGGGTTGGATATCTACGCTCACCGACTTGCGCTGGTTGAAGGCGTCGAGAGTCACTGGGAAGCTGACGATCACCGTGCGTTTCACTTCCCGACCGGGTTGCAGTTGATCCTCGGGAGCGAGCGCGGGCTGCGAGTTCGGCTTCAGAGCAGGGAAGCCCTGATAGTAGCGATCAAAATCAACGGCGGAGACTGCCTGGGCGGTTAATTCTCCACTGGTGGAGGTTAGCTGGCCTTGGATGCCGTGCACCCAGAGCGGCTTTTCTCCGGAGTTTCGCAGAGTGAAAGTTAGGGCCGTGAGGACGGCGGTCTGTCCGGGAATCTGGACCGCAGCGACGTTGTCTAGAGACCCAGCGCCCTGGGGCTTGGGGCGCTGCAAAAACGAAAAAACGCCAACCACGAAGAGCACTCCGGCCAGAGCGAATAGAAGAATCTTGACCGGTGGCAGGTTGCGTTTGGCGGTACCGAATTCGTCGCCGATGCGGATCGTCGGCCCGTGCTGGGCTGCGGGAGGACTATTCGCGGGTGGCGCGGGCTGCGGACTCACCGGGGTTTCTTCTGACATGAAATTATTTCGCCGGCGCGACGTCCACGCACAGGCCTGAACGCTGGCCACATTGCGAGCCGTTTCGAGACTAGACTACGCGCTCGTGCCCTGCAAGTCCTGAGCTGCGAACTCGGGTACAACTTCAAGGTCGGTGTCCCCGCTGTTCCAGATTTGTTCTCGGATCGTACGCGCAAGAATATTACAGCCCTTGGAGGCGGTTCCGGGTGCACCGATTTTATGGCCGTGGATTAGGAAACCGCTGCTGCCAAAGGCGGCGGTTCCGTTTGCCGGCGTCAGGGTCAGAACGAACGGGCCATGCTCTGCGGTGTTAACGGGCAGGCCCGAGATGGTCCAGTCGCCTTGCGGAATCGGACCAACATCAAACACGACCTGCATGTCGGGATTGTTCTTGCCTTGGTCACATCCGGAATAACCAGTGTCGATTTTCTCGCCCCCGTGCATCAGATCGCCGGTTTTCTCAGCATTGGTCCACATCATGAACCTCGGTGGTCGTGCGCCTGATCGGCACAGGACTGTTCACTCTGGAAGGAACAAATGGCCCCAATGCCCGAAATCATAGTCGATTGGCTGCGCCCGAGCAACCTCACGGGCTCCCACTACCTAAGGTCGAGGCCCGCTTAATTCCGCTCATGCTTCATCGCCTTCACGAACCTCTCTCGAGGAAGAGTGTTGAGTACATCGTCCTTGTTCAGCCAGGCGCGCCGGGCCTGCAGGATGCCGTAGCGAATCTTGTCGAGGTGCGAAGTGTGGTGGGAGTCGGTGTTGATGACGATCTTAACTCCGCGCTGCTTAGCCTGGCGCAAGTGCACGTCGTTGAGATCGAGGCGGTCGGGGTAGGAGTTCAACTCCATCGCGACCTTATGTTTCGCGGCTGCGGTGAGGATCGCATCCATGTCGAAGTGGTAGGCGTCGCGGCGAAGCTGCAGGCGGCCAGTGGGATGGCCGATGATGGAGGTGTTGGGATTGGCAATCGCTTTCAGCAGGCGCTCGGTCATTTTTGCCGGCTCCTGATTGAAAACCGTGTGCACGCTGGCGATGACAACATCCATCTGCGCGAGCACGTCGTCGGATAAATCCAGGTCTCCATCGGCCAGGATATCGACTTCAATTCCGGCGAAGATAGTGACGTCCTCGATCTTCTGATTGGCTTCGCGAATGCGCTGGATGTGCGCCACGGCGCGCGCTTCGTCGAGACCGTTGGCGAAGGCCAGGTTCTTGGAGTGGTCGGTGATGGCCATGTATTTATACCCGCGCGCTCGAGCGGCTTCAGCCATTTCTTCGATGGTGTTGCGGCCGTCGGTTTCCACGGTGTGCATGTGCACGTCGCCCTGCAGGTCTTGCAGGGTGATCAGCGCAGGCAGCGTGTGTTTTTCGGCGGCGTCGATTTCTCCCAGATTTTCGCGCAACTCAGGCGGGATGTAATCGAGATTGAGCTTGGCGTAGATTTCTTCTTCCGTTTTGCCCGCGACCGGTTTCTCGGTTTTGGGGTCGGCGAGGCTGTACTCGTTGAGGGTGTAACCCATTTTGAGGGCGCGCTGGCGCAGGGCGACGTTGTGGGCTTTCGAGCCGGTGAAGTATTGCATGGCTGCGCCGAAAGATTCCGGAGGGAGCAGGCGAACATCCACCTGCATATCGCTGCGCAAGCGAAAGCTGATTTTGTTGTCGCCTTGCGCGAGAATGCTCATGAGCGGGCCATACTGGGCGATGTAGTGGACGGCCTTCTCGCGTTCGGTATCGCTGCAGCAGGCCGCACCGGTCACAAGAATGTCGAGATCGCCCACGGTTTCGCGGCCGCGCCGTAGAGAGCCTGCGGGAGTGATGCGGTCAATGCCGGGGAACTTCGAGAGATAGTCCGTCAGCTTTGTGGCCTCGGCTTCGGCCGCGTCGATTAAGAATCTTCCGGAGATGCGGCGATAATCCTCGATCGCCTTGAGCAGTTTTTGTTCGTGCTTCTCGCCCATGCGCGGCAGAGTTCGAATCTTGCCTTCGCGCGCCAGTTTTTCCAAGCCATCTACGTCGCAGACCTGGTAGGCGCTCCAAATCAGCGCGATGGTCTTCGGTCCCAAGCCCTGGATCTTTAGTAGCTGAAGCATCGAGGGATGATATTTCTTGAGCAGTTCGGTTTGCATGCCCAGGCGTCCTTCTAGGAAGAGTTCCTGAAGGTTTTGCAGCATGCCTTTGCCGATGCCGGGAATGGCGAGAACTTTTTTGGGTTCGCCGATGATGTCTTTGATCTGCTCGCTCAGGTTTTCGATCGCTTGCGCGGCGTTGCGGTAGGAGCGGATGCGGAAGGAATCGGCGGCGTCGATTTCGAGCAGATCGGCGGTTTCGTAGAGAACCGTGGCGATGGATTTGTTGTCCACGCACTAAGATTAAACAAACCTGCAGTACCCTGCCAACAAAAGACGCAGGGATAAATCGGCTGACCGCTCGAACCGGCCGATCCCGCCGCACTGTTTTTTTACGCGCTCTTGATAACGTTGGCGGCCTGGGGGCCCTTGGCGCCTTCCGTGATTTCGAATTCGACGGCGTCGCCTTCCTGCAGGCTCTTGTACCCCTCGGAGGTGATCGCGCTGTAGTGCACAAAAACGTCGGGACCATCCGCCCGACCGATGAATCCGTAACCCTTGGCGTTATTGAACCATTTCACGGTTCCTTTCAGTCGTTCCACGTAACCCCCTTTTTGCACGTCCCGACGAGGGGTGCCCAACACAGACGTGCCAGTTAGGATGCATTTTCGAGCGATTGGGATGGAGTGTCAAGGCGAAAGGGCTGCATACGGCCGGGGCGCGGCCCCTAGGTGGAGTATTCCGATTCGCAATCGTACTTGATCGCACTTACTAGCTTCCGCGTAGGTCGTGATCGAGCCAGAGTACCGAGGCGATAGTCTTGGCGTCGCGAATGGTTCCGTTCGTTACCATACGGATCGCAGCTGAGAGCGCGACCATGCGCACGCGAATCAGTTCATCCGGCTCTGGCTTGGCTTTGCCGGCGCGCAAGCCGGTCGCCATGTATACCGACATGGTTTCGGCCACGAAGCCGGGGCTGGCGTAGAAGTGGAGAATGCGCCGCCAGCGCGCGGCGGTATAGCCGGTTTCCTCCACCAGTTCGCGCTTGGCGGCGGGGAGAGCTGTTTCGCCGGGGTCGATGCGTCCGGCGGGTATCTCCCAAAGATAATCCTGGGCGGCGTGGCGATACTGGCGCTCCAGCAAAACGCGCGGCTCCGGCCCCGACTCATCGACCGCCAGCACCACGACCGAGCCGGTGTGGTGAATAACATCGCGGCGGGCGCGCACGCCTCCGGGTTCCTGCACGTGGTCTTCACTGACCCAAAAGACGGGGCCGCGATACACGACGCGCGAAGAGAAGATCTTGGCCTTGGAAGGGCTGCGGCGTGATTTGACGGCCTTCGGCTTGCGTGCTGGGAATTTTGGCATGGCAATAATATAGAACACTCAATTCGGCTTTCGGACTCTTTGATCGCCGGAGTAGAAGTCTTCTGCGTTGTTGCCAATCTTCGAAGCAGAAGCTCTAAACCGCAAAGTGCGCGAAGGCTTCGCCAAGGTCTAAGAAAAACGTAGGGTGAATTCGAGACCTGGCCGGCGCTTCGATGGGCTGGGCACGGCTGCGAACTCTGCGCTGCGAACTCTGCTATGCTGCCGGGCATGTACGCGAGATCAACAACGAAGCCTAGCATCGCGATTGTGGGCTCGGGAAATCTGGCGTCCGCGCTAGCGTTGGCGTTGCGTCAAGCCGGATACGCGGTTGGCCTGATCCTTTCGCGGAAGGGAGGCGCTTCGTTGCGGCGAGCCCGCCGGCTGGCTCGCCAGATGGGATCGTCTGCCGCGGCGGTAAGCGGAAGTCATACGCTCATCGTGAATGCGGACGTGGTTTGGTTTTGCGTTCCGGATGCCGCGATTGCAGGCGCTGCGCAAGATTTTTGCCGCGCGGTGGATTGGAAGGCTGCGGATTGGAGAAAGAAAGTTGCGCTGCACTCGAGCGGCGCCCTTACCAGCGACGAGTTGGCCTGTCTGCGCGCGCTGGGAGCGGCGGTTGCGTCGGTGCATCCGCTTATGACGTTTGTGCGCGGTTCGCGGCCTTCTCTGAGCGGAGTTCCGTTCGCGATCGAAGGCGGTGCGTCAGCCCTGCGAGCGGCCCGAGGAATTATCAGGAAAATTGGGGGGTCCGCTTATGTTATCCGTAAAGAAGATAAAACTGCCTACCATGCCTGGGGTACTTTTGCATCGCCGTTGTTGACTGCGCTGTTGGTCACTGGCGAGCGCGTAGCGAAAGCAGCCGGAGTGAAGCGAAAGTCCGCGAGGCGGCGAATGCTTCCCATGCTCGAGCAAACGCTGGCGAATTATGCGGTATCTGAGGGGCGGGGAATATTCAGCGGCCCGATTATTCGAGGGGACGTGGATACTGTGAAGCGCCATCTGCAGGCCCTCAGCCAGATGCCGATCGCGCGGGAAGTTTATGTCGCTTTGGCCCGCGCGGCGCTGGCTTATCTGCCAGGCAAGAACAAAAAGCTCATGGTGAAAGAGTTGCGATCAGCGCTGCGGAGCAGAGGCTGATTCTCCCGCTCTCTGCAACTCGATCCACAAAGCCAAAGATAGCAAGAACAGCACCATAAAGGGGAAGGTTGAAGCGGTGCGAACCGGCAAGATGAATATGTCTTTGGAGCGGAACAACTCTCGACTGAGGAAGGGCCGCAAGCCGATTAATCCGAGCGCAGCCGCCCACGGCCACAAGAGAAGCGCAAGCCCCAGCGCCCGAAGCCGCCGAAAGATCGGGCTCGATCGCTGTGGCTGCCGGGCATGGGCGAGCCATAGGATTCCCGGTAGAAGAATGATGTCATCGCACAGCGACTGGCCGGCGAGCACTGTAATCGAAGTCAGGCCCAGCAAGACGCAGAGCGTAAGCCAAAATTCCTGAGAGCCAAGATCGGCTGCGCGGCCGTGCCAGGTTAGAGCCAGAGCCAAGATCGCCGCTGCCAGTGCGGGAACGGCATTGCTGAGGGACCCTGAACCGAACCCGAGGAGCTGGCTTGCCAAGGGAGGCGTGGTATAGCTGCGGTAGCCGAGAAGCACATGAGCCCAGGATGAAATCCAATGCGGCCAGACGGCCAGGGACGCGCCCGTCAGCAGAAACATCGAGCCGAGAAAACTCATGCTGAAGCGCCAGCGGCGGCGCCAATCGTGCAGGCTCCAGAAGACAAGATACAAAATTGCGAGCAGCGTCATCTGCGGCTTGATCGTGGTCAGCGCCATCAGCAGGCCAGCCAGCAACTGGCGGCCTCGCTGCAGTGCCCACAGGGAAGCGGCCAAAAGAAATCCTACGAACAGTCCTAGCTGGCCGACGGAAAGGCCTTCGAGTTCGGGATAACTGCACACCGTTAGCAGCGCCATCACGGCGAACCACGCGGCGCTCACGCGCCATGAGAAAGTTTGCGTCCACAAGAAGACGGCGGCTACCAGCAGGACGACAAGCAGTGCAATCCAAACCATCCTCAGAATGCGAAACGGCAAGGTGGTGGCCGGCCAGAGAATAAGATCGGTGAAAGCGGGATAGGCGAAAGTGCGGTAGTCAGAGGGAGGGTCCGTGGGAAATTGGCCATCCATGGGTCGCCCAAACAATGCCACTTGGATTTCGCGAGTGACCGCCGGACTATAGGGATCAACTCTTCCCGCGAGCCATTCGCGCGTGGTTAGCCAGACGGGATAGATGTCTTGGCCAACAAGGTATTGGCCCACCATATGCTTGGCGAGATGCGCCTCTTGCACTCTAGGAATAAAAAAGCCGAACTCGTAGTACACCATCGACGCCGCGCCCAGGAGTGCGAGACCGAGCGCAATTGCGGCTAGTCGGGACGAGCGCTTTCCGGTGTCGGGTAAGGGCATTTCGGTGAGGAAGAGTCAGCAAATTAGAGCACGCGGCGGAGTATGGGCGCAATGCACAAAGACTCAGCACGGCGACGAACTCGCCTGCGCCGCGCGGCTCATCGCGACGAAAATAAATGGCCGAGCTTTTCTTTCTTGGTCTTGAGATATTCTTCGGCATGCGGGCTGGCCTTCACTTCGCAGGGCACGCGCTCGACAACCTCGACCCCCACTCGCCGCAGCGCTTCAACTTTCTCCGGATTATTCGAGAGTAGGCGGACTTTGCTCACTCCCAAAGCCTTGAGAATTTCGCCGGGCAAGGTGAACTCGCGGTAGTCAGCCTTGAAGCCGAGGCGTTCGTTCGCTTCGACGGTGTCGAGGCCGGCATCCTGCAACTCGTAGGCCTGCAACTTCGCCATCAGGCCAATGCCGCGGCCCTCCTGTTGTTCGTAAATTAGAATGCCTGCGCCTTGCTCGGAGATCATGGCAAGGGCCATTTCTAGCTGCTGGCCACAATCGCAGCGCAAAGAATGGAAAACGTCGCCGGTCAAGCATGACGAGTGAACCCGCACCAGCGGCGACGCGGCGTGTATGTCGCCCATGACCAGAGCGACCGCTTCTTCGACGCGGCGATTGCCGTCGGAACCAGACTCCGCCCGGAAGCCGTGGATGCGGAACTTGCCCCAGCGGGTGGGAAAATCGGCAGAGGCGATTTCGTGCACTGCGTTGGCGTTCACTCTTTTATTATAGCGGCAGGCGCTGGAAGAGGCGGGCCGTCGCGTTCTGGACGTTCGCTCCAAGGCCGGCTCATACCGGGGCTCTCAGTTTGTTTTTTTCTTGGCTACGGCAATGAAATTACGGCCGCTGTGGAATTGAGCCACGTCAGCTTCCCCAAATGCCTCGCCAATGCATTTGGAGACGTCTTTCTTATAACCCATTAGTGGTGTACTTGAGTGGCGGCCCCTCGAGGGGATTGAAGGCGCTTGCCAGGCCGGTAAAAGGTTTGGCGTCCAGCGCGACGAATCTGGCGCCGGGCTTCAGCGCTGAGTACACTCGGCGCTAAGATGCGCTTTCGTCCGACATCGCACTTAAACCAAAGGTGCAGATCGCTCCCTCCAGAGAAGCTTCAGGTAATTCCAGACAGGCTCCGTCGGTCTGCCGGAACTCGATATTGGACCACGCGTTCGCCTCCGCCTTCCTTTGCGCTGCGTTGAGCATGTCTTTGCTGTAATCCACGGCCACAACTCTACTAGCGAGGGTCTGACTACGGCCACAAAGTGGGGAAGATTCACGCCAGCTCCGCAAGCCAGGTCGAGGATTACATCTCCGCGCTTCGACCCGATTGCGGCGATCGCGTGCCTCGGCAGCCGACGCTCTTTTCCAAAGCATACCCCTCCCGCCGGATGGCCCGATGCAGAGATTCGTGCTCGCGCAGCCAGTCGTAAACGGCTTTGCCGAAAGCTAAAGCGAGGTGCCGCCATTTTTCCTTCTGAAAAAAACCACTCATCCGCCAGCAGTCCGTGCGACGGCAGAACGAGGCCGCTAGCCGCGGGCGCGGAAGTGAAAGATGTAATCCTGCTTGGAGGCGATGGCGACTCCGTTGTGCATGGCAGGAGTGAAATGCCAGTTGGCCGCGGCAGCGAGAGCTTTTTGGTCGAGCTTTGATCCCATGCTTTGGATAACCGTGGTGCGCACGACTTCGCCGCGCTCGTCGATGGTGAACTCGATGGTCACATTGCCTTCGGAGTCCGGCAGTTCCCAGGGATAAACCACCGGGTCCGGCATGGTCACGGGCAGAGCCGGACGAATCTCATCGCCGTAGATGGGGCCACCCGGCACGCCGCCGTAGGGCATTCCCGCCGGCGCGCCGTGGCCTTGATTGGAGAGCGTTGCGACCCGCGCTTTGTCTTCGGCCCTGGTCTGGGAAAGCTGGGTCGTCAGCGGCAGTTTCGCGGGCTTTAGTGTTTGTTTCCAAATGAGTTTTTCATGGCCGAGCCGCTGGCGCCGGTAAACCTCGGTCGCGTTGGCGGGAGAGCTGGCCGAGCTGTCGTCGGGCCTTTCAATGGGCCAATAGAGCGCTGTGAGGAGCCGGCCATTACGGCCATTGGCGACGGAGCTTGCCGGGAGCAGTTGGGGATCGGGCGTGCGCAGCAGCCAGGCCAACAGCAGCGCATGCACGGTTAGCGACGCCGCCAGCAGGCTTCGCTGCTTTGGCGTTCCGGGATTCAGTGAGGCAAACATCTCGGTCGAATCGACTCCGCGAATGTACCGCCGAACTCACTTTGTATTCCGTTAGGTTAGACGCGGAGTAGGGGCATTGGTCAAGGTACTTTTGGGCTGCCGTGATTCACGGCCGCGTCTATCCCGTCAGGTTCGCCGTTCGGCGCGTTTCGTCGCGCAGAACGAACGTGGTGCGGAACAAGGAACGCTGATAAAATGGCTGAGCAAAACGTAATCCATCCCATGCGCGGGGCTATAGCTCAGTTGGGAGAGCGCATCGTTCGCAACGATGAGGTCGTCGGTTCGAGCCCGACTAGCTCCACCATTAAAAT
>JBEKWC010000057.1:0-25528 GCA_049513475.1 Candidatus Sulfotelmatobacter sp. | reverse complement strand
ACCGCAGGCTCGGTTACTTTGAATCACAATACTAAGCTAACCCTGGTGGTGCAGTAGGTGGTAGTTGCCGTACCTGAAGTCCTCGGCGAGAATCACGATCCCGCCACATCCCGATAGATCGCGATGGTCTGCTCTGCATTGCGTTGCCAACTGAACTGCCGGGCCTGCTCCAGGCCTTTGCGGCGTAGTTCTTCGGCCAGAGAAGAGCTTTCGATCAAGTCTTGCATCGCTGCAGCCAGCGCATGCTGATCCTCGGGCGGGAAAAGGATGGCGGCGTCACCGGCGACCTCGGGCAGGCTTGAGCTGTTGCTGCACACCACCGGGGTTCCCGCGGCCATGGCCTCCAGCACAGGGAATCCGAAGCCTTCATAAAGCGACGGCATCACCAGCATGCTGGCGTGAGCATATAAACCAGCGACGTGCTCGTCGGGCGTATGCCCCGTCAATACAACGCAGCCGCTCAAATCCAATTCCCGAATGGTCGTGAAGACTTCGGGCGCTCCCTTGAGCGAGAGATTCTGCGATCCCGCCAAAACCACCTGCCGCTCTCCCCACTTTCCTTTATCGCGTAGAAGCGCAACCGCGCGCAACAACGTTGGAATGTTCTTCCGGTAGGAGAATGTTCCCACATGCAGAACATATCCGTCCCGTATGCCAAATGACTTTGCCCATTTCTGGTTGAGCGTTGCCCCTGCGTGGAAGCGCTCGTGGTCCACACCGTAAGGAATGACGCGCACTTTACCGGGTGCGATGCCATACGCTTTGGCGATGTCGCGCTTCGAGTTCTCCGAGCCGCAAATGATGGCCGCGGCCGATCTCACCGCGGGCGGCATCACGATTTTCAAATACGTCGTCCGCCAACTCGCGAAGTGCGAAGGATAAAGCAGGTATGTGACATCATGAATGGTAATCACGACTGGACAGGAAGCGACCATCGGGGCCACGAATGCAGGCGAATGCAGCAGGTCCGCGCCATGCTTCCAAACCAAGGCAGGCAGGCAGGCATGCGTCCAGAGCAGATCGCCGGCGGTACGGGTCGCGGAGGCGGCAAAGCCTTTTCCTGCCAGATGCCAGCCGTTCAGAACATCCATCCGCAGCTCCGGACGTCTTGTAAATTGCTCCAGAAGCCGTGCCGCGTAGGTGCCCGTTCCTGCCTTGTCGCGGCGGGCCAAACAGTTGTCCCATGCGACTCTCAGAGGGCTCATTCGATCACTGGCCGATGGCCGGTTGAGGATCAGTTACGGAATTTTTTTTGGCGATCACCAAAATCGTGTCGTAGAGATTCACTCGGAATAAGTACGACAACGCCAGACAGCCGTTGTAATAAATGTCCTGCTTCAGTCTCGGCCAACCGGTCAATACATAGTAAGGATCGAGCGTGCTTTGGATCACCGAAAATCCCGTGGCCTTGAGCAAGCGATGCAAAACCCCCGGCGTGAAGTGCGATAAATGCACTTCATGCGTATTGCCATCGAGCGTGATGCGAGGAAGGCCAAACATTCCCAGGCGGCGAGACTTAAACACCTTCGCTTTAGTCAGAACTCTTCGCGTTATGGCCCGCAGCGAGGCGACTTCGTTGGGCACGGCGATCACTAGAACCCCTTCAGCGTTGAGCAAGCGGTAACAAGTATCGAGCAATGACCTGGGGTTAGGCACATGCTCAAGCACGTGGAAAAGCGTGATGTTGTCGAATACTTTGCCTTGCAGGGCAGGATTCTCCAGCGTGCCCGCGAATAAATCCAGGTTGTATTTCTCTTTCGCGATCTGGATGGCGGTGCTGGAGACCTCGGTGCCAGAAACGTCGGTGTAGAAATTGCGTGCCAGCGAGAGAAATTGACCGATTCCGCTGCCCACATCGAGGAGGGACCCAGGCTTTTTCGTCTTTTTTAATTTTCTCAGCCGTCGTTTCCATAAGCGATCGCGCGTGTCCAGCTCATGAAGCCACGAATCGTATTGCGTGGGCCTCGAGTAAAAGGCGATCAGTTCCTGCAGCGTGGGCCGGGGATTATCGAAAACATAACCACACGTACGGCATCGTTGGACATTGCAATCTTCGTCGACGATATCGAGTAGGAGGCCGTTACAAACTCCGCATCGATGCAGTACTTCGGTCTTCATGATTTGCGCGGTATCGCAATTACCTCACTTTCTTCTTATGATACTATGACGGTTTCCGACATACCTTTAGTCTCCGACAGCGCGTTTTCCCCTTCGCAATCGATGCCAGCGAGTCGAATTAGCTTATACGAGTTTGGCGGCAGCGAAGACACGATTCGCCGGATTCAAAAGCCTTTCGTCGAGTTTTTTCGAAATTCCGCTCCAGTGCTCGACATCGGTTGCGGACGGGGAACATTCCTCCAGCTTTTGTCCGACGCCGGCATCGAGGCGTGTGGGATTGATCATTCTGAAGAAGCCTTGGCCGCATGCCGGCAAAAAGGATTCAGCGTGCGCCAGCAGGACGCTAAGTCTTACCTCAGTGCCGAGCCGGGGCGCTTTGGCGGGATTTTCTGCAGCCACGTCATTGAACACATGAGCTACGAGGACGCGCTCGCTTTCATCGATCTTTGCTATCGTGCTCTTCGTCCAGGAGGCCTCTTGCTTTTGGTTACGCCCAACCCGGAAGACATCTGCATCATGTCGGATATTTTTTGGTTGGACCCCACCCACGTTCGACCTTATCCCAAACTCTTGCTGCAGGCCATGATGGAGTCGGCGGGGTTCCGCATGCTCCTTGCCAGGCAATTCTTAGGAAGCTGGCGATTAGTTGGGAGCCGTCGCAACCTGCCCGGTTTCTTGCTCCGGCGACTGCTGCTGGGGCGACACTTTGGAAGGCCTAACCTCTTGGTGCTCGGACAAACGCAATCTGGCCCCGGAACGGTCTCGTGACAGGCCCATTGGTCGAGAACAATGTGTCGCCCGCTGCGCCCGTTTTTCGCGGGCGTGCGGTAAGCGTCGTGAGTGTTTTTATGGTCGTCGTAGCGGTCGCCGGCTACGTTCGCGAGGCTACGCTCGCCGCTCGATTTGGTCTCTCCTCCACCATGGACGCCTACTTTGCCGCGGTCTTTATTCCCACCATGGTCTACATGACCTTGATTGCTGGAATGTTATCGCCCATTTTTATCCCGATCCTCTTGGAGGGTGCCAAAGAAGACGATAACCGCGGCGGCAAGCTCTCGGAAACATTCAGTGTAATTACAAACCTTATTCTGTTCTTTCTGGTGGGAATCGTTGGTTTGGGCATGATCACGGCATCCAAGTGGTTGGCCCTGCTTTTTCCGGGTTTTAGCCCGAACACCGCCGCGCTCACGTTGCGCCTGATTTATATAATTTCTCCCGCGATTCTCTTTGTCGCCCTGGCTGGAGTTCTTACTGCAACCCTCAATGCCTTCCACCAGTTTGCTCTGGCTGCGATTGCCCCCGCCTTATCCAGCATCGCGGTTGTCGTCGGCGCGCTTCTCGCCCGTGGGAACCAACCGATTGTGTGGGTCGCGATTGCTACTGCGATCGGTTTCTTGCTCCAACTATTGCTCCTGATACCGGCCATCGCCGCACTCGGCATCCGTTACCGGCCAATATTAATCCTCCGGCATCCCGCTATTCGAAAGCTGATGCGACTCGGCGGCCCTTTGCTCTTGTATCTCCTGGTCGCAAATGCGTCATCGTTTCTAGAACGTAATCTCGCTTCGCGGCTCTCCGCGGGAGCGGTGTCGACCGTTACTTATGCAACTCGCCTCTTTGCCGTGCCCTCAAACTTCATGGCGGCCCCCTTGGCCATTGTGGCTTATCCCCAATTCGCTCAGGAGGCTCTGCGCGAGAATCGCGGCGAACTCGCCGGTCTGGTATCGCGCATGTTTCGGTTGGTCTTGTTTATATTTCTCCCAGCCACCATTTGGACTGTCCTGAATTCCTTACCCTTGACCCGGCTTCTCTACGAGCGCGGGCACTTTCGGCTGGAGGATTCGATTCTAACCGCTCGCGTGTTTAGCTTTTACGGAATCGGCATTCTGCCCAACGCGATCGCAGTGATCTTGCTACCCTGCTTCTACGCCGTTCACGATACTGTCACCCCCTTGTGGGTCGAGTGCGTTGATCTGATCTTTTACCTGGCCGTGGCCATATTTCTGATGAGCCACTTCGGCCTTGCGGGCTTGGCGTTCAGCCGGGGAGTGCAGTTCTATCTGGTGGCCGCGCTTCTGATGGTTGTTTTGCACAGGCGCCGTTTGCTGCGTATGGATTTCAATCTTGTCCAATTTTCCCTTCGCGTCGGGATTGCTTCCGCCGTTATGGCCGCCGTCTGTTGGATAAGCTTTCTCCCCTTGCAATCAGTATTTGATTCGGGAAAGACACCGCTGCGCATGGGCATTCTTCTGGCTATTCTGGCCGTGAGCAGTTGTGCGTTCCTGGGAGTTGCGCGTCTAGTCAAACTGAACGAAGTCGACTACCTCCTGAACGCGGCGGTGGACCTACTGACGTGGCCAAGGCCAACGTCTGCTAGTACGGCGGATTCCAGTCGAGCATCCACCGACCGACTTTGAAGCGGGCAGGAACTAAATAAAGAAGTCTGTACTTCCTGTAGACCTTCGTGCTCTGGGTTGTTAATATGCAGGCACGGTCAATGCTGGGGCGCCATATCCGAACGTTGATGGCCCTCCCTCGGTCTTAGAGTTAAGCGAATGTCGCAGTTTGATTCCAAATACTATTGCCAAGGCCACAATGGTTACCACAAACACGGTTGCTGTTTTACCTGGGGGAGAATCGGACGAATTACCCGCTCAATCAGCCCAAACCCGGCTGCGGCCTTGGGTGCTGTTGGCCAGCATGGCAGCCTTCTTCTGCCTGGCGCTTGAAGTAGACCTTCTGGAACACATCGACGGCATTTCTCTATATCTAAAGTATTCCGAGGTTGCGGTTCTGGCCGGCATAGCCCTGGTGTTGGTCTTGCTGGCCGCAGCCGCTGCTTGGCTTTGCACTTTATCTCTCTCTCAGGCCGCAGGACTCGTGCCTGGGCTGAAAAAATATAAGAATGCTGTCGCCTGGTATTTCGGCGTGGGAATCGGCTTTTGCTGCTTGGCTTACGAAGTAATCGGGGCCGCCAAAGTGCTGTTCCCGCGTTGGCAGCCGTCAACGTTATGGCAGGTTCTCATCATCGCTACTTTGGCGGTGGCCGTGATTGGAGCCTTGAAAGGCAGCATCGATGCTCTTCAACACTTCGGAGTTACGCGTTTGGTGCCGATCTCCTTGGTCCATTCCGGTGTCGCGATTCTGACCTTACTGCTGCTCATCAGCGACCACACCCACTTTTTTCATGATTACGCGCCCGCGGGTCACGCTACGGGAGCACAGTCGCCTGATATTTATCTCATTACCATCGACGCATTGAGCGCGGACCACACCTCCCTGTACGGTTACTCGCTCCCCACAACCCCCCACCTGGAACGATTTGCCCAGACCAGTTACACCTTCGATTCCTTCTTCAGCAATTCGAACTTCACCACTCCGTCGACCGCTTCGATAGTTACCGGCAAGCTACCGTGGTCTCATCGGGTCTTTCAGTTTTCTGGTTTCCTGCGGGGATCGGCTCAAAATGAAACTCTGACCACCCTGCTCCGGCAACGCGGTTACTACACCGCGATAATCTCATCCAACTACGCTGCGACTCCGATCCTACAGAGGATCCAGCCAAGTTATGACGCTGTGGAATATGTTCCACCTTTGGGTTTTGGAGGCTATTGGTTCCGCCTCACCAATTTTGTGGGTTCTAAACGCCAGTACGTTCTCGATGCCGCTCTGCCCAATCGCGTTGGGCTGGTCAGATTCCTCTCCGATGCTGACGCGTTGATTTTCCCTTTCCGCTATCCGTCTCCGGGGGAGCCAGTTTTCGACCAGGCGCGGACTCTGCTGGAACGTTCCGATATCCCTCAACCACTCTTCGTCTGGACTCACATACTTCCGCCCCACGATCCATACCTTGCACCGGCACCCTTCCGCGATCGTTTCGCAGCCAAGAAGGGGGACTTGTCCTCAGGCGATTTTTTGAAAATGCAAAGTAAGAAAACGCTGCCCCCGGGCGTCAGCCGGGCCGAATTGCGCGCGCGCTACGATGAGATGGTGCTCTATGCGGACGATGTTGTGGGCCACTATCTTGACTGGCTCGAGCAAAGCGGACGTCTGGATCGCTCTATCGTGATCATTTCCGCAGATCACGGCGAGTCCTTTGAGCACGGAATGTATTTTCACGGCGGTCCAAACCTGGACAATGATGTGATCCGGATTCCCTTGGTCATCCACCTGCCTGGTCAGAAACTGGGCGCCCGCATTTCGCAACCGGCTCAACAGGCCGACCTCCTGCCTACCATTCTCGATCTTTTGGGCGGAACGCCGCCGGATTGGACCGACGGCGAGTCGATCAAGGCTGCCCTCGAAGGCAAATCCCTCCCGGATCGCTACCTCTTTAGCATGAATCTCGAGTTGGACCGCATCTTCAATCCGATCTCCAACGGTACGCTCGCTGTTATGGATGGCGAGTTCAAGTATGTGATTCGTCTGGATACCCACCAGGAATTTCTCTATCGCTACAAGATAGACGGCCGCGATCAACGAAATTTGATCGCCCTTCAACCTGACGTTGCAAAGCGCCTTCACGATGTTTTGTTCACCAAGCTCAGGGAGGTAAATGAGCGCCCGGCCCTCAAACCGTGACCCCGTCGCAAAGCAAAGCGACCACCGCCGCGAAACAGCGGCTGCGTCTATCGCTGGAGTCGTGGCGCCACCTGTGTCGCAGGCTTGAGGCCGACAGTGCCTCCATCCCTTGGCGAACGGGCCTTGCCTATTGGATTGGCGGCGTAGGTCATTCGCTGCTGACTCGGATCCAGCAGGCTAGCTTCGCGGAAAAAATAAAAACCGCCAACCCCGCCCCTCCACTCTTTCTGCTGGGCTTCTGGCGATGCGGTACCACCTTCCTGCACGAACTGTTTTGCTGCGATCCCCGCTTCGCTTTTGCCAGCACCTACGCTTGCCTGAATCCTGCCCATTTTCTGCTTACCGAACAGTTTATGCGTCAACGGCCGATCAAGACGGCGCTTCGCCCGATGGATAGCATGCAGTATTCCTGGGCTTCGCCCCAGGAGGATGAGTTCGCCCTTCTGAATTTCGGTGCCCCCTCTGCTTACGAAGCGCTCATATTTCCTTCCCTGATGCGGGATCCCGGTGCGCTCCTCGACCTCCGTCGCCGCCCGCACGCGGACCAGGTTCGTTGGGAAACTGCGCTCCGCTACTTCATTCGCTTGCTTACCGTACAGCAAGAGAATGCGAAGCAGGCCAAGCCGATTGTGTTGAAATCCCCGACCCACGGCTTCCGCCTTCCTATCCTGACCTCAATGTTCCCGCTCGCCCGCTACGTGGTCATCGACCGTAATCCCTATGAAGTCTTCGCTTCGAACCTCAAGCTCTGGCTTACCCTGCTCGAAATGTATAGCGTACAGTCCATCTCGGCGAAAGAAGTTGAGAGCTTTATCCTTAAGGCCTACGTTCTTCACGAAGAAGCAATCGCCGAGGGGTTCCGGCTGGTCGATGCAAAACGGATAGCCCGGGTTCGCTACGAAGAGTTGGTGGCCGATCCCGTCCGGGAGATGGCGCGGTTGTATGCCGATTTAGAGTTAGAAGACTTTGACCTGGTACGCCCGGCATTGGGAAATTATTTGGCGAGCGTGGCCGGCCACACCCGGAACCGCCTTCGAATAACCGCAGCTCAGAAAGAGCGCGTCGTCTCGGCCTGGGCAGAGATCATTCGCACCAAGGGGTATCGATGGCTGGATGATCACCTCACCGTTGAGTAGCAGAGAGCGGGGATCGGTTTGCGAATACAAGCAATGCGACCTGAGTTCAATTACAGATGGCTCTGGCTGGCAATACTCCTTCTCGAAGCCGTGGCAGCTCGCGGCGGGTATTCAACGGACCCCGGCGCAGTTCGGGCTAACGGAGCCGAGAGCAGAGTCATTCTCTCGGAACAGGAACCGGGCCGCGACCTGGGGGCCAAAATTATCGCAGCCGACGCAGTTCTCGGAGCGGAGAAGGGAGAAATCCGCGTTACTCAATCCGGGGAGATTTCGGAGCCGGTTTCGCTGTCGCACGATCATGAATTGTTCTGCCTGGGCGATCACATCACACTGACGTTGACCGCAGTGACTGCGCAAATCGCCCTGCTCAGCGATACCCGGATCCACGGCTGTACTCTGTCTTCCAGTCAGACGTCCGCCCCGCCAGGCGGCGGAGAAATTATTTCCGAAGGCGCCATTAACGTCCACGTAGAAGAAATCACTTTCGTGGGCGGGGGCAATCACATCAAGTTCACCTCGGTCTCAAATTTCAGTATCAGCAATACTCGCCATGTTTCGATTACAGCCAAAGGCACGTCGCCGATTCTCGTCGACTCCTCAACCCACGGCCGGATCGTGTCGCCGCGAATCGAAGGATTTACGATGCCTGCCGGAGGGAATGCCCGTCTGATCGGCATGAACAGGAGCAGTTTTATCGAGGTGGTGGATCCCACGATTCAAGACGTCGATGCTTCCACTGTTCACGGATGCGGCGGCGTCAGCTTCACGGCTTCGCATGACTCCAGCCTCCGCGGGGGCCTGATTAGCGGCCTCAAGAATTGCGACGGCGTGCTCACGGAGTCGACTGACAAAGCGGCGTCCAGCGATATCGATATAACTGGAACTGTGAGCATCAACCATAATGCCTCGGCCGGACTGGGTAAGCATGCAAACAACGGAGAAGGCTTCGACATATACAACTCGGAGCGCGTGCGTCTTTCGAACGTCACCGCGCGTCACGACGGCAACGATCCCAGCAATCGCCAATCCGGAATTGAGGTCAGCAATTCGCGGGAGATCAGCCTCAGCCATTGCGTCTCTAGCGACAACGGAGTCGATGGTATCCGCGTCGACGGCTCACCGGGAGTCAAAATTATCGAATCCCAGACCAATCATAACGGCGAAGTCGGCGTCCTCGTGATGCCTGCGCTCGGTCGGGTTAGCGCGACTCAGGGTTCGCCGCACCTGGATTGGACGCGCGGAGACGCCGGCATGACTTTTTCCGCGGTTTGGCAGCGCGGCACAAAGATGGTTATCGGTGGCAAAGTGTATACGATCTCGTCCTTGCCTTCTACGACGCAGTTGACGTTGACCTCGGGGTTCCCGGACAGAAGTGGAAAGTTCTCCTACAACGTAGATAGTTACGCGGAAATCATCGGTGGAGAATCGCTTGACAATGGCCAGGCATTTGCTGGCCTGCCAGCGGATCAAAAGGTAGGTCACCGGGAAGGCGTGTATTTTGCCGGAGGATTTTCAGGCGAACTCACCGGTCGTGTGACCCGCCTGCACGCCGCTGACTCGCAGGATCGAAAAACACAAACCTACGGCATCCGCGTGGAGAATCGTGCTCGCATCGTGGCACACAGCAACTCGGTCGCCGGCAATCTAGCCGGGCAAATCCAGGACAGCCCGGGAAGAAGCTCGATTCACTAATAGCGGATCGAGTCCTGCGGTCGAACAAGTTGGCCTACGGAGCAATCACAATCGCATCGGGCCCAGCTCCTGCGGGAAACGGAGAACCGGGAACTAGTGCTAGTGCGCCACTATTCGAATCCACCGTAAAGGCCGAGATGTTGCTTGTGAAGCCCGCATCGTAATTTGCCGCGTACAGGAATCTGCCAGCCGGATCCATCGCCAGAAAGTTCGTATTGATCACGCTCCCTCCCGCCGAGAATGGGGAGCCGGCAAGAGCGGTGAGATCGCCGTTGCCGTCAATCGAGAATCCCAGGACATTGTCATCTCCGTCGCTGACGTACAAGAATCCGCCGTTTGGATGTACGACCACGTCTCCCAAAAGCACGGGTGCATCGTATGGGATCGAATTCAACAGCGTTAATGCCCCGGTTGTAGGATTGATCGTGTACGACAACAGAGTGGAGCTAGGGATGCCTCCCCCGTTATCGTTGACCGCGAACAAAAACTTGCCCGAGGGGTGAACGGTTAGCGCCGACACCCCCAATCCGCCTCGCGGAGGTTTCGCCACGAGAGTCACCGCGCCGCTCGTGGGACTAATCGAACCTACCCAAACTCCTCCGGTAGGGGGACCCGCCACTCCGGTCGATGCGCCGTATATAAAAGTTCCAGCGGGGTTCAGCGCCATCGCTACAAATTCATCAAACCCCGGACTGTCGGCGATGGGGGTCAGGTTTCCAGAATTCGCGTCGATTAACATGGTGACGATGTCTGCGCCCTGACTCGCTCCCTGCCCGCCGGCATCATAAAGAATGTTTCCCGTTGGGTCTCCGACAAAAGACAAGGGAGCAAGAGCGAACAAAGGCGACTCTGCCAAAGGCGTTAAATCGCCTGAACTATTCGGAGTAAATCCGGCAAAGTTCATGCATCCTTTGCAAGCGACGTTGGGAGAGTTCACTACATAGAGAAATTTACCCAGGCGATCCATGCCCATGGGGCCGGGATTGGTGGCCGAAGAGGACGCTGTAAAAGGCGAGCCGTTCAGGGCGGTTAAGACGCCGCTGTTCGGATCGACGCTATATCCGGAGATCGTGTTGTCGGCGAAGTTCGAGGCATACAAAAAATTGGCAGCCGGAGATGCGGGATTCACGCCAAAGCGAAATACATTCGAAGCCCCACCGCCGGGAGCAGGATTGGAAACCGTAATCTGAGCAATGCCGGCTGCGGCAATATCGCTGGCCGTGACCTGCGCCGTCAGTTGATTACTGCTGACGAACGTAGTCGGAAGCGCATTGCCATTCCACATTACGCTCGCATTGGAGGCGAAGCCGGAACCGTTCAGCGTCAGCGAAAACCCCGCGCCGCCCGCAGTCGCGTTGAAGGGAGTAAAGGAAATCAAAGACGGCAAAGGATTGCCAGCCGGCGGTACTTTGCTCGTGGAACTGCCGCCTCCGCACGACGTCGTGCTCATCGCAAGTAGAAGCACGCAGCTTCCGACTAGTGTTGCTTTGGCTCGGGGCGCTTGTATTACTGCCATAACGACCTCCGATTGGGCCGAAAATTATAGACCCAGCTAAAGCTGTCCACAATCACTGGTTTGATTAAACCTACCCTACGCCCATAGGCCACGACGGACAGTCTTAATCCGTCAACCCGCCGAGTCACAAAAAGTTGCTATGCTAAAATTTCGGGACCTAAGTAAGAAGGAGTACGCCAATGCCGCGTAAAGCCCTCGTCACCGGAATCACAGGTCAGGACGGTTCCTACCTGGCGGAGTTCCTGCTGGAAAAGAACTACCGTGTTTACGGGCTGGTAAGGCGCAGCAGTACCATCAACTTTGAGCGCATCACCCACTTGCAGGATAAGGTCGAATTGATTCCGGGTGACCTGCTGGACCAGAGTTCACTGATCACGGCTTTGCAAAAATCGGAGCCTGACGAAGTTTACAATCTTGCAGCGCAGTCCTTCGTGCCAACTTCTTGGAGCCAGCCAGTGTTGACTGGAGAGTTCACGGCGCTGGGAGTTACTCGCATGATCGAGGCGATTCGCGTGGTGAACCCGGCCATCCGTTTTTACCAGGCTTCTTCCAGCGAAATGTTTGGCATGGTGGCGGAGTCGCCGCAAAACGAAGCCACCCGTTTCTATCCGCGCAGTCCCTACGGCGTCGCCAAACTCTACGGCCATTGGATCACCGTGAATGCCCGCGAGAGCTACGGTCTCTTTGGCTGTTCCGGAATTTTGTTTAATCACGAATCTCCCCGCCGCGGGATCGAGTTTGTCACCCGAAAGGTAAGTTACAACGTCGCCCGTATCAAGTTGGGCCTGCAGAAGAAGCTCAAAATGGGTAATCTCGAGGCCGAGCGCGATTGGGGATTTGCCGGCGACTACGTTCGCGCCATGTGGCTGATGCTCCAGCAGGATACTCCTGACGACTATGTGATCGCGACGGGCACATCCCATAGCGTCAAGCACCTGCTCGAACTCGCGTTTGCCCACGCCGGGCTGGATTATCGAGACCACGTGGAAATAGCCCAGGACTTCTTGCGGCCAGCCGATGTATTTCACCTGCGCGGAGACTATACAAAGGCGCGTCAGCGCCTGGGATGGGAGCCTAACGTCAGCTTCGAACAGATGACCGAAATGATGGTCGATAGCGATATCGAACTTATTTCGAAAACCACTCCCAAGAGCCTGTCGCTCGGGGTTTACTGAAGTCGATTACTGAAGTTGATTACTGAAATCGATTAGGCTCTCCCATCGAACTACCTAAAATTGAGACCATGGTGAACGTTTGCGCATTCTGATCACGGGCGGGACAGGTTTCGTCGGAGCACACCTGATCCGGTTTCTCCAGACACAAGATCAAGAGCTCTTTGTGCTCGCGTCGGGCGCCGCAACTTCCCGTGAACCCGGAGTCGAATATCACGAAGCGGACGTCCGCGATGCCAAGGCGGTCCACTCGCTGCTACGCGAAATCAAGCCCGCCCAGATTTACCATCTGGCAGGCATCACCGCAGTCGATGTTTCCTGGGCTAATCCCCGGCTTACTTACGAGGTCAATCTTTTCGGAGCGCTGAATGTCTTCGAAGCGGCCATGAATTTGCCGCTGCCACCGCGAATATTAAACGTCAGCTCCTCGCAGGTGTACGCTCCGGCTTCCGGCGCTTTGACCGAAGAGAGTCCTCTGCGTCCGGGCAGTCCCTACGCTGCCAGCAAGGCGATGGCCGAGTTGCTGGCAGGACAATATCGCGATCGCGAAGCAGGCAGCATTCTTACCGTACGGCCTTTTAACCACACCGGATGCGGGCAACCACCCAATTTCGTTTTGCCATCCATCGCAAAGCAGTTTGCCGAAATCGAAGTGGGGCGCCGGCAGCCGAAACTCAGCCTCGGCAACATTCATGTCGGGCGCGACTTCACCGATGTTCGAGATGTAGTGCGAGCCTATGCCTCGGTTCTAGAAAAAGGGAGCGCCTCGGAAGTCTACAACGTTTGCTCCGGCACGCCCGTTTTTTTGTCCGACATCATTCAGATGTTCCAGAAAATCTCTGGTATCCACATAAACATCGAAATCGATCCGAAGAAAGTTCGACCGGGTGAAGTCGCAGAGATCTACGGAGATCCGGGTAAACTTCGAGCAGCAACCGGTTGGCTCCAGGAAATTCCTTTGCAGAAGACTGTCGAGGACATTCTGAACTTTTGGCGATCACAGCTTAGTTGAGGACTCCGCGCCCTGTTCGACCTTGACACGCAGAGGGGCAAAATGGGACCATGCGCAGTATTTCAATTTCAGCTCTGAGGGAAAACCTTGCGTGGACGCTGCCCCTTACTCGTCGCGATGGTGTTCGTGTTTTTCGGAGTACTTCCCTGTTATGCCTATGGCGATCCAAGCGGCGGAGCATTGTTTCAGATCCTCATGCCGGTCCTGGCTGCGCTGTGGGGAATGTGGTTGATTTTTGCCAACAACATTCGTCGCCGGGGTTCTAATTTGCTGCGGAGATGGCGCGGCAAGCTCGGGGAGGATGAGGGCCTAGCAGAATGTCCCCTGCCGGAGCCTTCGGAAAGCCAGCAGATACGTGAAGAATAGGAGTCCAAAGTAGGAGTACCGCAGAGGAGAGATCTGATCCGGCCAAGTGTGCCCTTCGTGGAGCGTTTTCTGAATGGTCGGCATTCCCTTGTTAAACTCGCCCCACGTGTGCCACGTCACCATCGCGGCCTCCAACCGCGTTCTCTGATAGCAACCCAAGGCTCTTGAAGAATCGATACTTAACGGCCAATAAATGGGCTATTATTCTCGAAAAGGTGAATCCATGAAGAAAAACCGCTTCCCGCTTTGGATCCTGGTTTCGGATCTTTTGTGGGTAGCGATAGCATTTTTATGCGCCGACCTACTCCGCTATGGAATACTTTGGAGTGCGGCCCAAGAACGTTTCGTCCATGAACTTCTGCCGTTTTTGTTTGTAGCATGGGTGCTCTGGGCAATGCTCTCGAACAAAATGAACCTGGACGGTTTCCGCGGAGGTTGGCACTTTCCTGCGATGGTATCGGCGCTGTTTCTGGCGGTTTCGTTGCTGATGACGCTCCTGCTGGCGGGCAGCTACCTGAGCCAGCGTTATGTGTCACGGTTGGCATTGGGCTATTTTGGAATTTTGCTTCTGACCGGCTTTATCGCGATTCGATATGGTGCGCGCCTGCTTCTTCGAGCCCGTCACCGGAGTGGCAAGGTAGGTCGCGTGGTCATCGTTGGCAACGGCCAGGTAGCGCGGGAGCTTGCTTCTAAGATAGAACGTCACCCCGAGATGTTGTGCAAGGTAGTGGGAATGCTATACCCGCAAGATGCTTCGGCGAATCTTGGTTTATCGAATTCTTCATCCCGCGAATGCACGACTTTGTTCACGCTCAAAGTGGTGGACCTGCTTCGCAGCCAGCGCGTGGACGAATTGATTCTTGCATTGCAGAAACCGTCTTGGCCCGAGCTTCTCAATCTGATAGGTCGATGCCGGGAGCAGGGAATCAATGTAAGTTTGGTTCCGGAGCCTTACGAACTGTACCTCTCGCAACCGGATTTGCTCGATCTGAGCGGATTGCCGCTCCTCCGGCTGCGTGAATCTTCAACCTCCAGCATGTTCTTTCAGTGGAAACGCATCGTCGATTTAATGGTCACTTCGGGGCTCGCTGTGGCTGCGGCCCCTCTTCTTCTGATTGCTGCGATCGTGCTTCATTACAAAAAAGGACGTGCGTTGCGCTGGGAACCCCGCACTGGCCAGAACGCTGTCGCTTTCGACATGTTGCGGCTAAACATAGATCGCCATGCCGCGAACCTTCCCCTCTTTGAAAGACTTCTGCAACATTTGAGCATCACCGAACTGCCTCAGTTATGGAATGTCCTGCGGGGAGAAATGTCTTTGGTAGGGCCTCGTCCCGAATCTCCCGACCGTGTCCGCCATTACTCGGAATGGGAGCGTCAGCGGTTGAGCGTAAAACCTGGAATTACAGGACTGGCACAAGTGAATGGTTTGCGCGAGCAACATTCCTCGGAAGAAAAAACTCGCTTTGACTTACAGTACTTGCTCAAACCGTCGCCGTTAACCGATTTGTCCCTTCTGCTGCAGACATGCTGGACGTTGACCATTCGGATGTTTCATCACCCACAGATGGTTTCTGCAGAGCGGTTGGTCCCGGCTAATAAGACTGCCGCTGATTTCCGGTTCCCATCTGTCGAGGAGGCGTTGCAGCATGCTCATCGGTCGCAGCCCAGTGCGGATTAGCTTTGCTGGGGGCGGAACAGACCTGCCAGCCTATTACGAGCAATTCGGCGGCGCGGTGCTTAGCACGGCTATCAATAAATACTTCTACACCATTCTGGGCAAGCGATCCGATGGGCGCGTCCAAGTCATTTCTTCCGACCTGCGCCTCTTCGAAACCTGGCAAGACATTGCCGCTATGAAGCTGGACCGAGGCGGACTTGAGATTCCGCTGGCCGTGTTGAAGGATGTGTCTTCCGGCCTTTCAGTCGACCTTTTTCTGGCCTCGGAAATCCCTCCCGGGACCGGCTTGGGCTCGTCAGCGAGCGTTTGTGTCGGTATCTTAAAAACTCTCACTAGCTATCTGGATCAGCCCTTGTCTCCGCACGAATTAGCCGATCGTGCTTTCCACATCACCAGAGACAGATTGGGACGGCATGTGGGCAGGCAAGACGAGTATGCCTGCGCCTTCGGGGGCTTGAACTTTATCACCTTCGAGCGCGACGCCTCCACCCACGTGGAACCCGTCAAAATCGATAGCGGACTCGCGCAGGAACTGCAGAACAATCTGATGTTATTTTTTACCGGTTCCGCCCATCACTCCTGGACAATTCTCGAAGAGCAGGAAAAATCTACCCGAACCCACAAGAGTGTGGCCGTGGAGGCCTTGCACGAAGTTCGCGCCCTGGCCGACAGTATGCGTGTGACCTTGGAGCGGGGCGATCTCAACGGTTTCGGCTCGCTGCTCGACGAAGCCTGGCAGGCCAAAAAAAGAATCTCGACCAAGATTTCGAATCAACGCATCGATCGTCTGTATGATCTCGCCCGGCAGCACGGCGCTGTAGGAGGAAAGATAACCGGAGCGGGCGGTGGTGGGTTCCTTCTTTTGTACTGTGAATCGGCGAGTCAAATGCCGGTGCGCGCGGCATTGGCGGCGGAGGGTGTCCAGGAAATGGCCTTCGCCTTTGAAGGTCAAGGCGCCCAGGTCATCGTGAACGATCCTTTTATCGATGGCGATGAGCGCGCCGGCTCGCGATGGACGTTCGTTCCAGCCTGACGTCGCCCGGAATCAACTCTTTGCGAAGCTCTTGCGCACTTACTGCACCGTGAGCCTGAGTGGAAGTTGCTCGCTTTTGCTTCCCGCCTTGGCTGTGACCGTTAATGTGTAGCTTTGCGGACTGCCACCGCAGGAACAGAACAAAAACAATACCAACAAAAGCGTCAAGAGTTGGCACCGGCCGCCGCGCTGCTTGGTGCGGCCGCCTCCCGGCAGGAGAACCCACCCCACTAGGACAGACAAAGCCCACAGCCTGCGCGACAGTTGGTCATCGCCGGAACCGAGCGCGCTATGCGATGACCCCGGAGTCTTAACAATCACGGTGAATGTCGTCGCCATAGTGGCACTGATTGTCTGGGTGGCGGCCAGGTTGCACGTTGCCCCAGGCGGAGCGCCCGTGCAACCCAGAACGGCCGTGCCACCAATTCCAGCGCCGCCGATCGAAAGTAAATAGGTCGCGGTCTCTCCCGCCCGGACCTTCGCGAAATCATTACCGCCGCTTGCGATGCTCAGACCCACGCCCTCGGAAACGCCCGTGCCGGTTAGAGAAATTGTTTGCGTAGGGTTCGGGGTCGCGGCACGAATTGTAAGAGTTCCACTCCTCGTCCCCGCCGCGGTCGGCGTGAAGGTTACGTGTATCTGGCAGGTGGAGTAGCCCACCACCTGAGCCCCGCAGGTATTGGTCTGCGAGAAATCGCCTGTGACCTGCACCGACAAATCCTCGACCGCCACCGCCCCCGCATTGAGCGTTACCGTTTGGGCCGGACTCGACGTCGTCACCTCTTGATTAGCGAACGAGAGAATGGGAGGGTAAGAGTTCTGTAGGCCGGCGGAAATCCCACCCGTCAGATTTCCCGAGAAATTGTCGTCGACGAGAATTGCAGTAGCCTTGTTATCCAGTTCAAGGCCCCAGAGTTGAGAGCCTAGGCCTGTGTTGATGGACGTGACCCCGGAAATTGTTCCGCTGGTCGAATCGGCCCAATCGATGCCAACTTGAGTATGCCCTCCGCGCACACTCCGAGCATTGTCGTTAATCACCCCGCCCAGAATTTCCTCATTGACGCTATCGACCTCCCACCCGGCGGGCGTGGGATGGTTCGGAGGAACTGGAGTAATAATAATATGCTCGCTGTCTGTGACCGATACAACCGCGTAAGTGATACCGTCAAACTCGAATGGCGTACCCGGCGGCCATGCCAGGCTAAACCCTCCTGTTATGCCGTGAGAATAAGTTACGGTCGATCCTACACTGGTTCCGGTGCCGATTTGCGCTTCCGTGAAAGTGCCGTCGTCCAGATTGTCATTTAGGGTGTTGTCGATCAGTTGCACGTTGGGACTTCCGCAGATATCGATTCCGCCGGCCGAACCTGCACTGACATTGCAGTTCGATACCACCACGTCGTCATCCAGGAAAAGCCAAATTCCGGCCTGTCGATTGCCGATATAACCAGTCCCGAGAATTGTGCAGTCGGAAATGCGGACATGGCGGCTATTGATTATATCTAAGCCGTCCCCGAGAGTCAGCGGCGCAGCAGTATTAAGCCCTTGTTGGCCATCGTAAGAAGCGTTGAGACCGGTGATGGTTATGTCGGAGGACGGGCTGGTTCCGGCGGACTCGGCGGTTACTCCATCTATCTTTGCATTATTCGTAATGGTGCCACCGTTGATCGTGATTTGCGACGAACCGTTGATTTGTATACCGCTGCCTCCAAAGTCAAAACTGGCGTCGACATTATTAATGGAAGGATTGTTAATCGTAATGTTGGACGAATCGAACAAAGCCACAAGTCCAGGATAGCTCAACTTCCCCGGGGGAAACACAAAACCGGTTACTACCAGGTTGTTAATCAATCCTTGCGAGCAATTCATCAGGTAATATCCGTTTTGCGCTTTTTCCGCGACCGGGTCAGCCGCAGTGATGCTGTGGACCGTGTTGTTCGAAATGACGAAGTTCGTCACCCCCACGTAGTAAACCAAATTCCCGCCCCCCACGAAGGTCACACCATTGAGTTGAAGTTGGTCAGTGTTGAGCGATTGGATTTCTCCGTTGATGGGAGTCGAGGTGGAGGAAATGATGCAGTTATTAATGCTCGTGTTGCTGTTTTGATAAAGATAGGATCCAGCATCCAGGGATATCGTAGCTTGATTGGTGCAGACCAAATTGTGTCCGGCGGACAAAGATACTTTGCCCTCACTTATAGTTCCTGAGGTGCTAACCGTAATTTGCCCGGGATTGGAGCCTAACGCCGCGTCGGCCGCCTCGATTTGAGCGCCGAGGTCCCCATTCTGGGCGGCAGCTAGGTCCACAATAAATATCAAAATCGCCATCAAAAAGAGCGCGGGTTTCATCGCCAAGTTCTTATCATAGCCTCCGGTTATTGTTCCCTATGATGCCACGATTCGATCCGAAGAAAAAGGAAAAGTGCATGCCGAAGGCAACAGAGATGGGACAGTTGCAACTATAGGAGACTGCACTGAAAATGGGCGCGCAAAGCACTCGCCGATAGACTCGTAGCACGAAGTAACGATGGGGCCGCCGTCGCCGATTGACAGGGCACAATTCATTTCTGCCAGGCTACGCCGGGATACAAGCTCGGAATGCGAAACGCTCGATAGGCGTTAATGCCCGCCAGGTTCAATTGCCATACGGTTTGTGGATTCGCGGTGTTCGTTACTTCCATTACTTGCGAGGCGGGCGTGCCTGCCGGAGTCACGATGTCACAGAGATCAAACTCCACGTTCCCGTTGCTCAGAGTTCCGATGCTGCCGCCCCACGCCGAAAAAAGCCCAGGAGAGTCCTGCCAGAGCAGAGTCGCCAAGCGGGTGGCTTCGTCGACCTGGAAAACCGTGGCGCGGGAGTAGCAGTTGTTCGAGCATTGCCCGGTGCCGCCAGGCGCAACTCGAAAATCTCCGTTGTCCATAATCGACATAGTCATCACCGAACCATTGATGTTTTCGATATTCGGATAGTGCTGCGCGAAAAACCAATCACTGTCGTCTCCGCCTGCCAGGGTAAAATCGCCTTGGTAACCCAGCTTCCACAAAATATCGCCTGCGCCGCTGCCGTTGGCATAATCGATCTTGAGGATCCAGCCTTGGTGGCGCATGGAAACCAGAAGGTTGCCGTCAGATGTATAAATAATGGCGTTGCTGTGCGTCCAGTCCGGGAAGAAGATCGGATGCCGGTTGGGGTCCAGGTGATCGAAGGCCGACCATGCCCAGGCCACATTTCCGTCGAGGTCGATGTCGATCAGGGCGTCCCCGAGAATGTCAGCGGTGGGTCCCGTATACCCAGGCACTTGCGATGAGGGGACGGTGTAGTTTGCGAGCGCGATCCAGTGCCCATTGGGCAAAACGATTACATCATGATGGAAAACGCTGATGGTGAAGGAATAACCGTTGGCCTGAAGGGATTGATTGACCTGGGCCGTGGTGACGCTCCGTACGGTATTACCCGCCAAATCGATTTCGCGCAAGTCCCCCACCCCCAGCAGGAAATCCCCGTTGTCCATAAGCTTCATAGGAGTAATCGAGGAGCCATTTCCAGGGTTGTAATACCAGATGACGTTGCCCTCGAGGTCGGTGACAAAGGCGAGCAATGCAGTCGGACCACCCACTCCGTTGATCACTTCGACTCCACTCGCGGGCTCAAGGCCTGGAGTCGGACGGGTTATGACGATTCCAGGTGGCGTGCCAGCAGTACTGGGGAGGGCCCCGGTCTTAAACGTTTCATCAGGTCCCGTCCATGACCCACCGTCGAGTGACTCCAGATGAGTTCTCATGTGGTAGGTAGTGTTCGGTTTCATGCCCGCGACCAGGATGCTCACTGGTTGACGCGGCGCGCTTGTCGGCGCCGTGACCCAGGTTTGCCGACCGTAAGTGGTGTCAGGGCCGAACTCGATCCAGGCAGTAACGTTGGCCTGAAGCGGCAAAATGCTGTAACGCGCCACCAGGGGGTTTGCGGTTGTCTCGATCCTGGTCGAAAAGGCTGGGGAACCGCTGTTGCTGTTACCACAGCCAAAGGTAACGGCGATAGGTAAAAGGAACGCTAAACGCAGGTAAAACAGCAGTCGCGGTGTCCGCATCGGCTTACCCTCAATCTTCTTTGGCCCGAGAATTTTCACTGCAAGGGCGTTGATCAGTCTATATCCATACCTTGGTTGAGCCGAGCCTGTCAAAGCCCTTCTGATGTGCGATGTCCCGGATCGGGCCGAAAAGCTCATGGCGCCGCGCAAAAATCAAAAGTCTACGCGACCTCTCCCGCGAGTTCTACCAAATGGATTCTCCGGCCAGAGCGATAGTCCAATAGTCGATCAGGCACTGCTTTCGCTGACTGGAAAGTTCTAAAAGAATGCGTCACCACATGAGTCGCGATTAAGTTCGGAATCGTGGTCCCGCGCTTGGAATCGCGTGGGTCCGCGGGCTGCGGCTTGCTTCTGCAACTTTTCGTCGAACCTTCTTATCTTACATTCATTGCATTCCAAGTCCCACCGAAGCACACATACAAAACTCCAGCCGCATTCGATGCCGCGGAGTTCGTGTACAGGGATCCAGTGGTGCAGCTTTCCGAAGGAGTTCCAGCGCCCGTGGAAAAGCTCACGTTGCTGGTGCCCAGGAATATCTTGCCCGAGGTAGTACTTTCGGCCGCTACGATGTCCCCCGGTAGCGACGCAGAAGGGAAAGGTAGACTTAGATGCGCTGCCTGCATCAATCGCCCGTCGCAGTAGGCATCAATGCCGTTCGTGCCGTTCAGAGTATTGGTATCCATGCAAAGTCTGGGATTGCTGCCGCCCAAAATTTGGAAGTTGCTTACGAACTGGTCCGTATACGTGATCCGGTTGCCGGACGATTGCCCGGTCCGCGCCGTAAAGGCGAAGGTGCCTGTAATGCTCTCGTTGGTATAGATGGATCCGTCCGCATCCACGTCGACGCCGGGACTTTGCAGATTGAAGCAGTTGGGTGAACTGGTGGAAAGCGAGTTGTCTTGTTGGTAGAGCTGAGCATCCGAAATGATGTTGCTGTCGCTGAGGCTCTCCTGGTCAAATCCGCAAAGGATGTTCCCGGCAATGGTGGAGCGAATGATTCGGTTCTGGGTTACTGCTCCGCCCCCGCCGGATGAACTGCCTTGCATCAGCCACGCCGTTGCATACTGCCCCGAAGAAGTGTTGGGGTTTACCACCATATCTTCGAACGTGTTGAATGCAGTATTGTCGGCCGGAGTTCCCCCGCCGCTGCTTAGAAGTTGCACACACGGAGTCGTGGGATTCCCGCAGTTTTCCAACGTCACCTGCTTCCAGTGGTTCCATTGGGAATTGACCAGAGATAATCCAGCGCCGGAATTAGCGAAGTCGAGCGCGACTCCCTCGACGCGCGTGTTGTAGGTATGACTAAGCGTCCACTGGGAACAGTTGCTGAAGCGAACCTGGGTATCGATGCCGCTCTGTACGCCATCGAAGCCCAGCATGGCAACGTTGGCGGATGCGCTCGGCGCCAAGCTTACGAGAGACACATTCGAGGGTGGCGCCCCCGGACAGGGATAAGAGCCGGGGGAGGTAAGATAGATGACGCCGCCTCCCGCCGCCGTCAGCACTTGGTACATTTGCGTAAGGTTGCTCATGGGATTGGCTACCAGAAACGGGCTGGAGCCACTGGCTTGAACCCTCTCGACCGCACCATCGCTGCAACTTAACCCCGCCACCATAAAAGGCAGTCCGATCAGGTAAACCCATGGTGCTGTATTTTTCATGTTGGAATCTCCTTGCGAGCGGGTGCGCAGGGGTTTGGAAGTTGTTCCACGAGTGTGACCCTAAGCGCAGATAAAAAGGCATTCGCGGTCTTGGCTAATACCCCTCAACCTTCTCTTGGCCTCAGAATTGTTCGCCGCAAAAACGCTGTTGAGTATACATCCGTTCCTTGGTCACGCCGCGCCCGCCGAACCTTTTCTGGCGCGTGCGAGCCTGATTAGTAAGGCCCAGGCAAAATGTGAAGGAGAGGTATTCTAGCGGCTCCGAGCCGCTTCTCACGAGGACTCACGAGGACTTGGGTGCAATTAAAAGTGCGAGTCAGTTATGCCGCTTGCTGATGTACGTTGCTCCAGTAATCTTCCCAACCTCCGTTGGCTCGTAAGACCCGCAGAGCGATCATCTTTCTCAGGTTTTCCATCTTCCACCAGGCGCCTGCGATCTTGAGCCGGTTCTGAAACACATAGCGGTGGCCACTCTCAATCTCGCCGGAACCGATGGGCAATCCCGCGGCCAGGGCGCCTTTATAATCGAGGAAGTTCGAGCGGTTGGAGATGTAGCGAAAGCAGGCCCGAACCGGAGCCTCGGGGTCGGGCGCGTTGGCCTGTTCTAAGCACGGCCGCAGAGCCTCGAGAACATCTTTCCAGCGATTGTCTTTCAGCCAGTCCTTCTTCTCCTCCATCCAGGCCGGTTTTTCGTTTCCGGCGATCACGTCTCCGGCCGCCGACAGGTAGTCGCACAGGTGATAGAAATCGACCAGACACCACGCTTGGGTTCCAAATTGCGCCTCCATCTGCTCGGTAATCCAGACCGCCCCATCTCCCACCCCATGGATTCTGGTCTGGCTTCCCCCTCCCGCTTCCAGGGCGCAGACCGCCAGGCGCTCTCCGGCTTCCTCCACGCTTCCCAGAGTCGCTCCAAAGACGGGAGTCACCGAACCCGGTGCATGCGCCAAAGCCAGGCGGGTCTCCTTCCAGCTCACTTGCCGGGTCTTTCTCCGATCCACGGGCGCTTCTCCCGGCACCGGCTCGGCTACTTCTACCACTGGTAGCATGCTGCCGTCCATTTCGGTAATGAGCACGGCCACGCCGGCACGATCCGGCCAATCGCTTTTCTGCTTCTCTTGCGCCCGCATGGCCGCTCCGTGTTTCTCCGTAAACCCACGCACGGCGCTCACCGGAACCTCAATCCCATAGTGTTCTTTCAGCTTTACCGCGGCTCCGGCAAAGGCATCATCGGGCACCAAAATCGGTCATGGCTCGTTGCAGGCCTTCCGAATACCCGCGGCACTCCACCGCCGCTGATTCCGAAAAGGGTCGAATCCGCGACCCGCGCCGACCTTGCGTAAAGATCTGTTCGTCTATTTTGATGGTCCCCAGTCGCGTGTACCACCAGAGGTTTTTTTTTCCTTCCGATTCACGCCCGGCTTAGCGTTATATTCCTCTTCCTTTTTCTGCTGCTGACGGCGCGCCCAACTGTGCAAAACCTCGCTCCCCATCTGCCGCAATTCCTCGATAATCCGCCTCTCCGCTTCGGCCGCTTTCTCCACATCCCCGCCCGCGTTCTCGATAATCGCCAGCATGGCCTCGATCTTGCCTTTCGGCTCCGGGTATTCCTTCAGTCTTTCCTCCAAACTGGGTTGGTTGGTCACCATCGGTTTCTCGATGTCGGAAAAACGTTCTGCCATGGATGCTCCTTAAGTTGGATTGACCCATGTCTATTTATGTCATTCGGAGACAAATGTTCAGCCCAAACACTGAAGGGGAGCCTGCAAGATTACCTCCTTCCAGCCTGCCTCGCCTTACCCTTGACTCGCACTTCTAATTGCACCCCGAGGACTTGGCAGTCTCGACAGGGTGCGCGACTTTAAAGTGAGGATTACGCCCTGCGGGCCTCCCAGTAGTTCTCGAATTTCCCGCTCAGCTGACGGCAGCGGAGTGCGATGATGGCATTGGCTCCGCGTACGGTCCAAAACATACCGGACTGTGTGAGCCTGCCCAACACGGTTTTGCAGCCGGCTTCGATCACTCCCGAGCCCACGAACAATCCCTGCTTGCGAAACGTGGGATAGCGCATGCGTTCTTTATTGTCTTCGAAGTAGTTGGCTTCGGTGCGGAGGTCCTGCGCCAGCTCGGGATGAGAAGCTGCCTGCGAGCGTAGCAAAGCCACCAACCGTTCGATCTTCCCTTCATCCAGCTTGGTGATAGAGATCGACGATTTGGATGGCGTCGGGAAAATGTAGACTCGCCTGATTCCAGATCCACTCGGCACCATCCCCCAACACCACTTTTTTCTCCGCTCGCGCCCAACCCCGCTGCCAAGCTTCGGCATAGAGACGGCGGCCGAATTCCTCACAACTCTCAATCGCACCTACGTAACTGGTGGAAGCTTTATCCCGTACGGGATAACCTTCTTCATCTACGGTGGTCTGCGTGAATACGCAGCCCAGCTTGGCCTCGCGCGTGTGCGCCGGTTGGCCATCCTGTTTACCGACGCGGCCTTCGGTTTCTTTGTGCACCACAGGAATGCCGGTGCCATCCATCTCCACATACAGAATAGGAATGCATGGTCCCATCGGGATCGGCAACTCCAGCTGCAGGGCTCGCCTGAGCTCGCGTTGCTGACCAACTTCGATATCTTCTCCGACGGCTTCGGCCGTACGTTCCACGGCTTTGGTGGTAAGCGACAGCCCCGCCAGCAACTCCAGCTGCTGGCGGTCCTGCTGGAAGGGAACTTCGTGGCCGACCGCCGCCAACATGCGGCGCACGCCGGGGGAGAACTCCGTGTTCTCGATGTCGAGTTCGACATCGACCGGAAGCTGGCCACCATGGCAGTGCTCACACAGGTAGTAAGGGCGCAGACACTCGGCCTTTCCCACCCCCGTGAGCACGGGTTTGGCGCGCAACTCCACATAGCGGGCGGTGTGACCACAGGAACAAGGCAGTTGGCGGTATTCCGGACTGGGAGGAGCGAACTCAAGCAACCGGTCCAGCACTGCCGCTCCGGCCTGGTGCATGCTGCTACGAATCGCCATCTCGACTGCTTCCAGATCCAGAGGACGGTCCTGGTGCAAGACAAGTTGTAACAGCTTATCTACTTCACGGGCGACTTCCTGCTGGATGATTTCCGCAGTTTTTTTTTCGCCGGGGTTAGCTCCTGTTCCAGTGGGCGCGCACGGCAGATCTTCTCGTTAATCTCCAGTAATTTTTGCGATAGTTCACGAAAGCGGTGATAGGCCGCCACTTCGCGCTGCGCCTTGTGCAGTTCGGCGGCCGTGGCAAAGGTTTCGGTGACCGTCTTTCCTTTTACCTTGCGGGTTAGGCGGAAGTTTGGCCCATGCCCAGGTTGGTTGGGCTGATGGCACCGGCAGGTCGGCTTGCCGCAGGCACCCTGGGTAGAGGTGATAGAACCACTGCGAAAATAGGGCAGTTGCAGCAACTGCTGGAGGACGGCGCTGCGCTGTTGTTCCAGATCGGCGAG
>JBEKWC010000056.1:0-24544 GCA_049513475.1 Candidatus Sulfotelmatobacter sp. | reverse complement strand
TGGCCAATAGGTCTCGTAGCCGACCCAGCTAAGTGCGACTTGCTTCCGGCATTCCGGGCAATCGCCTCGCTCCGGGCCGGAAGAACTACAGTCTCTCCACCCTATTCCGCTGACCTGTCAGGTCGAGATCATAAGGATGGATCAGTTCGAGGGTTCCCGCCTTGTTGGACTTCCAAAGATCAGAGACCACCATCTGCATGAGCCGAATAGCCGAATAACCCCCCGCGTTTGCTGGAATCCGTTATTTTCCTTGAATTTACCGACAAGCTCGCGGAGGTCCGGATGGAACGGATAAGCGTCAGTCACGCCAGAGGGCCAGTTTTCGTAGAAATGACTTGCGACAGTGGCAAAGAGTTGTGCCCTTTTGACCAGACTAAGTCTCGGGCTGCTCGTACGCTGGGAAACTTCAGGAGTGTGCGTTCTGTATTGCCGCATTCATGTCAGTCGCGCAATCAAAGCGCGACCTACTTCTCCGTCGTTAGCCTCGGGGTTGTGATGGATGAAATCGGATTTTTTGGTTCTCAAGTACAGTGAGATGACACCGGTTTTTGCTGCTTGCACTCGATGCCAGTTGAAGTTTCTTACGCCTTTGCAAATGATGAAAGACTGGGAACCCGCTCGTGAATACCTGTGGAGGAAGTATGACAATCACCTTTGTGCACCCACATTCTCCCACGATAGGGAAAACAATCATGCCCTCCTGCCGACCTCCCAAGTCCGCACTTCACGAAACCAGCGCTCAGGAGCGGCTTAACGAAAGAAAGTCAGAAGAAAAGCAGGTCGAACGTTTGCTCGCTATTCTGGCGAAGAAACTCGGTCAATCCTGCGAGCGGGACTCATCGACTTCAGTGCGCGTTGCTTAGCTGCCCCGACGCTCACGCTCATCTGGGCAACTTGGTTTTTGAGCAAAGGCCAAAGGACGCGATTCGCCACTACGAGGTTGGATTTCGAGTCGGCGAATTGTCACTCGGCGCGAGTTTTAACGGGGTGCTGCCATGGGGCTGGATTGATAATCGGCCATTCCTCCGTTGCATGCACGGATTCGGATTGTGCGTTTGGCGCTTGCATCGCTTCGAGGAAGCCAAGTGTATCTTTGACCGGATGCTCTGGCTGAACCCTTCGGACAATCAGGGAGTGCGATTCCTGATCGATAATATTGACGCGAAGATCTCATGGGAGACAGCAGAAGCGCGTCGAGGCAATCACTACGGCAACGACCCCGCTTCCTGAGAGGCCAGGCCAATTGATTGCGTCGCTCACTTCGCACCATGCTTAGCGGTAGAAAAACCAGATGCCCCGGTGCATTGGTGGTCAAATTGCCAGTTTAGCAATCCAACTCGATGGCGAAGGAGGATACACCAGTCTCACGGGGTATGGCGACCATTCACGATTTATATGTGGTGAGTGATTCGTCCGTTATTTTGGCCGACACGGACTCGGCCGCCCCACACGAGCTCTTACTGAAACGGGTTGACTATCTGAACTCCATCGATTTCGCGATTTCCTTGCATATCTTCTGAGAGGAGAATGCTGCAGCCCGCTTGCTTCGCCGCTCGGAGGACCAGGGCGTCCCGGAAAGAAACGTCGTGAAGGCGGTGCAGGTCGATGGCCGCGAGTTTGTCGGCGACTTCTGGAGATGCGACGTCGAACTCGGCGATCAGTTCGACTTTCCGACGGGCGATGCGCGGGTCAAGGTGCAGTTTGCAGGTGACCGTGACGAAATACTCTTGGAGCACCTGCAAGGACACAACTCCGGTCCTGGCGCGGCGATGTTCTGCGATGAGATCGAGGGCGCGTCGTTGTTTGGCGGGAGCGGCCTTGTCGTCGGCGTAGACGAGTACGTTAGTGTCGAAGAAGCTACGAGCGCGCATTATCGCCGGGCGCCTTTTGTACGATCGTGTCTTGTATGCTCGTGTTCTGACGCTCATGGATCTCGTCGCGGTTAAAGCGCCAGCCGCGGGAGTGGCCTTTGCCCGATAGACGCTTGAATTCTTCGATGCTGCCTTCGGGGTCGTCCCCTCCCGCGACTGTCTGCAGATAATCGCGGACAAGTTGATTGAGACTCTTGCCAAGGGCCACTGCTTTTTTGCGGGCGCGGGCGACGAGTTGGTCGTCGATGGACAGGGTAACGTTCATGAACACCGTATATGTGGACATGTGGACACTGGTTATGTGTCAACGCTGGAGGGGGCGGGTTAGCCCATGCTTGGAGTCGGTCGTGAAAATAAATTGTCGCCGGCGCACGCACAGCAAATTGTCGATTCGCATCAGCCGCAGAACCCGCTTGTGATTTACGACACGCCGCTTTCGCATGTTCGAGCGCCTTGTGCTGCTCATCTGCCGTTGGCGTGATGCGAGCACACAACAGAGGCCTGCGAAACACAAAACTGCAGCCCAATACTTCGTTTGACCTTAAGCAGGATCGCGAGAATCCCGAGAACGTGATCAAAGATCAAAGTCAACGGAATGCGTAATGCCGCAATCCGATTCAACAAAGCAAACCCTATCTTGGAATCAGATATGATTTAGGAATGCTCTCGTCTAGCGTTGCTAGGACCGCACCCTTCGCGGTCGCAAGCTTGCTCAAGTGACCATCGGTAATTTGCTTAGGCGCTCTGACCCAACTCGGAAGATGAGAAACATCGTGTTCGTCTGCAATGAATGTGAGGCAAGAGGCGGGCCCCTCCTTAAGACGCAGCAACAATGTGCGCGCTTGAGCGACGGTGAATCCATAGGCCGGGGCTTGGGCTAGGCCACGCAGAAATCCGAGCTCGGTGATCGAGCAACTCCCCAAATGCGGTGAATGACTCGATTGGACCCAGGAAGCAACGCGAGCGTGGAATTCGTGATTGATGAACCCGAGGGCGACCAGAGCATTCACAGCGAGCAAATAGATCATGGGAAGTTTGCCGAGATCTCTTCAACTTCCTTGCTGCTTAACGTCGGCGCCTTTGGGCCCGCGCTCAGCGCCGGTAGCCCGGTAACCGGGTCCGTCACAAGTCTTGCTCGATGAGCCCGTTTCTTGCGCGGCGTCAATACAATACTCCCATCCTCTATATTGCCGTCCAGAGGATCGCCTGCACGGATATCGAGGCGGCGCCGAAGTGGCCCGGGAAGAACGACTTGTCCCTTCGTGGAAACTTTGGTCTGCATGGTAAGACAATCTTACCTTCATCGCGCGCCGATTTCGCAACACATCATCTTCCGCGATTTCAGCGACTTCAGCGACAGGCGGACAAGACATTCAATGCTTTTTTCACCACCAAACCTGATGGCATCGGCATGGGATTTCGCATCAGGGCTTACCATCGTGGAGTCCCCTGGCGGCGGCTTGTGGGCCTCCGACAACCGACCACCTCCGCGCGGAGCGAGTTTGTCTGCAAATCTCGCGCAGCGATTGCGCGAGCTCTGATAGTTCATTGCGAAACCATGTTACCGATCGGTAATATTATCCGTTTCGGACGCTGACGCTTCGTTCCTGTTCCCCGCTGCAAGCCTCCCTGGAACGAAAATCCAGACGGCTTGCCGCGCTCGTCGGCAACGCGGTGACGGTTGAAGAATCGAAATGCAGACCCAGTTTGATTCCCACTCACGGCCACATCCACGGTGCCTGAGTGCTTCAAAAATTTTTGTTCGTTCCCGATGAGGCACCAGTATTTTAGCTTCTTGTTGTTTGAACGATGGAACGCGGTCTCGCTGTAATTCAGTTAATTACAGGGTTGGCCGCGTGACCACCCGCCTCGACAACAACCGCCAGATCGAGTTCAACGCCAACGACCATCGCCATTTCGACCACGGCTATGCCGTACCAGTCCCAGCACCCAGGGCCTCCCCACCGAACGAGCCCTGGACTCACGCTGACACCCGCGTCCACCCGGACCTGCTCAACTCCCGCTTCGCCTATGTTTCTATCTCCCGCGCCAGCCAAGAGGCCACGGTCTTTACGGACGACATAACAAAACTCGGTCCCCAACTCGGAGCCGAAGTTTCGAAGGCGTCTGCGTTGAAAATCAGTCAGTATTCATCCCTCGGACAGGAGATTGGGCTTGGGCTAGGATGCCGCCCATTCCACGGTCACAGAATGCGTCATTTTTCCGCTGAGGAAGCCGACGCAAAGATTCTCCAGGCGCTGTCTGTAGAATCCATGACCGAAGATGTCTCAAAACAGCTACCATTTTAGGGGGGCACGCGCACGGTCCTTGTTGTCTCGCCAAAGGCCGAAGACTATCCCCGCGCCGATCCGATAGTTATTTTGCCGATCACTTAAGCCGTTTGAGAAGGCTGTCGTATAGTAGTCAACCTGCAAAGGGCGCAACGTGACACGGCTGTTGTACAGCCATTGCACCCCGGCGCCGGCCGTGATGGCGAACGTGTTTGCTGATCCGGTGAGACCAGCATTGCCGGACGTTAACGCTCCGCTCTCGTGGGCCACTCCCACCAGAAACTCGCCGAACGGCACGATGCGAACGAGGGCCTTGTGTATGCCCTGAGAAAACAAGATGCTGCCTAGGTCGGGATAGTGCCATGAATACCGAGGTCCCAGGGTGAACGAAGTTAGAGTAAGACCAGCAGGATTTCCTCCTATGCTCGAGGCGCGTTCGCCGCTTACTTCCGCTACGAGTGCCCAGCGTGGACTGGCGTCGTATTCCAACGAGCCGCTGCCGCCATTCATGGAGAAACAACCACACACCCCAGGGGGCGCATTACCTCTTACATAGGTGTAATTCGCGCCAACTTTCATTTGATCGATGATCTGCGCCGAGGCACCGGAAAAGCTCAAAAAGAACACTCCTAGTGACGTCCAGAGCGATAAGGGGCGAATTGATCTTGGCATTCCGATTCCCTTTAGAATGACTGCAGTCTAAGACTTCTCATTGAACCACCAAAGCGACCGTGGTCGATGCTTGCGTTGATCCACTGGTTCCAGTGATGGTCACAACATAGCTGGCGTTGCCGGCTGGCTTTGGGTCTGCGCCACTCGGCGCAATTAGGTACCCATTTCCTGCGCATCCAATCAGCGTCAATCCCGCACAGCCGAGGACAAGGATCCTCAATAATTGTTTGAATCCCCCAGAAGTGTGTTTACGCTTGAACCCCATGCTGCATAAACCAATCACGAGGGCCATCGATCCGAAGAGCTTACCGGGATCAACGGAACGGGCCGTAGGAGCCGCCATTTGCACCATCAATAGGGTCGATGCCCCGGAACTGCCCGGTATGACGGTCGAGGGATTAAAGCTGGCGGTGGCTCCTGCCGGAAGACCAGAGGAGGACATGGTTACAACCTTATCGAATGCCCCCCCAACAGGAAGAACGCTAACTTCAATATTCACAGACCCACTTTGTGGTACTGCGACGGACGTCTCCGGAGTCGTCACAGTGAATGTGGATGGAGTTACGACGTCGTTGATCGTTTCCAGGAAGACGTTTGAGGTCGAGGTCTTAAAAGTCACATTCCCCGAATAGACCGCCGTCAGCTTGTCCACTCCTACCGGCAGGCTCGTCGTGGAGAATGTGGCCAGTCCGGAGGAGTTCAGATTGCCGCTGCCCATAAGGTTGGAGCCGTCATAAAAGCTGACCGTTCCAAGCGGAGAGCCGTCCGGCACGGGGGCGACGGTAGCTGTCAGCGAAACCGTCTGGAGAACTGTGGCTGGATTCGGAGATGCGCCGAGCGTCGTCGTTGTGCTCGTTAAGGATGTAATCGTCTCAAGGACTACGTTTGAAGTCGAGGTCGCGAAAGCCACATTTCCCGAATAGACCGCCGTCAGCCTGTCCACTCCTACCGGCAGACTCGTCGTGGAGAATGTGGCCGCTCCAGATGAGTTCAGGTTGCTGGTTCCGATAAGGGTCGCACCGTTATAGAAACGGACCGTTCCGAGAGGAGAACCGGTGGGCACGGGAGCGACGGTAGCGCCAAGTGTTACGGATTGGCCGAAGACGGCAGGGTTCGGACCGACGGTGAGAGCGGTCGAAGTGGAGGCTGGTGTGCCTCCCAAGAGCACCACGGTGCCCGAGCGGCTGGCCTCGTGGTTCACATCGCCGGGATAACTAGCGAGTACGTTGTGTATTCCAGCGGGAAATACTGCAACGGCAGTGACGATGGCCGTCTCAGTCTGCGCTTGCAGCAAAATCGTTGCCGTGGAAGATCCGCTATTGGATGTCGCAATGTCCAGCTGGCCGTCGCCATTAAAGTCAGCCAGAGCCACAAATGTAGGGTGGTTGCCAACCGCATAGTCTGTCTTCGGCGCGAATGCGCCAGTGCCATCCCCCAAGAGCACGCTTACTTGCCCGCCTCCAGTATTTGGCACCACCAAGTCCACGATTCCGTCGCCGTTGATGTCTCCCACCGAGACCCCGTCCGGGCCCGCGTTAACGGGATATCCCACCGCAGGTTGAAACGATCCATCCCCGTTGCCTAACAGCGCGTAGACTTTGTTGGAGGACCCGACATCGGGAACAATTAGGTCGACGGTGCCGATGTTCCTCAAGTCAGCTGAGGCCAGCCAATAAGGAGATACGGAACCGGGAAGCGACACAATCTGCTGCGACTGGAAAGTGCCGTCGCCATTTCCGAACAGAACGCTAACCGTACCATCGCCGGAATTCGACACGGCCAGATCTAACCGACCGTCCTGGTTAAAATCCCCAATGGCGATGCCTTCGGGAAGCGCGCCGACCGGGTAGAAACTCGGCGTCCCGAAAAGCGCTGCATCCCCCGTACCCAACAAGATACTCACCTTTCCCTCTTGCTGGTCCGCGACTGCCAAGTCGGGCCAGCCATCGCGATTGAAGTCCCCCACGGCAACAAATGCTGCGTAACATCCAATTTCGAACGAGATCGCCGACCGGAACGTGCCATCGCCGTTTCCTAGTAGCACGCTCACCGAACTGGTGTCGCACGCTTCCTCGGCGCATTCATTTGCCACGATGAGGTCGGGTGCGCCGTCGTTATTCACATCTGCCACGGCGAGCATTTGCGGATTCACGCCGACGCTGTAGTTGACAGGCGATTGAAATGTGCCGTCGCCGTTTCCGAGGAATACACTTATCGTGCCGTTGACAGCTAGGTTTGCCACGGCCAGATCGGGAATTCCATCATGGTTGAAATCTGCGCTCACAACATACCGGGCCGAATTATCCGCAATTGGTGATCCCGACGCCGGGTCAAAAACCGTCGCGAGCGTAGCCGGATTGAGGACGGCGGAAGCTACTACATCGTAGCCATAGCTCGTATCGAGAAATGAAATAGTGCCCGTCGCCGGCGGTCTGCCGAAAGCCGTCACTGTCGCAGTGAGCGTGTAGTCGCCCACCCCGCCGCTCGCGGCAATCGCAGTGTTAGAACCATAGTTGGCGGCTCCTATCACAGTCACGGCTTGCGGCACCGATATGCTTCCACCCGAGTCAATGGTGCTTGTAAATATCGCTTGAATGCTATATTGGCCGACTCCTAGCGTGCGCGTGATAGCGGCAGTGCCGCCGCTTGTCACCTGAGCCGTGCCGAAGACCGCTGCGCCGTCGCAGTGCGCCGCTGTGGCATCACAGAATGTCACCTGTCCCGTCGGTGCCGGCAAAGATCCTGTCACAGTTGCCGTCATCGTCAGGGGCGTCTCAGCAGCCAAACTGCTGGATGACAAGATTAAAGTCGTTGTCGTTGGGGTTGCACTGCAGAAAGCCGACGGCGAGGTGGAAAAGATGAACGATAGGCAGATCAAAATGGCAGCGCGAGATCCAGTGCTAGACATAGCTGGGCACGTCCGTTCACGAGCCAGGGCTCGTGATGTCGACACAATTCGTAAGAATTAGAGGATTCCCACGAGAGTCGTTCCGCTCAAACGGGGAGCAGCAACCCGTCGGCCAATCGACGAGCCAGACCCTGGGCGAGCCTGAACTCGGATAGCGGCCTCCGCCCTTCGTGTAGTTGGTGGTAGAAAGATGGAAAGATGTGACGAGGCGTAGACGGCGTCGGAGTAGGGGGTAGCCGATAAGGCTGGGAATCTTGCCAGTTGAAAGTCCTCCTACGGTCAATTGCCTCTATTCGGACGGTTAGTTAGTCGATCCGGCGCGTGCGGAGGCAACGAAGCACGTTCTGCCCGGATGTCAAAGCCTCGGCCGCCCTGTGGCGTATGCGCAGCGGTGGGAACGATCTGGGAGGCGAGCAAATTGGAGGCCTGAACATAAAGGAATATCTGCAGCCTCGAACCGCCGGTTGGGGAAAAGTCGTGTTCGCGGGTCAAAAGCGGGAGGCTGACCCACTCTACTCTTGGCCATCGAACAATACGCCGATTGCGGCCAAAGGCGTGTGGAACGGATGCTGCGGACCGCCGACCTCGATCTCCCTGCGGGGTGACTGGGCAGGCTAAGAAATCGTCCGTGAGAACCGTATGGCAGAGTTCCTTCGTCTTCACGTTCCCGGCGGCGTCGCAAACGTAGCTTTCGGATTGTCCCGCAGGCAGCGTTCTTGTTGCTAAAATAGTTATTACAATAGTAATAACACATCGGAGTCAGCTGTGGTCGAACTCAAGGTCCGCAAATTCGGGAACTCGCTCGGAGTTGTCCTGCCAAAAGAGGTCATCCATCGTCTGCACACCCGGGACGGTGAACCGTTGTTCCTAATCGAAGCTTCGGAGGGTGGCTACCTGCTCACGCCTTACGATCCCGGCTTCGAGGAAAAAATAATGAAGGCGGACGACATCATCAGCCGCTACCGCAATACACTCCACGTTCTCGCAAAGTGAAGGAACCAGTCTGGATCGACGAGCGCGATGCGCTTGCCCTGCACGATCGCCTGCTCGCGCTGCACGGCGGGGCGGTGGGATTGCGCGACGATGGCCTGTTGAAATCAGCCCTGGCTCGGCCGCAACAGCACTTCGCCGATGCTGAGTCTCCCGACATTGTCGACATGGCCGCCGCGTATACGTGGGGCATCGTGCGCAACCATCCTTTCGAGCGGGAACCTCAACGAAGCAGGCTATATCGCTTTTCTTCGCGCTCATGTATCGCGCGGGAAAAAATGAAACAGCATTTCCGTGCCTAAAACACCGCAGAAACGAACCTTCTCTCTCAAGTTCTGATGCGCACCATGGTGGGTGAACTGATATTCGTAACGTATCGGATTCTTCCAGGAGCGGCTTGCGATACCATTTCCTCAGCCGCCTCACGCTCCAATCCATGGCCCCCGACAACAGCGCCAGTTCCTCGTGGCTCAGTACGATCTTCGTCTCCGAAGTGTCTGCTCCCGGCCAGCGAAACCTTCCTCCGTCCCGACCAACCCGTCCTGATAAGGAACCTCTGTAGAAAGATCGGGATTGTCAAGCCCGTTGACTCCTTTCTCGAAGGCGTCCCTTGATACGCACCCCGGTTCGTGTTCGTCCGGAGTATTGTTCTGGCGGACCGCGATGTCAAAAGGGAGATCGTCCGCACTGGCGCTTTCATCGCAGTTTTGCTGCATTCGCGCCGTTAAGGCGTGACCTCTCGTGCTGGGTAACCAGACCTCGACTGCCACTTCAGTAATCTTCTGTTAGTAACCTTTGCGCCTCACACTCGGTGCAGATATGAGCACCCTCCCCCAACCTCATCTCCAGTGGCGCATGCCGCGGGCCCAGCTTCACGGCAAGACTCCAGCGGTGTTGCGCTTCGCCGACGGGCAGCGCGCGTCGGCGAAACTTCACGTGGTTTCGCTTACCGGCGGATTGCTGTCGGTTTCGCAGTCGGTGGTGCAAGGATCGCAGGTCAAGGTGATGTTCCTGACCGAAGGCGGGACTGTGCTGGGCGCGGCCGAGATGCTGCGCCCGATCACGGACGCGATGCAACCGTTCCGCTTTGTCGGTCTGGCGGCTGCCGATCAGCGGCGTTTGAAAACGCTGATCTGGGAGCAATCCAGCGAGAACAAATCGGAGCAGGATTGGATCGAGAAACTGCGGGCGGCCTCGGCGCAGCGCCAGCAGCCTCGCCCCTGGCGGCTCAAGGCGGCAGGAGCGCTGGGCCTGCTTACGATTGGCTTGGCCACGGCGGCATACTTGCTGCACTTCGGCTTACTCAAGTAAACCTCGGACATGCTTGCGGCAGATCGCCTGCTTAGGGTGAGTCCGATTTGACTTAGCCGTGATTGAGGATGCTACCGCACCGATGGATCCTATCAATACCCGCCGCTGGCCTCGGTACCAGGTGTATCTGCCGGTTGTCATCGCCGCTAAAATCGGCGGCGCAAACCTTGCCGTGCCGGGACTGGTTTGCGAGCTGAGCCGATCGGGGCTGGAAGTTTATGGCGGAGTGAATCTGCAGCCTGGAGATCCCATGGAGGTTGAGTTTCGCACCCAGGACCGGATCCGGATTGCAGGGGTGGTTCGAAATCGCACCGGATTTTGTTTTGGGCTGGAATTCCGCCCGGCGTGGCGAAAGGCTGGCACTGCCCCGGAAGCGCTGGAAACTCTGATCCGGCAAAGGCATGAAGCGTACTTGCGCGAGGCGCGAGAGAACATCCGGCAAACTCGTGAGATGGTGCTGGAGATCCGGAAGTGCCGCAATAAGATTGAGTTGCTTTCTTTTGCGGTGGAGGATTGGCTGGCGAAGAGTTAGCTGCTTGGCCAGCAGCGAGTCCCGAGTATCCAGTGCCCAGTGCCAACGCCTCGTAGCGACACTCTGGCTTCAGCCCTCGGCATAGGAGCCCACTTCTGACAAGAGCCGCGAGACGTGGGGCGCACCCGGAATTTCCGACCGTTTCTTGTTCGCGAGACAGGGTTACTCTAGATCGGTGAATACGAAGGCCATGCCTTCCTTATTCTTGCCCAAGGCGCCGGTTACGGCGGTGCCGCCGCTGATCGATACTCGGTCACCCAAGATTTCATCCACCGTGCCGGACGTAACGTCCAACTCAGCGGTTTCGGTCATGTCCGCCCAGCCATTGGCAGGCTCGTCGAATTCATAAACCGTACCTTCGCCGGGATTCGAGTCCACGGTCTCATTGGGCGCACCGACCACGATCTGGCTTCCGCTGATCGAAACGGAGCGGCCGAAGTAGCTCTTGCGTACGCCATCCGATGAAGTCAGCTTCGCCGTCTGGGTGGCATTCGCCCAACCGGCAAAGGGCTCGACAAAGACGTAGGCCGCGCCCTGTTGCAGCTTCGAGCCGGGCGTGTTCAGAGGCGCCCCGGCCACGACCGTATTGCCGCTGACTGAAACGTAGTTGCCCAAGCGGTCTCCGAGTCGGCTATCGGAGCCGGTAAGCGCCGCCGTCTGGGTCATGCTCGCCCACCCCGCGGCAGGTTCTACGAACAAGTAGGCAATGCCCGCAGAGGCGATTTTTCCGGGCACGGGGCTGGGCGCTCCCGCTACCGCCGTATTTCCGTCGATGCCGACCGAATACCCTAGTTGGCCATACTTAACGCCACCTGCAGCCGTGAGTTTCGCGGTTTCCGTAGCGTTGACCCAGCCGGCGAAGGGTTCCACGAAGAGGTAAGCGGCGCCCTGATCTTTAACCGTGCCGACGGTAGCTTGCGGCGCACCAGCCACGACCGTGCTGCCGCTGATCGATACGGACCGGCCGAGAATGTCTCCCGATTGGCTATCGGAGCCGGTCAGTTTGGCGGTTTCGGTCGTGTCTATCCAGCCGTCGGCGGGCTGCACGAATACATAGACGGCCCCCCGGCTCTTATTGTCGCCGTGAGCCCCGACTGCGATGGTGTTGCCGTCGATGCTGACCGCGAAGCCGAACTGATTATTGGCGGTTCCATCCGACGCCGTCAGCTTAGCGGTCTGGGTCATGTTGGCCCAGCCGCCGGCGGGCATGGTGAATACGTAGGCCGCGCCGATAAAACCGCATCCGGAGCATCCCGGCGCTCCAGCCACAACCGTGTTGCCGCTGATCGAAACCGACGCTCCTACTTCTTCCTTGTTGGTGGCGTCAGAGGCGGTTAGCTCTGCTGCCTGCACAAAGGGATCGATGACTACCGGATAGCGCGCCTGGGCGTCGTCGGTTCTCAACAGCAGCTGGGCACCTCTTATTTCCATCCAGGCCGGCAACTTGCGGCCGGTGGCGTCACGGGCCAAGAGGCCGGTGTAGTGCAGCTGGGCGCGGCCTTCGCGATTGCTCAGGGTTAGGCCGGTTTTGCCGGCGTCGATCGCGGCCGCGAGACTGCCTTGCAACGCCAGCGCTATGGTTAAGGGCTGACCGTGGGATAAGCCGGGACGACTCTCAAAATTGAATCCTTGTTCGAGGCCGACAGGACCGTTGACATACCATTCGGTGAGCGCGCCGCGATGGTATTCGATGCGGTTCAAGCTGGCGATTGGAGTGGCCTTGACCGCGGGCGTTAGAGTCGTGCCGTATCCGTAGGCGAGCAGGGCGATTCGCCAGGACTCTCGGCCCCGCCTGAGTACGACGGCGCGATCCGTAAAGCTCACCGCCAGCTTCTGCCGCGAATTGCTGGTCTCGACGCGACCCTCCCGAATGCGGGTTTCGTAGCCGGGAAGGTCGCGCCCTAAAGCCGCCGAAATACTCGCTTGCGCTTCTGGCGGAAGACTGGCCAGGGGCGTAACAATTTCCGGATCCTTAGCATTATTCGCTCCAGACCACGCCCCTGCTGAAGCGATGTAGGGTTGGCCGTGGCTGTGAATTCCTCTGGCGCCCGCCACCGCGAAAACTCCCCCAAGAACGAGGACTCCGGCGGAGATTGAGATAAAGGTCTTCCATCCGAAAGTTGGTTGTAAGCGAGACAACGTTGCCAAGCCTGCAGGATTCATAGGGGCGCAATTTCTCCAGCGTAAAAGGGTGTCACAGACCAGCCGCTTTCACAACTACCCGAAGCGACTAACCCCAGGGCGGGTCAGTTGCCGCTTGGATCGTGAGGGGCTACGGGAAGGTAAGCATCTCCGGAGGGTAATTTTTCCGTTTGTGGCAGGAATGGCAGTTGTGATTGAACTATCTTCACGGAATTCCTCTAGCCCGGGCCAAGCGGGAGGCCAGCCGCGCCATCCTTACCAGCCGATAGAGAGAAAACAGCCGCTTGGGCAGACGAATCGACTCCCACTCGCCGGGGCCCGGAGTTAGGGCGAGGCGGGTGAGAAAGAGCAGGCGGTCGATGCGGCGCTCGCGAAGGCGCATCATGAGGCGAAAGTAGGAGATCTTCTCTTCCTCGTAGGAAACTCCACTCAGCACTCCGGGGGCAATTTCTTCTGCCAGGCCCTGGGCCGGCTGGTCTCGCTCGATTGCACTCCGCAGCGGCGCGGGAATCTCGGTTTCGAGAAAACGATTCGCCAGCAGCAAGGTAACGTGCAAAATTCGGCGGATTCCATCGGCGCGGGCTCGGCTCTCGATCCAACTCCAATTCAAGTTTTCACGGCGCAAGATTTGCGCGATGTCGCACAGCCAGATCAGGCGTCCCCACACATGTTTGGCGGCGTGCACGGCGAGCACCAACAGCAAGTCGCCGGGCGCGACAGTCTTGATGGGACGCCCAGCCACCGCGATCTCGACCGCGCGTTCGAAGAGGCCGGTCATATCGAAGTCAACCGCGTAATAGCGGGGCTGCAGGGCCCACTGCAACTCCAACAGATTGCGGCCAGCGGGATGATCGAAGGTGCATTCGTAGCCCGATGCGACGTAGGCGTCTTCGGCATCGTGCGGAATCGGCAGGCGCGGCGTGTAGCCGAGAACGCGAACTGCGCCGCGGATGCGGGAGACATCTTTTGCACGCACAAATAAGTCCATGTCGCCGCATTGGCGCATCGCCATGTCGCCGTAGTAGGCCTCGGATAGAGCCAGGCCTTTGTAGGGGATCGCCTCGATTCCCAAGGCGGAGAGGCAGTCGAGAATTCGGAACAGTTCGCGCGCCAGGAAAAGCGATTTGTGAATATTGGTCTCATGCTGCTGCCGCAGCGCGTTCAGCACTTCCGGCGGAGTGCTGTCCCTCAGAGCCGAGAGATTTTGAAACAGCAGCGAGGGCGTGCCGTGGTGATTGGCCATTTGCACGAGACCATCCCAATCGACTGGCACTTCCAGGAGGGCGCGGAGGCGCTGTTGATCCACGATCTGCGGATGAGGGGAACAAGCGGCGCGAAGAACATCCCACTCGCGATGGATTGCGGTCGATGGCGCGGGATGGCTGGGGGAGGACGGCGACATGAGCCAAAAGAGCCTTGAATCCAGCTATGGTAACAGGCCAAAACCGATGCAATGACGATCCATGAGCAGAATCAGGAAGCGCGGCCTCGGAAAGAAGAGGCAGTTACCGAAGTGACCCCAGATTGCGATTTCTTAACTACGCACCGACCCGCGCTCTGGCACACTGGCAGTTGGACCTTGCCGTGGGAAACTGAGAAAACTGAAAACTATCGATGGAAATTTTGACGCCCAAGGCGACCCGCCGCCGCAGCACGCGCGTAAGAGTGGAGATCGCCATCACAGTGACGAGCCTGGATCGCAAGAATCCGTTTTCCGGCGAATGTCTGGCGTTGCTGATAAGCCCGCAAGGTTGCGGCTTGCGCGTGGAGCAAGGCCTACCGCTCGAAACTCCCCTGCTCTTGAGTGGTCTGCCGGGGGGAGGAAGCGCTTCGGGGCGGGTCGCGAGTTGCCTTCCTCTGGGCGGCGACGGCAAATACTTCCTGATCGGAGTGGCTCTCTATAACCACGGCAATGTTTGGGGAATTCCGAATCCGCCGGAAGATTGGAATTGCGCTCCGGAGTCGCGGAGTCAACCAGCGCAAGAATCTGCCGCCGCGAAGCATGGCAGCAATGCGTGGCCCTATAACTTAGCCTCCGCCCACGGCGAAGTGCATCCCCGGCGAAAATAATTCCCTGATATTTAATTAACCGCTTAGCCGCATTCCGCAAGGTCGTTCTTTCGTAACCTCGTGGAACGCCGATCGCGGTGCCATACTTCTCTCGACCATGTCGCAGACGCCAGCAACCGCAGCGGGGACCGCGCCTTCGCCCACGGCGCACAAACCGGATCGTCCCTTTCGAGTGAAGCTGCGGGGATCGATTCTGGCGTTGATTCGATTGCCCAACCAGCGAGAGCTGCGCACCCACCTGCATCAACTTTCGAGCAGCGGCGGCTTGGTGCAACTGGAGACGCCGCTCGACGAGAAGCTTGAAGTCGAGTTGATTTTTCACGTGGGCGAATCCACGGTTCGCGAAAAAGTTCAAATGCTATTTCCCATGTGGGCGACGCAGGGATGGCTGCAGCCTTTCCGTTTCGTCGACATGCCGGAAGAAAGAAAGAGCGGCCTGGAAAAGACTTTAAACACGCTGGTGCAGCGGCTGCGCGAGCCGGCGTTGTAGCGTTCGAGCTCTCGCGCAAAAAAATTCACGCCGCTCAGCCGGCCAACCGAGATTTCCAGAAAAAGCTTCCGTCGGTCTCGTAAATGAGACGAGCAACCTGCCCATCCAATCCACTACTTTCAGCTACGCCGCGGGCAAGGCCACGAACGGCTGGTTGGGGCTGGTCACCAAAACGGTGCAGGGAGTTTTCTAGTTTTTTCGTTAGAAAGACTCGTTCGATTTGGGGCCGCGCCGGCGCGGCCCGTTTTATCTCGCTTACCTGTTTTGATCGGGACTGGCGCGGCAGGTATCGACCGGCATTCACGGCCGCGGTCGGATTTCAAAATTACCGCCCCACAGCCCCGCCCGACGAATCCTATTCCAATTCTGTCGATGCGCTCTCCGTTCTGAAGCCTGGCGCGGATTCCGCCGCCGACCGAGTCATCGTCCTGGTCATGCCCACTTCGCTTCAGTTTTCTCCGACCGCGGTGGCAGTCCACTTGAGTACGGGAACGGTATCGCCAGAGCCCACTATTTCCCCGGTCGCCCGATTCGCAGAAGAGACGAATTCCCCTTTCAACGTGAAAGTACCCCGGCCCGGCACAGAAAGAGGAATCGAGCAATGGTTGCCACGGATTGGAGAGCGATTGCCGGCGAGACCATGGCAAGGCGCAGAGTAGATCGCTTGGCTCCACGAGAACTGAAAGCAATCTATCGTGTCGTTACTCTCAACCAGAAAGCTGACTGTACCGGAGCCGCCTCCCAACTCATCGGGAACGTTGTAAGCGCCACTCCAAGCGGTGCCATTGCGGTCGTCGCTGTCGCAGCTCGGGGTCGCTGCGAAAAGCCGAAAAAACACCGCACCGATCAAGCGCCCGCCTCAGGGCGCGTGGGTGAGTTGGTTGCACTCGCTGAGCACGATGCTTCAGGACATGCTCAACATAAAAATAAACCGCCCTAGAAGCTCACGACGATTCCCCCGGACAAACGGACATTTCTTTCGCGGGTGGCCAGGTTTGGCAGCAGATTTGGGCCCAGGGCGCTGTTGTAGAAATTGGTGAGATTGAGGCTGGTATGAAACCAGTCGGCTTGGCCCCGAAGCGCGAAGTGGGAAATTACTTTGTAATCGAGGCCGCCGCCGAGCGCGATCGCGAAATCGGTGTAAGTTGTCTTGGTGATGGAAACCGGGGTGGGCAAGCCTGAAAGATGGGCGGCGCCCAAGCTGTCGCGATCATAACCCACCAGGGCGTGGACGAAGGGCGTTATCCTGCTTTTAGTCCGGTAGGAAACGACCGGGCCGAACAAGTACGAATAGGCAGTAAGATCGGGCAGGCCGGAAATTTTCACGGCGCTGGTGCCGGTGATGGGCTTGCCCGAGCGGCCGGCGAAATCGGCGACCACTCCCACCCAGCGGTCGAAGTTGTACTGCCCTTCGGCATTCCATCCCTGGAAGCCTTGCCCGACCGCGAAAGCGTTGGAGGGTTCGCGCAGGGTTACATCCAGAGTGATGCCGGTGAGCTTGCCGGTATCGGCATGAACGAAGGAGTAGCCGCCGAAAACCTCCACCTTCGGAGTGGAGTCTTGAGCGGCGGAGAACGAACTTATGAGAAGTAGCGCGATTATCGCGGCGAAACGGGGCATTTCTAAGATTCTCCCTATGGGGTTATCGAACGATTCACGCCGGATGTTGCAGCGCGTTCTCATTGGAACGAGCGAACGGGAGCAACGCAAGGTTTGTGCTGGAAAACCATTCTCCTCATCTAAGTCCCGCAGCGGCTAAAGCCGGCATTAAGAAGCAAGCATGATCGCAGCACGGAAGCGCTGCGCCACCCTAAGTAAGACCCATCCCGGATGATCGCTCTGACCTTTTTTTCGAGATGGCTCCTTAAAGATAACCTAGTTCAAGGTAAAGGAGCCTTTCACCCGGATGTCGCGTGAGGAAGAACCTACCAGCACGTCGAACTGGCCGGGCTCCGTGACCCACGCTTTTTTTGCGGTGCTGTAGTAACCCAGGTTCGCGGGGTCGAGGGAGAACTCCACCGTTTTGCTTTCTCCGGGAGCGAGCGTGACTCGCCGAAAGCCTTTGAGTTCTTTCTCGGGGCGGTCGACCGTCGAATGCCCGTCGTGAACGTAGAGTTCCACGACGTCTGCACCAGCGCGCGATCCGCTATTGCGCACCTGCAGGCTGACCTGGGCCGGCTTGCCCACCGAGGCGCTGGGCGACACCTTCAGATCGCTGTAATCGAATTTCGTGTAGGAGAGGCCGTAGCCGAAGGGAAAGAGGGGATCGACACTGTGCTTGTCGAAATATCTGTAGCCGACATAGATGCCCTCGGCATATTCCACGGTCAGGTGTTCGCCGGGGTAATGCCCGTAGGCGGGAGAGTCCTCCCACCGCTTCACAAAAGAAACAGGAAGCTTGCCCGAGGGGTTGGCGTCGCCAAACAGAATAGCGGCGATTGCGTTGCCGCCTTCCTGCCCGCCATACCACATGTCCACGATCGCGGGAACCTTCGTGATCCATTTGCTCATAAGGACCGGCCCGCCGGCGTTGATTACGACCACAGTGTTTTGATTGGCTTTGGCGACGGCTTCGATAAGTTCGTCCTGCCCCGCAGGCAAGTCGAGCGACTTGATGTCGAAATCTTCCGATTCGAGCTTGGGAGATCGGCCGACGACGACAATGGCGGCATCCGCTTTCCCGGCGGCCTCGACCGCTTCTTTTCTAAGCTCCTCGCGTTCGGCTGGATTTTCTTTGCTCGGGCCCTCGCCTTCCATGGTGACGCCCGGAGCATAACTGACGTGCACGCGCTCGCCGGCGCGATCTTGAATCCCCTGGAGCGGGGTGATGGAATATTTCGAAGTTACATGCGAACTGCCCCCGCCGCCGGTCACGGCTACGGCGGCGTCGGGGCCAATCACAGCGACCGAGCGAATCTTCGCGGGGTCGAGCGGCAGCACATCACCGGAGTTCTTGAGCAGCACGATGCTTTCAGTCGCGGCTTTGCGCACGAAGGCGCGCTGCTCCGGAGTATCGACTTCGCCGCCGCCGGTGTGCGGGTGGTCGAATTGCCCGCTGATAAAAATCGCCCGCAGGATTCGGCCTACGTTGTCATCGATGGCGGTCGGGGAGATCTTACCGGCCTTGATTTCGGGAAGAACTTTCTCCGGAACCAGCCAGCCGCCGCCGTTGCCCGCGGCTTGCGAGTCGGGCTGTTTCAGCCAGTGCTTCATGGGTTCCCCGCCGGGCATTTCCAGATCCATGCCGGCATTTACCGTGCCCACGGTGCTGTAAGTGCTGCCCCAATCGGAGACCACAAAGTTCTCAAAGCCCCACTGCTTTTGCAGCACGTCTGTTAGCAGCCTGGGGTTTTCGGCGCAATAAGTTCCGTTGAGCCGGTTGTAAGCCGACATCAGCGACCATACCTGGGCTTCCTGCACGGCGGCCTTGAAGGCGGGAAAATAGATCTCCTGCAAGGCGCGCTCGTCGACTTCGGCATTGATGCGATGGCGTTCGAACTCTTGGTTGTTAGCGGCAAAATGTTTGACCGTGGCGATCACGCCCTCGCTCTGCACGCCCCTGATATAGGCGACCGCGAGGCGCGAAGTGAGATAGGGATCTTCGCCGTAAGCCTCGAAATTTCTGCCCCAGAGCGGGGTGCGGTTGATGTTCACGGTGGGGCCGAGAATCATGTCGCGGCCTAGAGCCTTCTCTTCCTGGCCGATGGCATGGCCCTGGCTCTCGAGCAGATCGGTATCCCATGTGGCGCCCATAGCGATGCCCGCCGGAAAAGCGGTGGTGTGAACTTCTATCTTGGCGGCGGTGGCGTCGGCTCCGTGGGAGGGCCCGGCCCATGACCGGATGCCGGCGGGTCCATCGGTCATTTTGATCGACGGGATGCCGAGGCGTTTGTTGGCGACGCTCTGCATCCAATTCTCGCCACTCAACATGGCGACTTTTTCCTCCAGCGTCATACGCCCAAGCAGATCCTGAACGCGCTGTGCGACGGGCAAACTGCTGTCTTTATAGGGAGGAACTCCGTTGCTTTGGCCCTCGGAAGTCCCCGGCAGCATGACGAAAAGAATGCAGACAACTCTGAATAAACGTTTCATTCGTTGTTCCTCCGCGCCACAGCCGTCAGATTCCGGTCATGATTCCGGTGGCTGCCTTCGGCGCCCATCGAGTTCGCAGCCGTGGAGCATTCTACTCTCAAGCGAGTTCGCGGTTCCCAGTGGGGAGGGCGAACTTTTAGCAAGTTGAGGAATCGCTCGCATGGTCCAGGTTGAGAATGCTTACCTAAGGAAGCTTTAATCCCAGCGCTCCATCGGATCCACACCTCGGAGCCCGCGCCGCTTGGCTGAATGCAGAAAATCCCCAAATTGCCGATATTGCAGGGGGGACACTGTGCTCTCAAAACAGACGCGGGCGACGACGGGCATTGGGGTGTGGGAGCGATGCCGACCCGTTTGTGCCTGCCTGCTAAGCATTTGCAGCATAGGACTGCTGGTTTCAGCGAACACAGGGGACCGGGGAAAATACACGGAGTCGAATCCCGCACTGGTTTTCACGACTGCGCACGCTGCGCACAGCCTCACCGTCGAGGAGGCGGCGCGCAAGCATCCCGTGCACCTGCGCGCCGTCGTCACTTACTACGACCCCTACATCGATCCCCGGCGGCCCGCATTTTTTGTCTCCGACGCCACGGGAGGAATTTTTGTTGCGATTTCGCCGACTCCCGCCGTGCCTTTGCGAGCCGGCCAGTTGGTGGAGATAACCGGCGTCACTGACGCCGGAGACTTTGCCCCCATTGTCGACGCCACCGAGGCGCGTGTGCTGGCAGAATCGGCCATCCCGGCCCTGGCCCCGCGGGTGACGATGACCGATATGCTGACCGGCGCCGAGGACGGCCAGTGGGTTGAGATCGAAGGCGTGGTGCATGCGGTACGGAAATCGGGGATGAATGTTTTCCTGGATGTTGCCATGAGCGATGGCCTGCTCAATGCCGTCACCGTGAGCCAACCCGGGGCCGACTACGACCGCTTGGTGGACTCCAAAATCAGGCTGCGCGGCAACGCGGCCCCCACCTTCAATCACCAGAGGCAGATGACTGGCGCGCACATGCTGTTTCCGGGCCTTGACACAGTGGTCGTCGAGGAGCCGTCGCCCGCCAATCCTTTCGCGTTGCCCGTGGAACACGTCAGCAATTTGTTGAGCTTCACTCCGAATCCCTCTTTCCACCATCGCGCGCACATTCGCGGTACGCTCACGCTGCTCTGGCCCGGGCGGGAGCTTTGCATACAGGACGGCTCCAAGGGGCTTTGCGCTCAGACCGATCAGAGCGACCCGCTGAATCCGGGAGAATTGGTCGATGTGATCGGGTTTCCGATTATCGGCGAGTTTACCCCCACGCTCACGCACGCCACTTACCAGGCTAACGGAAATCAAGCGCCGGCACCCGCGCAGGCCGTCACCGCGCAAGAAGCGATGCAAAGCAATCATGATGCCGAGCTGGTTGTGCTCGAGGGGCAGCTTATCGGGCGGGACGAATCCGCGAGCGACCCCAACATCGTGCTGTCCTCCGGGTCGTACGTGTTCTCCGCCGTTCTGCCGGCGCAGTCTGGCGCGCGACAGGAGCTGCGAATCTGGAAAGAAGGAACCAAACTAAAAATTACCGGGATCTGCTCACTACAGTCCATGACGCATGAAACCAGCGGCCCGGGCTTTTCCATTCCGTCGTCGTTCCGGATCCTGCTGCGGTCTCCCGCCGACGTGGTCGTGATGCAAAGTCCGTCGTGGTGGAGTCGCACGCATGCCATCGGCGTGCTGGGCTTGGCTACGGCCCTGACTACGGTGGTCATGGCCTGGGTGGTCGTGCTGCGCCAGCGCGTTCACCAACAGACGCGAACCATCCGCCAGCAACTGCAAGAGGCCGCCAAGCTGCGCGATACGGCCGAAAACGCCAACCGCGCCAAGAGCGATTTCCTGGCCAATATGAGCCACGAGATTCGGACTCCCATGAACGGCATTCTTGGCATGACCGAACTCACCCTGGACACCCAACTGACCGAGGAGCAGCGCGGTTATCTCGAAATGGTCAAGAGTTCCGGAACCACGCTGCTCACGCTGATCAACGACATCCTGGACTACTCCAAGATTGAAGCGGGAAAGATCGTGCTCGAGCTCCAGCCGTTCGTCCTGGAGCAGCTCATCAAAGATGCGACCGATAGCGTTTTAATTCTGGCGCACAAAAAGAGATTGCACTTAGCGGTGAAAGTTGCGCCCGAGGTTCCGCTCGAAATGGTGGGCGACTCTTTGCGCTTGCGGCAAGTGCTGTTGAATTTAATCGGGAACGCGATCAAGTTCACCGAGCAAGGCGAAGTGTTGGTGGAGGTGAGCCGGGAGCCGGCTGAAGGCGAAGATCCCAAGCTGCATTTCGCGATCCGGGATAGCGGTATGGGAATTTCTCCGGAGGTTCAAGCCAAACTATTCCAAGCCTTCGAGCAGGGGGAATCGTCGACCACACGCAAGTTTGGCGGAACCGGGCTGGGGTTGGCGATCTCCAAGCAGATCGTGGCCCTGACCGGCGGGCGAATCTGGGTGGAAAGCACAGCCGGAGTGGGGTCGGTTTTTCATTTCACCATGAATTTCGGAAAAGCGACCGAGGCCGCGGAGAAACCGAAGGCGGAAAAGATCGGGCCGGCTTGGCCAGGGCTCGCGCCCGCTCCGGCCTTCCCACTGAACATCCTGCTCGCGGAAGACAATCCCATCAATCAGAAGCTGGCGGTGGCGCTGCTGGAAAAGGCCGGGCATCGAGTAGGGCTGGCGGCGAACGGCGCCGAAGCGGTAAGCCAGTGGCGAGCGGGATCGTTCGACTTGATTCTGATGGACGTGCAGATGCCCATTGTGGATGGCCTTGGGGCCACGCGGGAGATTCGCGAGCACGAGCAGCTTACCGGCGAGCACGTGCCCATTGTGGCCATGACCGCACATGCCATGGCAGGGGATCGAGAAATGTGTTTGCAAGCGGGCATGGACGATTACCTGTCGAAGCCGGTTCGCCGGCAGGACTTGCTGGCGCTGCTGGCTCGGCAAGCCGCAAATCGAAACGCGAGCGGACCGTCAGGACGCTCCCAACCAGACGCCACCCGGGCCAATGTTCCGGGCGAAATTCACCAAGAAAAGAAGATTCATCGGCCAGCAATGCACGAAGACACGCTCCAGATGAAAACGAGGGGGAACGCCATGGCGGAAAACGAAGTGCTGAACACAGCGGACCTGCTGCTCCGGCTTGAAGGAGATCAGGAGTTATTGGGCGAGCTGATCGATGTTTTTGTGGCTGAACGCGAGGGCCTGCTGCGGGGCGTTTCCGAAGCCGTGACGCAGCAGGATGCGGCGGGGCTCGAACGCGCCGCCCATAAACTCAAAGGCAGCGTGAGCATGTTTGGCAGCCGGATCGCCACGCAGAGCTGCCAGCTTCTGGAAACCATGGGCCGCGACCGCGATCTGAGTCGCGCCGCGGAAGTTTTCGCACAACTTAAACCGCAGATCGAAACCCTGGAGAAAGCCCTGATTGAATTGAGGGGAGCGGCATGTCCAAAATCCTGATCGCGGATGACGATCGCATCTCGTGCAAGCTGCTCAGCAGCCTCCTGACCAAGTGGGGCTATGAGGTCGATGTCGCCTACAACGGCGACGACGCGCTGCGCGAGCTGCTCAAGCCGGAGGCTCCGCGCTTGGCGATTTTAGATTGGATGATGCCCGGGTTGGACGGTATCGACGTCATCAGGAAATTGCGGGCGAATCACAATGACGCTTATACCTACACTCTGCTGCTGACCTCCAAGGAGCAAAAAGAAGATCTGCTTCGGGGATTGGATGCCGGGGCCGACGATTATCTGAAGAAACCCTTCGACGCCCAGGAGTTGCGCGCGCGTCTGCGCATCGGCGGCCGGATTCTTGAGTTGGAAAGGCGTTTGGTAAGCGCCTTGGAGAGCGCCGAATACAAAGCGACCCACGATTTTCTGAGTGGCGTTTATAACCGGGCCGCCATCACCGAGTTACTCAGCCGCGAGGCTTCACGCTGTAAACGATCGGGCCAGAAGATGACGGTGATGATGGTCGATGTGGACCGCTTCAAAACTATCAATGACACCTACGGCCACGCCGCGGGCGACGAAGTGATCAAGGAGCTTACCCGGCGGATCAGTTCGGTGCTGCGAACCTACGATGCCGTGGGGCGGCTGGGTGGAGAAGAGTTTTTGGTCCTCACTCCCAATTGCACGCTCAACGAGGCCATGGGAGTGGCGGAACGCTTACGGCAATGCGTAGAGAATGACAAGATGGTGGCGGGCGAGCTGTCGATTCCAGTCACCGTCAGCGTCGGGGTGAGCGCGGTCTCGGAGGACCCGGCAGAGGTGAAGAAGGCTGTCGAGACCGCCGATTCAGCTTTGTACGCGGCCAAGAAAAATGGAAGAAACCGGGTGGAGTGTTACGTCCCGCCAGAAGCTCAGGCTGCAGCTTCGCTGCCGGAAGAAAACCCCGGCGCAGCGTTGGGCCAAGCCGCAGCCGCCGCAAAATCCTGACCGAGGGCTGTGCTGCATTTTGAGGAAGACAGAAAATCGCCAACCACCGGAGGCACCGAGGATCGCGAAAGACTTCGTTTCTATCGGCTCCCTGTTGGCCGCACGGTAACAGGTTCCGCGGAATCGTTCCGGATCCACAAACGTCTCCAGAAAGTAGATCGGATGTCCGTAGATGCGCTGCCAGTCGGCGGAGGTCGGCAACGCCATGAGGCCCAGGATATGCGACGCCAGGTGTTCCACCTTGACCCACGGCAGGATTAAGAATCGCGTGTTGTAGGCGAGAAACCGGACATTACGACGGCGCGCTTCGGCGCTCCAGCCAATGTAGCGATCGCGACTACCCAGATGACGCGGGGCCGAGGACCAACCCAGACAGGCCACCGGCCGCCCCTGCCCCAACACCAAGTACTTCAAGTGTTCTCCCACCGGCTGCCCGTAGCCGAGGTAATGATGTTCCTCTAGCAAACTGTTCCACAACGGCTCTTTCCCGGTGCGACGAACCAGTTCGAACTCCAGCGGCTGGAGATTGCGCAGAGGGCCTTCGATCGGTGTGGCATCGATCCGTACCGGCTCCGGTCTGGCTCGATTAACCAGCGGGTTATGCCGCACATAACTCACCGGCGGCAACTGGATCTGGCCGGCACGGTCCAGCATGAGCAACAGGCCGCGGCACACCATGTCGCGCAACGCTCCATTGGCCTGGCG
>JBEKWC010000055.1:0-25374 GCA_049513475.1 Candidatus Sulfotelmatobacter sp. | reverse complement strand
AAGCTGTGTTGAATCTACCTGCCGGGTTGCCCTTGACTTCCTTCATTACTCCAGATGGCAAGCTTTATTTTGGCGCGGGGTACCTGCCTTCCGAAGGAAAAGGTGGCAAACAATCGTTCAAGGACGCGGCAGAACAGGCTCTTAAAGAATACGCAAACAAACGAAAGATTGATGACGAATCGTTCCAACTGGAGGTTGCGAAGTGATCAAGAAAAACATATTGCTATATGGACTTTTGTCGCTCTTGCTCGGCACACAAACCCTGTTCGGAATTGACAACCTAAAGCTCAATTCAAAGCTCGACTATCAAAGCGATAGCCTGGATGGCCCACTGATCACCGGGGACGATGCGCAATCGGGCTTTATCCCCGGCAAGACCAACTACGTCATCATCTATGGTGAAGGCTGCTTCAACTCAAAGAGACAGGCGCGACGGACCATCGAACTCTATAACAAGTACCGCAATCAAGTGCACTTTGTGGTGGTTGACCTGGACGTCAAGCGCTCGCCCGAGCAACAGCAACTGGTGAAACAGTACTATGAAGGCTCCATCCCACACGTGCTGGTTCTGGACGCAAACGGGAGGCCACTCTACAACTCTGCGGGTGAAGTCGACTCAAAGCACATTGAGGCCGTCTTTGCACAGTCGTTCAGTCGTTCGGCAGCAAGCGCAAAATAAAATGCACAACGCGGACAGTTCCGCTTCCTTTTCAACGGAGGGTAGTAACCCTTTGGGATTGTCGGAATCTGATGGCTGGTGAGATCGGAGTCTTTCCATGCAGGGCAAAGTTGTACTTGTGACCGGCGCGAACGGGGGCCTTGGGATGCATGTAACCCAGGCGTTTCTCGATGCCGGCGCGACTGTTATCGGAACATCGCGCAGAATACAGCAATCTGATTTCAATAGCCCGAGGTTTACGGCGGTGCCGGCGGAAATTTCGAGCCACGAAGCCGCCAAAGTGCATGTGGATCAAGTTGTCGCGCGTTTCGGAAGGCTCGATGTTCTGGCACACACGGTCGGCGGATTTGCCGGTGGTCAGTCGATCGCGGACAGCGACGATGAAACTTTCCAGCAGATGCTCGACCTGAATCTGAATTCTGTATTTCACATCCTGCGGGCGACAATCCCAGCTCTGCGGCAGACTGGCAACGGTCGCATCATTGCAATCGGCAGTCGCGCGGCGCTGGAGCCTGGAACTGGGATCGGAGCGTACAGCGCTTCCAAAGCTGCCATGGTTTCGCTCATCAGAACTGTGGCTCTAGAAAACAAGGATGCGGGACTGACGGCCAACGTCATCTTACCGGGCACGATGGACACGCCTGCGAATCGCAAGTCCATTCCGAACGCAGACTTCTCGAAATGGGTTCGCCCTTCGGCGGTTGCCAGCCTGATCACTTGGCTGGCCAGCGATGCCGGCAAAGACATCAATGGGGCAGTGATCCCGGTCTACGGCAGCGATGTTTGAAACTCTTGCAAAAATATTCGTCTACGCTCTGGGGATCTACGCGGGTCTCGGATTGATATTTGCTGTGCTGTTCGTGTGGATTGGAGTTCAACGTCTGGACTCCGAAGCCCAGGGCTCGGGCGTTGGTTTCCGGTTGCTGATTCTGCCAGGAGTCGCCGCCTTCTGGCTCATGTTCCTGCTGCGATGGACGCGCGGAACCGCCGAGCCTCCGGTGGAAAGGAGTCCACACCGCAGATTGGGTAATCAATGATTCAGCCACTCAGAACCGTGCACCGCCGAACATTTGTCGTGCTCGCTGTGGTTTTGCCTGCCATTCTCTTGGCGGGAATCGAAGCACGGCGTCCCGGCACGAGGTTGACGGAACGCTCTCCCGAACTGCCGTCGAGCGCGCATCTCGTGCGGGAGTCGAACGGACTCTGGACCCAGCATTCGATCGCTACGAAGTTCTACGGCAGATCAGACAGTCCGAAAGACATCTACGTTGTTCTGCGACCGATGCAACCGTTGAACGAACCCGATTTGTTGCTCTATTGGAGCACCAAGACACCGCAGGGAAACTCCTTGCCGAGCGAGTCCCTTCTCGTAGCCCCATACGCCGCGGACGAAGGCTTCGCCCTTCCGCAGGAGAAGGGGCGGGCGGGCAACCTCATCCTTTTCAGCGTGGCTCACCAGACCGTTTTTGATTCTGCCAGAGTGGAGAAGTTGCCATGAGCGTTCAATATGGCGCAATCGGTTGGAACCGACAGAAGAAGGTTTACGACCTGACGCTCGTATCCTTGCTCGCACTCTACCTCGCCGTCTTTGTCGGCATCGGTGCTTGGCGAAACCCGAGCGCGACGGCAGAAACACTATTGATTCGCGCGCTTGGAACCGCTGCATTCCTACTGCTGAACGTTGTGCTCTGTATTGGACCGTGGGCGAGAATAAACCGGCGATTCCTTCCGCTGCTTTATAACCGCCGGCACCTGGGTGTCACGACGTTTCTGCTGGGCTTGGCGCATGGAGGCTTCGCGCTGTTTCAGTTTCATGCGCTGGGGAATGCGAATCCTCTTGTCAGTCTGTTCATCAGCAATCCGCGATACGGCAGTGTCGCCGATTTCCCCTTTCAGGCCCTTGGTTTCTTTGCATTGATCATTCTGTTTTTGATGGCTGCCACAAGCCACGATTTCTGGTTGCGGAATCTATCCGCACCCATGTGGAAGCGGCTTCACATGCTGGTGTATGTGGCCTACGCTTTGTTGGTTGCGCACGTCACCCTGGGGGCGTTGCAGACAGAGACGAATCCCGTGCTGGCTGCTGTCCTCATCGCGGGAGTCGCTGCCGTACTTTCGCTCCATCTCGCGGCGGCGTTTCGTGAAAAACGGGTGGACTGGGCCAGACATCAAGCGGTCGAGGAAGGTTTCGTCGAGGTCTGCAAAGTGGATCGCATAGCCGAAAAGTGTGCGACCATCATATCTCTCTCCGGGGAGCGCGTTGCGGTCTTTCGCTACGATGGCAAGATCTCTGCAATCTCAAATGCTTGCCAACATCAGAACGGACCGCTAGGGGAAGGACGCATCATCGACGGGTGCATTACGTGCCCATGGCATGGCTACCAGTATCAGCCAGAGTCTGGAGCGGCTCCGCCGCCATTCAAGGAGAAGATCCCGACCTTCCGGGTCAAGATTGTTAAAGGATCCGTTTTCGTGCATCCGCGTCCCAACGCACCGGGGACCCATGTAGAGCCTGCCAAAATTGACTACACGGAGGCGCAACCGTGATGAACGACTTCTACGTGGGTTATCTCCCGCAGGCGCCCACCACCCTGGCTCGTTTTGTGCGAAAGGTCATGATTGTGCTTGGCCTGCTTGCGGTGACCGCGGCTCTGGCTTTGGTTGCTGGACAAATGCCGTTTGCCAACTCCGCGTTCGAATACGGGAAGCTGCGCAGTTTTGAGGGAGTTATCGTGACACGGCCTTTCCCAACGTTGTTAGTCGCGCGTCCGGGAGAAGTCGGGCAACAAGACAAATATTCGCGCTATCTGCTGGTCGCGCCAGGAAAACATGGGGCCGACGACCTCGTGGCCAGCTTCGATCGCAAACAGGTCCGTCTACGGGGCCAACTGATTTATCGTGGGGGCGGAACAATGGTGGAAATTACACCCGGCTCCATCGCCGTCACCGATGCCGCGCCCGCAATTCAAGAGACGACTCGCGACCTGGGAAGCGTGACGGTCACCGGCGAAATCGTAGACAGCAAGTGCTACCTGGGAGTGATGAATCCGGGTCAAGGCAAGGTTCACCGCGACTGCGCGGCGCGCTGTCTGAGCGGAGGGATTCCGCCCATCTTGGTCACGACTGACGGGCGGGAACAGTTCCTGCTGGTCGGTCTTGATGGACGTGCTCTCGGACGCGACGCGCTGCGCGAATTCATTGCGGAACCAATCACTATGCGCGGAGATCTCTTGCAACAAGGAGAGAGTCGCCTGCTCAAGATTGATGCGCGAACGTTGCAACATTCCCCAGCCAGAGTCGAGGCGGCGGTGATGTCAGAAACCCCAAAACACAGAAGGTAACTGGCGTCTTCGTGCATTCCATCAGGCTCTCAGGAATCGGGCATGCACGCGAGGATGAAGAGCCTCAAGATCCATCAGCGTGAGGAAATCGATTGTCTTGAATTCGCGATCGATCGCAGGCGGACCACAGATCCTCGCTCCCACCGCGAGGTATGCACGTAGCAATTTCGGGATCTTGTCACTGGCATTATCTGGTGCCATCAGGGGCATTGCGAAGGCTGGCTGGGGAGCAGTACGAAGCTTGGGCTCCACCAAGTACTCCAGCATCGCTTCATAGACCGCTGTCCCATGAGCCGGGTCTTGCGAAGTCAGCGAAGAACAACCGATCAGATACCGGCCCCCATGGTGAATAGCATATTGCGCGATTCCGCGCCACAGCAGGTAGAGCACCTCGGTCGAGCGATGGTCGCGGTGCACACAGGCGCGTCCCAGTTCGATCACGGAATCGCCTAGCCGCTTGTAGGGTGTGAAGTCGAATTCACGTTCGCTGTAGTAACCAACGTTGGCGGAAGCCACTACGCCCGTCTGTAGCCTGTAGGTCCCAACGACCTTACCTGACACTGGATGTTCGACGATGAGGTGGTCACAGACCGCGTCGAAGTGGTCGGTGTCATAGCCGGTCGCGTGGGCCGCATCGAGGCCTTCATCTAATTCCAGGTTGAAGACGAGAAACCGCAAGCGGAACGCCGCCATTCGGTCTGCCTCCGACGACGCGAGTCGTACGCGGTAAGAGCCCTGGGCTTCTATCAGCCCGGTCGTCTCCGCGTTGTGATCGTTATCGCAGCGAGCGACTGGAGAAGAAGCGGTCAGGATTTGTGAGCCAGTCGCGTTCATGATGATCCTCCCAGCAACTCTTCCCACAGCGAAGGCCGCCAGGTGTGTCTGCTTGGCAAGTCCACCAACTGCAAGACGCCATTCCCCGTGCGATGCGCGGTGACCGGGAAGGTGACAGTAATTCCGCGCCTTTCTTGTTCGTGTCACTTCTGACGCCTTGGCGAGTCTGATGGCTGTGTATGGATTTCAAGAAACGGCAAAACGAGGGAATTTGTGAATGAAGAGTCTGTTTTCTGCTTTCCTGCTGCTTATGGCGTTGTCGACGGTTGCATCCGCCAAAGAACTGCAGAATTTGGATCACAACGGAGTTGCCATCCAGGGCTACGATCCTGTGGCCTTTTTTACCGACAATCGGCCGGTCAAGGGCAGCCCGCAATTCCAGTCTGAATATCGTGGGGCGAGGTACTACTTCGCATCCTCGGAACACAAAGCCACCTTTGACAAAGAGCCGGCGAAGTACGAGCCGCAGTTCGGCGGCTACTGCGCATACGGCGTGACCCATAGCACACGGGCCCCGATCAAGATCGAGGCATGGCAGATCGTAAATGGACGGCTGTTGATGCAATACGACCTTGATATCAAGAACAAATTCAACCAGGACCAGCAAGGCATGGTGAAGAAGGCTGACGAGAATTGGCCTGGCCTCGTCGAAAAGTACGGCAAGTAGAGGAGCGCATCATGAACACCCGAGTCATCTCAACCGTGAGTAGGCCAATGACCACCCCGATCCTGGTCTTCAGTTGGGCTTGCCGAATTGTCGCAGCGATCATTTTGCTGCAAACGCTCTTCTTCAAGTTCACGGCGGCGCCGGAATCGATCTATATCTTTACCAAATTGGGGACATTCATCCACAGCTACGTCCCGATCGCCTCGATCGGCATGGTGGAGGTCTGGGCGCGCATTGGATCGGGGATTATGGAGTTGATCGCCGCCATGCTGCTGCTGACACCGCGTTTCGTCTGGGCCGGAGCAGTCCTGGCAATGGCGGCTACGGGCGGAGCCATCGTTAGCCACCTAACGTTTCTTGGGATCGAAGTACAGGGAGACAGGGGACTTCTGTTCTTCCTCGCCATCGCCGTGTTTGTGACGAGCGGCATTGCTCTGTTTTTGCACCGCATGCAAATTCCGATGTTGGGGAAAAGGTTCTGACATGCTCACTCAGTCATTGAATACTGCGGTTAAGGATGTCCTGCAACAGGGCTGCATCTTTCTGGAGGGCATTGGCGACGAAACGTACGCTCGCCCGCTTGAAGGAGAGTTCACGGCGTCCTTCGGAGCCCACTACCGGCACGTGCTCGATCACTTTCTCTGTTTAGCGGAAGGAATTCGGACTGGCCAGGTCAACTACGATCAGCGGCGTCGGAACCCGCAACTGGAGAGCTCGGTGACGTGTGCGCGTCTCACAACCGAAGATCTGATCGACGAATTCAGAGGCCTTTCTAGCGAAATTCTTCAACGTGCGTGCGCGGTGACGTACAGCGTGGGTTATGGCGAAACCGAGGCGGAAGCGGTGAGGTCGAACCTGGCTCGGGAAGTGATGTTCTGCGTCGGACACGCCATCCACCACTATGCCATTCTCAGAATCCTCTGTGCCGGAGTCGGATTGAAGCTCCCGCACGAATTTGGCGTTGCTCCCTCCACATTGAAGCATCTTGAAACAGAAACGGGGGAACGAGCGTAGCCGACCATGCTTTGCTCTAATTCACTTCCGGAGACGCAGGCGGCCCTGGCGCTCTACATTTTTCTCGCGACCTTCATTTACGAAGATGGCGCGACCGTGCTGGCGGCGACCCTGTCCGCAAGTGGAAGCTTGGATCCGCAGATCGGACTTTTGACCACCTTCTTGGGTATCTGGCTGGGAGACATGGGGTTGTATGGTCTGGGCTCCAGCCTTGGCCGACGTACTACTCAATCACGCTGGCTGCAGAAATACCTAAAGCCCGAGTCGCTTGCCAAAGCTGAAAGCTGGTTTGCACGGAGCGGATCGCTGGCATTGGTGATGAGCCGCGCGATTCCCGGAAGCCGCCTACCTCTTTATGTTGCCGCCGGCGCGTTACGGCTTCCGGTTCGACTGTTTGTCAAGACTACGGCGGCCTGTTCGGCTGTCTGGGTCTCCGCGATCTTTGCCATCTGGCGATTCGTTCCCAAAATATCTTCCGGCCATCAGAAATTGCTCCCCTGGCTGCTGACCGTCCTGCTGCTGTTTGCTCCGTGGCTGCTGAGCAAGAGGGCCAGATCACTCGGCGAGTGGATTCGGAAGCGCGAGAGTGTTCGAGGTTCTGTTCGAGACCCAGGGGCGGTGGGCTTATGTGCACTCTGACTGTCGTCATCGGCATCGATACATACCTCATGGCGATGAATCGTGACGAGAAAATCGCACGGGGTGCCGGGCTTTCTCCTGAGAAGCATGAATTCGACGGCACCAGGGCCATCTATCCCGGCGACGGCGACCGCGGCACATGGCTCGCCACCAACGAATATGGGATCACGTTTGCATTACTGAATTGGAATGACATCGCACTACACCGCAGAGCTCTCCCAAAGACGCGGAGTAGAGGGCGAGTGATCCCGGCTCTGATTGATTCGCGGTCGCTATCGGACTTGCATGAAGTATTTGGCGCTTCGAACTTCACAGGAATGATGCCGTTTCGGCTCGTGGGCGTATTCCCATCCGAACAGGAAATCTGGGAGTGGCGTTGGGATTCGGCTCAGCTTGACTGCAAGGTCCACGAGTGGGAATCACGGCACTGGTTTTCCTCTAGCCTCTCAGACGAGCGAGCCGAAAGCCTGCGTGGGGCGGTATGTCGCATGGCACGCCATGAATCGGACGCCGGTTCCGTGCGCTGGCTGCGAAGACTTCAAGCTTCGCACGCCGGTGGACCGGGGCCGTTCAGTCTTTGCGTCCACCGGGAAGATGTGAAGACGCTGAGTTATACCGAAGTTGTGCTCAGCTCCGGAAGCGTACGGATGTGCCATCTCCGTGGCAGCCCTTGCACCATGAATCCGGCTGATGCAACGGAAATAGAAATTGAGAGAACAAGACCTGTCCGCCTGAATCTCATTGTGCGAGAGGTCGGTTGTCCATTTGAACATTCAGCCATTTGAATCATGCCTATCGTATTAGAACTCGACTCTGTTCCCCCAAGCCGGCCATTCACTAGCGCCTGGATTCGATGGCGACGCGACTTGGTCGGGCGAGTGAGGCGTTGGACTCGCTGGGAGTTTTGGCCTCCTTATTTGTTCTATCCGCCGGTGGTTGCTTACATCGCTTATCTCGGAATCAAGTTCCGAAGTTGGACGTTATTTACTGCGGCCAACCCAGGGATTCCAGCCGGTGGATTCGTGGGCGAGTCCAAGCACAAGATCCTGGACAATTTGAAAGATGCAGCTGCGTGGATGCCGTGTTCCACTCTATTGTCCTGCACCGTGCCTGCACATCGGATTGTTGAGGCCGAGACATTCATGAGGCAGCATGGGCTGCAGTTCCCTGTCGTGTTGAAACCTGATGCTGGGCAGCGTGGGTCAGGAGTGTCGATTGTTCGATCGCCGGGGAAGTTGCGTCAGTATCTGACGCTTGCGGCTTACCCGGTCATCCTGCAGGAATATGTCCCCGGCGAAGAGTATGGAGTTTTCTATTATCGCTATCCCGGTGATGAGCGCGGCCGGATTCTCTCGGTGACGGAGAAACGGATGCCCACCCTTGTCGGTGATGGAAAACGAACAGTGGAAGAATTGATTCTCGCCGATGAGCGTGCCGTATGTATGTCAGATGTTTATCGGCGCAAGAATGCAGACCGGATTCAAGAAGTCCCCGCGTCCGGCGAAAGAGTTCAGTTGGTCGAAATTGGGACTCATTGCCGAGGGGCCATCTTTCTCGACGGTGGGGACACCATAACGCCGTCTCTGGAAGAAGTCATCGACCGGATCGCCAAAACCTTCGACGGTTTTTTCTTTGGGCGTTTTGACATGCGTGTTCCTTCGCGGCAAGACTTCATGGCGGGCCGCAATATGAAGATTGTAGAGCTCAACGGAGTAACTTCCGAGGCAACCCACATTTACGATCCGAAGTTCAGTCTCTTCGACGCCTATCGTGTGCTGTTCCAACAATGGCAGATCGCCTTTGAGATTGGAGACCTCAACCGCGCGCGAGGTGTGCAGCCCGCATCTGTAGGCGACCTGCTTGATGCGAGTCGCGAGTACGGCCGTCTCGCGCAAGGCTACACGGAATGACCTGGCCGCGGGGCTCGTCACATGGGTTGGCCAGTTCGCATCTCGCCATCACGTTAGCAAGGCTCATGTTTGCGGGTCTCTCAGCTCGGCTGCGAATCCAAGAGAGACCTTTGCTTAGAATCGCTTTCGAAGGAATTCAAAGACGATGTAGCCGATGAGCGCCGCCAAGGCGGCGATTTCAAAATTGGCAGACGTAAAAACATCTGCGATTGCCCAAGCTAAACCCCTCTTCTGCCCCATACCTGAGCGTTCAAATTCTCCCATCAAGAGGTTTGAATAGAAAAGGAAGATGATAAAGCCTGTCTCGATCCCCGCCCTCCAGATGTTCTTCTTCATGGCATTAGGAAATCCTCGCATAGTCTTGCAAAGACAGTGATGTTAACAGGCCGATGCAGTACCATGCTTCCTGATGCCCGCAAAGAACATCCTGGAGCTTTTAAAAGGTGGGGACCGACGATCAATTGGCCGCTCTGAGCAGGTAGGGACGATGGTCTCCAAGAATCTGCAACTTTTTCCTAAGTTGATTGTGGGCTTATGGTCAAAAGACCCCCTCGTACGGATTAGGGCTGCAGACGCGGCCGAAAAGGTCACGCGAAACAATCCTGAGTTGCTCGTACCCTATAGAAAAGAACTGTTGGGTTTGCTGGGTGAGACTAGGGAGCAAGAGTTGCGTTGGCATTTAGCCGTCATGGTTCCACGGCTTGCATTGAACCCCAAAGAACGACAACGTGCGATATTTTCGTTAAACAGCTATATGCAAGACAGGAGTTCGATAGTCAAAACCTTCGCTCTTCAAGGCCTCGCCGATTTAGCCCACGCTGACGCAAGTATTCGATCCACAGTGATTGAGATCCTGCGAGAAGCAACGCGGAGCGGTACGCCTGCGATGAAGGCCCGCAGTCGCAAGTTGCTGCATGAGCTTGAGTGTTTTTAAGTGTGGTTCCGAGAGACTAGCTTAGCTAAGCTAGGCGGTCGACGGCCCAATAAGGAGTTCGGCCTTTAAGTTAGGGCTTGCGGGGTTGCGTCCCGAGCTTCCACTCGATCTTTGGCATGTAGGCGAGCTTGCGGCTCCGGTGTCTCGACGGGCGGTACCGGACGAATGCCTTTCACATCCTCGATGTAAGCTCGCAGAATCTCCGCCACGCTCCAGGCCTGGGCGATACAGCCGCGAGGCAGTTGAGGGGCGTCGCCATCGAAGATCTCGGGGATGTGTCCGAGCCCGCCGTCTATGAGATGCTCTCTCAACGGCTCCAACCATTCGCTCGCCTGGCGACGGGCGGTTTCACTTCCACCGTTCACCTTGACGTATGCGGTGACGAAGGGTCCGAGCAGCCACGGCCATACGGTTCCCTGATGATAAGCACCGTCGCGCTCAGTGGGACCACCAGTATATCGCCCGCGGTATTGCGGATCGGTGGGCGCCAAGCTACGCAGACCATACGGCGTAAGCAGAAGCTCTTGAACTTTCTGCACCACGCACTTCGCCCGTTCGGGTGACAACATGCTGTGGGTCAGGCTGACGGCAAAGATCTGGTTCGGGCGGATCGAAGGGCCCGGCGGTGCGCCGTTTGTGACATCGTACAAGCAACCCATATTCTCGTTCCAAAAGAGACGGTTGAAGCTCCAACTCGCCACGGTTGCCGTGTTGCGGTAACGCTTCTGGCCCGATTCGTCCCCAAATCTGCGCGCCAGGTTTTCCATGATGCAGAGTGCGTTGTACCAGAGTGCCTGGATTTCAACGGGCTTGCCGCGGCGCGGCGTCACGACCCAGTCGCCGACCTTCGCATCCATCCAGGTAAGCTGAACGCCGGGTTCGCCAGAGGAAAGTAATCCGCTGGAATCGACTTTGATTCCGTAACGAGTACCGCGCACATGCCAGGAGACGATATCGGCAAATACGGGATAGAGTTCGTCGCGCACAAACTCCAGATCGCCAGTGTAGGCAAGATAAGCGCGTGCCGCTTCAAAGAACCAAAGCGTCGCGTCCACGGTGTTGTATTCCGGCGCTTCACCTGCGTCGGGAAACCGGTTGGGCAACATACCCTGATCCACGTGATGCGCGAACGCGCGCAGAATGCTGCGAGCAACTTCAGGCTTGCCAGTCGGCAGAGTAAGGCCGGGCAAAGCGATCATGGTGTCGCGTCCCCAATCGCTGAACCAGTGATAGCCAGCGATGACGGTCTTCTGGTCGCTACGGGACACGATGTACTGATCGGCGGCATTGGCAAGATGCTGGGCGAAGGCATCATGATCTATTTCAGAAGCGACCGGCGAAGACAGCGCTACATTCCGGCGACGCGTGATTTCTGCCTGCCGATATTCAGCCACCTGGGCAACATCATGCGGGGCAACATCATGCGGATCTGCGGAGGCAATCACCGAGGCCTGGCGTCGAAGCCGCAAGTCGAAACGCAAGACGCACGGATTGAAAAGATCTTCAGAAAAATCGAGACCGCGTTCTCGTTCGGCGTCATATTCAAAGTTCCGGTACCAGTCGCCCGTCCTTCGCAGTTCGACAGCGTTGTGAGCGAGATGCAGTGAAGGTAGGCCCTGGTAAGGAGCCACAGTCGCCAGCCCCTGGCGCTGTTCTATCTCTCGATTGATCGCTCCATTCTCGTGAGTGGTGCTGTGATAATCACGGAATGCGATCAGCGGCCTGAGCTCAAGGCGCAGGTTCTTGAACCGCTCCGGATGATTGTTCTTCTTCAATTCGTAGTGCACCACGGTACTGTTTTCGCCGCGGATCATGAACACGGACTTCTCGATCTCAATGCCCTCGATTTCGTAGGTGAAGACGGGAAATGGATCGAGGCGAAACTGCTTGAGGTATCGAAACCCCTGCGGATAAACGACGCCAGGATAGCGATTTGCGGAAAGATCAAACGGCTGGTTCTCGATGAAGAGTGTCTCTTCCAACTTGGAAAGCGTGACGACACGGCCGACCGGCGGCTTCGTCGCGGCCACTAGCAACCCGTGGTAGCGGCGGGTGTTCAGCCCGATGATTGTCGACGAAGCAAAGCCACCGAGGCCGTTGGTTTCAAGCCACTCCCGGCTGAGTGCGGCGTCCAGGTCGCCGCATGTTTCTTTCGTGAACTGAATCATGAATTGCCATCTCCCAGCGGACATCTTCTTTCGGTGAGACCAAGCAAAGCCAGAAAGTGACAAACGGCAAGGCACGTTGGCGTGACCCGGTTACAGGTTCTCAGTTGACTGGTCCAGATCTTACGCCACTTCGCAAAACACCTTGATGGCGCCATTCGGCGAGGTGAGTTTCTGGAACAACTCGGAGTAGTTCTCCAGGCCCTTCACTGGGTCGGTGAGAAGCTTGCTGAGCCATCCCGGATACTCCGCTTCCGCTTGTGCCATGTCGCCGACACCCATTTCGAAGTATTCCCGATTGGCGTTCACAGTTCCGACCATGACCTTGTTGCCGAGAACAAATTCGAGATTGATCCGGTCCGCAGGAATCTGGATCATCTTGTCTCCGCCCGTGACGCTGGCCAGAACCAGCACGCCGTTCTTGCCCAGGGCCTGCATGCTGTCGAACACCACGGCAGAGTTGCCCGTGCCCTCAAAGATCAGATCGAACGGGCCGTATTCCTTGGCCGCTTCGGTTATCGGTATGTCTTTGGTCGACAGGTATCGTGCTCCCAGTTCCTCGATCAGATCCGAGTTCAGATAAGGTTTGGGGATACGTCCGAATGTGGTCACGTCCAGACCTTTCAAGCGTAGAACCAGGGTGGCTAGGAGACCGATGGTCCCAGCCCCCATTACCGCAGCCTTGCGCGGGCGCCACACTTTGAGCCGTCGCTGAATTTCGTAGGCTTGGTGGATTCCTTTTTCCACGACGGTAGTTGGCTCCAACAGCACGCCAACATGCTTGAGGCCCTGCGGCACCTTGACGACGAATTCGACATCGTCCACGTAGTATTCCGTCAGGTAGCCGTGGCGCAGATTGATGCCGCGCTCGTAATAGGTGTCGTCGGTGGTCATGTCGTTCGTGCCGATCAAGTCATAGATGCTCGTACCCGGACGGCGCACGGTCGCCACGACGTAGTCTCCCGGCTTCAACTCGGTGACATTAGGGCCGACGGCTTCCACCTGGCCGAAGCCTTCATGGCCGATGACAAGAAAATCGTATCCGGGAGGTGCTGCGCCGTATTCAGCGGCGTTGATCTCTTTGTCGGTTCCGTCCACGCCCACCCGTAGAACCTTGACGAGCACGCCACGGCCGTTGGGGACCTGATCCAGGGAGGGCTTGGGCAAGTCCGCCACGTGAACACTGTTGGGCTTTCCTGGAAAGACGCTAATCGCCTTCATTTCCATTTCTCCTTATGAATTTCAGTCGGCAGCGACCGTTGCAGCCGCCGATTCTCTTTGCTTGCGTTTGCTGGGCTTTCCGCTTTGCTGCATCAACTTCGTCACCACGCCGGTCCATCCGGTCTGGTGGCTCGCTCCAACTCCGACTCCCGAATCGCCGTGGAAGTATTCATGAAACAGAACCAGGTCGCGCCAGTGAGGATCGGTCTGGAACTTTTCGAGATTGCCGAACACCGGCCGGCGGCCATCTTCATCGCGAAGAAAAATGTTCGTCATCCGGCGTGAAATTTCTCCCGCTACCTCCCACAGGGTCATCATCCTTCCCGATCCGGTTGGAAATTCAACCTGGAACTCGTCGCCAAGGTAGTGATGAAACTTCTGGAGCGACTCGACCAACAAGTAGTTCAACGGGAACCAAATGGGGCCACGCCAGTTGGAATTTCCGCCGAACAGGCCAGTCGACGACTCGCCGGGATCATAGTCCACGCGGTGCTCCATCCCGTCCACATGAAGGAGATAGGGGTTGTCCCGATGGAACTGGGACAAGGCACGGACGCCGTATGGTGAGAGGAATTCGCGCTCGTTCAACATGAATTTCAGAATGCTGCGCAGCTGGTCCTGGCTAGCGATAGACAGCAATCTGCGCTCACCCATTCCCTCTGTACGCATGCAAGCCAGGTTCGCTGTGAGGTCGGGACGGTTGTCAATGAACCAATCAAGACGTTTCTTGAAATCGGGCAACTTGTCGAGAACTTCGGGTTCCAAGGTTTCTACGGCAAACAGTGGGATCAATCCCACCATGGATCGAATCTTCATGGGAAAATGCGAGCCGTCGGGCAACTTGAGCACGTCGTAGAAGAAGCCGTCTTCCTCGTTCCACAACCCCATGCCGTCGTGCCCGCGATGGCCCATCGCGTGGGCGATGTAAACGAAATGCTCCCAAAATTTGCTGGCCACGTCTTCGTAACAAGGCTCTTCTGTTGCCAGCTCCATGGCTATGGCTAACAAGTTCAACGTGTACATGGCCATCCAACTGGTTCCGTCCGACTGTTCGATGTATCCGCCGGTGGGCAAGGGGGCGCTGCGATCGAACACGCCGATGTTGTCGAGACCCAGGAAGCCGCCTTGGAAGATATTCATGCCCTCCGCATCCTTGCGGTTCACCCACCAGGTGAAGTTCAACATTAGCTTGTGGAAGACACGCTGCAGGAACGCACGATCGCCTTTGCCCTTGCGCTTCTTGTCGATCTTGTAGACGCGCCACGCGGCCCAGGCGTGCACCGGAGGATTCACGTCGCCGAAGGCCCACTCATAGGCGGGAATCTGCCCGTTGGGGTGCATGTACCACTCGCGCAGCATCAGCGTGAGCTGTTCCTTCGCGAAGTCAGAATCCACGAGCGCGAGCGGAATGCAATGAAATGCCAGGTCCCAGGCCGCATACCACGGGTACTCCCACTTGTCCGGCATGGAGATCACGTCTGCGTTGTACAAGTGAGTCCACTCGTGGTTGCGGCCTTTCTTGCGCTCGGGGGGAGGGAGAGGCTTGCCCGGATCGCCTTCAAGCCAATCTTTGATTACGTAGTGATAGAACTGTTTGGACCACAACATGCCGGCAAAACCCTGGCGCATCACGTTCTGCGCATCTTTAGAAACGTCTTGCGGGATTACCCTGGCATAAAACTCGTCGGCTTCGCGCTGACGGAGGTCAAATGTCTTGTCGAAGCTGGCAAAGGCGTTCTTGCCTTTGAGGTCGGAATTCGTCAGCCGAAGACGGACAACGACGGTCTCACCCGTACCAACCGTGAGCTTGTAGTGAGCCGCGGCTTTCGTGCCCGTATGGTCGGGATTCACCGCTTCTGTTGCGCCATGCACGATGTAGTCGTTGATGCTGTCTTTGACGTAAGGAGTGCAGTTCTCGACACCGAACAGCCGCCGGACATTGGTTTCATTTTCCGTGAAAAGCAATTCTGGAGAACCTTCACAATGCAGCCAGCAACTGCCCGGCCGGTTATGGTTCAGTCCGACAACCGGGTTGGGGGCGGGACGCGCCTGATGCAGCTCCGGCCGACGGTTTGAGTCTCCCCACGACCATGTGTTGCGGAACCACACCGTTGGTAGCAAGCGAAGGTCAGCCGCTTCCGGTCCACGATTAGCAACCGTAATCTTGATCGAGATGTCTTCGGTATCGGCCTTGGCATATTCGACGAACACGTCGAAATAGCGGTCGTCGTTGAACACTCCGGTGTCGAGCAACTCGAATTCAGGCTGGTTCTTTCCGCGCCGCCGGTTTTCTCCCACAAGCTGACCGTAGGGGAATTCCGCCTGCGGATACTTGTAGAGGTACTTCATGTAGGAGTGCGTGGGCGTGGAGTCGAGGTAGAAGTAGTACTCCTTCACGTCCTCGCCGTGATTGCCTTCGTTGCCCGTCAGACCGAAAATCCGTTCTTTCAAGATGGGATCGCGCTCGTTCCACAGAGCCAAGGCAAAACACATCGTCTGCTTCCGGTCGCTGATCCCCGCCAGTCCATCTTCGTTCCAGCGATAGGCGCGCGAACGGGCATGATCGTGAGACAGATACTCCCAAGCGGTGCCGCCAGAACTGTAGTCTTCGCGCACCGTGCCCCAGGCACGTTCGCTGAGGTAGGGGCCCCAGCGCTTCCAGTGTTTTTTACGCGCGCCCGATTCAGAAAGCCTGATTTCTTCCTGGGTCATTCAGGTTCTCCTTGTGCGCAAAGTAAACCAAGTAAACACGCGAATTCTTCCGAGAAGGAGCGGCCGGTGCCCGGAAGTATGAGGTCAACCAGGGTCGGTTGATCGGACAGCATATCGCGGTGGGAGACCTCACGAATCTCCACCTTTGAAAACAACCCGCCTGTTTCTGGCGCAGTGTGCAAAATGCCTCGGCTCATACCCTCTATTTCTCCTCGATTTCGAGTGCGTGGCCGTCGGGATCGCGTACCAGAAACGCTTTGCTGAATCCCAACTCTCCAGTTTGATTCACAAACACGCCAGAAGAGACAAAGTTCACCCGGCTCGTCTGCAATTGGCGAGCCGCGGCTTCGGCACCTCTTGTCAACAGAATCGTTTGCCGGTGAACAACGTCGCTTGCCTGTTCGTCCGATGGGAAAGGTCGCCCATCGCGGGGCGCCAGATACTCCAGCAATTCAATTCCCGGCCCGCTTGCGCCACGCAGCGCTGTGATGTGCAAATGGGCGCCAAATACGTTGTTCAGATGCTCTTGCTCGGTTCCGTAATTCTCGCTCTCGCCCGCCACGTGCATTCCGAGCAAGTCGCGATAGAACTTGACGCTGGCGTCGGTGTCCCACACCACGATTGCGGTATGGTCGATGCCGAGAAAGAGTTTGTCCGTGGGGCGGTGCCACTTCTGCAGACCCTTGTCCGGAGGAAACTGCAACACCTCTACCGGGTGCTCATCTGGATCCTTGAAGTAGAACGCCGAAATGCCCGCTGCGTTCTTATTCCAGTCTGGAAGCCGCTGTGGTCCTGACGAAGCGTGTTCGACCTTGTTCTGCCTTAACCACGCGTAAGCCTTGTCCATGTCGTTGACTACGATCGCGATGTGCTGAAACCAGCGGTCGTTGCTGTGTGAGTCAACCGGGATCGGGCGACCCTTCGGCGCGAGATACTCCGTGAGTTCGATGCACTCGTCGCCGAGTCTCATTCGTACAATGCGGATTCGCAATCCGAACACGCCTTCGAGATGCTCATAGTTCTCTCCAACGACTTCGTTGTCCGATGCCTTCTCGAACGTGAGTACTTTGGAATAGAAATCCACAGCGCGATCCATATCGGAGACCGTGATTCCGATCGCGTCAACGCCGTCAACCAGCGCGGGTTGTTGTTGGGCCGACAGGCGAGGAAGCGCCACAACCAGCGACAGTACCCAGACTGCCAGGACGCTCTGGCGCAGGCGCTGTGGTCGAAAGAGTTGCTTCATGTCTTATCTACCTGCTTACAGCGAGTTCGCGGTCCTGCCGTAGGTTTTGCTCATAGCCCTTGCTAGAAACACCCAGCCGCTTCATCAGGTGGTCGCCCACTCGAAGTGCGTTGGCCATGATGGTCAGCGCCGGATTGACGGCTGCGCTCGACGGGAAGAAACTCCCGTCCACAACGTATAGGTTGTCGACGTCGTGCGCCTTACAGTCTGGGTCGAGAACTGAGGTCTTCGGATCGCGTCCAAAGCGAATGGTCCCGTTCTGGTGGGCCACGCCAGCGAGCGGAATTCGCTGCCCGACGTATAAGTTTCGCCCAAAGAGCCCTTGATGGCATTCGTGGCCATGCATAGTGCAGTTCGTTTGCTTCAAGGCTTGCTTTAGCTTGCTTTTCAATCGTTCATGCGCCTCCAAGTTATTTGGCGTGTAGGTGAGAACGATCTGGCCCTCACGGCCGATGGTGACGCGATTGCTCGGATCGGGCAGGTCTTCGGACGTGAGCCAGAAGTCAAGCGAGTGTTTTGCCATCAGCTCCAGAGTGAAATTCGGAGCAATGGCCGGTGCGCCGGCCTTTAGAGTGATTGCATCCAGTTTGCCGACAAACGAGATATGCCCCATGGGGTACTCGAAGTCTTTTGACCCGAAGTAGAAGTCATTGACTCCTAGTGTCTTTTGAAAAATCGTGGGGTTGGGACACTTTGAAATAGCCATCATCACCGAATTCGTGTGTCCCATGTAGTGGCGGCCGACAACGTCAGAACTATTGGCAAGTCCGCGTGGGTGCATGTCATTGGGGGAGCGCAACAGCAGCGCGGCCGAGTTGATCGCGCCACAAGAAACGACTACTACATCGGCGGAATAGCTCTCCACGACGCCGTTGCGCTCCACAACCACACTTTTCACCTCACGACCCGATACATCTGTGTCCAACCGCTTCACCAGCGAGTTCGTCAATAGCGTTACGTTGGAATGTTTGATCGCCTCATCTATGCACACAACTTGCGCGTCGGACTTCGCACCCACCAGACAGGCAAAGCCGTCGCAGGTGTTGCAGCGAATGCAGCGGCTCTTATGCGGATTCTTCTCGTCGAGCATGACCCCGACCGGCACGTGGAAGGGCTTCAGTCCCGAACGCGCGAAATCGTCGGACAACTGCTGAATGCGCGGCTCATGACTGACGGCGGGCCAAGGATAGGGAGCGTTGGCCGGCGGTTCGGTCGGATCCTCTCCGCGGTTGCCGTGCACCTGATACAGATTCTCGGCCTGGGTATAGTACGGCTCCAGATCGTCATAACTGATCGGCCAAGCGGGCGAGATGCCACCGTGATGGCGCAGTTCGCTGAAATCTTCCTTGCGCAGGCGGAACAGAGCAGCACCGTAAAACTTAGTGTTGCCGCCGACGTAGTAATTGGTATGCGGATGGAGTTCCTTGCCATCCTTGTCAAGCCAAGATTCTTTGGTGTTGTAGTGAGCATCGACGTTTACGACCTGAGGATCCCAGTTCGCCTTCTCGCGGGGGACATAGTCACCGCGCTCAAGAATCAGGATGCGCTTGCCGGACGGCGCCAGGTGATAGGCGAGAGTTCCACCACCCGCGCCGGTTCCGATGATGATTACGTCGTAGCGATTGTCACTCATGATGCGAATCCTCCATTGGCTCCGCAGAAGATGCAGCGTTTGTCGTTGTTGTGGTGGAGCTTGCAGCACTTCACTGCTTGTTGTCCTTTCCGCCACAGGTAGAGTTCGGTGGCAAACAACATGCCCAGCGGGGGCGCGGTCAAGTAGATCCAGAGTCCATCCCAAATCATCGGAGGCAGGGCCGAGCCGAACGTCCGGGCGGGATTCATGCTCATTCCCGAAAACGGTGCTTCAATCGTTATGTAGGTCGCGACCAGAAGACCGGCGAAAAGGCCCGTATATCCGGCCAGCCGGTGGTGGTTGGAAAAATAAAGTACAGTGGACATCATTCCGGCCGCGATGATGAATTCGGCGAGCAAGGCTGCCCACGGCCCACGCGGTCCGGGCGTGGTAACGACGTACCGAACGGCGGGATCCGAGACTGCCTTCCCCAGAAGAAGTCCCACCAGGACCACGCCCAACACAGCACCCGTGAATTGTGCTGCCGCATAAAAAAGTGCGTCCCATCCCTTGATCTTGCCCAAGCGAAAGAAACTGATCGTGACAGAAGGGTTGATGTGTGCTCCGGATTGCTTACCCCAGGGCGAGTAAATGAGCGCAATCGCGGTGAGCCCCATGGAGATTCCCATGAGAATCCGCCGCAAGAGGCTGGACATGATTGCTCGGTGCACGAGTGAGTGCGGAAATTCATAGAGCGCTCCGAATACGCAAGCCGCCACCATGAATGAACCGAGCAGACCCGCTTCCATTAGGTACTCAGGCCAATGAAGCCGCAAGGACGCCCACGCGCCCAGTGAGGGTACCGAAGACACTCCAGTCTCGGTTGGCCGCTCTGGCATTTCTGTTGCCAGGGTCGGCGGTTCGATTTTCAGGTTGTCCGGGATGCCGCTCATGGTGTCTACGCGATGTGATTCGATTGTTCGGAGGAAGTGACACGCAGGCAGCCGACGTTGTTCTATATTCGCTACTTGATGGACTTCGAAGACAAGCCCGCCGGCCGGCTCAGCTCCACGAGGCGACTGCCGGGAATCACTGCAGTGGGTATCTTCCTATTCTTCGGTGCAACGATGTCCGCTCTGGCTGGGGCAACACTGATCTGGCAACGGATACCACCCGATAGAGTGTGGGAACTGAATCCGAGAGCTTACAGACTGCTCTCGCCTCATGGCTCAACTGTCGGCCCGCTCTTTCTTCTGTTAAGCACAACGATGGTTGCCGCGGGCATCGGGTGGTTCAGAGCCCGTTACTGGGGGTGGGTACTCGCGGTTGCTATAGTCACATTGCAGATTTTGGGAGATCTCGTCAATCTTCTGCGCGGTGACTTCGTTCGAGGTAGTATCGGCTTTGCGATCGGCAGTGCATTGTTGATGTATCTTCTCTCCTCGAAAGTCAGAGGCTTCTTTGTAACACCACAGTCGACAAGCCCTTGAAGAATGTGTCCGGTAGCGCAACCTACTTACCCGAAGACAAGCGCTCATACAATCGCCGACTAAAACCCCGCGGCAGCTCGAATGCGTTCTTATCGTCCAGCAATCGGACGATATTCCGGGAGCCGTGATAGACAGTCCTGCAGTGAAGACAGTTTGGGAGATGGCGCGCGATTCGGTCTCGCATTTCGGGCGTTAGGTCACCCTCCGTGTAGTTGACCAATTCTCTCCATACTCTTCGGCAGTCAATCTCTAATGGCTGAGTCACGTCGCACAATTAGCTCCTAGAAGTGAGATGCTGCATGGGTCCTGAAGTGACAACATCCAGAAAATCTCGCAGCCCGCTACTGCTTGAAACATTCGCATCACTTCCGAATCTTACTGCCACGTGAGCAGTTCAGCACGGCACATGAGCCCGACATCATCGGGTTCGCGAGTCGTTAACGATTCATCGCCCAGTGCATGACCGGGCTCACAAATCGATTCTCAAGGACGAGGTAAAGGATGAACACGAACAAGGCAATGCAATTTCTCCTCCGTGGGCTGCTGATGACGACCATGCTCTTCGCCGTCTCGGCGGTTGCCCAAGACGCACACACCACCGGCCAGTTTCAGGGGCCGAAAGCCAATAAAGGACACGTCACTCACAGCACACGGGACGGCAAGAGCGTCCTGACGTTGTCGGACGACTTCGTCGTGCCGGACACTCCGGATCCGCACTGGCAAGTTGTGGATTCCGACGGCCAGGTGTACCTGCTCGATAAGCTGAAGAAGAAAGCCTTCCTCGGCGACAAGTATCAGAAAGAGATCGTCCTTCCCAGCTATGTGAAGAACGTAAAGAAGGTCGTGATCTGGTGCGCATGGGCAGAGGCAAATCTGGGCGAAGCAAGCTTTAGCTCGCCTGTGATGTAACGACCATCAACCTGGGCGTGATCGATTCGAACCTGGACGTCACGCCTTTCAATACTTCAGGCAAAATGCTATGAAGACTCAGAGCAAATCGATTCGATCTACGAGCTTGGTGACTGCGATTCTCTCCATTGCGAGTATTGCGGTAGCGCAAACTGTCGAGAAGAAGACGCTGACTCTGCAAGGTGCAGAGCAAGTCATCGCAGCCGTGAAGGCTGAAGCACAAACGTTGCAGGCACCAGGCGGAGTGATTCGCCGTCGTCGATGATGGCGGCAACTTGATGGCGCTGGAACGGTTGGACGGAACTTTCTCCGCAGGCGCCAACATCTCCATCGGCAAAGCAAAGACTGCCGTCATGTTCAACAAGCCGACGCGCTTTTTTGAAGAGCTGATCAATTCAAGCGGCAAAGGCCGCACGGTGATGACAGCTCTGGAAACCTTCACGCCCTTGATTGGCGGCATCCCTATTGTTTGGGAGGAGAACAGGAAGATCGTCCTGCGGTACGAAGTGAACTCGGATGGAACGCTGTCGAACGGCAAAGTTTTTTTCGATATGACTTTCGCCGAAGGTGAGGATGCCCTCGATGGGATGAAGGTCGATCAGAAGGGTAATCTCTACGTGTCGGGTCCCGGTGGAGTGTGGATCATCTCGCCAGACGGCAAGTATCTGGAAACGATTGCCGGCCCCGAGCATCCGCATAACTTTGCGTGGGGCGACGACGACGGCAAGGCGCTTTATCTTTGTGCGCAAACTGGTCTATACCGAATTCGGCTCAAGATTCCGGGTGTCCGTCCAACCTCGCAGTGAGATAATGGTCGGCCAAAGGCACCTGAGACTACAGAATTCAGGGTGAGTTGAGTGACCGTCTCTGACCACGATCGGGAACGTCTGGAAGCGCTGGAGTCACAGCTGCGCGCCAGTGAAGAGCTTAAGGGCCGTCTGATCGCCTGTAGCCGCGACTGCATTAAGGTTCTCGACCTGGAGGGGCGCCTCTTATTCATGAACGAAGGGGGCATGCAGGTCCTGGAGATCTGCGATCTCGCTCCCTTCGTGAATGGTTCCTGGCTTGAGTTTTGGGAAGGCGAAGATCGTGAAGCCGCTCGGGCCGCATTACAGGTGGCAAGAGACGGCGGCACCGGCCGCTTCGTAGGTTATTTCGAAACGCGCATCTCGCGCGAACCCAGATGGTGGGATGTTGCGGTGAGTCCCATCCTGGACGCGAGCGGTAAGCCGGAGCGTCTGTTGGCATTGTCACGCGACGTTACCGAGCATCGGAAGAATGAAATTGCCTTGCGTGAGGCCATTCAATTCAATCGCGAGATCATCGAGGACGCCGCCGAGGGTATTATCGTTTATGACTCCGAGTTGCGCTACCGACTCTTCAATCCCGTCATGGAGCGGCTGACGGGTAAACGTTCCGAGGAGGTGCTCGGCAGGGTTGCGACCGAGGTGTTCCCCAGATTGGGGCCGAGCGGGATCGAAGCCGCTCTAAAGCGCGCGTTGCAAGGGGAATCTGTCCACGTAGAGGATGCCTTAATACCGAAACATTCTGCGGACGGCTGCGATCTATGGGAATCCTGCACGTTCGCTCCACATCGAGATGCCCAAGGAAAGGTGATTGGAGTAATTGGCCTGGTCCGCGACATCACCGAGAGGCACCTTGCGGAAGAGACTTTCCGCTCCATCGTCATAGGTACGGCGTCCGCGACCGGAAACGACTTCTTTCCTTCCCTGGTGCGCCATCTGGCTGCCGCCCTCCGCGTTCGCTATGCATTCATAACCGACTGTGACGATCAGAAACACGCAAAAGCGCTGGCCTTCTGGAACGGCGACCAGTTTGGCGACAAGTTTGAGTTCGACATTGCCGACACACCGTGCATGAAAGTGCTGAACGGCGAAACATGCCACTACAAAGAAGGGCTCCAGGGCTTGTTTCCGCTGGACAAGGGGCTCGCCGATTGGGGAGCACAGAGCTACTTGGGCGTTCCGATGCTCGATCGGGAGGGGCGAGTCATTGGCCACATCGCGATTCTGGACGACAAGCCGATGGATCGCGACTCTCGCGCAATCGATCTGATCAAGATCTTTGCCGCCAGGGCCGCCGCGGAGTTAAAACGCCAGCGGGCAGAGACCGAGCTGCAAGGTGCTCTTCAGCAAGTCCAAACACTGCAAAAGAAACTCGAAGCCGAGAACGTCTACCTGCAAGAGGAAATCAGCAGGGAGCACAACTTCGAAGAGATTGTGGGGAACAGCCGTGCAATCTTGGAGGTGTTGGAGCGAGTGGAGACAGTGGCGCCAACAGATTCCACAGTCATGATCACGGGAGAAACCGGATGTGGTAAGGAACTGATTGCTCGCGCGATCCACAGTCATAGCTTGCGCAAACACCGTCCGTTGGTGAAATTGAATTGTGGGGCAATCCCAACTGGATTGGTCGAAAGCGAGCTGTTTGGGCACATGAAAGGCGCATTCACCGGCGCGTTGGAACGAAGAACCGGCCGGTTTGAACTCGCGGACGGTGGGACTTTGTTCCTGGATGAAGTCAGCGAGCTTCCGCCCGATACCCAAGTGAAGCTGCTGCGAGTTCTGCAGGAGCATGAGTTTGAGCCGCTGGGTAGTAGCCGCACGGTCCGTGTAAACGTCCGCATCATCGCGGCCAGCAATCGTAACCTCGAAAAAGCAGTGCAGGAAGGCCAATTCCGCGCGGATCTCTACTATCGTCTTAACGTTCTCCCCATCGTTCTGCCGCCGCTGCGCCAGCGCCGGTCCGATATTCCTCTCCTCGCCGCTTTCTTTGTGGAGCGATTTGCCAGGCAGTTCGGAAAACAAGTCACTGGCATCGCGCAAGATACGATGGGCCTCCTCTCTCAGTATGATTGGCCAGGAAACATTCGCGAACTGCAGAACGTAATCGAGCGCGCCGTAGTCCTATCGCGAGGTCCAATCTTAAAGCTTGGCGCCGACCTGCTGCCCGCGACGAGCGCTGGAGAGACATCCGAAGCGGATGTTCCATGCTTGGATTTGGGCCGCCACAAGTCGGAAACGGCTATCAACGATGCTTCGTCACTGGAGCAGGTTGAGAGGCGTCACATCCTGAAGGTTCTGCAGGAGACAGACTGGGTGATTGAGGGCGAACATGGGGCGGCGAAGATTCTCGATCTGCATCCCAACACTCTGCGGAGCCGGATGAAGAAACTCGAGATCAAGCGTTCGCCCCTAAAATCTGATCAGCCGGCCACGAAATCTCGTGGCCACGAAGCCCTAACGAACTGACCCACGAGAGTTCGTGGCTTCTTCCGCGAACCATTCTCTCAATGAATCACTAAGACCTTCAAAATCAATAGCATAGCTTCTGCCTCCTGTTTCTCTCGGTTGGTCTTGCTCCTGCTCTAGCAAAGGCGTCTTCGGAGGAAAGCGAGCAGTGCTCAAGATTTCAATCATCAGCGATTCGGATCAAGCGATCCAGTTTCAATTGGAAGGCAACCTCGCGGGCCCTTGGGTCGAAGAACTACGAAGCCTCAGTGATCTAGCCCTCGCACAGCAGAAAACCGTGAGTGTCGATCTCGAAAAAGTAAGGTTCGTCGATCCGCACGGAGTCGGCCTTCTACGCGATCTCGCGCGGAGACAAGTGTCTCAAGTGAATTGCTCGCAATTTGTAAGCCAGCAACTGAAGGAGGCGGCGCAATGATGGCCAGCGTCAGCGGGATAGAGTTGTTGTCTCAGAACCAGAAGACACTCAACGGATCTTCTTCTACGCGGGAGCTTCGGTGCAGCGCGGCCGAATCCCATCTGATCCGGTGTGTAAACGAGGGCAACGCCGAGGCATTTTATGAACTGGTTCGGCCGTACGAGCGCGCTGTCTTTCTGGCCGCCCTTTCGATCGTGAAGAACGACGCGGATGCAGAGGAGGTGGCGCAAGAAGCCGTTCTGAAGGCGTTCAAAGGCCTATCCCGTTTTCGCCAAGAAGCAAAGTTCAGCACGTGGCTGATCCAGATCACGATCAATGAAGCCAGGATGAAGTTGCGCAAGAGCCGGCACCAC
>JBEKWC010000054.1:0-27355 GCA_049513475.1 Candidatus Sulfotelmatobacter sp. | reverse complement strand
CGCAAGCTGAAGAAGCTGGCCAAGACAATGTTCACCGAACTGCAGGCCTTGCGCAAGCGCAACGACACGCTGGCTGACGCCCTGGGCGCGTGCCATTTGTGCTGGGGGGAAGACCGGGCCTGCGTCTATTGCGCCGGAGAGGGCCAGGTCGGCGCCTTTCTGATCGACGTGAAGACTTTTGAGGATGTGATCGGACCCGCCGTACAACAAGTAACCCAGCGGCCGCCATTGGCTAAGCCGCAAATCACCAATAAAGGAGAAGCAAATCATGCCGGACTACGAGTTGGATGAGAGCCTGGACGAAATGTTCGAAAGCGACGAGTCGGATGAGTCGAGCGATGAAGCGGCCCGCAGTTGGTCGCGGCCGCGCGCTCCCAAAACGGCGAACGGGCGGGGATTGTATACCCCCCGTCCGCAAACCCAGTACGTAACCCAGGCGCAGCTGCAAACCGCGCTGGCCAAAGTGGGCGCGCAGGTGCGCACCAATGCCAACGCCATCAGCCAAATCGGAGGGCGTGCGTCCGCCGCCGCTGCCGCGGCGAAAAAAGAATCGATGGACCGCAAGAAGGATATTAGCGGGGTCCGGAGCAACCTGAGCCAGACGCAGCAAATGGCAGCCATCATGCCTTTGCTGACGCAGCCGCAGAGTACGGGACCGGTCAAGGGACTTTCGGGCGACGGAATTCCGGACGGAACGAACCTTCTGATCAACAGCGGCAGCACCACCAGTCTGCTTCTGCCCTTGCTGCTCATGACCAGCATCGGCGACGGCAGCGGCAGCAGTTCAGGAGGCGGAGGATTGTTCGGCGGCGGCGGCGATAGCACCAGCACAATGTTGATGCTCGCGCTCGTGCTCGGGCTCGGAAAATAGCGCTTCGCCAACATTTCATCACCAAAAAAGGAGGAATCAGCGATGCCGCTCTTATCGGGCGTAATAGCCATGCAGTACGCGATCAACGAAGGACTGGATGACGCCAACAAGTATCTGCTGTTGTGCCGCCGGCGAGCCCTGTCGTTACGGGTGTTCCTCTCAGCATAGCCACTGTGAGCATCCCGAACGCTGTTCTGAACGGTAGTTACACGGCCGCACTAGTCGCGACCGGAGGCAATTCACCCATCACTTGGAGCGTGAGCAGCGGAACGCTACCTCCAGGCTTGGCCCTCAATTCCACCACTGGAGCCATCACCGGTGCACCCACGACATTAGGATCGTTCAACTTCACGATTCAGGCCCAGGATGCCTCCGGGAACAAAGCCCCGCAGCCGTTCAGTATTTCCGTCGGACCGGCGCTGAGCATTACGACGACCAGCCCCCTTCCCGGCGGAACCGTGAACGCATCGTACTCGGCATCTCTGGCTGCTAGCGGTGGGACACAGCCTTACAGTTGGAGTGTCTCCGGTGGTTTGCCGGCAGGCTTGACGTTGAATGCCAGTTCCGGGACTATCACCGGAGTTCCAACCGTATCGGGTACGTTCAACTTTACCGTCACGGTGACCGACGCGACGAACTCGGTGTCCTCGCTGCAGGCGAAGTTGACTTTGAATCCAGGACTGAACATCGTCACCACGCTGCCGGACGGATCGGTCGGCAGTCGCTATCCGTCTCAGACCTTGAGCACCGATGGGGGAACTCAGCCGTTTACCTGGGCCGTCATTAACGGTGCTTTGCCGGCTGGTCTTACTCTGAGCTCCGTGGGTGTAATCAGTGGGACTCCCGCTACTGCGGGTAAGTCGGAGTTCACGGTGAAGGTGACCGATTCGGTCCAAGCCACATCGACCGAGGAGTTCACTCTGAACATCGCAGCCGTCACAGCGCTCAAAACCGCTCGAGCCAAGCCTTAGCCCAAGCTCGGCGAACGGTGAAGGAGACGAACTCCGTGGGGAGATGCTATGGACCCGGCGTTGCACGAATTGATCGGAGCGGGACAGCCATCCGACGAGGTGGCGGTTCTGCTCCGGTTGGGTCACGATGTGGTGCCCGAAGGGGCTCGCATTGTGGCTCGCTTGGGAAACATAGCGACGGCGCGCGTGAGTCGGAGCGCCATCTGGAGAATTCACGAGACCAGCGGGGTGCGCAGCGTAAAGGCGCCTCATCTCTACGGACCGGACTGGCTCGGGGTAGCGCAAGAAGCCGACAGTGCAGAGGTGCGTCCCTCCGACGAGCGGCGTCCCGACGACGTCACTCAGACCGGACGTGGGGTGGTGGTGGCGCTCATCGACTGGGGTCTCGATGTCGGCCATCCCGACTTCCGCAACCGCGACGGAAGTTCGCGCATCATGGCGCTCTGGGATCAGCGCGCCCGGCTGGGCGGCCACTCTAACAATCGTTACGGTTACGGCTGGGTTCATGACCGGGCGAGTATTGACCGGGCCCTACGGCAGCGCGATCCCTACTCGGTACTTTCCTATCACCCAGCCGACGCGGGGGCCGGGCCCACTCACGGAACGCACACGGCGGGAATCGCCGCCGGCAACGGACGAGGCGGCGGGCCCGCCGGCATGGCTCCGGAGTGCGACATCGTGTTCGTTCATCTGGCAACCGCCACCGGGGAGCGCGGCGATAACCTGGGCGATTCTGTGGCCCTGCTGGAAGCTATCGACTTCATCGCTCGCGTAGCCGATCAAAAACCTTGGGTCCTGAGCCTGAGCATGGGGCGCCACGCCGGACCGCACGACGGCTGCACCCTTACGGAACAGGGGATTGATTCGGCGCTCTCCGCGGTCCCTGGCCGCGCCTGCGTGCAGAGCACCGGCAATTATTACAGCCGACCCATCCACACGCAGGGAGTTTTGCGTCCCGGTGAAGTGCGTGACATCGGCTTTCACACTGGCGAAGAGGATGGTTTCGCTCACGAAATCGACATTTGGTATTCGGGCAGGGACCGAATCACCTTCGAGTTGATCGCGCCCTCGAATACTCCCGCGGCGCGGGCCGAAACGGGAGCGAGAACTACAGTCGTGATCGGGAGCCAGAGCGTGGGCCGTTTGTACAATCGCCGCCGCGATCCCAATAATCACGACAACCAGGCTCATGTGTACCTGGACCCATCCGCTCCGCGGGGCACCTGGACCCTGCGCTTGCGCGGTACCGACGTTATCGATGGCCGCTACCACTGCTGGGTGGAACGGGATCCGTCCTGTTCCACCTGCCAGCCCAGCTTCGAACCCAACGACGTGGTTCCATCCTCGACTACGGGAACAATCTGCAATGGATTTCTGACCGTCGCCGTGGGTGCTTACGACGCGCATCGTCCGGACCGGCCGCTCGCGACCTTCAGCAGCTCCGGCCCCACCCGCGACGGACGCTTCAAGCCCGATATCGTCGCCCCTGGGGTCGAGGTGTTGTCGGCACGTTCCGCGCCGCGGACGCCGGCTGCGAACGATTCCAAGGTAGCGCGCATGTCGGGCACCAGCATGGCGGCGCCCTTCGTGGCAGGCACCGTCGCCCTCATGTTCGAGGCGGCGAGCCAGCCGCTGCCTGTGCGTCAAACCCGTGAACTGCTGCTCCAGGCTGCAAATCCTCTTGTGGGCGAGTCGCAAGCGCGATGGGGCAGTGGCTACGTCGATGTGGCTGCGGCGGTTGCGCGAGCCGCGGAATTGAGAGCGGACCACTCGCGCCACCAGTTCAAAGCATTGGTCACGGAGCAGGAAAAAACCGCCAGGAAGGGACGAACGCCATCGGCTTTGGAAGAGGCCGCGACCGATCCCGCCTGGGCGACGGCAAGTAGCTGTGTTCCGATTACAGCCGGCAGGAGTACTTCTATGTCATCTCAAACTCTGATTCTCAATGGACAAGCCCAGGGGGGGAAATGCGGCTGCGGCAGGCACCACACCAACAGCGCGGATTCTGCCGCCGATTTGTTGCGGCAAATGCTCGAGGCCCCTGGTTTATTTGCCCGGCGATGGAATCGGCCGGAAGCGAGCCGTGGTTTCGAAATTATCGCGGGCCCGGGCCAGCCGCTGATCTCTGAGCCTCTGGCCGGGGACATCCTGATTCGCGTGATTGATGGCGGCAGCGGGCATGCTGCGGTGGTCGCGTCTCCCGGTCTATGGCGAGCCGAAGAACTCGGCGATCGCGGGCTGCAGACCAACAGCGAGGCTGAGGGTTTTGTTCACGTGCAGGAGCACGGACCATTTCCGCGCGATGCTTCGGAAAGGTTTGCTCGCGGCGTCACCGACCGCGCGGGCCGTTTGCTCGAAGACCTTCTGCTCTTGCGCATCGTGGCGCCACCGCCGCCGACTGTAGTCCAGGTGCAGCAGCCCCAACCCACGCCTGGCGCCAAAGCCTCGACAACCGCAGGAACAGATCAAGACGATGCCGCCGCCAGCATAGGCGAGTGGGGAGAAAACATCGAAGCCGGAGAGAATCTTGACTCGCCTGCCGAAGATACGGGCGTGATCGGAGGAGACGATCGTGTCCGCATCACCCCGACGAGCGATGCGCCCTGGCGCTGGATGTGCCACGTCGAACTGCAAGATCAGCGCGACCGTTCCGAAGGCCACGGTTCGGGGGTCCTGATTTCTGATCGGCACGTCCTAACCGCGGCCCACGTGGTCTGGGATGCCGCTCAGGACCTTCACCTGCATGGGGTTCAGGTGAGCCCCGGACTGGACTACGACGACGATCCATTCGGCACCTGGGTGGCCAGTCGAGTGAGAGTCTGTCCGAAATATGATCCCTCCGATAAGGATAATCAAGAGTGGGACTATGCCCTGATTACTTTGGACAAATCTGTCGGCAAGGCGCCCTTCAAGAGTCTCGGGAAGCAGCCTCTGCGCTTTTGGGGCGCCGGCGAATTCGCCGGTAAGTTCACCATGGGGCCGGGCGATGCCAACGTGTTAGTACACAGCGATGCCCTCACCGCAGGTTATCGAGGCAACAAAGCTTACGGTAAGGAACTCTGGTTTGCCAAAGGCAAGTTCCGGCAAATCAGCGCGCCGCGCTATCCCAATTCCATCTACATGACCGCGGACACGACCGAAGGTCAAAGCGGATCGCCCCTTTGGGTCAAAGAGGAGCAGGATGCGCTGCGCATGGTGGGAGTGGTGGTCTGCGCCGGCAAGAACGCGAATATCGCCCGCCGCATCACGCCAGGCATGATCGCAGAATTGAGGAAGTGGATCGCAGAGGACAAGGAAACTCCATGGATGGGGACGGGCGAAGCGGCCGGGATTCCAGAGTTTGCAGCCGGGGATGGCGGGCAAAGCGCCGACTCGTGGACGAACCCGGAAGACGAGGTCACCTGCGACCACATCGACGCTTCCCAACTCTCGTGGCCGGGCGCTTCGGCGCAGCAACTCGACCTGATGCGCCGGGTCTACCTGCGCCAGGTTACCGCAGCTTGCCAAAGCCGCGCTTTCGTCGGGGACGTTGCCGATTCCGAATTGGGTGACGTAGAAAATGGAGTTCGATTGCGGCAGCCCGCAGCGCCTGGTTGCCGCGCTCTGCTTGCGTCCGCGCGTCTCGCGCTCTCAAGCGCCTCCGGCGTCCACGTCAGCAACATCGGAGTGCTCAGCGGATACCGGCCGGCCACGCGCCAATTGGCGAACTGGAATCGAAACTTTCCCCGGTACTTCGGCGAGACTCAAGCGGACCGCGCCGCGGCCGACGGCGGTGAATTCGGTGACGCTGCCGCGGCATTCTTGACGCGCTACATATCCCGCCGCCTCGCCGCCCCTGGATTCAGCCTGCACAACGACGGGCGCGCGGTTGACTTCAACACGGTGCAAGACGGAAAGTCCATGGGGGCGGACACCAGCGCAAGCAACCGGGCGAATTGGAAAGCGTCGTGGTTTTTCAATTTTCTGGTCGCGAACGCCAATTCTTACGGTTTCTTTCAGAACACATCCATCGACGAACCCTGGCATTGGGAATACCGCGCCGCCGCGCCCGCAGCTCAGTCGACCGAAGCCATTGGACTGCTGCCGTCGCCCGATACAAACGCGCCCGAAGGCTACGGCTTCAAAGCTTCCGTCCCGGCTGAACTCACGATTGCCAAAGGGCGGCTGGAGAGGTCGAATACGCCACTTCTGGCCGCACACCGCGGTACTCAGCCGGATCTGATCCTACGCTGGAATGACATGACCGATCCCGCCAGCGTCGACGTTGTCGTCCACCTGCACGGTTACAGCTCGGATCGGGCGCTCATGAGCTTGCGGCGAAAGGAAGCCTACAGTGGCCTGGATTTCTCCAATCCCGACGATTCCAACGACACCAGGCCGGGACGGACTGCCGCGACCTTGTGTGTTCTGCCCCGTGGTTCCTACACGGGAGATGAGCCCAAAGCCAATCCAGAGCGCTACACTTTTCCGGCTCTCGCCACACCCGCCAGGTTGCGCGAGCTGGTTACTTACAGTCTGGGACAGTTCCAGTCTTCTACGGGCGCGAGTTCCGGCCTGTCGATGGGGCGCATGATCCTGACCGCCCACTCCGGCGGGGGAGCCGGACTGATGCGGATTCTGGCAAACAATACGAACGACGAAATGCAGATCGACGAAATCGAAATATTCGACGCACTGTATGGTTCCGCTACGCAGGATGCGGTGCGGCCACTGACGTTATGGATCAACCGGCGCATCGCCGCCGAAATACAGAATTGGACGACAGGTAAGACGCAGGCGGACAGTGGAATCTGCATCCTGTTTCGTCGAGGCGGGACCGACCCCCAGAGTCAACTGGTACAAGGCGCGATTCAAGCTGCCATAAGCGCAGCCCCATCCGACGCCCAGGCGATCTTGAATGCAGCCTATCGAGTGCACCGTACCGAAGTGGCTCATGGGGAGATTCCACGACGCTTCGGATGGCGGCTCCTGGCGGACAAAGCGCAGATTTTCCCGGAAACGGCGGGAGCAGTTACCGCAGGATGAGCCTGGCCCCAGCCGGCCTTGCAGGTCCTGGACTCGAAAAACCGCCGCCCGTCGGAGAGGAGTGAACCCGTGCCATCAGAGATTCTGGTTTCTACGGAGAGCGCGAGACTGATCCGAGTTGCCGAAGGTCTAGGCCCTCTGAGTGACGATATCGACATAGCGGGAGCCGTGCTGCTGCGCCAATTGCTGGCCACGCCGGGATCGTTTTGTCGAAAACTAAAACGCGGGCAGCAACTCGACGGTCTGCAGGTGATTGCGCGTTCGCGTGAGCCGCTACTGTCGCAGCCGCAACTGGGAGACATTGTCATTCGCATCGTCGAGGGCGGAGCCGGTCACGCTTCGGTCGTGGCTACCCCCGGCATGGTGCGACTGGAGGATCTCGGCGATCGGGGTCTACATCCGGATAGCCGATCGTCTCAGGGCTACGTTCACGTTGTCGAGCCGGCTCCAGTCGCCAGGCGAGCCAACGACGGGTTCGCGCGCGGCTTGACCGATTCCGCCGGCCGAGTGCTTGACGATCTCGTGCTGCTTCGTCTCGCGACTTCTCCCACTGTGATTACTGTGCCCCAAGTCACCACGCTGGATCAGTCCCCGGCAGGCGCGACATCGGTGGAGGGATCGGCCTCGTTGGCGTTCCCGGAAAATTTGGGCGATCCTCAGCCCCACCTGGCGGATGCCCTCGACCAGTGTGCCGCCCAAACCAAGTCTCTGCACAGATCGCTTTCGGCTGCGGACAATCCCAGCCGCATCAGCCGCTTGGCGATCGCCGCTGAGACGCATGTGACGGTGGACGCGAATCCCTACGATGGGCTGGATCGAGGCCGGTTGGAGGCCGTGATACGAGCAGCCTTCCACTCGACTCAAATGCCGGAAACGTTGCTGGCCTTATGGGCGAGGGAAGGAAGCTTGCGCATGACCACCTCGGCTACCGCAGTAGCCAATGCCTCCACAGCGGACAATGCGCGCTCTCTGTTCCGTTGCGGCATCTACTACCGGGACTTTGGCTCCGATCACTTCTTAGTCACACACTACGATCCCGATCTTCACGATAACGTCTGGGATGACAGCGACGAGGCGGCTCCGAAACACGAAAAGCACTTTCGGGCGAGGGTCGCGGAGCTGGTGAAGTCGGGCTCGTTGAGCGAAGATATCGGAGCCGCCACCACTGCCGAGCTTGCGGTCTCCGCCTCCGCTCCCTTTAGCGTGACTCCGAGCGTGAAGTTTTATGCGCTTTCTCTATTGCTGATGGACGCGCTGTTCACCAGCAGGCAGCAGAATACTTTCCCGCAGATCGCCTCGCTGAGTACGGTACTTAACTATTTGCAGTGGAATATGGGAACCACACGGTTCACGGAGTTCCTGGTTTCGGCGGATCGCCACCGGCAGGAGAAGGCCTACACGACCGCTTCCGGAGATGCAATGCCGCTGGAGCAATGGGCTCTGCACACTCGGGTCGGCAGCAAGGAGTGGCGGCAGTCGCGCATCAACGCGATTCGCTTCATGCACTACCAAGATAGTTACCGGCCCATCTTCGCCGCGTCAATGAACTCGATCCGGCCGGCCACGGGCGCGTCCGCTTCGCCCAGCCCGAAGGCGAAGTCGGCGGAGACCACATCTGCTGTGTCCGATTCCGAGAGTGCGCCGGTTCGGCCCAAGGCTTCCGCCTGCGCCTATTTCTTCAAGGGGAATCGTTATCTGCGATATAACATCGCCTCCGACACGGTCGATTTCGGACCGCAGCCGACCTCCGGATTTTGGCCTCACTTGCCGGCAGAGTTCCAGAGCAACCTCGATAGCGCCATCAATTGGGGAGATGGCCATGCCTACTTTTTCAAAGGCGCCCGCTATCTCCGTTACAACATCGCCACCGATCGTGTCGACGTTGGACCCGTCGAGATCTCACGCTACTGGACGAATTTACCCGCCGAGTTCCAGAGCGACATCAAAGCTGCCGTCAACTGGGGTGACGGCCACGCCTATTTTTTTAAGGGTTCGCGGTATTTGCGCTACAACATCGCCAATAACACAGTCGACGTCGGGCCAGTGGAGATCGCCCGCAATTGGACCAACCTGCCGGCGGAATTCCAAAACAACCTCGATACGGTGGTGAACTGGGGCGATGGCCACGTCTACTTTTTCAAGGGCTCTCGGTACTTGCGTTACAACATTGCGAGCGATTCGGCCGATGTGGAGCCCACGGAGATTGCGCGTAATTGGACCGCCTTACCCGTGGAATTCCGAAGCGACATTGGGGCCGCGATCGACTGGACCTTCCCTTGCGACATCGCCGGGCTCATGCGCGCCGCGGGGTTAACCGTGAATGAGGTTGGAAACTGGCGGACGCGGAAACGGCCCGGCTCCTTCACGCCCATCGGCGTCATGATGCACCACACGGCGGGTAGCAGTTCTCTCGGCGTTGTAACCAACGGCCGTTCAGATCTCTCCGGCCCGCTCGCCAATTTTCATATCGAAAAAAGTGGCCTGATCAATCTGGTATCGGCAGGCCCGGCGAATCATGCCGGCCGCGGCGCACAAGTAGTTCTTGACGAGGTGAAGCGCGGCATCGCGCCCACGGGAACTGCAGCCGCGCGCGGACTCCCCGACAGCCCGGGCGGAAATAGCTTCTTCTACGGATTCGAGAATGAAAACCTGGGCGACGGCTCAGACCCTTGGCCCGACGCTCAGCTGGATGCTATGGCCCGTGCCGCCGCCGCCCTTTGTCAACTTCACTGCTGGAATGAGACCCGGGTGATCGGCCACAAGGAATGGACAGCTCGCAAGATCGACCCAAATTTTGACATGAATGACTTCCGCGCCAGAGTGGCCGGATTTTTCTAAGGCTGGGCGACCGTGGCTTGCAGAAGGGATCTAGCTATGGTTGTGGCGGTCATCTCAAACCCGCTGCGGCCAGAGCCGGAGTGATTGAGGTCAGAACGGCAAGATGTACATTGGCGACGAACTAGCAAAGCGATTCGGGTTCCACACGTTCAGACATTCGCTCACGTCGTGGCTCATGGCTAACGATGAGAATCCGCAGATCGTTCGTGCGATGCTTCGGTGGACAAACCTCAACATGCTCAGCCACTACACGCACGGCTTCAAGGCAGACAAACTTGAAGCTCAGGGCGCTGTGCTGGAAAAACTTGTTCGGGAGCCGAATCGGGAGTTGGATGTTGTGAGCAAAACCGCAACGCCTGCAAATGATTGAAAGAAATGGTAGGCACGAGGAGACTCGAACTCCTGACCTCTACCGTGTCAAATCTGGAACCCGTCCGACATGACGCGACACTGAAGAAGTGTAAATGATAATTCTAAGCAGTGTCCATGCGGGCCCGACGCATCTTCGCTGCCCCTCGTGTGTATCCGAGCGACAACACCGGACAGCACCCGAGACGGGCAGGGATGCGAGGGTTACGACACAAGGCACGACACAGAGGCGCTTGGCATCTTTGGGGCGAACCGCCGAACGTTGTCCGAAGTGCGCCGAGGCGCGAGTACGGCGACAATTTCGACCAGAGCAATTTTTTTTGCGGTTCGGAATTTTTGCAGCGTTACCTTTTGGTGTGAGCGCAAATCACATACCCGGTGTTCTCGCGAATCCCCCGCAGTCGAGGCAATACTCGCGCCCATGCACGCAATACGCCGGCAAAGGTGGAGGATGATACACAGGGGCTGTATCAACGTGAGCACTCGTGCGCCCTGGAGGGGCAAAGAATTCGCAGTCCCGGCCGGGTGCTTCCCGCGCGGGCGGGTCCAACGTTAGCAGCGCCGCAGACTTTCCGGCGATCTTCTCGGACATCGCCCTGATGGCAAACTCTTTGAGGGTGATACCGTGTTGTGCAGCGGTCGCTTTAGCCGAGCGGACCAAGTGATCCGGCAAATTGCGTAAGTTGATAGTCGTCGGCATGGGAATCTTTCACCCCTCTAAAGGGAGATGATACATGTGTTGCACGCTCACTAGAAGGTAAGGGGGGTGGTAGGGAGTACCGTCTTTTGGCCGATGGTGCAACATTGACATGGAGACGCTTGGCGCTCAGAATCTTGGTTTCTATGGGGAAGATAGCCGGAAATCGTCTCCGTGACGCTTGGGTTCGACTGGTTTCGACACTTGTGATTTTCACCCTGCTCGCTGGCGGAATCAAGGGTTGGGAGATATTAGACGCACTAGGCTGGATTCCACATCACGATGTCACTGCCACATACATCGGGCAAAACGGCTGGATTACAGGCGAGTACCGCGATTGCATTGCTGTCCCAACAAGGGAGGGAAGACTCAAGCCATTTGTAGGCATCTTCGGAGGCTTTTTGTCCTGCGATGCCGAGGGCCACGCGAAAGCCGACCTCGGTCTCGTGACTCCGCACTACCTCAGTATCACTTTCTGGGGTAAGGTCACGCGCTCGCACGCGGAGGAAAGACCGGAATGGAGATGGAGTTGTCGTCTGAACGAAGCGGCCGTCACTTGCTGGGCCGTGAACTGACGATGCAACTAATTGGAGCGTCAAGTCTACTCCGCTAACCACGCCCGATGCGAGCAGGGATGCGAGGTTACTACAGAAGTCACAACACAAAAACTCGCCCTCGCGGGGGGCCTCGGTCAAGGGGGTGGGAGGCTATCCCAACGTACCCTCACGCGGTTGCCTAGACTTTCGCACACAGATTTCCGATTTTTTCAGTTTTTTTAATTTTTCCACCCAAATTTTCATAGCGAACAAACGGCGAACACGCTAGCCTGTGTTGGTCCGATTCTTTACTGGCGTAACATCGCCATTGCACTCGCTTGCCAAGACGCTGGACACGACCATTTCACAACTCTTCAGGGGACTAGGCTGAGGCGAAGAACTTTTGGAAGGTTAAAATTATGAACTTCGCGAAGCGCGTGTTGAAAGCTGTTTTCAAGTTCGGCAGCGACCTAATTCTGCTGCTGGCGTCTCTTGACTTGGATGAGAGAATTGCCTTGTGAATCGTTACGCTACTGTCTTGTTCGCTGCAATATGTTTTCTTGACGGATGCGGGGACCATCGCGTGCAGCCGTATCAGCGGTTTGTTCTCATCGGTAATGCAGGCGGAGAGATTTCTCAAACAGCGGGGGGATTGCCAAAGTATGCCGCCCTTGCACTGGATGCGAAAACTGGGAGGCTTTGCGTGACCTACGAGTTCAAAATCGACATTGACCATCCCGAATGGAAGGACAGGAACATTCCAACCTGTAGATCGCTATACGAGAAAGACCCCGACTAAAGGCGGCGAATCGCCCACATCTCGGCCTAATTAAAAATGATGGATACCGATGATGGAGTTATGTTAGCCTCCGCGTAAGAGAGAGCAAAGGCACGACTGCCCCGTTAGCGCGGGGCCTTTTCCTTTTGTGATTAAATCACGGCTGTCAAGGATGGAGGATAGATATGCTTATCGTGCTCATCGGGCTGATGGCTCTATGCTCACTCGGCGGCGTGATTATGCTCTGGTACATCAACGAGAATCTGGCACGGATCGTGAACGAGCTTAGTTGGATTGGCAAGTACATCGAAAAAGGGGACCGCGATCAGGCATGACGAAATGGGAATACCACGTTGAATCGTTACTGATGGAGAATCCTACGTTGGACCCAGAGGGAACAGTCTGGCGCGAGACACTGGCTACTGTCGGAGAGGATGGTTGGGAAGCCGTGGCGGCGTGGCCAACCTCGTCAGCTGGACAGATGATTTATGTCCTATTCAAGCGCCCTATTAACTGACCAACGGCAATTATCTTGCCAACCAAGCGAACCACCATTCCCAAATTCAAGCCGCTACCGGGGGTCGGACGAGTTTTTCGAGATTATGTACCTCACTCAAAAATAGGGTACAATATCGGCCATGAAGTTAATGGGAGATATAGTGCGTTGGGCGGGTGCCGTGGTTAGCGCATGGTATGGGTGGGTAGGCGCATCGGCAACGGTTGGTTTGGTAGGATTCGGCCAGAGCATGAACTGGTGGGAATCTCCCGGAAAACGCTTTTACATAGTCCTCCTGATCGTCGGCTTTGTGATCTCGGTGTTCGGGGCGTGGCGCAAACAATACCGGGTCGCCGAAGAAGCAAAAGCTAAGGTTTACGATGGCCGTCCGATCATTGTGCTAGAAGTTAACGCCCAACCGAGCATCGCAAAACTCGATGGCCCGCCGGAATCGAAATACGACGCTCCCGAGTTCGGCCTGCATAACTGCGGACAGAGAACGGCAAGATTTGTGACGATAAAACCTTTCGAATCTACATTGGGTAACTACCACATACGCTTCCAGACTGTTGTTTCACTGGAGCCAGGACAGCACCGCTATATAAACTTTGCCGTAGATGACAGTCCAACAGAGACAGATAAGGGGGAATTGGCATGGAGGTTCCTTCACGATAATCCAGACGGGTCTGTCTTCGTGTGGTATGACACTACGATTGACTTCAGGGATGCAGGCGAGTCTGCGATGCAGGATACCGTGAGACTGGCGTTCGAGATTGCGTCGTCCCATTTGTATCCAACCGCCGTACCTTATACGCAGCGACCTCCGCAAAAACCTGAGAAGCTAAAACTGCCACGCAGTTCTTGGTTAGGCCGCCGCTTTGGTTAGTTCTTTGTATTCGAGATTGTCAGATCGCAGCATTTGGATGAGCGTATCGCGGAAGAGGTATTGATTCTTCCGATTGTTGAAACGCCACGTCATTTCTTGCAGGTAAGCTGGAAGATGTTTTACAGAGACCTTATGCCACGCGCCCACAACGCCGCGCTTGAAGAGCGAGAATGCCGACTCAATCGCATTGGTGGTTACAGTCATTCCGCCTTCGTACCGGACATATTCATCGGCGTGGTGGTTGACGCTCTTGTGCTGTGCTTTGTGGTGCGCCGTGGTAGAGAAGTTATAAAGTCTCGATTCGTCGGTCATGATGACATGGACAGTCTTATCCACGTTCCGAGCGATAATCTCGTAGACCTTAGCCTGATTCAGCGGAGCATCGGCCTTGATGAAGTGGAGGTGCCCGCCGCGCTCGCGGATGCCGATTACAGGGGTGTGTTTTTTCCACTTCTCGGCGTTCTTTGTATGTCCGCCGATGTACATTTCATCCACTTCGACCGTGCCGGAGAGTTTATGTTCCGCTTCTTCCATTGCCTTGCGGATTCGATGGCAGAGGTACCAAGCCGTCTTGTAGCTCACGCCCAGCGTGCGTTTGAGTTGGTTCGCAGACATACCTTTGCGGCTCTCACAAAGCAGGTAGGTGCAAAGAAACCATTTCCACAGGTCCAAATGTGTATCGTGGAATATAGTGGCCGTGGTGACGGTGAACTGGTAATGGCATGAGTCACAATCGAACGTATCCCGGTCTTTTACAGGCGTGGCCTCGCCGTTGCATCGCAAGCACTTCGGGCCATCGGGCCAGCGCAAGGTTTCGAGCGCCTTGCGGCATTTTTCATCGTTCCCAAACTGCTCGATTAGCTGGCAGAGGTTTACATTCGGAGTCATAGGATCACCATGAAACAGCGGAAGGCCAAGAAGCACCCGAGCAAGATGACCAGCGATGAGCTAATCGAGCACGTATTCCACCCGAAGATCGTGAAGCACGTAAGGGCAATTCTGGAAGAGCATAATGCGCCGAAAGCTAAGAAAAGTAAGGCCACAACCAAACAATAACAGAGGTACGCTTTTGAGTCAAGTACATAATCTCGGAGTTTTTCGACGAGCTGAAGCGGACTTAAATTCCCATCGGCACCATTCCGATTGCGCTTTAGATTCTCGGGCAGCGCAACAACCCACTCTCCCAATTGAGCGGAAGCCTGGCAAACGCAGCCCAGTAGGAATTCGGGGCGTGGTTTGAATTCGGTTGCCGCGACTGGCGCTGCGACGCTCCCGGCTCGGTGTGGTTGTCCCTGCTTGTTCATCCGCTGCTTGGGAACAACCGTCTTGGAGTAAGCCTCATTCTTCTCACCTGGAGAATCATGGCCTGGAGAATCATGGCCTTGCGCGTACAAGCGAGGTGATCTAAACTGCGTCTCGCGTCGCGGTCTCCTTCCCCAGCGTATTCAGCTTTCGCCAATAGAGGTGCGCTCAAAATGCGTTTCGTTAAGTCTCGGTGCGAGATTTTATTGTTACTGTTCGCATTAGCATGTAGTGCTCAGCAACTCAGCAAACGATTGACAAATCAGGACGTGATCGACATGGCCACGGTAGGCCTGTCTGACGAGGTGATTATCGACAAGATCCACTCCACGGAAGGAACTGATTTCGACACCAGCGTTGGGGCGTTGAAATCGCTCAAGGCGGCGAAGGTCTCGGATGCTGTCATTCGAGCTATGATCAACCCTCACCCAGCGATCAGCGCCGTAGACAATGCGCGGCCTTCGCCTCCGGCAGTTAAAGACGATGGACTTCCTGAGGAGGTCGGGGTGTATGTAGAACTAAGTGGGAAGCTGAGCGAGGTCGAGCCTGAAATTGTCGGCTGGCAGACCGGGGGAGTGGTCAAGTCAAGAGTAACGTTGGGACTCGATAAGGGGCATGTGAACGGAAAGATCATGAAGTCGGAGAGCTCGTTGCAAATTCCCAGTCCGGTTGTGTTCGTGATTAAAGCATCGGAGGGCACGTCGGTCACTGAATACCAATTGCTACATCTCTACAAGAAAGACAACCGACGCGAGTTTCGTGCCATAACGGGTGGGGTTTTTCATGCGTCTGGAGGGGCCGAGAGGAACGACTTGGTTTTTCGTCCTGAAAAAATTGCGAATCGCACCTGGAGGATTCGACTTGGGGATTTGAAAGTCGGTGAGTACGGCTTTCTTCCGCCGGGAGTCTCCTCAGCGAGCATCGCTTCGAACGGGAAGATGTATACCTTCGGGATTCTTGAGGGTAGTCGGTCTGAGCCATCATCGGTTTCTTCCAAGAAGCAAGACCTCAGTGCATCAGCTGGGGAGGCGCTAGCTCATCAGTCGCAAGATGTCCCGAATGGATCAATCGGTGCATTTTCTGATCAGGAGCCTACGCTCCGACGCGACGGGATTCTGCTCTCCCGCGTCCTTCCAAACGGACCAGCGGATCGGGCCGGAATAAAAATCGGGGATACGATTCTCGCTATAGAAAATCACTACCTGTTTACGGTCGAGGACTTAACAAATGAGATTCGTCGCTACGGGCCGGGAGCGAAGGTTACGATACGTTATCGGCGCTATTCGAGTATTAACGAGACCACGCTGGTGCTCGGAGCAGCGGAGTAGGGAACGGATCAGGCCTAGATATTGGCTTTTCGTATTTTCGAGTCGATCCATCGGGCGAGCAACTGGCGCACGAACTCCTCAGTCATCGCGAGGCTTAAAGGATTTTGATTCTGATCGAAAGCGCGTTCCTGTCGCGCATGTGCGCCTAGATAGAAGTCGTTGCCAAAATTCATACTCTCAACAAGGTGTGCGCATTCAGCCGGCGTTGCCCAACCACGTTGAACCACTTCGTTTACTCCGCTCTTAATGTCTCCTCTTCCGAGGTCCATCAGAATGGCGCGGGCAATCCTCCGCAGGCGAGAAAAGTCTCGTTCTCCAAGAAAATCAATCAAATTAATTCGGACTACTTCATCTGTTTCCGCCAGTGCTAGAACTTGTTGTGAAACATTCGCTCCCTCTAGGTATCTGGTTCCAAGCACAATCCGGTAATGCACAGACGGCAATGGGAGTCGGCCTATCCAATTGCCGTTTTCGTCTGTCCATACAACGGAGGCCGCTTTAACCGGCAAGGCCGACAATCTCCGAATCTTTGCTAGACCGCAGATGATGTTAAGAATCACTTGTGCACTCTCGGAAGCCCGCGTCGGATCAGACAGCGCATTCAGAGAGTCGGCTTCGAGGAAGTATTCCCCCTGAAAATGTATGACTCGGGTTCGTCCCGAAGGGTGCTCAGCCACAAGCTCCTGTAAGTCTCTTTCTTCCCCTCTGAGCTGAATGCGCCAAGGCGGAGTAGGAGGGTACGAAAACGTCGTAGCGGCATCGCCCATAGTTCTATGGAAGGGTATGCTTTTTTCAGGCCTTGCGGCCAATGAGACAGAGAGCAAGCCCGGCAGCACAATCATATTGGTTTCTGCTCATTTCATACTCCTGGGCTTCGATTTTGGGCGGAATTCATGCCGCTATAGTAGCGTTTTGGATTGCTCCTAACACCCGTCCCTTCCTCAAACACCCGCCCTTGCTTTTTCAGTTCAGCTAAGGTTCTTTGGATGGTTGCCCGTGTCTCTCCGGTGGCGCTGATAATCTGCTTCAGATCAACCGCTTTTTCTGCGCTATCGGGCAAATATTTCATAATTGATTCTTCGGCAGCGTCCGCGATGGGTCGAGTGGTCACCCCGCAGGACTGATACCCTTCAGTTGTAAGTTTGATGGTGAGCTTCAGACCTTCATCGCCCAGACGAGACACCCCGTCGATTGTGCGGATGTTCTCGTCGGTGTTGCCTTTAGGCCGCCCCAGATTGAGAATGATGTCTACAGCACCCGCAAATGCTGAACTGCCCCTTCCAGAGTCCCCGAGCGCGCCGCCTTGCTTACGTTCATGCCTGAGCATGAGGATTCCAAGGCCGCGATCACGAGCGATCTGGAGAGGGAGAACAGCCCCCAGAGCGTCTCCAGAGTTGTTCTCCCGATCCCCTGTGAGTTGGGCAAACTGCGCCAGTGTATCAACCACAAGCACCCCCGCATTATTTTTGATGGCAACTCCTACCGCTTCCTCCATTGCATCTTTCCACTCCGTACCAAGAGTTTCGCGCCAGAACAACGCGTGAAAGTCATCTCGCGGTCCGATGTTGGCACGCTCTAGCGCCAATCGGAATGTGACCTCTGATTCTTCGGTAAGGTAGACAATCCCGCTTTTAGTGGTGGGGCTATCCATAAAGTCGCGCCCATCGAGAACGGCAGCACAAAGACTGAGCGCCCAGGTGGTTTTTCCTGCAACTTTTGCCTTCCCAACAAGGTCGGTAATCGCGCTTTGTGCGAGCCACGGTTTCGCGATCCATTTCACTTCTACCCTCGACTCAGGCGACAAGATTTCGCGAGCCGACTTAAAGCGCATCCGGTTTCTGCTCAAAACCACACCCTCCAGTGTCGTGGTTTGGGCGGTTTCCCGCCTCCTTCAGAAACCGCGTCACTTCATCGGACGTGAACAGGAGTCGGCGGCAAATTCTCGTCGGGCAGAGCCTGCCTTGGCGGACCCAAGACCTGACGCTGTGAGACGAAACTCTGAGCTTGTCTGCGACCTCAAGCAAGGTGAGCAGTTGAGGGACGGAATCCGTCATCGCTCACCTCGCTGCCTCAGGCGCGCCTCGACGGCGTGCGCGTCAATGTGCCATCGTCCTGCAATCTTTTCGGCCTTCAGCTTTCCCGAGTAAACCAAGTCGTAAACGTACTTCAGCGTGACTCCGAGCCGTCTCGCGGTTGCCGGAATACCGAGCGTGTGGGGACTTTTCATGTTTTCTCCCTTCCTAGAAATCTAATTGTTGTTCTACCTGTTGTTGTGGTAGTATTCAATTAGTATTTATGAGTCTAGACATACATCCAACGATCATGGGGCTTGAAACTCTAGTCAAGACTGAAACTGCACAGCTGGAAGGGGAAAGGGTGGTTGGCATTTTTGCTCGGTCACACCGTCTCGTCATCGTCGATGTAGCTCGAACTTGCGAAGCCTTCGCGAATTGCCCTGAAAGCGGAGCCGGAATCTTAAGTTTCACGCGACGATATGCGCCACTTCGCGTGATTGCTGCCCCTGGAGAACCGTTCGATTTTGCGCTCTCAGAGTGGCGTCAATCGCGCAAGAGATTTCAGTGGCAATGGAAGCAATCGACGCCCACCGAATTGCAGAAACACAGCGAGTTGGAAGGGTTAGATCTGAAAAACCTGGGGAGAATGGTGGCCTTGGAGGGAGGAAATTTCCTCCGATTTTCAAGGAGGGGTGTTGTCCTTCAGGCGGAGCAACTCTCCACATTGATTGACGTGTGTTTTGCAGCGATCCCGGTGGATCGACGGCGGTTTTGCCCTGCACCCGGTTGCAAAAGACCGTACTTCGTCGCTCACCACCTTAAGCAAACATTCTGCGGCAACAAAGAGTGCATCGACTGGGGCAAGCGAAAGCTGAAGCTGGAATATTGGGAGCGCAACAAGAGGAGGCTGCTGGCAGAACGTAAACAGAAGCGAGAAGGAGCAATCAATGTCACTCGTAAAGCGCGGTAAGACATGGCACACCCATTTCTTCGTGGATGGCCAGCGAGTCCGGCAATCGTTAGGGACGAGCGACTGGCGCGAGGCACAAGCCAAAGAGAAGGAACTAATAACGCAAGCGACTCAAGGCAATATTGCCGCTTCGCATCAGGGTTTCGCCAAGCTCCCGTTTTCGCAGGCCGCCACGAGTTATTTCAACGGGCGCAAGTTGGAGTTGAGCGAATCTAGCCAGAAGAAGGAACGGCAACTCTTGGTCAAGCCACGTGAGTTCTTTCAAGAAAAGTGCCTCACGAAGATCTCGACGGAAGATGTCCTGCGCTTCAGGGAGTGGCGAAGCGAAAGCGGTGTAGGCCCCGCAATCATCAATATGGAAGTGGGCGTCATTCGCCGCATGCTGAAACGGGCGAGGCGCTGGCACCAACTCGGAGCAGACATCCGTCCGCTGAAAGAGCCGCGCTCTATCGGAAGGGCGCTGACCTATGAGGAAAAGCTCCGACTGGTCCGCGCCGCCGGACAGAATGAGGAATGGCAACGCGCTCAGGCCGCAATGTCCCTTGCGCTCTGCACTACCATGCGCGGTTGCGAAATCAAGCGGCTACAGTGGCGGGACATCGACTTTCTCAACCGTGCAATTCTCGTTCGCACGAGCAAGACGGACGCGGGAGAGCGACTGATTCCAATGAATGACGAAACACTGGAAATCGTCATGAGACTGCGGGAACGCGCCAGGGGACTCAACGGTATCGAACCGCAGCATTACGTCTTCCCCGCCTGCGAGCACGGCCACGTTGACCCTAAGCGCAACCAGACCAGCTTTAGAACGGCATGGCGTAGGCTCACAAAGGCCGCTGGCCTCGCTGGGCTGCGGTTCCATGACCTTCGGCATCACGCCATTACTGAACTGGCCGAATCACAGGTTTCCGATCAAACCATCATGGCGATTGCTGGCCACGTCAGCCAGAAGATGCTCGCTCGCTACTCGCACGTGCGCTCGGAAGCTCGGCGGCAAGCGGTGATGGCCCTCTCCGCGAAACCGATGGGAAGCACACTCAAGGGGAGCAAAAGCGAGGGTTACGACACAAACCACGACACAGATCAGGTGGTGACGGGTATACCAGCGCCGGAAGTGATTGAAAATATGGTAGGCACGAGGAGACTCGAACTCCTGACCTCTACCGTGTCAAGGTAGCAGCATGGCAGCCGGCCATTGACTTTAAAGGAGTTAATAACCGGAGGAACCGGCAAAACCGTAATACTCGGCGCAATTTGCTACCAAATTGCTACCAAAACATGACAAGTGGGTTCGGGGCTGAATCGTGGGGGATCAGCCCCTTCACTGACGCCCTGCGGTACACCGCTGCACCACCTTCGCCAGCAGCAATCTCAGCGGGACGTTAGCGATCACCAACGCCTGGTGCTGCCCCCGCGCTTCCCACCTATGTGTATGTCCTCTCAAATCCGTTCGGTCCCAGCACCTTCATTTCCCAACCATCACTGGCGATGATCGTTTTGGGGTGGGCCGTCGTGCAAGGAGCAAGGCACGGGCCAGCACGTGGAACTCGGTGTGTTCTGCAATGCCGGCCTTGTTCTCCAGCAGATAAACGCGAATTACGCAGCCATATCCAGGGCGAGGCTTGATTCCCGCGGCTTTATTAAGTTTTTCGATGCGTGACTGCAAATCTTCGACAGGCAAAGGGGTAAAGCCGCCGTTCGCAACCAGGACCTGCTCCACTTTATTGGGGCGTTTTTGAAGAGTGTCCTGGTCAGTAGGCGAAAGGGCGGCACACGGGGGACCTTCGGCGGGAGCATCGCTGCCGGCCTCGCAGGAGTTGTCTTCATCGCTGTCTTTGCCGCAATTGGCTTTATTCTTGTCGGCTTTACTCACAAGGTAGCGAGCTTGCTTGGCGCTAGGCACAATCAACCGGGTGATGGAGTAGAACGGCGGCGGGGGGTAACTGATATTGACGCCTGCAAGGAGATTGAACGATTTGTTGGCGAAGGAGAAAGCTCCCGCCCAGAGAAACACGGTGACCAAGCTGATCATGGACGCCGAGACCGCCAGCGAGAGCCTTGCGGTGCAGAATGCAGCGCGGGCCCGCGCATATTTTGCGAATTGAGGAGTGCTCGCTTCGGGCTCGGCTTTCTGAGACTTGTTTGATGCTAGGTGCAACGGCGCCAGGCACCTCGCATGCAGGACCCATGTGCCCGCAGCGAGAACGAGCATGAACACCCAGCAGAGAGACAATGCGGAGAAAATGACCTCCATCGTCCAAAAGCTCGCTTGTTCGGCAGGGATGGGTGTGTTTGTTGCGAGCAACCGTGAGAGAAAGCTGAAGTACAAAGCGGCGCAGGCGATCCCCAAACCCAGGGCGGTGCGAAAGGCGCCGCGCCGAACGGTGTCATAGCGCTTCATAAGCAGAAGCAATCCCGTTTCGCCGAGCAGCCAACACTCAACGGCCAGAGCGATATCGCCTGCACGTGTCTCGCCCCGGAAAAACCAGAGGGGGAGAATGGCCATCAAGAAGCCGGGAATATAGGCTCCGCCGAGCATCAGCAGCCAAGTTCCAAAGTGGCTTGGAACGCTGCGAGGACGGAACAGAAGTGCGAGAAAAACAAGGAGGCCGAACAAGCCTGCTGCCAGATATTCGTGGTTCAGGCCGATGTTGAGTGGCAGCACTGTCTTGGTTCAGCATTTCACGCTGAACCAAGACAACTCCCTTAAACGGCACACATTGTATACCTGTCTTGTCCAGACGGTTAGGAGTGTTCTGGGGCTCTCGAATTCGAGCAAGGGCTGGTCTGTTATTTGCCTATTGAGTGTTTCGGGTGTACCCTCCAACGCTATGAAGGCACTGGCGCTACGTCGTTTGGCAGGAACAACTGTCGTTTTTTTTGTGCTTGCGTGCATCCCCACATTTGGACAAGTTACTCCACAGGCAGCGGGAATTTACGCCGATCAGAACGGCACACCGCAAGCACTAAGTCCCGCCGCTTACTCGGGTTCGCAGCAATCGAACAATGTGGTGAAAGCGAATGTGGCATGGACATTTCGTGGTGCTCATTCGCCGCTACAACTGTCGTCAAACCGCCCCCGTTTCGTTCTTGTTTGTGGACTCGGAGCACCTGCCCTTGCGATGTTGTGTGGCCTCGGAACAGGACAGCCCGGCGATTTGATAATGGTCCGACTAGATGAAAAATCGGATCATCGAGAATCCAGAATGGCTTCCGCAGGAATGTTCGGCGGGCACAGCGGATTTGACGCCAAGAAAACCGTGACCACTACAATCGTCAAGCGCAACATTGGCGGTTGGGACGTAGTTCCTACGCAGGATTTGAAGGACGGAGAATACTTAATTACAACGGGCGTGAATCCGCAGGGGTTTGATTTTGGCATTGGTGGGCCACAACTGGAACCAGCCCCGAGCCAAACGACAGCGGAGCCATCTGCCAACTCCTCGAATCAGTCGGCTGCGCGAGAGATGCTCTTGAAGACGTTTAATGCATCGTTTGCAAGAGAGGGTGTAGCAGGTTACGCCGAGATTTCAGGCGACAAATTGCTCGTCCATAGCGAACGCGCCACTGAGATGCGCTTTCACATGCAAGTGGCGAACCAGAGACTTATTGCGATGATGCAGCAAGCTGGGATTGCGACCTACCTTTACACAAACGATGCCGATCAGCACTTTGCTTACGACTTAAAGGCGGGTAAGATCATCCTTCCCACCGCTTCGCAGGCAACCAAAACCAAATGAGTTCGTAGTGTGAGAACATGGATGTATCAAAAAATATTTCCGATTTCATTGACAGTGACGGTCGAACTCCGGCACTTTCGAGGGATTAAGGGTGGTCAATGTGAACATTCGCCACAAAGTGGAGGGGCCGGCGAGCATCACCGAGAGTGCCCCGGCCCTGAGACTGTTTTGCGACCGGTACGATGTTGTACGCCTGTTTCTGACTTATCTGAATGACGAGCCCAAGAATCAAATCCTTTTTCTCCATGGTGATGGCGGGAATGGCAAGTCGCTGCTACTGCGGTATCTACAAAAATATTGCTCACGTCAGTTCCTTCCTGACAATTGGGCCTGGGTCAAGGATAAGCCGAACGACGAGTTCATGGTAAACGTTGTAAACGCTACGCAGGCTGCCGTTTCGGCGCAGGCAATTCTCGATTTTGGTATGCCGCCGCGTGGCCATGATCGACCACAGGAGGCTTTCTCCGCGCTTTTAATGTTGCGGCGTGCACTTGGGAAGAGAGAGGTGCGCTTCCCCATCTTCGATTTCGCTTCAATTTGGTATCTGCACCAAACTAATCAGCTGGAGCCGGAGCGGCTGAAAACCTTATTCCCATCTGAGGATTTGGATGTTGCAACAGAGTTGCTAAAGCTCATTAAGGAGGTTCCAGGCGTCGAGTTGGGCAAGGCTATCTTCAATTTGGTCACCGGGAAGCTACGCCAGCGGTTCACGCTTTATCTCAGTCGGCGAAATATAGAAACGAGCGCAATAGAACGCATCCAAGAAATGGAGCCAGAGTCCGAACTGTTCGACAATTTCCCTCGTTTTTTTGCCGAAGATCTTAATGTCGCAACAGGGAAAGGGACTGATAGACGAATCATTCTCTTTTTTGATACGCATGAGGCTTTCTGGGGCGGCAGGAGAGATCTCTCGGACTATGAGTACTTTCAACGCGATGAGTGGGTTCGATGCCTGCTTCGGAACTTGGACCTGGGTAGTGGGATTGTCGTCGTGATGGCCGGGCGAGAACCGCCCCGCTGGAGCCATGCTGCCAAAGAGCCTGTCGCAAGCGAATGTTTGCAGCATTACCACATCGGGCATCTTTCGGACAGCGATGCGCACCACTACCTTAACGCTGCTGGAGTAGAGCAACCGAGTGTACGTGAACGCTTAATTTGCCTGGCTACGGTTAGAGCTAACGAGGTTCACCCCCTCTATCTTGGTTTGTGCGCAGATGTGGCGCTGGCGGCATCGCAGGCCGGACAAACGCTCGAATCTTCCGATCTGACTAGGAATATGGAGAGTGCGGATGCTGGACTTACGCAGCGTCTCTTGCGCTACGTAGACCAGGAACCTAAGACCGCTGTGTATTCACTGAGCGCATGCAGAGCGTTCGACTTTAAAGTGTATCTGGCACTCGGTAGGGCTTTACATTTCCAGGCCACTGAAGCAGCATTTCGAACCCTGACTGCATTTTCTTTCGTCTGGCGTATTTACCAAAATGGTGAGGGTCAATATCGGATTCACGATCTGTTGCGGAAAATCCTGCGGGACGAGGCGAACGAATCTGTCAGGCGAGCTGACGAAACTTTGGAAAACTATTATCGGACGCTTGCGATGACCGGGGACCCGTCGGCTAAGGCGGAGTCGATCTATCATGCTTGCCAACTGGATTGGAAGAACGGAATACGCGAATGGGCCACTGAGTTTGGCAACGCAATACAAGAGAGCAAATACGAAATCTGTCGCGCTCTCCTTGCGTTGCGTGGCGAATTGCGGATTTCGGAACCCCACGAGCGCGGTTTAGCAGCCAAGGTCCAAGGAGACTACTTTTCCGCACTGGCTCGGTATGAGGAAGCGGAACAGGAATACTTGTTGGCGACCAAAGAGCTCGAGCAGGCATTGCAGCTCTCACCGGAAGATATGGACATCCAGAATCAACTGGGCCTTTCGCTGCTTACGTTCGGTGATCTTCAGTCGAAGGTGGCGCGACACCTGACAGCAGGCGAATACTATCGACGGGCCGTAGTAACGTTCGATGTGATACTGGGAAAAGAACCGGGACTGATACCAGTGTGTACAAACAAGTCCCTCGCACTGAAGGGGCTTGCCGACATCGCATTTGCCTCGAGCCACCACAAGGAAGCGGAGGCGTTATACAGACAGGCAATCGCTCCGCTGGACACGATTCTGGAACGTGCGAATGATTCGGTCCCAGCAAACTGGAACAAGGCATTTATCCAACGCAGGCTCGGTGACTTAGAAGTGGAACTATCCCAATACGAGAAGGCGGCCCAGGACTATTGTCAAAGTGTTGCTGCGGCGCAAGCAGTCCTTGGCGCTCAACCGGACAATGTCGCTGCTCGTAATAACAAGGGCATGGCATTGGTGGGATTGGCCCGGGCGTATAGACAGTTGCGCCAACACGAAAGCGCCACAGGTTGTCTCCAGCAGGCAATTACCACGCTGACGGAGGCAGTAAAACTCTCTGAGGATGATGTCGGCGCCCACAATAATCTCGGGCTTGCTTTCCGCGGCTTAGCCGATCTGTTGTGGACAACCAACCAATCGCAGGAAGCGGAGCAGACTTACGGCAAAGCAATATCTGCATTTCTAAAGGCAGTTAAGCTCGCGCCAAATGACGTCGATGCGCTGAACAATCTGGCGGGCTCGTATGTCATCTTGGGTAGTGTTTACGCTAATCTCGAGCAAATCGAACAAGCCACGAGTTGTTTGAGAAAGGCTCTTGATGCGTGCCAACGGGCTTTGCAACATGCGCCAGAAGGCAATGAATCCCTCACTATCAAAGCAAGAGCACTTATGCAGCAAGGTCAGATGCATCAGCACTTAGGCCACTTCGACTCTGCAGCCAACAGCTACCGTAACGCTTTGATGGTTCTCGAGGACTCGCTGCAGAATTCCCAAGAAGATGTTATGGGACTAATTAATAAGCAACTTGTTTTGCGCAATTTGGGTGGTTTGGAAGCACGTCAAGGCCAATACGACGCAGCGGCCCAGCATTATCGAGCCGCCGAGCAGGTCTTGAGTCATGCCCTAGAACTTGCCCCCGACGATCTCCTGCTCCTAAGTTCTAGAGCAACAACGTGCTCACACCTCGGATCAGTGCTGAAGACATTGGGAAGTTTAAGGGAGGCGGGGGACAGCTTGAAGACAGCTATTGATGATTTCTCCTCTTTGTTGACGAGACAACCAGACAACGTTCAGCTTCACTATGACAAGGCTATTACCCACATCGAGCTCGGGGATCTGAGCGACGGCAATCAAGAAAAGGCACAGTATCAACGGGCTCTTCAGGAATTGGACAGTTTGTTGCAACTCGTCCCAGGCCACGAGCATGCCCGAACTCTTCGCGACGGCTTAAAAAAGCATCTTGCTAATCACCGATCAAGTTAGACGCGTAAATCTCGTCCTTCGTTGCTTCATAATCAACTTCTTAGAAAATGGTCTTTCAGATACGCGGTGTCGCGAAGGCCGTCTTTCCTTCGTCTGAACTTCAGCACCGAGGAGGTCTCTCTGGTGAAAGCGGGTTGGGCGGTGATGTGGGCGGTAGTTTTCGTATCAGTCTGCTTTTTTGTCATGGTTTTTTCTCCTTCTGACTCGTAGAGATTACTTACGGCCACGAGCGATGCCTAAACTCTAGTTGGCTGTTCCAGCCTGTCCCCTATTCCGCTACCTTCGCCCTCAGTGATCACCTGAAAAGCGGTCCATAAATGATCAGTTCAAAACCGGCCATACTTTGGAAGCCGTCCAAGACATAGGTTGTTCTATCCTACCGCCTGCTGCGGAGGCAAGGCAGTTTTTGTGCGCCAACTGCGTGGGCCGCATTTCAGAACGTGGCCATGATGCAGCAAGGGATCGAGCATGGCGGTAACCGCTGCGCTGTCGCCCATCAGTTTCCCCCAGTCATCCACCGGTCGGTTGGAGGTAATCATTGTGCTAGCGCGCTCATAGCGTCGCATGATGATCTCCAGGAGTTCTTCGGCGGCGGTGAGGGATAACTTCCGCATGCCCAAGTCATCGATGATCAACAAAGGTACAGTGACCAGAGACTCGATGTGCTGTTTGCGGGTGCCGTCGATCGAGGCTTCGGCAAGTTCCTCGAGCAAGGTATGGGTCTCGCTGTAGAGCACACGATAGCCTTGTTGGATGGCGGCCTGGCCGATGGCCTGTGCCAGATGGCTTTTGCCGCTCCCGGTGCCGTACTTTTTGGCGAGGGAGAGAACGCCCAGGATGCGCCCACTTCGCCCTGTTGGCTATAGATAAGGTTGCAAAGTGTACTCAGTCGCGTCTTCCGCGGAAAGTTCGTTGCCGGCTTAAAGCGACGATTCCAGCAGCACCAGCTCACCTTCGCTGGAACTCTCAAGCCGCTCGAAAACGAGAAGGCTTTCCGCTCCTTCTTGCGTCCCCTCTTCCGCGAGAACTGGGTCGTCTATGCCAAGCCACCCTTCGGTGGTCCTCATCATGTGCTCGGCTATCTCGCCCGCTACACCCATCGCGTGGCCATCACCAACCACCGCCTCGTAGCTTTCGAG
>JBEKWC010000053.1:0-27402 GCA_049513475.1 Candidatus Sulfotelmatobacter sp. | reverse complement strand
CCGAACGATCCCGAGACCGCCGTGCCGCTCGCGGTCGCGCTCCCGGCATTGAACGTAAGCCAGGACGGTAGCCCGGAAGCGCCCCAGGTGAACGGAGCCGTTCCTGAACTGACCGAGAAGGTTTGCGAGTAGATCTCGCTCTGCGTCGCCGCCGCTAAACTCGCGGGCGAGATCGTGGGCGGCAGATTCACCAGCAGTGTATAAGGCTTGGAAGTCGAGACGCCGTTCCCGTCTGTGACTTTGATCGTGATGTTGAACGAGCCCGAGGCCGCGGTCCCGCTGAGCGTGGCGCTCGCAGCGTTAAACGTAAGCCAGGACGGAAGCCCGGAAGCGCTCCAAGTGAACGGCGCTGTTCCCGAACTCACCGAGAATGCCTGCGAATATGTTTCGCTCTGCGTCGCCGCAGCTAAACTCGCCGGCGAGATCACCGGGGCCGCATTCACGACGATCGTCAAGGGTTGCTGCGCGATATCGCCGACGGCATCTTTGACCTGCACTGTGAACGAAGAAGTTCCCGGAGTTCCGGTCGGCGTCCCTGAAATCGCTCCGGTAGCGCTCAGCGTAATGCCCGCTGGAGTACTGCCGCTGGCCAGTGACCAGGTGTATGCGCCGGAACCGCCGGTGGCTTGCAGCGTCTGCACCGGATAAGCGCCGGTGAGCGTGGCTTGTGGCAGCACCTTGGTCAGAATGGTCAGCGTAGCCGGGGGCTGCGTAGTTCCAGTGTTCGCGCCCTGTGATACTACGGCCGGCGTGACTGCCGTGATTGGGTTGTAATCGAGCAAAGCCTGAGCAGGATTATTGGTCGTGGGGTCATAAACGCGCACGGTAATATATTTCGTCTCGCCCGGCTTGAGCGCCAGTCCGGGCAGCGTGGGATTGGTCGCCGCGGGTTGGAAAAGCTGGGAGAGCGTCGCAAACGAGGGGCTGATGATATTCGTCACCGGAACGAAGTGCGATTCCGTGATCAGCGTGCATCCCGAGGCGGGCGTCACCAGAGGCGTCGAGTAGGTGCCGTAGAGGACTCTGACCAATCAAATTTACCGAGTATGCGCTGGAGGTATTCCCCGTGTTGGTAATCGCCCAGGTGCCGTCGGTGATGGTGCCGTCCGAGAGATCTGTGTTGGCGATATTGGGATTGGCAATATTCGGGTTGGCAATGTTGGGATTCGCGATATTCGGGTTCGCAATATTTGGATTCGCGATGTTCGGGTTGGCAATGTTGGGATTCGCGATGTTCGGATTGGCGATATTCGGGTTCGCAATATTCGGGTTGGCGATGTTCGGGTTCGCAATGTTCGGAGTTGCAATCGACGGCGTGTAGCTCTCGGCGGTCGCAATGTTCGTATCGATGCTGGCGGGATTATTGGGGTCGGCGTTGATGGTCACCGACGCAGTTTCTCCACCGGACACGACGGTGCCGCCCAGGCCGGTCAGTTGCGCGGCGTTCACCGTGACCGTCGCGGTCGTAACCGTAGAAGTCACGAAGAGGCCTCGGGAGGTGCTCGACAACGGAGGAACCTCAACCTGAATTTGCGTCAATGGAAAGACTTGGCCCGCAACCGCGAATTGAAGAAAAGATGCCGCGCCGCCGGTGGGCTGGGCTGCTACGGTCAGCTCATAGTATTGTGTCTGCGCCGTCGTGTTTGCGACAACGATGGCAAACTGGCGTTGGATCAACTGGCCATTCGAGCCGGTTCCCAATTGCTTCGAGTTCCCAGGCGAACTGAGCACCAGACCCGGCGCGAGCTGCGCCGTGTAGATGTTCTGGTTGCGGTCGCCGGTGTCCACGGTCGATGGGGTGCAAGCCGGGCGAGTCTGCGTCGGGTCGAAGATGCTGGTCGTCGATCCGGGATATGTTGGCGGCGTGTAGTTGGCCCAATTGCCATCCGCCGGTGGAACCACATCGCGATTGTCGGCCCATACCACGTGCGTGAAATCGGGGTCGGTCGCCAGATTGTTAAAGCGCCAACTGCCGTTCTCTAGCGGGACGAACGTCGGCCCCGCCACGTCGATGTAGTCGCCAAAAAATGGCAGGGTTCCGCTCTGGAACATGGGCAGATTCGGCGGGTCGACCTGCAGTTGCTGAATTTCAGAACTCCCCGGCACGGAGCCGTAGGGATAACTGGTGACTTGCACCGACGGAAAGAAGACCGGAGGATCCCCGGGCGTGGCCTGCGCCGCGCGCACATCGAGCGTCTGCCGGCGCGCGTCCGACGAGAAGGGCGGTTCCGGATCCTGAATATAAGTTCCGAATACAGGGAAGTCGGGCGCTCCGCCGTCGTTTTCCTCTTGCTCCGAGAATTCGCCCGCAACTCCGAGCGCGGTATAAATCGCAAGCAGATCGTCGTTGCGCATGTCGTACCATGCCACTGTCAGCTTGCCCGCGGAAAATGCCATGCCGGGCATGAATTGATGACCGCGGCCCGCCCAATTATCGACCACCAGCGGAGCGCTCCACTGCAGCGGAATGCTCTTGGGATTCGAGGTCGGGATTCCAGTGGAAACCACGATGCGGGCATCGCCCCCGTTGGCGCTGATGTTCCCTGCGTTGCGCTGCGACCACGCCACGTACGCATGGCTGGCGTTATCCACCGAAATTGTCGGATAGTCGTTGGTGCGAAAAGAAACGGAAGTGTCGCCCTGATCGAAGGTGTTGATGTTCGCCACCAGCGCCGGTTTGGTAAAGGTGCAGCCGCCGTCGAAGGAGGCTACGTACATGATGGCGTCAGACTGCGTCGGGTTCGTGGACGCAAAGACGCGCCATGTGATGTAAAGCGCGCCGGTATTGGGGTCGATGGCCAGCGCGGCGCCTTGATTGGTTTTGGCCGTGCCGCTGATTTGCTGCGGCGGAGTCCAGGTGAGGCCGCAGTCGATGGAATGCGAGTACATGATCGCCGCGACGCCGTTCGCCTCCGGGCCGGTGAATTGCGTCCAAGCCGCATAGACCGTTCCTGCGCGGAAGATCTGAGTCTTTTTCAGCGGCAGCGCCGGGATCACGCACAGCCCCGACCAGGAGCGCGGAATATCGACCGCGATCGCCGGCTTGTCTTCAAAGAGATTGGCGTTTCCGGCATCGACCTGCGTGGTCCAGAGGTAACGAATCGAGTTGCTGCCCTCGATATCGTTATCGTCTGTGTAGGTAGCCACGAATACTTTGCTGGTGCCACCCACCTGGCGATTGAAGGCCAGACCGCCGTAGTAGAACATCCCGTTCGTGCCTGCACGCACCGAGGGATCTGCGCCCGCGCCTAAGCCGTGAATCGGTGAGAGCACGCCCTGGATCGACGTATCCTGCGGGTATCCCGGGACCAGGTTGCTGGTCCAGGTCTGGCCGCCGTCGAACGATGTGAAGAAGCCCAACCAGGCATCGCCAGTGGGCGCGGCCTCGCCCGAAACCGAAGGCAGATCCACCGACCGATAGTCGTTGTCGCCGGCAACCATGTGCAGGGAGTTGCGCGACGAGATCGCCATCGAAGGCTCATTCTGCCGCTGCAGAAAAGGGTCGCCGCCTGGCCACTGGGTTCCCGTGACCATGTTGACATTGGTGCCCACTTGCTGGGCTTGAACCGTCGACGCAGCTAGCAAAGACAAGGAAAAAAAAGTCAAGAAAAAACGCACGCTGAACCTGGCTGGCATGAATCCCCCGGGGCTTTAAGGCGGTTCAGAATAACACACAAATTCTCGAAGCAGGCCCGAATCTTGTCTCCCCGAGCCATGAACACAGAAGAAAGTTTTGTGAAGCCGCACTCGCTGGATTTATTTTGCGAACGCCATAAAAAAGATGACGTCAGGGTTGAGATTTTCAAGTCGCTAAGGGGCGGTCACGTTGTGGTGGACCCAAACGGATGCGGCTGCGAAAGGGATGCGGGCTGCCTTTTCCAAGCAACCCATCCTTTTTCCGCACAAGAAAACTGTTTTCTGCACCGCGCAGACGAGGCTTGCGGCGGCAACTCCAGCAGACTACGATAGTAACCGCCGGTTAGGACTGGCTCAGCCTAACGGTGCCCGCTCCGCACCGCCAGCGTCGACCAGAAATCTCCCTGGTGGCGAAATCAACTTGGAAAACGCATCCTCGATGAAGCGTTACGGACTGGCGATCACGGCGGCTATCGTCGCTCTGCTTCTGCGCGATCAGCTTTCTCCTCTTCTGGGAGCCACCCATCCCTACGTGCTTGTTTGCAGCGCCGTGATCTTTTCGGTATGGTGCTGCGGCACGGGGCCGGCTGTGGTTACCGCCCTGGCCGGTCTGCTGGGGATAGAGTTTTGGCTGCTGCCGCGAACTCATTCCCTGGCGCTGCAACATCCCAATCGCGAAAGCACGGGAATCATCACCTTCTTTCTGTTATGCGCCTTGATCATTGCGCTGGGAGAATCGCAGCGCCGCTCCCAGGCACGACTAAGAAAGGAGATTGCAGAACGGCTCGTCGCTGAGGAAGCGCTGCGAAATGGCGAAGAGAGGATGCGCTTCATCGCCGACCGCGCCCAAGCGGGATTATGGGATTGGGACATCGCCTCGGGCGAACTGCAGTGGTCCCCGCTCTGCAAACAACTGTTCGGCATTCCGCAAAGCGAGAAAATCTCTTATGCCAGATTCCTCGCCGCGGTTCATCCCGACGATCGCGAGGCCACGGACTTAGCCAACCGCGCCTACCTCGCCAGCGGAGGCGGCCCCGACTACGAAAGGGATTATCGCGTGGTCTGGCCCGACGGTACCATCCGTTGGATACACGCCAAGGGCAGCGCCACCTTCGAGAATGGCCAGCCCCTCCGCATGGCAGGGATCGTGCTCGATGTAACCGACCGCAAGCACACCGAAAGCAAGATGCAGGCCAACGAAGAAAGACTGCGGATGGCGCATCGGGTCGCGCACTCCGGCGCCTGGGAGGTGGATTGTAAGACGAAAGAAATTTTCTGCTCGCCGGAATTCGAGGCCTTGTGGGGGCTGATGCCGGGCTCGGTCGCGGATCCTCGCCGTCAAATCCGACAGATGATTTATGCCGAGGATTATCCCATCGTCGATAAGGCTTTGGCCGATGCGCTGCGCAACGCGGGAGGCGAGTACTACAGCGAGTACCGCATCACCCACGCCGACGGCGGAATGCGCTGGATGGAATCCTTCGGCGAGGTGATTCGCGATCAGAGCCAGGCCCCGGCGCGCATCGTGGGCGTGACCATCGACATCACCGCGCGCAAGGTGGCCGAGGAGGCGCTGCAAAAATCGCACCAGGAACTGGAGCAAAAAGTCGAGGAGCGCACCCGCGAACTGAGCGCCAGCCTGGTGACGTTGGAATCGGAAGTCGAAATCCGCAAACAAACCGAAGAGTCGCTGCAGGCCCTCTCGGCCCGCCTGCTTTGGCTGCAGGATGAAGAGCGCCGCCGCATCGCCCGCGACCTGCACGACAGCACCGGGCAAACTCTCGCGGCCCTGAAGATGACTCTGGCCGCGCTCGAGTCTTTGATCAGCGATGTGCCGGAAGCTCCAAAAATGTTAGACGAGCTGAATTCCTTCACCGACGACGCACTGAAAGATATACGCACCACTTCGCACTTGCTGCATCCGCCCTTGCTGGACGAAGTCGGTTTTACCTCCGCCGCTCGCTGGTACGTGGATGGCTTTGCCAAACGCAGCGGAATCCGGGCTCATCTGGAATTGGATGCTGCCGCCGGCGGCCTCAGCAAGAGTGCAGAGTTGGTGCTGTTTCGAGTTCTGCAAGAGAGCTTGACCAATGTCCAGAGGCACTCCGGTAGCGCTGCCGTGGACATCTTTCTAACCACGAATGACGAGAGTGCCGTGCTCAGCATTCGGGATTACGGCAGAGGCATTCCCGCGGAAAAGCTGATTCTGTTTCATGAAACTGGAGCAGGCGTTGGGGTGGGGCTGGGGGGTATGAAGCAGCGTCTTAGAGAATTAGGCGGGCATCTCCTCATCACCTGCCATGGCACGGGCACTTGCGTGCAGGCAACGCTGCCGATGGTTCAGGCCAATCGAATTGCGCATCAAGTCGACGGGGATGCGGTTGAGGGGATTCCCGCCGACTGACTGTATCGTGGCGGCGTCCTAGTGAGCCCCGCCGCTTTGCAGGCGGAGCGAAGGATCTCCCCCGGCGCATGTTTCTAACTGCACGGAGATTCCTCGCCCGGCTGAACTGCGCCGGCTTTCGGGATGACGCCCTCAACTAGGAAACCGAGTCAGCATGATTGACATCGCCGCAGCGCTGCCGTATGGTTTCTCGGGAACAAGAAGCTGGGAGCGGCCGGTCCTCAGTCGCCTGCTCTTCAAGTCGGCCTACGGTTTCTGGCCCGCTTGAGAATTGGCCGCGCCCGACTCCAACCCCACTCGTCTCTCCGCTCAATTTAGACAACAACAGCACCCTTTTGGCAAGCCATGACGCAAACCGCAGGGGATGAGTACAACATCGGTGTGGACATCGGTGGCACCAAGGTCGCCGCCGGCCTGGTGACCTCTAGCGGGAAAATCACCAGTCAGACGCGGGTTCCGATGGTCGCCAACGATGCCGCCGCCGGCTTGGCAGCGGTGATCGCGGCGATCGATTCAGCCTGTGGCACGGCCACGGCAGAGGCGCAGACGAAAGCTCCGATCTCGGGCATCGGCATCTGCGCGCCGGGGCCGCTCGATCCTCGCACCGGCGTGGTGGTCAATCCTCCCAATCTGCCGGGCTGGCGCAACTTTCCGCTGGCTGCCGAAGTTGCGAAGGTCTACAAATTACCGGTTCGCGTCGATAACGATGGCAATGCGGCGGCGCTGGCCGAGGCCCTGTGGGGCGCGGGGCGCGGCTATCGCAACGTCTTCGCGGCCACGATCGGCACCGGCATCGGAACCGGCATAGTCTTCGACGGCCGCATCTATCACGGTCGCACCGGCGCTGCGGCCGAGGGTGGACACAATACCATCGACTATCGCGGTCCACGCTGCGGCTGCGGCAAGCTGGGCTGCATCGAAGTGCTGGCCTCGGGGCCGGCCATTGCCCGGCGCGCCGGGGAAAAAATCGCCGCAGGCCGCACCTCGGCGATTTTGGGGTTAGCCGGAGGACACCTCGAGCGCATCACCAGCGAAATGGTGGGCCGAGCTTATGCCGCCGGCGACGCTCTGGCGAAAGAAGTCTTAGAGGAAACCGCGATGTATCTAGCGGTGTGGCTGGGAAATATCGTGGATTTGCTCGAACCCGATGTCATGATCATCGGCGGCGGCGCGGCTTCCATGCTGAAACCTTTCCTCGGCGAAATACGCGACCTGCTTCCCGCATGGTGCGTGAACTCGCATTGTCAGGATATCCCGCTGGTTGCGGCCTTCTACGGGGCCGATGCCGGAATCGCCGGCGGCGCGGCGCTGTGCCGCATGCCCGCCTAGAGTCCTAGTCCAATTTTTCTTAATCTAACTTCTGCAATGAAGATCCTCGTTCTCAACTCCGGCTCCAGCAGCCAAAAGACCTCCCTCTACGAGATCGGCGATTCGCTGCCGGATGATCCGCCGGCGTGTCTTTGGGAGGGAACGATCGAGTGGGAGGGCGGCAACGCCGAGCTTTCGCTGAAGAACGCAACCGGCGTCGAGCGCAAGCAACACACGCCGACCGGCTCGCGCGAGCAGGCGGTGACTCACTTGCTGGGCAATCTTTGGCAGGGCGACGCTCGCGTGCTTTCCGCTTCGTCTGAGATTGATGTGGTCGGCCATCGCGTGGTGCACGGCGGTCCGCAATATACAGAGCCGGTAAGGGTCACGGCTGAGGTCAAGTCTGCCATCGCGCAGGTTTCCGCCTTCGCTCCGCTGCACAATCGCGCCGAACTCGAAGGCATGGCCGTGGTCGAGAAACTGCTGGGCAACGTGCCGCAGGTCGCGGTGTTCGATACCGGCTTCCATCGCGATATGCCGCTGGCTGCAAAGGTTTATCCCGGCCCTTATGCATGGTTTTCTGAAGGCATTCACCGCTACGGATTTCACGGGATCAACCATGAATACTGCGCCGGCCGCGCGGCGCGGTTGTTAGGAAAAGAATTGAATTCGTTGCGACTGGTGAGCTGTCACCTCGGCAACGGCTGTTCCCTGGCCGCAATACGCGACGGCCATAGCGTCGACACCACCATGGGCTTTACTCCTCTCGAAGGTTTAATGATGGGGACGCGCTCCGGTTCGGTCGATCCCGGCATTCTCACTTACCTTGTGCGGCAAAAAGGATTATCGGGCGAACGCCTCGATACGATTCTGAATGAAGAATCCGGCCTGCTTGGAGTCTCGGGAGTGTCGGGCGACATGCGCGAAATTCTGGCCGCGATGAAGAAAGGCCACGAGCGAGCCAAACTCGCGTTTGATATTTACCTTCATCGGCTGCGATCCGGGATTGGCGCGATGGTTGCCGTTCTCGCTGGAGCCGACGCGGTGATCTTCACCGCCGGAGTCGGCGAAAATTCCGCGGAAGTCCGCTCCGCAGCCTGCGATGATTTCGGTTATCTCGGGCTGAAGCTCGATGCCGGCAAGAATCTCGGGCAACCTTCGGACCACGATATCGCGGCCGCCGATTCTTCCGTGCGCGTGCTGGTGATCCGCGCACAAGAAGACTGGGCTATCGCCCAGAAATGTTGGTGCCTTATGGCTGGAACGCCAACGACGGGAGGAACATCCCTGTTTCCGTCCTCGCCCAGATCACAGCCACGATCATAGTTTGCGATGGCCGCGCCCTGCCTGAAGGCGTAATAGCGCCGCGACCAGCGCATCGATATCTTCACAGGTGTTGTAGAAGGCAAGCGACGGACGAACCGTGGCCTCGACCCCCATACGGCGCAGGATGGGCTGAGCGCAGTGGTGGCCAGAGCGCACCGCGATGCCCTCCTGATTGAGAGCGACTCCAACATCTTCGGTGCGAACTTCGTCGAGAACGAAAGACATCACGCCGGCCTTTTCGTGCGCGGTGCCAATCAGGCGCAGGCCGGGCACGGCAAGCAGTTTCGCGGTCGCATAATTCAGCAGTTCGTGCTCGTAGGCGGCGATGTTTTCCATGCCGATCTCGCTCACGTAGTCGATCGCAGCCCCAAGGCCAACCGCGTCCGCGATGTTGCCGGTACCGGCCTCAAAGCGCGCCGGGGAGGGCTGATACGTAGTTTTTTCGAAGGTCACGTCGGCGATCATGTTTCCGCCACCCTGCCAGGGGGGCATGGCCTCGAGCACGTCGAGCTTGCCGTAGACCACGCCGATTCCCGTAGGCCCGAAAACCTTGTGGCCGGAAAATACATAGAAATCGCAATTTAGGCTCTGCACATCCACCGGCATGTGGGAAACAGCCTGTGCGCCATCGACCAGCACGCGAGCGCCGTAGCGGTGGGCAATCTCAACCATCTCGCGCGCCGGCGTAATGGTACCGAGCGCATTCGAGACCTGGCTTAACGATACAATTTTCGTGCGCGGACCCAGCAGTTTTTCGTACTCTTCGAGAATGATTTCCCCGCGATCGTTCACCGGAGCCACCCGCAGGCGAGCGCCCTTTTCCGAACAGAGCATCTGCCAGGGGACGATATTGGCATGATGCTCGAGCCACGTGATGACGACCTCGTCGCCCTCGCGCACATTGCGCCCTCCCCAAGCCTGCGCGATGAGATTAATGCCTTCGGTTGCGCCGCGGACAAAAATGATTTCACGGGTGGTTGAGGCATTCAGGAAGCGACGGGTTTTTTCGCGGGCGCTTTCGTAAGCGTCGGTGGAGCGCGCGGCGAGTTCGTGGGCGGCGCGGTGGATGTTGGAATTCTCGTGGCGATAAAAATCCGAGATGCGGTCGATGACGGCGTTCGGCTTCTGGGTGGTGGCAGCGTTGTCGAGCCAGATCAGCGGGCGGCCGTGCACGCGCTCTTCGAGAATGGGGAAGTCACGGCGGATGAGATGGGCGTCCAGCGGACGTTTCGAGGTCCCAAGGTCCAAGGGCACGAGATTGGGTCGAAAAACAAAGGAGTCAGGTTGCGAGGCGGCCGAGTGCGTTGCGGGCGCTTTCTGCGCGCCCTGAGGAGTTGCGATCTCGGGGCCAGCAAGGTTGCCAGATCCCGGGATGGCCGGAAGCGGAGTAGCGGTGCGCAAGTCCGCTTCGGTCGATGGGGGCGCTGGAATTGAAGTAGGAAATGCTGGAACGCCCGGAGCGGCCTGCATGCCCGGCACTCCGGGAAAAGAAAACAATTCGCTGAATGAGGGGAGCGATGATGCCGCGCCGGGATACGCCGTCTTCCCTATCTCGGCGAAAGTTTCGGTGGAACCGGATGGGCGGGTGGATGAGATTCCGCGCAGCTCGGGCGCGGTGTGGCCTGGGACCGCAGGCGTGAGCGATTTCACGTCGTGGGGCTGCGCCAGGCCCGTGGCGGTGGTCATGGTGGCGTCCGGCGGCGCGGCCGAGGGCGAGGTTGGCGGAGCCGGAGCGTTGGGTATGGTCTCGATGCCGGGGACAGTGGGCATCGCGGGTATGCGAGGAAAAGAAAAAAGTTCGCCGATCGGCGGCAACAGCGAAGCGGCTGCCGGAGACGTTCCCTTTTCGCCTTGTACCGCGTAAGGAGCGGAGCCGGGTAGGGTCGGAACGCTCGCCGGCGATTGCGGCAGCGCACTCATATCTGCGCCGCCGGGAACAGATGTCGGCGGTGCACTGGGCACGGATAGCATGCCTGGGAACGAAAACAGTTCGTTTCCCGTGGGCAGTTTGGGAGCGACCGTGAGTGGCGAAATATTCCCCTCGGCCAAGAAGCCGGGGGGCGCGCCTGCGACCGGCGGCGCAGGCGCGGTTCCTGGCGTGCCCGGAACCAGCGCCATCGAGCCCGCCAACGACGCGGCAATCGCCCGCAGATCGGTCTCGGTCAACGGTCCCGGTGGTGAAGATGGGGCCGACGCCGGCATACTCGGAGATGCTTCGAACGTAGGCGCTCGCTGCATGGGAAGCATTTCTTCCGTAAACATCACGGTAGGAATCTCTTCCGATTCCAGCGTATCGCCAAACACCTCTGGCGAAGAAGCGGATTCCTCCCCGCTACGCCCGTTGGCAAGGTCCCTGGGCATGGAGAGAAAGAACTCGTTCGCCAGGCGCTCGAGCGTGGCCGGATCCGGCAGGGGAATCGCGCCGAATGGGTAGTAACGCGCCCCTTCCGTATCCGGCGCCGCCGCTTTCGAAGCGCCCGCTTTGGGCCGGCTCGCTCCGTTGCTCGTCCCGTTATTTGTACTCGTGGTATTTGTCGACATGAACGTTCTCCAGTACTCCGAGTGCGTCTTGCGTCAGGACGACGATGGAACAATAAAGTGAAATCAGATACGAGGCGATCGCCTTATGGTTGATGCCCATGAAGCGCACCGACAAGCTGGGAGAAACCTCACCGGGAAGCCCAGGCTGGAACAGGCCAATGACGCCTTGCTTCTTCTCGCCGGTGCGCAGCAGGAGGATATCCGTAGTTTCGGCCTTGACGGCTAACTTGGCGCAGGGCACGATGGGAATTCCGCGCCAGGTCATGAACGGCGAACCGAACATGGTGACGGTGGGCGGCGGAACACCACGGCGGGTGCACTCGCGGCCGAAAGCGGCAATCGCTCGCGGATGCGCCAGGAAAAAGCTAGGCTCTTTCCATACTTTGGCGACGAGTTCGTCCATGTCATCTGGGGTGGGTGCGCCGCTGCGGGACTTTACTTTCATCTCGGGCGATACGTTGTTGAGCAACCCGTACTCGGTGTTGTTAATGAGAGCCATCTCCTGGCGCTCTTTCACTTTCTCGATCATCAGGCGCAATTGCTCGCGGATCTGATCGTGCGGGCTGCGGTACAAATCCGAGATGCGGGTTTGCACGTCCAGAACGCTGGTCACCGCATTCAGCGCGTACTCACGCGGCTTCTCTTCGTAGTCCACGTAAATTTCGGGCAGGTCGACTTCTTCGTCGGGAGCGCACTCGATGGTGCGGGTTCCGGGACGGGTGGGTTTCACTTTGTTGAGCCGGTAGATGCCGGCTTCGACGGGCACCCAGGAAAGGAACGTGATCAGCCAGCGAGGCGTGATCGCTTCCATCATGGGGACGGTTTTAGTGACGGTGGAAAGCTGGCGAGCTTGTTGCTCGGTCAGCGTATGACGGACTTCTGCTGTCGCCATATGATTAGCTCCTTAGCGCTAAACGGATCGAATTGTCAAAACTGCGCACGACCATAACCCCGCGCAGAGATTGCCTCGACCAATGGGAGTTGGCCTATTCGTCTCTCGGGAAATATCGGCTGCATCAACCAAAACCTGACGGCTAATTGTTGGGGTGACGCAAGTATACAGCATTGCCGGAGTTTCTTGTCTGTGATCGAACTCACCATGCGATACCTCAATTGATGCTCGGGCGCCGGCTGCTTTCGGGCCGTCGACGCGGGGTGGTGTCCGCGTCATGGCATGGGTGGCTTCAGGGGTGAGTCGACAAACCAATAACCGCTGCACGCGATATTGTCAACTTTGTCGATTGCATTAGTAGATATTCTCCGATAGATTGTCACAACCTTGGTTTCCTGGCTCCGGCTGTTGGGGTGAGCCGCGAAGCTGAGGCGCCTGCCGACCTGAATTCGGCAGGCTTTCTTGTCTCGGCGCAGTGCGGCGTGGGTCAGGCAAAGAGCTTGGAACGCGGAGTTCGCTGCGGAAGATCCGCGGAGATTGCAGAGAGGCGCGGACTATGCGCTGGCCGCGATCGCTTGCGATTTATAGAACATTTTCTTGGCGCGGGACCGAATCTCGTCCAGTTGCGCCTCTAATCTCCGGATTTCGGAATCCAGTTCGTTCAGAGTTGCACAGCGGGAAGTCAGCAAGGTTGCGGCTTCTCGGCAATGATCTCGGGGCTCGCTTTTCAGGCAGATGCACGCCGACGGCTGTCCGGTTCGGGGATCATCTTCGAGATACATAAGCTCGATATTGCCGGCGCTCGAGGAGGGAGCGTCAGTTGCCGTTTGCTCAAGCACGAACGGGAGCGGAGACGACGGGGCGTGACTGTGCTGATCCGGCGCTTCCGCAGGCGTCGTTTTGGTCTCGACTGGCGAAGCGCCCTCGGCCATTTTGCGAATGAGGAACGGCGCGTCCGCTCCATCGCCGGACGATTCCACGCCCGACCATTCCAAGTTGGAAACATGATGGCTAGGTTTGCAGGTGACGTCGTAGATATCGCCGGCACGACTCGTGACTTCGAATCTGCCGCTCTTGCCGCGCAAGGCCAGCCCCACATCGTAGGTGGCAATGGTCTCACCAAGCCGCATGACAATTCTCCTTATCCCAGAGAACTGGGTATTTAGAGAGAATCGCGCAGCGCGTTTGGAACCCGCAAGTAGTAATCCTGATTCCAGGAGCGTGGAGGGGCGCGAGAACAGCGCCAGTTGCGAAAGCCAATTCAGATGCTGCCTATGCTAGGCCGCGCCAGCGGCCGCCGACTCTGCCCGGTAAAATTTCTTCCGGGCACGGGCGCGGATCTCATCGAGTTCCGCGTGGAGCCTTCTGATTTCGGCGTCTAATTCGTTAAAATTCAAGCACCGAGAAGTAAGCAATTTGCCGGCCGCTAGACCCGCGTAATTCTTGGCGGCACCTGCTTTCACGTAGATGCAGGCGGAAGGATGCTTTGTCGACGGATCGCTCTCCAGGTATGCGAGATCGAGAGTGGAAGTTTCCATGCGCGGATTATAAGACTAAAGTCTCCGTTCCGCGACCTGTGGATTTCTTTATTTTAGTGCGTCTTGTAAATACCCCGCAGGGCTAGGCGCCGGCGGCGGCGGCATGCGTCTTGTAGAACCTTTTCTTCGCCCGGGCTCGAACCTCTTCCAGTTCGGCGTGCAATCGTCTGAGTTCGGAATCCAGTTCGTTGAAACTAAAGCACTGGCTCGTGACCAGCCGGTCCGCCTTCACTCCGGCATAATCCTCGGCTGCTGACGCCTTCAAATAAACGCAGGCGGAGGGCAACTGGGTTCGCGGGTCGCTTTCCAGATAGACAAAATCGAGGCTCGAGGTTTCCATGATGCGGCGATTATGACACGATCCCACGCACCGCACATTATCAATCTGGGCAACTTTGGGTTGCGATCGGAACTTAAGTCATCGAGAGATTAATTCGGTCTTAAACCGCCGCGAGTTTCGCGTTCACCGATGGCAGCGCTGACTTCTCCCAGGCGTCGAAGCCGCCGATTACATTCGTGACATTCTTAAAGCCCTCTTTTCGGAGCAGGCTGCAGGCGATCATGCTGCGGTAGCCTCCCTTGCACAGAACGGCGATGGGCGCGTTGCGGTCGATTTGCGGAAGGGATGTTTGCAGGTGATCGAGAGGATGGGAATTCGCCGACTCGATGTGGCCGGCTTCCCACTCCGGCTTCCGGCGCACGTCCAGCACTTGAAACTCACCTCGATGTTCATTCAGTTGTTGCGCCTCGATTTGGGGAAGCTCAGCCAAATCGAATCCCGCTCGCATCCAGCCCGCGACGCCGTCGTGCAGGTATCCGCGGGCAGCGTCGATGCCGACTCTCGCCAGCCGCATCCGGGCTTCCGACAATTGTTCGGGCGACGACGCGATCAGCACCGGCCTGGCTGATAATCCCAGAATCGTGCCGGCCCAGGTGGCAAATTGACCCCCCAGCGAAATATTGATCGAGCCGGGAACGTGCCCCGAAGCAAACTGATCGCCGGGGCGAACGTCGAGAGCGATGACTCCGTCGCGCATTAAGTGCTGCAATGCATGCGCGGAAACTGGCGCCAGTGGCGGCAGTTCCGATAATGCCGGAGCGCCCGCGCGATTGATCTGCGCGTCGAGGGGAAAATAGTCGGGACGCGCGGGTAAGTTGGCGGTCAGTTGCTGGATAAACTGTTTCTTATTTTCGATCTGCAAGGCGTAGTTGGTGAGGCGCTCGGTGCCGATCGTGGAGGAGCGCTCGGCGCGCATGTTGCGCCCGCAAAGCGAGCCCGCGCCATGCGCCGGATACACGATGACATCGTCCGGCAACTTGAGCAGCTTGTTGTGCAGGCTCTCGTAGAGCATCCCGGCCAGCATCTCGGGAGTGTGCGTGGTGGAGAGGTCGGGACGCCCCACGTCGCCAAGAAATAAAGTGTCGCCGGTCAACACCGCCCACGGGTGAGGAGACTTCTCTTCGTCGGTGACCACGAGGCAAATGCTTTCAGGAGTGTGGCCCGGCGTCTCCAGAACCTTGACCCGCACTTTTCCTGCGCGCAACTCGAAACCATCGTAGACCTCCAGGTGCGCCAGCGTGGCTTCGGTGTGAGGACCGAGATAGATCCTGGCTCCGGTGCGCGCGGCCAATTCCCTGTGCCCGGAAACGAAGTCGGCGTGCAGGTGAGTCTCGAAAATGTGCCGGATCTTCACGCCATGCTGCTGCGCGGCTTGCAGGTAGAGATCGACATCGCGCTGAGGGTCGACCACGATCGCTTGGCCCTCGGAGGCCAACAGGTAAGACGCGTGAGCCATGCAGCCGAGGTAAAACTGCTCGAAATACATATCGCTCTCCTCCGCTTCGGTTCATCCTTGATTATGTGACCGCATTACGCGACATCGCTGGTCTCGATGGTGCGAGCTGCGACGCTCGCTGCGGCCGGCGTCGCCAGCCCCGTGCCCTGCACCGCGGAGTTTCGCACCGTCTTCAACCTCAGCTCCAAAGCTGCGGACTCGACCCGCGCCGGAGCAGCGAGCAGGTGTTCGGCCAGTTCTGCTGCCTGACGGCGAATTTCTGGCACCGCGGTCGTCTCCCACAGACTTCCCTTTCGCGCGGGACCGAGCGTGTAAAGAAAATCCGAGGCTTCGCCGAAAGCGTCGAGGAGCGCGCCCTCTGAGGTGGCATCGAGGCCTAGGAACAATGGATCGGGACGCACGAGTTTCTGGCGCAGCAGATCGCGCAACAGCGGGCTTTCGATGCGGCGGCAGTCCGACTCCGGACCCGTGCAATTGATAACCCGGTCCACCCGCAAGCGCTTGAGTCGTCCGCTTTCGCGGTCGCGATAAGTTACGCCCACACCGTTAGCGTCCTCGCGGTATTCCCTGATTCTGCCGGCGTGCGTGGCAATCTGACCGCGCTGCATCTGGCTCGCCAGCAAAGAAGCGATTTCCGGAGCGATGCGGTGGCGATGAACCTCCCAGTACGGCCGTACGTGCCGGAGAAATCTTCGCCGCTCCTGACGAGAAAGCGAACGCCAGATTTCCGGGCTGAAGGGACGAAGCGAGTCGATCACCGCGCGCCAGTCGCTGCCCCTGCGCTCAGCGGCCTCGACCTGCATGCGGATCAACCGCAAGAGCCCGCGCACGGTGCGCGGAGAAGTTTCGTTCCAGAACGGCGGCCAGGGTGCGGTCGCCTGATGACACTGCGGCAGCAGGCCGCGGCGCGAAAGAATGTGTACCGTTCCCCCGCATCCGCGTTCCCGCAAGGCGATGGCGATATCCACGCTGGTCAGGCCGGAACCGATCAGCAAAATGCTTTCATCCTGCGCCGCATCGCGAGTCGCGCCAACCGCCCAAGGATTCGACACATAGCGCCGGCTACGCTCCGTCCTTCCCGGCAAATGGGGATCGCCCGGCGGAAAATTTCCCAGGGCGAGTACGACCTCGCTCGCCCGCACAGTCTCGCCGCTGCGCAGGCGAATTTCTGCCACGTCGCCCACGCGATCCAGAGCGACGGCTTCATCCTGCACGTGAGTGAATTGTCGGGGATGGCGTTCGATCTCTGCCTGCAGCACGGAAGCCATGTACTTACCGTACAACCGGCGCGGAAGATAGTCGCCGGGCTTTACTTCAAGGCTGTGGTGCAACCGCGCCCAGCGTAGAAAGTGCTCCGGCTCGTCGGGATACGCGCTCATGTTCTGCACCCGCACGTTCAGCAAGTGCTCTCCGCACTTCGTGCCGTAGGCTACGCCGAGGCCCGGTCGTGGGCCGCGCTCAATCAACACCACCGAGGCTGCGCCGCCGGACTTGCGCAAAACCTGCGCCGCGAGAACTGCGCCGGAGAATCCACCGCCGATGATCGCGATGGTCGGGCTACAACCAGATTCCTTGGCTTCGCTGCGATTGCTGGCCATCCGAGATTTCCTCTTTCTTTCCTTGCTTGCTTGCTCGCTTTCCATCGTTGCTGCCGCGACGGGCGCCGGCTTGTCTCTGCCTATGTCGATTCGCTTGCTAGACTCCGACTCCGGCTCCGGCCATGGATTAGCAGGTCAGAGGCCATTCCAGGCGTCACAGTGTGCAGGACTTAGCTCGACCGGGGCGGAGCGCAGCGCAGACGAGAGACAAGTTTTGCATCCCGTGAGGAAGAATCGTGCACTCCAGTTCGCTCACCGGCCCCCCCAAACAATGTCAAGTATGTTAATCGACTATATGGTATACTGCGGCTCGGGTTTGGTAAATCACACTTTAGTGGGGGGTAGTCGGGCTTCACTTCGATGCGCGAACCGCCCCCGCGAAGGAAAATTCATGATTCCCTTTATCGCCAAGATGTGGTTCCTCTGGTGGATGCTGGCCATCGCGGCCGGCGTGCGTTGCTACCATCGGCTGTGCATCCGCAGCCAGGTAGAAACTCTCGATCCCGCCATCTTCGTCGAGGAAGAAGAGGCAGCGGGCATTTCCAGCTTGCTCCTCCAGCATGCGCAAATCGTCTCTTTGCCGGAGACGCAAGGCGCGTTCTGAGCCGCGCACTCCAAGGTGGGACGGATCGATTCGCCGCAGACCACTTGGCGGCGCGGTCCTTCGTATGATCCAGCAAGAAGCAAAGGAGCATGCCATGAGCCAGATTCTTACTGAGGTGCTCGAAGCGAATCGTTTGTACGCGGCCGACTTCGGAGGCAAAGGCAAGCTGGCGATGCCCCCGGCGCGGGGCTTCGCCATTCTCACCTGCATGGATGCGCGGCTCGATCCCGCGAAATATGCCGGGCTCGCCGAGGGCGATGCGCACGTGATCCGCAACGCGGGAGGTCGCGCCAGCGATGATGCCATCCGGTCGCTCGTCATCAGCTACAAGCTTTTGCGAACGAAGGAATTTTTCGTGATTCACCATACCAATTGCGGCATGGAGTTTTTCTCCAACGACACGATGCGCGGCCTGCTGGCTTCCAGTCTGGAAAGCGCGGAGCTGTCCTCCGCCGGCTTCCGCGACGTGGGCCGAGGGCCGGGGTCGAGGGCCGGCGAGTTCATCGAGTGGTTGACGATTCGCGATCAGAGCCAGTCTGTAATCGACGACGTGGAGCGCATCCGCAAGCACCCGTTGGTGCCGAAGTCGATTCCCGTCTACGGCTTCGTTTACGACGTCAACTCCGGAAAACTCATCGAAGTGAAAGACGCCACGGCGGTCGGCAAAGCCGCTTGATCGCTCCTAGAATTTTATCGCGTCCGTCCTCCACCGCGCTGCGGTAAAGCCTTTCCACGGCTCTCCCTCTGGTCCGCGAATTGAGAAGCAATCCGCCCAGATCGGGTTGAACTCCGCATTTCCGCAGATCACCCAAATGCTATTCGGGTTACACACAGCCCGTGCACAGTGGAGTGCGCGCTGCATCGTAACCCAAAGAGACTTGCCCTGAGGGCGTCGGTGGGGTCGCCGGCGGAACCGAGTTCCACTGATCGGTTTCGACGAAGAAACCGTGGCCCGGGGCCATGAAGTAGTAATCCACCGCGATTGAGGAGTGAAGGCGACGCTGTTCACGCTGCCGTTGTTGGTTCCGGCGAGCGTGCCGGGGTACGGGGTTGTGGCCGTGGGCGCGGCGAAAGTGCCCGTGAATGCCTGGTCCAGCGAGGCGGCAAAATCCAGATTGATGTCGGCAAAGCCAGACAGCGTCGCCGCTTTCGAGTTCGCTTTGAAGGGCGCGGTACTATCGTTTTCGCTGAAGGCGGTCACCTGTGTAGCGCTCTACAAGAATACGAGGAATTCAAAGCCGCTTTCCAGGATGGCAAAAACCTGCAATGGAGTCGGCACGAGTTGCAACCTATTCCTGAAGCTGGCCCGCACGCCGGCACAGAAGCCCCTCCTCACCATCGGTAGCTTTGTTGAATGCCCCATCGCTGCGAACCTGGACTAAAGACTAGTATGCTAGTAGTATTAGTCGGGTTACCCATCAAATTTTCTGAGGATGCCCCGATCGATGTCCCGTCTTGCGGACTTCATTCGCGAGGATGTGGCGAGCGTGCTCGAACGCGACCCTGCCGTCAAATCGCGTCTGGAAGTTTACCTGTGTTACTCGGGGCTTCATGCGGTGTGGCTCTACCGCCTCAATCACCAAATCTGGAAGCGACAGCATCAGCTCTTCGCGCGCTGGCTGTCCCAGGTGGCGCGATTCCTCACCGGCGTCGAAATTCATCCCGGCGCCGAGATTGGACATCGGCTGTTCGTCGACCATGGGGTGGGGGTGGTCATCGGCGAAACCTCAGTGGTCGGCGATGATGTGACCCTGTATCAGGGCGTTACTCTGGGCGGCACCGGCAAAGAACAAGGCAAGCGCCACCCCACCATCGGTGACAACGTCGTGATTGGCAGCGGAGCGAAGGTTCTCGGAAACATCACCGTGGGCCGAAACTGCCGCGTCGGCGCCGGGTCGGTTGTGCTGCGCAGCGTGCCCGAGCATTCCACCGTCGTCGGCGTTCCCGGCCACATCATCTTTCGCCACGGCGAACGGGTGGTCATCACCGATCCCAAGCAGATCAACGACCCGCTCTCCGAAGCGCTGGCGGCCGTCGCCACCGAAGTGAACCACTTGCGCGAGCGCGTGCAACGGCTCGAAGGCTCGGAGAGCGCCAGTCAACCGCTCCCGGCGTCTTTCCAAAGGATCATGGAAGACATCGACTACCAGATCTAGACCTATTTCTTTTTGATGGGAAAGCCACATGAAAGAAGAGATTGCGCGACTTAAAACGGCGGCGGAAACCTGGACCACCGAAGCTGTTTTGAACTGGGCCTTCGCGACCTTCGGAAACGACGTGGCCATCTCCACCGCGCTCGGCAGCGGCGGCATGGTCATCATCGATCTCGCCTCGAAGTTGCGCCACAAGTTTCGCGTCTTCACTCTGGATACGAAATTTTTGTTTCCAGAAACCTATGACTTGATCCGGCGCGTGGAGCAAAGATACGGCATCCATATCGAAAAAGTGGATGCGCTGCTCTCGCCGGAAGAGCAGGAGCGGCTTCATGGCCCTGAACTGTGGCTGCGCCATCCCGACCAGTGCTGCAACGTTAGAAAGGTCGAGCCCTTGCGGCGAAAGCTCGGTGAGCTGCGAGCGTGGATCTCGAGCATCCGCCGCGACCAGACCGCGGAGCGGGCGAATGCCGGCAAAATCGAATGGGACGAAAAATTTGGCCTGGTGAAAGTCAATCCCCTCGCTGACTGGACCTATCGCCGGGTATGGCGCTACATCCACGAGCACGAAACACCTTACAACGTGCTGCACGACCTGAACTACCCGAGTATCGGCTGCACTCATTGCACACGTCCAGTACGACCGGGAGAAGATGAAAGAGCCGGGCGCTGGCCGGGTTTATCGAAGACGGAGTGCGGACTCCACATCATCAAGCAACTCGCCGATCCAGCCGAGGCGGAAGAGCCTGCGAATAAAGAAGATGCTTAGCGGCTGCGGGTCGCCGGCTTGCGGGGCGACAATGTCTAGCAGCTCAATAGTCTATGTAGTAGACTATGCCCACTTTGAGCGAGGCGGGTGCTCATCGTGCGAGAGGGCATGCCCGAAGCGCAATTTTCCAGCATCGCATCTTGTGTGCGGTGGAAGTCTGTCCAAGATCGAGCTGGGAGTTCGTTGGCTTCACAAAGCCTACGGAGGATAACCCCTATGTTGCGGAGAGTCTTGGTTTTTGCGTTCGTGTGCGCTCTTTCCGCGCGGGCTTGGGCGCGGGACGTTCCCAAGGCCGTGCCTGCTAAACAGGCATCTTTTCACATCAGCAATGTCTTGACGGTTAAGATACCCAAGAGCGCGAAGACCGTGCGCGTTTGGTTTGCCGTTCCGCAAGAAGACCCCTATTCGATTGTGCGCAACTTTACAGTGAATGTGAGCGGCGAATATGGCGTCCAGTACGCCCGGGATTCGTGGGGTAACAGGGTGGGATACGTCGATATCGAAAGCCCCACTCGGGATCAGGTTCAATTGAAAGAGGAATTTGACTTGACCCGCACTGAGGTTCGCAACACGATCAACGCGGGTGAGACGCGGCCCCTCACGGATCAAGAGCGCTCGGCCCTGGCCGCTTACCTGCAACCGGCCACCCACGTGATCGTGAATGACGAGATCAGGAAGCTGGCTGTCTCGGTTACCGGCGGCGAGCCAAATCCAGTCCTGGCCGCTCGCAAACTTTATGATTGGACCTACAAGAATGTGAATTACTGGGTGAAGGATCCGGAGCATCTCAAGGCGTCTCCCGTCGGCAGCTCGGAGTACTGTCTCCGCACCAAGACCGGCAACTGCACGGACTTCCACTCGCTGTTTGCAGCGCTGGCCATATCCTCCGGCATCCCCGTGCGCATGGTCTACGGTTCGCTGCTAAAACCCACGTTGAACGGAATGGAGGTGGACGCAAGCTACCACTGCTGGATCCAGTTCTTCGCTCCACGGCTGGGCTGGGTGCCCCTTGACGCCTCGCTGGCCAACATCTATTGGGAGCACATTCCGCTCAACGATAAGAATAAGAAACTAGTAGAGCTCACCACTTCAACCGGATATCAGGGCGCCGACCAGGGCAAAGTGGAATACTACTTCGGCAATCTCGATGAGCGTCGCGTTGTATGGTCGCTGGGCCGGGACTTAATGATGCAGCCTCCGCAAGATGATGGCCCAGTGAACTCCTTGCCCAAAATGTATGTTGAGATCGACGGCAAGCAGTCCGCTGATTGGACGCGACAATTCACTTACAAAGAATTGGGAAATTGAACATAGAGAGAAGTGTAGCGCGTTCACGCGGGGCCTAAATCGAACGAGGAGGTCATCATTATGCTGTGGAAGACGGATCCAACCTTTTATCCCTCACCCAAGCTTGCTGCACAGGCCCCGGCCGAGAAGCTGGCCTACGTGGCCGCTTTGAATGCCAACGGTGGCAGCCAGCCGGACGCGCTGGTGGTGGTGGACGTGGACCCATCGTCGCACGAGTACGGTAAGGTCGTGGGCCGTGTCCAAATGCCGAACGCGGGCGACGAGCTTCATCACTTTGGCTGGAACGCGTGCAGCTCGGCGCTGTGCCCCTACGCTCCGCACCCGCATCTGGAGCGGCGCTATCTGATCGTTCCCGGACTGCGCTCGTCGCGCATCCACGTGATCGATACCAAGGACGATCCCAAGCATCCGAAGATCGTAAAAGTGATTGAGGCCAAAGAGGTGGCGGAGAGAACCGGGTACAGCCGTCCGCACACCATTCACTGCGGACCCGACGGGATCTATGTAAGCGCGCTGGGCTCGCCCAGCGGCGATGGTCCCGGCGGAATCTTCGCCCTGGATCACTACAGCTTCGAGCCTCTCGGCCGCTGGGAGGTCGATCGCGGCCCGCAGTACTTTGGCTACGATTTCGCGTGGCACCTCGCCGATGACATCGCGGTGACCAGCGAGTGGGGCACGCCGAATATGGTCGAGGACGGCGTGAATCCCGAATTGCTGTTGGGCGGCAAATACGGGCACAGCATGCACATCTGGGATCTACGCAAACGCCGCCACCTTCAAACCTTGGATTTGGGCGCGGAACAGCAGATGGTTCTTGAACTGCGCGCGGCGCACGATCCCACCAAGGCTTACGGTTTTGTCGGGGTGGTTACATCGCTCAAGGATCTTTCCAGTTCCATCTGGCTGTGGCATCGCCCCGGTGGAGGCGCGAACGGCGGGTCGAATGGAAAATTTGCCGTGAAGAAAGTCATTGAGATTCCCGCAGAGCCGGCGGAGTCGAGCCAACTGCCTCCGCTGTTGCAGGGCTTCAAGGCGGTGCCGCCGCTGCTCACCGATATCAATCTTTCTGTCGACGACCGCTTTCTCTACGCTTCCTGCTGGGGCACGGGAGAAATGCGTCAGTACGATGTCTCCGATCCGTTCCATCCCAAACTGACCGGCTCGGTGCATGTGGGCGGAATTGTGCGCCGCGCCTCTCATCCTGCAAGGCCGGCGGAAGCGCTGAACGGCGGGCCGCAGATGGTCGAAATCAGCCGCGACGGGCGCCGCGTCTACTTCACCAATTCGTTGTACGCTGCCTGGGACAAGCAGTTTTATCCCGACGGAATTCGGGGCTGGATGGTCAAGCTGGATGTTGCGCAGGACGGTGGCATCAAGCTCGACCCCAAGTTGTTCACCGAATTCGGCGATCTCCGCCCCCATCAGGTAAAGCTGCAGGGTGGCGACGCCTCGTCAGACTTCTACTGCTACCCATGACTCGCGGCTGGCCGTGGGTTGCGTTGGCCCTTCTCGGGGCGTACCACGGTCTGAATCCCGCCATGGGCTGGCTCTTTGCGCTGGCGCTTGGCCTGCAGGAAAAGCGCCGCTCGGCGGTCATCGGCGCCCTGCTCCCCATCGCTCTCGGACACGCGGCCGCGATTACCGTGGCGATTCTCGTCCTGCGTTTCGTCCAAACTTTTCTTCCCCTGAATATTCTGCAATGGGGCGTTGCCGGAATTCTTTTCACGCTCGGCGTCTATCGACTTTTCCGGGCCAGTCATCCCCGCGGCGCCGGCATGAGGGTTGGAGGCCGGGACCTGTTCGTCTGGTCCTTCCTCATGGCGTCCGCCCACGGGGCGGGGTTGATGCTGCTGCCGGTTCTGATGGCTCAGCCAATGTCCGGGATGACGCACAGCATGGCTGGAGCAATGCCGCGAATGCCCTCGCCGTTAAGCGCGCCGTTAAGCGCATCCGGCATTGTTCTTGCGGTGCTGATCCACACTGCGAGCATGCTGGCCGTGGCCGGAATTCTTGCGCTTGCGTTTTTTGAAAGCTACGAAAAAGTGGGCTTGCGGCTGCTGCGGCACACCTGGCTGAATTTCGATCTGCTTTGGGCGGTCGCCTTGATGACAGCGGGAATCGTTGTTTTATTTTCTTGAAGCCAACGAAGTTTTTGGCGCGCCCGGCAGGGTGCAGAAAGATTCACTTTCAGCGCTCGGGCACGAATTTTGCCTTGATCTTGCTCCACTGCGCAAATTGTCTAGTATATCGATGGACTATATGGTATAGTTTCCGAACGTTAGCTGTGGAAGCGACGCTGGCGGGGATAACCGCCCGATGGATCATCCTTGCGCAACATTTATTCATTCCCTCCCCTACCGCTCATGATTCGAACCGTGCCGCCAAGCGTGGTCGCGGCCTGGCTCTGACCGGGGCGCGGCAATGCGGGGGCGATTACGATGAAGCTCAACTACTCTTGGGACGCCGCGCGCAGCGACTTGTTGGCCGGTGTGACGGTCGCCGCCATCTCGTTGCCACAGGCGATGGCTTACGCTCTTATTGCGGGCGTTGACCCACGCTTTGGGCTGTATTCCGCCATCGTGGTCACGTTTGTCGCCTCTATCTTTGGTTCTTCCTCGCATCTGATCAACGGACCCACCAACGCCATTTCGCTGGTGGTCTTCAGCGCGCTGGGCTTCTTCAATGCGGACGCGCGCCTTGAGGCCTACCAGGCCATGTTTCTGCTGGGAATCATGATTGGGGTCATCCAGATCCTGATCGCCGTATTCAAGCTGGGCGATTTGACCCGCTACATCTCCGAATCGGTGGTGATCGGCTTCATGGCGGGGGCCGGCGCTCTGGTGGGATTAACCCAACTGGGCAACTTGTCGGGTCTGCGGGATCGCGGCACCGGCCAGCAGCATGTGCTGTACCGGATTTGGCTCACGTTGAGCGGCGGGCACGCCAATCCGCGCGCGCTCGGCATTGGCGCGGGAACGATCGTGCTGGTCGTCGTGCTGAGAAAGTTGGCGCGCAAATACCGCCTCCCGCAATTTGACATGCTGCTGGCCTTGATTGTGACGGGGGTTGTGGCGGCCGCCTTCGGCTGGTCCAAGCCGGCGTTCGATGGCACTACCGCCATCTCGGTGGTGGGCAGCGTTCCGCGCAACCTGCCGCTGCCTCATATTCCACAAATCAAGTTCTGGTGGGTAAAGGAACTTTCGGGAAGCGCGCTGGCCATCGCATTTCTCGGTTTGCTCGAAGCCCTGGCGATCGCCAAATCGATCGCCCACACTACCCGCCAAACGCTCGACTACAACCGGCAGTGCCTTGCCGAGGGCTTAGCCAATCTTACCGGCGGATTCTTTCAGTGCTTGCCGGGTTCCGGGTCGCTCACCCGATCCGCGATCAATTTTCAGGCCGGCGCGGTGAGCCGCGTTTCCGGAGTATTCGCGGCGGGAACGGTCGCATTGGTGGTAGTTGCACTGGCGCCCTTTGCCCGCTACATCCCGAAAGCCGCTTTGGCCGGGCTGCTGCTGGTTACCGCCGTCCGCCTGGTGGATTGGAAGCGCCTGAGCTACGCCCTGCGGGCTTCCCGCTACGATGCCAGCTTAGTTTTGGTAACCGCTTTCTCGGCTATCTTCATCAGCGTCGAATTCTCCATCTTGATTGGAGTGGCGTTGTCGATTCTCATGTTCGTGCCCCGCGCGGCGCTTCTGCGCTGGACGGAGCTAGTGGTCAGCAGCGAGGGCGTGGTGCGCGAACGCTTGCTGGACGACCCCCCTTGCATCGCGATGCTGCTTTACGATCTGGAAGGCGAGTTGTTCTTCGGCGCGGCCCCCGAACTCGACCGTTGTTTCGATCACTTGCGGCAAAGGGCGGACGAGGAAAGCATTGATTTTATCGTCTTACGCCTGAAGCGTACTCGGAATCCGGATATGGTTTCCTTGGAACGCTTCGACCATTTCCTTCATGACATGCAGGCGCGCGGGGTGACTGTTCTGCTTTGCGGCGTTCGCCCAGCCTTTGCCCAGGCCATGGCGAACCTGCGCTTTCACGAGTGGCTGCCTATCGACCGCGTCTTTCCCGAAGAGCAGGAAAAGTTCTCCTCGACTCTAAGAGCCGTTCGGCACGTCTACGAACTTCTCGAAGAGAATCCCTGCGATCATTGCCTGCAGGGCGAATTCGCCGCAGACGGGCAAAGACTGTATTACCTGGTGTGACCGGAGAAAACCACGATTCGAAGCGGTTACCCAGGTCAATCGGGGGCACAAGCCTCAACAATGGAGTAGCCCGCCGCGCTCCCCTAACTTGTTGATTCTTAATGTAGCGAGAAAGGCAAAAAAGGCACCATCGCCGAATCTTGGGGTACACTTTGGGTACAGTGAACGCATCGGTCTCGGCTCCAAATCCAGCACCCAAAATGCCTCCAGTGAATCGAGCGAAGGGGCTCTGCACATCTGTCGGCTGCTCGGCCACACCTTCCGACATTCTGGTTCGACCTTTGCGGGCTGAATAACACTGGCCTGCCCGAGCGTTTGTTAATTATACCCCCTCTGGGGTAGAATAACGACATGGGGGCCATCGAATACACTCCAGCACAGGCTTCTGCCCTCGCGAATCTGCCGTTGCCTGCCGTTCACAAGCTTATCGAGCGTCGCCTCATTCGGCCGCGGCGGATGAGAACGGGCCGTTCGGTACAACGCATGTTGAGCCGCGAGCAGGTGCTTTATCTGCGCCTCGAAGCCGAGGGCGTGCGCCTATTGCCGATGGCCTCTCGTCGGGCGATCGCCAAGAAGATTGAATCGTCCCCCGACATTGACGCGGTAGTTCTTACGGAGGGTTCAGCTCTCGTAATTCAGGTGAAATCGGTGCGGCGGGATCTGAACGAAGAGCTCAAGAAACTTGAGCGCGCAGCAAGTGCAGTTATTTCCGATCCCGAGATTATGCGCGGTACGCCTGTGTATCGCGGGACACGCATCCCGGTTGAACTGGTTGCGGACATGCTGATTCAAGGGGCGAAGCCAGAAGAAATCCTGGATGGCTACCCTGCCCTTGATCGGGAAAAAGTCAATCTCGCTCCTCTTTATGTCCAAGCCTTTCCGCGCCGCGGACGGCCAGCTTCTCGTCCCTGGGCAAAGCGAAAACCGACTCGCGCAACCCAGCGTGCCTGCGGTCTCTGTATCGATTGAAGTTCGATACTCCTTTAGTGGCTCCGCACAAAAAAGACGGAGTCTCACCAAAAGAAGAAGCCCGCTCTCTGGTGTGCCCCGAGGGCTGGCCATATGTCTTGAATCCTTACGCCGCCTTCTTTTGCTCCGACCTAACCTTGGCCCAACGCGCGCGCTGAGCGGCGGCGATTCTTTTCCGGATCGCCGCCGATATCGTCCGCTTGGCTTTCGGACTGCCTAGCTCTCCATTTGCAACGCTTTCTTTGCAAGAGTGGGCACTATCCCCAGGTGACCACGGCCAAATTACCGTTCTGTAAACGTGACCGTAGCTGCAAAATCAGATTTTGTGTTTTTTCTATAGATTTAGTTGACGGTGAGT
>JBEKWC010000052.1:0-38307 GCA_049513475.1 Candidatus Sulfotelmatobacter sp. | reverse complement strand
CCCGTAATCGCCAGAGTGGTCGCGATGGCAAGCTGGCCAACCGCCAATGGAATCAGGGCGGCGATCAGGCTTCCAAAAGCCACCAGCAGAAGTGCGAGGGTCGCGGGGATCACCAGACTTTCACCGCGTTGCACGTCGTCGGCGCTCGCTTTCCGAATGTCGAAATTCAGTGGAATCTCGCCCGTGAGTTCGAGCTTAACCGCCGGATCACGGCCCCGCAGCTGATTTTCAAACGAGCCTGCCAACCGGTGAAGCTTCGGAACAAGCGACTCCACGGGAGCGTCGGTCGACATGAGTCCCACGAGAACAAACGTTCCCCCTCCCCGGCCCAGAAAGATCGGATCGCGCGAGTCGAGATAGGACACCACGCCCGAAACCCCGGGTTGGTCTCTCAGTCCCGTCACGATGGTTTCTAACGCTCGGCCGCCTTGCTCCGAATCCGCAGGCGGAAGTCCCTGGATCACCAGGACCACCTGGTCGACGAACGGCGACCGAAAACGATAGGCCAACTCCTGCCGGACAGCCTCAGCTTGGCTGCCTTCGACGCGGGTTGCGGTCTCCAGGTGGCGCTCGGCGTGAAAAGAGAATGGAAGAAGTGCAATGGTTGCTGCGAGGACGATCCCTGATACCCAAAAACGCCGCACATGCATCGCATTCATAATGTCATACAAGAACGTCGTCCCTGAAACTTCGCGGTTGCAGCGAAGACCGGCAGAGACAAGAAAAGGCGCTTCGTCCCGAAGCCTTTCGTAGGTTCGCGCTTTGTGTCGGGAGTATACACTTGCGCCCGGCTCCGATCGGTGGCGATGTGAATCTGCTAAACTCTCCGCATCGGCTTGAGAGGATCCATTCCTACCTTATTGTTGTTCGGACTGCTTGCCGCCGTCCAATCTGGAGCGCCAGACCCTCGTCTTGGCGTCTGGACGCTCATCTCAGCGCAGTCTAGCCTGGAACCTCCGAATCGGCTCTCCATTACACATCTGCATGACGGAGCGCATGTGGTCATGTCAGGCGAAAAACATTTCGATTTTACTGCGACTCGGAACGGACACGATTCGCCCGCCCCCGGCAATCTCGGATTCAATCAAATTGTTCTCCGCCGGATCGATAAGAGGCAAGCGGAGGTCCAGGAAAAAAAGGACGGAACGGTTGTGGCGATGGTTCGCGAACAACTTTCGAAGGATGGAAGCGAGCTGATCACCACGACTGCGACCGCAGGCCATCCCGATCAGATCACCGTGTGGACGCGCAGCGGAGGGGCGAAGGTCCCCAGTGACCTGTTCGCAGGCGAGTGGACACAGGATCTCAGCAAGACCCGTTTGCGGCAAGGTTTGGTGCTCAAGATCGAAGCGGACGGAAACGGCGGGGTCCGTTTTCTGGGTGACTTCAGCTATACCGCCCGTTTTGACGGGAAGCCATACGATCTAAAAAACTCGCGCAACGATAACGTGACGCTTGAACTTGTCGATCCTCACACCGTGGATGCGATTTACCGGCGGGATGCGCAAGTCACTCAAACCGATCGGTGGCAGGTTTCCGCCGATGGGCAGCAGATGACACTGTCCACCACAGGCACCTTGGAATCGGGCCAGCGGATCACGGAGAAGCTCGTGTTTAAGAAGTAGCTGAGCATGTATCTGCGCCGTCCAGAAGCCCATCGTTGCTGGGTTGATCAAGGGTAAGGGCGACGTATCACCCGCGATCATCTCACAGCTGCCGCGAGGCTCGAGCTTCGGAATCCCCTCGATACCCTCAGGATCTCGCAGCCTCGGCCATGCACTGGAGGCAATCGGCGCCGCAATCAATCCCTCTGCGATGGGTCTCAATGGTCAGTTCACGCTCGCAGATCGGCGACACCGCGCTGGCCTCACGAGCCGCGACTGAAATGATCCCCTTGCGATACATAAATTTCAGAATGCCGTTCACCGTATCTTCCAGAGACGGGTCCGGTTTGCCCCACACGGAGGCATCGCGAGCCCTTTGATAGGAAGAGCTGTCATACCGTTTGAACTCCATCGCGGAGATGTTATCGACCGAGCCTACCAGAAAGTCGAGCAGGGGAAAGAGAAGATCCTCTTTGCGGCATCTCCGGATCAGCTCGGGAACGAAATCGGGGAGGCTGAAGTTTTCGAATTGGCGGCCAGTCGTTTTGGTGATGAGCCCGGTAATATCCATCATGTTCGAATAATCGTCCCGAACGACATGGTACGTCTGATTCGCGGTACCGGGGGTGGTGGAGATCGCAACGATATTGTTGGCCACAATGTCGGCTGGAACAAAGCTGACCTGGTTGAGAGTATCGACGCCAATGCCGTGATTCACCATAAAGGCAACTAAGCGAACCGCGATATCGAAGTTGTTCCCTCCGCCCGTGACCGAAGGACTTACCAGAGCCGGCCGGAAAATCCGCGCGGAGAGTCCCCGGCTGCGCGCGTCGACAACCACCTGTTCCGCTACCCATTTCGACTGACTGTATCCAAAATCGAGAAGCTCCATATTTTCGTTCAGGTCGGTCTCATACAAGACTGATTTAACCGCCCAGCCAAACACGAAGGTGGTCGAGACATAATTGAACTCTTTGGGTCTTCCCTCGAAAGCCAATCGTACGACCTCATTGGTTCCCAGCACGTTTGCGTCACGCATCAGCTCGTAGTTGAACAGGTAGTTCACGGTTGCACCGTTATGGAGCACGGTGTCGATTTCACTCGCGAGGAAATCCCACATGTGCGGCATCAGGCCAAGCTTTGGCTGCCCGAGATCGCCGGAAACGGGGATCACGCGGGCCTCGAACATCTCCATCAGGGCTGCTCCGCAGGGTCCCATTGACTCCATCGCAGCTCTCAGTCTCTGCCTGCCCTGCATTTCTTCCGAAGACCGGACGAGAACATAGACCTTCGCCCGCGTCTGTTCGAGCAAGCTTTTGATGAGGAATGGCCCTATGAAGCCTGTCCCGCCCGTGAGCAGCACTTGATTCAGCACCGGTATCTTCGGCGTGGGCGGAGGCGCCGGAGCTTCGAAGATGAGCTTCCTGTCGTTGCTCATCATCTGTTTCTCAGCGGCGCACTGCGCTTCACGGAAAGCCGCAAGGGAACGGCGCAGATGAACCAGTGCCTCTTCGGGAGCGCGCTCCAGTTGTTCGGCGAGTCCAAACAGCTCGGCTACACTGACGCGTTGAATGACACCAATATCCACCTGCCTCGCCAGCACTTCGGCGCCTTTATCTTTCAGGAGTTCCTTGAGTTCATGCGTGAATACAACGAGATCCAGAGAATCCAGTCCGGCTTCGACGAGGTTGTACGATTCCCGACCTGTCAGGTTGTACCGGGCTTTCAATTCGGCGAAAGAGGAATGTATGTCGGAATCGGAATTCCCGGCGTCCTTCTCCCGCGAAAACTCGGAGAGAACGGTGAACAGACCTTGCAGCCTCATCTGCTTGGTCTTATGGCGCATGATCTTCCCTGAACTCGTTCTCGGGATCGCACGAGGCGCGATGAAGGAAATCATCGCCACTTCCACGTTGAGATAATTCCGAACCGCTGCGGCTATCTTTCGGGCTTCGGGAAGCGCCCTAGGATTTTTGACTTCGGCGACGATGGCCAGCGCAGGTTCGCTGTCTTCTTGAATCTGGAACGCGGCGACGCAATTGTGCCGTATCAGGCTGGATGATTTCTCCACCACGTTCTCAATGTCCTGGGGGTAATAGTTTTGCCCGCGGAGAATAATCATGTCCTTGATGCGGCCGCAGACATAGAGTTCGCCGTCGTGGATGAATCCTAGGTCGCCGGTCCGAAGGTAGCCGTCGTCATAGGGAGTATCATCGACGAGCCGCGCGCGAAACTGCTTTAGAGTCAATTCAGGATTATTCCAGTAACCCTGGCACTTACCGCTTCCGGCCACCCAAATTTCGCCGATGCATTCCGGCTTTAGGGAGAAATGTCCCTGCGGATCCACGATCTTAACGTCGAGACCCGGGAGCGAGGTTCCACAACTGACAATCTGCGTGGCGCCGTCGATCTCTGAGACCTCGGTCGTCAGGCGGGCCTTGCCGAGCGCCAGGGCACGCTTGTTGACGGAAACAATGTTGCGACCGCCGAGGGAGACCGCCAAAGTATTCTCGGCCAGCCCATAGGCGACATGAAAACTCTCGGATTTGAGTCCATAGGGCTGAAACGCTTCGAGAAACCGGGTGTAGGTATCCGGTTTGACGGGTTCGGCGGCGCACATCAATACGCGAAGCGAGCTGAGATCACAGGCCTCCAGGCGTTCTTTGGTAAGCCTCCCGGCGCGCAAGCAATAGTCGTAGGCGAAGTTGGGGGCAGCGGCCGCAGTGGCCCGGTGGATGGTGATGGCATTGAACCACAGGATGGGCCGCTGAATGAAGTCCATGGGAGCGAACCCGTACGTCGTGCCGCCTTTCAGTGCTGGATATAGGTAGCAACCGATCAGTCCCATATCGTGATACTGCGGAAGCCAGGAAACGACGACCGGCGCCGGATGGTCGATCACGAGCGAATAGGTATTCAGGATGTTTTCGTGGGTCACGATCACGCCCTTGGGCTCCATCGTCGAACCCGACGTGTACTGGAGAAACAAGATCTTCGAAGGATCTGCAGGTGGGCGGTCTGAAATCGTGTCCACGAAATCCTCCGTGGCGATCCACGGAAGGCCGGAAATGTAATCTACGTCGACGCCCGACGCCGAGACTCCACGTCGGGCCAGATTCGTCTTGAGAGATGCGTGGTAATTTCGGCTCGTTAAGATCCCCGCCGCCTGGCAATCCTTTGCGATGTGGACCGTCTTGTACAGGGCGCTCTGGAAGCCACGCGAACTGGGGGGATAGACCGGCACGGGGATCAATCCGGCGCGCGCGCAACCAAAAAAGGCGCAGATCATTTCGAGCCCCGGTGGGTAGGCAAGCAGAAGCCGATCGCCGGCCGCGAAACGACCATCGTTCCGCAAATGTCCGGCGATCGCTTGCGCTCGACGGAGAAACGACGCGTAGGTGTAGGTTTCGATCGGATCGCCGTTTACGTCAAGGTAGGAATAAAGTAGCTTGCTCGGGTGCTCATCTGCCAGCCTATCGAGGTGGTCCAGAATTGACGCCGTCATGAATCAGCGATCCTCCAAGATCGAATCGAATGCAAATCAGTAAAACGAAACATCCCTCGCCACCGAGCGAGGGTTGGTTGGAATATTAGCAAAGCATCTGGAAAACGCCATGCGTTATCGCCTCCTGGAGATGAATTGCCGCACCTTAGCTTTGTCCGTTCGCGCATTTTCGGTTTTGTCCTAAAGTTTAGGACGGGGCCGAAGTGTATTGATTGCCCTTAAGGGCTCGCTATAAAATGCTCCCGCGAGACCGTCGACGGCGCGGCAACAATTTCGCCGCGGGTCAGGGCCACGCATGTAACTTGTGGAATGCGTCGGGTCCAATTTACCATGACCGCGGAGGCGCCGATGAAGTTCGAGACCGAAGCCGAGATGGCTCGAGAGCCGGAGATACCGGATCTTGTACCATCGGAAATCTCGGCGTCGCCGCTGATCGAGCCCGCCGGTGGTTGTTCCTTCCCGAAGGTCTTGCGCAGCCGCCTGGATCGTTTTTTTGGCGATCGCAACCTTTCTCCTAAAGCGGACCGGACGATGCGGGTCAAGATCGCTGCAGGTCTGGCAGTCCTCGCCGGGAGCTGGATTGCTTTGTATGCGCTCAACCCCGGTTCATGGAAGTTTGTTGCCCTCTACCTTCTAGGCGGGCTGGCACAGACATTCCTTTTGCTGAATATCGCCCATGACAGCAATCACAACGCCATCTCGTCCCGCTCGCTCGTAAACAAAACCCTGAACTATGTCTTCGATTTGTGCGGAATCAGTTCGTACATGTGGCGCATCCTCCATCATCGGGGCCATCACTCCTGCATCAATCTCCACGGCGAAGATGACGCGCTTTCCGGACGCGGCATCTTTCGCTTTACGCCCTATGAATCCCGCTTGCCGTGGCACCGGTTCCAGCACATCTACGCACTGTTGGTTTACGCACTGTTCTCTCTCGATTACGTATTTTTTAGGGACTTCCAATGCTTTTTCTTCTCGACCCACGAATATCTGCGACGCACCAAACATGCCCGGCGAGAGTACGCGATTCTGTTTGCCGGCAAGGGCTTTTACCTCACCTACATGCTTGTTTTGCCGGTGCTGGTGCTGGGAAAATCATTTCTGCTGGTTGCCGGGGCGTTCCTCTCGGTCAATTTGATCGTCGGTTTAACCGTAACGCTCGTATTCCAGTCGACGCACACCATCGACAGCACCTACTTTCCCGCGGACCGCGGTGAGTTTGACAACGGCGTGTATCACATCTTCGCGACAACCGCCGATTATGCCACCGAAAACCCGCTTGTTGGTTGGCTCGTGGGCGGGCTTAACCATCACGTCGTCCACCACCTATGTCCTTTCGTGTGCCATACCCATTATGCTGCGCTCACCAGAATCGTGAAGGAGACTGCCGAGGAGTTTGGCGTTTCCTATCGGCAGACGCCCACCATGACCGGGGCCATCCGGCATCATCTGATACTCTTGAAGCAACTGGGGAAGGAAAACTGATTCTGAGGGGTTTATCTTTTGCGCATTGCCCAGCCACCACTGCCTGCAAGTAACATGAAATCTTCTCCGGTTCGAGGCAAAGATAAAGATCAGGAGGGCTGGGGATGAGCTCAGCAACCCGGATCCCCGTGGTTTCCCGATTGCGCTGCTTCGCGGATTCTCGGGCCATGGCCCGCAATCCCGTGCAGGTTTTGTCCCGGTACCACGAAACCTTCGGCGACACATTCCGGCTTTATTTGGGTGGTCTCAAGGAAGCGATCGTCACCATCGATCCCGCTGTCATTCAGCACGTGCTGAAGACCAATGCCGAGAACTACCAAAAATCCGAGATTCAAGTAAAGCGTATGGGCCACTTCCTGGGGAAAGGTCTGCTCACGACCCATGGAGAAGCCTGGCGCACGCAGCGGCGTCTGATTCAGACAGGTTTCGATCGAAAGCAACTCGATGTCTTGTCCTCAATCATGCGGGATTCCCTCGCCGAGTCGCTGCGGAGTTTCGACAAACAGGTTCGTGTTGGCCCTGTCGATATCTACCCCCATCTGATGAAGATTACCTTCGCCATGGTCGCGCGATCGCTATTCGGCGCACGGTTGAAGGAGGAAGACATCGATCTTGTCAGCCAGACGATCTGCACCGTCCAGGAATTCATCGTTCGGCAAACCCTTCAGCCCTATCTGAATCCCTGGTTCGCTGTCTCGGGCGAACTGCGCAAACACGAAGACATGCGAACCCGCGCGGACGCCATTCTGCTCGCATACATAAAGAAGCGCCGCAACGAACCACCCGGCCACGATCTGCTGCAGACTCTGATGGATGCGCGTTACAGTGATGGCGAAGGCATGAGCAATGAACTCATCCTGAGCGAGAGCATGCAACTTCTGGTGGCGGGCCATGAAACCTCGTCGAATGGGCTATCGTGGCTTCTTTATCTTTTGAGCACGCGTCCAGATTGCCTCGAGAGGGTACGGCGGGAGTTTGATACCATGCTCGGCGACGCGCCTCTGGGCTACAGCGACGTTCCCAAATTCGAATTTGCGACTCAGGTCATTCAGGAGGCGCTCCGCCTCTACCCGCCGTTCTGGATGGTCGACCGCATGGCGGTCGCAGACGACGGCGTGGGCGACGTCGCCATACCCCGCGGATCGATGGTCATTGTGTATGTGTATGGCGCGCATCATGCTCCTCGTTATTGGCAAAATCCGGAGAATTTCGATGCGGCGCGTTTCACCAAAGAGAACGAGAAGCTGCGCACACCCTTCACCTTCCTTCCCTTCGGCGGCGGACCGCGAGGCTGTATCGGCGGAAATTACGCGATGCTTCAGATCCTTATGATTTTGCGTGATCTGCTCAGAACCTACGATTTTCAGTTGGCTCCGGGCCAAAGGATCGAAGCTCGCCCGATGGTGATCCTACGGCCGAGGCACGGAATCCGCATGATGTTCACCCATACCGTCGCGCCTGCCCCGTGCATTGCATGAGAGGCAATCCGGGCTGGAACGGAGGTTGTAAGCGCACAACCTTGAGACCACAGTTCCAGTAGTTCCAGTGGGCAAATTGTCAGGACATCAAATGTTCGTGGTAGCCTGCAGCGATATGCTGCTGCGCCTGGGCCACCGCTTGATGAACCGACCGTCCTGGTCGGATTCGTAGCTGTGATCGGAAAACGTCGGATCCCCCACTGGGCAGTCAACCGGAACCGGTGAATCAATCGTGAACGGTTTCCGCCGGAGACGGTGATCGGCGCCTTTGGGCGACAAAGCCGCCGCAGGCACCGCCCACGAGTTTCAGCACGTGGGCCACAATGTATGCGAAAGGTTCGGACTGCGCGCGTGTCAAGCCAACGTAGATGAGGGCCGCCACCACTCCGACCAGTGTCCCATGCAGAATGAAATGGGATTCGATCCGCCGACACACCCAGAGCGCTCCCAGGAAGCACATGACGAAGGATCCGGGAGGAGCCGTGTAATGCAGGAAATTGTCGCCGAGACGCAAGCCAAGAGGAACAATCGCGAGAATGAGAGCCACTTCCGCAAGCAGCCCGCCGATCAGAATTCGCCCCCAGTGGATTCTTGTGCCTCTCATTTCTCTCCAGTGCCGCTTGTTGAACTGCTCGCGATTATAACAATCAGGGATCAACGCAAATCAGTTGATAAGTCCCCTCACATTGTTTGGCAATTATTTTCGGGTCACGGGCACCACAAACTCATGGGTTATGACGACCTGCGGGCGCCTGCCCTCGGAGGTCTTCTTGTGGTCCCCGAAGTCCGCTTCGTAGCCGACCCACCGCGAGTCATCTCGCCCTTTATCCCCCGAAGCAAGTGTTCCAGTTTTGACGCTTGGGGCAGAGCCGTCATTCGTTGACTGGCCGCCGCCGCGTCTTTAAGATGAAGCGACCCGAAAGGCCATCTCTCGAATGATTGGCCAAACCATCTCGCACTACCGAATCGTTGAGCAGCTCGGCGGGGGTGGGATGGGTATCGTCTATAAGGCTGAAGATACGTCACTGGGGCGCTTTGTCGCTCTCAAGTTTCTTCCCGACGACGTCGCGCAAGACCCGCAGGCGTTAGAACGCTTTAGCCGTGAAGCGCGTGCCGCTTCCGCCCTGAACCATCCCGGTATCTGCACGATCTACGAAATCGGCGAGCAGGACGGCACACGCTTTATCGCAATGGAGTACCTAGATGGCGTGACACTGAAGCACATGGTTAGCGGCAGACCATTAGAGACCGATCTCCTGCTCAATCTAGCCATCGAGATGGCTGACGCTCTCGACGCCGCTCATGCCGAAGGCATCGTCCACCGCGACATCAAGCCCGCCAATATCTTCGTGACCAAGCGGGGACACGCCAAGGTTCTGGACTTCGGGCTGGCAAAGCTCACGCTAAAGAGTGGCCGTGTTGCCGATGTTATGACAGAAGCGACGGCTGAGGTCAGCGCCGAGCACCTGACCAGTCCGGGCTCTACGCTAGGCACGGTCGCTTATATGTCACCGGAGCAGGTGCGTGGCAAGGAACTGGATGCTCGTACAGACCTGTTTTCGTTTGGAGTGGTGCTCTACGAAATGGCGGCAGGGGCGTTGCCTTTCCGGGGTGACACCTCCGGTTTGATTTTCGATGCCATTCTCAATCGGGCTCCAGTGGCTCCGGTAAGGCTAAATCCAGACCTGCCGGAAAAGTTGGAAGACATCATCAACCGTGCGCTGGAGAAGGATCGGAACCTGCGCTATCAGCACGCATCGGACATGCGAGCGGAATTGCAGCGGTTAAAACGGGACACCGAGTCGGGTAAGACGGCCGTCCCAAGCGGCTCAGACGAAGAATCAATCCCATCGGCGCAAGGAGCAACCAAATCGTCCAGCAGGAAGCGGAAGGCAACAACATCAGCAGCCACTGGCAGCGTACCCCAGGAGGAATCGGCAACATCCCCGTGGCGCAAGTGGCTGCTCCTATCGGGTGGCTTGTGTGGGCTTATTGCCGTCTTGACTCTTGTACTGAATGTTGGCCGATTTCGGGACCGTTTGTTTACCAGCCATATTGCGCCCGAAGCGAGGCACGTTGCGGGGCTACCCACCCTGGAGCAGGGTAAGTATGTGGCGGTTCTTCCTTTCCGTGTGCTGGGCGATCGCACTTCGCTCGGGTACGTCGCTGACGGAGTCGCTGAAGCACTCACGGCAAAGCTATTTCATTCGTCTGGCGTGCACGTTGTTGTAAGTCCTTCGGCGAAGGAAACCGACCCGGCGCAGCCTCTTGAAAGTATTGCGCGCAACATGGGCGTGAACCTGTTGATCACTGGAACGGTTCAAGGCAACGGTGAAAACATGCGCGTCATCGCGAATGTGGAAAATGTCAGTGGTGGGCAACGACTGTGGAGCGGTGAATTTTCCGGGTCATCGCAAAACCTGCTTACCCTTGAAGATGAGATGTACGCCAAGATCGTCGCGGCGATCGAGAGCGGCACGCCCCCCGACGAGACAAGCACGGGGGTCCAGCGTCCCACTGAGAATGTGGAGGCATACGATCTCTATCTGCGCGGCCGCGAAATCATGCGCAACCAGCAGAGCACCAAAGAGATCGAAAGCGCGCTGCGTCTTTATGAAGATGCTCTGAAGAAAGATTCGCGTTTCGCGTTGGCCTATACGGGCATCGCGGATGCGAGTTTAGAAATGTATGGGGACAAGAAAGAACCGTTTTGGGTGAACAAGGCTCTCGCAGCCGCCAAGCAGGCACAGCAGATCGATGATTCATTACCAGAAGTGCACCTGGCGATGGGCAGCATATACCTTCGCACAGGCAGATCCGCGGAGGCTGTCGAGGAGATGAGACGAGCCGTGGATCTGGCCCCCAACTCCGACGAAGGATTCCGTAGGCTCGCGGCGGCTTACTTGAGATCAGGCCAAAAGAACGAAGCAATCTCGGCTTATCAGAAAGCGATTCAGCTAGCTCCGTATTATTGGACGAACTACAACGCGCTCGGGACCGCGTACTACGAACTCGGAGATTATAACCGGGCGCTCACGGCCTATCAGCAGGTAATCGAACTCGCGCCCGATATTAGTTTTGGCTATGAGAATGTGGGAGCAGTTTGCTTCAGTCAGGGCAAATTCAAAGAGGCCATACCATACTTCCAGAAGGCCCTTGCGATGACACCCAGCCCAGATCTGTACTCCAATGTCGGTACGTCTTACTTTTATTTGCAACGCTATAACGAGTCTGTACCGATGTTTGAAAGAGCCGTGGCCATGAACCCCAACGATGAACAAACTACCGGCAATCTCGCGGATGCTTATCGCTGGAACGCTCAAAAAGAGAAGTCCCTGTCAACTTACGACAAGGCCATTGCCTTGGCATACAAAGAGCTGCAGGTAAATCCGAGGAAGGCCAGCACGATGGGCGACTTGGCAAGTTACTACGCAAAGAAAGGGGATCGAGCGCACTCGCTCGAGTGGGTCAACCGCGCACGCGGTCTTGACCCGAATAGTGTCGACCTGTTATATCAGGCGGCGATTGTGCACGCGCTCACCGATCAACCAGAGGACGCTTTGAAGGACCTGCGCGAGGCATTTCAGAAAGGCTCTTCCACTGACCAAGCCCGTAGAGAACCGGAGTTCGGAAACCTCCAGCACCGACCGGAGTTTGCCAATTTGCTGGCGGAGTTCAGTACCCCAAAGAAATAAGCAACTACCGAAACTGGATGATAAAAGAGTCCACGGTGGAGTACGTGAGGCTGCAGTGATGCCAGCGTGCCGATGGCAGGAAACAGTCGTCCCCCGTCGCTTCACGGTTCACCGATTGCTGGCCAGAGAGGCAGTTCCATGAATGCCTGCCGACGCTTGTGGGGGATGACGGGCAACTCTGACGTAACCCGATTCGGTAAGGCTTGCCGACCAAGCGGGAGTGATCGTCTCTTCTCCCGAACCGCAATCAGGTAGGGCCACTCCCGCAGCTAGCTCTTAATGCACCACGGTATTCTCGGATTCAACGCGACCGTGTAAGAACCGCCATTTCGTTGACTGGCCTTTGCTGTGTCCGTAAGATGAAGCGATCCGAAAGCTGCCATCGAATGATCGGCAAAACCATCTCGCACTATCGCATCTTTGAAAAGCTTGGTGGTGGCGGCATGGGCGTGGTCTACAAGGCCGAGGACATCGAACTGGGTCGCTTCGTGGCCCTCAAATTCCTGCCGGATGAAATGTCGCGGGACCCGCAGGCCTTGGAACGGTTTCGCCGCGAGGCGCGTGCGGCCTCTGCCCTGAACCATCCGAATATTTGCACGATCTATGAAATCGGCAAAGATGGCGATCAGTCGTTCATTGCCATGGAGTTTCTCGAGGGCGAAACGCTGAAGCATCGCATTGGCGGCAAGCCCATGGAGAGCGAGACCGTGCTCGCCCTCGGGATCGAAATGGCCGATGCGCTGAATGCGGCGAACTCAAAGGGCGTGATCCACCGCGACATTAAGCCGGCGAACATTTTCGTGACGGCGTTGGGTCATGCGAAGATTCTCGACTTCGGACTGGCGAAGGTTTCTTCTGCCGGCTCAAGAATCCCTGAAAGTGCAGTGATGTTGCAGGCTACGGCAGACGTCGCCTCCGCGCAGCTAACCAGCCCGGGCACGGCGATCGGCACGGTCGCATACATGTCACCAGAACAGGTGCGGGGAAAAGAACTGGATGCTCGCACGGATCTGTTTTCTTTCGGGGTGGTGCTCTATGAAATGGGGACGGGCACCCTGCCGTTTCGCGGCGATACTTCGGGTGTGATCTTCGAGTCTATCCTGAACCGGACGCCGACCCCGCTGGCGCGCCTCAACCCCGAGGTGCATCCGGAACTGGAACGGATCATTGACAAGGCGCTCGAGAAAGATCGGGACACGCGATATCAGCACGCCTCTGACTTGCTGGCTGACCTCAAGCGCCTAAAGCGTCAAACTGAATCGAGCCGTATCGCGGTACAGTCGGCGCCGGAGGCGAAGCGCGACAAGACATGGATTTGGATTGCCGCAGGCATCGCCGTCATCGTGCTGGGGGCAGCTTTCGCGTGGTACATGCGATCCGGCAGAACCACGCAGATTGATTCGATTGCCGTCCTGCCTTTTACCAACGTGAGTGGGGATCCGAATGTGGACTACCTCAGTGATGGCGTTACGGAATCGCTCATTGCCAACCTCACCCATGTGCCCGACCTCAAAGTAAAGTCGCGCAATTCGGTCTTCCGCTACAAAGGGAGAGATGTAGAGGTGCAGAAGGTTGGCAATGAACTAGGAGTATCGGCGCTGGTCAGCGGCCGAGTGACGCCGCACGGGGATAGTGTAGAAGTCAGCGCTGAGCTGACCAATGTCGGCGACAACACGGAGCTTTGGGGACAGCAGTACAGCGGCAAGAGCACGGGGATCATCGCGCTGGAGCAGCAGCTGGCAGGCGATCTGGCGGCAAAGTTGCGTTCAGGCATGAGTAGCTCCGAAAAGCAGCTGGTCACCAAGCAAGGTACGCAGAATCCGGAAGCCTACGAGCTGTATTTAAAGGGACGCTACACCTGGAACAAGCGGACGCGTGCGGACCTGGAGATGGCAATTTCCTATTTCAATCAGGCCATCGCTAAGGACCCCGGCTACGCTTTGGCGTATTCGGGTCTGTCCGATGTTTATACCGTATTGCCCACCTACGGTGGCAATCCAAGCGAAGCCTATCCGAAGTCAAATGCCGCGGCGCGCAAGGCGCTGGAGCTCGATCCAACTCTGGCTCATCCCCATGCGGTTCTCGGCGGCAACTACATGGAGTACGACTGGGATTTTGCGGGAGGAGAGGCCGAGTACCAAAAGGCCCTGGAACTCGATCCCAATGATGCCACCGCCCACCAATGGTACGCGAACGATCTAGGCAGGATTGGTGGCAGAGAGCAGGAGGCCCTTGCGGAAATCAATCGCGCTCATCAGCTCGATCCGTTGTCAGGAATCATCACCAAGCAGATCGGAGACATCCACGTTATGGCACAACGGTTCGACGACGCCATCACAGTCTGCAAGAAGCTGGCCGAGGAGAACCCGACATTCGCCCCTCCGCACTATTGTTTGTTCTACGCATATTGGGGGAAAGGCATGTACCCGCAGGTCATCGAAGAATGGAAGGCCTATGGCCAACTTTCCAATGACCGAAACGAATCTGAATTCGCTTCTGCGATGGAGCAGGGCTCTCGCTCAGCGGGCTGGAAAGGCGCACTCCTGAAAGGCCTGGAGGTCCGGCTGGCACAACGCAAGACTGGTTACTTGCCCGCGTACCCGATTGCCGAACTTTATGCCCAGTTGGGAGAGAAAGATCAAGCTTTCCAGTGGCTCAACATTGCCTGTCAGGAGCGTGACTTTTTAGTGGACGGTCTGAAAACTGACTTCCTCCTTGATCCTATACGTTCCGACCCGCGCTTCACCGAATTGGTGCGGAAAGTGGGGCTGCCGCGGTAGTGACGGGAGCCCAGGCGGAGAGCCTAAGGCCGTTCCAGGCATTGAGCTGGGAGAGCAACCGATTCAGTGGAGTGACGACGCAAGGGCAAATCTATTTCTACAAGCCGGGAGATCTGCCCGCCAAAGTCTATCGGCTGGATTTGTCGACGGGCGCTATGGAAGGAACTCATGCCTTCCGATTCAGCCGGCGTAAGCCGGATCGGTCCCATCCTTATCACGCCAGACGGCAAGTCATGCTTATATGGCTATCACCGCATTCTGTCCGATCTCTATCTCGTAGAAGGATTGAAGTGAAGTGAAGTGAAGGTCTTTTTCTTTGTTCTTAGTCTCCCGACTATTGTTGCGCCGAGCGATCTTTGCCGGAGCGAGAGAAGGCAATTGCAGAGGGTCGCAGAAAAAAAGTCTCTCACGTTCACCGAAGATCGTCGCAAACGGTAGTTCCGTGAAATGCTTGCCAAGAATTCTGGTCGGATGACGAACCCGGCGGAAGTTACGTCTAGCGCAGACTCCGACGAGGTTGTCCCGAAGTCGCTCGTGGGCGAAACCTCGCGTCGATGAGTGGACTGCGGCGGCTGCCATCACCGAAGGGGCGATCTTCCGTAGAGTAAGTCGACTCGATAAGATCGGGGGAGATGGAATCCCGCCCAAAGCGATTTGGCGCGTGGTAAAAGCGGGCGCGAAGCGTGCTGAGATTAAGAATCTGGCTCCCCACGACTTGCGTCGCACAGGCTTGAGCAGATCCAGCTCCTGCTTGGACACGCATCGGTTCAGACCAGCGAACTCGGCACGCCCGGAATTCATCTGCTGACGGAATGTTGCCTTTTTTCGCGGCAAAGCCAAGGTTTTTGAAAGTTCGCTGGTGGAACTCACAGAATTGAATGCTCGCGACCGCAAAGCCGGAATATTTCAATTGGATTTGCCTCCCGAAGCGTTGAAGCCGGGGTTCTACACTTGCCAGGTCAACGTTATCGATGATGCGGCTGGTTCTTTTCTCTTCCCGCGGCTGGCGTTGTGGATTCGCCCGGAAAACGATCGTGGCAACGGCTGAGGAATCGGCTCCAGGAGGGCAATCGTTCTCGCTCGGGTGCGACGGAACCTAAGAAATCTTCAAGCACCTGGAAATCGGCTCGTGTTCCCCATCGCGCAGCGGCGATTGCAGGTTCGGCTGGAGTGACGGGCAAACCGAAAGTTGTTCCGCGTCAGCTTCGGGGCTACGATCCTTTCACAGCCAGCATCGTGATCAAAAGATGGTCCGGGCGATGTTTTCAGCTCGGAGGAATTTCGCTGCGGCTCTGCAGGTGGCCAACCCGCTTTCCGAAGCGAGCAATTGTGAACATCACGCCATCCTCAGCAAGGCGCATCATCTCTATAAGTTAGGAATATAAGATAGGAACTGGTCGTGGCTGGAAGTGGTGACGGCGAAGCGGAATGCGGCAACTGCCGGAAGGGCGGCGGCATCTTCTTCCGGGACGAGGCCGTTCGGTTGTAACGCGAGTCCGCGTGCCCTTCGGTCTTCGACCATGGAACGCCTTTGAGATCGCGGGTGGAAGGGAGTCCTGCGTGTTGATTCAAGTCGGCTACGAATTAATCTTTTACTGTCCACAAGAGACGCCGATGATCCTTATGGTCAACGTCCATTATTCTCGCGCCTCGGATATCGTCACTCCCGATCTACTGACCACCGATCCGCAAACGCCAATCACGGCGTATCGGGACAGCTTTGGAAACTGGTGCACCCGAATTGTGGCGCCCATCGGGAGAATCCGTCTGACGAGCACCGGGGTGGTTCGAGACTCGGGAGAAACCGACGGGATGGCGCCCTCCGCTCAACAGCACCCTTTGCAGGCCTTGCCAGAAGATACTCTGGTCTTTCTGTTGGGCAGCCGGTATTGCGAGACCGATCTGTTGTCCGACGCAGCGTGGTCCAGATTCGGTCAGATGACGCCGGGCTGGTCGCGCGTCCAAGCGATCTGCGATTTCGTTCACAACCATATCGTTTTCGATTATCAGAAAGCGCGCCCCACGCGAACCGCCTGGGAGGCGTTCAACGAGGGTGTAGGGGTCTGCCGCGACTACGCGCACCTCGCCATCGCGCTCTGCCGCTGCATGAATATTCCTGCGCGGTATTGCACCGGATACCTTGGCGACATGGGGACGCTGCCGCCTTACGGCCTGATGGATTTCGCCGCATGGATGGAAGTCTATCTCGGTGGCGCCTGGCACACGTTCGATCCGCGGAACAACGTGCGCAGGATTGGACGAGTGCTGATCGCGCGCGGCCGCGATGCAACCGACGTAGCCATCGCCACCACCTTTGGCCCATATACCCTAGAGGGTTTTAAAGTCTGGACGGATGAAATCGTGGAGACTGTGCCCCAGGTGCGCTCGGCCTGAAGCAATGAGAAGGTATCAGTTCTGCAGGCAGGATTGCCACGTACTAGGAATCGAGGGGCTCCATGTCGACGGCGACGTTGAGCGTATGCGCTCCACCGCCCAGGATTAAGCCCCGCAGAGGACTCACATCACCATAGTCCCGGCCCCAGGCGAGGGTCACGTGCCCGTTCGTGGGGACCATGTTGTTCGTGGGATCTACGTCCATCCAGCCGATTCCCGGACAATAAGCCGACACCCACGCGTGGGATGCATCGGCGCCCACCAGCCTTGTCCGCCCTGGAGGCGGATAGGTTCGAAGGTATCCACTTACATAACGCGCCGCGAGATTCAGAGAGCGGAGGCAGGCGATTTGCAGGTGTGCGAAATCCTGGCACACGCCCCGCCGTTTCCGGAATACCTCTTCGGTTGGGGTTCGGACGTTGGTCACTTTCGAATCGAAGCGAAAGTCCTGGTGGATGCGCGCGGTCAGATCCAGAAGTGCCTCTGGCATGGGCCGCCCCGGAGTAAACGACTGGAGCGCATAGGAAGCAAACTCAGGCCGGACTCGGATGCGCGGCGACTCGAATCCAAACTGGTAGGCCTCGAGACCCGCCCGGCTCTGATCGTCAGGAAGCGATCTGGCCACCGCTTCCCAGGACGGAGGAAGTTCAGGCCAAGGCTTCGCATTCGCTTCCATGGTCACCTGGCTCCGCGCCTCGACCACCAACTCCCTGTGGGGATCCTGAATGGTGAAAAAGCAAAGAAGGTTGCCAAAAAAATCGACACGTTCGGTGCGCGTTGCCGGGCGCGGCTGGATATGCAGTTCGCTGTGCGTCACCTGATGGTGTGGCAAAGCGCGCGGCTTCAGGCACGCCACGTGGGTTCCGGCAGAGACCGGATATTTGTATTTGTAACTGGTCCGGTGAACAATTCTATAGATCATTGTCTTGAGATCATTACACGAAGATCATGAGTTGAAGCTCATCCGTTGAAGATCATCACTGGAAGATCATGATTTGAAGATCATTGGCCTATGGTGATGGGCAAGGTCCGCGCGTGACTAAAGTATCGGCTCGATAAGTTGTTCGACCACGAAGGCAGCAGTCCTTCCAGATTCTGCAGGAAACTTGCAACCGGGATGAGCCCATCGGAACCATTCGCCGCCGCGGCCCCCGGCAATGGATACTTTAGCTTTCGTAAATCGAACCTGCGCAGTAATGCCAAAGCAGCCCGCATCGCTTTTAAGTCAGCCGGGAGGTGCCGGGGGAGCTTTTGATAGAGATCGGCGAGGTGGCTCAGTTGAAAGTCCAAAGAACGGGGATTCGTCTCATCGGCCATGAGCACATCGAGTACGGCTAAGGGCTGCAGGGTCGTATAGTACCGGCTCCGATAAGTCATCGAGCTATCCGCAACTTCGAGTAAGCAGTCCAAAAGCAACCAATCTTGCTCGGTCAGAGGCGTAGTGATCTCGCGGAGTTGCCGGGTCAGATAGATCGCCCGCTCCAGCCGCCGGCCAATCGTCATGAACAGCCAGCCCAAACCGCGGTTGATGTTTTCCCGCTCCATTCCGGAGAATGCAGAAAGTAGTTCCAAACAATCGGTCAACATCCTGGGATACTCCAGAAAGGGCGTGTCGTGCCCGATCTGAATCGAGTCCCGCAGCTGGCCGATGAGGAACATCATATCGGCCGACAAGCGCTCGCGAATCGTGCCGCCAGTCCGGTATACCTCGGCCAGGGTGCACGCCAGACCGTCAGGCCGACTGGCATCTGTCAATAGCGAGGTAATTTCCCGTTCCAGTTCAACCGAGGTCGCCCGCCGTCGTTTGGCTTTTGGCAATTTGCTGTGCCTCGATTCCAGGCATCGGTGCAGGCGGATCAGGCAGCCTAGTTCCGCTTCCTCTGCGCGCCGTATGCGAGGGATCATGGCGCGCAAGATACGGGCGATGTTTTCCGCGCGCTCGACATATCGGCCCAACCAGAAGGCATTGTCGGCGACACTGCTCGGCACAACCCGCGAGATCCGGCGCAACTCGACCGGCTCGTGCCGCGGCCGCAGCATGCTGAAGGTATCGACCGGGCTATCCCACAGAACCCAAGCGTCCTTGCTGTGGCCGCCGCGCTGCATGGAGACCACCGATCCTTCCGCTTCGGCGACTCTTACCAGCCCTCCCGCAATCGCAATCCACCCCCCGCCGGTATTGAGCACGTAAGTGCGCAGCACCACGCTGCGCGAGTTGAGACATCCGTTATCCCATACCGGCGCCGTGGACAAAGCGACCTGCTCCTGCGCCACGTACTCGTGCGGGTGGGCCCGCAGTCGCTCGGCAAACTTGCCCTTCTCGGCGTGAGGGAGTTCGGCCCCGAAGACCGGCTCCATACCGCTCGAGGGAAACGCCGGCTTCACCACGACCGAGTCGAGATGGTCAAGCACCCAATCGAGCGCGTACGGCTGCCCGCACCACCAGGTAGCGACGGACGGGAGTTTAAGCTTCTCGCCCAGCAATTGGGTGGAGAGGCCGGGAAGGAAGGGCATGATCGCGGCAGTCTCAATCAAACCGCTTCCCAGAGCGTTTGCCACCTTCACGTTTCCAGCCACGATGGCGTCGACCAGGCCGGGTACACCGAGAAGGGAGTCGCCCCGGAGTTCGAGAGGATCGCAGAAGCTATCGTCCACACGGCGCAAGATCACATCGACCTTTTCCAGTCCGTCGACGGTCTTGAGATGAACGCGGCGGTTGCGCACCGTCAGGTCCTTGCCTTGCACTAGAGTGAATCCCAGATAACGCGCAAGATAAGAGTGTTCGAAGTAAGTCTCGTTGAGCGGACCCGGGGTGAGCAATACGATTCGCGGGTTGTCGCGTTGGGCGAGCTTGGTGAGCGCTTCGCGTTGCGCGCGGAAAAATGGAGCGAGTCGCAACACATTCGAAGTGCGAAACAGATCGGGTAAAACGTCGGCGACGATGATGCGATTCTCCAGCGCATAGCCGCTGCCCGAAGGCGCTTGCGTGCGATCGGCCAACACCCACCACTGGCCGTCGGGGGAGCGGGCCAGATCGACGGCCAGCATATGCAGATAGCTGTGCGCCGGTACCCGCACCCCTACGAGCGGCCGCAGAAATGCGGGGTTGGCGTAGAGAAGGGCCGCAGGAAAGTGGCCACGCGCCAGCAGATCCTGCTCTCCGTAGAGATCCTCGAGCAGCAGACTGAGCAACTGGGCGCGCTGAATAATGCCCGCTTCGAGATAGCGCCACTCCTCCGCTGCAATCAGGAGCGGAACGATATCGATCTTCCAAGCCCGGCTGGCCCCGAGTGGATCACCGTAGATGTTGTAGGTAATCCCGTTTTCGCGAATCCGGCGCTCGGCACGGCCCCACCGTCGTTCCAGTTCCTCGTGGCCGATCGCCCGCAGGGACTCCACCAGATGAGTCCAGTGTGGGCGAGGAGTCACGCCGTCGGCCGACGATTCGTCGTAGGCATGTCCGTAGTAAAGCGGAGGTTGATAGAGATCCACAGTCATGGGACAAGTCCAGGCTTCTCGATGTGGGTCTCCCGTCCGGGCGGTGGAAAGCGCAGGTCCAGAGTCATGGGAAAAATCGGGTGAGTCTCTTCCTCCGGCACCGCCATGGGCCCGGGCGGCGGGCAGGATACTTGGAAGCGCTGCCGGCGGCGGTCCTCGGCCTCCGTCGCGGTCCTGGGGCGCGCGGTGTAGGCGCGACCGTCGGGTGATCCCACATGGTAGACACACCGGCCTAGGGAGCGCTGTTTCCAGCGGTCAATCACGTCGAAGGTCAAGGGCGCATGCACGGGAACGGTTGGATGTAACACCTCCGAGAGCTTTCGGGCGCGATATCGCACGCCCGCTACAGCCACTCCAGCTTCACCGGGAGACTGTTCCCCAGGCGAAGGTTCGCCCACGGAATAGAGTGGCACCCTGCGGCCGTTGCAGGTAATTCCATAGCGGGATTCAGTGGTGAACGCAGACAACTTAACCTGAATCCGCTCGAAGGACGAATCCACCGCGCGAACCGTTTGACCGGACGTGGTCTCTTCGGCGAGAACATTCCAGGGTTCGAGGGCGTGGCGCAGTTCGAGTTCAATGCCCTCTGCAGCGATCGATCCGATCTTCGGAAAGCGAAACTCCAACTGCGCCGCAAACCACTTCTCCTCGAAGTTGTAGCCAGACCCGCGTAAGCAGGTAAGCACATCGAAAAAGTCGCGCCGGATAAAATGCGGCAGCATGAAGCGGTCATGAAGCGCGGTGCCCCAACGTACCAGGGCGCCTTCGAACGAACGTTTCCAAAACCTGCTTACCAATCCACGGATGAGTAGCATCTCGATAAGACCCATTCTCACATGCGGAGCCATTTCGAAGGCACGCAATTCGAGCAAACCGAGACGCAACCCGCGACCCTCCGGGGGATAAAGTTTGTCGATGCAGAACTCAGCGCGATGAGCGTTTCCGGTGACGTCGACGAGCAGGTTCCGGAACAATCCATCCAAGATGACCGGCGGGCAGTCGTCTACGGGCAGATTACGAAAAGCGACCTCCAGTTCGTACAAGGCATCCATGCGCGCCTCGTCCAGGCGTGGAGACTGGCTGGTCGGGCCGACGTACATGCCGGAAAACAGATACGAGAGCGACGGATGGTTCTGCCAGAACGCCAGCATGCTGCGCAGCAAATCCGGACGGCGCAGGAACGGGCTGTCCAGCACGGTCGCTCCCCCGAGCACGATGTGGCTGCCGCCGCCGGTAGCGACATGGCCGCCATCATAGCCGAACTTTTGAGCGGTCAGCCGATTACGGCGCGCTTCCTCGAAGAGCACGCTGTTGATCTGTTCGAGTTCGTCCCAGTTGCTGGCAGGCGGCAAGTTTACTTCGAGAACGCCGGGATCGGGAGTGAGGCTGAAGGATCGCAACCGCGGATCGGAAGGCGGAGGGTAGCCCTCCAGCCATACTGGCGTCTCGAGATACTGGCAAGTATCCTCGACGGCGGCAACGAGGTCGAGATAGTCCGCGAGATTGGACGCATACGGCAAAAAAACGTGCAGGCGGCCTTCTCGAGCCTGCACGCAAAGGGCCGGGCGGATTAGCTCCGGCGCAGTTTCAGCGAATCTCGAAAGAGGCGGTAGCGGATCGGCCACGGGATTTTTCTGGAAGAGATCCATGCGTCGGTTCGGGCTGGATGGAAGCTTGATTCGGGCTTCAGATGTCGCAGCGAACGGCGCAGTGTCGTACTCATATTCGACCTCGTCCGGCGCTACCCACGGCATCGCCTCGGTCGGTATGCGGTAGCCGATCGAGGAATCCCCTGGCGACAATCGCAGACGTTCCGGGCGAGGGAACCACAGCTGGCTCGACCAGCACAAACGCCCCTCGGGTTGCCGGCGGCGAATGGGCAAAATGTATCCTGCCGGGTCCGTCGACTCGACTCCGCCTTCGTAGGCCGCCAACAGGTTTTCGGAGCTTACCCCAAGCCGGTGAGCGAGCGCGTTCATGAACTCGAAAGCATCGGCCAGGTTCGAGCCGTAGTCTTGATTCTCGCGCGCGATGAGATCGATATTCTCCCAGACGGGGACGCGGTCCGAGCGCCACCAGCAGCTCACCGCCCAACGCGGCAAAGGCTCGCCGGGGTACCATTTGCCTTGCCCGAAGTGAAGCAGCGCGCCCGGCGCTATTTTCTCGCGGAGGCATCGGATGAGAGCCAAGCCGCGAGTTTTCTTCATTGGTCCCAGAGCATCGATGTTCCACTGCGGGCTATCGGGCTCGTCGATGCCGACGAATGTAGGTTCGCCGCCCATCGTCAGGCGCACATCCTGCGCCTTTAGGTCGGCGTCGATGCGGTGCGCCACCTGCTCGACCTGGAGCCAATCCTCTTCCCGGAAGGGTTTGGACGGCCGTGGCGCGTCATTCAATCGGTCATTCAAGCGGCGAATGGAAATGGAATAGCTGAAGTCTACGTTGGCCAGCTCGATCGTTCCCTCGATGGGCGCGGCCTTCGATGCGCTCGGGGTGCAGACGAGCGGGATGTGACCCTCGCCTGCGAACAGGCCCGAGGTCGGATCCATCCCGATCCAACCCGCACCCGGCAAGAATACTTCCCCCCAGGCATGGAAATCGGCAGAATCGGTCTGCGGGCCGCTCGGGGCCTCCGACTCTGCCTCGAACGGCGCGCTCTCGTCCGCGATTAACTGGATCAGATACCCCGACACGAAGCGCGCGGCGATTCCCAAATGTCGGAGAACCTGCACCAGCAGCCACGACGAGTCACGGCAGGATCCTGTGCCCTTTTGAAGGGTCTGCTCGCATGTCTGGACGCCCGGAACCAGCCGCGTCACATATTCAATTTCGTCTCGCACCCTACCATTCAAGTCCACCAAAAAGCCAATCGTTCCTCGTTTCTCGCGGGAAAGCTTCCCGAGAAAAGTCTGGAGCAGCGGTCCGGCCGGGTCGACGGAACGATAAGGTTCGAGATCCTTAGCCAGATCCGGAGCGTACTCGAACGGGTAGTCTGCCACTCCCGGCTCCAGGAAGAAATCGAACGGATTGATGGGGGATAGCCCCGCTACCAAGTCCACCGCAACCACAAACTCGTTGGTCTTCTCCGGGAAAAGAACGCGCGCCAGATAATTGTTGTGGGCATCGAGTTGCCAGTTTAGAAAGTGCCCGGCGGGAGTGACGTGAAGCGAGTAGCTGAGGATCGGCGTTCGACAATGCGGCGCCGGACGCAGGCGTATGACCTGGGGACCGACTGAGACCGCTTTGTCGTAACGGTACCGTGTCCAATGACTGAGAGCAACTTGTACGCTCATCCACCCTCATGCGGCCATGCCTGGAGTTTCTGGTTGTTTCCTGCTTCGCTACTGCTGTTGCTGCTGCGCAGCGGCCCACTCGAATTGCTGGGCCTCGTCAAAACACTGGGACCACTCTTGGTCCGCCCCAAACTCCTCATCGGGAAGGAGCAAGTCTTGGGAGGGCGTGACCCGAACTCTAACTTGCAGCTGCATATCCGCTTTTCCCTTCATGGCACCCATCGTGGGCGGAACGTCGGCAGAATCGCGACCGATTGCGGTGCGAATGTGCCTCTCCCCACGAGCAGATGAGTCGTCGCTTCGAAGCCTATCGAGGCCACGCATCCGTTTCTATCATTATGATTAAGCGTTCACCGCCAGAATAGCGCATCAGACGGTGAATCGATGACCGGAAAAGCGATGCGAGTCATTGAAGAACCGCGCGAGGCGCGCACTGGAAATGTCAGGCGCCGAGGGAGCTCCCCGGTCGCAAGTTATGGTTCCGCCGCTCTCGTGCCCCCCCAGTGCTCGAATGAGGAGCCCTCAGCCTACCAAAATTGGACAGTTCCGTGAGCCAGTGCTGGAACTTCTTTAGCTCTGTCCAGCGTTTCGTTGTTCGCGGAAATAACGAGTAGGGTCATGGGAGTGACCGGATGACCTGGGCGGGTATATGCGAGCACCGGTTTGTTACCGTCTCAACTGATGGTGGAAGAAGACGGCAAGCGCCCAGAAGTCGCGTTCGGGGACAGCGCTGCGGATCTCCGCGTTGCCCGTTTGTCGACCACTTCCGGATCCCCAATCATGGGGCAGGTAATGTTCGAACGAGCTGTTGCTAACACCGGCGAGTGCTTTCACCGAACGCGTTGCGCGGTCGCGGCCGTCATGTAGGACTGACAAAGGAGCACGAGTTGCTCTCGCGCTTTGCCGACCGTTGCAGGGCCTGGTCCAGCCTCCAGCAAGGAACGCATCGCGCCCGCCATGGCTGAAAGCATTATGTCGATGGCGAATTTGTCGGGTGGCGACTTGATGTCGGACGCTGTCCCGAGCATCGCCGCAACAGTTTTCCGAGACCGTTGGTGGATCCGTTTGATCAAGGCGGGCCCACCCACGTCGGCAGCGACCCGGTAGAGGGCCACAGAGATGTCTGCGCGGTCCATCTTGGCGTCGACGAACGCCTCCACCATTTCTCGAATCATCTCGGCTAGCGGTTTATGACAGGCTCTCTCACAAGCGGCCTCAACCGTTGCCATCACGTGGGTTAGGTGATTTTCGAGCACTGCAAACAGCAGTGCTTGCTTATTGGGATAGTACTGATACAGCGTGCCCACCGAGACGCCGGCACGCTGCGCGACCCGTGTGGTCGTCAATCGGTCTGCCCCGTGACTGAGCAAAACCTGAATAGTCGCCTCAGAAATCGCCTCCACCGTGACCATCGACCTCGCTTGGAGGGGCGTCTTTCTTGGCTCGAATGCCACGACGGCGTCAGCCGGCATATGCGAACTCCAAACCTGAAGGATCCTTCATCGAATGATAGTAGCTTAAGGAGGAAGGAAATGATTGAACAGGCTGACCTTGCCGGCGGTTTCACTCTACCTGCCACATCGTTGAAAATGAACCGCATGGGATATGGTGCGATGCAGCTCGCCGGACCCGGCGTCTGGGGACCACCACGGGACGTCGATGCCGCCATGGCTGTTCTTCGCGAGGCCGTAGAGTCCGGCGTGAACCACATTGATACCAGCGACTACTACGGACCGCACGTGACCAATCAGATCATCAAGCAGGCTCTCCATCCGTACAGGGATGGTCTCGTGATCGTCACCAAATTGGGCGCTCGGCGCGGTTCCGACAAGTCCTGGATTCATGCTCTCTCCCGCCACGAGCTCATCGAAGGCGTCCATGACAACCTGAGAAACCTCGGTCTCGATGCGCTCGATATCGTCAATCTTCGGGTTGGCGGAATCATGGAACCTGGCGAGGAATCGATCGAGGAACCGCTGACCGTGCTTGCCGAACTGAAGCGTCAGGGCCTGATTCGTCATATCGGACTAAGCAACATAACTCCGAAGCAGCTCTCGGAGGCTCAAACCATTACCGAGATCGTGTGCGTGCAGAATTTCTACAACGTGGCCCGCAGGAACGATGACGCCTTCATCGATGATCTGGCTGCACAAGGAATCGCTTACGTTCCGTTTTTCCCGCTGGGAGGCTTCACTCCGTTGCAGTCTTCGGCACTTGACGCGTCTGCGGCATCACTCAGAGCCACGCCCATGCAGGTTGCGTTGGCCTGGCTCCTCCATCGCTCCCCCAACATCTTATTGATCCCGGGAACAGCTTCCGTGGCGCATCTCCGCGAGAATTTAAAGGCCGCGACGCTTCCGATCCCGGCTGAAGTGCTTGCGCGTCTCGACGCCGTCGGTCGAGGTCAAGGGGATCGGTAGCCGTCCGCGCTTTCATTCGTGTCACAACAATTCAGGAGGGACAATTGATGAAGGTATTTGTTACCGGTGCTACAGGTTTCATCGGGCATACCACTGTTCGGGAACTCATGAACGCTGGCCATCAGGTGCTCGGCCTCGCTCGAAGCGAGGCTGGCGCTCAATCTTTGCTCGCCCTCGGGGCCGAAGTGCATCGCGGGAACCTTGAAGATATGGAAAGCCTGCGCAGCGGCGCCGCCCAGGCCGATGGCGTGATTCACCTCGCCTTCGACCACAGCGCCTTCGGCCAGGAGCCCGCTCCTCATCACTTCCGGAACCGGAATGGGCAATGCTGTTCCAGGTCAGCCTGCAACCGAGGATCATTTCGATGCCAACCACCCAAATCCTCGTAAAGGCTCGGAAGTCGCAGGAGCTTCCCTGGCCGGGCGCGGAGTGAACGTGTCGGTGGTGCGCCTGCCCCAGGTCCACGACACGGTCAAGCAGGGCCTGATCACCTACGCGGTCCAAGTGGCCCGCGAGAAAGGAGTGTCGGCGTACATAGGGGAGGGACGCAACCGCTGGCCGGCGGCGCATGTTCAGGACGTTGCCCACCTCTACAGGCTCGCGTTCGAGAAGCGCGAAGCGGGAAGTCGGTACCACGCGGTCGCTGAAGAGGGGATCGCGATGCGGGAAATTGCTGCGGTGATTGGCAGAGGGTTGAAGGTGCCAGTGGTCGGCCTCGCTCCAGAGCAGGCGCAAGCTCACTTTGGCTGGCTCGCGATGTTCGCGGGGTTCGACATGCCGGCTTCCAGTGCGCAAACACGGATACAGTTGGGATGGAACCCGACGGGGCCTGGCCTTATCGCCGATCTTGAGAATATGCAGTACTTCCAGGCCTGAACCTAAAAGGAGATATCGATGCAGAGCAAACGCGTTGCCCTGGTCACCGGGGCCAATCAAGGCGTCGGGTTTCAGGTGGCAAAGGAACTTGTGGCGAACGGTCTCACGGTCGTGGTCGGCTCGCGCAATTTCGAGCGCGGCGAGGACGCGGCCAAGGAGATCGGGCAGGGCGCCATCGCGCTTCAGCTCGACGTAACGGATTGGCCTTCGATCGCCGCCGCGGCGGAACGCATCCGCAAGGAGTTTGGCCGTCTCGACCTGCTTGTCAATAACGCGGCTATCTCGAATACGAAAAAGGGCAACTTATCTCTCCGGGAGTACGCAAAGATGACCCTCGCGAGCAACGCATCGCTCGATGAAATACGCGCAGTGTGGGAAACCAACGTATTCGGTGTCCTCGCCGTTTACCAGGCGATGCTGCCGCTTCTCCGCGACTCGTCGGATGCCCGTATCGTCAACGTCTCGAGCGCGGTGGGCTCGCTGACCATGAACGCCGATCCGGCCTTTCCCTACCACGCGATGTTCAGTCCCGTTTATCCTGCGTCCAAGACGGCTCTCAACGCTATGACGCTGGCCATGATGATCGAGCTGGAGTCGACTCGAATCAAAGTCAACTTAGTGACCCCGGGCTTCACGAAGACGAACCTCAACGGATATGAGGGCACGGCCTCTGTCGAAGATGGCTCTCGCGAGGTTGTGCGGGTTGCGCTGCTCGGCCCGGATGGTCCTACCGGTACGTTCACGCGCTGGGAAAACGAAACCATCCCATGGTGATGTGGTCGGAAGATCGGAGTCCGAAGGTATTCGGCAATTGCTCGAAACTTGGGCAATCCGGAACTTGACCCGGGCGGGGCGGAAGTCCTCTTCGCGGACATCGCTGCTGATCTCCGCGAAGCCCGTTTTCGGGTAGAGACCTACCCCTGAGCGGTTCGTGACCCTACGGCCCCTGCGATGAGATGGGTAGAACCACTTCTTTGCGAGGTCCGGTTCCGCTTGAAGGATGGCTGCACTCGGGATGACTCGACCCGATGGTAAGGTGCGAAATTAGAAATGCGCCTGCTACCAACCAGATTTTACTGGACTTCGTTCTTGACCACGACCCCGCCCTTCATCACGAACTTCACTCGCTCAAGCTCGGTGATGTCCTGCAGAGGATCGCCGGAAACGGCCACAAGATCGGCGAGCTTGCCCGCTTCAATAACGCCGATTCGATCCTGCCAACCCAGTAGCTCGGCCGCATTCGAGGTAGCAGCGCGGATGATATCGAGCGGAGGCATTCCCCGGTCGCGCAGAGACGCGAACATGGTCGCGGTTGCCTGACCGCGAGTCTTGCCCGGATCGTCGAACCACATATCGGACCCGATGGCGAACTTCGCTCCGGACTTGAGAACTCTCTGTTCGCGAAGCGAAGATTCTCGATTCGAGCGTTCCTCATATTGCGCAAACCCTCGCTCATCCTCCGGCGAAAGAACAACCGATTTCTGCACCAGCGCCCGCAACCGGCCGCCCGCAAAAGTCTCCGTTAGATCGAAGAAGATTCCCTTGTCCTTCATCTGCTTGAGCATGGCGTCAGTGATGGCATCGCCGTGCTCGATGGAATCCACGCCGGCATCGATCGACGTTTGAATGCCGGTCTCGGTCGTGGCATGCACTGCAACCTTCACCTTCGAACGATGCGCCTCCTCCACAATAGCTTTCATCTCTTCTGTGGTTACGAAACGGGGCTCATCATCGGCGACCACTTTGATGAAATCCGCGCCGTAAAGCAGATTCTCGCGAACGGCCCGGCGGGCCTCATCTGCACTGCCCACCGGAAGAAACTCAAGATCGACGATCTATTGGGCGTTAGCGGGGTTCAGGCGCACGGCCTGGCCGCCGGGTGGAGTGAGCTTGCGGCAGGAGGCCAAGATCCGCGGCCCCGGCACCGAACCTGCGTCGATGGCGTCACGCAGTGCCGCGTCGCCATCTGCGCCGGAGTGACCTACATTACGAACGGTGGTAAAGCCGGCTTCCAGATCCTCGCGAGCCATGTGCGCGCCCAACAGAACGCGTTGGGAGGCGCTCATGCCAGCGATCGCGTCCAAAATGTTGTGGCTCGGATTGACCGCCGCTGAGACGGCCATGAGCAGATGAGCGTGGGAATCGATCAGCCCGGGAAGCACCGTAGCCCTACTGAGATCGACGGCGACCGCGTCCTTCGGTAGATGAGTTTGTAAGTCGGCGAATGCAGCGACCTCCCTTATCTTGCCGTCTTCGACGAGAATGCCTTGGCCGGTGAGGTATTTTCCAGTGCGCAAGTCGAGAATGCGACCGGCCTTAATCAGCGTCGGCTTGGGAGCAGTGGTCGATCCTTGTGCACGCGCCAACGTAGCGAGGGAGAGCAACGCAATGGCCGTCAAGAGTTTTCTCAACACGGATTTTCCCTTTCGACTTCAAAACGCTCAACATTCTAAAACCGTCTCGCCTTGCTTGAACCAACTTCCCTTCGAGCCCCCCCCCACGGTCTCAATCTGCACGAGCCCGGCTCGAAGTTGCGCCGGATTCCAGAGTCACTGTTGCAACCCGGGATTTCCGACTTGGACGTCGCGACAATACGGGCGCCAGGAATCTTTCCAATTAGGTGGAACCTGGATTCACTTTCGATACTCAAATAAAACATTCAGCGGAGGTTGGCTATGAGGAATCTCGTTTCTCGACCGCAGTGGATGCTCGTTCTAACCAGCGTAGTCGTTGCCGGAATGTCGCTTGCGAGCGGCGAAACCTTCCCTGCGCTCTTCGCGGAGCCGCACCCTGCTCTTGCCGGCCAGACGTTGTCCGCCTCGGGTCTTCCTTCGCTTCGCGGCATTGTGGACTCAGGTCGTAATGCCGATCTCCGCTGGCCCGACTTTACACCCTACAAAACAGAGGTCGCCAAACTTTACGAGACGAACGGCGATTCTCTGCTTTGGGTTCAGAACGGCCGCGTCCGTCCCCAGGGACTCGCCGTGATCGGGCTCTTACAAAATGCGGACGCTAAAGGACTCGACCCCGAAGATTACGACGGCCCGCGATGGAAGGACCGCCTCCTGAGGCTGGAGCAAAAGCCGTCTGAACAGGATTTGGTTTCGTTCGATACCGCGCTTACGGTCTCGGCGATGCGCTACATCCGCGCCATCCACTGTGGTCGGGTAAATCCCAAGGAATTCAAGTTTGAGCTCGACACGGAGGGCAAACAGCTCCCTTTAGCGGAATTCATTCAGAACCAGATCCTGAATGCAGGGGAGCCAGCCGCCGAAATCCAGAAGCTGGAACCGCCCTTCTTGGGCTACCGGAAGCTGCTCGCGCTCTTGCCGGTATATGAAGGATACGCAAAGCAAGACGACGGACAGAAGCTACCAACGGTCACAAAAACAGTGCGCCCTGGCCAACCCTATGCTGGCGTGGTCCGCTTGGGGTGGTTTCTCAAGACCATCGGCGACATTCCTGCAGGCGTACAACTGAATCCGACTGCAACCATCTACGACGGAGCGCTCGTCGAAGGCGTGAAGCACTACCAGGACAGGCATGGGGAAACTCCCACCGGCAACCTTGACCCTCGCACGATCAATGAACTCAATACGCCACCGGCGGTCCGCATTCGCCAGATCAAGTTGACGCTCGAACGTTGGCGCTGGCTTCCGCACTCTTTTCCACAGCCGCCCGTGGTTGTGAATCTTCCGGAGTATCGTGTGCGCGCGATGAACCCGGACGGCACCGTCGCTCTCTACAAGAACGTCATCATTGGAAAAGCCTACGGCCACAAGTCTCCAATCTTCGAGAAAGAGATCCAACACGTGGTCTTCCGGCCCTACTGGGAGGTGACTCCCAGCATTCAGCGAAACGAAATCGTGCCCCACATCCAGAAGGACCCGACTTACATTGCCAAGCATAATTTTGAAGTGGTCACGCCCAAAGGCGAGGTCGTGACCGACAATCAAGTGAGCCCGGAGGTTTTAGAAGGCATAAGATCGCTCCACCTGATGGTGCGGCAAAAGCCCGGCGCAACGAACTCTCTCGGCCTGGTGAAGATCATCTTCCCCAATCCGGATAACGTGTACCTGCATGGCACAGATGCTCCGGAACTATTCTCGCAGGACATCCGCGACTTCAGCCACGGATGCATTCGGGTCGAGCAGCCGGAGGATCTCGTTGCTTGGGTATTGAGAAACAATCCTGGCTGGGATTTGGAGCGGGTGAAGGCCACGATGAACGGCGAGAAAAACAATCTTCAGGTTAACCTCGTCGCGCGAATTCCGGTTCTAATCGTCTACGGTTCAGCTACGGTGAACGAGGAAAATCAGATTCGGTTTTTCGACGATATCTATGGGTATGACGCAGACCTCGACAAAGCGCTGGCCAAAGAACATCCTTAGAGACGTGCCTTTGGACCGGCATGAAGGCACCGAATCTGGGTTGGACTGCATCTAATGCAGGTGCCCCTCTTCCAGTTCAATGAAGTCAAGCTCTTGCAAGGACGCCAGGCGTTTGCGAAGACCTTGCGCAGAGCAAATTGTAAGTTCTGTTTCCCGCTGATTGTTTCTTTGCTGCTGGTGACCCTGGGGCACGGCACAGAATCGACGGTCTCATCGCCCCACGAATACCGGCTGCGTTTCTATCACACTCACACCGGCGATCGGTTGGATGTTATCTATCGTCGCGGTGATCACTACATCCCCCAGGCGCTAGACGAGCTCGACCATTATCTGCGCGACCACCGTACCGGAGATGTGCACCATTTCGATCCTCGCCTCTTCGACCTTCTCTACGACCTGACCGTGTCGCTCGGCGATTCCGGTGGTGAAATCGATGTGATTTGCGGCTACCGCACACCCTGGAGCAACGAATTCCTGCGCGCGCGCAGCCCGCACACCGGCGTGGCGCAGCACAGCCTGCATATGCAGGCTGAAGCGATCGATATTCGCCTGCCTGGGATTCCGACGGCGGAGCTGCGTGACGCAGCCCTGCTCCTGCATCGCGGAGGAGTGGGGTACTATCGTAGCTCGGACTTCGTGCACGTCGACGTCGGGCGTGTGCGCCATTGGTAGTTGCTGCTTAACTCTCGAATAAACGAGAGCAGTGTCGATCTCCTGAGCCATCGGGCAACGAGTGACAAAGCGTGCCCATCAGTCTCGCCAGACACCCTACGTCAACTGTGCCCTAGGATGGGCAAATCGGAAACAATTCCGGGCCCGAAGTCCTCTAGGGCTGTATCGGAAGCGCCCCCAAGGAGAACCGCGTGGGTTGCTGGGGGCGCTTCGACGGCTGAATCCACAAGACGGCGAACCGATTCGCGGCTAGTTGAGATGCCGGTCGTGGACTCCATCACCACTTCCTCGACCCGCTGCTCGATGAGCCACTCCGCCAGTCGTTGCAACGCTACGGGTTGCTTCCGAACCAGCGGCGCTCAAATTGGTATGCGTCGTCGACTTCGACGTCAGCCACGACTACAGCCAGCTTTTTTTTGTGGACGTCAATTCCAGCTATCGTATACGCCATAGGCTTCCTCCTGGCGGGGGCGGAGAGCGTGCCGCAGATTACATTAAGCAGGGTCTCGGGCTATCGCCGCTACCACAGAGGGAGAGACAGCACCATTTATTCGCTCTATCACGCACGCTCCGGATCAGACAGTCGTTCGGTTTCAGCCTCTCCACTGTTGGATCGATCTCGCCGCTCCGAGCCATCGTGAATTATGGCTTGGCTCTGAGAAATTTTCATGCGCTTTCGCGGGCCGCAGGCCCTAGATGACAGTCATCGCAATATGTCCGCAAGAAAGGCAGCCAGAAAGAACAAAACCTGCAAAATTGTGAAGCGAACCCCGCAATCGCGGCGGGAAATTGGAACTGACAATCTGAGGCTTGCTACCAACCAAGTCAGAGATAGCAAAAACACGACGGCCCAGACGATGAGGCTGAACAGCCGTGCGTGTCCTCGAGAAAAGCCCTGGCTTCCTTCGAGAATTAAGGCGAAAGAACTTGAGACGACGTTGGAGCTGTACATCAAAATAGGCCATCCACGATCTAGCGGTGGCTTAGACTTCTCAAACGCGTCTTCTAAGGTCTCAAACATATTTCTCCGGCAACGGCGCCATCCACCTACCCTTTCCGGAGCAAGCGTCGTGAGGGTTGCCATTGGACTAGCACATGCAGAAATGCTAAGTGGTCCTAAACTGCCCGTCCGTGTTACTTTCGGTTCACTGTTGAAACATCCCGATTACACTAGTCGTCAGGTCAATGAGCGCTTTGAACGGTTGCGCCGGATTGCCTTCCACCGTGCGCGGCTGCCCCACACGCGGACAACATAATATGACGCTACCAACGTCCATAGAAATATTTCCATCACTCGCTCGGTAAAGGTCATGTGATCGCGAAGGGATTTATGAAGGCCGTACAGAAAAACAGCGCCGGACATGAACAGAGAGACGAATACTTTGAGGCCCAATCGGGTGGGTGTTTTGCTAGCTTGACGCATCTCCTCGTCCCTCGCGTCGAAGCACTTTGAACAGAGTGTTTGGAAGCTGGGGAGATCACACCCGCAATCTGGACACCGAGACATGTTTCGGCCCTTCAGGAATTCAAACACCCTCCTGCCAAATCTGCCTCTTACGACAGTAACTGTTGAAATCCTTCTATCAGTAAAAAGTCGCAGGGCATGAGCTACAAGAGCCGGGTACTCAGACTGAAAGTTTTCACCCGTCTTGCTGGACCCGTTGATAGCGACAGCATAGGTCCGGAGACGGTTCGCAGGCTCCTCGATGGAGACCGACCGGGGACTGCGGAGTGGTTCCACAAGTTCGGCCCTCAAAATGTTCCTTCGGTTTCCACATTGACTGTCGTCTGGTATGTCCCGTTCGGAGCAACTTCTATGCTCGGAGCGCGGTCGAGACGGGCCTTGAAGAGCGACGTATCGGCCCACTCCACATCCCAGCCGTCTTCGATCGCCAGAATCTTGTAGCGACCCGGCAGGACATCGTGCAATGTGAATGTGCCATCACTATCGCTTTGGTCCCGCCGGAACAGCGGCAGATTCCTTTCCGGATTTTGAGGGACAATCACGCGGCAGCGTTTCCCTCGGAGTAAGTCCTCCGGTACCACCGCTTGTGCTTGGTTTTGGTCACGTCGATCCCACCCAACAAAAGCGAAAGCTCTTCAGGACTGAGGATGACCTTGGCCCTGCCGGGATCCACAAAGAGAACCTAAGTCGTGATGTCTTAAAGCTTGATTCCTGGGCGGCTGCCAATTTCTTGAAGGCTTGGCTCGGCGTCGTCTCAGCGCCCCTGCCGCAATACAGTCGCGCCCGGAGGAACCGCGGTGTTCGACTTCCGATTGGGTCGTGGACGAGATGGCCCGAGAGGCGGTTCCTGGGACAGTTCGAGGGCATTCCCCAAACCGACGGCTATCCAGCGTATGACGAAATCGGTGAGCCAAGCATGACACATGCCGCTTGTTGGTCTAAATGAAAGAAGTTCGAAGCAGTGCCGCTAGGCCCCCGAGATCCGGTTGCAACCCCGATTGTGGCTCAGTTGGACGAATCGTTTGCCGTCGTTGCCGAAGCTGGCCGCAAAACGCTGAGTACCGAGGTACGGCATAGGCAGCACCGTGGATTGCTTTGCCATCGAGTGCACTGGAGCGAGGCCTACGGTCACGCGCTCACCCTTTGGAAAAAGCTTTTGAGCCCTAGATGCCGGCTCAGAGTCCGACGACGCTCGTCAGCTTGTTGTTTACGCCCATTATGACGCACACGACTTGGCCCGTGCCCAGCGCCGAGCACGAGGGCGTGCCGACCCCGGTGCCGCCGATTGCGGTCAAGCCCGACTAGGCAGAGCCGTTAAAGACGTCGGCGTAAAATGTGTTGTTGTCGGGGCCGATGCCGTACACCCCGCAAACAAGCTCGCCTGCGGCTTGTGAGGTGCACCCTACATTTGCATTTACCTATCCTTCGAGGTACCGTAGCCGGTCCAGTCGCCGCCGTCCAGGCTCCTCCGTTGAAACGGCGAACGAATATCATCGAATTCGAGCCTACAGCGAAGCACACCACATTCCCGTTCGAGTTCAGGGATGCGCACTCGGGCTCGCCGCTGGCGACTCCGCCGAGCTTGAGAAAACCCTCCCAGACACCGGCTGCGTGGCGAATTGCCAGGGTGGCGTACCCATTGGACTAGCCGGAGCATCGAGATCCGTCAGGCCATGACAGAAGAAGACTTTCGTGCCTGTAAATTTCAGGATCGTTCTTCGACCAGTGGTCAATGAACGTCTCCGTTTTCGGGGAGAATCGCAATGGCGCTACCTTGGCTGTGGATTTTTGCATGCGAAATTCACATGCGTGTTAACTCTTCGTAACGATCGGGACGTTAGTATAGTGGGTCGGAGTTCCAGCCAGAGGCGAATCTAGTCTTTCGCCCCTGCGCGGCTCAGCACCGTACTCCGCCGGCGACGCTGTACTGCCAGGGCTCTTCATTGCGAACGAGTACTGAGCTTCCCGAAGGGAGAAGAGGGATGAGATCCGCAGTACAAATCGCTACGCCAACTGCTGCTTCTGACGGTCTGCTTATCGCCGTGGTGGTGAGGGACAGACCCAGGTTTTGATAACGGGAGAGAACATGATTCCACTCACGGGAAGAACTCAAATGAACGTAGGCAGCCTCCCATGAACATCATTTGTCCTGGCAGGGCAATTACACCTTGGATGTCCAACCTGCCCCAGTTTTGTTCACGGCTCGTACGATCCGCAATAGTAGTGAGTTCTGTCGCTTGAGTTCTTCTGGAGCTCTTGCTGGACTCGGGAGGCAGCGACACAAGAGGTCGGTTCGATGAACATCAACTCGACAACGAAGAAAATGTTCTGCTCATTCAGCGCGATACCAAGCCTGCTCAAAACCCGTTTTGGTCTCGCCGCATGGTTCGTCGTAGCAAGCACGCTCCCCTTAGCGGCTCAGAACGTCGTATTAACCGGGGCACTCGGCGGACGGGTGACCGACCAGAGTGGAGCGGTGACGGCTGGAGCGGCGGTGGTTGTGCGGAATCTGGCCACGGGCGTGGAACAATCTGCTGAAACCAACCGTGCCGGACTCTACCGGTTTCCAGTCCTCATGCCTGGATCGTATTCCCTGACGGCAAGTCTAAAGGGCTTTCGCGGCGTCCGGGCCTTGGTGCAGGTGCGGGTAGGAAACACCACGTCGGAGGAGGTCAAACTGCAGGTGGGAGCGAGCGCGGACACAGTCAAAGTGATAGGCACGACGCCGCTGCTGCGGCCGGAGGAATCCTCCGCCAGCACGGTCATCGATCGGTCTCTTATCGAAGACTTACCGCTTAACGGACGCAAATATACCGACTTTATGCTGCTGACTCCGAACACCAGCTACGACGGCGACACCGGCCTGGTGAGTGTCGCCGGACAGCAGGGTGGCGAGGATTCGGGCTACGCCAACGGAAATGGATCCACTGCTTTCACGGTGGATGGTTCGAATGCGACCAACAATTACTTTGCCGACATCATCGGCCGCTACCGCATTCCGTACCTTTATGGAGAGAATGCGATTCAGGAATTTCAAGTTTCGGTGAGCCCTTACTCTGCGATTTACGGCGGGGGAGCGGGCTTCGTAAATGCGGTGACCCAGTCGGGAAGCAATGCGTTCCACGGCAGTGCCTTCTATTACAACCGGAACTCCGCTACGGGAGCCAACGATGCTCTCGATGAGGCGGCTGGAATTCCGAAAGCAGAGGACAATCTGCAGCAATTCGGCGCCGGCGTGGGCGGACCGATCGTGCGCAACCATTTATGGTTCTTCGCCGATTATGAGCAGCAACTGCGGAACGATCCCATTTCCGTGATCAACTCGGCGCTGTCGACGACGCCTTCGAACCTGAACGCTTTTGTGCTCGCCAATTTTTTCCCACCCTCGGTGACGACGGCCCCGACGCTGCCCGCGCCTAACGGTCCTTTGCCGGTGCCGAACCTCGATTGGCAGGCCCAGGTCCCGGGTGATCCGTACTATCAAATCTACCTCCAGCAAGTGTCGAACACGATCCACGCGCTGAATTCGAATCTCGGCACCAAGGCCAGAAAGCGCGACGACTGGGTGATTACGCCCCGCTTGGATTATCAGCCCAGTTTCCGCGATGGTCTGTTCTTGACCTTAAACTTTAACCATTTCAACTCGCCGGGAGGCGTCATCACCGACCCGACCGTGGGCAACTATGGGCTGCAGACGCTGGCCAATGCCTACGTCGATACCTTTCAAGCCAGCGTGGGCTGGACGCACACCTTCTCTCCCAAGCTGCTGAACGAATTTCACGCCAGCACTTCCCAGGACAACGAGAGTGCGACGCCAACCGGCCTGGCTCGAAACACGCCCACGATAATCCTGGATAGCCCTGCCGCTTTCATTCTAGGCAACTCTCCTTTCTCGATTGGAAAGGTGTTTGAAAGGCAATACTCACTTTCCGACCGGATCGACTATGGAATTGGGAGACACACGCTGCAATTCGGCTTCGATTTCAACCGCGCCCGGGATGCCGATACCAATGACGGCGGCGCCGACCCGAACGAGGCGGTCGAGTTCGGGTCACCCCTGGGCAGTTATGAATTTTCGAATCTGGAGGCATTTGCGCTCGGCGAATACAACACGTTCAGTCAGGCTGCGGGAAACCCAACTTTTTCTTTTGCTGTGCCCTATTATGGATTCTACCTGCAGGACACCTTCCGCGCGTGGCCCCAGTTAACGCTGGAGATGGGCTTGCGCGAGGACTTCCAGGTCTACCCGCAGCCGGAGCGAAATCCGGCTTTCCCGCTCACCGGCCAATACCCCAACCAGTTTCAACGCCTGGCGCCGCGCTTGGGATTTGCCTGGCAGCCGGCGGCGAAGACGGTCGTGCGCGGAGGCTTCGGCATGTTCTATACCAACATGAACGGGCTGAACTATCGCAACGCCGTAGTCTCAAACGGCCTGCTATCCCAGCAGGCGGAGGCGAGTGCCACTTACGCCTCAGGCCCGCCCAACCAACAGGCGCCCGCTCCAAGTTTTCCGAATATCCTCCCGGAGAATTCCTCTCTGTTCGAGGAGCCGGACATTTCCCTGATTTCACCTCAATTCCGCGTGCCCTATATTCTGCAGGCGAGCTTGCAGATTGAGCGCGAGATTGGGGAGAACACAACCCTGAGCATCGGGACGATGTGGAATCATGGAGTGCATATTCTTTCCGGCAGCGCCTATGACTTGAACCTGGAGCCGCTCGAAGGCACGACGACGTACATCGTTTGTCCTT
>JBEKWC010000051.1:0-29594 GCA_049513475.1 Candidatus Sulfotelmatobacter sp. | reverse complement strand
CAAGCGCCGCCGGCACCGCATAATCTCCGTCCAGGCGACGACCGAATGCCCCACCCAACAGATAGCTGCGCATCACGATTTTCTCCTGACTGCGGCGCAAAGCTTTCGCCAGCACCGGCAGGATCGACGACTGCCATTGATTCCCAGTATGAATTTCCACTACGCCATCTTTTTCGAAGGCCAAGGCATTGACCGGCTCCAGGGCGAAATGCATTACAGTGGACGTGGTGTAGGTCCGCTCGATCTTTCTCTTTGCCGACGCAAACACTGTGTCCACACCCGGATCGTCAACAAACAAGGAACCGCCATTAGGATCTGCGATCTGTTCGGCCGCGCGTTGCTGGAGATCTTGCTCAGAAACATTTGCCGTTTCGCCCGACTGCCATTTCACCTTGACGAGGTCGGCTGCACGATTGGCCGCCAAGAAGCTGGTGGCGTAGACCATAACCCAGCCGGGAGCCGTATCGGACGGATCATCCAGAGCGACGCTTCGAATATAGCCATCCAGCCGTCGGGCCACAGAATCGTCGATCGATACCACCTTCGAGCCGTAGCGCGTCGGAGGAATCAGCGGGCGCGCGTAGATCATACCCTCGACCACTGCGTCAAGACCGTAGCGGGCTTTGCCGTTGACTTTCGACGGGATATCAAGCGCCATGACCTCCTTCCCGATCAAGCGGCGTTCGGCCGGCCGCTTGATGGGCATCGTTTGCAATTGTTCCGGCTTGAAAGTTCGGCGCAAATCTCCACGGGCCACGATGTCTCCGTAGGAAATCGATTTTCCGTTGGCGTGCACAGCGCTATTGCGTGCCGTGCAAGCTTGTGGGCTGACGCCGAGAAGTTTGGCGCCTTCTTCGACCAAGGCGATGCGGCCAGCGGCGCCGGCCCGGCTCAGCAGCGGGAAGCTCTGCCACACGGACCAGCTACCGCCAGTGATCATCAGTCCCCATTTTGGATCCGAGTCGACGGTGACAGTCTTAACCTTGTTCCAATCGGCCTCCAACTCGTCAGCTACGATGCGGGCCAGGGCTGTTCCCACATGTTGGCCCATCTCGGCGCGAATAATGTTGACGGTCACCGTACCGCTCGGATCAATTCCGTACCAGATCGTCGGCTCGAACAAATCGCTCGCACTCCCCGTTGCCCCGTTGACCAGGGCGAGGCCGGATCGCGCGTATCCCAGCATGACGCCAGCTCCCGCCATTGCGATCAGGAAGCCCCGACGCGAAAGCTCGGGCGAACCCCGCAGTCCGTGGGCAGACAAACTAATCATGCGTCACTCCTCGCATCCTTGATGCTGCAAGCTTGATGGCTTTGCGAATTCGAATGTAAGTCATGCAGCGGCAGACATTCCCAGCCATGACGGCGTTGATATCCTGGTCACTGGGGTCGGGATAATCCTTCAGCAGCGTGGCTGCCTGCATAATTTGTCCTGACTGACAGTACCCGCATTGCGGAACCTGCAGCTCAAGCCACGCCCTTTGCAGCGGATGGCTTCCCTCAGGGTCGAGCCCCTCGATCGTCGTTACCTGGGCGCCTGCGACCGCGCCGACCGCGGTAATGCAGGAACGAGTGGCGCGGCCTTCCACATGCACAGTGCAGGCGCCACACATGCCAATTCCGCAGCCGAATTTGGTTCCGGTGAAACCAAGCTCGTCCCGGATCACCCAGAGCAAGGGCGCGTCATTCGGACTGTCCACCGAAACGGTGCGACCATTGAGGCTGAATGTGGTCATAATGAGTAGCTCCTGTTCTGTTTTCTTCTCGTTCTCTCAGTGCGATGCCGCCAGTTCTCGCCGGGCAGCAGATACCTTGCGTTCCAGGCCCGTCCACGGAGGTCGCGTCGTTCGGGTGCGACGCAGATAAGCCGCGAGTCTGGCCAGTTCGGCGTCGTTGAGAGACGAGGCATAGGCCGGCATCACCAGTCCCGGCGCACCGTCCGTGCTGCCGATGCCTCTCAGCACAGCCTGAATGAAATTGGTCGGTTCAGGCAGCGAGAGCGCACTGTTGAGTGCGAGTTCCGGACGGGCGGCAAGTGGAACTGTGCCGCTGTTGTAGTGGCACGAAAGACAAGCGGAGGCGTAGAGGTAGGCGTCGGGGTCATAATCTTGACCGCTACCGAGCGACGACTTCTGCAGTGCCTCCTTCGTTGCCGCTTCCACGTTAGACTTACGCGCGCCCGCGCGGTCGACATCGCTCATATAGAGCGCGATGGCTCGAACATCGCTATCTGGGACAATGGGGAGGTCCAGGGCGTCGCGGACGGTCGGAGTCATCGTGGCGGCGACCGCTCCGTGCAGCGGATCTACTCCGGTGCGCAGGTAGTTAAACAACCGTTCTTGCGTCCACGGGAGGGGCGAGGGATTGGCCTCGGTGAGCGGTGGCGCGACCCAGTTATCAACTACGGTGCCTGAATAGGCGTCTCGGAGCTTTTCCCCGCCGAGCGCATTGCGCGGCGTATGACAGCCTCCACAATCGCTGACCGCTTGAGCCAGATAGGCACCGCGATTCCATTGGGCGTCTTTTGCCGGATCGGGCCGGTAGCGCCCGCTTCTGAAGCATAGAATCTTCCATCCTTCCTGCAGGAAACGGACGTTGAGAGGAAACGGAACCGTCATCGTCGGCACCGTAGCGCTGACCGCCGGCCGGGTCATCAGATAGGCGTACAACGCTTTGACATCATCGTCCTGTAACTCAGTGTAAGCGTTAAACGGGAAGGCAGCGAAAAGATGAGAGCCATCGCGTGAGATGCCCTCCCGTAGGGCGCGGGTAAACGCTGCGAGCGACCAGGCGCCTATACCGGTTTTCGGGTCGGGTGTGATGTTGCTTCCGTAGATGATCCCGAATGGCGTGTTCACCCCGTACCCGCCGGCAAATGGTCGTCCGCCTGGCCGGATGTGGCAAGACAGACAATGTCCCTCCGCGGCCAGAACCTCTCCTTGGGCGATTGACTCAGCGGTGAAGCTCGCCGGGTTCGGGGGCGCAATGGGGGCAATAGCGGCTCGCCAGGACAACACGGAAAAAACCAGTAGTCCGAGGAAGACCAAGGCGAGCACCGCGATTGCAATGCGCCGAATCATGGCATGCTCCCTGAATCGGGCTCCGCTCGGCTAAGGTTGCGACCCATCACAAAAACTCTCTTTCCGGCATGCGAATAGTAGACCGTCCGGGCGAAGTTCAAGCAGTAGCATCCCGGCGAATCAATGGGACGATAGCATCGTGAGTCCCAACAACCGCTCAGGCAACTGCGATCCTGTGCCGCGCCGCGAGCGCCTCAATTTCCGGCTCAGTCAACGCCGACAGGTCCGCGTTTTCGATGGCGATGACCCGTCGCGAGATTTCGGGATGATGGGTCTTCAAGTATTCTTTCAAGAACTCGGCAGCGTTGCTTTTTCCGGTGGCGTGACCGATGAGGACGATCTCGCTCGCCGGAGTGATATCTTTCGCGATCTCCTCATAAAACGAATCCTCTTCAGGTACGCGCTCGCCGCGGTAGTGCGCTTCCTTTCGATGAATCAAATGATGATGGAAATGATAAGGGTCGTAAGGTTGCACCTTTTGTTCGTCTGCCGGACGACTTCCACCGAAATGGTAGTAAACATGGGCGGCGTGGTGGTCGATGACGACAATCATGCGGCTAGGCTGGGCCGGTTCTTCTGACTGCGCACCTGATTTATGCGCATCCGGTCCGGCCTCCTTCAGGAATTTACGCAGCCGGGAAACTTCCTCGACGCCAAGATCATGGGCGTGCGGCTTTTTGAAAAAGACGCGTTGGCTGCCGACAACGAACACAAATTCATCGTCTCCGCGCGGTTGGACCTCACCCATATGCTCGACCAGTGCGACGGCCTCGGCCCAACTTAAGTTATGTGGCAGCTTGCCGTTAAGAAGATTCTGGTAGAGCGATTCGAGGTGCTTGCTCATGATGCGTTCTCCTTGGCCAACAATTCTAAACTCGATCAACATGCATCTCGAACAATCGCCATTAAGCCACGGGCGACGGGACTAAGACAATTGGACCTTAGTATTGACGATCTCTTGTATCCAATGTCCAGCACCTCAGTCTTGAAGAGACTGCAGTCATACGAACGTATGGGCGATACCATCGTCCAATTGCGCGGTCTATTTTGTTGTGGCCGAATGGAGGCGATACCCGAGGGGCACAATGACCAAAACGACGAGCTTTCAAATGGATATTCGCCCGCTCTTTACGGAGCGCGACATTCAGGGCATGAGCAAGGCCTTCAACCTGGGAAGTTACGATGACGTCAAAAAGCACGCTGGGGCCATCTACGATCGCATTCGTGGAATCGGCGGCGCTGTGATGCCGCCCGCGCCACCAAAAGGAGAAGGTCCTTGGCCGCAATCTCGCATTGAACTATTCGCCAAGTGGATGGCGGACGGGTTCGAACCTTAGTCAGCCTCGACCGCCTCTAGGGCTGTTTTTAAACTGCAGACGAGAACTCGTCATTGCCCACTTTCGGTCAGGTTTCGAATGGAGGATTTCATGAAAGCTAACGTTACGTTCGCCTTCTCGGTTGCGGTCTTGGCGCTGGCGACCGCCACCCCCGGCGTGCGAATTTCCGCCATCACCAACCCGCAGGTCAGGTCCGGGGTAGACCGCCTCTATGTGATCGACTGCGGTGACGGCAGTGGCCCGGACGAATCGCGTTGGACACCGGGAGTCAACGTCGGGACGCCCGTCGGCTTTCCCGGCCACTGCTACCTTATCCACCACACCCAGGGTTGGGTTCTGTGGGACACGGGCATCGATGATGCTGTGGCGCAATTGCCGAATCACGAAGAGGTGTTTCATGAGTGGGGTCCTGGCACGGGCCCGATCTGGCGCAAACCAATAACCCTGGCGGCTCAGCTCGAACAGTTACAGGTCAAGCCTTCGGACATCAAGCTGATGGCCGTGTCACATAGCCATCCGGACCACGCGGGGAACATCGAAATGTTTCCTAACACTCTGATGCTGGTGCAGAAAGTCGAGTACGAATGGGCTGGAAGCCGGCAAGACACCGTCGGTTTTAACAAGAAGCATCCGGTAAAGCTCGTCGAGGGGGACTACGATATCTTTGGCGATGGAAGCCTCGTGCTGCTCTCCACCCCCGGACACACGCCCGGCCACCAATCTTTGCTCGTGAAGCTCCCTAAAACTGGACCGGTGATTCTTAGCGGCGATGTTGTGCACTTCCAGACAAGCTTCGAACATCGCTATGTCCCCAATAACAATTGGAGTAAAGAGGCCTCGCTCCAGTCCATGGACAAGATAGCGGCTGTCATCGCGAAGGAACATGCCCAGCTCTGGATCAACCACGATCAGCCCCAAAGTGACGCGCAGAAGAAGCTGCCAGCATATTACCAATGATGGCCATCTTCTCACTTGCCGAAAATCGAGCCGTGTGCGTCTCCTAACTTAATGCTGCGTTCTTGTTCCATGTGTCGAAACCCGGAACAACCTGGAACAGATCGCAAAAGTCGCCTCTTCTAGGGCGAGCGCAGCACTTCGATCTGCATCGGCAAACTATGTGTATAGACTCGGCCGTAGCGCTCAGGTTGGAGTCGCTCTGAAGCTGCTGTCAATGAATTATTTTTGTTGCTATGCACTACGCTTACAACTCCAACTCTAAAAGCGAACCTGCCAAACCCCTTGGCGCCGCGACCCGGATTTGCTCTCAAAAATACCTCCGAAAAATAGAGACACTGATTTCACCGATTGCCGACTTCAGATTAGCAGTTGCACGCGGCCCACGCGAAACTTCAGCCTCAAACGGCAGTTTGCTTTTGACAAGGGCGCGAGCGGGAGTGCGTCCAGTTTTTTATTTAGGCTTGCGACTCCTGCGAATGGAACCAGCTCATATGCGGCAGCGCGGCGGTAGCCTGCCGGCGAATCGCAATCAACTCGGCGGTGATGGCAACCGCAATCTCCTCAGGGGTAATCGCGCCAATGTCGAGGCCGACAGGCGCATGCACGCGTTCAAACATATCGGCGGGCAATCCCTCGCTCTGCAAGGTCTTGAAAATCTCGATCACCTTGCGCTTCGATCCAATCATGCCGATATAACGCGCCCGCGTCTGCACCGCCCAGCGCAGAATGCGCATGTCGTCGCGATGCCCGCGAGTGACGATGACAACATAAGACCCTTCCTCCGGATCGAGCTTCTTCATCGCTTCGTCGAAGTCGAGCGCATAAACCTCCCGCGCCGCTGGAAAGCGCTCGGCAGTGGCGAACGAAGCACGATCATCGACCACTATGACTTCGAAACCCGCGCCAGCCGCGACCCGGCAAAGCCCCAACGCCACATGCCCCGCGCCAAAAACGTAAAGCACCGCTGGAGGCAGCACTGGCTCAATGAACACCTCAAGGGTTCCGCCACAAACCAAACCCGTGTCGTACTTCGGATCCTGATTCAGATCAAAAGTCAGGCTGCGCGGCTTCTCCGACTCCATAACCTCGCGCGCCGCCTGCCACACGTCGGCCTCCACGCATCCGCCGCCGATCGTCCCCACAATCGAGCCATCGTCGCGCACCAGCATCTTCGCCGTCTTAAACGATGGGATCGACCCGCGCACGTTGACGATCGTAGCCACGGCACCGCGACGACCCTCGCGCCGCAGCTGCACGATTTGCTCGTAGATATCCATCGCAGGAGGAATCAGCTTCGCACTCTGATTATCAGTCGGTTAACAGAAGGGAGTCAAACGATAAGCTTGTAGAGAGCACAAAGCCCCAGATCATCGCTCCGGGGCTTTGGCACTCATCAGTGAATACCAGACGGCTTGCCAAGCACCTTGATCGTGAACCAGCAGAAACAGGATGTCAAGAAACTTTCGGGGAAAAACTTTCGGGGAATGGAACACAGAAGGCGGCAGAGTCGAACTGCAGTGGCTGATGAAGCCACTTCCCGGCTTGGCAACCCGTGTCCAGTACCCACGGGCAACGCCCTCCAGACACTAAGCTCGTCAACAAAATCCTATGCCTAAAACATACGACGCTGACCGGATTAAATTTATATAGTTCTCGCAGATTCCAGATTGGGATTTCCCCGCGCGGGAATATGCTCGTCTACACTATGATTCCAGGAGGCTCCCTTGAAAGCCGTTCGCATTCATCAATTCGGTGGACCCGAGGTTCTCACCCACGAAGACATCCCCGATCCGCAACCGCGCAAGAACGAAGTTCTGGTCCGAGTGAAGGCGTGCGCGCTGAATCATCTTGACGTCTGGGTGCGCAAGGGGCTGCCCGGGGTTACGCTGCCGCATATTCTGGGTAGCGACGTGGCGGGCGAAATCGTCGAGGTTGGCCAATACATCTCTGGCTTTACGCCCGGCCGGCGCGTGCTGCTCTCGCCGATGCACTACTGCGGGCATTGCGCCAAGTGCGTCGGCGGATTGCAGAATCAATGCCGGCAATTCACCGTGCTGGGCAACGCCGTTGATGGAGGGAATTGCGAACTGATCGCCGTTCCCGCCGCCAACGTGATTCCGATTCCGGACTCGCTCGACTTCATCCAGGCGGCGAGCGTTCCTCTGGTGTTTGTCACCGCGTGGCATATGCTGGTCGGGCGCGCGGGAATTCGTCCCGGGCAAACCGTGCTGGTGCTGGGCGCGAGTTCCGGAGTTGGCATCGCGGCGATTCAGATTGCCAAGCTCTTCCACTGCCGCGTGATCGCGACCGCGGGCGACCAAGCCAAGCTGCAGAAGGGGCGCGATCTTGGCGCCGATTTCGGCATCGACCACTACCAGCAGAAAATTTCCGATGAAGTGCGCAAGATTACGAATAAAGAAGGAGTCGATATCGTGATCGAGCACGTGGGCGCCGCGACCTGGGACGAGAGCGTCCGCTCGCTCAAGAGCGGAGGCACGCTGGTCACCTGCGGCGCCACCACCGGACCAGCCGTCGGCCTGAACCTGCAACACCTGTTCGCGCGGCAGCTGACTCTGCTCGGCTCCTACATGGGAACCATGAGCGAGCTGCACGAAGTGCTGGGTCACGTCTTCGCCGGACGGCTCAAGCCGGTGGTCGACCGCGTCTTTCCGCTGAGCGAAATCCGCGCTGCGCACGAATACCTGGAGAAGAGCCAGATGTTCGGCAAGATCGTAGTGACTCCATGACGCGGGCAACGCAGGCTCGCGCTGCGTGAAAATAAAGTGCGCGATAACAAAGTTTGCCGTGACTTTGGCGCAGCCGCTCGACTTGCGCTCGAGCGGCGAAAAATTGGGCATGCCCCTACCCTGCTATGCTTCGCTACCCGCGGCGTCATCTTCTGCGCGACCTCCGCGCGGGGAAGGCGTCGCGTGGGGGAGAAAGTGACCTCGGGCGCTAAAGCGCAAGATAGTTCTGAAGCGACGAACGGCACGACTGAAGTCCTGCCCTTCCACGTTGAGAGCAGCGGCTGAAGCCGGCTTTGACAGCAGCGCCCTTAACGCAGCGCTCGAAGCGCTGTTCCACCCAAAGCCAGAGCTTTTGGGCGACGTCTGAAGGTCGTGCCATTCCTGAGCGGAATCTGTTTGCGGCTCGCCGCAACGTCAAAAGCAACGGACAGGAGTGTCCGTCATGGGCTTTCCGTCTCACGGCTTTATTCAGCACGGATATTCAGGCGCGCCGCTCGGGCGTGCCTCCGGCACGCTGGGTTGTGCTGTTGCTTACCCGCCGGTGAACTAGCGGGCTATTCTCGGGCGTTCCCTCCGGGACCTGGGCTGGCATAGAGGCGTTAGGAGGGCGCGTGGGGCAGGTCCCGGGCTGAATTCCCATGTCTCGCACGAACGGCGAGACATGGGGCACCTGAGGATCCATACACTCCGGCTTGCGTTACGGAGCTCTCCGTCCCCAATCGAGTTGGTGCCGTCCACCAATCTGTTTGGCCAGATTCGATGCCAAAATCGTTGAGGCCAAAATCGTGGCTTGACTCGGGGAGGGTGGCGGCAGATCATTTCTGAGACCGTATCTCTGAAAGCGCGGAGAGTGAGCGCGTCTGCGGTGAGTGTGAAACGCGGGTCGGCGGGTTCGTCGAGTTGCGCAGGAGCTTGGATTGTGGCAGAGAAGAAGGTTCGCTTCGAGGATTTCGAGTTGGATTACGGGCGCTTTCAGCTGTGCCGGCGTGGCGTCCCGGTGCGGCTGGAGGGGCTGCCGCTGCAGTTGCTGATGTTTCTGGTGGAAAAGCGGGGGCAACTGATGACTCGCGAGCAGATTGCCGGCGCGTTGTGGAGCGAAGATGTGTTCGTCGACGTCGAACAGGGGATTAATACCGCCATCCGCAAGATTCGGCGGGCGCTGGGGGACGATGCCGACGAACCGCACTTTCTGCAGACCGTGGTCGGCCGTGGCTATCGCTTCGTCGCTCCTGGCGCCGAAGAGGATGCTGCGGGCGTGGCGGTTGCCGAAGGATTTGTGATTACCCCAGAGGACTTCGGCCGCGCCATCCTGAGCGCGGCGGGCTTGGATCCGGAGGATCCGCGCGGAACGCGGAAGGCTTCTGGCGAAGGTCCCGTCAAGTCTGAGTAAGAATCTTTCCGCTAAGAATCTCTCTCATAAGAATCTGGGATGCTTAACGGCCCCACTGAACGAGGCGCGGAAAAAGTCGATTCTGGCACCGCAGCGGCTGAAGCTTTCACTGAAACCAAAGCGTTTAGCGCGCTCGAAGCGCTGCTCCACTCGCAAACCAAAGTTATTCGGCGGCCGGCTAGGAGTGTTTTTGCTTGGCTTCGAATTCTTCAGATCGCTTCAGACGGATTCAGACACTCTCCATGGACAGTTCCGGCAAGCTGGGGCAAGATCACAAACATGATTTCGTGCTTGCCATTAGCGTCGGGTCGAAATCAATTTGTGGTTGCGATCAACGAGGAGGTTGCGATGACCAGATCAGGAAATATCAGCCCCCGTAGAGTTCTGACATACGTTGCAATGCTGGCTGGCGCGATGGTTACAACTATGCTGCTCCCGGCGTATGCGCAGCAGGAAGTCAACCCGGATTGGTACGACCCGTACGCGGTGACGGCGCCAGCGGCAGCCCCGAGTGTGGCTGTAACTCACTCCGCCCAACCAGCGCTTCACGCCGCGCAACCGGCGGTGGCGTTGCAGCGGCATGAGGCGGCGGTGAAGTCTGTGTCGTCTGCTGTCGGCGCGGGCAGGTCTCACGGAAAGAAAACCGCGACTGAACCGAAGATTGTGGATATCGACGTGCGCAGAGGCGGGGATCAGCAGGTAGCGGAAATCATTCGCTGACGCGATCCGGGGGCTGGCCTGCCTAAGCCTCAGTCTCTCAGTCTCTTGGCCTTGAGTACCCCGTCCAAGCTTTGCATGGGCGGGGTTTTCTGCCGATGGCCGCACCTTCAGGGTTGGAAAAAATCTCGTTCTGCTGCCGCCTTGGGGCGGTCTACGGGTCACTCGACTTCGAGTACTGCCATCTCGCCGGTAGCATGGGCCGAAAGCTGCTCTACGGCCGGCCTTCGGGCCGCGCGACCAATCCGCGACGCGGCGAATTGCGAGGAAGGGAGTGGGGTGGCGCGGTCTCGGGCCGGATTCCCATGTCTCGCAAAACCGGCGAGGTTCAATTTTCGGCGCCTTAATGGCACGACTGAACGGCGTCGCTGAAAAAGTAGAGTCACGCACCTCAGCGGCTGAAGCCACCTTTGAAGTCAGCCCTTTAACGCAGCGCTGGAATCGCCGCTCCACCCAAAACCAGAGCTCGCGGCGCGGCCGAAGCCGCGCCCTTCCTGAGCTTGTATAGCGATCTCGATGCAGCTCCCGGCAACGCCAAGACGACGGACGTAGTGTCCGTCCCACACGGGCTTTCCGTCTCACGGCTTTATTCAGCTCGAACATTTCAGCCTTGCCTCTGGCACCGCGGGGCTCGTGCTGTCTCGCTTACCCGCCAGTGAACTGGGGGGCTATTTTCGGGCGGTCCCTTCGGGACCTGGGCCGGCTTGGAATTCTTTGCGTCGGCATTACGGGTGTGTCGGCTGGGACACGGTGACCTCATTCGGCCACCCGATTTGCGCTCGCTGCTTTCTGTAATGCCTTATGTATCAGTTTCATCCCGATTGGCATTCATCCTGCGACGCGAAGGTTGTGGAGGCTTTATGCAGATGTTGATTACGTTTATGGCGGTGGTGGCGGGGCTGATTTTTTCGGTGGCGGTGGCCCTGCTGGCGGAGGAGTTGATCTTCGGGCAGGTGTTTCGGCTGTTCTTTGCTCAACGATCTCCAGAAGAAACGATAGGGCGACCGATGCTCCAGGCGATGCCGGTGAAGGCCGGGCGGAAGCGGTAAGGCGCTGAGGCGCACAAGGAGAACTACGATGCTGGCGCTGAAATTCTTGCTGATGATGGGCGGCCTGGGGATGATCTTCGCGGCCGTGGGCATTCTCACTTACGACCTGTATCGCGAAATGCTTTACCGGCGAGCGCAGGAGACTCCGGGAGGGGCGGGGGGCGCGGCTCCGGTTCGGCTGCGGTGGAGGGCTTCGCTGGCTTTGGCTTTGCTGGCTTGGGGTCCGCTGCTGATTGCGTTCAGCATTGTGGTGGTGCCTAGCGGGATGGCTGCGGTGCGGGTTAGCGAGATCAGCGGGACCGTGCCCGGGACTTTGTATCCGGGGGCGCATATGGTTCTGCCGCTGATTGAGGATGTGGCGCTATTCGATACCCGGGATCAGATTTTTACCACCGGTGTCTCTGAAGATGGGAAGGCGGCGGCGAACGTTGCTGCCAAGACTCAACTTCTCGACGTGCAGGCTAAGGAGGGACTGACTTTGGGGCTGGCGATTACGGTGAGGTACCGGCTGGATCCGAAGCGGCTGGATTATGTGCAGGGGAATTTGCCGCGTCCGGTGGAGAAGGAGATTGTGCCGCCTACCGTGGCCAGCGTTTGGCGGGAGATCGTTCCGAACTACACGGTGCGGGAGGTTTTTTCGTCGAAGCGCGAAGAGGTGCGGCAGCGGGCTGCGGGGCTGATTACGCAGAAGCTGGCGGCGGATGGGATTGTAGTGAAGGAGGTGATGCTGAGGGATATCCAGTTGCCGCCGGAGTATGCGAAGGGGCTGGAGGAGTTGCTTTTGAAAGAGCAGGAGAATGATCGCATGGGTGTGGAGACGGAATTGAAGGGCAAGGAAGTGCGCATCGCCGAGTTGGAAGCCGAGGCTACGAAGGTGCAGCAGATCAAGGCGGCGGAGGGACAGGCGCAGGTGCGCGTGCTGGCGGCGAAGGGCGAGGCGGATGCGATGCAGTACACGCTGCCGCTGAAAGAGAAGCAGATTCAGCAGAGCCGGCTGGAGGCGCAGGCGCGCAAGGAAGCTACGATTCAGAATGCCGAGGCAGAGGCGCAGGCCAAGGTGATCGACAGCAAGGCCGAGGGCGAGCGGCGGAAGTTGCTGGCGGAGGCGGAGGCGGATCGGATCCGGGTGACGGCGGCGGCGGATGCGGAGCGCATGCATGGCGAGGCGGCGATTTTGAAGGACAATCCGCTGCTGATTAATAAGATTGTGGCCGAGCGGCTCTCGGATAAGCTGCAGATCATGATGGTGCCAGCGGATGGGAAGTTCTTCTTCGCGAACGACGTGTTGCGAAGCATGAGCGTGGCCGGGCAAGGCGCGCAGACGGAGCAGAGGTAGGTATCAGCGTGGCTACTGGCTGGGGTGGTTTGTTCCAGAGAGTATTTAGGCGATGGCTAAGGTCATGCGGCAGGCTCTCGATTCGGCGTGTTTCTTGAACACAAATCGGCGCCGGATTGGTCCTGGCGGCGAGAACGGGACGTTCTCGCGCCAGCCGGCGGGACGCCGGTGCTACCTTTTCGTCGTCGCGTTGTTCTTGCTTTGTCTTCCGCGATTGGCGGTTGCTGGTAGTTGGAACTCGCCCGCGCAGGCGCTGGCGCAAAAGATTGTGACGGTTACTGGGCCGGGGGCGGTTGCGATCACGGTGGAGAATCGTTCTTCTCTCTCCAAGAAAGATGCGGACGCGATTGGTGGGTTGCTGCGGGTTGAGTTGGAGTCTTTGGGAGTGCGTCCGGTTCCCCCGGAGCAGGCTGCGGCCTCGGTTGCGGTGTGGCTTTCGGAAAATCCTCGGGCCTATGTATGGGTCGCTGAGATTCGCGCCGGAACGGCCGAGCCTTCCGTGGTGATGGTTGAGTTGCCGCGTGCCGAGGATGGCGGCTTTCTGCGGGAGAGCGCCGCCGAGAGCATTCGCAAGATCGCCTTGTGGGCGCAGGAGGAGCGCATCCTCGATGTGTTGGTGCTGGAAGAGCAGACGGCGCCTACGCAGATTGCGGTGCTGGATGGCGAGAAGGTTGCGATTTACCGCATGAAGAATGGGAAGTGGGCGCAGGAGCAAAACCTGGCCATCTCTCACACGCGGCCCTGGCCGCGGGATTTGCGCGGGAGGATTCTCGGGGCGCAAGATCATTTGTTCGATGTCTACCTTCCGGGCGTGTTTTGCCGCAGCACTCCTTCGTTGCCGCTGGCTTTGAGTTGCCGCGAGAGCGACGATCCTTGGCCGCTGGTGGCGCCGGATCGAGGAGGTTATTCTCCGGCGGGGCGAGGGGCGGCGGTGCCGCCACTCGGGGCGTTTTATTCGGCTTCGCGAAATTTTTTTACCGGCGCTCTTACCCCGGGGCTTGGAAAAATGACGAACGCGGGAAAGTTTTATTCGGCTGCGCCGCTGCCGCGCGAGAGCTATGTGCTTTGGCTATTCGCGGAAACCGGCGGGGAGATTCATCTGGTGGATGGAGTTACGGAGCAGGCGGAAAAGCTGGGTTGGGGCAGCGATGTGGCCAGCGTGCGAACCGCTTGCGGAGCGAACTGGCAGGTGCTGGCGACGGGCACCGGAGATGGCAATGAAGAAAATGGCGGTGACTCGGTGCGGGCTTATGAAGTTGCGGATCGCGATCCGGCAGCGGTGAGCGCGGCTCTCAATTTGTCGGGCGAGATTACGGCTCTGTGGACAGATGCGAAGGGCGACAGCGCGATTGCGGTGGTCAGGAATCGGGAGAGCGGAGAGTATGAAGCGTTTCGGCTGGGCGTGGTTTGCAGCCAGTAGCATGCTGCTGAGGTCGCTGATGGGACCGGCCGCGGCGGAGACTCGTCCGCAGTACGGTGGAACGTTGCGCATCGCTATGCTGGAGTCGCCGGGGTCGCTCGATCCAAGTGATGCGACGCAACCCGATTCGTTGGCAAGGCGAAATTTGCTGGGGCTCATTTTTGAAACCCTGGTCACGGTGGATGAGCGGGGGAGAGTGCAACCCGCCCTGGCGGTGGATTGGCAGGCGGCTTCGGGAAAACAGAGATGGCAGTTTCGCTTGCGGCGCGGGGTGAAGTTTCACGACGGATCGGGGCTGACGGCTGAGATTGCGGCCTCAGCGCTACGGACGGCGAATCCGTCGTGGAAAGTTTTTGCCGAAGGAGAGTCGGTGATCGTTGAGATGGACCGGGCCGATGCGGATTTTCCAGCGGAACTCGCTTTGCCGCACAACAGTATGGTGAAGCGAATGGGAAACGGCAAGCTGAGCGGGACCGGGCCTTTCCACATTGAAGATTGGCAGGCCGGAAAAAAGCTGACGCTGGGGGCGGAAGAGAATCAGTGGCGGGGGCGGGCGTTTGTCGACCGGATCGAAGTGGAGATGGGCAGGAATTTTCACGATCAACTGGTGGAACTGGATTTGGGACGGGCCGATTTGATCGAAGTGCCGCCGGAGACAGGACCTCGGGTTGCGACCGAAGGGCGGCGGGTGAGCGCTTCGCAGCCGATGGAATTGGTGGCGCTGGTTTTTAGCGGGGAGGCGCAGTCTGCCGAGGAGAAGCTTTTGCGGCGGGCGCTGGCGCACAGTGTGGAGCGAGCTTCGATGCGCGGCGCGGTGCTGCAGGGCGCTGGGCAGGCCGCGGCGAGCATCTTGCCGAACTGGATCAGCGGTTTCGGTTTCGCCTTTGCGGGCGCTGCGAATCTGGAACTGGCTCGGCGGGAGCGCGAACAAGTTCGCTCCGCTCCGAATTTGACGGTGGGATATGATGCCAACGATTCTTTGGCGCGAGTGCTGGCGGAGCGCGTTGCTTTGAACGCTCGCGACGCTGGGATCTCATTGCAGACCACGACCGCCGCTAAATCGGATTTGCGGTTGGCGCGAATTGCTTTGCCTTCGGCTGATCCGTGGGTGGCTTTGAGGGGCGTTGCCGAGGCGCTGGGGGTGGCCTTGCCAAGAACGAGCGGAACTTCGGTAGAAGAGCTTTACGCGGCGGAGCGGGGGCTGCTGGCGGGGCAGCGGGTGATTCCGCTGTTTCATCTTCCGGCGGAGTGGGCGGCTTCGAACGCGCTGCAGGATTGGAGTCCAGCGGCCGACGGCGGGTGGAGGCTGGAAGATGTTTGGCTGGGAAAGGTTGCGATGGGAAAATCAAGACCATGAGGTTTCGCCGGAAGCTGCTGGCGGTGTTTGCGCTGACCGTGTTTTTGTCGGTGGCGGCGGTGGCCTGGCTGGTGTCGGAGGTGACGCGGCGGGCCTTTGGCCACAGTGACGAGGAGAGGACGGCGGCGCTGGTCACGGAGTTTCGGCGCGAGTTTAACCGGCAGGGAGAAGACGTGACCCGGCGCGTGGAGACGATCGCGGGATCGGAGGCGGTGAACCGCATGGCGATGGTGTTGAATCGAACGCCGGCGGAATCCAGTCCGTATTTCGAGTCGGCAAAAATTGCGGCCGAGAATAATCGGCTCGATCTTCTGGAATTCGTGGAGAGCGATGGAACAATAATTTCTTCGGCACAGTGGCCGGCCAAGTTTGGTTATCCCGACGAAGCGTTCGTGGGCTTTTCGCGAGCGGAAGAGCAAGGGGCATTTTTGAAACAGGAATCGCTGCAGGATGGCAGCGTGCTGGGATTGTTTGCGGTGCGCCCGACGCGGGTGGGAGAGCGTCCGGTATATGTGATGGGCGGGCGGCGGCTTGATAAAACTTTTCTTGCGCAATTGGATTTGCCGGCGGGGATGCGGGCGCTGCTCTATCAGAATCGCGGCGATCATTTTTCGAGCGAGGCGCTGATCGATCCCTCGGCGGTTTCAGATGACATCCGAGTACGCGCTCCCGAAAAGCTGGAGCCGGTGATTGACGCGGTGCGGCGGTATGGGCAGGAGATGACGGCGGTGGTGGCGTGGTCGGAGGATCAGGCGGAGCACGAAGTTTTTCACGCCATCCCGCTGATGGGCGCGGACGCGGAAAATCATCCTGCGCTGCTGGCGATTCTGCTGATCGGTAATTCGCGGCGACCTTATGTGGAGTTGAAGCGGCACATCCGGTCGGCGGCTTTGCTGGTGGGCGGCGTGGGCATTGTGCTGGCGATTCTCTTAAGCAGTTGGGCGGCGGCGCGGGTAACGCGTCCGGTGGAGCTGTTGGCGCATGCGGCTCGGGAAGTCGCCGGGGGAAATTGGAATGCTCGCGTGGAAGTGCCTGGCCGGGATGAACTGGCGCAACTGGCGGAATCCTTCAATCGCATGACTGCCGAGTTGCTGGGACAAAAAGAACGCCTGGTGCAGGCGGAGCGCGTGGCGGCGTGGCGCGAACTGGCGCGGCGGCTGGCGCATGAGTTGAAGAATCCACTGTTTCCTCTGCAACTCACGGTGGAGAATCTGGTGCGGGCTCGGGAGCACAGTCCGGAGCAGTTCGAAGAAGTATTTCGGGAGAGTTCGCGAACGTTGCTGGCGGAGATTTCTAACCTAAAACAAATCGTTAGCCGCTTCAGTGAATTTTCCAAAATGCCGCCGCCGCAGTGGCAAGCGGTACGGTTGAATGAGGTCATTCGCGGAGTAGTGCAGCTTTTTCAGGCGCAGATGGAAGCGCCGGGGCGGGCGCGGATCGCGTGCAGCCTGCAGCTCGATGAGAGTGTGGGGCCGATTGCGGCGGATGCGGAGTTGCTGCACAGGGCGATTTCGAACCTGGTGTTGAATGCAATCGAGGCGATGCCCGAAGGGGGGCGACTCACGCTGCGAACGCTGGCGGAGGACGGCAAGATTCTGATTGAGGTCGCCGACACGGGCGCGGGGATGCCGGCGGAGGAGTGCGAGCGCGTATTTACTCCTTATTATACGAGTAGGAAAAACGGTACCGGCCTGGGGCTGGCAATTGTGCAATCGGTGGTCAGCGATCATGGCGGGAGAGTAGGGGTGCAGAGTACGGTGGGCGCGGGAACCACTTTTGTAATCGAGTTGCCGCGGAATATGGTGGCGCTGCCCACCGCGGGTTGAACTTTCTGTTGTAAGTTCGCGATGCGGGAGATCGATCAGGAGGATTATTGCCGACGAAAGCTCATCTGCTGATTGTGGACGATGAAGCCAACACGCTGGCCTCGCTGGCGCGAGCGTTTCGACTCGCGGGCCACGAGGCTACGGTGTGCGATAACGCGGCGAAGGCGCTCGAACTGGCGAAGGCGCAGAATTTCGACGTGATTCTTTCTGACGTGGTGATGCCTGGGAAGAATGGGCTGGCTTTGCTGGAAGAATTGAAGGTGCAGGGAGTCGCCGCGCCGGTGGTGATGATGTCGGGGCAAGCCGATATCGAGATGGCGGTGCGGGCTACCCGGCTGGGAGCGCTGGATTTTCTGGAGAAGCCGATCTCCTCCGACAAACTCTTGTTGACGGTGGAGAATGCGCTCAAGCTGCAGCGATTGGAGAGCGAAAATCGGCAGCTTAAGCAGCGACTGGGCAAACACGAAATGGTTTGGCAGGGTGAGGCCATGCGGCGCGTGATGGCGCAGGTGGAGCGCGTGGCGCCGAGCGAGACTCGGGTTTGCATCCTGGGCGAGACCGGCACGGGAAAAGAGTTGGTCGCGCGGACGATTCACGAACGCAGTGCCCGGGCTGGCCGGGCGTTTGTTACTTTGAATTGCGCTGCGGTGCCGGCCGATCTGATTGAGTCCGAATTGTTTGGGCATGAGAAGGGATCGTTCACCGGGGCGGCGGGTCGGCACATTGGGAAATTCGAGCAGGCGGATCAGGGCACGATTTTTCTGGATGAGATTGGCGATATGCCGCTGGCCATGCAGGCGAAGCTACTGCGCGTGCTGGAAGAAGGAGAAGTGGAGCGCATTGGCGGCGACAAACCGGTGAGCGTGAATGTGCGGGTGGTGGTGGCGACGCATCGCGATCTGGAGCTGCGGGTGCGCGAAGAGAAATTCCGTCTGGATTTGTTTCATCGCGTTTATGTTTTTCCGGTGGTGCTGCCGCGGTTGCGCGAGCGCCGGGAGGATATTCCCTTGCTGGTTAAGCATTTTGCCGCGCAGGTAAGCGCGCAGAATGGATGGAAGGCGGTTCCCTTCGCTGACGATGCGATGGGCGCGCTGCAGGCGCATACCTGGCCCGGCAATGTGCGCGAGTTGCGCAACATGGTGGAGAGGTTGATGCTGTTAGCGACCAACGGAGTTGTGGATCTGGAGACCGTTGAGATCGCTTTGCCGAAGGGCGGCGGGGCCTCCGTTGGGTCGTCGGGAACTTTGTCGGATCGCGTCGATGGATTCGAGCGGGAGGTGATTCTGGCGGAGTTGAAGCGTTGTCACTCGAACGTTAGTATGGCGGCGAAATCCTTGGGGCTGGAGCGCAGCCATCTTTATAAGAAGGCGGAACAGTTGGGGATCGATTTGCGGGCTATGCGGCGGGAGCAGAGTTAGGCGGCAAAACCTTTCAACCCAGGGGACACAAAGGTTCACGGGGAAAATCCGCGGCGCTCTACTACGCGATGTTCCAAGTTCATGACACTCGGATTTCGCGACTACATTCAGGAGACTTTTATTTGATCCGACGGGCGGCTTGGCAGTTTCTCTGGATTTTCTTCTTGCTTTCCGCTCTTAGTTTCGGCGCGCGTGCTTACGAGCCGCCTACGCCTCCCACTTATGGCGTGCGCATGGAGCCGGCTTGGATTCCGATGCAGGATGGAGTGCGCTTGGCGGCTACGCTTTATATGCCGGATGGCGCGAAGCCTGGCGAGAACTTCCCTGCCCTCCTGGAGTATTTGCCTTATCGCAAGGACGATGGCACGGCTGCAGGCGATTATCCTAAGCACGCTTATTTTGCGCGGCGCGGGTATGTTAGCGTGCGCGTGGACATTCGAGGGTTCGGGGCGAGCGAAGGCTCGCCGCCGGAGCGGGAGTATTCCGAGCAGGAGCAAATCGATGGCGAGCAGGTGATTGCCTGGCTGGCCCACCAATCGTGGTCGAATGGGAACGTGGGGATGTTTGGGATTTCCTGGGGAGGGTTTACGGCGTTGCAGATGGCGATGCGGCATGCGCCGGGGCTGAAAGCAATTCTCGCGACTGACGCTACGGCGGAGTTATTTCACGACGACGTGCACTACATGGATGGTATTGCGCACATCGACGAATTCGAATTGAACATGGATATGGCGGAGGGATGGACGGGCGCGCCGGATTACACCCTGGAGGAAAAAGTTCTGGGACCGCGCTTTGAGACTGCGCCGTGGTCGCTGCTTTATCTGAAGCATCAGCGGGATGGAGCGTTCTGGCGGGAGCGGGTGCGTCCGTTGAAAGAGATTACGATTCCTAGTTTTCTGATCGGCGGATTGCTCGATGGCTATCGCGATAACGTTCCCGACATGCTGATGCAGGCCAGCGGGCCGGTGAAGGCGATCGTGGGGCCGTGGAACCATACGTTTCCCAATGAAGCTGTGCCGGGGCCGCAGATCGAATGGCGGAACGAGGCGGTGCGCTGGTTCGATCATTGGCTGAAAGGGCGAGACACGGGCGTGGAGCGCGATCCGCGGCTGGTCATTTATATGCAGCATTGGCATCCACCGGACCCGAGTTTGGAAAATGTTCCGGGGGAGTGGCGGCGAGAGGATGTTTGGCCTCCACAAGAGGCACGGCCTTCGACTTTATTTTTGCAGGGCGATCACTCGCTGACGGAGCGTGCGGCTGGGCCGGCAACTCATCAACTGAAGTATGTGCCGTCGATTGGGGTGGAGGCGGGTTTCTGGTGGGGCGAGTTGTTGAGCGATGTGCGGCCGGTGGATGCGTTCAGTTTGGTGTACGATTCTGCGCCGCTGGAGCAAGAGGTTGCGATTTTGGGGCGTCCGCATGCCTTGCTACGAGCCTCGGCCTCGGCGCCGTTGGCGGACTGGTTTAGCCGGCTTTCTGATGTGGCGCCCGATGGCACCGTCACCCAGATTACGGGCGCTGGGATCAATGGGGCGCAGCGCGAGTCGATGAGCGAGCCTCGCGATTTGGCGCCGGGCAAAGTTTATGCGCTTGATATCGAGATGCATTTGACTTCTTGGGTATTTCCTAGAGGCCATCGCATTCGCCTTGCAATTTCGAATGCGTTGTGGCCCATGATGTTGCCTACGCCTTACTCGATGACTACAGCGCTGGAACTCGGGGGGGACTCGGGCTCTCGGATTGTGTTGCCGGTGGTTCCTGAGCACGGCGTTGTTCCGCCGGCGTTTTCGCCGCCGGAGCCCTCGGAAGAGCGCACCGATCTCAAGAGCGAAGGCTTTCCCTGGCCCGGAGAGTGGACGGTGGAGCGTGACGAGGCTCGGCAGAAAACTAGGGTTCGCTGGAAGGGCACGGAGAGCGGCGAGTATCCGTGGGGAAAGGAAAATGATTATGAGAATTTGACTTACGATGCCGACGATGCGCATCCGGAGAGTTGTTCTGTGCGGGGAGAGGCGGAGAGCGTGTTTACGTTGCAGGGCCGCACTTTGACTTGGCGTGGGCATTTGCTGGTGACCACCGATGAGAAGAATTTTCATTACAAGTACAGCCGGGAGTTGTTGAAGGATGGGGCGGTGGTGAAGACGAAGACTTGGCAGGAGACAATTCCGAGAGATCATCAGTAGGAGGAGCGGTGGACCTCAGCGGCTGAAGCCGCAGCCGCGGCCGGTTCACGCAGCGCTGAAAGCGCTGCTGCACCCGTTTCGTTGCGTCAATGGTCTTTACTGTTCGTAAATCTCTACTGTTTGTAAACCCACCCGTCTTTCATTACGAACTGGACGTTTTCGAGTACGCTCACGTTTTCGAGTGGATCGCCATTTACCGCTATGACGTCCGCGTACTTTCCTGGCTTGATCGATCCTATTTCCTTGGAGCGGCCTAGCAGGTCGGCAGCGCTGGTGGTTGCGGCTTGAATGGCCTGCATGGGGGTCATGCCATATTTCACCATGAAGGCAAACTGCCGGGCGTTGATGCCGTAGGGACAGACTCCGGCGTCGGTGCCAAAGGACAACTTGACTCCGGCGGCTACGGCTTTGCGGAAGTTTTGGCGGTGGAGTTCGCCGAGCTGCGCATCGTGCTCGAGAAAATCTTTGGGCATGCTGCCATTTTTGCCTTCTTCCTGGATGCACTCCTCGTCGTAGATATCCATGTCGAGATAGGTGCCCTGCTGTTTGGCCAAGGCGATGCCTTCATCGTCGATCATGGTGGCGTGCTCAACCGAAGCGACTCCGGCGCGGATTGCGTTCTTGATGCCTTGAGCTGAATGGGCGTGAGCTTCGACGCGCAGGCCGAAGTGGCTGGCCTCGTCGACCGCGGCTTGCAATTCTTCGAGCGTGAACTCCTGCGAATTGGGATTGCTGCCGTGAGTCAGAACCGCGCCGCTCGAGAGAACCTTGATGTGATCGGCGCCGTCGTGTACGAGTTGACGAACCACCCGGCGCACGTCCCAGGGGCCGTTGGCTTCGCCGTAGTGCATATCCCAGGGCAGCTTGATGTCGGGAGCGAGGCCGGAGTCGGAGCCGGCGCCGCCGGTGATGGTCACGTAAGCTCCAGCGACGAACATGCGGGGGCCGATGATGTCGCCGCGATTGATGGCGTCGCGGAGGGCAACATCGCCGAGCGCGCGATAGGTGCCCACGTCGCGCACGGTGGTGAAGCCGGCTTCGAGCGTCACGCGGGCGTTGGGCACGGATTCGAGGGCGATCCGGGCGGCGGTTTTGGTGAACTGAATGACGGGATCGGTGCTGTGGTAGCCATCGGCGAGGTGAGTGTGGCAGTCGATGAGGCCGGGCAGCACGGTCATCTTGGAGAGGTCGATAATCTTGGCGTCGGCGGGAATTGCGAGATTGCTTCCTATCGCCTGGATTTTGTTGTCGCGGATGAGGATGGTTTGATGGTTGAGAACGGCGGCGGAGTCTGGGTCGATTAGCTTGCCGGCGCGGATCGCGGTTACCTGGGCGGCGGCGGGGGCGAGTAAGGCGCAGCCAGCCACCGCGACAAAGATCATCTTGCCAAACAACGCGGGTGGCCTTTCACATATCTTCCTTTTCAGCTTGAACATGTGGTCCTTGATCCCTTCAGCGGAGGCGCGTTTCTAGTCCACGGGCCATTCGTACGGAAATAATTTGCCGGCGTCTTCCGGAGTGAGCTTGACCCCCGCCAACTCCGCGGCGCGAGATAGCGCCGGATCGCGACCGGCGGCGAGATCTTCAGGCGTGGGCAGAACGCTCTCGTCGGGAGTAACTCCGATATGCTCCAGGCTCCTGCCGTCGTTCATGATGAGGTTGGCCCCGGTGATTTGGGTAATGTAGTAAAGCGGCGGCAAACCGGTGATGCCCACGTGATACTTGGACTCCATGACCAGACCTGAGGTGCGATCTCCCAAGACAGTTCCACGTTTTTCAATTTGAACGGTTCGCGCAAAAAGCTCGGCAGCCGAACTGGAGCCGCTATCGACCAGCACAATCAGTTTTCCGTCGAAGACCTCGTGGTGACGACTCTTGGTCTTGAGTACAGTGGATTTCTGGCGGGTAACCTTATCCGCAATTTTCACATCGTGGTCAAACATATCTCCGAGAAGGTGCTGAAGATTCTCCACATCACCGCCGGGGTTGTCCCGCATATCGAGAACGAGTGCTTTGTGCTTGCGAGCTTTGGCTAGGATTTTATCGCCGTCGGAATTTAGGAAGTCAAAGTCTGGAACCTTTGCGATAACTGCATCGTCGCCCAGTTCTGTAAATCGGAGGCGCGAGAGATGTTCGGAATTCCACCAGCCACGCTGGTAGTACTGCCAGTCAACTCCCGAAGGATGATCGGTTTGGCTAACTTTGCGCGGAAGCACGACCGTCGCGGCGATATCCACCGGACGAGTCTTGCCAGCAAGCTCTTTCAGCGATACATGGAGGGTCGCCTGTTGGGATAACCCGTAGATGGCGTATTCGATCTTGGGAAGAGTTTCCCGAGTGGGCTTGATCTGGTCGAGAGTTAGAACCTGGTCTCCGGGCTTGACTCCCTTGGCCTCGGCGTCACTCTGAGGGCGCACATGCGCAACGTAGCAGTGAACTCCGATCACTTTGAACTGCCAACCATAGTCGGTGCGTACTTGCGGCGATGGAGGGAAAAATCTGGTGTGCGAATCATCCAGGTAGTCTGTGAGCACGGCGATCTCGATCATCGCGGCGTTCCAGGAGTTGGCTTTTGCAATTCCAGCCTTGGCCTCTGCGACCTTCGCATTCCAATCCACACCATGAAACTTGGGGTCGTAATACTCTTTACGAATATCGGAGGCGACGCCGTCCAATACCGTCTGTGCTCGCTGCCGGTCGAGATCAGCCAACTGCGCCCGCGACGGTGCGACCGTAACCACGAGAAATATTATGAGGAAACAAATTCTAGACCCACGGCGGCTGATGTTCACGTTCGCCCTCCCACGGCTTTACCACCCTGAACCCGACAACGCGGACCATCTATAACCGGTCGCGATTGCGGCCAACCGGAGACTTATCAGTCAGCGGCCGATGAAATCGCGAGGCCGCGTCTTAGATCGGCGGCAAGGAGGCGGTGGAATAATTGCTCTCCAGCTTCGCGTCGCACGGATAATCGTCCGGCTTGGTAGGCGCGCGATTTTAGGCCACGCTGCACATCTTCGCAGATGCCGAGATCCTCCTCCTGCACGCGGTTGCCTACGTTTACCGACTGCTCGTTATATTCGCGACTGGCTTCGCCGATGTCGCCAAAATAGAAATCGAAGATCACGGAGCAGTGGTCGACATCGACGGGGATTACCAGGTTCGTGTCCATGTATCCGGCGTAGCAGTTGATCATCCAGTTGGGGTGCTGCCAGAAATACCAGGCGCGGTCGCCCTTGCGGGTGGCGCCGGTGGCGGCATCGGAATCGGAGGCGACCATGGGGCTGGATTGCAGGCAGTAACGATCTTCGTTCTCGATGGTGTACTGCTTGTAATCGAGGACAGAGTTTAAACCTTTGTGAAGATGGGGGACGTGGTAGCCGCCGTCGAGAAAGTTATCGACGAAGACTTTCCAGTTGCAATTGATATTGTAAGTGCGGCGGTCGAAGTAATGAAGCTCGCTGATGCCGAGAGGGGCGACGCGCTGGACCAGGCCGCCGAGAAACTCGCTGAGGGGAGCCGCGTTGTTGTCGAGATTGATGAAGACGAAGCACTCCCAGGTTTCGACGCGGATGGGGACGAGGCCGTTCTGAGCGCGGTCGAAATTTTCGACTCCTTCGAATTCGGGCATGCCTTTGAGGCAGCCGTCGAGGCCGTAGTTCCAGCCGTGATAAGGACAGTGGAGCAGAGACGCTTGTCCGCAGGGCTGCGTCACTACCGCGGCGGCGTGGTGGCGGCAGACGTTATAAAAGGCGCGCAGAACGCCGTCGTTACCGCGCACTACGACTATGGGTTCGCCGGCTACCTGAGCGGAGATGAACCGTCCAGGCGCCTTTACTTGCTCGGTGCGCGCCACTGGCTGCCAAGTTTTGCTGAAGACTTGCAGGCGCTCGAGTTCGGCGATGCGCGGGTCAACGTACCAGGCCGCCGGAATGGTCGAGGCTTGAGAAAGAGGGGCGCGGTCGTCGTAATTCAGGAGAATCTGCTCGAGCGATGCTGGCATGTTCCGGTCTCTCGCTGCTACGTCGAATTGGTTTCTGAACTGCGGTCGGCGTTGGCCATTCTCTACAATTTCTTTGCACTTGCAATTAAGTTGGCGGCCGCGAGCCTGCGCCATTCGTGGCGCGGGCGTGATGGCGATAACCGCTCCACTCCCACGGCGCGCTCGAGGAGGGCCAGGAATTGCTGAATGCGGGCTACTTTTTTTTCCGGCATCTCGCCCTGCTTGCGGAAGAGGCCGGGATCGAGTTCGGCGGTGAGCAGCGCATCCTGAAAACGCTCCATGGTCCAATCGAGGATGGAGACGATCATTTCGATGTCCATGTCTTCGCGGAGCTCGCGGCGCTCCAGACCGAAGCGAACGAAGTTGACGGTGCCGTAAGGATCTTCGGCGATCAGGAAGCGATTAATCTCGCGCTTGAGTGCGAGATCGGTGCCGTAGTTGCCAAGCAGAGCGATGCGGTAAGGAATCCAGTCTTCCTGCAACATGTGTTCGGTGCGGATGAGCCAGTAGTGCAGCACGCTGAAGAAGCCGGCGGACCGGACTTCGGGCGGTGCATCCAGATATTTGGAAAAACTGCGCACTGCGCGCTTGTAGACTTCGAAAAACAAGCCGTCTTTGCTGCCGAAGTGCTGAAAGATGGAGCCTTTGGCGATGCCTAAGGCGACGGCCACATCGCCGACCTTGGCGGCATGGTAGCCGTTCTCGGCGAAATGTTGCATGGCCACATCGACGATGCGCGAACGCTTGGCTTCGGAACGAGGACGATGGCGCTGATGGCGGAGGTAAAGCGGCTGGGCGATGGAATTGCTGGCGATTCCGCTCATGAATGACTCCAAGTCACGGAAGCATATAGGAGGCGCTTCTCATTTTCAACTTCATTTTTCGAGGGTCGTGCAGTAGTGTTGGTTCTGCCGTGAAAACTAGTTTGACTTTAGGTCATATTCAACCCTGGCGACATAGAGACCTGCAAAATGAGCCGCGCCGCCAAGTCGATTTATGACGCCATCGTGATAGGCGGGGGGCACAATGGCCTGACGGCGGCGGCGTATCTGGCGCGCGGAGGGCTTTCCACGCTAGTGCTCGAGCGCCGGGAAATTGTGGGCGGGTGTTGCGTCACGGAGGAGATCGCTCCCGACTGCCGGGTTTCGACAACGTCCTACATTGCCAGCATGATGCGGCCCGAGGTGATTTCGGAATTGCACTTAGCCGAGTATGGGTTGCGAATGATTCCCTGCGACCCGGCGATCCAGGTTCCTTTCCCCGATGGCCATGTGCTTCCGTGGTGGGCCGATCGACAGCGGGCGAAAGATGAATTCAGGAAAATCTCCACTCGGGATGCGGAGCGCTTTGTTGAAGTTGACGATCGCCTGAAGAAGTTGGCGCGCTATCTGCAACCGTTTTTTATGGAGCCGCCGCCGGAGGTAGATACATCGACGATGAGTGGCTGGAGCGATTTGTTCCGCGTGGGCATGCGTTTTCGCGGAATATCGAGCGCGGAAATTGCGCAGTTGGTCTCATTTCTTACGGGAAGCCTGGGCGAATTCCTCGATCAGAATTACGAATCTGAAAAGATCAAGACCATGTTCCTGGCGAACAACGTCTACGGAAAACATGGCGGACCTTATCAGCCGGGCACGGCCATCGGATTGCTTTTTCATTTGCTGAGCGGCGGAGAGCACGAACTGCAGGGCTTCTACGGGCATGTGATGGGCGGCATGGGATCGATCACCCAGGCGCTGGCTGCAGCTGGGACTAAGCTCGGAGCTGAAATTCGAACGTCATCGGCTGTGGCGCTAATTGACGTCCGCAATGGCCGGGCTTATGGCGTGGTGTTAGACGATGGCACGGAGATTCGCGGGCGGATGATTCTTTCCAACGCTGATCCGAAACGTACTTTCCTGAAGATGATCGCGGCGCGCGAACTGCATGACGATTTTCTTTTTGCGGTACGAGGCATCAAGATGGATGGGCCGTGCGCCAAAGTGAATTTTGTACTGGCGGAGGAGCCGCGGTTCACAGGGACCCCGGCGCAGGCGACTCCGCTGGAGCGCACGTTTTATACGCTGGTGCCGTCACTCGAATTTGCCGAGCGCTGTTACGACATCGCAAAGTTCGGGGAGATCCCCGAGGAGCTGTGGGTGGATTGCGTGGTCTCGTCGAACGCTGACGATTCGCTGGCGCCGCCGGGAAAGCATATTCTGACCTGCTTTGTGCAATATGTGCCTTACCGGCTGCGCGAGGGCAATTGGGATGACAAGCGGGAACTGTTGGGTGATCGCGTGGTGAAGAAGATAGCGGAGTACGCGCCCAATGTGCCTTCGGCGATTGTGGCGCGGCAGGTGCTGACGCCGCTGGATTTGGAGTGCACTTACGGCTTGACCGAGGGCAATATTTTTCACGGTGACTTGCGGCTGGAGCAGCTTTTTTTTATGCGTCCGGTGCCGGGGTGGTCGCAGTACCGGACGCCGATTCGCGGACTTTATCTGTGCGGAGCCGGAGCGCATCCTGGGGGCGGAGTTACTGGCGCGCCCGGCCGCAATGCCGCGCGACAGGCTTTGCGGGATTGGAAGAGTGGGCGTTTTAAGGTGGCGGCTTAGGAGCTTTTGACGCGGAGGGCGCGGAGGCTTTCGCGGAGATCGCGGAGAAGAGGACATGGCATGGCGAAGAAAGGCATTTTGGAACGATTGAAAGACGGCCTGGTTTTGGGCGATGGCGGATATCTTCTGGAGCTGGAGAAGCGGGGGTGGGTGCGCGCGGGTCCATTCACGCCGGAGGTGGTGCTTACGCATCCCGAGGCTTTGCGCCATTTGCATGTCGAATTCCGCGAAGCTGGATCGGAAGTTTTGCAGGCGCTGACCTTTTATGCCAGCCGCGACAAGCTGGCGACGGTGGGGCTGGAAGATCGCCTGGAAGATTTGAATCGGTCCGCGGTGCGCATTGCGCGCGAGGTCGCGGGAGATCGCTGTTTGGTGGCGGGAAATTTGAGTCTCACGTGGATGTACGAACCGGGCAGCGCGGCGGCGGCGGATCGAGTGCGGAAGACTTTCGACGAGCAGCTGGCGGTGCAGGTGGAGGAAGGCGTGGACTTCATCATCGGCGAAACCTTCTCGTTTCTCGGAGAAGCACTGATCGCGGTCGAGCGCGGCAAGAAAACCGGATTGCCGACTATGGTAACGATTTGCTTCGAAAACAAAGATGAAACCGCAGATGGCAAGAGCGCGGCCGATGCGGCAAAGGCTTTGTTCGATGCCGGCGCCGATATTGTGGGCATGAATTGCCTGCGCCCGCCGGAGCATATGCTGGGTCCGATGGAAGAGATGCGGCGAGCGGTGTCAGGATATCTGGCGTGCCAGCCGGTCGCCTATCGCACGCCGAAAGAGAAACCGGATTTCACCAGCCTGCCAGAGTTTCCTTACGCATTAGATCCACTGCAACTTACGCGAAAGGAAATGGGAAATTACGCGGCGCAGGCGCGCGATATCGGCATTAACTTTATTGGCGCGTGCTGCGGGACTGTGGCCATGCACATTCGCGAGATGGCACGGGTGTTGGGTAAGCTGCCGGAAGATTCGCGCACCTGGAAGAAGGGCGGAGAGAAACCGATGTCGGCTTACGAATATTACGACCACGATCAAATGCAGGCAGGCAGCCGAAAATAGGCGCAGGTGGCAGAGTCGACGGCACCAGCTAAGACAAAGGAGCAGGCTCTCCAGCAAGAGCCTGCTCCTTTTATTTTGGCTCAGCTGGCGCTCTGCAAACGGGGCGATTCGGCGCGCACCAGAGGCGCATCCACGAGGTGCTCGCTGAGAAACCAGACTTGCAATTCGTTGGTGCGCAGCACGTCGCTGACAGCGAGATCGTTGGTGCCGTCGTCTCCGAGTTTGTCGGCCAGGCTGGCGAGCTCGTGGCAGTGGCCGATGATGATCTGGTGAGCGTCGAGCAGGCGCGAGATTTGCACCGGCACTTCTTCCCTGCCTCGCGGCGGGCGCTCGATGCGCGTGGTTTCGGCGACGTCGGCGGCCATGGCGATGGAGACGCCGCCGAGCAGTTGAATCCGTTCCGCGATGGTGTCGACGATTTCGGATTGTTCCCCGTAGTGCTTGTCGAAGAGCAAGTGCAACTGATAGAAAGTTGGACCGGCGACTTGCCAGTGCGATTTCTTGTAGAGATCGCGCAGAGTCATGGTGTCGGCGAGTAAGAGGTTCAGTTGTTCGGTCATTTCCAGGCGGATCGGCTCCTCCAGCTCGAGCGGCAACATATGAGAAACGGTGCCGTAGGCTTGAATCTCGGCCGCACGCTGGTGTAGACGGGGCTGCGCACTGACTTTGCCTTGGTCGGCGATGGGTGTTTTCTTCGGCATAAATAGTATCTCCTGGCAGTGCCTATTCTATTCCCAACCTCAAACTTGGATGCTCAGAGTTTGGGTTGGATGCGGTTTGTGTGGAACTGGAGGGCGGAATTTTTGAGCTCCAGATCAAAGATGATGCCAGCCGGCGCTGGGCGCGGCTTCGGGAGGGACCGGAGGATTCGCGCCACCTAAGGCCTACTAAGGCCGATGAAGTTTGACGATGGAAGAGGCTTTGATTATGATCGAAGTGCGGGGTGGAGCAGTCTGGTAGCTCGTTGGGCTCATAACCCAAAGGTCGGTGGTTCAAATCCACCCCCCGCAACCATTTACGGATTTGAGGGACTACCGGCGTAGTCCCCAATTCCAAAATCACTGGATCGTGGCTGTTTCGGGCCTCAAATTCTTCAGGGAAACTTCCTTCGC
>JBEKWC010000050.1:0-30976 GCA_049513475.1 Candidatus Sulfotelmatobacter sp. | reverse complement strand
GGAGAACACAACCCTGAGCATCGGGACGATGTGGAATCATGGAGTGCATATTCTTTCCGGCAGCGCCTATGACTTGAACCTGGAGCCGCTCGAAGGCACGACGACGTACATCGTTTGTCCTTCGAGCGCAACCACAGTACCCTGCAGTGGGCCGACCTATGCCCTGCCGACGATGGATAACGGTCTGCTTGCCGATGGCCGTATCGTGAATCCCAACACCTTCGGCCAGATCCAGGAGCTCATCAGTCCGGCGCAAAACTATTACAACTCGTTCTTCGTGCAGTTGCAGCGCCGGATGACGCGAGGCCTGTCGCTGCAATTTTCCTATACCTTCGCCAAGAGCATCATGCTCGACGGGATGGACTTTAACAACCAGTTCGACTTCAGCAATACCCACGCTCCGTCGCTGCTCGACCAGCGCCACCGAATTAGTGTTGCCGCCGTCTACCGGCCTCGGCTGGAGAGCCTGACGAGTTCTGAGACAGGGCGCGAGGTACTTTCCGGTTGGCTATTGAGCACGGTCATGGATTTCTCTTCCGGTCGTCCCTATGCAGGTTTGTTGGGTACTGCGTGCACCAGTTCGACTTTGTCATTCGGCAACTGTAACGGTGCGGATGACAACCTGAACGATACTGCCTTCAACCAGGACACTGCGGCCACCGCGGGAGGCATCAATGGCGCCGGGCCCACGCCCGGCATCGGGCTGAATTCTTTCTACGGCCCGTGGCTGGAGAGGATCGATCTTGGGCTGGGCCGCAGTTTTGAAATCAGAGAAGGCAAAGAACTGCAGTTCCAAGCGCAGGCCTTTAATTTGTTTAACCACGCGAATTATTACGTGCAAAACGGCGATGGGATCAACCAAATTCTATATAACCCCATCGGGACCACCTGCGGGGATGGCAAGACAAAGAATCAAACCTGCTATCTGGTGCCGAATTCCGGCCCGGGCAATTTTGGCACGTTGCAGGAAATCAGCCCCAACGGGCTTCCGCGCGTGTTCCAGTTCTCCGCCAGGTTTAGCTTCTAGCGGCCCGGCCCCGGTCTTGCAGTACACTCGATAACCAGTCCTGAAACAAGACCGAACGATGACCGTGAATCTCGCCCCGAACTTGGCCACAAACTTCGCCACAAACTTTGACGCGCTTCTCGTCGTGTCTTTCGGAGGGCCGGAATCGAAAGAAGAGGTAATTCCGTTTCTTGAAACCGTGTTGCGCGGGCGGAATATTCCGCGCGAGCGCCTGCTTACCGTGGCCGAACATTACTACCATTTCGAGGGCAGAAGCCCGATCAATCGACAGACTCGGGATCTGATCGCCATGCTGGGCGCGGAGTTGCAGCAGCGCGGGCCTCAGCTCCCCATTTACTGGGGCAATCGAAACTGGCATCCGTTTCTCGCCGCGACCTTGCACACAATGAAGCGGGATAGAGTTCGGCGGGCTTTGGCATTTGTGACTTCCGCCTATAGTTCATACTCCGGGTGTCGGCAGTATCGCGACGATATTGCGCGAGCGCAAAGCGAAGTCGGGGAAGGCGCGCCTGAAGTAGAGAAGCTGCGGCCATTCTTCAACTATCCAGGGTTTATCGAGGCTACGGCGGAGCGGGTGCGAGATGCATTGGACTCGGTTCCGCTGAATGCGCGGGAGAACGTGCAGATCATTTACACCGCGCACAGCATTCCACTTTCCATGGCGGACACTTCTGACTATGTGAAGCAGTTGGAGGAAGTGCGGCGGCTGGTTTCGGCATCGCTGGGACAGAGCAATGACGTATTGGTTTACCAGAGCCGCAGCGGAACTCCAGGACAGCCCTGGCTGGAGCCGGATATTTTGAATTATCTGCGCGAGGTGAAGGCTCGAAACCTGGCGTCAGCGGTGGTTCTCGCGCCCATCAGCTTTATCTCCGACCATATGGAAGTGCTCTACGACCTGGACGTAGAGGCGCGCCAATTGTGCGACACGCTGGGTTTGCCGATGACGCGCGCGAAGACGGTGGGAGTGCATCCGAAATTTATTTCCATGATTCGCGAGCTGATTACGGAACGGATGAACCCGGATGCAGAGCGGCGATCTTTGGGCACGCTGGGGGCGCGCCCGGACGTTTGTCCGGAGAATTGTTGCCCGCCGCCGCAAGGGCCGACCTCCGCCCGTTAGCGTTTTTGGTTCAACCAGCGTCCCAGATCAGTAAGCTCTCAGTGGTTCCGCTCTCATTCCCGACACCGCAATGCGCCGGCACGAGGCACAAAACTCTTCTTCCTTGAGGTCGATCCACTCCACGGCGTGGGAGGAAGCCATCACACAGCGGTAGTCACCGCAGTGAGTTAGGCTGAGCGTGTGCCCCAGTTCGTGCACGGCTTCTTTTAAGACGCGATGGCGAAATAAATCCCGGTCGGACGGAAGACCGTAAAATTCCTGGCGCAATCGGTGCGCGGAGAGCACGGCGCAGGGGCCGCCCATCTGCGCCTCACCGAAAACAAAAGTTAGAATCGGGATGTACATATCGACCGCGCCGATGCCCAGGATGCGCCACGACTCGTCGGTGACCAGGCTCTGCATGCGCTGCAGGATTTCCGACGAATGGTACTGCTGGCGCTCGCCGTGGAAGGCGAACTCGGGATCCAGAGGCGCCGGAAGAACTCGGCAGGGAACGGGAAGAATTTCTTCCAGGGCAGGACGTAGATCTTTGAGCAGCCCGTCCTCCACGCTCCCGATCGGCAGCAGTTGCAGCGTATTCATCTCAGTTCTCGGTTAGAAGCGAAAGGTTGCTGGTTGCGGGTTGCCTGACCCACGGTAAAACGGCTAAGTTTCTTGGTCTGATAGCCGAGAGGCATCATAAACACTTGTAGCAGCCTGAAAGCTCCTCAGGGCTAACGCCCGCATCCTTACTTGCGCTGGACGGCACGACTAGAGTCGTGCCCTTCCCAAAGGCATTGATGAACTGGCTTCTCAGCTCTCAACTCTCAGTGCCCGATTTTGAAACTGAGCGCGGAGAGCTGCTTTTATCGGGCTTCGACCGGAGTGCGGCTCCAGCCGTACTTCTTCAGTTTGTGGTAGAGCGTGACGCGGTCGATATCGAGTATTTCTGCAGCGCGGCTCTGATTGCCTCCGCATTCGTCGACCACGCGCAGAATATGGACGCGTTCCATATCGTCCAGCGTTTTGCCACCTCCGGCGATGGCGGCGCTTTGCGCTTTGAAGATGAAGTCGCCTTCGCCTAGTTCTGGTTCCTGACCGACCACCATGGCGCGCTCGACCGCATTCTCGAGCTCGCGAACGTTCCCCAGCCAGGGTTGCTGCTGCAACTGGTTCATGGCCGCAGGCGAGACCCGGTTGATGCGCTTGTTCATGGCGAAAGAGAACTTGCGCACGAAGTGCTCGACCAGCACGGGGATGTCCTCACGGCGCTCGCGCAAAGGTGGCAGCTCCAGGCGAAAAACATTCAGCCGGTAGAAAAGATCGGGGCGGAACTTGCCTTCGTCGATTAACTTTTCCAGGTCCTTGTTGGTGGCGGCGATGCAGCGAAAGTCCACTTTGATAATCTGATTGCCGCCCACACGCGTGATCTCGCGCTCCTGCAGTACGCGCAGCAAGTCCGTTTGTGTCTTCAACGTAATGTCGCCGATCTCGTCGAGGAAAACCGTTCCGCCTTCGGCGATTTCGAATTTGCCTTTCTTGCGGTATTGAGCGCCGGTGAAGGCTCCCTTCTCGTGGCCAAAGAGTTCGCTTTCGAGCAGCGTTTCGGTGAGCGCGCCGCAGTGAATCACCACCAGAGGATGAAATCGGCGCGGGCTGGCGTGATGAATCGCCCGCGCGACTAATTCTTTTCCGGTGCCGCTCTCTCCGGTGATGAGCACAGTCGCGTCGGTGGGACCGACGGTTTCGATCGCGTCAAAGATCTTGCGTACAGGAGCGCTCTGCCCGATCAAGTCTCCCGGCCGGGCCACTTCGGCGACGGTCTCGCGCAACAAAACATTTTCCTGCGCGGTTCGCTTGTGCGAGATCGCGTTCTTCACCAGGTGTGCGATCTCGTCAGGATCGAGCGGCTTGGTCACGTAATCATACGCGCCGTTCTTGAGCGCGGCGACGGCGGTCTCCACCGAGGCATAGCCCGTCATCATAATGACGATCAGCTCGGGATCGATCCCGTGCATGCGGCGCTGCAGTTCGATGCCGTCGGTGCCGTGCATCTTGATATCGACCAGCGCGGCGTCCCAGCGTTGTTGCGCCAGCCGGCTGAGCGCCTCACTCGCACTTTCGGTCGTGGCTACCTCGTAGCCTTCTTCGCGAAACCACTTTCCCAGCGAATCGCGCACGCTCAGTTCGTCATCCACGATCAGCAGCTTCCCTTGTGTGCTCACTTCCCTCACCTCATCTTCCCACGGCATGGTCAGCGCTCGCGGCCGTTAGCACCGCATCCTGCGCATGTCCCGGTTGATCTTGAATCGGCAGAGTCAGGGTGAAAGCCGTGCCGCGGCCCAACTCCGATTGCACTCGGATGCTTCCGTTGTGCCGCTCCATGATGCCGCGGCTGATGGCCAAGCCCAGGCCAACGCCGTGGCCGTTTTCCTTGGTCGTCATAAAAGGCTCGAAAATACCCGGCAGGACGTCGGAGGCGATGCCGGCTCCGTCGTCGCGCACCTCAATCTCGATTTCCGATTCATCGTGATTCAGCCGGGTCTCAAGCCAGAGATTTCCGCCGCGGGGCATGGCATCGATCGCATTCATGATCAGCGCCAGCAGGACTTGCTCGATCTGCGCGGGATCGCAGGGCACGCGCGGCACAGCTTCTGCCCGCTTCAGTTGCAGCTCGACCTGGTTGAGATCGAGTTGATGGCGCACCAGCAGCAGGCAGCGATCGATCACGGCATGCAGATCGGTGGACTGTACATTCATCGGCGCGGTGCGGGAGAGACTCAACAGATTCTTGATCAACTCGCCGCAGCGCCGGCTCTCCGACGCGATCAAGTCGAGACTTTCGATGGACTCATCTCGCTTTTCGCTTTCGGCCTGGCCGGAGGCCACCCACTTCCGCAGCAGCTTGGCGTAGGTAAGAATTCCGGACAGCGGATTATTCACCTCGTGCGCGACCACCGCTGCCAGCTTGCCGATGGATGCCATTTTTTCCACGTGCAACATGTGATCGTGGGCGCCCCGCAGTTCGCGCGTCTTCTGCTCGACGCGGTCTTCGAGGGTCTTCGCCCAAGTTACGATTTGCGCATTGGCGGCGCGCAACTGCAGGCTCATATCGTTGAAAGCATGCGCCAGGTCTCCCACTTCGTCCTGCGAGCGCACCGCGATCTGGTAGCCCAGCTCGCCTTGGGCGAGATGTTCGGTGCCTTTCTTAAGCGCAGTAATGGGCTTATCAACGACGCGCCAGACGAAAAGCCAGCTCAAGACAGCGACCACCAACATTGCACCCACCGTGTAGAAAGCGCTGCGCCGGTTGCTGACTGCCAGTTGCGCATCTGCCGTGGCGAGCGAAAGACTGGTGTCGAGCACGCCCAGAACTAGCTGGCTCGCAGGATGCGCATGGCAGGCGGAATCGGAGCAACTGGGCTGGTTTTCAATTGGAGTGATGATACCCATGATGCGCGGGCCGCGATCGGCGCGATAAATGCGAAAGCGATCGGGACGATTCAGGCGCGCGAGCGGTTGCGACCGGGCGTGGCAGCCGTAGCAGGCCTCCGCCGTTTTGTCGAGAACATGATTCACTTCCGCGGGATCGGTGGAGTAGCGGATCCGGCCCTCGGGATCGAGGATTCGCACCTTGACCATGCCGGGTTCGTCCGCAATAGTTTGGATGGCGTGGTAGAGTCCCTCGCGGTCGTTCCGCAGCATGTAATAAGTCGCGTTGCGTTTGATAACGTCACTGACGCGCTCGGCGCTGGCCAGCGTGGCGGCTTCTAGGTGCTGACGTTGCAATCGAATGTTCAGGTATCCCAAGAGCGAAAAGATGGCGACCATTACCCCGAGCAGCGACCCGATCAATTTTGCACTGATGCTGCGAGTCAGCCTTCTCCACAATAAGCCAGAGCGAATTGACTCAATCTCCCGCATGGGTGAACACCGGCGTGCTCAGCACCGCGTTAGTTTCGATAGGCACGCGCATTTCGGCTGCATGATTTTCTTCCGGGAAGATGGGCAGATATTTCACGGCCACCCCGAAGAGAGCGAAGCCCATCGCGATGATCATCAGAGTGATGGAGAATTCGGTCCACTTGGGGACGTAATGATGTCCGACATAAGTTTCGAAACCGATGAGCGCGATGTTCAGGCGATTGGTGATGAAACCGAGGACCGTCGAAATCGAAGCGAGGTATAACAGTTGCGGCGACAGCCGGACTTTCTTGAAGCTGAGCATGCCGATGGGGATCACGAAGGTCAGCGCCAGCTCCAGCCAGAGAAAATAGGCTTCATAGCTGGGCTGGATGATTTGCCGGAGCAGGCCGCGATGGAAGTAATCTTCAAAGCGGAGCAAAGCGTTGACCCAAAGAGCTATTAATAACGCTCCGCCGAGCGTGACCAGCACTGGCCGCTCGAGATGACGGCCGAAAGCTTCTGCGCTCTGCGTGGATTCGAAAATCGTCATGGCTAAACCGACCGCGACCGCCGATCCGAAAAACAAAAACGGAAGCGCCGGCGTGTACCAGAAGGGATGCAGCTTGCTCGGCATGATCAGATACAGAGATCCGAGCGAGCTCTGGTGCAGGGTGGAAAGCAGGATGCCCAGCACGATCAGCACCGGATAGATTTTGTTGATCCACTTGATGGGAGTCTTCCAATTGAAGCGCTCGAGAACGTTGGGCAAGAATTCGAAGAAGAGCACGGTGGTGTAAGTCATCACGCACATGCCGACTTCGAACATCACCGAGTGCGGGTTCATGTAGATGAGCTGGTGCCAGATGTACCAGGGGCGCCCAAGATCGAATAAGAGCCCAACGATGAAGAGGATGTAGCCGAGGAATGCGGTTAACACCGCGGGCCGCACCACGCTGTGCAGGCGTTCGACGTTGAAAAGATAAACTGCGCCCACCATACAGAAACCGCCGGCGGCGAGCATCACGCCGCACAGGCAGTCGAAGCCGATCCAGAGGCCCCAGGGAAATTGGTCGGTCATGTTCGAGACTGCGCCGAGGCCGCGAAAGTAGCGAATGAACGAGGAATAGAGGCCCAAAGCCATGATCCCAAGGAAAACCATTTTCCAGAAGGTGAGTTTGATTTTCATCGCGCGCCCCCGTTGGGGTGTTGCTTGTGCTCATGTTCTTCCGCCTCCGCCGCGGCCACTTCTTCGCGGCGGTGCGAAATCCAGTAAATGCCACCCAACACCAGCGACCACACTGGGATGAAGTCTGGAATTCTCTCCATCACGCGGCCGGTGTACTCAGGCATGGGAGTTTCGCCGATTTTTGCGGAGGCGGGGTAACCGTACTCTTCAACGTTCATGCTGGAAAGAATCAGCACGCAGGTTCCGCCGACTTCATTCAAGCCGTAGATACGGTTCAAGTACACACCGGGATTCTGGCGGATGCGCTCTTTAGCTTCGCGAATCAGGTCGTCGCGATCTCCGAATTTGGTGGCCCCGGTGGGGCAAATCTCGGCGCAGGCCGTGGGTTTGCCCACCGAGACCCGATCCGGGCACATGATGCATTTGCGCACGCGCGGGTTCAGCGATCCCCATTCGTATTTCGGCTGGGCGAAGGGGCAGGCCACCATGCAGTAGCGGCACCCGATGCACTTCCAGACGTCGTAGACCACAGGGCCGTCTTTAGTTTTGTGAAATGCGCCCACGGGACAGACCGAGGCGCAGGCGGGATGCTCGCAGTGCATGCACAGGCGGCGCATGAACTTGTCTTCTTTGTTAACGGCCTTGGTCATCACGACCGTATATTTGTGCTCGGACTGCACGGACTCGGCCGCGACCGCGTCGTCATAGCGCAGATTATTTTGCTGCGCGCAGGCGCCCTCGCACTGTTTGCAGCCGATGCACATGGTTGCGTCGTACAGCAGGGCCTTACTCATAAGCGTTGTTCCTCGCCGCTCCCCAGCGGGCCTTGCGTTCCGGGGTATGAAAATCGGACGCAAATGTATGCTGGAACGGAGCCGTCCCGGAAGCCGTCCCGAAAATCTTCGGCAAAGGGACTGGAGAAAAAGAGGCGGGTCCGGAGTGGCGCGCATCCAGACCGGCACGAACTGCTCCACCGGAGAAGGCGCAGTGCGGTGGAGGTTGCCGGGTGGCTACGAATCGACCGGCCTTCTTCGTCTGCCGAACCGAGCTGCGGATCTCCATAATCCTCACGCTTTCTCGAACCGCTGCCTAAGTTTTGACAGCGGCGGCGCGCCAGGAGGAAACAGCTGATCTTCTCTTCTCTTCTCTTCTACTTCTGCAGGGTGCGAATGTAGCTGACCACCGCTTTCACATCGTCGGCCGGCAGGCTCTTTACTCCGCCCGGGTGCTTCGCGGTCTCGGCAACAGCCTTGGCAAGATCGGCATCCGAGGCCTTTTTGGCCTCGTCCGAAACCAGGCTCGGAATCTTAGCTGCGGGCTTGCCGGTTGCATCGGCGCTATGGCAGGCGGCGCATTTTGCTTTGTAGATGGAGGCGCCGTCATCAACGGCCCAGGACAAATTCGGAATCAGAATGAATAGTGCTGTTGCAATCGTCATCACCAGTAAGACCAGCTTCGTCGTCTTCATTGCTCTCGTTTCCTCTCCTATAAAATGTTGCAACTTGATGCGGGCGGCGGTTCTCTTCGCTTCGGCATCTGTTGCGAAATAAGGCCGTTCGGAAGGTATGTAAGAGAACTCAGCAACCGTTCCGTTGCCTAGTTGAGAGTTTCAACGTTTGAAGAATGGGGTGCAGTGACCGGGGTCACCCTGAGGGGTGACAGGAGAAGCGTAAGCAGAGTGAGGCTGCCGCAAGACCGATGGTGGGATGCCCCCTCGGGGCAGCCGGCGGGGACGCCGACGCAATGGATGGCGACCTGCACCCACGATCGACGTAACAGCCTTCTCCGGATTAGTCCCGCCATCGAGAAAAGATCGGTACCGACGAGCCTGAGCGATTGTGGCCCTGTAGCCTGGACGGTCGCATCACAATTTGCAGTTGAGGACGCAGACCTCATTTGAGCGTGGTTCAAAGGAGACTGGATCAATCTGAGCCGTAGCAGCCGGATGTGCCGAGGACGACACGAGTTTCGATTCGGTTTGATGAATTCGCCGGAGCCACCAACCGCTGGAATTCTTGCCAGTTATGCCCACCCGCGGCCGGCGTGGAAATCGGTGTGGCGTGAAGCGTTTTTGCGAGTCTTCCTTCCGTGACTCTTTGTTCTGCGACTCTTCGTTCTGGGACTCCGGCATTGGAGCCTTGGCCCCGCCGTGATCGGAATTAATTCGGGGATCGGATCCCGGCGAGGGCAGAAATCTCGCTTCCCCGGATTCATTGCTACCTCGAACGCCTTGTCGAAGTTGGGTTTCCCATTTTTTGGCGGCCGCTGACTCCCGTTTTATTGTTCTAGGACTCAGCGGAGTGTCGTCGAAAGTTATTTCGCCAAGATTAGCGGCGGGTGAAGCGTACGCAAATTTCCCGTCAGAGAGTTTCATTTCTGTGGAAATCAATCCTGACGATTGCCAGGCGTCCGCGCGGTGAAGCGTCGTCGGTTGCGCTGGGCCGCTGCGCCACTTAGAATGTCGGCAATCCACAACCTTGCTGACTATGAAGCTTTCCGTAATCATACCGGTCTATAACGAGCGTGCGACCTTGCGCGAGGTTGTGGAGAGAGTGTTGGCGCAGCCTATCGATATCGAGCTTTTATGTGTAGACGATGGCTCGAAAGACGGATCTACGCAGATTTTGGCGGAACTCGCGGGGGAAAAAACGCAGCTTCGTTTTTTTCAGCAGCCGCGAAATATGGGTAAGGGCGCGGCCCTTCGCCGCGGCATTCAGGAGGCGCGCGGCGACTTCGTAGTGATTCAGGATGCCGACCTGGAATACGATCCCGCCGATTACGCGCTCCTGCTGGAGCCTTTGCTGCAAGGCAAAGCCGACGTGGTTTACGGATCGCGCTTTCTCGGCGCAGCGCCGCATCGCGTTTTGTATTTCTGGCACTCCGTAGGAAATAAAGTCTTAACCTTGCTCTCCAATTCCCTGACCAACATCAACCTCAGCGATATGGAAACTTGCTACAAAGCCTTCCGGCGCGAGATTATCCAATCGATTCCGATCGAAGAAGATCGTTTTGGCTTCGAACCTGAGATTACCGTCAAGCTGGCCAAGCGCCGCCTCCGAATTTATGAAGTCGGCATCAGCTATTGGGGACGAACCTACGAAGAAGGCAAGAAAATTGGATGGAGAGATGGCATGCGCGCCATCTGGTGTTTGCTGAAGTATTCGATACGAGTCCCTGTGGCTTCGCAGCAATATGCTACGGCCGCGCAAGAATCTTTACTTGTGGCGGCGGAGAAGCCCTCTCAGAGCAACGACTCATTGGTTGGTAAATAGAGAAATTAGTTAGTGCGCCGCAGCGCCCGCGTCCTCGCCGGTTGTGTCTTGAGGGCTTCCTCGCCATCGGCTGGGCGGGCACGACACCCGCCCGACAGCCGGCGGGAGGGCGACGGGGCCGCGATTCTCAGCGCGTGCCATGAACAAACGTGTAAATTATTCAACGCATTCCTTAGAGGTGGCAGATTCCACCTAGGGGATTTACCTGAGACGTCGAGATTTGGTGAGGATCGCAATATTAATATTCGGTACTCAAAGTGCGGCATGATGGGTAAAACCAGACGCCTGAAAGTCGCAGGGAGTCGGGACCTCCGCAGCTCTTTCCGCCTTCTGCAAGCTCGGAGCATGCGTATTTAGCCCATTCGGACAGAAATATTCAGCCCAGATAAACCGCGCCTTCGCCCTCTAAGGACGGTTCCGAGTTGGGCTCTACTGCCTGCAAGTGCCTGTGGAAATGGGTGTTCTTTCATCACAGCGATTCTCGTCTCAAAATGGCATCGTGGATGCTAGGGAGATCACACCATCCCAGCTGCGCGCAGTGTGAAGCAGGGCGAATCTAACCAGGGGGCGTAAAGATGGAGCAGTCCGTTCGGCTAGGACCGCGAGAGCAACAGATCGTCGAGTTGCTGCTGCAAGGCTGTGACAATGCCGAAATCGCGAGCCAGCTCAAAATGGCGCGGCGAACCGTGAAGGCACATTTTAACCGGCTTTTCCTCCGCTTCGGAATCACCGGCGGAATCAAGCGAGTCAAACTCGCAACCCTACTCTACCGGAGGCAATTATTATGTTCGCAAATGAACGCTATGGAAACCGCATCCCGAGTGAACGGGAGCACCGAGTCATCGAGCTTGTCGCCCAGGGTTTGAAAAATCGAGATGTGGCTCACGCCATTGGCACGACCGAACACGTGGTGAAAAATTATCTGCGCGTGATCTATGACAAGCTGGGGCTGTGGAATCGGGTGGAGCTGGCGCTGTGGTATGAGTCGCGTCAGCACGAACCCGAACTGCAAGCCTAGCGCCGGCATTCGGCCGGCCGTCGCGGGGGAGCCCGCATTCCGCGGCACGAGAGACACTTCAGAGCTTTTTTTAATGTGGACTGCGAGCGTGCCTCCGCGCACGCTCGCAGTCGTCTTCACTGGCAACCGGAAGCCGAGAGATTGCGCAGCCGCTCGGCGGCCGCAGAGGAACCTTTTCTCGCCGCCGCATCCAGCAGCAAGCGGGCTTGGTCGCAACTCTTGGCTACGCCGTCTCCTCGCACATACAAATCGGCGAGCATCAGCGCGGCCGTGAGATTGTGTTTGGCCACGGACCTCCACAGCCACTTGGCCGCTTCCTGGCTATCGCGGGACCGTCCCGCTTTGCCCTGGAGATATCCCTCAGCCCTGTTGAGCTCTTCGGAGCCGCTCTGGCCGCCGGGAGTGGCTGGGGCAGTCGATGCGGGAACTACGCTCGGCGGTGGGCGTCTAGCCGCGTTCGGCTTCGGGGAAAGTGCTTCCGCGCGCGCGGGAGCAGTGGGACGCACTTTTGCTGGCGCCGAATTTTTCCCGCCCAAACTTTGCGTCACAGCACCTTTCGGCGCATCGCTCTTCGTCTCGCTGTTTTCCGCCGCACCCCGGCGCGGTGGCGCGGGTTCCGGCGCAGACGGCGACAGGGACGGTTGCGACTGCAGCACCGCGGCTCCCGAAACATTTTGCTTGTTCCGCCACATCATGTACAACAGCGTGCCGATCACCACCACCAGCACAAACCCCACATAGGCCCGGTAACGATAAGGGAGCGATTCCGACTCGCCTTCCGATCGCACCCCGAAGGAGGGAATGCTCTCGAAGGCAGAAGCGCGCTCCGGCGGCGCAGTCAATTCCCGCTCCCTGCGATCCTCATCGTAATGTTCTTTCCCGTATTGCTCTTCTCCATCATGTTCGTCGGCGCGTTCCTGGTTGAGGCCGGGGAAAGAGCGTTCGGAGTCGGGTTGGGTTTCGGGTAACGCCGGAGCGAAAAAATTCTCGGTGGAAGAACGCTCCGCAACTGGACTCGCGGCGCGAGAACGATCGGGACCGAAAGGCCCGGCGGAGGGGTTGGAGCCCGCGATCTGCCGCACGGCGTCTTCTACCGAGTATTCTTGCGAAGCTCCCTCCGACACCCCTGCGGGAGAAAGTCCGCGCTCGCTCCAGCTCGATGTGGCGACCGGCTCGGCGTCGGGCGATGAGTAAGAGCTTTGCGCCGGCGCTGACAGCGACGTGCCGCACATCCCGCAAAATCTCTGCAGGCCGGAATTCTTGTGTCCACAAGCGCCGCAAGTCTGACCGGATGCGCTGGCACCGGATTCGTGCCAGGAGTCCGCTTCACTCTCCCCAAGCAAGTCACCATCCGCGCGGGCTTGAAAGGGCTGGCTGGCTCTGGCTTCGCTACCGGACGCGGGGCTGGCTGCGGGAGTATCCGGCAACGAACGATCTCCCAATTCGCGCAGCAACTCGGCAATCGCCTGCTCGCGCTTCTCCGGCGGATTGGTAAAGTAAACCTCCGCCCAGCGCCCCATGTTCTCCGCCAGCAGAGGATTCAGCAGGGGGTTCAGCTCAGGATGCGGCAATTTAGTTTCATCGGAATCTTTTAAAGGCTGCGGCAACGGACCTCTCCTGCGATTACAGTCTTATGATTGCACTCCGGTTGCCGATGGTTGTCAAACTTCGTTGCGCACCGGTTGTGCCTCAGTTTCACTCGGTCATCTTTTTAGGGGCGTCCTCCCGAAACCCGGCGCACTTCAGCCGGGTGGGCGATCTCCGAACAGATAGGGCATGCACCCTGAGAGATCCTTCGCTCCGCCTGCAAAGCGGCTGCGCTCAGGATGGCCCCAACGGCAGAATTTCAGACGGATTCACTATCCGCGCGGCATAACTCGCTCAGCGGCCCGCCCCCGGACAGAATCGCGGACAATCAATCGCAGGTCTTGCGCTCGGCGGGTTCGAATTGGTCCATCTCGGCGTCGCGCTGGCTGGCATACCTGCCTTGCGGAGTCTTGCCATAAAGCTCGGAGCCGGGGCAATAGTACAACGCGGTGTGCGAATCCACCCAAACCTGCACGTAAGGATTGCCCTTGTATTCCGGGGCGGGCGGGGGTTCGGCGAGGCCGAGGTTGATCAGAAGTTTGTCGAAGGTGGAGAGATCGGACTCGGGATTCGCGGGCTTGTGCCGGGTCCCGGCTCCGGAAATGGCAGGCCCGCGCGCCGAAGCCCCCGCGTTGTTCTCCGACAATATCCCCCAGCGAATGGCCACCAGAACCAGAATTACTGCGAGGACGAGATAAAAAGTGCCCCGGCGCTCGCGCCAGAAGCGGGCCAGGGCGCTGGATCCGCGGCTCGAAGAGAGCGTTTCCAGAAACTCGCGGGCCTTCGCCGCCGAGCTCCAGGTTGCATCGGATTTCGGCTGGGCGAGCGCGGTTGCGGCTTCGGCGCCGGACCGAGATGCGGACGGACCAGCCAGCGGAATCGCCTTGCGAATAATCGCTTGCGCATCGATCTGATTTGCGGCGGAGGCCTTTGCGTCGTGCCCGAAATCCAGCCTCTCCTCCCATGGCGGCGAGATGGGTTCCCGGGTTTGATAGAGCGCTTCTTCTTTTTCCAGATCGTCGAGCAGCGAAGGCACAGGGGTGAAGCGGCTTGATTCCTGCAGCGAAGAGCTTCCGCTGCCCGCCGCAGCGCCGCGTTTTTCCAGGCTGGCTTGCTCCAGTTGCCACGCCGCGGCCACCTTGCGCTGAATCTCGGAGGGTTCGCGGCCGCTGACCCGCGACTCGCCGCACTTGCCGCAAAATTGTTCGATCGATAAAACCGTGTTGCCGCACTTGCGGCACAGCAGTCTGTTCGAGCTGGAGTTGGCCGCAGGGCTGGAATTTTTGGCCACGCTGGCCGTGGTCTGATCCACCAGGGCGATGAGATCGGGCTTCAGTTTTTCGATCGCCTCCAGCATCGTCGATCGTTCCGAGGCCACGGATTTTTTCAAGGAAGTTTCCATGTCCCGGCCGATCGCCTCGGTGACCAGGCCGGCCATGAGCTGGCAGGTGTGAACGTCCTGTTCGATGAAGCCGCGGATTTTATCGAAGTATAATTCGAGCGCGCCCGCGATGTTGCCATCGTGATAGATCGGCACCGAGACCAGCGATTGAATGCCGCGCTGCAAGCAGCCTTCGGCGTCGAAGAGAAACTCGAGGCTCACATCCTCGCTGCGAATGACCTGGCCGGTGCGAACGCTGGCCGCGCAGATCGCGGCATCGAGCGTGACTTCGGTGCCGGTGGGTAACGCAGGAGCTCCGGCGCCGGCGCGATAGCGGACGGTTTTTCCATCCAGCAAAGCGATCGCCGCGCCGCTAGAGTTGGTGATGCGCGCCACGCGCTCGGCCACCAACTCCATGGCCGGACCCAATTCCAGATGGCGCCGCTGAATCTGGTGCTGCGCTTCCACAATTTCCGCCAGCGTCAGGGTGTAGTCGCCGGGGACAACATTTTCCCCCGCTTGCTGGCTTCTATCTTTATCTTCTTGCGGGGAGGCTATCTCGGCGGCGGATTGCTCCTGCCGGAGTTGCTCGCTGTACAACTCCAGGCTCTCTTCCATCTCCCGCATTTCGCGGTTGTGCTCCTGCAGCACATACGCGGCTTCGATCAGTTTTCCGAAAGTCTGCTCGTCAAGCCCCGGTCTGTTGTTTTCGTCAGTCACTGTACTTCGCTTGCCGCCCGCGGAATCAACCGGCGTTGGTGGGACGGGCTGATCGGTGATCTCGTCATTCTAGAGCAATTTCGCCAACAAAGAAGCTTTTCTAAGGTTGCTGCCCAGCCGGGTCCCAGGGCCGCAAATCTTGCTGGTTCTAGATTCCCCATTCTTACCCAGGTATGTGCCGCGGGAGATCCTCTTCGGCTCTACCTGAAAAGTGGCTACTCTCAGCGTGACACTGCCACGAGATGCGGTTCGCCCTGAGCGTTACCTTATCCCATCATGCTAATTCAACGCCTGCCGGCTCTTGCCGTTCAAATCCTAGTCGCAGGTTACTTTCGTAAGCTGCCGAGTCGAGGTGGAATTCCAGGGTATTTGACTTTGGCGGGTGGGGTCGGGTGAATCGGGGTCGTAGGATTTCGGCGGCAGCAGAAGCCGAATGCCAAAGTCGCCCTAGAAATAGGGCTGATTGCTGCGCGTGGATGAGCCGGACGTTCTCCTAGTGAGTTGAATCCGATCGCCGACGCCCAAATTAGGATTGAGATCGGGAGTGTGCAAGGCGGAATGGTCGCTCTAAAGGAAAGGCTCGTAGCCGATCTTGATCTCCCCGTTGAGATCGCCGGCAGTGCCGAGGTGGTTGGTGATATGGGGCGGCCCACCTTGGTCAAAACCGGAAGCAGCGCCAGCCGCGAGAATCATCAGCACGAGCAAGCGCAGCAAGATTTGGCGGCGCAAGGGGGCCAAGAATCGATTCGCCAGGAAGCGGACCGGGGCTCGGAAGAAGGGACGCCAAGGCGCGAATAGCGATTCTGTCGCCTTCGCGGGCGCGGCCCCTGTGGAAAAAGGGTAGGGCATCGCAAAGCGAGAGCCAAAATGGGCGCGGCGAACGGCGGTTTAGACTCGTTTTGGAAAAAGGAGTTTGAGCTTGCAGTTCAGACCGGCCTCTGCCTCCTATGGCTGGGAACCCTGGCCCTGAGGTTGCGCCTGGAACCCCTGCAAGTGCCTGAAAAGGCAATCTGATCATGGGCAGTCTGGCGGTTCGATAGCGGCTCGAACGCGGGCCGAGTCCAGGGTGGCCAGCGCCGGTTGGGAGCAGCGGCTGAGACGATTCTAAGCATGAGTCTGGTTTAGAAGCCCTAATCTGGGACGATTTCAGCCTAGCACGCGCTCTCTGAACTTTCCGTCAAGCCGTGCTTGATAGTCCCTAAGTGCCTACGCACGAGGGTCTTATGCGAGAAAAAGTGGCAGGTGAAGGTTTGGCGAAAGAGGTGCTAGAAGCCGATTGTCGTTAGTTGATCGAACTACGATCAGGAGTCTGGACATGGATATCGAAGACATGAAGGTGACGCCGCGCGATCAGCAGGTGCTGGACTTGCTGGTGCGTGGTTGCAATAACAAAGAAATCGCCGGGCAGTTGAACATCAGCCCGCGCACCGTGAAACAACACCTGCGCACGCTGTTTTTGCGCGCCGGGATCCGTGACGGCCGCAAACGCGTAAAACTGGCCATCGCGGCCTTCGAGAAAGACGAGGCCAAAGCATGATCCCGCGCGATCAACTGACGCCCAAGGAAATTCAGGTCGCGACCCTGGTTTGGGAAGGGCTTACCAATCGCGAGATCGGCAGGCTCATGGGCACCACCGAGCAGGTCATCAAAAACCACCTGCGCACCACCTTCGACAAACTTGGGGTCTGGAGCCGCCTCGAGTTGGCCATGTATGTGGCCAGCCACGGCGGCAAAAATTGGATGGAACAGCCCGCGCCGGTCCCCCTGGCTGTCGGTCGCGCCGCCGCCGGCTGACGCCGTCCGGCTTGCGGGGTCTAGACTCGTCAGTGGAATCGGCTGGCCTTGCCCGCTCTCCGCCGGGAGATAACTTTCTGCAAAAGGTTTGCACCGCAGTGCGCTCGTTGCTGGAGGCTTTCTCCGCAAGACGTTGAAATTAAACCCATTTGCAGATTTATGGCTGCGGTCTGCAAATTGCACAAAGCAACCCGGCTCAGGCGAGCAGCTCCGCTCCCAGGCGGTAGCCGGCTCCGCAACTCCAAGAGCGGGGCGGGAATGGCTTACAAAGAAACCTTCTGGATGGCTTGTGATTCGACCGAGCAGCTGCGAGCCGAATACGGGCCCTTTCACACCCGCGAAGAGGCCGAGGCGCAGGCCGCCAAACTGGGCTTCGGATACCTCCTCCGTTACGAGCACCTGCTCGATGAAAACGAGGAGATTCAGGAAGTCCGCTGCATCTTCATGGAATTGCCGAAAGCATCGGCACCGAAGGCCGGCGCCGAAGAAGCGCCGGTGAGTCTCCACACCCGTTGCGCCAGTTGCGGGCTCTCCGCCAGCCACGGCAAGAGCTGGCAAGCCGAAGTTTGGGCCGACATTCACGAGTTCGAACACGCGCGCCATCGCGTCCGCCTCTTCGAACATGCCCGCGGCAAGGGCCTGAAGGAAATCAGCGGCTGGCGCGCTAATTTTGGGGGGTGAAGAATTTCAGCCCTCTGATCCGTAGCCGGAATACACGGGGCGGCATGGAAGCCGCGCTCTTCCAGGTCACGTCTAACTCTTCAGCTCGTTCACCGCGCGCCAGGCCTGATCGATGGCTTCGTTGGTGTAGGCGGAGGCCCCGGCGTCGGAATTTGCGACGGCGATGCGCCCGAAGGTTTTCCGCGCCCGCTCGCATGGCGTCTCGCCACCCTCCAACACAAATTTGTCCCAAAGGCTACTGTATTCGTAGGCATAGCCGTGAGGCCAGCGGTTGGCGGTGATGGCAAGAATATCGCGGGCCGGATCGAAGCCGCCCGCTCCCAGGCTGCGCGCCAGTTGCTCGCGAATCTTGCGCTCGATGGTCTCGAAGGTGGTGCCGTAGAGTTCGATCCGGCCCAGGCTGTGCTGATCGCGCGGCGGGCGGCCGGCGCGGCAGGGCGACTTGCTCATATGCACGACCAGCGGCTCCTCGGGCGCGCGCGGGCAATGGTAGTCGCCGATGCTGACCGGCAAGTCCATGTCGATGTGGCTGTGGTAGCCACCCGGCGCGTAAATAGAATTCGCTCCCAGCTTTTGAAATGCGCTGGAGTTGCGCAGCGCCACATTGCTATACAACAGCGGAACTTTCTGCGCCGAGGCCAGCGCCTCTTTCTGCGCTTCGGGCAATTCCTCGCAGAGATACGGAATCATCACATTCCAACAGGCCAGCACGCAGTGCTTGGATTTCACGGCATAAACTTTGCCGCCGCGGTCGTAGGCGATCTCAACTTCCGTGGCCCGCGCCGGGTCGCCGCGGTTTGGGCCCGCGTGACGCACTCGCACCGCCGTACTGTTCAGGCGAATTCGCACCGGGGATGAAGGTTGATCAAGCTTGGCGTAATTGATCTTGGCCGTAACCGCGTCAGCCATCGAGTTGCCAGCTACAGCTTCCGGGATCAACTGGCGCACCATCAGGCGCGCAATCGTGGCATTGCCATCGGGGAAGTGAAAGAAATAATTCCGTTCGTTGCTCAGCGCCTCGGCTCCTAGCCCCATGCCGCTGAAACCCGGGTATCCCGACTCTGAGGCGTCCAGGGCGGCGATGGCTTCGATGCCCACCCCGAACAAGGTTTGAGAAACCGGCTGATAGAGGCGAATCACATCCGGGTGCACGCCGGCATGTTCGCTCAGAAATTTGGCATAGCTGATGCGCGCAAGTTTCGCCTTCTTCTGTTCGGCATTGAGGCCGGGAAGATAGTCCTTCTTTTCGCGGCATAGGCGGGCAACATCGTTGCGCGCGGCTTCCGCAATCGGCGCCTCTGCCATGAAGCGATCCCACGCATCCGGACCCGCGACGGCAAGATCGAAGGTCTCGCCTCCGGGAAAAGGCCAGGGATCATCCACCAGCTTATCGGCGCCAAACGTTTCCTTGTCGAAAAAAATCTTAGGCGCGCGTCCCCGAGAGTACAGGTCGCGCTCCAGATATTTGGGAAAGCCCGCCACCTCGATGCCCAGCTCCTCGATCACGCCCTTCGCGACTGCACTGTAAGCTTCGGGACTTTCGATCGAGTAGGTTCCTCCGTAGCCGAGTAAACTTCGGTCGCCCACGCGAAATTCGTTGCGCTTGGCGTGGCCGCCGAAATCGTCGTGATTTTCGAGGATGAGAATGCGCGCATTCGCGCCCGCGCCTTTGCGATAAAAGTGTGCAGCGGCAAGGCCGCTGATGCCGCCTCCGACGACGACCAGATCGTAAATCTCACCCGTCTCTTGCGGAGTACCGGCCGTGTCCCAAAAAGTCCCGTCGCGCAAAGAGTGCGCCACTTCGAAGGAGCCGACGTGGCTGCCGCGCAGTCCGGTGAGCGCTGGGGGATAATAACCGCTCGATTTTTCTGGATCGAGGTCGCCCGCAGCCAGCCCATGCCACGGCATCAGCGCAGCGCCGGCAGTTACGGCCACGCCGTTGATAAAGTCACGGCGCGTGATCTTACGCTTCATGCCCAAGTCGCGATCACTCAGGTAGCCTTCGCTCAATCAACCTCCGATCTGCTAGAAGCCTTCGAATGTCATCCCGAGCGCAGCGAGGGACCTGGTTCCTGGCGGAAGCGGGCGCGGGCGCGCCGGCGGTCCCTCGCTGCGCTCGGGATCAGAACGGCGGCCCGGGATGACAACCGGTGCACGACAACCTGGTCGGCATTTCCGCCGCTGTGAAATCAGTCCACGCCGCCTTCGGCCGTCTTCACGGCGAGTTCCGCGCCCTGGAAGCCGATGCGGCTATGGGTGCCATCGCAAAAAGGTTTATTCACCGAACCGCCGCAGCGGCAGAGAGAGAAAGCCGGTTTGCCGGTGAGATCGTACGGAGTTCCATTGGCATCGACCAGTTCCACCGAGCCCTCCGGCGCTTCCACGCGAAAGGGGCCATTGGGACGGACGGTGATTTTCACTTGAGCCATAGTATTGGGTCTCCTCCAACCATGCAGCATTGTAAACCGGGCTTCGCCTTTCGGGCCTCCGGCTTCGGCAAAATCTCTCCCATGCCGCAGACAATCACGTCAAGTCCACTGTGGAAGGCCTTAGCCGATGCCCGATGCCCGAAGCCCGAAGCCCGTGCTCCGACTACCCGATCTTCCCTATTGTAAAAAAATCCGCCGAAGTGGAGAGTGAAGGGAAAGGGGCGCGCAAGTTTTGCCGAAGCGTATTTTAATTGTCGATGACCACGCGGCGGTGAGGCGCGCCGTTACCCGGCTCTTCGAAACCGTTCCCAGCCTCGAGATATGCGGCGAAGCGGAAAATGGCTGTATCGCCATCGAAAAAGCGCGCGCGTTAAAACCGGACGCGATCGTCATCGATCTCTCCATGCCGGTGATGAATGGCTTGCAGGCAACGCGAATCTTGCGCGTGCTCCTGCCCGCCGTACCCATCCTCATGTACACGTCGTTCACCAACGTTCGTTTGGCGGAAGAGGCTTTCGCGGCGGGTGTAACCAAGGTGACGTCGAAGACCAGTCCACCGGAAGCGCTGGTTCAGGAGTTGCAATCCCTGCTGGTGGATGCGGCTTAGGCGGCGATTTCCTTACGCAACACTTTCAGCCCGTTTAAAGCGTCTTCGATGGCCAGCCGCTCCTCTGGCGTGGTGCCGTGATCCTAGCTGAGTTCCCGCATTCTGGCTTGGATCGCGGCTTCGGCGGCTGCGATAGGGTGCCGCAGCTTGGATCGATCGGTTTCGAGGATGGCGGTCACATACGGGCGCTGCCATTCATAATCCAGATTCATGGCGAAGCACCTCTATACGGCTCCCGCGGCGCTCGGGGCGACCGTCGACGAGCAGGTAAATCTTGGATCGATGGACTTTGGCTGCGCCTTCGGCGCTTCCTCGGCGCTCAGGCAGCCATCTTCCTCTCGGGAAGCTCCAGAGGATGGCACTGGGGACAGTAGGGCAAGGAAATGTTCCAGCCATGTTCCTCGCCGTCGAGCCAGCATTGCGCCTTCAGCTGGAAGAGGAGCGAGCCGCAGTCGGAACAAAATTCAGGCCCGGTGCGAAGCTGGCTTTGGTCGAGATAGCTTTTTAGACTCTGGACAACCTCAGCGTGGCGATCCGTCTGCGATGGCATGGAGGCTTTCGAAGAACCAGGGATAGCGTCGCAGCTATGCTATCCGTTCCGGGGGCGCTCGTCGGTCTGCTGACTGACGAATATATGTACGATAGCGTACATAACAGGATCAGGCCATCTCCCTCTTCCACATGTCCGTGTGCCGCCGGATCAGCTCGTAGCACTCGCAGGCCGCGTCTTCCAGGCGGGCGCGATTCTCGATCCTTACCTGGCCGCGGTTGTAGGTGATCAATCCCGACTTCGCCAGAAGCCCCGCGGCCACAGTGACGCTGGAGCGGCGCGTGCCCAGCATGTGCGCCAGAAATTCATGGGTTAGCGGGATCACGCTGTCCCGGGCGCCATCGCCATCCACCAGATCCTGGCTCATCAACAACCAGCGCGCCAGCCGTTCGTCCACCTCATGCAGCCGATTGCAGGCCGCAACCTGCGTCCCCTGCATGGCGATCATGTGCCCGTATTGTTGTATCCGTCTGAGTAGTACGGGGCATTGGGGCAACGCCCTTAACAAAACTTGAGCGCTGACGCGGAATGCGGTGCCCGAGATCTGAACCAGGGCGCGGGTATCGCTGCTTTTGAAGCCCACAGCAAGTTGTAGCCCGGTGCAGCCGTCTTTGCCAGATAGCCCGACCTCAACGCTCTTCCCGTCTTTCATTACGCTTAGAATCGAGACCATACCGCTGTCGACAAAATAAGCGTACCGAATCGGTTCCTCGGGTTCGTGAAGAACATCATGGAGTCGCAGCGGCACGAAGGTGAGCTGAGGGAAAATCGAGTCCTGTTCGTGTTCGGGGAGGCCGCGCAGCAGCTCGTTCCGGACAGGATTACCCTCGACTTGAGGGGTCGCTTTTCTGGCTTTCGGGGAAGTGGATTTTACGCGTGACGGCTTGTCAGCCATAACGGCTCCTTGCGCAGCAAACTACGCTGTCTGATTTCGCAAGGTGTCCTGGAATCGTTACCTGTTCGTCGGAAGGTTGCTAGAAGAGACCTCTTTATGTTAGCAGATGGGCTCCGGATGAGAACACAAAAGTTTGACTCCGTCTTTTGGGGCTCGTCATCCCGAAACCCGGCGCCGTTCAGCCGGGTGAGGGATCTCCTGGCCGACGAGGCAGGCGTAACCGGAGATCCTTCGCTCCGCCTGAACAGCGGCTCTTCTCAGGATGACGCCATCAGGAGAGTTCCATGAAGCCACTGCCCGATGATCGGAGTCGAATCATGCCGCGAGCGACTTGGCGGCGAGCAGGCTGCGGTAAAGTTCGAGGTACTGGTCGATCATGCGCTTGGTGGTGAAGCGTTCGCGGGCGCGAGTGAAGGCGCGGTCGGCGTAGGCGAGGCGCAGCGCAGGGTCGGCATCAAGCTGGCGCAGAGTTTGCGCCAGGTTCCCGGCGTCGTTGGTGCGGAAATAAAGCGCGGCGTCACCCCAGACCTCGCGGAAGCTCGGGATATCATTGGCCACGATGGCGCAGCGCGAGAAGGCGGCTTCGAGAGCTGCCATCCCCAGCGGTTCGTAACGCGAAGTGGCCGCGTACACGGCGGCGCGGCTGTAGAGGGCGCGCAGTTGCGCTTCGGTCTGCGGCCCGCGAATGGCCACCGAACTCTGGGCCGTGGCCACCTTGACGTCGGCGCGGATCGGAATACGCGGCACCGCCACAGTTTGGTCGGCGCCCACGATGCACACCGAAAACGGCTGGGCATGCTGCGTAAGCAGGAAGACCTGCTTGCCGGCATCGATCAGGCGGCCCACGCACAGCACGGAGTCGTCCTTGCTGCCGTAGGGGTTAAAGAAAATAGGATTGCGTCCGGGATAGATCACGCTGGAGCGGCGGGAGTAGACGTACGTGGCGTGGATCGTATTCAGCATCCAGGCCGAGGGCGCAACCACCGCGTCGGCGCCGGTAAGTCCGCGGATCACCGTATCGCGATACCAGCGCAGCCACTGCGAAGGCCGCGGCGGATGACCTTGCACGGCCTCGGTCCAACTGATCAAATCGCCGTGAGCCATAACCACGCGCGGCACGCCCACCGCCAAATTGCCGTAGCAAAACTCATGCAAGTGCAGCAGGTCGGGACGCACTTCGCGCACCAGCCGAGCGAGGAACTCGGCAGACTCGGTGAAATCCTGCGGAGCCTCGTGCATCCACTCCAAGCGGAATGCGGTGGGGCGGTAGTCCAAACCGTGCAGCAGATCCATCCACGCGGTTTGCTCCGGTAGGGGAATCTCGCCGAAGCTGACCAGCGTGACCCGCACGCCGCGCGTGACCAAACCGGTGACCAGTTCGCGCGAGTACGCCCAGGCGCCAGACATGGTATCGGTCGTGACCAGAACGTGCACCAGAACCTCCGAGTCAGGTCAGACGGCAGCGTCCGCCGTATCGCTCGCCTATTCTAGTGCGAATCGGGCGGCGCGTCGAAGGGAAATTTCGAAAATTCAGCGATCGAGGCTGCAGTCTGCCTAAATTGAGGGCTTATAAGGCCCAGGGGGGCGAAGCCCATTGCAATCAGTTTGCGCCCAGGCGAAGCCGCATCTCCCGCGCCAGATTATCGATGGTGCGAATCTTCTCCGCCGCCGGCATGGGCACATTGGGAACCGACATGGCCAGTTCGCAGGAAAGCAGCATGACCGTAAGACTTTCAGACATCTGGCTGCGAAATTGCTCTTCCACGGAGCGGCGGGCCTGCGCTTCCTCCCGTTTGCGGCGGTGCAGCGCCGAGCGCACCTCGCGCAACAAGCGCTCCATGCCGCTGACGGCAAAGCTGAGATAGACGGGAAACGCCGTACCCAGATGTTCGAGCACATGGTCGCTTTCGCTGGGTTCGCTCTCCAGCAGAAATTGATCGAGGACCACGGCCGAGTAAGGCTGCTCCCTCAAATGAGCCAAAGCTTGCTGCAGGTTCTCGGCCCAGTGGGTAGGCTCACCGGTGGCTTCTTGCAGTGTGGTGGCGCACTCCAGGCCGCGCGCCGAAGGTGTGATGAGTAAAATCATGCAATACACCTTGCACGCGAGCAGCCACAAGCATGGACGCTGAAAATAAGCCACTTACCGACGGCAAGGAGCACGCGCCTTTCCGGTTATGGAAAACCACTCCCGGAGAGACCGTTTCGCAGTTCTCAGATTTCAGATTTCTGACCTCAGGCCCAGACCTCAGCTCCAGCGTTTTCTTGACTGCGGCCTGGTGGAGCAACCACCTTTTGCATCGCGCGCAAATCCCCGAAGCAATCGATATCGAAAACAAAACCTTAAAAACTTGCGAGCCCCTTCCAAGCACTCGCTCGAAACTGAGAACTGAGAACCGCCTCTAAAGTTGCGCTGAATAATCCTTCAACTTGCGATACAGAGTGGTCTTGCCAATGCCCAGCAGCCGCGCGGCTTGCAGCTTGTCTCCATTCAGTTCAGCAATCGCGTTCAGAATACTTTGGCGCTCAAGCTCCGCCATAGGGACAATCTTATTCAGGCTGTGGCCGTTACCGTTGCCCGAACTCGAAATCTGGGTGCGCCCGATAGCCGCAGGCAAGTCCGTCACGTGGATGAGCGGGCCGCTGGTAAAGGCGCAGGTGCGTTCCAGGCAATTTTCCAGTTCGCGAACGTTGCCCGGCCAGTCGTAGGCCAACATCGACTTGAGGGCTTCGTCGCCCACGATTTTTTCCTGCCCGGAGGTGCGCGCGGCGCGCTCCATAAAGTGGGCGATCAGCAGCGGAATATCCTCGCGCCGCTCGCGCAGCGGCGGAATGCGCAGGCTGAGTACGTTCAGCCGGAAATACAGATCCCGCCGGAACGTGCCTTCCGTGACCGCCTGCTCGAGGTCGCGGTTCGTGGCGGCCAGAATGCGAACGTTGATGGGAATGCGGCGGGTGCTGCCCACCGGGCGAATTTCCTTTTCCTGAATCGCGCGCAGAAGTTTGGCCTGCAGGTCGACCGGCAACTCGCCCACTTCATCGAGAAAAACCGTGCCGCCTTCGGCGATGGCCAGCAATCCATCCTTGGCCTGGTTTGCGCCCGTGAAGGCGCCCTTCACGTAGCCGAAGAGTTCGCTTTCGATGAGCGTGGGCACGAGCGAACCGCAGTCGACCGGAATAAACGGCTTGTCGCGGAAGGGGCCGGAATAATGGATGGAGCGCGCCACCATTTCTTTGCCGGTCCCGCTCTCGCCGAGAATTAGCACGGGATGCGAGCTGTTCGCGGCCTTGGCGATGATGCGATAGAGCTTCTCCATCTCGGGAGCGCGGCCGACCAGCCCGCCGTATCCTTGCTTCGATTTAAGCTTCTCGCGCAACATGCGATTCTCCGTTTTCAGCTTGAGGTGGTTGCATACCCTCTCCAACAGCAGGCGGAGTTCATCGACGCTGAAAGGCTTGGTGACGTATTCGTAGGCCCCATGCTTCATGGCCTGCACCGCGGACTGCACCGTGCCGTAGCCGGTCACGACAATCACGAGAGCTTCCGGAAGCAACTCCTTGATCCGGCGCAGCGCCTCGAGGCCACCCGCTCCGGGCAAGCGCAGATCGAGCAAAATGGCGTCGACCGGTTGAGCTTGCAGTAAGCGGTAGGCGTGCTCGGCCGAATCGGCGACGTGGGCGGCGAAGCCCAGCGACAAGGCCACTTCGCGGCAGGCCTCGCGGATGGAGCGTTCGTCGTCCACGATAAGCAGGTTAAGAAAGTTGGCGGCGCAGATCTGAGGAGTGGCGAGGCTGGGGCTAACGGCTGCTGACGTCATAGTTTTAATTCCTTCTTGATTTCTTGAAGTGGGCTGGCTTTTGGTGAAGTCGAATCCTGATGGCTGGAATGTCGAAGTGCGGAATCGCGCGCTACAGAATCCACTACAGAATTATGGCTTGCGGCAGAGTCGTCAGCTTCAACGCCTCGCTCCCACGGATCGAAATTTCTTCGGGCGCTGGGCAACAACTCTATGCCGGGCTTGGCCTCGCACTCTGCGGCCGCGGCCGAGACCGCCCGAGGAAGCAGGATCATGGCGCGGGTGCCGCGTCCGGCTTCGCTTTCGAGGTGAATGAGGCCGCGGTTGGTGGTGACGATACTCTGGACCGTGGTCAATCCCAGGCCCGTGCCTTTGCCCGAACTCTTGGTGGTGAAAAACGGTTCAAAGAGGCGCTGGCGGGTTTTGGCGTCCATGCCGCGGCCGTTGTCGCCCACCACTAGCAGAACGCAGGGAAAGACGGGCGCGCCCATGGGTGCGCCCGCCACCGGCTGGAATTTGCAGTTGCTGGTTTCGACCGTAATTTTTCCGCCCTCCGGCATGGCGTCGCGCGCATTGAGAACGAGGTTGAGCAGAATCTGCTGGGCCTGTGCATGATCGATCCTCACCAGAGCTAAACCGGGATCGAGGCGTAATTCGAGTTCGATGTTTTCTCCGATCAGGCGGACCAAGAGATTCCGCATCGACGTGGCAATTTCGTTAAAGCAAAGAGAGCGGGCTTGGGAAGCCTGCGGGCGCGCGAAAACCAGCAACTGCTGCACCAGCCCGCTGGCCTGCGTGATCGCCGAGCGAATCTCGTCGGCGTATCGGCGCCGCCGGTCGCGGGGATCGAAGCTCGAGAGCAGCAAGTCGCAGTAGAGCATCACCCCGGTCAGCAGGTTGTTGAAGTCATGGACCACGCCGCCGGCCAGGCGACCGACCGCCTCCCACTTCTGCCCCTGGATCGCTTCTTCGTCGGAAGAAGGCTCGCCGGGAAAAGCTTCGTCGGAAATCGGTTCGTCGGAGATCGCCTCTTCGGATGGTTCGATTGGTTCTCCGACCGCTGCCTCTCCGGTGTTCGCCACCATCGTCCCCGCGAAAAATACGATCTCATCGCCCTCCACCGCGCTGTCGCTCATGCGCCAACCGGTCCAACTCATGGCGGCAGAGCCAGCCGCGGCGTTTTTCCCTGGAATGCGGCCTGGAATGCAAACCGTGTCGCGCTTGCGCTCCAGCAATTCTCGCAGCAGCGCTTGACCCACAGTGCGATCCTGGAGCACGAAAAACTCCCATAAATGCAACCCCTGACGACTCGACCCGTCCCTCTTCGACTCGGCGCCGTGGAAGATGCGGTCGAAGGCGGGATTCGCTTCGACAATTTCTCCCCGCGCATTACAGCTCACCACGGGCATGGGGGCGCGCTCGAAAAAGGAAGCGAAAGCTATGCCCGCGTCCCTGCGCGAGCGCTGCTCATGCCTTGGAAATGGAGTCGCCGTGCTCATACTGATACTGTCAAGCCGGAAGGACCAAAAAAGGAACCCCGCATCGGATTGCTTGATACCTCGGTGTTCCCAGAAAGGGAACGGCGATTCACCCCTTGCCAATTCCCTTCCCGCGATTTCGATCCCACTATAGGAGGGCTAATCTGATACTGCGAAGGGCAGATGTCACTCAAGAGCCGGGAAAACCTGTGGAAAATCAATACAAAAGCTTTATTTTGTTACATATCAAAGAGAACGGAAGAAGCGCAAGAGAGGAGACAGACGCAGAAAACTGATCGGGGAGGCTTTTCGCGGACTACTCTTTCGTCCGTTCCGGGGCCCGGTTTGGAGACTGGCGAGCGGCCAGCGCACTTGTCACGTCGAGGGTAAGTGGGGCGGTCAAGCGGAATGTGAGCCGACGGCCCCGGGGCACGCTGCCGGAGTCCCCTGCCGTGCTTGAATCATTGCCGGAAGCCTTTCGCGTCTGCGACACACTGGTTCGCGCAAACAGGCTGGAAGTTTGCAGGCTAATCGACTTGCCCCCCACCGTGATGGCGCTCAAGGTGAGGCGAACATATCCTGCTCTCAGAATCCCCGCCGCTGTGCCGCCGAGGCCCACTGGCGGACCCGGCGCCTGAGCGGACTCGACTCGTCCCGTGACCGCAGTACCGGCGTCGATCACCGTTCCGCCATCGAAGGCGACCGGTTCGGTTACCGTCGCCGGGAAGGCGTCCCCGGGGCGAATCCTAGCGGGCGCCAGCGACTTGCCCAATTCGACCGTCAGCAAAGTTCCCCGCTGCACAGTGCGCGGGAGCGACGCCACGCGAAAGGGCAATTGATCAGGCGAAGCGAGACTGATCGGGACGTCGGGCGCTGCACCTTCTTCGGCAGCATCGCCATTGGAGCTTTGAGCCACATGGAAGGGTATACCCCGGCTGGTCGAAGAGGAGTTTGCATCCGTACCCCGCAGAACTCCACTGGGACGAACGCAGGCTAGACTGAAGCTCAGAAGGCTGAAGCTCGCAAGAAAAGCTGGCCAAGCGCATCGACTCTGGGACCATCTCGCCCGCGCGACTTTCCCCGCACCGCGATTCATCATGCCAGCTCTAGCCAACTTCGGAGGGCTCCAAGGCATGGTCGCCCGGAGTTCGTTCCTTGGGTAGTCGCAAGTAAGGTGCCAGATGGCTTTCCGCCGAATCATGCAGATAGGCGGGAGAGCTCGGCCGAACACCATGTAGAAGTTGCGCAGAGTCGATTGGGAGCGAGGAGATATTTCCGTCCCTCAAATAAAACGCGGAGAGCGTGAAGCTCTCCGCGAAGGTTCGAGCAATGGAGGGAAAACTAGTTGGAGCCGCCGCCGGCGTTGGCGCTCTGCGGTTCGTTCTCCGGTTGGGCGATCACACCGTCAAACGGAGTAGCCGCTACAAAGCGTCCGTGCACCACGCTGATGCGGCGCAGCGGAAAGCCGGAATCCGGCCCACGCTTCCAGGTGGTGCCGCCGTCGTGGCTCTCAAACACCACGCCAGTCTGGCCGCTGGTCGCGAGCAGGCGCTTGCGGCTGCCGTCGTAGGCCACCGAGGTGATGTCCTTGTCCGGCAGGCCGGCAGTCAGGTGATTCCAGCTCTGGCCGGAATCGGAGCTGTGGAATGCGCCTTCGCGGGCCGCTACAAAGATCTGCCCATCGGGCGCTACGGTCACGCTGCGAATATTCACCGGATATGAAGCCAATGCCGAAGGCAGCCACGTCGCACCCGCATTCTGCGAAACCAGAACGCTGCCGCGCGTCGCCGCGACCACCAGGTCATCCTTCGCCTGCACCGCAACAAAGTCTTTCTCGCCCGCAACCGGTCCGCCGATCCATTCCTTGCCTTGATCTTTGCTGGTGAAAAGTCCGGCGGAGGTAGCTGCGTACCAGCGAGTCGCTCCCAAGTCGGTATCGCTGACGCGGCTTTCCAGGGTGGATTTCTTGCTGGTCTTGGAGGTAACGGTTTTGGTTTTGCCGCTCTTCAACTTAACGGTGCGGGAGGAAGTTTTCTCCTCGACCACGTTGTTGATGGGATGCCAGGCCGAGGTTCCCTCCAGCAACTCAAACATGCCGCGGTTGGTTCCGGCAATCAGCGTTCCCGTGCTGGCTTGCTTCAAGGTAAATACGTCGCGGCCTTCGAGACCAACGCTTTTCTGCAACCAGGTTTGCCCGTTATCGTGCGTGTAGAAGACCCCGCCGAACTCACGGTCGTTGACCACGCCGATGTAGAGCGTGTTGTCCTGTTTGCCGTCAGCCAGAATGGCGCTGACGTAGCGGTGCGTGTAGCCGTGATTCGAAGAAGTGAATGTGGCTGCGGAATCGTCGCTGGCCAGCACTCCACTGCGATCGGTCGCCAGCAGCACGCGCTGCGAGTTGCGCGGATCGATGAGCACATCGTTGACCACGACTTCCGGATCGCTCATGCGCTTCCAGTTCTTGCCCTCGTCGGTCGTCTTCCACAAACCTTCGGTGGTTCCGGCATAGACAATCGCCGGATTGCTCGGATCCTGCTTCAGCACGCGGGTGCGCCGCGCGGTGAACGGAATGCCTTTGATTTTTTCGAACTGCTCGCCGCCGCTGGTGCTCTTATAAATACCGGAGCAGGCGCTGGCGAAAACTTCCGATGGATTCGCCGAGCTGACGATGATCGAGAACACATCGGAGTCGTCGATCATGCCTTTGTTGATGTGCTGCCAGTTGGCGCCGCCGTCGCTGGTCTTCCAGGCGAGGTGCCAGGTCCCGGCGTAAACGGTATTGGGATCCTTCGGATCGACGGCGATGGCTTCGATATTCTTCACGATGCCGTCGTTCGACGAAATCCTCTGAAAGGTGTTGCCGCTATCGCTGCTGCGGTAAACGCCGTCGAGAGCGCCCGCGACTACAACCTTCGAATCGGACGCTGCCAGCGCCATGGCGCGCACCGACCTGCCGTGCATCGCAGGCAGAGCTTCCCAATCTTTGCCGCCGTTGTAGGTGCGGAAAATATCGCCCGCATTCTGATCTTGCACGCTCCACGCGGAAACAAACATGGTCTTGGAATTCTGCGGATTGATCGCAATGTGGTCGAGCACGTAATCGTCGCCGCTGCCGAGTTTGGCAAAGCGTGTCCAGTTGTGGCCGCCATCTTCGGAGACGAAAATCACGCCCGTGCTTGTGCCCAGGAAAACCCGATTCGGGTTTTGCGGATCGTACGCCAGGCTGCGCACATCGCCCCCATCCGGACCTAAAACTGCCCATTGATTGGCGGCGCCGGCCGCAAAGACCGAAGCTAACATCAACATCGCCAACAACTTAAGAAAAGCTTGTTTCATAGTCGTTTCCGCCCCACGCTGAGAAAATTTTTAGATGCACACCCAGCCTGACAGGGGCATGCCGCTTCAACAAGTTACAAAAGGACACGCCAATCGGCATAGGGGGAGCGGTCGCCCGCTCGCCCCTGCCACACCACCGTACATGCGGGTCCGCATACGGCGGTTCGATAAGTTAGTCCCACCGATGGACTGGCAGGCTGAGTGTTCGCGGTT
>JBEKWC010000049.1:0-32235 GCA_049513475.1 Candidatus Sulfotelmatobacter sp. | reverse complement strand
GCCTTTAAAAAGCAAGAGCCAATTACTAAGTGCCAATTGCTTTCCTCCCGCGTATCCTATTGAGTTCTTTCAGCACCCGGCTGGCTGAATGCCGAGTGCTGAATGCTGAGTGCCGATGCTCCCCTTCAAGCTAATTTACAGCGACGGATACTACCTCCCCATCGGCGACCATGTTTTCCCCGCCGAGAAATACCGGCGCATTCGCGAACGGCTGCTCGTCAAGGGCATTGCCGACGCGCACGACTTTCTCGAACCCCAGCCGGCCACCGATCAAGATATTTTGCTGGTTCACAAGCCTGAGTATGTGCATAAACTGAAGACCGGCACGCTCAGCCCGCGCGAAGAAATGGAGATGGAGATTCCCTACTCGCGCGACTTGATGGATGCCTGCTGGCTGACGGCCGGGGGATCGATTCTAGCGGCGCGGCAGGCTTTGGCGGATCGCGTGGCGTTCAACATCGGCGGCGGCTTTCATCATGCCTTCCCCGAGCACGGCGAGGGCTTCTGCGTGATTCACGACGTGGCCGTCGCCATCCGGCGACTGCAGCGCGACGACAAAATTCACACCGCGATGACCGTCGATTGCGACGTTCATCACGGCAACGGCACGGCGGCTATTTTTGCAGGGACGCGAACTGCGAGTGCGCTTTTGCCCTCAGCCGGAGCATCGACTCTCGATTCGCCGGCCCTAGGATCTGCGCTTCCCGGTAAGATTCGCGGAGCGCATGCGGGAGATGTCTTCACCATCTCGCTGCACCAGCACAACAACTATCCGCTGTGGAAGCCGCCTTCGTCGATTGACGTGGACTTGCCCGATGGCCTCGGCGACGACGATTACCTGGCCTGGCTCGACAATGCGCTCAGCTCCGGCCTGCGCCAGTTCGAGCCGGATCTCCTGTGCTACCTAGCCGGCGCCGATCCTTATTGTGAAGATCAGTTGGGCGGCCTTTCGCTCTCGATTCAAGGCCTCAAAGAGCGCGACGAACTCGTCTTCCGCGTAGCCCGCGCCCGCAACATTCCCATCATGGTGACGTTTGCCGGCGGCTACGCCCAGAATGTCGAGGATACCGTGAGCATTCATTGCAACACGGTGATCGCGGCGAAGGAAGTGTTTGGGTAAGGGGACGGCGCAGCCGTCCCTGCATCACGCAAGCTGCAGAGCAGGGCGCTTGGTCGGCCACCGCTCTGCGAAGGCCTAGTGACGACAGCGTTGTCGCGCTTCCAGATTCTGTCCTCCGTTGGGGAACCTTTCGAGAGAGCTCAGGCTGCCGCCTGCCTGCTAAAATCATCGTTACCCTTATGTTCGAGAACTTACAGGAAAAACTGCAGCGCGCCTTCAAGTCCCTTCGCGGCCAGGCCCGGCTTAGCGAGGAAAACATCGCCGAGGCCCTGCGCGAAATTCGGCTGGCGTTGCTCGAAGCCGACGTCAATTTCAAAGTCGTCAAAGAGCTGATCGACCGCATTCAGGCCAAGGCCGTCGGGCAAGAGGTGTTGACCGCGCTTTCTCCCGGCGAGCAGGTCATCAAGATCGTGCGCGACGAACTGGTCGAGACCCTCGGCCAAGATACGGCGCGGGTGAAGTTTGCGTCGCAGCCGCCCACGGTCATTCTCATGGCCGGACTACAAGGCTCCGGCAAGACCACGACTTCGGGCAAGCTGGCGCATTGGCTCAAGATCGGCGGCCATCGTCCGCTGCTGGTTTCGGTGGACGTGTACCGTCCCGCGGCACGCGAGCAGCTGAAAATTGTGGCGCAGGCGGTTAAAGCGCAGATTTACGAAGGCGAAGTCGGCGAGGCCAATAGCGCGACCGTGGAGCGGCTAGTAAAAGAAGCCCGCCGCGAGGCCATCGTCTCCGGGTGCGACGTGCTGATCGTCGACACCGCCGGCCGCCTGCACATCGACGACGATCTCATGGATGAGATGCAGTCGCTGAAGAAGCTTCTGAATCCCTCGGAGATTTTGTTCGTCGCCGACGCCATGACCGGACAGGACGCCGTGCGCTCCGCCGACGAGTTTCACAAAAAGCTCTCGCTCACCGGCGTCGTGCTCACCAAGATGGACGGCGACGCCCGCGGTGGCGCGGCGCTTTCCATCCGGCAGGTTACAGGGCAGCCCATCAAGTTCATCGGCGTCGGCGAAAAGTACGACGCGCTGGAGCCGTTTCATCCCGACCGCATCGTCTCGCGCATCCTCGGCATGGGCGACATCCTCTCGCTGATCGAGCGCGCCGAATCCCATATCGACAAGAAAAAAGCGCAGGAGATGGCCACCAGGGCCCTCACCGGCGACGGCTTCTCGCTCGAGGATTTTCGCGATCAGTTGCGGCAAGTGAAGAAGATGGGCTCGATCAAGAGCATCATCGGCATGATGCCGAGCATCGGCCCGTTCTCCGGCCTGCAGAAAGCCGCCGACAATGTGGACGAAAAGCAGATCAACCGCGTCGAGGCCATCATCGGTTCGATGACGATGCACGAGCGTCATCACCACGAAGTGATCAACGGCAGCCGGCGCAAACGCATCGCCCGCGGCTCCGGTACCAGCGTCCAGGAAGTGAACAACTTGCTTCGCCAATATGCGCAGATGAAAAAAATGTTCAAGCAGATCGGCAAGCCCAGCTTTGCCAGAAGGATGGCGGGGATGAAGCTGCCGGGGATGTAGAGCGGGCTTCGGGCTGCGGCTTTTGGGCTGCGGCCCATTCCTTGCATCGTTCTGCCTTTGCCGAAGCCCGAAAGCGGAAGCCCGGAGCCTTGGCCTTATGAAATGGCGCTCCCTCGAAGCATCTGGACCAGACACTGACGCCCGCCCGCTGCGAGACATTTACGGGGAGCGCAAGGAATTGATTGCGAAATACGTGCCGGCAGAGACGCAGGCGATTCACGCTCGGGCCATCGCGGAATTGCGGCGGAAGAATCTAGCCGCGAACATTCTTCCGCTCGGCGCGAAGATTCCGGAATTCCAGCTTCAAGATCACGACGGCAAGAGCGTCTCTGCCACCGACTTGCTCGCCGAGGGACGCCTCGTGCTCTGCTTCATCCGCGGGCGCTGGTGCCCATTCTGCGTCGGTCAGATGGAAGCGATGAATCTGATCGTGCCGGAGATCGAACGAGCGGGAGCAACGCTGATTGCGGTCTCTCCACAGACGGTGAAGCAATCGTTCTTCATGCACGACCAGCACCGGTTGCGTTTTCCGTTGCTCTCCGACGCCGGCAACCAGGTTGCCCGGCAGTTCGGTCTAACCTACCGCGTGCCGGAGCTCCAGGCAGAGGTTTATCGCCGCGCTTTCGTCAACCTGCCGTTCGCGAACGGAGATGAAAGCTGGGAGCTGCCGATCCCGGCGACCTACATTCTGGATCCTGATGGAACCGTGCTCTACGCGTCGGCGAACGAGGACTACACGGAGCGCCCCGAGCCCGCGGACATCCTACGCGAAACGGTCGGCTGACGCCGCCCACATCTTCACGCTGTTCGGCGACCTAGCTAAACGCAATCCCTTTCACGAGTGACTCGGCCTGTATGCTCAGTTTCACTTACAAGTCCCATGCGAATTTTCGCTGCGGCGCTCTCGAACCATAAACCGCGGCCGTTTTTTCCTGCTTGGGACCGGATTCGGGAGGTATCGAATTGAGCGGAAGAAATGAGTGCGCACCGCGCTGGTCGCGCATACGACCGCGCGCGCGATCCGCTATGGATGAGAACGGAGACCTCGAACATGAAGCCGAATGAACCCAGCCGCACAGCCCTGATCATCGCCCGGCAACGAGCTGCTCACCAGATGCTCGATCATGGCTCAATCCTCTATGACCCATTTGCCATGAAGATTCTGCGTGAAGACGAAAAGGAAGTGCTTCAATTTGCGAACAAACACCCCTTGGCCAGCATCGGACGTCTGTTCACCGCCGCGCGAAGCCGGATTGCGGAAGATGCTTTGTCAAGAGCAGTCGAAAGGGGGGTTCGGCAGATCGTCATCCTTGGCGCCGGACTCGACACTTTCGCTCTCCGGAATCCCCATGGCGCACGCCAGATCCGTATCTATGAGGTGGACCACCCCGCGACACAGGCATGGAAACGCCAGCGCCTGGCCGAAGCTCAAATTGCACTTCCGCCATGGCTTACTCTCGTGCCGGTCGATTTCGAGCGCGACGATGTGGGAGAGAAGCTCGTCGCCGCACGCTTTCAGCAGAACTCGCCCGCGTTTTTCACCTGGCTCGGGGTAGTGCCCTATCTGACACAGGAGGCCATCAGCCGCACTCTGGACTCTATGGCGTCCATCCAGAACTCGGAGGTGGTGTTCGACTACATGGAACCTCCCGAGGCATTCTCCGAAGAGCTCAGGCAATTCGAAACGGAGCGGACCGAACAGCTTAAGAAAATCGATGAACGTTCGGAGAGCCGTTTCGAGCCGGCTGGCATTGCAGCGATTCTTCGCTCGCACGGATTTTGTGCCATCGAAGACGTCAGTTTCCAGGAGATCGCGTCCAGGTTCGGCCGCGCCGTTCAAGGACTCGCGCCCGGACACGCTGGCGTTCATGTCGTCCACGCTAAGCTTTCGGTACACTGAATACTTCATGAATTACATCTACGGCATCAACGCGGTCTCCGAGGCGCTGAAGGCCCGCGGCCGCGCCTTCCAGTGGGTGGGCATGGCGAAGGAGCGGCATGACATTCGCCTGCAGCGCATGATCGAAGAGTGCCGCAAGCTCGGCGTACCGGTAAAATTTCTCACGCGCACCGAACTTGACCAGATGGCTGGACGGTCCGCCCATCAAGGCGTGGTCGCGGTCACGTCGGCCAAGCAGTATAGCGATCTCGACGACGTGGTCGGCGCCAAGCGTGGACGATATTCCTTTGTCATCGTGCTCGATGGCGTAGAAGATCCGCACAATCTAGGCGCTCTCATGCGTACCGCCGATGCCGCGGGCGCCGATGGCGTGGTCATTCCCGAACGGCGCGCGGCCCCCGTCACCGGCACGGTAACTAAAACGTCCGCCGGGGCCAGCGAATATTTGCCCATCGCGAAGGTGACGAATATCGCGCGCACGGTGGAAGAATTAAAAGAACGCAACATCTGGACGGTGGGCCTCGACGAGCGCGGCAGGCAGACCTACGACGCGCTCGATTACAACATGGATTGCGCCCTGGTGCTGGGCGCCGAAGGCAAAGGCCTGCACGACCTGGTGAAGAAGAAATGCGATTTTCTGGTTTCGATCCCGATGCTGGGCAAAGTTCCTTCGCTCAACGTGTCGGTCGCAGGTGCGGTGGTGATGTATGAGATCGTTCGGCAGAGGCGCGCAAGAGAAAACGCCGAGAAAAATAACGAGGCGGCTTCGGGCGCGAAATGAAGTTCCGCAGCTTTGGTATTCTCTGTGTTCTCTGCGCCTCTGTGGCGAGTGCATTCTCTCTCGATCGGGAAGCTTTCGCGTTCACACAATACGATCTTGATGTGCACGTCGATCCCGATCTTCAGCGGCTCGGCGTTCGAGGCACGCTCATTCTGCAGAACGATTCGGCGACGACGCAGAAGATCGCCGTGCTGCAGATTTCTTCTTCGCTCGGCTGGCGTTCGATCAGGACCGGGCAGAAGCCACTGCAATTTGTCTCGCAAGCTTACTCTTCCGACATCGATCATACGGGGGAGCTTTCGGAGGCGATCGTGACTCTGCCCGAGGCCGTCGCGCCGCGGGGCACCGTGGCTCTGGAGATCGCTTACGAGGGCGTGATCGTGCTCGATGCCACGCGGCTCACGCGGATCGGAACTCCCGAGGCGCAGGCGAACAGCTCGGATTGGGACCAGATCAGCGCGAAATTCACGGCCGTGCGCGGCGCGGGATTTGTGGCTTGGTATCCGATCGCCACCGAGGCAGGAAGTTTTTCCGAGGGCAGCAGCGTGTTTGAAATTGTCGGCAGGTGGAAGAGCCGCGAGGCTGCTGCCACCATGCATCTGCAATTCGCAACGCCCAGCGACGAAAGCGAGCCGCCCGAGCTGCTGCTGAACGCAAGCACTTGTCCGAAGGCTCTCGAGGCCAAGGGTCAGTTCGTTGCAGACTGCACTTACCAATCGCTGGGGTCGGTCGTGCCCACGTTTGTGATGGCGAATTATGAGGTTGTCGAGCGCGCTGCCATTGCGGTTCATTATCTGCGCGGCCACAAGGGCGCCGCTACGGGCTATGCCGATGCGGCGGACAAAGTTATCCCGCTCGTCACGGAATGGTTCGGGGCGCCGCACGGGAAGGCGCAAACCGCCGATCTCGCCGACTCCAACGCGGCCCCGTTCGAGAGCGGTTTGTTCCTATTGTTACCGCTTGCCCCTACCGATCCCAAGCTTGCGGGACTCGCAGCGGCTCATCAGATGACTCATGCGGCTCTCACCTCGCCGCGGCCGTGGATCAACGAAGGCCTGGCGCACTTCGCGCAGGCGCTCTACCTGGAGCAGCAGAGTGGACGTCACGCTGCCCTCGACTACATGGGATTGCACCGTTCCGCGTTCAGCGCCGTGGAAAACGAAAAGACGACCGTGCCCCGATCGGAGGAGGAAGTGAGTCACTCTCTGGTCAACACCCCGGTTGAGGAACTTTATCGCAGCAAGGCAATGTGCGTGTGGTGGATGCTGCGCGAGATGGTCGGCGATGCCGCCTTGAAGAAAGCTCTTGCCTCCTATCGTCCGGAGCAGGATAAAGAGCCGTCTTATCTGCAGCGGCTCATCCAGGCGCAGACGAAGCGCGACTTGGAGTGGTTCTTCGACGACTGGGTTTATCGCGATCGCGGCCTGCCGGATTTCAAAATAGAATCAGCCTTCGTGCGCAAGACTTTGCCCGGAGCCTACGTGCTCACCGTCACCGTGGCAAACCTGGGAGCCGCGGGAGCGGAGGTTCCGGTCACGGTGAGGTTCGCTGGCGGAGACTCTACGCAGCGGCTTGTCGTGCGCGGCAAGAGCCATGCCGTGATCCGCTTCGAAGTTGCGAAGGCGCCGGAGGAAGTCGTGGTCAACGACGGGAGCGTACCCGAGAGCGATGTGACGAATAATACGTTCAAGATCGAGGGTGAAGCCGCTCCCTAAAGAACCGGACCGTCGTTGAATGCAAGCGTTGTCATCGTGAGAAGAGCCAGGGGCCTGTGTGCTTCTAGCTGCTGAGGCTAACAGTGCGTTCGCGGAGTTACTGCGTAAAACTTGCCAGCGCCGCGAGTTTGGCGGCAGCTGCGCCGGAGTCAATGGATCGTTCGGCCAGAGGGATTCCATCCGCCAAATGATCGACGCGCCCCGCGGCTACGAGCGCAGCTGCGGAGTTCAAGAGCGCCACATCGCGGCGCGGAGATTTCTTCCCGCCTAAGACTTCTCGAACGATCGCGGCATTCTCCGACGCATCCCCACCGGCGATATCGGCGAGCGTGGCGCGCTTCAGGCCGAACTCTTCAGGATCAACTTCGTAGGAGCGCACCGAACCGTCGCGAGCTTCGGCTATGCGCGTCGGGCCGGTGATGGTGATTTCGTCCAGGCCATCGAGGCCGTGAACTACGAGCGCGCGATGCAGACCGAGCATGCTGAGCGCCTCGGCTAACTTCTCGACCATATCGAGCGCGTAGACACCCACCACTTGTCCCGAAGCCCGGGCGGGATTGGTGAGCGGGCCGAGCAGGTTGAACATGGTGCGCAAGCGCAGTTCGCGGCGCACCTTCTGCACTTGCTTCATGGAGGAGTGCAGATCGGGGGCGTAGAGAAAACAAATGCCGATTTCGCGCAGGCATTGTGCGGCTCGCTCGGGAGTCAATTGGATGTTCACGCCCAGAGCCTCCATCACGTCGGCTGAGCCGCACTTCGAGCTGATGCTGCGGTTGCCGTGTTTGGCCACGCGCACGCCGGCGCCGGCGGTTAGGAATGCCGTCGCGGTTGAAATGTTGAAGGTACCGGCGGCGTCGCCACCGGTGCCGCTAGTGTCCACCAGCGCGGATTCGGCGAGCGCGTCGCGGCCGGTGCCGCTTAGGTCGAGCGCACTGGATTCGGCAGAACTCAACCCAGAAAAAGAAATCGGCAAGGGAGTGGCTGCGGCGCGGATGGCTTCGGCGAAGCCCACGATCTCTTCCACGGTCTCGCCTTTCATGCGCAAAGCGATGAGCAGCGCGGCGATCTGCGCGTCGGTGCCGTTGCCGGCGAGCACGTCGGACATCACGGCCCGCGCTTCGGCGCGGGCCAGCGATTGGCCATGGGTGGCGATGCGATAAAGAGCGTTGAGAATCATGCGTGGGTGCCGAAGTTTCGATGCAGAACCCTCGGCGACTTTACTGGAATGCTGAGGATACTCGGAATCCGGCAGGTACGCCATAACTGGAGCATCGACATCAGCCGGGTCTCAAAGATACATCGATGCATGGATTAATCCAAATTGATCGGGGCATCCGTGGGATCCGGCTTCTGGGGGGCGCCGTGTTGATGCCCATGTCGCGCGCACGCAGTTCGGGCAGATTATGAACCGCGCCGTCGAGAACCACGAGCGCTTTGTCGTTGACCGGCGGGGAGTGCCCGCGGTGGGCATCATGAGTGTCGAAGATTACATCAAGATGGTTGCGCAGGCGATGACAAGTTCATTGCGTGCGCCCTTGCGGCCGGCGCCGATTTTTTGGTAACGGGGAACAAGAAGGATTTTCCAAAGGAGCACCTTGGGTTCACCCGGGTCGCGGGCGCGGCAGAACTCCTGAACCCGATAATCCTTGAACTTTAGCCACCCCTAAGGAAACCAGAACTTACTCCTGGCCAACTGGGCTCAGCCTTGGCAAGAAATACTCGCGCCAGCTCTCTGGCAGCTCGGCGGTCGCGATCGCTTTCTGCAACAGAGCGCGGTTATATTTCTCGCGGACGAACAGCCGGTTCATCTCGGCGATAGTAATTCCAGTGTGATTTCGCGAAATGAGTTCGAAAGAATCTCCCGCGCCGATCTCGCCTTCCTGTTCTACGGAAAAGTAAAACCCGCTGCGGCCGCTGTGCAGGAATGTTTCGAGAATGTCATCACGTTGAAATTTGGCCGCGAGCTTGTAACAGGGCATGCGGGGCTGGCGAACCATGATCGCGGCCGAACCGATTCGAAAGCGGTCGCCGACATGGAGTTCGTCTTCGCTGAGCCCTTCTGTCGTGAGGTTCTCCCCGAACGCGGCCCAGGGCAAATCTTTTTCACGCAATTCCTTCTTCCAATAGCCATAGTGCTCTGAGGGATACGCATAGACCGCTTTGTAAGGGCCGCCGTGAACGCTCAGGTCGGCCTGCCGGTCGCCGTCAAGGTTCAAGCTGCGCAGCATCAGGCGGCCAGAGACCGGCTTCTTGAAGATGCCCGTGTTGATGCTTGTGCCTTTGTAGACCGTAAGGCGCGGGCGCGCCACATTCAACGAAAGGACTTTCACAATGCGTCGCCTCCCGGGGAGCGATCTCCAGGCATTCTGGAACCCGCTCCCGATTTGGAGTTAGATGTACTGCCGGTTCAAACGACGCGGGAGATCGGTTTGCTCTAATCCGCTGCGGTTCTATAAAATCAAGGGTTTGCTGCCCGCAGTTCCAGCTGCAAGCAGGTTCCTTCCGATTCTTAGCTGACGAGCATCATTATGAAAATTCATGAGTACCAGGGAAAAGGGATTCTTAAGAAGTATGGTGTAACTGTCCCACGAGGCACGATGGCGACTTCGCGAGAAGAGGCCGAAGCCGCGGCGCGGGAATTATTCAGCGCCGGTTCGACCGGGGTTGTGGTGAAAGCGCAGATTCACGCCGGCGGCCGCGGCAAGGGCGGAGGTGTGAAGATCGCGAAGTCGGTCAGCGAAGCGGGGGACCTTGCCGAGAAAATGCTGGGCATGAAGTTGGTCACGCATCAGACCGGGCCCGAAGGCCGCATCGTGCGCCGGTTGCTGATCGAGGAAACTCTGCCGATTGAAAAAGAGTTGTACCTGGGGATTCTGGTTGACCGTGCCGAGGGCAAGCCGGTATTCATGGCTTCGGCCGCGGGCGGAATGGAAATCGAGCAGGTTGCGGCGGAGACTCCCGATGCGATTTTGAAGCAGCACATCGATCCGGGCATGGGTCTGGAGGCGTTTCAGGCGCGCAAGATGGCTTTTAAGCTTGGGCTCAGCGCCAAGCAGATCAATCCTGCAGTGCAGTTTCTTTCCAATCTTTATAAGGCATTCCTCGACACCGACGCTTCGCTGGTGGAGATCAACCCCTTCATCACTACTACAGACGGGCGACTGTTCGCACTTGATGCCAAGATGACATTCGATGACAACGCTTTGTTTCGCCATCCCGATATTCGCGAGTTGCGCGATATCACCGAGGAAGATCCGCTGGAGGTTGAGGCCTCGAAGTACAGCCTGAATTACATCAAGCTCGATGGCAGCGTGGGCTGCATGGTTAATGGCGCGGGGCTGGCGATGGCGACCATGGACATTATCAAGTATGCCGGTGGCATGCCTGCGAACTTTCTGGATGTGGGTGGCGGAGCCAATGCCGAGCAGGTGGCGCATGCCTTCGAAATTCTGCTTAGCGACAAGAATGTGAAAGCCGTGCTGATCAACATTTTTGGCGGCATTCTGCGCGTGGATACTTTGGCTACGGGCGTGGTGGAGGCGGCGAGGAAAACGAATATCAAGCTGCCCGTGGTGTTGCGGCTGGAAGGCACCAATGTGAATGAGGGCAAGAAGATTTTGATGGAGTCGGGATTCAATTTTGTGGTGAGCGACACGATGAAGGACGCGGCGGATAAAGTTGTGGCTGCGGCCCGAAGAGTTTAGAGGAACATGTCTCCACACTGTTGTCACCCGAGCGCAGCGACGGACCCTGGTTTCCGCCCGCGCCACCGGCAAAGCCGTCCCAGGCAAACACCAAGGTCCCTCGCTGCGCTCGGGATCACAATGGTACTCAGTGGTGAGGAATTCTAATTATGGCAATCCTGGTTAATAAACGAACGAAGTTGATCGTGCAGGGGCTTACTGGCCGGGAAGGAACATTTCACGCCAAGGCTTGCGCAGCTTATGGCACGCAGGTCGTGGGTGGAGTTACACCGGGCAAGGGCGGAACTACTCATGAAGGCTGGCCGATTTTCAATACCGTGCAGGAGGCTGTCGATAAGACCGGCGCCGATACAACCGTGATTTTTGTGCCGCCGCCGTTTGCAGCCGATGCGATTATGGAGGCGGCCGATGCCGAACTCGATCTCATCGTCTGCATCACCGAGGGCATTCCCACTCTTGACATGGTGAAGGCCTGGGAGTTTCTGCAGAACCGGCGCTCGCGGCTGATTGGGCCGAATTGTCCCGGAATCATTTCGCCGGGTAAGTGCAAGATCGGAATCATGCCGGGGTCGATTCATAAAGAAGGTTCGATCGGGATCGTGTCCCGCTCGGGCACCCTGACGTATGAGGCGGTGCATCAGCTTACGCAGCGCGGGATCGGGCAGTCGACGGCGATCGGGATCGGCGGCGATCCGATTATTGGAACGAACTTTGTGGATGCGCTTGATCTGTTCCATCGCGACCCGGAGACTGAGGCCGTCATCATGATCGGCGAAATCGGCGGCGATGCCGAGGAGACTGCGGCGGAATTCGTGAAGACGCACATGAAGAAGCCGGTTGTGGGCTTCATCGCGGGGCAGACTGCGCCTCCGGGGCGGCGCATGGGCCATGCGGGAGCGATCATCTCCGGCGGCAAGGGAACGGCAGCGGAAAAGATCAAAGTCATGGAGGCGGCGGGGATTCGCGTGGCCAAGTCTCCGGCGGATATCGGGGAGACTTTGGCGGCGGCAGTGGGAGTGAAGGTCTAGATTCAGCAGGCCGTGTCGGGCAAAGAAAGGTTTCCTCGCGCCGCGAGGGACTTTGGTTTCTGCTTGCGCCTGCAGCATCGCCCGCTGCAAGCAAACACCAAGGTCCGTCGCTGCGCTCGGGATGACAGTCCGTAATGGGTTTCAGCCAGATCATGGGCTTCGATGCGTTACATCAAAACTGCCAAATGAAAGCGAATCACTACGAACAACTATGAAGACTTTACAACGCACTCTTACTATCGTGAAACCTGACGCTGTCGCCAAGAATGCGGTGGGCGACATCATTGAACAATTCGAGAAGAATGGATTCCACATTCTTGCCATGAAGATGCTGGAAATTTCCAAGTATCAGGCAGAGCAGTTTTACGCCGTGCATGCCAGCCGGCCGTTTTATGGCTCGCTCACCGACTTTATGTCGAGCGGACCGATCGTGGCGCTGGCATTGGAAAAAGAAAATGCCATTGCCGATTTGCGGCTGCTGATGGGTGCGACCAATCCGGCCAACGCGGAGGAAGGTACGATCCGCAAGAGGTGGGCTTCGAGCATCGAGCATAACGCGATTCATGGTTCCGATGCGGAGGATACGGCTCGATTTGAATTGAGCTTCTTTTTCGCCGGGTATGAGCTGGCTAAGTAGATCGCACGCTGCTACTTGTTGCGCTGTGCGGGCGGGACGCCGACGCTACTATGCGCGGGCGCCCAGGCCCCACACAGGCCAACTAACCTAGCGGTTCGAAGAGATGGCCTTCTATGCGCTCGGCAATTTTCGGCAGGTCTTTGCGGGCGTATTGCAAGAAGTGCGGGGCGGTGCGATGGGCTTCGAGCGCAGCATCGTCTTTGTATTGCTCGTAGATGAAGAAGCGGCGCGGCTCGGTTTTATGGCGATGCACCTGGTACTGGGCGCAGCCAGGCTCTTTGCGCGATTCCTCGGTGAGCTTTGCGAATACTGCACTAACCTCCACTTCACGTCCAGCTTTTGCCATCCAGGTAACCGCCAAGACCACCATCTTGCGACGCTCCTTGCGGAAGGGTAGTAAGTAGTCTTATTGCGCGAATCGTCAGAAGTCAAGGCTAGATTTTGTCACGGGAAGAAGCTCTCTTTAACTCTGCCGCAAATTCGTCGATAACAATTGTGTGATCGCGGTCTGGTCCGGTGGACACCATGCCAATCCTGGCCGTAGTTTCTTTTTCCACGAACGCCAAATATTCGCGAGCAGCCTTGGGCAGTTGATCCAATTCCGTGACGCCCAGCGTCGAACTTCTCCATCCCGGCAGCTTGTGATAAATACACTCCAATTTGTCGTAGCCGCTGGATTGCGCGGGTACCTCCATCGTCTTTTTGCCGTCGACTAGATAGCCGACGCAGACTGGGATTTCCGCCAGTTCGTCAAGCACGTCCAGCTTGGTCACTACCAGCCAGGAGATGCCGTTGATCATGCCGGCGTAGCGCAGGAGCGGCAGGTCAAGCCAGCCGGTGCGGCGGGGACGGCCCGTCACCGCGCCGTATTCGTTGCCGCGTTTGCGCAGTTGCTCGCCGAGGTCATCTTTGTCTTCGCTAGGAAATGGGCCTTCGCCTACCCGGGTGCAGTAAGCCTTGGTTAATCCGATCACCGAGTCGATGGCGTTGGGAGCTACACCGGTGCCGGTGGCCGCGCCGCCGGAAGTCGCGCTCGACGAAGTCACGAAAGGATAGGTGCCATGGTCGATGTCGAGCATGGTGCCCTGCGCGCCTTCGAACAGGATGGATTCGCCTGCGGCCAATGCCCCATTCAGCAGCACTGCGGTGTCGCAGACAAATGGCGCCATTTTTTCGGCTGCCGCGGCGTATTCGATGTACATCTTATCGGCGTCGAGCGGTTCGGAATTGAACAACGCATGGGCAATCATGTTCTTCTCGCGCACTGCGTTTTCGATGTGCTTTTTGAGAAGCTGAAGGTCGAGGAGATCGGCAACTCGCAGTCCGCGGCGTCCCATCTTATCTTCGTAGGCGGGGCCGATGCCGCGCGAGGTGGTGCCGATCTTCACGCGTCCGGGAGCGTTTTCGGCGGCCAGTTCGATCATACGGTGATAGGGCAAAATTACTTGCGCGCGGTTGGAGACGAAGAGATTTCCGTCGACTCTTACTCCCGCGTCGCGCAACGCTCCTACTTCCTTGAGAAAGGCCATGGGGTCGAGGACCACGCCGTTGCCGATCACGCTGCGGCAGGCGGTGCGCAGTACGCCGCAGGGTACTAACTGCAGAACGAATCGGTTGCCGTTGATGATGACGGTGTGGCCGGCATTGTGGCCACCAGCATAGCGGGCTACCACGGAAAAGCTTTCCGAGAGAACGTCGACAATTTTTCCTTTGCCTTCGTCGCCCCACTGGGCGCCGACAATCACCGCGGTCTTGCCTCGTTTCAAAGGAAACTCCCTCACCGGAATTTGCGGACGCACAATTGCGCGCGCGTAAACAGCGGGGGTCGCACTCTACTTGCCCCGCAGCAAGTATTTATAAGGCTTATAGGATGAAAGCGAAGAAGTGTGTACTGGCTATCTTATCGTGGAGGCGCGGTGGATAGCAATGAACCGGCAACTGCAAAAAACCAACTGCAACTGCCGCCGACGGGCCCGGCGGCAAAACCTTAGCCACCGGGAGCACAGAGGTGCACGCGTAAATCAGACTGCGAGAGACTTTTATTTTGTTTTCTCGTGCCTCTTAACGCAGCCTGCAATCATGTCGTGGCTGATGGCGTTGAAGCCGCTTTCGCCCTGTGGGGTCACTCCGTCGCTGACGCCCTCATTGCCGCTGCAGTTGTCGATTCGAGTCACGGAATATCCCGCAGTCTGGCCGGAGTTGGTGAACTGCTCGTAGAAAAATTGCCCTTGGGCCGCGGAATTATTTTGCTTCGGGGCGATATTGCTGCATAACCAGCCTGCCAGCGCTGTCTTAGGATAAGAGAAGCTTGGATTCGCGGTTCCGTCCACGATACTCATGGCCTTCCAACTCAGGTTCGAGGCCTCGGTCGTGGGATTCTTGCCGTTGCAGGTGGAGTCGCCGGACCAGTGGGCAACGGCGGTAATGTCTCCGCCGACGTAGGCTGGGCTATCAGGCCAGGACAAACCATCGCAGCCGAACTGACCTGCCGGACACACGGTGCTGACCGGGGCATTGGGCACGATGCATCCCTGCTCGATATCGCCGAAGACCGGCCCCGACATTAACTCAACCTTATCCAAAAAGTTGCCGGCCCCGTACCACGCCAAAGAGTAAGCCGCGGCCCCGGAGCCGGCGCTGTCTCCCTGGGCGCACATACCACCCTCTGCGGCGGCCAGGTTTTGGGAAATGAAGTTCAGAAATGTTGCCGGCCGGCACGCCGCTGTCTTGATGCTGGCGGCGTTTCCCGGCCCTGTAGATTCCCATGCCGATTTCCAAGCCATTTGTACGACCTGGAAACCGCTCTCGAGATATCTGGCAATATAGTCTGCACCTCCGGCTACGTTGGTGCCGTTGCCTCCCTCAAGAAAGACGACGGTCCCGATTGGAGTTCCAGAGGGCTCTTCCGAACCATAGGTGAATTCAATTTCGGCGGTATTCGGGCAACTCATCTGCGCCTGATAACAAGCCATCCCCTTGTAAAAACCGCTGGAGCAGGATGCCAGCTTCCTGACATCCAGAACTTTGCCGAGCGGCAAGGGTGCGCTTTGCGCGTGGAGGTAGGTGGCAGTCGGGGCGAGGGCGAGGGCAAGCATCGCGATACGGATTCGCAGACTTTTCATCGGAATTCTCCTGTGCCGATTTAGGTGCTGGGCAATGCGCGGGTCTCAGCATGGGGACACCCAGCTGGGCACGCAGGGGAGGATATGCGACTAGAACGGTAGATTCTTATCCCAATCCGGGCAGGCCGTCAAGATGCAGAATCTTGCGCTGCGCTCCAATAGGGATAGTCGGGTTCCAAATAAGGACGAATGGTCTGTTTTCAGATGGTAGGCGCGGCAGGACTCGAACCTGCAACCGTCGGATTAGAAATCCGATGCTCTATCCATTTGAGCTACGCGCCCGCGACGACAGTCCCTCCCAAAAACTAACATAAAACTCCTCCGATCCAGAATTCCACGGGAAATTGTGTCACGTTTCTCTTGACAAACCATAACCATATGGTTATGGTTTTACCTGTGAGGCCGGCCAATACCAATCCCGTGTTCCGCGCTCTCGCCGATCCCACGCGCAGGGCCATTTTCGAGGAACTGACGCGGCGAGGCGAGCAGACCGTACACGCCTTGACTCGCTACGCGGGCGTATCTCAGCCTGCTGTCTCGAAGCACCTCACGGTGCTGAAGCGGGCCAAGCTGGTACGGCACCGCCGCGAGGGACGCGAAACTCACTATCGCGCGCGGCCCGATGCCCTGGCGCCAATCGTGGATTGGTTGCGTCACTACGGCGCATTCTGGCGCGAACGCTTTGACCGTCTTGAATCCCTTTTGGAAAGGATGGAATAAAGAATGATGAGCAATGCAACAGAGAGCACTCTTGTGGTCGAGAGGGTATTCCCGCACCCGCCGGAAAAGCTGTGGCGCGCGCTCACCGAGACCCCGCTCATCGCGCAATGGCTGATGAAAAATGACTTCGAACCAGTGGTCGGGCGGAAGTTTCAATTCCGCTCCGAACCCGTGCCGAACTGGAATGGTGTGATCGACTGCGAGGTGCTGATCGTCGATCGCCTAAAACGTCTCTCCTACAGCTGGAGTTCGATGGGGCTCGACTTCGTTGTGCTGTGGACCTTGACTCCAGGGGAGGGTGGTACCCACCTTCGCATGGAGCAGTCCGGCTTCCGTCCCGATCAGCAGCAGGCCTACAAGGGCGCAAATTACGGCTGGCAGAAATTCCTCGGCAACCTGGAGCGTGTGGTAGCGGAGTTGGTTTAGACAAGCGGCCCATTCAAGCTATCCTTTTGCTTGAGTCGGCCAGTTCCACGAAAGCAGTCACGCGCTCTTACCGATAACGGGAGGATAAATTATCATGAAAGATGCCACCAAACGCTCGATTGTTCGCTGGATGCACCTCGTATTCAGCATTCCGATTCTCGGCTACATCTACAGTCCGTTTGACAAAATTCCAGGCTACGCACGGCCTACTCGATTTGTCTTCGTGCCCGTCATGGTGCTTTCGGGATTGTGGATGTGGAAAGGCTATGTTGTGCGGCGACTTATTTCCAGATCGGTCCAATGATGTATGCCGACTTTCTGGTTCAGGACGAACATCGAACGCACAACGCGAATTGTAAGAGCGCCACGACTGCGATCATTGAAGAAAGAGTGAAGTACCTCTTGGGTTTGTGAAAAATCAAAATCCCCTTCGCTTCGAGAACTCGTCCTCGTCGCACTTATACATTCATACAGACGGGAGGCTCAGCTAGATTGGCTGCCCGGGAAATTGGGATCCGTCCCGTCTGTCAGTTTTGGTTCTGGTTGGTTTTGGTTTGCATTTGGTTCTAACAAAATGTGTAAGCTTTGATCCCATCGAGCGGAAATCTTGAGTTCTGCAGGGGGATCGGGAAACGGGTCGCCGTAGGGAATTCGGATCGGCCTTCCATGCCGAGCAGGATGTTGCCCGTACATCGCGTTTTTGATCAATAGCGCCTGCGGCGGCGATTCTTCCTCGTCGTCATCACCGCGGCCGTTTTCTTCGTTGTCTTATACGGAACCCTTTATTTGCAGCTGGCTTGGACCTTTACGGATTGGGCTGTCGGATCGATGCCAATCGGTCCGGTGGTGGCACCCGACTTGAGCGTTCCGCAAATCCTGCCGTCGCCGGCTTCATAGACGACGATGGAATCGAGCGTCGGGATGGTGCCGTAGTCAATCGGATTTGACCGCGTCAAATTGGAATTGACGATCATGCTGTCCTCGATCGACAGGTAGCGGGCGGAGGTGGCGATGATCGCCGGGCCGGGCAAATTCTCGAACACATTGTTGCGGAAGCGGAGTTTCTCGAAAAAAGGCTGGTCGAGAATCTCGCCGGTGGCCGTGGGAGCGAACATGGCGATCGTACCCGAGTATTGTGTGGATTGTCCCGAGTCGCTGGTGGAGTTGCCGCTGATGAGGATATTGGTTCCGCCCGGGCCAAAGCCAGAACCACCGACGAGGCCGATCCCTCCCGCCGAGTTGTCGAAGTATACGTTGTCGCCGATCCATCCATAGGGCGAGTCGGTGATGATGCCATGGCAGCGGCATTCGTGCGCCAGATTGTTGCGCACGATGTAGCGCGCCGTAGCCTGCTCTGTCAGATCCACCACCGAATACGTCGTGTCGAGACCGGGGATGGAATGGTTGAGCGTAAGGGTTGGAGAGCCGCAAACGCTGTCGTTGGCGGTGACAACGTAGGCTGTGCCTTGATATACGAAATTGGCGTCGAAGAAGGCGAGGGCGTCACCCGGAATGGGAGCGTCCATCGGATCGGGGTCGCAGTATCCCACCACCGAGACCTGATCGCTGCTCACGCCGGCCACGGGAAAGATGCTCGGGGAAACCGCAACGCTGTCGTCGCCCTGATACCCAATGTCATTGTCCTCCACGATCACATCGGCCTGCATGGTCAGGTCGAGCACGTCCGAAGCCGTGGAGATCAGGCGTCCCGGGCCGCGGGTGATACGGGAATTGGCCAGCCGGAATCCGCGATAGCCGCCGCCGTCATGCGCACCGATGCCGACGCCCGGGCCGGTGCGCAGAGTCAGGTTTTCGAAGTCGATGTCGTTTGCCCAGGTGATCGAGATGGCAAAGCCGTTGTACGTGTAGTGGCGAACGATGACGCGGCTACCCGGCGCGAAGATATCGAAATTGGCGCAGCCATTGAAGAAGCTGCACGTGGGATCGGTCTGGCTGTTCTGGAAGTTGCAGGACTCGCAGGAGAAAGTTTGGTCGCCCGCTGAAGTCTTGCCCACATAAGTGGGTTGTGGCGCGTTACCGAAGATAAAGTACTCCTCGAAATTGTTGTTCGATTTCGCCCCAAATGTCCCCGGCGGGTCAAGACTGCCGTCCCAAGGGTCGACGGCCTGTATGGCCACAGGGCCGCCCTGGTACTGGTCCACGACAGGATATTTGTTATCGATGGCCAGCGCGTTGTGGCCGGGATTCAGCGGGTCTTTCACGATCGTGCCCAGGGACGCGATGGGCAGCGAGGGCCAGTCAATCGTTAGATCGCGCAGGCGCAAGCGCTGCGCTTCGAGAATCCATATGCCGATCACCGGAGCCTGAAAGTCAAGTTCCGAACCGCTGAAGTCGATGTCGAGATCGGAGACGCTGTTGGGGACTGTGACTTGGCCTTGCGGATACTGCCCGATGGTCCAATGCGGGGCGCAGTTCCAATACTGATTCACGTTGCAACTGGTCGGCTGATTACAGGCGGGGGACTTCAGGTCCGTGCATAGCGTGGGCCCTTGAAACGCGTAAACACCTTTTGGAATTACCAGATGATGCGCGCCTGCGTTTGCCGCCTCCGCCACGACCGCCGGAAAATATTCGTCCGGAGTCTCGCCGGGTTTTATGGCGCGCGAATACGTACCCGAGCCGACTGGGCCTTTGACCAACACTTCCACCGTCTTTCCGTTCGGGGCGACAAAAGTCTCGAGCACATCGCGGGCCGGGTTATAGGGCAGGCCGGACGTCGTCGGAATGATTTCGGTGTAAATCGGCGGATAAGTTTGGCCCGATGCGGAAAGCGCCGAACAGAACAGCCCAAGGAGTAGAAACGACCAAAGTACTCTAGCCACACCTGCTCCTTCAGGACGGATGATGGGGAGGAAACCAAGCGGCCCGAAAGGGCCTGAATGCGATTATTCTAACACCGGCCGCATGATGAAGTTGCAGGGCAGGCTGCCCAAGCCGTCTCCATTCCTGAAGGATCATCCCGCCCCCCATTGACCTATCCCCTAAAGCGGCAGCAGTCTTTGGTGGCGTCCGTGCGGCGAACTCCGGCCAGGGAAGTCAAAATCCTCACCCTGTCGCTGCAAAGAACGCAGGGAAAAGGATGGGGCAGCCCGGCCCGGCTGTGCGAATTTCTTTCCCGCCATGTCCTATAACCAGTCGATTCAGGACACTCATACTACGAATTCGACACCGTCAGAACCGCTCGGCAAGCAGATCCCGGAAGCAGATCATGAAGCCTCGCATCTTCGCCTACCGTCTTTCGCTCCTGCCGCTGCTCGCCTTGATCGCCTGCGGCGGGGGGAAAACCACGCCAGCCACGCCAGTCGAGCCCCTCGGGAAACCCCAGATCGTCTTCGAAGGCCCCGGCGTTCCCGGCACGGTCAGTGTGCAGGAGATCTCCACCGCCAACCTCGATGGCTCCAACATCGTCCTGATTACGGACGACGGCCTCAATAAGTTCCTCGCCCACTTCTCACCCGACGGCACGCGCCTCGTCTACACCAAATTCCTCACTGGCAAGTTTGGCGACCCCGACCCCGAAACCGACATCTTCACTTATACCTTCGCCACTGCGGCCGAAACCCGCCTCACCACCACGGGCCTCGCCTTCCAGGCCGCGTGGTCGCCCGATGGCCAGCAGATCGCCTTCGGCAACTACAACGGCACCGGCCTCTACGTGATGAATTCCGACGGCTCCGGCCAGCAGCTCGTCGGCCAGCCCAGCGGCACGCCCGACGACGTCATCTGGCACGACATCGCGTGGTCCAGCGATAACTGGATCTTCTTCGTGGTCAAGCAGACCACCAACAACTGCTTCAAAGTCCGCCTAGACAAGATTCGCCCCGACGGCACCTCGCGCACCCAGGTGTCGGGTGGCGGCACAACCTGCACTCCTCCCAACATGGAGCCTTACGGCGACGCCGACCCCGGCATCAGCGCGGACGGCCGGACCGTCTATAGCTCGCGCGGACTTTCGCCGCTGCCCGCCGATCCCACCCAGACCCTCCGCCACCTCTACGCCTATTCGACGGGCGCCTACACTCCCGGCAAGGTCGAAACCGACCTCAGCCTCGCCTCGCACCCAGACTGCATTGTCGGCGTCCCCAAAGGCTCTCCGGACGGCACGGAGATTCTTGTCTTCCTTTTTTGCCCTTCGGATTTGGAGCACGTCGGCGTGACCCTGACCGACACCACCGCTTCTTCCTGGACCTTCATCGCCACCGGCTTCGGGCCGGACTGGAATCCCACCACGCAGCCCTAGGACCTACTGCACCTCTTCCTATCAATCCCAGTGAAAGGCATCACCCCGCCTCCGGCGTTACCGCGCTTCTGCCAACGCCAGTATTAAATGACTACGCTTACCCCCCGACGTCTTGGAATCTTACAGTTCTCTGGATTTATCGACTTGATCTCAGGGCTGCAGTCATTGGCGGGCAAAGTCTGAGCCCTCACCGGTTAGCGGCGCGGAAATGTCGCTTTCATCTAGAGCACTGGGGCTAGTATTTGACATTGCGGAAAGCGGAAAGATGAGCAAGGGTAAGTGACATGGGTGGTCGAAAAAGGGCGGTCGGCGCACTGCGGCACCATTTTGGAGAAATGCCGGCCTGAACCGGTTGGGGCGGGCAAGTCCGCCCCCCCAGATCTCGCCTTGCGAGATCACCACTCGCTTCGCCCCAGCCGTCGGCGAGAAGCAGCCGCTACGAGGGGATCGTTGCTCTCACCGATTTCAGCCCGAGCCTCATCCATGGCCTCGGCGATTCTGCCGGGCGAGCGGCGCGCCACTTAAAAGGATAACCGCGCTTGCGGCGGGTGGCGGGACATAAACCCGTGCCCCGCCTAAGCCCGCTTTGGCAGTCTGGTTCTTGCCGCAAGAGAGGTACTCGCCGATTGGCCAAAAGTGGTAGGGAAAAAAGCCTACATTCCGGGATGCGCCCGCTGCGGTCATCGTGCGAACCTTTCCTTGTCACATGCAATTTGAGTGTCCCATTTAAAAGGAGAAGGAAGCATGAAGAACATCGTTCTGGTCCACGGCGGGTTCGTGGATGGCGCCGGTTGGGAGGGCGTCTACCAGATTCTCAAGAAGCGCGGCTACAACGTCAGCGTAGTGCAAAACCCGACCATTTCGCTGCAAGACGACGTAAAGGTAACCAGGCGGATCCTTGATGCCCAGGATGGTCCGGCGATTCTGGTTGGTCATTCCTATGGCGGGGCTGTGATGACCGAAGCGGGCACGCATCCCAAGGTTGCAGGCCTTGTTTACATCACAGCCTTCGCTCCGGACAAAGGAGAATCGGTCGGCTCGCTCATTAAGGATCCACCACCGGGCGCACCGGTACCCCCGATTCTGCCCCCGCAGGATGGATTTTTGTTCCTGGACAGCAAGAAGTTTCCGGCCTCTTTTGCCGGGGACGTCGATCCGGCCAAAGCCGCGTTCATGGCCGACTCCCAGGTGCCTTGGGGATTAGAGGCAGTCAGTGGAACCATCAGCGAACCGGCGTGGCGGACGAAGCCAAGCTGGTATCTGGTGGTCACCGAGGACAAGATGATCCCACCGGACGCGCAGCGCGCCATGTCGAAAAGGGCGAACTCGAAGGTCGTCGAAGTCAAAGGCAGCCACGCCATCTACGTTTCGCAGCCGCAAGCGGTGGCAGCGCTGATCGAAGAGGCTGCCAAGACGGCTAAGGCCCAGGCGGCTTAACCGCCGGCTGCCCCATCCTCCGGGTTGCAAGCCCCATCCTAACGTCAGGGAAGTACTCGCGATCCATGCGTGGCTTTTCTGTTGCGACGTTAGGGTGGGGCAGATCTTTGCTAGGCAGATCTTTGCTTGGCAGATCCTTGCTTCTTTCTTGCGAAATTGGGGCAGTCTCTCCCGTCCCGGGTTTTGTTTGATTCCAATTTAATTTCATCGGAAGACTCCTGCGACGGAAAGGTTCCCTCCACAACTCAGGCTCCCAGGCAAAGAGTGAGGCTACTGGCGAAAGGCTGAGCGGTAACCGATTCGCCGGCGTTCGTCATGGTCTTGATTACTAGGCTCTTCGGTGTCTGGGGCAGATTCGAGACGTCGAGGGCGACAATATCCGATTCGCTCACCACACTCTGAATCAAAAGCACCGAGCCGATCGCCGGGCCGGGCGGACTTGGAATCACCGCGAAGGGCTCTAGCTTTTCGCTGTTCGAAGTGGTCACGGCGATTTCGCTCCCGATAAAGTCGTGATTGAGAGCCGTTAGCAAATAAGCCGAAGGGAAGTAGGCGAAGTTCTCATCCTGCCACGCGATCATGCCGTAAAGGTCGTCGCCGCCGTCCCACCGAGCCGTCCGGGTGGCGCCGGCGTGGAAATACGAGATCAGCATGAGGGCGTCATCCACGGTCTCGGCTGCGGCGTGAACCCGAGGGTCGGGAGGATTCCAGGCCGAACCATTCCTGGGATATTCGTCGACATACATGGGGATGGGATGCCCCAGGACCTGCTGCAAATATCCGCCATCATATATTGGCGTGGCGTCCCCCAACGTTGTTTAGCATATCCTCGGTTCGCAAAGGTTCGCAAATGCGGAAGTTGCAGGTTAGGCTGACCGCGGCTAAATTAGGAAGCGAGAGTTGGAGCTGCGCATGAAATGGAGGCGCGCATGAAAAAGCCCGTCCCGGCGGAATCTGATTCTGCATTCGTCTCTGCTGCGGAATTCATCGACGAGAAGATCAACGAACTTGGGGACTGGCGCGGGAAGACGCTGGCGAAAGTGCGCGCGATCATACACCAGGCAGACCCCGAGATTGTCGAAGAGAGGAAATGGGTCAAGCCTACGTCGGCGGGCACTCCCGTTTTCTCCCACGCCGGCATCGTGTGCACGGGAGAGACGCACAAGAACGTCGTCAAGATGACATTTGCCAAGGGGGCGGCGTTGCAGGACCCTGCCGGTCTGTTCAACTCCAGCCTGGAGGGGAACGTGAGGCGTGCCATCGATATCCACGAAGGCGACAAGATCGATGAGGCGGCTTTGAAGGATCTCATCCGTGCCGCCGTGGCGCTCAATCTTAAAGGCCAGAGCCAGACCAAGAGCAAACCGAAGTCGAAGCTGAAGTCCAAGTAGAACTGGCGGCGAACATCCTCACCGCGTGGATAAATTTCGGGCAAGTTTAAGATCTCGCCAGGAGCGCGAAATTTATAACGCCGAGCCTTCTCCCCGAATTTACGGGGAAAAACTTGGCCAGCTTAAGCCTGCTGAGTGATCGCTCCCACGAAAGAATTGTCCCCCGCATCTTTCCGCGCAATAGGCGTTTCAGCGGCATCGGCCATCGGGACATGCGGGTTGCTGTACTCATGTAATCTTTTGCACGCGCGGGTGAGCTTGCAGACTGTAATGGCTATGCGACTCCCCCAATCGGTCTCTCGCGCTCTCTCTTTTCGTTCCCTTCAATCCCTAATCGCAACCGCCGCAGTGGTGCTGAGTTTCGCACCCAGGGGCTTGGCGGCGCAGAATTACCAACTCAGTTGCAATCCGAGAAACGTGCACTTCGGCACGACGCTGGTGCAGCACACGGAGACCGTAATGGTCAGCGTGACCAATTCGGGATCGAGCAGCGTGACCATCACGGCCGCGAGTTCGACCTCTCCGGCATTCGGCGTGGCTGGCCTTGCTCTGCCGCTGACGCTGGAGGCGGGACAGAGCGTCAACGTTAACTTGACGTTCACGCCCACGGCACTGGCCTGGTCGGAGGGAGCGATCCTGTTCACCAGCAATGCCTCCAATTCGACCCTGCGTGTAGGAGTGGGCGGCGTGGGTGCAGCCACCGAGTCCGTGACCGCGAGCCCCGCAGCCCTGGCGTTCGGAAACGTAGCTGTGGGCAAGACTTTGACGCTGCCGGTTTCGGTGACCAACACGGGAGCGAATTACATCCGCATGGCTCAGGTGGAAATGACGGGGAGCGCATTCACCACCAGCGGGTTGAGCCTGCCCATGCTTCTCACGCCGCACCAGACTCTGACTTTCAACGTCGTTTACACTGCGCAAGCGGGGGCGTCCAGCGGCAGCATCGTTTTCCCCAATGGAGGAATTACGATTCCGCTGACAGGCGCCGGCACCAGCCCGGTGGGACAGTTGTCGGTCGCTCCGGCCCCTCTGAACTTCGGCAATGTAACGGTGGGCAACGTCGGCACGCAATCCCTTGTCGTGAGCGCAAGTGGAGCTCCGGTAACGATCTCTTCGGCGGCCAGCAGCAGTTCCCTGTTCGGCCTGGAAGGAGTTTCGTTTCCACTGACGATCGCTGCAGGCGGCAGCGCGACTTTGAACGTAGGGTTCACGCCGCAAACGGGCGGGTCGGCCTCTGGAGCCCTCACCTTTGTGAGCAACGCCTCGAATCCTCCGGGACCTGAACCGCTCACCGGCACCGGCGTTATGCCGACCTACACCGTAAATCTCTCCTGGAATGGCGCCACGGATGTGGTGGGATACAACGTCTACCGCAGCACGGCAGTGAACGGTACGTATTCCAAGATTAACTCTGCGCTCAACACGAATACTGCATACACCGACGGCTCGGTCACATCCGGCCAAACTTATTACTACGCCGCCACCTCGGTGAATGCGAGTGGGATGGAGAGTGGTAAATCGACCCCTCCAGTGCAGGCGATGGTGCCGTAGCCTGCGGTTCCCCCCGGGCAAGAAGAACAGACAAGCGGGACTGCTGCTGGCAGTCTCGCTTTCGCGGCGTCCAAGCCAATCAGCGATGCGCCATGTCGTAGGAGACGGCTCCTGCCGAGGCTCCGATATTCAACATGGAGACGGCTCGCTCCATGCGATGATGGCCGGTCTTGTGCAGGAAATAGCTAAGCCCGATTACACCCGCTGTTTCTCCCGCGAAGTTAACCGCCAGCCCGGTGGTCGAACTGCTGAACAATTTCGTGACCGGATTCAGCTCCTGGCCGCCGTTGCGCAGGTTGTCGCGCGTGATTACGAAATCGGCGGCGCTGAAGGCGGCGCTGGCGGCAAACAAGGCGCTATTCTCGCGATCCCAAAAACGATGTGGCGCGGGCCCTTCCGTCGTGGTCGAGGGTTGGACGAAGCGCGACATGGGAGCGGGTTGCAGCGCGGCCACGGGTTCGGGCGCCTCGGGCTCCAACATGGCGAGCGTTTGTTGCGCCAGCGCCGGCCGGCCGGCACCCAGCAGGGCCAACAGGACCGCAGCCCGGTATAGCAGAATGGCGCCAGATCGGCTTTTTGAGGAGAGACTTCCTGTGATCATGACTTTAGTGTGTGCAAACATTGGCCACCTGTACTAGTACTACCGCATACGGAGGACCAGAGAGAATGGCACGTCGGTGCCAGTAAGCCATTTAGAATGATTACCTTGGGTCGTAGGTGAGTTATCGAAGTCACATTGGGGTGTGCAGTTCTATGCACAGTTTCGCGATCGGGATGGAAATTGCCCGACTGGTAAAGCCAAAATCGTGATCGTCGCGTGAAAGCGCTGCGCACCCAAAATCGAGCGCTTCCGTTCAGGGTCGGGTTTCGGAGCGGCGCAGAAACCAGAGCAAGAGAAATATTGCGGCGAGGGCGATGGCGAAGAAGATAACTCCGCCCTGGCGGTGAAGCCTTCCGGTTAGAAAACCGGGATCCACGCGGGTTCCGAGCATGGCGATGGTGTAGATGCGCAGCCCATTCTTGGCTACGGAGAGCGGAATAGCCACGGCGACAACCAGGGCCTTGCGCCAAGGCGAGCGCAGGAGAAGTTGAGCCAGCACTAGAGTCGTGACTACCAGCATCAGGCTGGAGCGGATGCTGCTGCACTCCGGGGCCACTTCGAGAGTCAAGCCCGGAATATTTACGAACATGCCATCCTGCGCGGCGGGAACGCCGGTCGCCCAGAAGAGAAAATGCGCGGCGAGCACCGATCCCTGCTGCAGCAGGCTCACAATCTTCTCCAAAATAAAATCGGGAAGGGGCACCAGCCACAACAAAAAACAAAGAGGAAAAATGGAACGGCGGAAGGCTCGCGCGCCGAAGCACAACGCGAAGGCCGCCAGCGACCACACCACCAGCGCGAACAGGTTGAGCGCAAGTTCGACATCGGAGGAAAGAATGCCGGATTTCCACCGGACCCAGGCGGCGACCAGGACGGCGATCAGCAGGAACGACGAACTCATGCCCACAGCGTCTCGGCAGGAAGCATCAGGAAATTGACTAGCCAGCGATTTCAAGTCTTGCCGATCCAGAAAGAGCAAGGCCGCGCTGACGGGCAGGATCAACAGGATGTGCGTGTAGCGGTCGTCCCGCGAGGCCAGGGCCAGGGTAGACACGAGTGGGCGGCCCCAGATCGCGAGGGAAATCGCCCCGAGAAGGAAAGCGAAAAGCGGCGGGGATAATTTCGAGATCGATTGCCGGCCGGTTTTACTGGTCACAATGTTTTCCCGATGGGAGGGTGCCGAAAGGTTTGCCGTGGTCACAGAAGCTCGTGACCAGAGTCACAGACGGCATGGCCCCCAGTCCACACAATGGATGCCGAAGCGGAAGGACGGAACCCATGTTTCACCCCTCCTTACTTTACCTATTCGCTGCGTTCTATGCCGTGTTTGGAGTACTGGTGATCCGGCGCCTGCGCCGGCCGAGCTGCCGCATCTGCCTGCTCCGGCAGGGCTGTCCCAACCGCAAGGGCCGATTCCTCGGGCGCGGCGGCATGCCTTGCTACGAGCGCGAGAGCGAGGCGGCGAATCCCGGCGTCCTTCACGAGTCTAGCGCGCCCAAGGCCGGCTCACAGAGCCGCTGAGAGATCCTGAAAAACTTTAGTAATTTAGAGCGGCGTGCCGGCCGCTGCGCCGTGAGTATCTTTCCGCATTTCTTAATTCGGGATCATGAATCAAGGTGAAGTTTGCCCGGTAACACTTCCCTGCTGCGCGACTTTCTCCGCAGCCTGTTCAGCCCCGAGGCCCGCAGGGGCAAGCCTCAGCCGCTTGAAGCCCATGTACCTGAGCCAGCGTTGGCAGCGCTGAAGCGATGCTCTGATACGAATCTTTCTCAAAACTCAACCCCTTCCCTGTCGCAGAACTATTTCATGGTTGCGGGCTCGCGGCACAAGGGAGCGGGAGCGGCAGAACTGGGATTGCTTTGTCCCTCGGCGGGAATGGCAACGCGAGCCACGTTCGAGGGGCCGCTGAGCAGCCACTTGGCACTGATGGCGCGCACAATGTAGTGATACTTCTCCGCGTTTTTCACCCAGTCGTCGGCGCAGCGGGTGCCGGGAAAAGGCGTGGAGTTGACCAACTGAGGCGAGGGATCTTTATCGCCTTTGCCGCGATAAACGCAGTAGCCTGCCGCGGCATCATGCTTGGAACTTGGGCGTGCGCTGGCCTTCCACGAAAGGATAACCCTGTGCCCACCCTGGCCCGCAGGCACGGGCTGGATCGGCGAAGAATTCAGGGTTGGACAAACTAAACGCGCACTGGAAGAAATTCTAGCGGGCGAAGTAGGGGGCGTGGGCTGCGACACGCTTTCCGTTGGGGCGTGCTCCACTCGGCAACCGTTACAGCCGATCTGCAATGCAGCGGAGACAAAAATAAGCGTGACGGTTCCGATTGAAGGCCGAATCCGGCTGGGCCGCGACCGGTGATTTCGTCGATTTGTCGACTGTGTTTGCGTTTGGATTTGAATCATTGGGGCAGAGACGTTCTTAAGTAACTAAAGTACCAACCAGATAATTTTGATTTCAGGGTTGAGTGTGCCATCCTACATTTTGGAAGCGCCAATGTACTTTGAGCGCAGCTTACTCTAAGCGCGACTTCTAAGCGGAACTTTTAAGCGCAAGCAGGCCGCAGCCGAACAGCCAATGATTGAGTCTGAAGAGCATTCTACAACCCCGCTGTTCAGCATTGTCATCCCCGTTTATAACGATTGGAGCTCACTGGAGCAATGCTTGCAGTCACTGGCGCGGCAGATGAGCACGGCCGATTTCGATTTGAGCTTCGAAGTGATCGTGGTGGACGACGGCAGCTCCGAAGCCGCTCCCGCGTTCATTCGCGATGCGAACTACTCTTATCCGCTGCGGCTGATCGAGCAGCCGCACGCGGGCATTCCGGCCGCGAGAAACCGGGGCGTCGAGGCTGCCAAAGGCAAAGTGCTGCTCTTCGTGGACGCCGATTGCAGGCTTCGGGAAAATTGCTTAGCGGCCTTGAGTTGCACCATCGCCCGATGGCCGCAGCACGATTGCTTTCAACTGCGACTGGTGGGCGATCGCTCTAACCTGGTGGGACGCGCGGAAGAATTAAGGCTCATGGCGCTACAGCAGCACATGCTTCAAGCCGACGGCCGCATCCGATATTTAAATACGGCGGGGTTTGCCATGCGTCGCACCCGCGCCGATCTCCGAGGCGGAGTCTTTGATCCTCGGGCTCTGAGGGCGGAAGACACTCTGCTCCTGGTGAATCTGATGCAGGTGGGGGAGCTTCCTTTTTTCGTTCCCGAGGCGGTGGTCGAACACGTGATTCACTTATCTTTGCTGGGTTGCCTGCGAAAAGACGTTCAATCCGTTTTTCTGGAGCTAAGAACTTATCGCATCATCGCCGCGAAGAGGATGAACATTCGAGTGACCCATCGCGAGCGCCTGAAATTGATCGGTTCGATGTGGAGGAGCGCGGGCCAGTCTTCGATCGGAAGATCGGCGTGGTTTGTGGTCACGCTGCGGCAGGCGCTGCAGCGCTCGCTCTCGCTCACCTGCCAGTATCTGGGGGCCGGCTCGACTGAGCGGAGGAATTGACCGACGGCCGCAGCCGGTGCCCTAATCTCAAGAGCAAATGCCTTTAGCGAGTGCGGGAGGATTCGCAAAGTTCGCGAAGAAAAGCAAAGTAAAATCAGGACGCGGACGGTCAAGATGTTTGATTTTGTTTCTCGGATGAAGGCTGGCGTGTGGGGAGCAGGCGCTCTGCTGATTTGTCTGCTATCGGCAACTTCGGCTTGTACGCATTCCGCTGCGAAGGTTTCACCGTCCAAGAACTCCAACTCCTGGGATCCGAAAGCGGCCGCGGCCTATCTCGATTACCGTGAGGGCTGGTGGATGCAATGGACCGCCTCGGCGCGCGATCACGGAACTTTCTGCATATCGTGCCATACCGATTTGCCTTACGCCCTGGCGCGCCCAACGCTGCGCGCTGCGCTGGGCGAGCAGGTTTCGGCCGGGAACGAACGCAGGCTCGTTGAGAATGTGGTGAAAAGGGTGCGGCTCGGGGAGGCGGTCGGCCCCTATTATGAAGATAAGGGTTACGGCCACAGAGCCGGCGAATCCCGCGGCACCGAGGCGGTCTTGAACGCGCTGGTGCTGGCCAGCCACGACGCTCCCAGCGGAAGACTCAGCGCCGATACGCGCGCCGCCTTCGACGACATGTGGGCGCTGCAGTTGAGCCGCGGCAATTGGCTTTGGCTGCAATTCGACCAGGAACCATGGGAAGCGGAGGATTCCGATTTTTACGGCGCCACGGTGGCGGCGATGGCAGTGGGCATCGCGCCGGAGAATTACGCTGCGACTCCGTCGATTCAGGAAAACCTCAGGAACTTGCGCGCGTATCTGAGCCGGGAGAGCGCGAAGCAATCGACCATCAATCGAATTTTTCTGCTATGGGCTTCGACAAAGTTAGCCGGCCTGGTTTCGCCCGAGCAGCAAAAAGCTATCGTGGATGAAGTGCTGGCCAGGCAGCAGGCCGATGGCGGATGGAGGCTGGCATCGATTTCGTGGAAGTGGAATCGTTGGAGCTTGAAGTCGCTGGTGAACATGTGGTGGCGCGAAGATGGAACACCCATGGACGGTAAAAGCGATGGGCTTGCCACCAGCCTGGCCACACTCGCGCTGCAAGAGGCGGGAGTGTCGCGCGAGAATGTTCCGCTCCAGCGCGGGCTGGCCTGGCTCTTGAACAATCAGGATAGCGCGGAAGGATTTTGGTCCGCCTCATCGGTGAACAAGCGCCGGCACATGTCATCGGACACCGGGCGGTTCATGAGCGATGCCGCGACCGCTTTTGCCGTGCTCTCACTTACCGAAAGTCAACGCAACCCGAATCCGGTGGCGAAGCAAGCGAATTACCCACGATCTGCCTCCCCCCACTAAACTGGAAGCTATGAGAGATTGCCGAAACTTTTATGTCGATGGAAAGTGGGTCGCGCCCACGGAAGCTCATGACTTTACCGTCATCAATCCGGCCAATGAAGAGGGGCTGGCGAAGATCTCGCTGGGCGGCGCTTCGGATGTAGACCGGGCCGTAGCCGCGGCGAGGCGCGCTTTCGAATCTTATTCCGAAAGCAGCGTAGCGCAGCGAGTCGCGCTGCTGAGCCGCATTATTAACATTTACAAAGCAAAGCTCGAAGAGATGGCACTGACCATTTCGCAGGAGATGGGCGCCCCCATCGCGCTGGCCAGAAAAGCCCAGGCGCCGGCCGGGCTCGCGCATTTGCTCGAGATGGTGAACGTGCTGGGTCACTTCAAATTCGAAGAGCTTAAAGGTACGACGCTCATGCGGAAGGAGCCGATCGGGGTTTGCGGACTCATCACCCCGTGGAACTGGCCCATGAATCAGGTGGTGTGCAAAGTGGCGCCGGCGCTGGCGGCGGGCTGCACCATGGTTTTGAAGCCCAGCGAATTCGCGCCGCTCTCGGCTTATTTGTTTGCCGAAATTCTGCACGAAGCGGGCGTGCCGGCCGGGGTATTCAATCTGGTGAATGGCGACGGGCCCACGGTGGGCGCGGCGATTGCGGCTCATCGCGACGTCGATATGGTTTCCTTCACCGGTTCTACGCGGGCGGGCGTGGCGGTAGCGAACGCTGCGGCGCCGACGGTAAAGCGAGTCACGCAGGAACTCGGCGGCAAGTCGGCGAACATCATTCTCGAGGATGCCGATTTGAGTGCGGCGGTGAAGCAGGGCGTGCAGGAATGCTTCCGCAATACCGGGCAATCGTGCAACGCGCCGACGCGCATGCTGGTGCCTCGACGCAAGATGAGCGAGGCGGCGGCCACCGCCAAGCAGACCGCCGAGGCGACCAAAGTTGGCGATCCTCTCGCGGAAGGCACTGCCATCGGGCCGCTCTCCAGCAAAGCGCAATTCGAGAAAGTGCAGCGCCTGATCCACACGGGAATCGAAGAAGGGGCGCACTTGGTCGCGGGAGGACTGGGCTGCCCCGATGGACTGGGCCGGGGTTATTTTGTAAAACCGACGGTCTTCGCCGACGTAGGCAACGACATGACGATAGCGCGGGAGGAGATCTTTGGCCCGGTGCTGTGCATCATCGCTTACGAAGACGAAGAGGACGCGGTGAAAATAGCGAACGATAGCCCTTATGGCCTGGCCGGTTTCGTGACCTCTGGAAACTCGGAGCGGGCGCGCAAGATCGCGAAGCGGCTGCGCTCCGGCAACGTGCATATGAATGGCGCGCGAGTCGACTTTGCGGGATGTTTTGGGGGCTACAAGCAATCCGGCAACGGCCGGGAGTGGGGAGAAGCCGGGCTCGAGGAATTTCTCGAGCTGAAGGCGATTTTTGGTTACGCCGAGAAATAGGCTGCCGGAAATCCGAA
>JBEKWC010000048.1:2500-33690 GCA_049513475.1 Candidatus Sulfotelmatobacter sp. | reverse complement strand
AACCCCATCCGCTGCAGATGCGACGCGGCGGGTTCCTTCCGAGTCGGGACGTGGCTCAGCCTGGTAGAGCACTCGCTTGGGGTGCGAGGGGTCGGCAGTTCAAATCTGCCCGTCCCGACCAATTCTTTGGAGTCAATAGGTTGCAGACGGTTCCTCAAATTCACGTGGGATTTTGACCCCACGCCTTGGAGGAGTCCGTGCTACCCAAATTCGAGCAGTTCATCAAGGAACGGCAGTACCTTCACAACGTCTCCCCGGCGACAGTTTCTTGGTACACACACAACTTCAAATGGATGCCGTCCGAATCTCCGACCGAAGACGAATTGAAGGCGATGGTCATCCGTATGCGAGAAAAGGGCCTGCGTGCGACGGGTTGCAATAGTGCAATCCGCTCCATCAACGCTTATCTGAAGTGGTCTGGCTCTCCCTTGAAGATTCCGCAGATGAAAGAGCCTCAACTCATTCTGCCGACCTACACGACGGCCCAGATTCAACTCCTCCTGAACTGGAAGGCCAAGAAGGCAACAGGGCGTCGGATGTCAGCACTCATTGCTATCCTCGCTGACACGGGTTGCAGGATCGACGAAGCGTTGAGCCTTCACTGGAGAGACATCGACTTCGACAATCTCCTCGTCCTGTTGCATGGCAAAGGCAGGAAGGATCGACTTGTTCCAATGTCGCTCGAACTGAGGAGGAGACTATTCCTCTATCAGCGTAAGAGCGAATCGAAGAAAGACAGTCTCGTCTTCTCGACGCTGGGCGGGACAAAGCAGGGACGCAGGAACGTCTTGCGGGATTTCAAGCAGTTGTGCCGGACGCTGGGCTTCGAGCCGCCGACTCGGTCGATTCATGCGATGCGACACACGTTTGCAGTCCACTATCTCCGCAAGGGCGGAAGCGTTTTCCATCTTCAGAAGATGCTTTGCTAGAGGCGCATTTGTGATTCAGCTTGGAACAGTCTCGGCGGGTGGAGCATGGGGAAAGCGTCATCCAACCTGTCCAAATCCTCTGCGTTCCGTATGCTTGCTTCGCTGGCATCCTCGATCAGGATGTCCACGAATCTCACGCGCTTCGCGGGTTCAGGCTCTCACCCGTTCCTGAATGAGTGCACGCTCGAACTCAGCCATCGCACCGATAATCTGGAACATGAGCCGACCGGACGGTGTGCTCAGGTCGAGGTTGTCCCGCAGACTGACGAACGTCACACCATAGGCATCGAGGTCGGCCAAAGCGTTGACCAAGTGCTTCAACGACCTTCCGAAGCGGTCGATTTTCCAGACGAGCACAACTTCAAACTTGCGGCGGTGAACATCGACCATAAGGCGATTAAGCTCGGGGCGGGATTCCTTGGAGCCAGACACCCCCTCATCAACGTACTCGCCCACAATCTCCCAACCACGACGGTCAGCGTATTCCCGAAGTTCGGATGGCTGCATTTCAGGGTGCTGGCCGTTCAACGTGCTCACTCGGGCATAGAGTCCGACTCGCATGTGTTCCTCCGTTAGTTTTTGGGAAATTGACTACGCCAGAAATCCTGTGGACATCCGCCGACTTCTGGGGTGAAATACACTCAACGGACGTATGAGAACCCTTTTGCGAGTCTTGCTCGGCGCAGCACTGGTTTTGCTCACCGTTGTAGTTATTGGGATTGGCTGGTTCTTCTTCTACTCGATGGACATTCCGAACTTCGATACGCTTGCCGGATTCGCACCAAACGTTCCGGCGACCGAAGTGATCGATTGTCCCGAAGGTTCGGCCAATGTTCTTCCCAATAGCCTCATTGGTCAGAACGTCCTCAAGGCAACACGGGCGGCAGAAGGTGATGAACGAAACTTTGCTCTCCAGATCGCTCGTAGCATGTTTTGCAATCACCAAGGCAGGATGCTGAAGCGACACCTTTTGGAATACAAAGCGTTCGTTCAGGTGCGCCGCAGATTCTCTTCGGAGGAACTGATCACCATGTATCTCAATAAAGCCTATTTCGGCGATGGTGGAGTTGGAATTGAGAATGCGGCTAAACACTACTACGGAAAACGCCCTTCCGAGTTGGACGTTGCACAGGCTGCAATGATTGCCGGACTGCTCAAGGCTCCGAGGATGTACTCCCCCGACCTTCACCCTGATAGGGCCAAGAGCCGTCGAGATGCGGTTCTCACTGCGATGTTGAGCACAGGCTCCATCACGCCGATGGAAGCTCAAGCGGCGATGCAAAGCCCCGTTCGCTAATTTGCGGTAAAGAATCTGTGACATTTTTGTGACGCAACCACGGAAAAACAGGGGGAAAGAGACCAATCAGAAGTCAACAAGGGCATTTATTTACTACGACCCTGAGTCTTCAGAGCCGCTTGGGGTGCGAGGGGTCGGCAGTTCAAATCTGCCCGTCCCGACCAATTTCTTTCTATTGTTTTCGGGTTTTTTCGCTGCTCTGTTCGTTATCGCTGCTGCCTCCCATTTTCCTAATTGTGCCGTGATTGTGACGTTGTCCAGTGACTCGACTGCCCGCCGCTTCGCCTCCTGCCGGATATGGCTGTAGTGTTCCAGCATTTCTCGGGAGACGTGCCCTGCGATTGCCATGATGGTCTGTTCGCTTGTTTCCGACGATTCAGCCAACTTGGTGATCGCATGATGGCGCAGATCGTGCGGACGCAGACCTTCGAGTCCAGCTTCCTTGGTCAGTTTGCGCCAAGCAGTTCGCCAGCCCCAACGACTCGGCGGTTGAGCCGCATCGTATTTTTTCCCAGAGAGACGCTTCGGGATTAGATAGTGTTCGGGACTTGTTGCTCCCAGCTTGTGTGCCCGGTCGAGCAGTTGCTCGACCGCCCACCATGCGGTTTGGTTGAGAGGAATAATCCTGACCCGAAACTTGTTCTTGCCGACCCTGACGCAGAGCGTCTTCGCCTCCATTTGGATATCCTGCAATCTAATGTTTCTGATTTCGCACCCGCCAGTCGTCGTGTTGGCTGCAATGAGCGAGACCCAAAACGCCACGCTCCACTCTGCTCGGCTACTGGCAACGTCGAAGAACTTCAATTCCTGCTCAGGGCTGAGTGCCCTGCCGATGTCCTTGGGTTCGGGCAGCGGATTATAGCCATCAGCCACGAAATGCCAGAGTTTGAACTGCTTCAGGATTCGGCGCAGGACTCCGACCTCGATGTTCACTGTGCGGTTTCCGATACGTTCCGCCTTGCGACATGGGACGTAGGACACAATGGATTCAGTCGTGAGGCTCCCAATCATGGAAGTGCCGAGATGACGCTTAACCTGCTTGAGGGCGTCACGCTCCAGCCTGATAGTGGACACCGACACCTCAGACTGCCGCCGTATCAAGTAAAGTTCCGCCGCCTCAGTGACGTTCAACTTGGCGATCGTCCGTGGCAGCAGACCGCCGTTCTGTGCCTCTGAGATTCGCAGCTTCTCCCTGCGTGCGGCTTCACGATGATCAGAAGTTTGGAGGGACAGGCGAAAGCGCCTGCCGTCGATGGAAAAGTCTGTCCACCATGTCGAGCCTCTTTTGTACACAGTCATTCAGGTTCCGTGCGTGGAGGGTACGCACGGAGGGTCGGGCGGGACGACCTTGCAGGCTCTTTCCGGCGTTCCCTCGATCACCCGCATCGCCCCTGTTGGTATCAGGTTTCCTGCCCGGCGCACTGGCACAGAGACGTTCTACCAGAAGTGTAGGGACTTCGATAAGGCCATATTCGCCACTAAGTTTCAATTTCATTGTTGTTCGTTACTTGGGTGGGTGAACGAAATGGACAAATCCGACAACTCCTCCATGCAACCTGCTGCCGGCGCTCGTAAACGACGAGAAATCCGTGAAGGCAAGCCCGTCCGGGAATGGACGGCGGCAGAACGCCGTGAGGTTTTCCTTGAAGCACGCAGGATCGAACGGGAAAGAGCGGAGGCGGGCATCTCAGAAGAATGGGAACTCTGTGAAGACTGCCATGAGTCCAAGTGCGAGCGGGGTTTTAACTGCTGCAAGAAGTGCATCGATGAGATACGTCAGTACGAAGTCTGCGGTGTTAAAGTGCAGGCATGAAACCGCACGAATCGGCTTTTGCCGAGTCCTTCATATCGAAAGCACGACGGGAACGAGCGTTGGAACTGCTCGCCAGTTCCAAGAACCGTCACAAATTCACCAGCAAATTTGACCATCATGGGCGGGACTGCTTTATTCCTGAATGCATCCGCTCGATTGAACCGCGACACCAGCACCCGCCGAATATTGCGGACATACTCCGAGCGATGGGCGCACCCGAAACCTGCCATGTCATTGGTGGTGAGCACGACGGCAAAAACATGGAATTGCTCACTGCTCTAAAGCAAATCGTGGGCTACGGCACAGGGACCGTGCTTTCCTGCATTCCGGGGAAGTTGGCCTATTTCGAGGGCGAGATTCGAGAACGGTTCCTGCTCGTTCGGACGTAAATGGAATTTGAGCGAAACGCCTGGTTACAACAGTTTGTGCTCTTCCGCTCCGCTACCTGAATTGCGGCCCTGCGTGTAAAATCCCGGCCATGACGGACCTAGCTCTGCACTACCGGTTGCTGGCAGCGGCGCTCCCCGGCGAGGAAGAGCGTATTCGCTCGTCTTACATGCCTACCCTCGTGCTGGTCGTGGCGCTCTCGACGGTCGTATTTGTCATCCTAGGAATCCGACAAGCGGCTACGCCGAAGTTGATGATGGGGTACGGCTTGGTGAGGGCCGCGTACATTGCGTACTTGACGGTTTGGTATCCGCGCAGAATGAGGCGATGGTTGAAGAAGTGCTGGGATACCTATGATCTGGAAATCGGAAGCGATTACCTACTGAGGCGACAGGCGGACATACCGGACCTCCGTCTGCAATTCGATGAGGTCCAAGCGGTCGAGCACTTTCAGGGACGATACTTGCGTGTGATTGGCAAGACTAAGAGTCGCGTCATCGCTATACCAGAAGGTATCGACAGCTTTGATCAAGTACTGGAGACGGTTTCCTCCCTTCGCCCGGTCCGCGTGCGGACCATCGAGCAGTGGCAAAAGTATCGTGCCTTCATGGCAGCAGGACTACTGCTCTACGTGGTCATGATTTGGGCAACTTCACCCGCCGTCGTTATTCCGCTGTCTCTGGTGATGGGTTCAGTCATCATGTGGGTCTTCTTTTGGATTCGGCGCAACCCGTATTTTTCGATCAACCAAAAGCGACTCGCTTGGATTTACTGGTTGTTCTTCTTAATGTGCATTCTGAAATTATTGGTCGCGGTGGACGGTACTAATCACGTAAACGCGCCCGCGATGATAGGGAAGATGCTAGCGTACATGCTCGCTTTTTCTCCCTGCGCGCTTCTTACGGTCGGGTGGGTGCGTTGGTGGCGCGTCCCGCCTCCTCGGAACTGGCGGATCTATGCGGTTGCATACGGCTTGGCCACCGCTTCGGTTTCGGCCTTATGCCTATATGGTGTGCTGTCTTACATACAGCTCGCGCACATAGGCCACTCGAATGAACACCGACTGGCGATGGCGGGGGTTATGTCGGTTGGCCGTTGTCAGTCTTCTCTGTTGTTGCGGCGGTTGTAGGCAATGGGCGTTCTCGTGTGATTGCTGGGCTGGCGGGCGGCTCGCTTGCCGTGGTCTGGAGTATCGCGTTTTTTAGCGCTTAGATTTCGGATGGAAAGGAAGGCCGTGGGCTACTGGCGTAATATCGCGGTTACGCTCGTTGACCCGGAAAACGATGAGACACGACCAAAAAGACATGCCCGCTATGCGGTGAACGCATCGAAAAGACGGCGAGAGGCGGAAGGCGCAAGTACTCGTGCCAGAACTGTGGGGGAACCATAAACAAGTTTTATCTCGTTTACGGAGCTATTGGCCGGTTTAAGGCCAAGTCGGAGAAGCGATTTCCAGCTCCCACACCGGCGTTCCAGCAGCCAACGGCCCCACCGACTTCAGCAGCAAGGGTGCAGCACCAGTCAAAATCCAAGAGCGGCCATCCGGAGGCTTCTGCCCCACCAGCGGCGCCACCGCACCCGCAACGCCGCCGATCTCGATTCTCTCGAGATATCTTGTGGCTTTATATTTGGCGCCTTCGACCGAGAATGTGTCCTCACCCTCGGGCGCGACAATCAGCTTTACGATTCTCGGCTTCGGCGTCACCGCCAGCATGGGGAGCGTGTGCTCAACGTCGTCGGTGATGTTCTCTAATAGCACCGGCACCATTCCATTGGCGAGATCGGTGGGTAGATTCACTCGCGTCACCGTGACCTTATCTTTCCCATCCTTCACCTCCCGCACCTTAACCTGATTCGTCTGGCAATTGATCCATACTTCCATGGGTTCTTTGTAAGCGGGACCTTTTTCGAGCACGTGGTCGCTGACCAGCCGAAAAACTCCGCGCTGAGAAAAAACCGATGTCTCTTCGAACACGGAGCCGTCATCGAAATGGAGTTGAAGCTTGACGGTAACTCGAATCCCGCTGACCGTCTGCTCGAGTTCGCCGGCCCCAATCTCCGTCCCCTCCTGCGTCTTGACCGCCAGAAAGCCGTGCAGCACGCCTTGGACGTACTTCACTCGAATTTGCTCGGCGGTACTCGACTCGGTCAAGAGCAAGCAAAGCAAGAGCAGCCAGCTACTCGCCGTGCTTCGAGTCCATTTGTGAATCGTCATGCCTAGCCTCGTCCGCTCTAAGACGTGGAACCCGTGCGCAAGGTTGGTTGTGAAGTCTTCTTCGTGGGTATCGTCTCCGATGCAATCCTCTAAGCCACCGCGAGATAGACATACCGCAAGATAAAGAGCACGGTGAGAATCCAAATCAAAGTATTGATTTCGCGAATTTTCCCGGCCGCAATCTTCACCACGGTGTATGAAATCAGACCCAGGCTAAGCCCGGTCGCGATGCTGAAAGTGAGAGGGGTAGCCAGCATCGTGATGAAAGCCGGCACGGCTTCGTCGAACTCTCCCCAGTGAATTTGCGCGATCGATTGCGACATCAATACCCCGACCAAAATGAGCGCAGGCGCAGTAGCGTAGCCCGGAATTGCCGCCGCCAGCGGCGAGCACAACATTGCCAGCAAGAATAAAACGGCGACCGCCACATTACTCAGCCCCGTGCGCGCCCCGGCGGCCACTCCGGCCGCGCTCTCGATGTAGCTGGTAACCGTCGAAGTCCCGGTCAAAGCCCCAAACACCGTGCCCACGGCATCGGCCATCAGAACCCGGCCCACGCGAGGAATCCTTCCGTCCCGCATAAAGCCGCCCTGCTCGCACACCCCGACCAGCGTGCCCACGTTATCGAACAGATCCACAAACAAAAAAGCGAAGGCAATTTCGAGCAGGCCCAGATGGCGCAGCCCGTGAAAGTCCAGTTGCAAAAAAGTGGAGGAAGGATGCGGGATGGAAAACATCGAGGTCGGCCAAAGCGTGATGCCCCGCACAATCCCCAACAAGGCCGTGCCCAGAATTCCCAGCAGAATGGCACCGTGGAGTTTTCGCGCCATCAAAATCAAAGTGAGGCCAACCCCGAAGCAGGCGGTCTGCACTTCTTTATCGGAGAAGCTGCCCAGGCCGACGAATGTCGCGGGATTGGCCACAACCAGCTTGGCATTCCGCAAGCCCACGAACGCGATGAACATCCCGATTCCCGCAGCGGTGGAGTGCTTCAGGCAGTCGGGCATGCCGTTCACGATCTGTTCCCGCACGCGGGTCACCGTGAGAATCAGAAAAAGCATGCCGGAGCAGAAAACCACCGCCAGCGCCGTTCGCCACGGTACGTGCATCGACATGCAAACGTAGTAGGTGAAATACGCATTCAGCGACATGCCCGGTGCCAGCGCGATGGGATAGTTAGCATAAAGTCCCATCACCAGCGTGCCCACGGCCGCCGAAAAACAAGTCGCGAAGACCACGCCCTCGGCCGGCATTCCTGCCTGCGCCAGGATCTGCGGGTTCACCACGATGATGTAAGCCATCGTCACGAACGTGGTCAGGCCGCCCAGCATCTCCTGTTTAACGGAAGTATGATTCTCCGAGAGCTTGAAGTAGCGATCGATCAAACCGTTTCCTTAGTAGGCGATTTTGTTGGGCTTTTCTTCCCAGGCGCGAAACGCGGCCAGGGACTCGTCGCGCATCATCTGAATCATGGGGATGGCGCGGCGGGCGTGCGGTGTCGCGATCTCGCGATAGATCAGGGAATCGTCGAAGCCCACGCGCGAGGCGTCGGCAGCGCCACAGGCAAAATAGATGCGCGCGAGCCGAGCCCAGTAAATGGCTCCCAGGCACATGGGGCAAGGCTCGCAGGAAGTGTAGATGTCGCAGTCGTGCAGTTCGAAAATTCCAAGCTTCGCGCAGGCGGCGCGGATGGCCAGCACTTCTGCGTGCGCGGTAGGATCGTTGCTGGAAGTAACTTGATTCGCGCCTTCGGCGATCATCTTGCCGTCTCGCACGATCACCGCGCCGAAGGGCCCACCGCGGCCGGATCCCACGTTTTCAATCGCCAGTTGAATGGCGCGCGCCATGAAAGGACTATCCATGAGGTGGCTCTGCCGCTACGCAGTCGTATACTTCGGCAGGCTTGCAATCCGCGAACCTGCGAGGGCATCGGTCGACATGGACTTTCGCAGCCGCTTCGCTTGAGAAGGGAGTATAAGCTGGAAATCGGGAGTTCGTAAAATGTTCTTTTGAATTCAACCGTTCGCGATTTCGCCGCGCGGGAAACTGGAGTGAAGGTTTGGAACTGCAAGCTTTTATTTCGCGTCGAGTCGTGACGCCCGGAGGAATTTGTCCCGCGGCCATTCTCGCCGAGGATGGGAAGATCGCGTCGGTCGTTTCTCCGGAGCAGGCGCCCGCGCACGCCAAACAATTTGATTTCGGAAACGCGGCGATTCTCCCCGGCCTCGTCGACTCCCACGTACACATCAACGATCCCGGCCGTGCGGAATGGGAGGGCTTCGACACCGCGACCCGCGCCGCCGCCGCCGGAGGCTACACCTTTCTCGTCGACATGCCTTTGAATTGCCTGCCGGCCACCGCCACCGTCGCCGCTCTCGAAGCCAAGCGCGAAGCTGCTCGGGGCCGCTGCCGCGTTGACTGGGCCGCCTGGGGGGGAGTCGTTGCCGACAACCTCGGTGATATCGAAGCGCTCGGGGCCGCCGGTGTGATGGGTTTCAAATGCTTTCTGATTCACCCTGGCATCGACGGCTTCACGATGGTTTCCGATCAGCAGTTGCGAGCGGCGCTGCCGGCAGTCGCGAAGTCCGGTCTGCCGTTGCTGGTTCATGCCGAGCTTCCGGGCCCGATCGAGCACGCCACCGAAGCTCTAAGCAACGCCGACTGGACTCGTTATTCGACGTATCTGAAATCCCGCCCGGAAGAGTCGGAGCTGGCGGCGATCCGAATGCTCTTATCACTGTGCCGCCATTTCAACTTCCGCCTGCACATCGTCCATCTCTCGGCCAGTTCAGCGCTGCCGGAGTTGCGCATCGCGCGCTCGCAAGGACTTCCAGTTACCGTGGAAACGTGTCCGCACTATTTGCACTTGACCGCCGAAGCGATCCAAAACGGAGCCACTCTCTACAAATGCGCACCCCCCCTTCGCAGCCGCGAAAATTGTGAGCGGCTGTGGCAGGGGCTGCGCGAGGGCATTATCGACATGGTGGTCTCGGATCATTCGCCCTGCCCGCCGGCCATGAAGCGGCTTGAGGAAGGCAGCTTCAGAACCGCGTGGGGCGGCATCGCCAGCCTTTCGCTCACTCTGCCGGTAATGTGGACCGAGTGCGGCCAACGTGGATTCACATTGGCCGATATGGCGCGCTGGATGGCGGAAGGCCCGGCGCGACTGGCGGGCTGCCCGATGCACAAAGGCAAAATCGCCCCTGGCTTCGACGCCGACTTTGTCATATTCAATCCCGAAGAAGAATTTGTGGCCGCGGAAAAGCATTTGCACTTTCGCCATCCGCTTTCCCCTTACGTAGGCGAAAAACTTCGCGGCGTGGTGAAGGCGACCTGGGTGCGCGGCGTGCCCGTGTTTGTCGACGGCGCATTCCCGGGCGAGCCGGCGGGCCGCGAGTATCAACTGCAGCCGCAAGGGGCGCCGTGATCGGGGGGCGGAGTCGCCGGGATTTGTTTTTCCGATGGCTTTGGCTTGTTGATTCCTGACAACGGCGGCGGATTGTCGGCTAAACTGTCCCATCCGACGAGCGGGGAATGTCCGTTCAGGGGATTATCGCAAAAGAATCAAAATTCAATCATGAGCCCAGACTGCATCGTAGGCACGGCAGTCCCCCGCAAGGAGGGCCGCGACAAGGTCACCGGCAAAGCCACGTACATCGACGACATGACTTTGCCCGGAATGCTGTACGGTGCGACCGTTCGCAGTCAAATTCCGCGCGGCAAGATAAAAAAGATTACGTTCGATCCCGCGATCCAGTGGAATGAGTTCGTGATCGTGTCTGCGAAAGATATTTCCGGCAAGAACTGCATCGCGCTCATCGGCGACGATCAGCCCTGCCTCGCGACCGAATTCGTAAACCATTCGGAAGAGCCGATACTCCTGCTGGCGCATGCGAACCGCCACGCCCTGCGCAAAGCGGTAGACGCGGTATCCATCGAATACGATCCTCTGCCCGCGATTTTTACGATCGACGAAAGCGAGCGCCGCTCGGAAACGATCTGGGGCTCCGACAACATCTTTAAGACTTATCGGATCGAAAAAGGCGAGGTCGATGCCGTCTGGGCGAGGGCCGATTACATCGTCGAAGGCGAATACACGACCGGCGCACAAGAGCAACTCTACATAGAAAATAACGGCATGATCGCCCTCTTCGACCCGCTGCAGGGCATCACGGCGTGGGGCTCTCTGCAGTGCCCTTACTACGTGCACAAATCCTTGATGACGCTCTTGAACTTGCCCGCGGAAAAAGTTCGCGTCGTGCAAATGGAAACCGGCGGCGCTTTTGGCGGCAAGGAAGATTATCCCTCCATCATCGCGGGCCACGCGGCATTGTTGGCCATCAAAGCGGGCAAGCCGGTGAAGATCGTGTATGACCGCGCCGAAGATATGGCCGCGACCACCAAGCGCCATCCCTCGCGTACGCGGCACCGCACCGCGGTCGGCCGCGACGGCAAGATTCTCGGCGGGGAGATCGACTTCACCATCGACGGCGGCGCTTATGCGACCTTATCCTCGGTCGTTCTTTCCCGCGGAGTGATTCATGCAGCCGGGCCCTACCACTGGCCGAACGTTCGCATAAGCGGTAAAGCAGTCGCCACCAATGCTCCTCCGCACGGCGCATTCCGCGGTTTTGGCGCCCCTCAAAGTCTCTTCGCCATCGAGCGCCACATGGATCGCATCGCGCGCATCGTGGGCCTCTCGCCGATCGAAATCCGCCGCCGGAATTTCCTACAGCCCGGGCAAACGACCACCACGGGACAGATCGTGCGCGAACCGATCGATCTCGGCAAGCTGCTCGACCGGGCACTCGAACTTTCAAGCTATGTCTCGAAGCGCGAAAGCTTCTCGAAAGAAAATCGCGTTTCGACGACAAAAAGAGGAGCGGGCATCGCCGCCTTCCTGCACGGCGCGGGTTTCACCGGCGCAGGCGAACGTACCCTCAAGTCAATCGTCGGCGTCGAGGGCTGCGCCGAGGGCGGAGTTCGCGTCCTCGTATCGAGCACGGAATTCGGCCAGGGAACCAACACGGTGCTCAGTCAGATCGCGGCCGAGGCGCTGGGCCTGCGCTATTCCGACGTAACGGTTGCGCAACCCGATACCCAGCAAGTGCCCAACAGCGGGCCGACGGTCGCCTCGCGCACCGTGATGGTCGTGGGAAAACTCGTTGAATCCGCGGCGCACGGGCTGCTGCAGACGCTCAAACTCGGCGGCCTGCTGGGCGACTCTTACTCCGCCGACGAATTTCGGGCGGCCTGCGCAAGTTATATCGCCAAACACGGCGACCTGCGCTCGTGGTCGCAGTACGAACCCCCCCCCGACATTTTCTGGGACGATCAAAACTATCGCGGCGAAGCCTACGCCGCCTATTCCTGGGCGATCTACATTTCGGAAGTTGCCGTCGACCTGGCGACTTATTCCGTATCGGTGAATGACTTTGTCGCGCTCCAGGAAGTCGGAAAGGTATTGCACCCGGTTCTCGCCGTCGGCCAAATCGCAGGTGGGGTAGCGCAGGGCATCGGCTTTGCCTTATATGAAAAAGTAATCTGGCAGAACGGACGCATGCAGAACAACCAGATGACAAACTACATCATGCCCACCTCCGCCGACCTGCCGCCCATCCGCGTATTCTTCGAGGAGTTGGGCAACGTGCACGGCGCTTTCGGCGCCAAGGGCATCGGCGAACTTCCCATGGACGGCCCCGCTCCCGCGATTCTGAACGCGGTCGAAGACGCGCTGGGGGTTCCCTTCGATTCCATCCCTCTTCTGCCCGAGGATATCTTCGAAATCCTTGCGCCGCGCTCGTTTGAGAATGACTCCCCCGTTGCGAGCGCAGCGCGATGATCGGCTCATCCCACGATCCCGGGTCGAGGCCTGGAAGCCACACCAATCCCGCAAAATCTGAGATCTCATTCACCGTGAACGGCGAGCGCAAAACGGTGCGGGCCTTCCCCATGGAGCGCCTCCTCGACGTGCTTCGACAACAACTAACACTAACCGGCGCGAAAGAGGGCTGCGGCGAAGGCGAATGCGGCTCGTGCTCGGTTTTGATGGATGGCCTGCTCGTGAACAGTTGCCTGGTCCCGGTGCTGCAGGCGCAAGCAACCAGTGTCACTACGATCGAGGGCGTCGCCGCCGGGGCAAAACCGCACGCTTTGCAGCAGGCCTTTCTCGAATGCGGCGGCGCGCAGTGCGGCATCTGCACGCCGGGAATGATTCTCGCCGCCCACCATCTTTTGAGTGAGAACCCCGATCCGTCGCTGGCAGAAATCCAGGAAGGGCTCTCCGGCAATCTCTGCCGCTGCACCGGCTACGTTCAGATCTTCGAAGCGGTGGCGAAGGCGGCCCAATTCTTGGGGCCCGAATGAGATCCGATCCCGGCGACTTCGAACTCGTTGCTCCCGGCAGCCTGCAAGGGGCCGTCGCGCTTCTGGCGCGAAATCCCGGCGAGTGGCTGCCGCTGGCCGGGGGCACCGACTTGATGGTGTTATACGCAGCGGGAAAGCTGCCTGCGCGAAAGTTGGTGAGCATCTGGAACCTCCCGGAGCTGCGCCGCATCGAAGTGCGGGCCAACGAAATCAACGTGGGCGCAGGCTCAACTTTCACCGACATTCGCAAGCACGAAATCATCGCGCGCGAGTTCCCCATGCTAGCCCGCGCCGCGGGCTGGACCGGAGGCATCGCCAACCAAAATCGCGGCACTCTCGGTGGCAACATCGTGAACGCCTCGCCCGCTGCGGATTCGTTGCCCGCGCTGCTGGCCTACGATGCGGAGTTGATTCTGACGTCGGTGCGCGGCCAGCGCCGGTTCTCCTACGCTGAGTTTCACACGGGATATAAAAAGACGAAGCTGGCGCCCGACGAACTGATTCAAGCCATTTGTCTTCCCCGGTGTTTTTCCGGATACGTCAGTCACGCCCGAAAAGTTGGCAGCCGCAACGCGCAGGCGATTTCAAAAGTCTGTATCGCATCCCTCGGGCGAATTGCGAACCCTGACGGCAGTCGAATCATCGAAGAGATCCGCATCGCCGTAGGTAGTGTCGCCCCGGTTCCCTTGCGCTTGGGCGAAACGGAAAAAGTTGTGACCGGAAAGAAGCTCGATCTATCGCTGATAAGCTTGGCCAGAAGAACAGCGGCTGCGGAAGTCCGCCCCATTGACGATATTCGTTCCACCGCTAAATATCGCGCGGCGGTTGCGGGCAATCTCGTGGCAGAATTTCTAAAGCTGCTGAACTCCGATACGAAAACCATCGGCCACGTGCTCGCGCGCTGGAATGTGGCTTCTGAGGATGAAGCCGCCGCGCAGATTCTCCGCGGTTGCGGCTCCAGAGCCTGGGCTCGCGAAATGACGGCGCGAAGGCCGTTCCAAGACGAAAACGCTCTGGAGTCCGCTGCCGACGAAATCTGGGACCGTCTGACGGAAGCCGACTGGCTCGAAGCTTTTCGCAGTCATCCTCGCATCGGCGAATCGAAGGCTGCAAATCCTGAAGCCCAAGCCGCGGAAGCTTGGGCCAATCAAGAGCAGCGCCAAGTTGCGGATGCCGACGATGCGGTCAAGATCGCGTTAGCCGAACGCAACCGCGAATACGAGCGGAAGTTCGGCTACATATATATTGTGTGTGCCACCGGAAAATCGGCCGCGGAAATGTTGCAGATTCTCGATCGCCGGTTGCAGAATGACGCAGCCACAGAACTTCGCGAGGCCGCCGAACAGCAGCGGCAGATTACCCACATCAGACTAAAAAAATGGCTGAGCTAAAGCGCATCTCGACCCACATTCTCGATCTCGCACTCGGCAAGCCGGCGCGAGACGTGCCCGTGAGTCTCGAAAAGCAGGAGCCCGCGGGCTGGCGCATTCTGCAGTCGCTGCGCACCGATCAGGATGGGCGCTGTGCCCAACTTTTGCCGCCAGAGCAAGATCTCTCTCCCGGCGTCTACCGCCTCGCTTTCGATACCGCGAGTTACTGCGCGTTTCAAAAAACGGCTTCGCTCTATCCCGTGATCGAAATCACCTTCTCGGTGCGAGAGAGCGAATCGCACTATCACATTCCGCTGCTGTTGAGCCCGAACGGCTACACCACCTATCGGGGAACTTGAGGGCATAATCGAAAAGGGCATAATCAAGAATGGAGCTGCCCCATTGACCTCTGCAATTCGCGAATGGCTCAACCTCAGCGTGCGCTGGTTCCACGTTTTTGCCGCCATCATGTGGGTCGGGCAGACCTATTACTTCACCTGGCTCGACGGGCAATTCGGCCGCCTCGAAAAATCTGCGCCCGAGGGCGCTCCGCAGCAAGTCTGGATGGTGCACAGCGGCGGATTCTATGCCGTCGCCAAACAAAAATCGCTGGGCGTTCCCGCGGCGCAAGTTCGCTGGTTCCGCTGGGAAGCGGCCATGACGTGGCTCAGCGGAATGATCCTGCTTTATCTCGTCTACTACTCCAGCAGCGGCCTGCTCGATCCCGACGTGGCCAACATCGCGCAAGCCACCGGCATCGCCATCGGAATCGCCGTATTAGCCGGAGGCTGGCTCCTCTACGATTTCGCGGTGCGCTCGCCGCTAGGGGAGTCTGCACCCTGGTTCGCAGCATTTTGTCTGCTGGTCATCGCCGCGCTCGCCTGGGGTTTGACCCGTGTCTTCAGTGGACGCGCTGCCTACATCCACCTCGGCGCGGTCTTGGGTACGATCATGACTGCCAACGTCTGGTTCCGGATTCTTCCCTCACAACGCAGGATGATCGCGGTCGCCGCTTCCGGCGGTACTTTCGACGCCTCGCTTGGCGCTCAGGCCAAGCTACGATCCAAACACAATACTTTCATGGCCGTTCCCGTAGTCTTTATCATGATCAGCAATCACTTTCCAGTCGCAACTTACGGCAACACCTACGCGTGGGAGATTTTGGTGGCGCTCGTGGTCATTGGCTGGGCGACGGCTAAGGTCGTCCGCGAGGCTTGAGTTCAGAGGCGATTCAACTTGACGAAGCACAGCCAGAGTCGCAAGCGCGCGGAAGAAGCGATTGCCCGTTGCCGAAAGCTGGCGTCATATTCCGAAGACCCGGGCAGCACGCGCAGAACGTTTCTTTCGCCGCCCATGCGCGATTGCCACCGCGAAATCACCGGCTGGATGGAAGCTTTGAACATGTCGGTGCGCGTGGACGCTGCCGGAAATTTGCGCGGCTTCTATCCCGGCATCGAAGCGAACTGTCCACGCCTGCTTCTCGGCTCGCACCTCGATACCGTCCCCCACGCAGGCGCGTACGATGGCATCCTCGGCGTGGTCATTGCGGTCTCGCTTCTCGAAGCTCTCGAGGGCCGTAGACTCGCTTTCGCAATTGAAGTCATCGGATTCAGCGAGGAAGAGGGAGTCCGATTCGGGGTGCCCTTCATCGGCAGCCGCGCGCTGGTGGGCCGCTTCGACGAAGAGCTATTGAAAGCTCGAGATCGTCGAGGAATCGCCGTTCGAGAAGCGCTTGCGCACTTCGGTCTCGACCCTGCAGAAATTCCTCGCGCCCGCGTCGCCGCCGATTGCCTGGGGTATGTCGAGTTTCACATCGAACAAGGGCCGGTGCTCGAAGAGCTTGGCAAGCCCCTCGCAGCCGTCGATTTCATCGCCGGGCAGAGCCGGCTCGAATTCATTTTTCTCGGCCGCAGCAATCATGCCGGTACCACGCCCATGCATCTTCGTCACGATGCTCTGGCCGCTGCCGCCGAATGGATCGTCGCGGTCGAGCGTACGGCGCGCGCTGTGACCGGATTGGTCGCGAGCGTGGGCAAAATCGAGGCCCGCCCCGGAGCCGCCAACGTGATTGCCGGTGAAGCTTGGCTCACGCTCGACGTTCGCCACGCCAGGGACGAAACTAGAAGCAACGCGGTGAAGAATCTCGTCGAGCAAGCCAAACAAATCGCGCAGCGGCGCGGACTAACCGTGGAGTGGGAGGCGCGCCTGGATCAGCGCGCTGTTGCCATGGATCCATCCCTGGTTGCTGAAATCGAGCGTGCCATTGCGGCCACAGGCTGCGCTCCGCATCGCATGATGAGCGGAGCCGGCCACGACGCCATGATCATGGCCGAGAAAATTCCTTCCGCCATGATTTTTCTGCGCACTCCCGGCGGCATCAGCCACGATCCCGCCGAATCCGTTTCTGTTGAAGATGTCGAGAAAGCGATCGCATGCGGCCTGCACCTGCTGAATCAGTTGGCAGCGTCGCCCGCCGCTCCTTCGCCCGCAATTCAGGAGAGGATCGGAAGTGCATAATCTCGGCCAGACGCGCAGCGCGCAGCGCAGCAATCATCTGCTTTTAACGCCGGACACATTCGTACGCATCACGCTGCCCGGCATGAAGGCTTGTTCAGCCATCGTCCACGTCGGTCCGGCGATGGGCGCAGCCTTCACTGAGTACACGGCCGAAATCGAAGCTGGCGGAACCCTCGGCGCCACCGCGGCGCAACGCTTTATTTATGTAATCGAGGGTGCGGTGAAAGTCGAGGCGGGCAAATCAACCCAGCTCGGGGCACGCGGTTTCGCTTATCTGCCCGGGGGATTTCCCCATCGCGTGGTGGGCGTAAAAGTAAAAAATAAAATCAGCCGCGTCGCTGTGATTGAAAAACCTTACCAAGCGGTTGCCGCGGTCAAACCGCCGCAACCGATTATCGGCAGCGAAGACAAAGTCGAGCCGCATCCTCTCGACGACGATCCCAGCCTGCAGGTGAAATGCCTGCTTCCCGATGAGATGAGTTACGACTTCGCGGTGAACACCATGGTCTACCAGCCCGGAGCCACGCTCAGCATGGTCGAGATGCACGTGATGGAGCACGGACTCATCATGCTCGAAGGTGGAGGAATCTATCGCCTCGGCGATTCGTGGTACCCGGTCGCCGCCGGCGACTTTATCTGGATGGCTTCGTGGTGCCCGCAGTGGTTCGGAGCGCTCGGCAAAGTCCCGGCAAAATATCTCATCTACAAAGATTTTCACCGCCATCCCTGGACGGCCCTGCAACCGTGAAGATTCCGATCGACCAGGATCGCCTGTCGTCCGAGATCGAGGCGCTCGCGTCTTTTTCTGACGCCGAGCCTCCCGCCGTAGCCCGAATCGTTTTCACGCCGCAAGATTTGAAGGCGCGCGCGTGGTTGAGAGCGCGCTGCGAAGAGGCGGGACTCAAAATCCGCTACGACGCGATTGGAAATACGTTCGCGCGTTGGACCGGCGCAGACCCGGCAGCGCCGGTCATCGGCACAGGTTCGCACATCGACGCCATCCCCAACGCCGGCAAATACGACGGCGTGGTTGGAGTTCTTGGAGGCTTGGAAGCGATTCGAGCTCTTCAACGCGCCGCATTCCAGCCGAAAAACTCAATCGAATTATTGGTCTTCACCGCGGAAGAGCCCACGCGATTCGGCATCGGTTGCCTGGGAAGCCGCATGCTCTCAGGAAATCTCACCGCCGAGGCCGCCAGAAAACTCTCCGACCGCGAAGGCGCGCCAGTCGAGCAGGTACGAGCCCAAGCAGGCTTGGGGGACGAACTTGAGTCGGTAAATTTGCCGACCGATTATTATAAAGCATTCGTCGAACTGCATATCGAACAAGGTCCGCTGCTGGAACGAGAGCGCATTCCGCTCGGCGTGGTCACGAAGATCGCCGCCCCGGCCAGCCTGCGCGTTTCCATCGAAGGCGCCGGGGGCCACGCCGGTGGAGTTCTTATGCCCGATCGCCACGATGCCCTCTGCGCCGCCGCGGAATTGATTCTCGACCTCGAGCAGGCAGCGCGATCGAGCGGTGCGATTGATACTGTAGCAACCGTTGGAATCTGCGAAGTATTTCCGGGCGCAGTCAACAGCATCCCCAGCCAAGTTCGCCTCAGCGTGGATATCCGCGACACCGATCTAAACCGCCGCGATGAAGTGATGCAAACGCTAGATGCTGCGAGTCGAACGATTTCAGCCAGGCGCCAGGTTGCCATCAGCTCTCAGCTACTGAACGCCGACGCGCCCGGCGATTGCTCTCCGATCGTGATCGAAGCCCTCTCCGAATCGTGCCGAAAGCACGGGCTGCAATTTCGCACCATGGTGAGCCGCGCCTACCACGATTCGCTCTTCATCAGCCGCATCGCCCCGACTGCAATGTTGTTTATTCCGTGCCGCAAAGGATACAGCCACCGGCCCGACGAGTACGCATCTCCCGAAGACATCGCCCGAGGCACGCTCGTGCTCGCAGAAACGCTGGCCGCCTTGTCGCAGTAATTCGAACTTCGCTACGGCGCGTCCGCAATGCTCCAAGGATTCCGCCGTAACCTCGCCGTTACTTCGCTTGCGAATCGCATTTCTCCGCGGTCCCTTGAGCCGCTATCATAAGGTAAAGCTCACGCCAGATTGTCGCGCAACTGTTTCTCCATCCGCGCCGGCCTGCCGCACTTCTTTCCCGCAAAACCGCTCGCTCATGGTAAAACACTTCGTCCCACCTATGCCCCCATTTTTCACCCGCCAGCGCTTCGGACGTCCTCAAGCTCTGGCCGGAATGTTGCTCCTGTTTTTCCTCGCGCAAGCTCTCTGGCTGGTCCACTCCGAACTGAAGTCCAGCACCGAACTCAACCCCAACGAACAAGTTCGCCTAGCCGCAGGCTGGCGCCAAATGCACGGCAACGGCATCGCCGGAGCCCCCTACCCCGATTCCTCGCAGGCTCTTCCCAGCGAAGTTTCTCAAGCGCAAGGCTTCGACGCCGAACACTCTCCCCTTCTTGCTCTGGTCACCGTCGCGCCTCTGCTCGCCGAACCGCAAAGCCTGGTCAATCCCGACTCCGCACCCTACTGGCGCTGGCTCCCACGCCTGCCGTTCCTGGCCTTCGGAGTTTTCCTCGGAGCCTCACTCTGGTACGTAAGCCGCCGCCTCTGCGGCAACCACGGCGGCTTCCTCGCCCTAACTCTCTATTGCTTTTCTCCGTCGATGATCCAAGCCGCAGCCGTCTGGCACACCGAGCCTGAAATCCTGGCCGCCTGGGGATCCTTCGGAGCCATCTTCACCGCCATCGCCGTAGCCCACACTCTTTACGCCCCGCGCGAGGTCATCCTCTGGAACTGGCGCCGCATAGTCCTATTGGGAATTTCCCTAGCCATCGCCGTAGGCTCGCAATTCTCGCTGATCATCGTGGTCCCAGTGGCGCTGGCATTCATGCTCTACGTCGCCCCCATCCGCCGCGCCGCAGCCTTCACCATATGGCTAGCCGCCTGTGTCGTCGCGCTCGCGATACTGTTCGCGACCTACTTCTTTAGCGCGCAGATTTTCTTTCAAGCGATGCACCGCGCCTCATTTTGGGGAGCCACCTGGCGCAGCTTCACCGTCCTCGCGGTCTACCGCGCCGTAGGATTGCAAATCCTTCGCGCCTGCCCCGCCTTCGCCCTACTCTTGCCGGCAGCCATAGCCACCTACGCCCTCTGGCCGCGCGCGCGTTACTTCGGCAACAGCGCCCCGCTACTGATAGCCGCACTGTTCATCGTTCTAGGCATGGCTCATCCCCGCGTAGCCGGAGCCGGCTTCCTGCTAGCGTCCATCCCCTTCCTCCTAATCTTCGTCTCCGGCGTCATAGCCGACCTGATGGAAACGACCTCGCGCCCCCTGGTCACAGCCTGCACCTGGGCGCTCCTGGGCGCCTACATAGTCTGGAGCCTAGAATCGCTGGCCCAAGTTCCGCAAGGCTGAAGATAAAGATAAAAATAATGTGGGACGGCCGCCTGGGCTGTCCAGCCGAGTGCAACGAGGCGTTCTGCTCTCCGCCGAAGAGTGAGACTTTCTACTCTGTGAACCTCTGTGCCCTCCGGGTTTAAGGTTTTTCCTCCCGAAACAATTCTCTACAATTTCCCCGCACCAACCCCACCCCGCCGCGATCTAAACTATAAGAAGAGGTGCGCCATGAAATTGCCATTGGAGTATCATTCGAATGTGCGGCAGTCGATTCCGGCCTCGCTGGCTCTTCTCGGGATGCTCTTTCTCCCGCTCCTCTGCCCCGCGCAAGCCAACAGCGCTGCCAACTCAGCTTCTTCCGGCGGCCACAGCTTCAGCCCTAGCGCACCCGCGATGAGTTCGGCAGTTCATAGCTTCGCGTCCGCGAACTCCGCGCCGTCGTTCTCGACCAACGCAACTCATTCCGTCCCCAACTCTCCGCACTCCATCGGCGGTTCCAACAACCCGCCGCACCACAACCCAGTTCATCGCGGCTCAAACCCAGGCTCCGGCGGCGGCGTAGTTTACTATCCCTATCTCTACGCCGTTCCCGTCCCCTACGCAGCCGATGACGCCGACGCCTACAACACCGACACCCCAGACGACGACAACGACGACGCCGAGTACCAAGGAGGCCCCACCATCTTTGATCGCCGCGGCTCCGGCCCAGACTCCTACGTCCCTCCGGTCTCCGAACCAATAGCCCAAAATCGAAACGATCAAGATATTTCCGCGAACATCTCCGCGAACCTGGCCGCTGCCGAACCGCCCCAGGTCTCGACCACGCTGGTCTTCAAAGACGGACATCAAATCGAAATCGCTAACTACGCCATCGTCAGCCAAACGCTCTTCGATCTAACTCCAGGCCACCCCCGCAAGATCGCGCTGGCGGATCTCGATCTCCCCGCCACCGAAAAACAAAACGACGACCGCGGCGTAACCTTCCAACTTCCCCCCACTGCGCAGGCCAACTGACATGAGACGAGCCGAAAACATGGCAGAGTGGGTGTGGGACGCACACTCCTGTCCGTCAAACGCCGGCAGCAAGAGACGTTCGAAGAAATTTAGCAGCCGTACAATAGCGGCTTTGATTCTGGGGACGATCGCTCCCTGCGCGTCAGCCCAGAGAGCACCTTCCTTTCATGCTTCGCAGGGCCACACTCTCCAACACTCCAGCCCGCATAACGGCATCTACGCTCGCGGCACGCGTTTTTCTTCCTATCGCCGCCCGTCTCCCTACAACTCGCTGCCCTTTCCCTTCTTTACCGACGCCTTCGATCCCGCCGATCTCTACGCCACCGGCTATCCCGTAGCCTCCGAGCCGCCGCCCTACGTGCTGCAAGCCGCCGCAGCCATGGCCGCATCAGGAGCCAATCCCCTCACTCGCGACTTTACCTCCTACGATCGTGCGCCATCGTCTCAGCCCCTGATGATCGAACTCCAGAATGGCCGCTACGTCCGCGTGAAGGCCGCCGAGGAAGATTCGAAAAACGGGGAAGCCCGCGAGGTAGCCAATAACAAGGAAGAAGTAGCCGCAGGAAAATCTCAGCGCCTATCGTCGGCGCCCGTGCCGCAAGCCTCGAGCCCAGCCCCCATCCTGGCCCCGGCAGTCCTGATCTTCCGCGACGGCCACCGCGAAGAAGTCCGCGACTACACCATCGCCGACGGCATCCTCTACGCTCGCGGCGACTACTACACCGACGGCTACTGGAACAAAAAGATTTCCCTCTCCACTCTCAACGTAGCCCAAACCCTGCAAGCCAACAACGCGCGCAACGTGAACTTCGTTCTGCCGTCATCGCCCAACGAAGTAATCACCCGCCCCTAAGGTAGTGCGCTGCGCAGATCGACATTCATGAATCCCGGTTTTTCTCCTGTGATCCTCTGTGCCCCCGTGTTTAAGGCTCCTGATTCCTTCGCCAGACGCCCAAACTTATGCCCGGATTCGAGCCGCAAAATTGACGACTGACGCTTTCCACGCACCACGGTATCCATTCTCATTGTCATTCCAAGCAGCTCTTGCGGGGAGCCAGCGCCACGACAAGGGTTTCGGCCCGATAAAAAAGCCGCCCGCAGGCAATGTCTCCTCTAAAACAAACGCCGTAATCACTCCGCAACCTGGATTGAGAAAACCGTGCGGTCGCCGAGAATGGTGCTCCCATCTTTGTTGAAGCGGCCGCCCGCGGACGTCGCTCCATAGAAAACCCCATGAGCGCCGGGCCTAAGGCCCGCTGGGCGACTTCCATCAATGCACAAATTATCCTTGACCTCAGCGCAAAAGCTGTAGAGAGTTGTCAGCGCGCCCGCGGGGGTGATCTCAAAAATCGTTCCCCCTTGGCCGTTGGCTCCGCCTGCCTGTGTGGTTCCATAAAAATTCTTGTCGCTGCCTAGGACCAGCCCCACAGTGGGTGTTGCACCGTCCGTGCAGCCGGCCGGCGAGCAAAAGCTGTAGAGCGTCGTTAGCTTGCCCTTGGGCGTGAGTTCAAAAACCGAGCCGGATTGTGTAGCTCCGCCTCCCTGGCTCGTTCCGTAGAAGTTCCCGTTGGCAGCCTGGATCAATGCATTCGGATAATATCCGTCCTGATCAGGTGAGGGGAAGTTGCCCTGGAAAAAGTATCACCGTCGTCATCGCCCGGCGCTTTCAGATTTGCGGCTTGCCTCCACCGCAGGACTAACCGACAAGCTGAAGATGGTGCCGCAGCCGCCTCCACAGTTCGCGCTTCCTCCGCCAGAAGTAGTAGCACCATAAAAGATCCCGCTGTTAGCTTGGATGAGCCCTCCCTGCGGAAGCAGTCCGTCAGCACAGTTCGTCTCCGAACAAAAGCTATGCAGCGTGGTCAGCGTCCCCGTCAAGGTGAGCTGGAACACGGTACCGCAGCCCAGGGCAGCGCAATTAGGGCCGGTGTTCGCGCCTCCCTCGACCGTGGTCCCATAGAGATTTCCATCCCTGCCCTGAATCAACCCACTGGCGCCCACTCCGTCCGGGCAGCTTGGGTTAGCGCAAAAGTCGTACAGCGAACTCAGCCCGCCCCCGGGTGTCAGTTTGTAGATGAACCCGTATCCGTACTTCCCGCCCGCGGCAGACCCGTAGAAGTTCCCGTCGGTCGCCTGAACCGGCGTGCTACCGCAGCAATCGCCGTTTGCGTCCACATCGAAGGTATAGAAAACCGACAGGTGTCCGTCCGGGGTGAGCTTGTAGAATCCGCCGCCGTAATCGCCCGAAGCCGAGTACTCGGTAGCTCCATAAAAATCGCCATCCTTGGCCAGCATCAACGCGCCCCCTGACCCCACGGGGCAAGCCGGGTTCGAGCAGAATACATGCAACGTCTGGAGCGCACCCGTGGGCGTGATTTCGTAGATCGTGCCGCATCCCCACACGCAGTTATTGTCCCCGTTCAGATTGCCGCCGTCGCTTGTTGTGCCATAGATATTTCCATTGCGGCCCACAGCCAGGGGCGCGCCCCACGGGGAGAAGCCATCGTTGCAGTTGGTCTGGGAGCAAAAACTATGCAGCGTTGTCAGTATTTTCCCCGCTCCGATCTCAAAAAAAGTACCGCAACCGATACCGACGTTGCTGCAAATCGAAGCATCCGACGCGCCCCCTAGGCCGGTCGTGCCATAGAATTTTCCGTCGGCGGTCTGAATCAGACCATTCGGCCTGGTGCCGTCAGCGCAGTTGGCCAGCGCGCAAAAACTATAAAGAAGGCTGACCTTGCCCGCGGGAGTCACGCGGAAAACTGTTCCGCCGGTCGAGGACGTTCCATTCTTACCCCCGGCCGACGTTATGCCATAAATGTTCCCGTCGATGCCCGCCAGTAACTGCGACGGATTGGCGGGTTGCGGAGTTCCGTTAAACTGCACCAGCGTGGTAAAGGTTTGCGCGGACGCGGCAACCGCGGCTGCGACGCAGAATACCGCAACGATACCAGCGATCTTTCCCAACTCGAGTGTTCGCACAGTAACTCCTCTGCGGCATGAGCCGCGGATTGTCCAGTGTGAGCTTTCCTGACGCATAGTTCCTCCGCAATGAGGGATTGCGTTGAGCGAACCGAACCATGGACGGACCAAGCCGAAGACGGGGGATTACAACCAGTTCCGAATGCGCAGCATTATTAGCCAAACCACCCCGTCTGTCAACGTGCAGAAACTTGCCGTAGTTCGCTAGTCTTGCTACGACGGTAGCGCCGCCGTCCCGGCCTCTGTCCGGCGGGCGTCCCGCCCGCCGCGCCGAGCCCAGAGGACGCCGTCGCGGGACGAATTCATGTGGGGACAGCCGCCTCGGCTGTCCAGCCAGGCGCAGCGAGGCGGGGCGTTCAAGGTTCAAGAGTAGCCGCTTCAGCGCCGGGCAAGCGTCTTCGAAGTGATGCGGGCTTCAGCCCCGAAGGCGTGAGAGAGAAGCAATATCGGGCGGAAATGCAGAAACGAGTCCTCCCGCCAGTCCCGAAGGGAGGGAAGGTGAAAGCCCGGCCCGGCAGTGCCGGGAGGCCGCAAGCGAAAGCAATCGAGCCCGCTTCAGCGGACGGTACGGCTTCATACACGCCCTTTCGCCGGCAAACGCGCGAGAAGGCAAAACCGAGGGCGTCTCCACATTCCCGGCGAAACTCTACTGCAGCAACCCGCCGTTCCCGTTCCCCTCTTCCTCCGGAGCCAGCACCACCGCCGCCGCTACTCGATCCCCCGGCTCCATGTGCAGCAACCGTACCCCTTGCGCATTCCGCCCTGACTCCCGAATGGTCTTCGAATCCATGCGGATGATCTTCCCGTACTGGCTGATCAACATCACCTGCGAATTATCGTCGACCAGCGCAATCGCCACCACTTTCCCCACCCGCTCCGTAGTCTTGATATTGATCACGCCCTTGCCGGCGCGGTTAGTCAGCCGGTATTCATCCGCCGGAGTCCGCTTCCCATAGCCGTTCTCCGTCACAGACAAAATCAAAGTCCCTTTCTGAGTCAAATCCACAGCCTCGCCCGCCGGCACCTCGCCCTCGACCGCAGCCACCGGCGCCTCGCCCGGCTTCGGAGTCACCGTCATCCCCACCACATAATCGCCTTCTTCCAGGTTGATTCCGTTCACGCCATAAGCCGCCCGCCCCATAGGCCGTACATGGTTCTCATCGAAGCGCACCGCCATGCCCTCATGCGAAGCGATAAAGACAATCTGATTGCCGTTGGTAATGCGCGCGGCGACCAGTTCGTCTCCTTCTTCAATGTTGATCGCGTTGATCCCATTCGAACGCACGTGCATGAACTCGCGCAACTCCGACTTCTTCACCAACCCGTTGCGCGTCGCGAAGAAAATAAATTTATTCTCTTCCTCCAGATTGCGCACGGCGAGCATCGTCCGCACGGTCTCGCCCGGCTGCAGCCCAATCAAATTGCCGATGTGCTTGCCCTTCCCAGCGGCGCTGACATCGGGAATCTCATAAACCTTCAGCCAGTAAACCCGCCCCTTATTCGTAAAGATCAGAATGTAGGCGTGCGTCGACGCAATAAAAAGATGCTCGACGAAATCCTCGTCGCGCGTCTTCATCCCCGTGCGTCCCGACCCCCCGCGCCGCTGCATGCGGTAAGTCGAAATCGGAGTGCGCTTCATGTACCCCGAATGGCTGAAGGTGACCGCAACCTGCTCGTCCGCGATCAGATCCTCAAGAACGATCTCCGCCGCCTCATCTTCAATGCGAGTGCGACGCCCGTCACCGTAAAGCTCTTTCACTTCTTCCAACTCTTTGACGATGACCTTGCGCAGCTTGCTCTCCGAAGCCAGAATCGATTCGTAATCCTCGATGCGCTCGCGAACGTCTTTCAACTCGTTTGAAATTTCGTCGATCGAAAGCCGCGTCAGCCGGTGCAGTTGCAACTCCAGAATCGCCTCAGCCTGCCGCGTAGTAAACGGTTTTTCGGGATCGACCTTAGGAGCGCGCCCCGTGGTATTGATATCGATTTTCTTGCCGCCAAAATAAGCGACCAAATTCTCCCGCGCCTCAGCACGGTTAGCGCTAGCCCGAATAATCGTAATGACGTTATCCAGATGATCCAGCGCGTTAAGATAGCCCTCAAGAATGTGCTCGCGGTCTTTCGCCTTCTGCAGTAAAAACGCAGTCCGCCGCCGCACCACTTCCACGCGATGATTGATAAAATGCTTGATCGCCTGCACCAGCCCCATCTCCCGCGGCTGCCCATTCACCACCGCCAGCAGGATCATCGAAAACCCTTCCTGCATAGCCGTGTGCTTGTAGAGCTGGTTCAAAACGATCTGCGGCTCCGCCGCGCGCTTCAGCTCAATCACAATGCGCATGCCGTCGCGATCGCTCTCATCGCGCACATCGGAGATATCCTCAATCTCCTTATCATTCACCAACTGCGCAATGCGCTTGATCAACACTGCCTTATTCACCTGGTAAGGAATTTCCGTAACGACGATCGCTTCGCGATCTTTACTGAAAGTCTCAATCGCCGCCTTGGCCCGCATCATGAAGCGCCCGCGCCCGGTGCGATAAGCCTCGAAAACTCCAGCCCGCCCGTGGATAATTCCAGCCGTAGGAAAGTCTGGCCCCTGCACAAACTTCAAAATCTCCGCCAGTTGCGCGTTGGGATTATTCACCAGCGTGATCGTAGCGTCGACGATCTCCGTCAAATTGTGCGGAGGAATTTTGGTCGCCATCCCCACCGCAATTCCATCCGACCCGTTCACCAGCAAATTCGGAATCCGCGCCGGCAACACATCCGGCTCCACTTCGCTGCCATCGTAATTAGGACGGAAATCCACCGTCTCTTTATCCAGATCCTCGAGCAGCGCCGTAGCCACCTGCGCCAGCTTGGCTTCCGTATACCGATCCGCTGCCGGAGGATCCCCATCCACCGACCCAAAATTTCCCTGCCCAAAAATCAGCGGATAGCGCAGGCTCCAGGTCTGCGCCAGTCGCACTAAGGCGTCATACACCGCCAGATTTCCATGGGGATGGTACTTGCCCATCACATCGCCCACGATGCGCGCGCACTTGCGCGTGGCCCGATTCGGCTGCAAGCCCATCTGCTGCATGGTGTAGAGAATGCGCCGGTGCACCGGCTTTAATCCGTCGCGCACATCCGGCAAGGCGCGCCCAATAATCACCGACATCGAATAATCGAGATACGACTTCTTCATCTCGTCTTCAATGTTGACGGGCTGTATATGCAGCGCCCCAGGCGAGCCACCCCCTGGCGGGGGAGGCGTCAAAGGCAGTTCAGGATTCTGATCGTCAGGCATGTGTACGCTCTTGGCTCTTAGCTTTCAGCCCTTAGCTCGTTCTCGTTAAGATCAAGCTAACCAGCTGTATCTAAAGCGGTTTACTAGGTTCTGGGATTCAGGTCATTCTATCACGGCCGGACGAAAAACGAAAAAAAGAAGAACTGAAAAGCGGGAGAAACTGAAAGATGTAGGGACGGCCGCCTCGGCCGTGCCTTCGAGCGCAGCGAGAATCCGCAGCCCGCGATGTTCGCACCCTCACGCGAAACTCGTCCCTTCATTAAATAAACTCGCCCCTTCATTAAGTTAAGAGCGGCGTCATCCCGGGATGCCCGCACGATGAAACTGCACCCTCGCTAGACTGGCTGTCCGCAGCATCCAGGATTTCCTTTCGCCGAAGAGAAAAAGGAATACAAGTCGAGACGAAAAGCTGGTGCAAGAAAGGCTGATCAAATTTCCAACGCGCATCCCTACGTTCATCTGCCGGAACGATTTTCGCGAGAACAAACTGCAAGACGTGATCGACTAAGTTGGAGCCGGACTTGTTTCTGGCCGTTACTGGTCTGAGGGTGAAGGACTTCCATATGCTCTTGGGCCTTAGGGTGTTCAATACCGAGCAAATGAACTAATGAACCAGGCAGTGTTTGCACTCCGGCGCTACGAGAGTGCCTCGCCACGGTACACGAGCATCGAGAGCCACGAAGGGCTCGCACAATATGGGCTCTGCGAAACTGTGGTAGCAAAGGAGTAGCGCCTAAGGGCTGATAACAACGAGACCTGCAACGGTTTCAAGTTTTCAAGCGGGGGTACCAGCCGTCCCGAACCTACTTCGTAAACTTTCGGTAATAATATATTTGACTCAGTTTATGGGGGTGTGCAAGAATCTGCGTGCCGTGACAGGAAAGCGTTCCGTCTGTGGAAAAGGTAGCGATGGGGTGTGACGAATGGCCTTGCGCGCGGCGAGGAAGGAGGGTTACGATAAGACTTGAAATCTCAATAGCGAATGATATAAACTCCGCCGTGCAATGCGAGGCCCTAAATGAAAACATCTAATCGCTTTGGCCTCTCCCTGCTGACGATTGCCGCGTCGATTACGGTGTATGCTCAGCAGCCAATCCAGCGGCAGCCCACTGAGCAGCAATATGCAAAGGTTGTTTCGGTATCAGCGAAAACGACGACCGCTCGTGTTGCCGCCTCGGATGAGTTTGTTAATGTTAACGGGAGGGCGATGAGGGTTGCGGATGCTGTGGCAATCCTCTCTTCAAGTACCGTATCGGAACCGCATCTCCGTATCCCGGAGAAGCAAAATTCCGCAGATGCTCCGCATACTCAGCCAGAATCGAAAATGCATTCAGATTAACATTCATCGGCTGCCCCGGAATCGGCTCTGCCGGTGGCTGCTGAACCCCAAAAACATTGGCGTGATTGAGTTGGATCAAAAGATCAACCATCGGGGTTGAGCTACCTGCCTGAGTGACGATTCCGACCACTCGATTATCGGAGTCGATAATAGGCGATCCAGATAGCCCCGGCGAAATTGGCATTTGTAGCTGCACAAAATCATTTTTCGGTTTGACGCCTTGATGGGTATCACTCGTAATTCCTACGAGAACATCTAATTTTACTTTGTCATCCGTACTGGCGATTCCAGCGTAGATCGACAACGATCCCCAAGCTAATCCAGGGAATCCCATTGTTATCAGCGGCGCACCCGGCTTAATGCCCGATACTGGAGAGAGCCGGAGCCAATCATGGGTTGTCACTCCAGATTGGAAAACTGCAACGTCCGCGCCCCATGCATCCCCGTTAACCTCCACGTTAGTGCTCGGAATACTGGTTGTTGAGCCATGACAATCGGTAATGGTAAAGGACTCCGGCATATTGATCCCGGCCTCAAATCCATCTGGAGATGTCTTAAACGTGCGATCACCAAGAACGTGTGAAGCGGTGGCAACATCTCCATTCGGACTGATAAACATTCCCGTCCCAGTCCCACCGGACCTACTAATCAGAACAAGCGCGCATTTCATCTCCTCGAATCGCTCGCTATAATTCTGGGCGCGGCTCTGCTTAACATGAGCCGCGCCGGATTCATGTTTGGGCGGTCCTACTTGGGCGACCGCTGAACAAAGCAAAATGAACATTGCCAGAAGCGGAGACTTGAACATTGATTTTTACTCCTTACTGGACTGGTTTTAAGTCAGCAAACGCTCCTTTGGAGGGATCAAATACTGCCGAACCTGATTTCGAGGACGTTTCTTTGAGTCGATATTCACCGGGCGCAATCGGTTCGAACAAATTCGCGCTCTTAATGGCATTGTGGACCATGCGACTAGAATTCTTGGTGGCTTTCATCACTCCGGCACTTATCATCAGTCGCTTCGCATCCTGCGATCTCACAACTCCATTGTTCTTTTTGGCAATAGCTACGACAGCTTCCTTGTGAGTCATGCCACGAAGCTTAAGAGTCTCCCATTCGTTCGAAGCCGCATTCAATGTGAACTGCCTTGAATGCTCCTTGTCGCGCTCGTAATACGCAATTGCTCCTAGGATGTGACCAAGGTCGGCCTCAGCCGCAACCAGTTCTTTCTGTATCGAGCTTTGCAAAGCTTCGATTTTCCTTCGTATTTTCTGCTCGTCTCTTTTCAATTGGTCGATTACCGCTAAGTTCTGATTCATAGCTCCTCCTATTCCCGAAGTGACTTTCGGTATACCTGTTACATCAACTATTTCTTTTAGTTCCCCTTGACATGATTCACGGAATCCCCCCGATAATTAAAAGGTGGATGCGACTCGATTCGAACGAGCATCTCGCAGTTTTGCAGACCGGCGCTCTACCAGTTGAGCTACGCACCCCAAAAGGCGAGCGGTATCTCTACACAGGCTTGGAGGTCTGCGTAGAAAATTCCGCTGGCCAATTGAATAGCGTCAGGCGGAAGTTTTCAAACTGTGGAGGTCTGAGCTTCTTCCTGACGCTTTAATTGTACCCTCCATGGCAAGCCATAAGCCACAAAGTTATCCACAGCATCCACGCAGCGAGTACGGTAAGTTTACCGACTTACTAGACAAGCTCCTCTCCGTGCCTCACTCCAAAATCAAGGCGGAACTCGAAACCGAGAAGCATCAGAAACCGTCCGAGAAGAAACGCGCAGCCGTGGGCCGCGCTTACCGCGATACGGATTAGAAAGCCTCCTTCCAGCCCTCCTCCTTCCCGGTTAGCTCCTTGTAGGTAAGACGCTTCCCAACAATCTGCCTTACTGCCGCATCGAAACGATCCGCATCATTTAACGGATTGTCTTTCTTCGCACGGTTGTTGTAACGGAACATCGCCTCATCCAAGTAGCGATGCAAATGGAACGGCTCAACGGCGACATACGTGCCACTGAGAGTGCGCTTTACCAGACTCCAAAAATTCTCAAGGCCGTTCGTGTGGACCTGCCCATTGACGTACCGCTCCATGTGGTTCACGAATTCATGGGTATATTCCTTTGGCAGAGACTTATAAATACTGGCCTCATCAGTGTAGATTTTTGAGCCGTGGGCTACCTGATTCAGAACGGCAGTCTGCAACGCTTCGCGGTTAACCTTCGGAACTACTGTGGCGCGAACGG
>JBEKWC010000047.1:0-35085 GCA_049513475.1 Candidatus Sulfotelmatobacter sp. | reverse complement strand
ACATTTTGCGGACAAAACAGGATTATGCTTCGAGACGGGACTGGCCGGGATGCTCATGCCCAGAGGGCAAGTCACTACCATTAGCTAAAGCCTACCCCGCGGCGAAGTGGGAGTCAATGGGTTGCCAAGGTAGTGTTTTGGCTCGACTTTCTTCTGGCGGCGTCATCCTGGGCGCCGCTTTTCAGGCGGAGCGAAGGAGTTCCGATGGTGCATGCATCGTACCTGGGGAGATCCCTTACCGGCTGAACGGCGCCGGGTGAGGGATGACACCTTTTAAGAAAGAGCAGCGTTCAGACTGATCCTTCTCCAACACACCGGTACGGCATGTCCACAACGAATTACCGCACTTGCCCAGTTCCCACAATTTCGTACTTCGAGGAAGTCAACTCGGCGAGGGCGAAAGGCCCGCGGCAGTGCAGCTTTTGGGTGCTGATGCCCATCTCGGCGCCGAAGCCGAACTCGCCGCCGTCGGTGAAACGAGTCGAGGCGTTCCAGTAAACGGCCGCTGAATCTACTCCGCGCAGAAACTTGCGGGCATTCGCTTCATCGCGGGTCACGATGGCGTCTGAATTCTTGGTGGAGTAGCGGTTGATGTGGACGATCGCTTCGTCGAGGCTCAAGACTACGCGCACCGCAATGCACAGCCGAAGATACTCCTCGCTCCAATCTTGCTCGTTGGCCGGAACAATATTCAGTCCACTCGCCGAATTGAGCGATTTCGCATCGCCGCGAACTTCGACTCCGGCCTCGGTCAGCTTCTTCGCGATGCGCGGGACGTATTCGGCGGCGATGCGCCCGTGCACCAGCAACTTCTCTGCGGAGTTGCATACGGAGGGCCGCTGGGTTTTGGCGTTGATGACGATGCGGTCGGCCATTTCGAAGTCGGCGGATTCGTCGACGAAGATGTGGCAATTCCCCGCTCCGGTCTCGATCACCGGCACGGCGGAATTTTCGGTCACGAATGCGATCAGCCCAGCACCGCCGCGGGGAATGATCACATCGACCAAGCCGCGGGCTTGGATGAGTTCGGTCACCGACTGGCGCGTGCTGGAGTCGAGTAGCTCAACCGCGCCCGCGGGCACTCCCGGCACGGCCGAAAGAATCTCGACCAAGCGCTGGTTGCTGTGCGCCGCTTCTTTTCCGCCACGCAGCACGATGGCATTGCCGGTCTTGAGCGCAAGCACGGCGGTATCCACCGTAACGTTGGGCCGCGATTCGTAGATGATGCCAACCACTCCCAGCGGCACGCGCACTTTGCGAATGCGCAGGCCGTTGGGGCGAGACCAATCGGTAAGAATCGTGCCGATGGGATCGGCGAGCGCGGCTACATCGCGAACCCCCTGCGCCATCGCTTTGATTCGCGCCGGATTCAGCAGCAGGCGGTCGCGCATTGCGCCTTCGAGGCCGGAGCTCTCCAGATCCTCGCGATTGGCTTCGAGAATGGATGGGGCATGGCTCTCGATTGCATGCGCAATCGCCTGGAGCAGCGCGTTCTTCTCTTCCGTCGAGAGCAGAGCGAGCTTGGTCGAAGCAGCGCGCGCACGCAGCAGCTTGGGTTGCGTCGAGTCCGTGTGCGCATCTGTGTTGGTGACGCTTGTCTCCATCAGCTTCGCCCCGATTGCGGCGGGAAGTACGTGCCAATCTTACGCTGCAGAGCGAGCGCGATGCCTTGCGGATGGCGGCCATTCACGATGGCGACGTGCACGCCCGCTTCGCTGGCGAGTTTCGCGGCGCGCAATTTGGAAATCATTCCGCCGCGCCCCATGTTGTTCTTGCCATTGCACTGCGCTTCCAACGCGGGTGTTAGTTTGCGCACCACGCGCACCAGGCGCGGCTTCCTGCGCTTCGATCCATGGGGCACGTAGAAACCGTCCACGTCGGTGAGCAGCAGCAGCCAGTCTGCCTTAACGGCTGTCGCCAGCAGAGAACTTAACTCATCGTTATCCCCAAACGCGCCAACCAACTCTCGGATCGAGACACTATCATTCTCATTCACAATCGGCACCACACCGAGGGAAAGCAATTCGGCCAGCGCGTTCTGCAGATTGCGGTAGCGTACCGGCGAAGTGAAGTCATCGCTCGAAAGCAGAAGCTGCGCCACCACTTTCTTGCCGAAGAAGAGGCGCTCGTAGGTGTGCATCAGCTTGCTTTGGCCCACCGCCGCGCAGGCCTGCATGCCGGGCACATCGCTGGGCCGCTTGGGCAGACCGAGGCCGGACATGCCGGCGGCGATGGCGCCGGAGGTGACGATCAAGTACTCATTCTTGTTCAGATCGAACTGATCGACCACGGCGCGCAGCAGATTGGCGTCAATCTGGCCTCCGGGGGCGATCAGGCTGGTGCCGACTTTGATGACGACTCTCATGTCGCGGAAGACTTTCTGGCTTTGGTTGTTCCTGATGGAAATGGTATCGCACTTGGCGAAGGAGGATGGTTGTCTTTAGTAATGTGCTGATATCGATTCTTCGTCAAATCTTGCGGTGGTGCAGTTTGGAAAAAGATTCGTATCCGGGCATCGCTTCAGCGATGCCACCCACGGTTGTGAGGCAAGTGGCTTTAGCCTATGAGTCTTCCCCGCGCTCCAACGGCTGAAGCCGCTCTCAAGTCTCGCGCCCATACGGCATGCCTGAAGGCGCGCCCTGTTACGAATCCTCGTGCAGACGGCATACGGACTTCGAACTTGCTCAGATTGCCGCGGAGGAGATCGGGCGGGGGACAACACTGCTATCGTGCCGCTAAAATGTGATTCTGGCAAGATGAAGGGACTTGCCGCTTGAGCTCAGGCCATGCCAGCGAACGCCACCAGCCGCTTCTCCGATCGCGTACAGAATTACGTTCTCTACCGGCCCGGCTATCCCGCAGAGGTGATGGAGACTCTGAAGCGTGAGTGCGGATTGACCCAACATCATCTTGTCGCCGACATTGCCTCCGGCACCGGGATCTGGACGCGCATGCTTTTAGAACATGGAAACCCGGTATTCGGGGTCGAGCCGAATGCCGAGATGCGCGCGGCAGGGGAGCGACTGCTGGCTGAGTTCCCGACATTCACCAGCGTCGCGGGCACTGCCGAGGCAACTGCGCTGGCGGATCGTAGCGTGGACTTCATCACCGCGGCGCAGGCGGCTCACTGGTTTGATCGCGAGAAGGCGCGGCGCGAGTTTGTCCGCATCCTTAAGCCCGGCGGCTGGCTCGTGCTTCTGTGGAACGAGCGGCTCACCGATTCGACTCCATTCCTGCGCGATTACGAACAACTGTTGCTGACTTACGGCACTGACTACCAGGACATTCGGCACGAACACACAACTGCGTCGGTGAACGAGTTCTTCGATCCAGCGCCGCTTCAGGAGCGCGCGTTTGCCATGCGCCAGGAGTTCGATTACAGCGGTATCGAGGGGCGCTTGCTGTCGTCGTCCTACGCGCCGGGGCCGGAGCATCCGCAACATGAGCCCATGCTGCGGGAGTTGCGGCGCATCTTCGATGCTCATGCGGTTGCGGGCCGCGCCACGTTCGAGTACAAGACGCGCGTGTATTTCGGACGATTGACCTGAAGTGAGAACTTAATCCGATCTGATACCATTCCGTCCTGCATCTGCCCGAGGTCCCCAGTGCCCGACGACAAGTCGTTTCATATGACGCCCCAGGAGTTCCGCCGCTGCGGCCATGCGGTGGTGGATTGGATCGCCGACTACCAGTCGCGCATCGAGTCGTTCCCTGTGCTCTCGCAGGTGAAGCCGGGGGAGTTTCGGGCTTCGCTGCCCGCGCATCCTCCCGCGCACGGCGAGGCTTTCGACGCTTTGCTGGCGGACGTTGAGAAGCTGATTCTGCCGGGGGTTACGCACTGGCAGTCTCCAAACTTCTTCGCCTACTTTCCGTGCAACGCCTCGGGGCCGGGCATTCTGGGCGATCTGCTCTCTTCCGGATTGGGCGTGCAGGGCATGCTGTGGTCGACGAGTCCAGCGTGCACCGAGTTGGAAACGCACGTGCTCGACTGGCTGGTAGGCATGCTGGGGCTGCCGGAGAAGTTTCTGTCGTCTGGTACCGGGGGCGGCGTGATTCAGGATACGGCTTCGAGCGCGGCGCTGTGCGCCTTGCTGGCGGCGCGCGAACGAGCTAGCGGCTACACCAGCAATCGCGAAGGCTGCGATGGGCGGGTTGTGGCTTACGCATCGACCCAGACGCATTCTTCTTTGGAGAAGGCGGCGATGATCGCGGGCATTGGAACTTCTCACCTGCGATTGATCGAAGTGGATGAGAGGTTCGCCATGCGTCCCGAGGCGCTGGCTCGGCAGGTTGAAGCCGATAAGCTGGCGGGACTCTTGCCTGGTTTGGTGTGCGCGACCGTGGGCACGACTTCTTCGAATGCGATGGATCCGATTCCGGAGATTGCGCGGGTTTGCCGCGAGCACAATCTCTGGTTGCACGTGGACGCGGCGATGGCTGGGACGGCGGCCCTGTGTCCTGAGTTCCGGCATCTGCAGAATGGAGTTGAGTTGGCGGACAGCTACAATTTCAATCCGCATAAGTGGATGTTCACCAACTTCGACTGCAGCTGCTTTTGGGTGGCTGACCGCGGCGCGCTGATTCGAACGTTGAGCGTTCTGCCGGAATACCTGCGCAATCGGGCCACCGAGTCGGGCGCGGTGATCGACTATCGCGATTGGCACATTCAGTTGGGGCGGCGCTTTCGCTCGCTGAAGTTGTGGTTCGTGATCCGGCACTACGGGGTGGAGGGTCTGCGTCACCATATTCGGCGGCATGTCGAGTTGGCGCAGCGCTTCGCGGAGTGGGTGCGTGCAGACTCGCGCTTCGAGTTGGCTGCGCCGGCGCCGCTGAACCTGGTTTGCTTCCGGCAGGTTGGCGGGGACGCGGCGAATCAGAGCATCATGGAGCGGCTGAACCGCAGCGGCGACCTGTTTCTTACTCACACCAAGCTGGACAGAAAGTTCACGCTGCGGCTCTGTGTGGGGCAGACTCACACTGAAGCGCGGCATGTGGAGCGGGCTTGGAAGAGGATTTGCGAGGAAGCGGAGAAGGCGTAGCTGCGTGACGAGAAACTGCTCACAGGTTGAGGCCGCGCGCAGGGCTGCGGTCGCGCTTTATTTGGAGTTCGAGGCCGGCTAGCGGCGATTGCCGGAAGAAGCCGACGATGTTGTTGGCCCTTCGCGGGCTGCGCCGGCTTGGACTACGCGGGGCTGCGTTGAACGCGCCAGGCGGTTCCTTGGTTTCGCTTTTTGGGTAGTGGCTACAATATGGGATCTAAACCGCCTAGAGCTAAAATACCAGGGCGAAAGGACTTAGCGGACGGGCTATGCCCACGTGAGCATTTTGCAAATTGCAAACCGTTCTCGCAAAAAAACGCGCGGGAGCGAGCACCCGGCATTTGGCAACGAGCGGAGTGGCGCTCTATTGCGACGAGAGATGCCAGGCTGGTAGCGCTGACGCTCCCACGGACAACAGGCCCAGCGTTGCTGGCAGGCGCGTCGGCGCCCCGGGTTGGGCATCGGCTTGGTCCGAACCGCTGGTCTGGCCGGCCACGATCGGTTTGTTCGCAATCGATTCGTAGGCGTAGCCTGTTAGGTAGACGTTGAATCCGCCGTCCGAATTGGTTTCCACCTTCACCCGCGCCCAGCCGTAGTGAACCTCTCCGCTGATCGAAAACTTGAAGCCCACATAGCTGCCCGGCGTGGCTTGGTACCAAGGGCCATCGCAACTAGGCGGACCGGATTGTACGGCACATTCGTACATGGCCTTGCCCGGCACTTGGAAGCTCGAAAATGTTCCGCCGCGCTTAAACTTAGCGCTGTTGGGGCCTATTTGATAGCCCGCAGCCAACTCGGAAGCAAAGGCCTCCCCAAAAACACGATTGTGTCCAAGGGAGTAGGCAAACATGCCCCCGGAACTGCGGTGTTCCTGCAGCCGAATCCTGAAATCGCCGATGCCATCATGATTCAGATCGATCGTGGTGCCGTATCGTGAGATTTTCTCGTGCGCAGGAGTGTAGACAATTTCGGCCTGGGCCGAAGGAGATAGGGCGGCGATCCCCACGCCGGCTGCGGCAAGGCCATACAGATCGAGCTTGCGGCGCAAGGCTTCGGGAAGAATGGCTGTCTTTCGAGGCTTCCGAACGCGTCTCATGAGGTCCCCTCCGTTGGCGGCCGATGATACCACGCGCCGGACGGCAGTCAAATGACGCGAAAGGCTCCTAAAGGCTCCTAGCACCTCCTCCGGTGTGAATGATTGAGCGCGACCACACCGCTTGCGAGTGCGAGATACCCGAATACTTCGACATTTTTTCAGCGACGAAATTGTGAGGGTTGTTTTCTCGGCCCCGCGGCGGAGGCGAGTTGTGCTCGAAGGGACAGCCGGGGGCGGCCGTCCCCACATTGACATCTCCGGACTTCCACTTCTCGCAAAAGACGCGAGAAGTGGGGCAGCCGCAGTGGGCATTCGGCACCACTCAATTCTGGATTCCCATCTCCGTCAGCAGGAAGGCGTAATCAAACGCATCGTCCCCAAGCCGGTCATATCGGCCGGAAGCCCCGCCGTGCCCTGCCGGTTGCATGTTGGTTTTGAGCATCAAAAGGCTATGGCCGGTTCGCCGGGCTCGCATCTTGGCTACGTACTTGGCCGGCTCCCAGTACATCACTTGACTGTCGTTGAAGGATGTCCGGACCAACATGTTGGGATAAGGCTTGGCCGCGATGTTGTCGTAGGGAGAATAGGAAATCATGTAATCGAACTCCGCCGCATGCTTGGGATTGCCCCACTCTTCAAATTCAGGAACGGTCAGCGGGATCGACTCGTCGAGCATGGTGTTGATGACGTCGACAAAGGGAACTCCGACGATCGCAGCGTGAAACAGGTCGGGGCGCATGTTCAGGACTGCCCCCATGAGCAAGCCACCAGCACTGGCCCCTTCGATGGTCAGCCGGTCCTTTGATCCGTAGCCTTGGGCCACCAGATATTCAGCGCAACTGATGAAATCCGTGAACGTATTCTTTTTATGCATCATCCGTCCGTCATCGTGCCACGCTTTCCCCATCTCACCGCCGCCACGGATGTGCGCGATGGCATAGACTACGCCACGATCCACCATGCTGAAGATTTCCGGGTCGAAATCGATATCCATCGGCGCACCATACGATCCGTAGGCATAAAGATAGAGCGCACCCTGGCCATCTAATTTTGCGCCGTTCAGATGTACGAGCGAAATGGGTACCTTGACTCCGTCGGAGGCCGTGGCGCTGATGCGTTCGACTTGGTAGCGGGTGCGATCGTATCCGCCGGGGACATCCTTCTCTTTCAACAGTGTCGAAGTTCCGGTTTCCATGTCATATTCGAAGACCGAAAAGGGCGTGATGTAAGAGTTGTAGACGTACCGGTATTTGCGGGTGTCGTATTCCCGGTTCGCATAATTCCCGGCATCGTAAGCGGCCTCGGGAAACTCGATTTCCCGCGCTTGTCCACCGTGCAGATCGGCAACCCGTATGTGCCGCAGACCATTTTCGCGCTCGTAGCGCACATAGTAATTCTTGAAGAAGTCGACATCTTCGAGCATGACGGTCGCGCGGTGAGGGATTAGCTCCTGCCAGTTTTGGCTCTGTGGGGCTCCCACCGGCGCTTTGACCAAGCGGAAGTTGCGCCCCGTATCGTTGACCCGAATGTAAAAGGAATCCCCGTTGTGATCGGGATAGTATTCGACATCCTGTTTGCGTGGTTCCATGAGCTTCCATTCCGCCAGGGGCTGATCCGTGGGGACGTACCGCGCTTCGCTTGTGGTGTGGCTCGCAGAAATCAGGAAGATGTATGCCTTACTGCGCGACTTGAAAGCGTACACGTCGAAGCGCTCGTCTTTTTCTTCATACACCAGATCATCCGGCCCCTTCGTTCCTGCCGCGTGACGATACAGGCGGTATTGCCGCTTGGTGGTCGAATCTTCCACGGTATAGAAGATAGTTTTGTTGTCCTTCGCCCAGACCACAGATCCCACTCGCTCGGCGTGGTCAACGAGCTGCTGGCCGCTGCGAAGATCCTTGACCGCCAAAGTGTACTGACGGAACCCGGTATCGTCGGTGGAGTACGCCAGCAGATTCCCGTCTTCGCTGACTTCGTAAGCTGCGACCGACATGAACGGTTTCCCGATGGCGAGCGCATTGACGTCGAGCACAATTTCTTCCGGGGCATCAAGACTACCTTTTTTGCGGCAGAGAATTTCGTACTGCTTTCCTTTTTCAGACCGCGAGTAGTAAAAATATTCCCCTTGCTGATAAGGAACTTCCACGTCAGTTTCCTTGATGCGGCTCAGCATCTCGTCATAGAGGCGCTTCTGGAAGGCCTCGGTGGGCTTCATCATCGCGTCGGTGTACGTATTCTCGGCCTTCAGATAGGCGGCCACGTCGGGATTGTTTTTGTCTCGCAGCCAGAAATAGTTGTCCACCAGCGTGCGGCCATGGATCTTGGTGACATGGGGAACCTTCTTGGCGACCGGCGGAGTCGGAACATCGGCAGCACTCAGGGTCAGAACTGCCGCCAGAACACAGAACATCGAAACACCAAATCGCCTCTGGCTCATCGGAAATCTCCCTGGCTTGAGCGTGACGAAACGCCCGGATTTTCACGCATTCGGCCCCGCAGACGATACCATCCCTCCACGACTGGGCCCTTCAAGAACTGGGGTGGTGAGAAATGCGTGTCAGTCGGGAATCTTACGTCCGGCCAACAGGCTGGTCAATGAGCACGAATGAGTGGAATGAGTGGAGAAGGCTTCGGGACAATAGTCAGCTGGTGGCGCACTGACACTAGTTTTGGTGCCGGCAACGGCTCGTTCTCAGGAGACCAAACTCCCGCGCGTAACGAATCAATCGCGGCGTTGACTCTCCATTCGAAGGAGGGATGATGGGGCGCTTTCGGAGGGAGGATTTATGTCGCCATCTGCCGTAGGAGCTTCACACAGGCAGTGGAACATCCATCCCACTTCTCGCAAAGGACGCGAGAGCTGGGGCACCCCAGGCAAACACGCCGCCCCGGATTGGGCGGCGTGTTTTCATACTTTCCGTACGCTCTATTTTGCGTCGACTCTTTTACGGCACGACGAAATTCACGGACGTGCCCCAATTGGCGTAACCGTCTCTGGTTCCGCCACAGGTGCCCAGCGTCAGAGTAAAAGCAGACCCCGTGCAATTGGGATACTGGATGTAGTTGGTGGAGAAATAGATCTTCCCCGACCCCGAAAGGTAAACTGCATTGCTGTAGTCTCCCCAACGCGCGCGATCCGCAGCCGGCGGATAGCCCTCATACTCTAAGAAGCCGTCTTCGGGGGATTGGCCCAAATCTGCAATGTTGATTACCGATCCCAGAAGGCCGCGCGATGTGCTGCTCAGCCGGCCGTAGGCCGTGCTCGGGTAAAAGCCTCCGTTGTCGCCGAAGGTAGGTCCGCCGTTACCGGAAAGGGTGAAGGTCATGATGGCCCCCCCGTTTCCGCCGTCCTCGGAATTACCTTCCGCCGCCACTGCTGGGAATTCCAAATCCTCATGCTTGGGCGACACGTAGCCCTGGCCGGTAAGGCTGAAGACGCCGGACCTGTCGAAAGAGTCGGTGCCGATGACCCAGTAGACAGCGCCCTGGTGAAGTTCTGGAGTAAGTTCCATCGTGTAGGTCTGATTGATCTCGGTGGAGGTGGCTCCCCAAATCTGATGCTGGGCTTGCGAAACCTGCTTGATGGTGTCGCCGTTGGTAGCAATTCCGTTCTCCGGGCAACTTGGGCGTGGCGGAGTGCCTCCGCTAAGACCGGCGGCTCCACATTCGTCGCCCAGGGGAATTGGTCCTTTCTTTTGCGCGGCCAGTGATCCCTCCCCGTAGTAAAACGCCACGCCGGAGAATAGTTGAGCACCGAATTTGATGCCGGCGCACCTGGAGCAGCCGGGACTGTTCAGGTTTTCCAGGCCAGTCCAGTCGAAGACGGCGATTCGATTATCGCCCAGGCCATAAAAGTCAAGCGTGTCCAGGATGAAGGCGGAGCCGCCATGGCTGTTGTCGAACTGGCTGGAGTCGGGTGGTTCGGCAGGAATTGCAGAATACCAGCAGGTGATCCCCGGCAAATGATATTCATTATCGGAAAAACAGGTTCCGTTTGGTGTTGGCAGAAGACCCATGCTCTCGATGGCGACCGTGAAGGCAGGGTTGGGCGTGCCATTATGTCCACTCACGGGAAGACCCTGTTCCAGCGCGTTTTTGTTGAAGGCAAATTGTTGGGCTCCGTTGAAGAAGCCGCCGCCCAAGCCGGCCACGGATCCGTTGGTGGGGAACTCGTCGTAGAAGATCAGGAAGGCGTCCCGAGAGGTTGCGATCTTGGCGAAATCATTGAGCAGGTAGGGATAGCCGGGCTCGGCTGGGTTGTAATTGGCGTCGAGGAAGTAAACATTGTAGGGACCGAATGGATCGGATCCTGCAGTCACGGCAATGCCTTCATAGCAGGTGTGGGCCACGCCGCTAAAGCAACCGCCAAAAACGCCGCCGTTGGCCTCACTGGTGGAGGAGACAAACTGGGTAAAAAACCAGTGCCCGCCATTGTCTTGGTCGTAGACGCACGAGATGTCTCCGCCGCTGCTCCAGCCTCGGGTGGTGAGCCCCATCAAGGTGTCGAGGGGGATGACGGCGGAGGCGCGCTGCAAGGCGGTGTTGAAAATTAGAATCTCGCCGAGGTTGTTAGTCTCGACGACGTAGCCGTTGCCGGCGCACAGGCCCTGGTCTGCGGGCTCGATATCAAATCCCAGGACATTGGTTGCCTGCTCGCCGCTTTCGGCCGCGTTCAAGCCTTTCACGCCGACGGCGCCGCCGGAAGAAAGACTGATATTGTCGCAGCCTGGACCCAAGGGTTCGCAGCTCACGGTGGGGAGCGTAACCGCGACCGCGGCTTTGCGAGGCATCCTTACATAACGCAGGCCGTCAGGTTCGGGAAAAGATTTCGGGGTTGCCTTGACGCCAGAAACAGTTGGGGCGTTGGCAGCGCCCGAAGCGAAAGCTGCTGTGGACGGAGCGGAGAATGGGCCGATGAGCAAAGAGCAGCCGGCAGACGCGCAACCGGTGGCGGCGGGGCCGGCAAAGGTAGCGGAAAATTCTCCTAAGGTTGAGGAGGAAGGGCTGCTGGTTGCCGGGATGGCGGCTGCTTGTGCTGCATGGGTAAAACCGGCTACGACGACCAGCGCGACCGCCAGAAGAAGCGCTGAAAATCTCGATGGGTGGAACATAAAGTTTCTCCACGGAAGAAAGATAAAGAAGCTGTGCAATATAAATCAGCCCTGGGACAGATCCTCGGAGACGTTGGTTGCAATGTGTCTGACGGTCTCCGTTTGGCACTACTATGCGCGCTTAGTATACGTGGGGGTATGTCGCAGTCAAGAGGCGGATTTTGGTTAGAGGCGATAGTACGGAGTCGGAGTTCTTTGCGGGGGCTAAATTTTCGAGGCCAGCCTAGCGGCGCACCTGCCGACTACCTCGCGGGCATCGTAGATCCTCGGCGCGGCGGGCGTGACGCCCGCCGGACAACCGCCGGGACGGCGGCGCTACGGAGCACAAGTTCTAGCATCTTGACAGCCCCCTTCCGGGCTGGGATGGAGTTGTCCCGGCTTCACCGGGCGGCATTGAGAATCTAACCCATCTTTTCTTTTTTCCGGACTAGTCTGCGGGTAGGGGCGCGGGGCCGGCTACTACATGGCGCGTTCTTGCGGGTTCTTGGAGTTCGGCGGGAGTTTCGAGCCAGCGTCGGACTTCGGGTAGAACCTGCCTCATCGCTGCTTCGCCGACGCGGATCAGTTCGCCGGCGCGTTTGAAGTCGTCGTAGGCGAAGCCGGCCACGTCCGGCTCGACTACTACGTCGGCGGCGCCGCGCCAGAGATGACTCATCTGATCCTGCGCGATGGCGAAGGATTGTCCGATCACATCGAAGAGGTGGCGCGGGGCACCGTTTTTATTCCACTGTCCCTTTAGATGCACGGCCAGGACGCGGTCTGCGCCCATCTCTTGCAGCGGCTGCGTGGGCACGGGATGAGACAGCATGCCATCGACCAGCCAGCGTCCGCGAATGTTGACCGGGAGGAACATGCCGGGGTAGGCGCAACTGGCGCGCACCGGATCGACGATGGAGCCGGAGTGAAAAACCACGCCTTCGCCGGTGTTGAAATCGGTGGCGGTGACGCCCAACGGAATGCGCAGCTCTTCGAAAGTTTTCACTTTTAACGTGCGGGCGAGGAAGGACACCATGCGGTCGTTCGAGGCGAAGCCGTAGCGTGAGACGGTCCAGCGGGCGAAGGTGGTGAAGCGGCAGGATTTCGAAACGGCTTCGAGTTCTTCGATGGAGAGGCCGCTGCAATAGGCCGCGCCGATCAGCGCTCCGACGCTGGTGCCGGCTACGAGCCGGATTGGGATGCCTTCTTCTTCGAGGACTCTGAGGACTCCGATGTGGGCCATGCCGCGGGCGAAGCCGCCGCCTAACGCTAAGCCAATGGAGGGAGGGCGCGGTCCGGAGGGTGTGGCCTTGCGGGAGAGTTCCCGTCCAAAAGCTTGCACGGTCCGGATAATCTTGCCGAAACTCTTCACAGCCACCCCCGGCTTGCGGGACCCTGAATTAACGCTTTACTTAAGATGCCACAAGTATCGGTAAAAGCTGCAGACCACTTTGGTGCCAGTTGGGTTACGGGAGAGGGTTACCAAGCGCGGAAGAGATGTTCTTTCGCCCCTTCGGGGCTGATTTACCCCCACTAGTTTTTATCCAAAGTTTTTATCCAAGGCTGGCGCCCTGGGCTGCATTCTGGCGCCGCTTCGCGGCTGCGCGCAGGAGAATTCGTTTTCCGGGAAATCGACGATCCGCGACGATCCGGCCTGTGGGTGACTAACTCCTGTAATCCTGCTAAGTTGCGAAGTATGGTGCGGGAGATCTCAGCCGGGGGAGTGGTGATCCGCAAACTTGCGGGTGCGTGGTGGATGGCCGCGGTGGAGTTGCCGAGCGAATTGGCGCGCGGGACGCAGCGTTCGCGGCGGCCTGCGGGCGCGAAGCCGGTTCTTACTTTGCCTAAGGGGCTGATCGACGCCGGAGAAGAGGCGGCGGAAACGGCGCTGCGCGAGGTGCGCGAGGAGACGGGCGTGGTCGCCGAGATCGTCAGCAAGCTGGACGATAGCAAGTATGTCTACACGCGAACTTGGGGAGATGGAGGGCGGGTTTTTAAGATTGTGAGCTTTTACCTGATGCGGTATCGCTCGGGGCGGATCAACCAAATCGCCGAAGAGATGCGTGTTGAGGTGGCGCGAGCGCGGTGGGTGCGATTGGACGAGGCCGCGAAGCTGCTGGCTTATAAAGGAGAGAAGCAGATGGTGCGGCGGGCGCTGGAGTATGTGGAGGGTCATGGCGAGGTTTAGGATTTTTCAGAAGTGAAGGGGGCCTTGGGTTTCAGTCCGCGACGCTGCCTTCTGCTGACCATGCTTCTGACTCTCGCGTTGTATGCGAGGGATCGAGCGGCGCGCGGTTTGGATCCGGGGTATGGATCGGCATTGGCTGCTGCCGATCATTTTTTGCAGGCTTGGCAAGCTGGCGATGCGGAGAGTGGGACGGCTCTGCTCAGCAGCCGGGCGAAAGAGAAGGCCACGCCTGAGGCTCTTGATCAATTCTTTACCGCTGACGCGCCGGCGAAGGCTCGGGCTTATGCAGTCGGCCGCGGCAAAATGCTGAAGGGCGGGCGCTACGAATTTCCTGTTATGCTGATCGGCGGCGCTTCGCAAAGCGGTCACGCGCGCCGGCGATTCTCCAGCATCATCCTGGTGAATACCGGCCACAACGACTGGGCGGTGGACAAACTGCCGTAGGAAGAATCCAACGCTTCGCCGCCGGAAAAAAAATCTTAAACACAGGGGACACAAAGTCGCACAAAGGGGTTGGTGCGAATTGAGGCTTGCTCATGAAACGCATTCATAAAGTTGCCGTGCTGGGGGCTGGAACGATGGGAGCGCGCATCGCAGCGCACTTTGCTAATGCCGGCGTGCCTAGTTATTTGCTCGATATAGTTCCGCCCGATGCCGATGCTTCGGTGCGGAATAAATTTGCCGCTGCCGGTCTGGAGGCGGCGAAGAAATCCAAGCCGGCGGCTTTTATGGACGCTTCACTGGCGCGGCTGGTGACCGTGGGCAACTTTGAGGACGATTTGAAGAAGCTGGCGGAGGTCGATTGGATCATCGAGGCGGTCGTCGAGAATCTTGAGATCAAACGGACGCTGCTGCGCAAGGTGGAGGCGATGCGGAAGCCCGGGACGATCATTACTACGAACACCAGCGGCTTGCCGGTGGGAACGATCGCAGAGGGGTTTTCGGAGGACTTTCGGCGAAGCTGGTTTGGCACGCATTTTTTTAATCCGCCGCGGTATATGCGGTTGCTGGAAATTATTCCAACGCCAGAGACCGACTCGGCTGCGATCGAGGCGGTCACGCATTTCTGCGATGTGCAATTGGGCAAGGGCGTGGTTCGGGCGAAGGACACGCCGAACTTTATCGCGAATCGCATTGGGACGTTTTCGGTTTTGAATGTGATGCGGTTGATGCAGGAGATGGATTGGTCGATCGAGGATGTGGACGCGCTGACGGGGCAGGCGGTGGGCTGGCCGAAGTCGGCTACGTTCCGCACCATCGATTTAGTTGGGCTGGATATCTTGGGGCATGTGGTGGGGAACATGGAAAAGGCCGGTGGGCAGGAGAGCTCGCCCCATACCAGTCCACTGCCCGAGTTTTACAAGCAAATGCTGGAGCGTAAATGGCTGGGCGACAAAACCAAGGGCGGCTTCTACAAAAGAGCTAAGAGCGCTGAGGGCAAAGAAGACGAGCGCTTGGCCATCGATTGGAAGACCTTGGAATACCATCCGCGGCAGAGGCCGAAGTTCGCGGCGCTCGACATGGCGAAAAACATCGACGACACGGGGGCGCGGGTGCGCATGCTGCTTGGTCTGGAAGGCAGCGGACCGCAGAAGGGAGACAAGGCGGCAGCATTTTTGTGGGCAGCGCTGTCGCATTTGTGGAATTACTCGGCGAATCGCGTGCCGGAAATTTCCGATTCGATCGTGGAGATCGATCGCGCCATGCGGCTGGGATTTAACTGGGAACTGGGCCCGTTTGAATTGTGGGATGCCGCCGGAGTCGAGGCTGCCGTTGCGCGCATGAAAAAAGAGGGCACGCCTGTAGCCGCGAATGTGGAGAAATTGCTGGCTGCGGGTAAGAAATCCTGGTATGCCGACGATGCGAAATCGACATCCGGGCGCAAGTATTGGGATTTGAAAAGCGGGGGTTATTTGCCCGTTAAGGTTCCTGCCGGAGTTTGGTCGGTTGCCGTCGCTAAGAAATCGAACGGCGTGGTGAAGAAAAATTCTGGCGCTTCGCTGGTGGATCTGGGCGAAGGGGTGGGTTGCATCGAGTTTCACAGCAAGATGAATTCGCTGGGCGCAGACATCATCAGTTTGATCCTACAAACGTTGAAGCCGGGCGGGCCTGGAGATAACTTCGACGCATTCGTGATCACGAATGACGCTACGAATTTTTCCGTGGGCGCGAATCTCATGTTGCTGCTGATGAGCGTGCAGGAAGAGGAGTGGGATGACGTCGACCTGGCAATACGGCAATTTCAAGGGATGACGCAGGCGATCAAGTTCTCGGCGAAGCCGGTGGTGGTGGCCGCGTTCGGGTTGTGCCTAGGTGGAGGCACGGAAATTTCCCTTCATGCCGCAGCGCGGCAGCCGCATGCTGAACTTTACACAGGTTTAGTCGAAGTAGGCGTGGGGCTGTTGCCTGGTGGCGGAGGCTGCAAGGAAATGTTGCTGCGCGCAGTGGACGGCGCGGCGGCTTTGCGGGGCGGTAAGGTCGGTGGCGAGGCGCTGGCAGGATCGATTGAAATGCTGGAGGCGATGAAGCGCGCTTTTGAAACCATCGCGACTGCCAAGGTCGCGACCTCGGCGCACGAGGCGCGGGGCTTCGGCTTTCTCAACCCTAGCGACGGTATTACGATGAACCGCGAGCGGGTGCTATCGGACGCCAAGGCGCGGGCGGTGGAGTTGGTGCGCGCGGGCTACGAACCGCCGCTGCCGAGGACCGATATTCCCGCACCGGGCGAGAGTCTTCTGGCTACTTTGAGGATGGGCGTTCACCTGATGCGGCAGGGGGATTACATCACGGAACATGAAGTAAAGCTGGCGACCAAGATTGCTGCCGTGCTCTGCGGCGGGAATGTTACTCCGGGGACGCCGGTCAGCGAGCAGCACATTCTGGATCTCGAGCGCGAAGGTTTCAAGTCCCTTTGCGGCGAGAAGAAGACCCAGGAGAGGATTCAGTACACGCTGAAGACTGGGAAGACGCTGCGGAATTAGGCTGGGACGCGATCGACTGACGCAACGTTCAAGAAGAAATTCGAGATTAAGGATGGTTCCACGCCCAAGAACGACATCGCGAAGCTTTTCCAGAACCGCCGCAGCCAGGCGGTGCGCTTGCCGCGCGAGTTTCGTTTTGAAGGCGACCGGGTGCGTATCCGGCGCGTGGGCCAGGGAGTTCTCCTGGAACCCCTCATACAAGACCCGAAAGAACTGTTTCGCAGGCTTGACCAATTGAATTCCGAGCCGTTCCCAGCCCGAGGCAAACCGCCCTCGGCGACGAAGCGTCCGGCTCTTAAGTGGATTACCTGCTGGATACGAACGCTTGCATCGCGCTGATGAACGGGACGCCGACTGCCGCTCGCATCCGGTTTGATCGGGCTGTGAACGCGGATTCGCGAATCCATATTTCCTCTGTCGTCGCCTTTGCACTTTGGTACGGGATCGCCAAGAGTTCGCGCATAAGCAACACCGGCGCCTCGAAACACTCCTATCCAGTTTGCTGGTCGCACTTCCGTTCGATCACGAGGATTCGCGCGCAGCAGGCTCGATCCGAGCCAGCCTGGAGGCCGCGGGCAGAGCAATCGGCGGATACGACCACCTGATTGCCGGTCAGGCGCTGGCGCGAGGGATGATCTTAGTCACCGCCAATGTCTCGGCGTTCTCCCGGGTCAAGGGACTTTCCTGGCAAGACTGGGCGAAGGCTTAATTTTCTCTGCAAGCGAAAATCTCCCTGGCCATCAAATCCGAAATCCCAGCGCGCGCGTACATCCGGTGAAGCGGTAAAAACCGAAAGGAAAATTTCCCATGAAGAAACGTAATGCAGTTCTGCTCGCGGTATTGGCGCTGGCCTGCGCCAGCTTTAGTTTCGCGCAAAACCCGATGGTCGGCGGGCATGATATGTCGCCCATGAAAAACATTATTCAGAATGCGGTGAACTCCGACGATCACACCACGCTGGTCGCGGCCGTGAAAGCTGCGGGACTGGTTGACACGCTGGAAGGCGCTGGACCCTTTACCGTGTTCGCGCCGACCAACGAGGCTTTTGCCAAGTTGCCGGCCGGCACGGTGGATACGCTGTTGAAGCCGGAGAACAAAGATCAACTGACCAAGGTTCTTACTTACCATGTGGTCGCGGGAAAAGTGACCTCGAACGATCTCAAGAAGATGATTAAAGAGGGGCACGGTACGGCGGAATTCGCCACCGTGGAAGGCGGCAAGCTGCAGGCCATGCTGGTCGGCGGCAAGATCGTGCTGAAGGATGAGAAGGGCGGCACAGCGACGGTTACGATTCCGAACGTGATGCAGTCCAACGGAGTGATCCACGTGATTGATAGCGTGCTGCTGCCGTAGTTTTGAGCTTACGGCGGTTCGCAATCTTTCAAGTTGAGGCGCTCGCCAAGAGCGCCTCATTTTTTGCGGCGTATTGGCTCACGACGGAAAGTCGGCGCGCGCGGAGATTCCTCGCCCCGCTGGAGAAAGCGCGGGGCTTCGAAATGACGCCGCCGGGAAGAGCGGGGCGAATTTTCTCAAGCTCAGACGCGGGCTGGCGAGCTTGCGCAAGGTCGGTGAGCTGGGGCTACAATACGTGGTCATGCGAAAACAGATTGCCGCCTCCGTCGTCATCTTATTAGCCTCTCTGGTTGGCATCCGGCTCGCTGTTGCACAGGGCAAAGATGCTCCTGCGAAAGATGCAGCGCCGGATGTTCCCGACAGCATTCAGGCGCCCGTGGGCGAAGAAGTGGTTTTGTACACGCACGCCACCGGATCGCAGATTTACACTTGCCAGGCCGCGGCCGACGGCAATTTCGGATGGACGCTGAAAGCGCCCGAGGCCGAGTTGCACGATCGAAAGGAAAAGGTGATCGGGCAACATTCAGTCGGACCGACTTGGAAGCTGAAAGACGGCAGCGAAGTCACGGGCAAGGCGGTCGCCAAGGTGGACGCCCTGGATGCGGAGTCGATCCCCTGGCTTCTGGTGCATGTGGTGGGTCATGCGGGGAGTGGTTTGCTTAGTAATGTGACAACGATTCAGCGCGTACATACCCGCGGTGGACAGGCTCCGGCTCAAGGTTGCGACGCGGCACATCGCGACGCGGAAACCAAGAGCAGCTACACCGCGGACTATTATTTCTACGCACCGGCGAAATGAATTTGAATTAGAAATGGATAACGGAAATGATTACTCCGGTTGAAACCGCCGTCAGTGGACAGTTTGCGGGGGATCTTCAACAATGTCCTTGGGGGACATTCAATGAGCTACGTAATTATTTATCAGAAAATGGATACGGGTTGGGGCGCATATTCTCCGGACTTGCCTGGGCTGGCGGCGGAAGGCGAAACACTGGAAGATGTGAAAGAATTAATACACGAAACCATGAGACAGCATCTGGACGGCGCAAAGCCGAAGAGCGACGTTTTCGCGGCTCCCGGTGCGATTATGGAGTACGTTCCTATCGATAACCATGCGTAAAGTCATTCTAGCTTCGTCGGTGCGGACGCCAGTGGGGCGGGCGTTCAAGGGAACTTTGCGGGCCACGCGTCCCGATGAACTGGCTGCGTTCGCGATCAAGGGCGCGCTGGAGCGGGTGCCGCAGCTCGATCCAAAAGAAATCGAGGACGTCATTCTGGGCTGTGCCATGCCCGAGGCGGAGCAAGGAATGAACGTGGCGCGGATCGCCGCGCTGCGCGCCGGTTTGCCGGTGGAGACATCGGCGCTGACGATTAATCGCTTTTGCTCGTCGGGTTTGCAGTCGATTGCCATGGCGGCGGAGCGGATCATGAGCGGCGGGGCCGAGGTAATTGTGGCGGGGGGCACGGAATCGATGTCGATGATTCCGATGGGCGGGCATAAAGTTTCACCGAATCCCTGGCTGGTGGATCATTATCCCGACGCGTATCTAAATATGGGCTTGACGGCGGAGCGCGTGGCCCAGCGCTTTGGCATCACGCGCGAAGCGGCGGACGAATTTTCGCTGCGCAGCCATCAGAAGGCGCTGGCTGCAATTCAGGCTGGGCGATTCGATGACGAACTTGTTTCCGTGCCGGTGAGTTTTCGTACACCCAACGGCCCGAAGCCCAAGCGGCAGGAAATTGTTTTCAACATGGATGAGGGACCGCGCGGCGATACTTCGTTGGAGGCGCTGCTCGCGCTAAAGCCGGCGTTTCACGTTAAAGGAACGGTGACTGCGGGGAATTCGTCGCAGATGTCGGATGGCGCGGCGGCGGCGGTGGTCATGTCCGCGGAGCGCGCGCAAGCTTTGGGCATCAAGCCGCTGGTTCGCTATGTTGCGTTCGCCACCGCGGGTTACAAGCCCGAAGAAATGGGGCTGGGGCCGGTATACGCCATTCCGAAAGCTTTGAGGATGGCGGGGCTGAAACTCTCGGACATCGATGTGATCGAGTTGAACGAAGCCTTTGCGGCGCAGTCGCTGGCGGTGATCCAGGAAGCCGGGCTGGATCCCGAGAAAGTGAATCCTAACGGCGGCGCGATTGCGCTGGGGCACCCTTTGGGCTGCACGGGGGCGAAGCTGACGGCATCGATCATTCGCGAATTGAAGCGGCGAAATGCGCGCTATGGAATGGTGACCATGTGCGTGGGCGGGGGGATGGGCGCGGCGGGGATCTTCGAGAATCTGAATTAGAAGCCCAACTTTACCTTGAGCCTTGGACAACCACCCTGGGGGTCGGGGCATCAGTCCGGTTAGGTGTAGGTCGGGCTACGAGAGGTGCTTCGTGCGACTCTTCCGCTTAGCCGCAGCAACAGTAGTTTTGATCGGACCATTGGCAGTTCTTGCCCAACATTCGGCGCCCCCTGCTCCCAGCCCAATTGTCAGTCACGTCGCGCCGCCCGCCGCGAGCGTTCCGATCCCCAGCATATCCACTCCGCATGGGCTGACTACTCCGCGCACTGGCAGCCAAGATTTCCATCCCGGAACCAGGACAAGCTCGGAGCCGCAATCTTCTCGCCCGAACAACACGGTTTCGTTTAAATCCGGGACGATTGCCCGGCCGCAGGGGACCGGCTTTTTGTCTTTTCTCCACAGAAGATCGGATATTCGGTGCCGCTCCGGGGCTTGCGTCCCGCCGACAACGCCGATCAAACGCGTTGTGATGCCTGACCTTACGTTGTCGTCGTACCACCGGAATCCAGGCTGTACATTGGTTGCGGTGCCGAATCCCGCTATCCCTTGCAATGTGTACGCCCCGTGTTGCCTTTGACGGGCCTGTGACGGCCTTTGACGGGGACGGTTTGCTTTACGCAACGATCAAGCTCGTTTTTACGGTTTCGCGATACGATTAGTTGGCGGTTGAGGTCGGAAACATACAATCGCCGGCGTTTGGTGGGAGGTGCTTGATGCGGCTCTCCGGCCTGGTGGTTGCGGTTCTGTTCGCACTTACTTCCTTTGCATTTGCCCAGCACTCTTCTGCAGGCAGTTCGGGCGGATCCTCGTCCAGTTTCTCGAGTGGCAGCGCTTCTCACGGCGGCACGTCCGGGGGAAGCAGTTCCGCGAGTTACTCTTCGAGCGGCCGTAGTTCCGGCGGATCGGGGTCGCATGGCTCTGCGGCGCAGACGACGCGATCAAGTGGTTCGCAAAATGGTTTGAATGTGCGGCTGGCGCAGGCCGGCGCGACTTCCTCCCGCACGCAGGCGGAGAAGAGAGGATTCTTTTCTACTCTGCGCCACCCTTTCCGCAAGCCGACGCCCATGGTCGAGGCTGATTGGCGCCGTCCGGTTTGCAAGAAGCAGCCGTGCGTCGTTGCGCCGCGGCCCTCTCTATGCCCGCCTGGGCAGCCGCTGAACGGCAAAGGGGTTTGCTCGGCCAGCAACGTTGCCTACCGCACCTGCCAGGCAGGCAACAACGGGGGGCCCAGCACTTTTTGTGTCTACCCGTTGGACGATTGCCGCAGCCTGCCTTTGACTCTGAATCGACTCGATTTGGCCTCGGATGAGGAGCATCGGAAGGCTCAACTGGAACGCTTGCGTCGGGAGTCCGCGCGCTGCGAAGGGCTGCAGTCGCTCTTTTCTCCCCATTGGGCGAGCATCTATGGGAACCCTCTCGCGGGCTTCCCGTAGAGTGATTTGCTACCCTACGCTCTCGCGCTGCGCTGCTGCTTCCGCCTGCGGTCGCGCTACCCTGTGTTTACTATCCCCTATCATTCAGGCTCCGCGCCGACTAAAATAGTCTGTACTCGCTGGCGACCGCATTCACGCAGACAATCAAGAGGATCGGAAATGGCAACGACGACCGCAATACCCAAGACGCGAATTTCGGGCGGCAGTTTTTTGCTGGAAGCGCCTGAGGAAGTTTTCACGCCCGAGGATTTCAGCGAGCAGCACCGGCTGATCGGGCAGACGGCGGAAGAATTCACGGTCAACGAAATTCTGCCCAACGTGGAGAAGATGGAGCACAAGGACTTTTCCATCTCGCGCAGTCTGCTGAAGAAGGCCGGGGAGCTGGGATTGAGCGGGGTGGAGATTCCCGAGGCCTACGGTGGCCTCGAAATGGATAAAGTGACGGCGGCTGTCATTGCCGATCACATCGCGAAGTACGCCGGCTTTGCGACTACGTGGGGCGCGCACAGCGGCATCGGGTTGCTGCCCATCGTGTATTTCGGCACCGAGCAGCAGAAGCAGAAGTATTTGCCGCGGCTGGCCGCCGGCGAGATTGTGGGCGCGTATGCCTTGTCGGAGGCCTCATCCGGCTCCGACGCCATGAACTGCCGCACGCGAGCGACGCTCTCGGCCGACAAGAGCCATTACATTCTCAACGGCGAAAAGATGTGGATCACCAACGCCGGATTCGCCGACCTGTTCACCGTGTTCGCGAAGGTGGATGGACACGAAAAACTCAGCGCATTTTTGGTCGAGAAAACTTTCCCCGGTTTTTCGATTGGCGGCGAAGAGCACAAGATGGGCATTCGCGGCTCGTCGACTTGCCCGATTATTTTGAACGACTGCAAGGTGCCTGCCGAAAATCTGCTGGGTGAAGTCGACAAGGGACAAGTGATCGCCTTCAACATTTTGAACATCGGACGCTTTAAGCTGGGCGCGATGTGCGTGGGCGGCGGGCGAGTATCGCTGGAACATGCCATCGCTTATGCCAAGCAGCGCAAGGCGTTCGGCAAAGCCATCGGCGATTTTGGCCTGGTGCGCGAGAAGATCGCCAACATGGCCACGCTGCTTTACATCGGCGAATCGCTGGTGTATCGCACCGTGGGCATGATGGACATGGCGCTCGGCGAGGTCGATAAGTCCGGCGCCGACGCCATGAAAGAGACTCGCAAGGCCATTGAGGAATACGCGGTGGAGTGTTCGATCATCAAGGTGTGGGGTTCGGAGATGATCGATTACATCGTCGACGAAACTTTGCAGATTTATGCCGGCTACGGTTTCGTGGAGGAATATCCGGCGGAGCGGGCTTATCGCGATGCCCGCATCAATCGCATCTTCGAAGGCACGAACGAAATCAACCGGCTGATCATCACCGGTTTTTTGCTGAAGCGTGCCATGAGCGGGCAGTTGCCGCTCATGCCCGCGATCAAGAAGTTGATGGATGAAGTGCTCTCCGGACCCACGATGAGCGAAGACCTGGATGGGCCTATGGCGGAGGAACGGAAGCTTGTCGGGCAGGCTAAGAAGCTGGGCTTGTTCGCGGCCGGAGCGGCCACGCAGAAATACATGCAGGCGATTCAGGATCAGCAGGAAGTGATGGGCGCGATCGCGGATATGACGATCGAAGCTTATGCGATGGAATCGGCGGTGCTGCGGGCGCACAAGATCGCGGAAACGAAAGGTGAAGCTGCCGCGGCTTTGCCGATCGCGATGACACGCGTTTATCTCACGCAGGCTATGGAGAAGGTGGAAGCCGCGGCCAAGAAAGTGATCGCCGCCGTGGCCGATGGCGACATGCTTCGCACTCAACTGGCGATTCTGCGTCGGCTGGCGAAGTACGAACCATTCAATACGATTGAACTGCGGCAACAGATTGCGCAGAAGATGATTGAGCGCGGGAAGTATACGCTGGCTTAAACCTTAAACACAGGGGACACAGAAGTACACAGGGCATTTCGGATTTTGCCATTTCTAACATCTTTTCTCGTGAACACTTCAGGGTTAATCCTCTTCCTGGCATTCGCGCTTTTCAGGTCGATGTCAGCGCAGACGAATCCGGCGGCCACGCTGCAGGACTCCGCCACCTTCGACCCCGACGGCGCCGCGCACATCACGCGCATCGTGCCGATGCCGCCGACCATCAGCGCTGAGGCGCAGAAATGGCTGGATTCGCTGGACCAGCAGAAGCCAGTGCCGCCGGAGCCGCTGGCGGAGAGGCGCGCTCACACCGACACCTGGCGCAAGATGGATTCCGCCGAGGCGCTCAAACTTTATCCCGTGAAGGTTGAGGAAGCGGTGCTGGGCGGGGTTCGGACCGACATCATTTCTCCGCTCTCGAATCCAACACCGAATCGCGTACTCATCAATCTGCACGGCGGCGGATTCAACTCCGATTCCGGCTCGCTGATCGAAGGGATTCCGATCGCCAACCTGGCGAAGATCAAAGTGGTTTCGGTCTACTATCGGCTGGCACCGGAGAATCCTTTTCCCGCGGCAGTGGATGATGTGGTTGCGGTTTACAGAGAGCTGCTGAAAACTTATTCGCCGCACAACATCGGAATCTACGGGACGTCGGCTGGGGCGATTCTAACTTGCGAGGTCGCGGTTCGGCTTAAACAGCTCGGGCTGCCCCTGCCCGCTGCGCTGGGAGTTTTTTCAGGGCTGGCTGACTTCAGCCGACCCGGGGATTCGTGGCAATTGTTCACGCTCAATGGTCTACCCGGCATGCTGCAGCCGACCGATCCCAAACAACTGCCGGACGATCCTTACATCGGCAAGACCGATCGCAGGGATCCCGTCCTCTCGCCGCTGTTCGCCGATCTGCATGGCATGCCGCCTACGCTGCTGGTCACCAGCACGCGCGATATTTTATTGAGCGGCACGACCGTGTTGCATCGCGCTCTGTTGAAGGCTGGGGACGGAGCAGAACTTGTCGTCTTTGAAGCGCTGCCGCACGCTTTCTGGTATCACTTTCAGTTGCCCGAGACCAAGGAGGCGCTGGAGCTGATGGCGAAGTTTTTCGACGACAAGGTTGGACGCTAAGTTCTCGGTCGAGGTTGCGCTCTCGGTCCCCAAGGGCAGACGCGACGCCGGGAGATCCCTCGCCCCGCCGGAGAAAACGCGGGGCTTCGGGATGACTCACTGGCATAGGGAAGGACGCGGCATTGGTAACGTCCGGCGGTACGGTGGTGAAGGCTGGTGCAAGCGGCGCGATTCTGATACAACCCTGGCATGAAAATAAATCGGCTGCTCCTGGTCGCACTCGCGGGTACCGCTCTTTTCTCCGCCATTCTCGTTGCCCAACAAGATAATAGCCCGTCGCGTGGGCTCGCAGCCACTCCGCCCATGGGATGGAATTCTTGGAACAAGTTTGGCTGCAACGTCAGCGAAGAGATCATCAAGAACATGGCCGACGCCGTGGTCAAGTCGGGGATGAAAGCCGCCGGCTACGAGTACGTCAACATCGACGACTGCTGGCAGGTGAGCCGTGACGCGAATGCGAATATCGTCGTCGATCCGCAGCGCTTTCCGCATGGCATGAAGGCGGTGGGCGATTACATTCATTCGCTGGGATTGAAGTTTGGGGTTTATTCCGACGCGGGCACGCACACTTGCGCGGGCCGGCCCGGCGGCCTGGGCCACGAATATCAGGATGCGGTTCAGTACGCTGCCTGGGGTGTCGACTATCTGAAATATGACTGGTGCCACAGCAGCACGCAGGATGCGAGGGCTTCTTACACGAATATTCGCGCCGCGCTCGACGCCGCAGGACGGCCTGTCGTGTTGAGCATTTGCGAATGGGGTACCGCGAAGCCGTGGTTGTGGGGGAAAGAAGTTGGCGGCAATTTGTGGCGCACGACCGGCGATATCGAGGATCGTTGGGGAGGTCTGCAGAAGTGGCCGGACGGAAGCTGCTGCTCGCATGGCATGCTGGCGATTCTGGACGAGCAGGTGGGTTTGCAATCGTATGCGGGGCCAGGTCATTGGAACGATCCTGACATGCTCGAGGTCGGCAACGGCGGGATGACCGATACTGAGTATCGTTCGCACTTCAGCTTCTGGGCGCTGCTGGCCGCGCCGCTGATTGCGGGCAACGATTTGCGCGACATGCGGCCCGAGATTCACGACATTCTTGCGAATCAAGAAGTGATTGCCGTGGATCAGGATGCGGCGGGGCACGAAGGCGAGCGCGTCTGGAAAAATGGCGACCTGGAAGTTTGGGCGAAGCCGTTAGGCGACGGCAGCCGGGCGGTGATTTTATTCAATCGCGGAACGGCACAGCAGGAAGTGACCGCGAAGTGGGAGGATATTGGCTATCCCAGCCACTTGAACGCTGCGGTGCGCGATTTGTGGCAGCACAAAGATCTGGGGAAGTTCAGCGGAAAATTTTCCGCCGCCGTAGCTTCGCACGGCGTGGTGATGATTACCGTGAAACCCTAGATTCTTCGTGGGGCGACCCGCTCAGTTCTTGGGAAAGTTCGGGTCGGCCTTTACTTCCTCGATTTGCGCGGTGTGGCGCGCGCTGTGGGCCGAAATCAGCAGCAGCCACTGATAAGCGTCCATGGTGCCGAGCAGCGGGTGGTCGAAGAAGTGGTCGCGCAGGTCGTCGTCGGTGGTGCGGATGTAGTCCATGGTAGCCTTGCGGCTTTCTTCGAAGGCCTTGGTTAGATCGGCTTCGGTCGCCCAGCGGCCTGTGGGCTTCAGGAATTCGGGGGCCTGCGCTTTGCGGCTGCGGTCGGGAACTCGCTGCAGAATAATCTCGTCCTTGCCCTTTACCTGCTCGCGCTTGTCGGGCGTCGCAGGCGAGGCCATGATTTGCTTTTGCACGAGTGCGAACAGAGAGGACTCCGACACCGCGATGTGCTCGGCGACTTCGGCCACGGACCAGCGGTCGGGCGCGGGTTTGAAGGTCCACTGCTTTTGCGAGAGTCCGGCAATCGATTTCAGAAAATTGTCGCGCGTGGCCTGAAAGCTCTTGAGCGCCGCTTCGCGTTCTTCGGGAGTCAGGGTGGTCGGCGCTGAGCTTTGAGTCCATCCAGATGCGGCCAGACCGAGCAACAAGAAAACCAGAGTGATCGCGTTGCGCTTCTTCGTTTCCATTCACCGTTCTCCCCGGACGATTTTTGCAGACCCCAGAAAGCGGCAGCGGCGCCATTGTAAATCACGCTCCAGACTTTTGCTTGAGCTCCTCCATCACGCTCTGGATTAATTCTTTGGCGTCGGTGAGGCTTTTCATGATGATCTGGATGTCCATGACCGGTTTGCCCGGCCAGCGCTGGCTCTGGCAGTAGACGCCGTGCTGGCCGACCAGCGCCATGGCGTCGGTAATGGTGTCCATGGTGACGGCGAGGCGGCCGCGGGGGACGCCCATCATGGTCTCGTAGTGCTCCAACTCTTCTTGTTTTTCCTCGAATACCGGCATGGCTTGATTGTAAATGGCGACGGCGAGGGAGCATAATTTGCTTTCGTATGCTTCTGTGGCACGTCCAAGGATTGGGTACCCAGTAGCCCGTACCCAGAATTCAACGTTCAATGTTCAACATTGAGCTGATGCTTCCTCTCAGGAGAAATTCATGTCAAAGCGAATCGCGCTCCCTTTCATCGTCGCCTTCTTATGCAGCAGCCTTGCTTTTGCTCAGATGGGCGGCGGCAAGCCCAGCCCTGCAGCCTCGGCGAGCTGCGATCTTGGCGGCGGCACAACCATCAAGACCGATTATTCCAGCCCGCGCATGAAAGGTAGAAAGATTTACGGCGGGCTTGTTCCCTACGGCGAGGTGTGGCGTACTGGCGCCAACAGCGCGACTACGTTCGTTCCCAGCGCCGATGTGAATGTGGGCGGCAAGACCGTGCCGGCGGGCAGCTATACGATTTTTACGGTTCCGACGGCCGACAAATGGACGCTCATCATTAATAAGACGACGGGCGAGTGGGGCATTCCCTACACCTACGAGAGTGCTGAACTCGCGCGCATCGATATGAAAGTTTCCAAGCTGCCTGCGCCGGTGGAGAACTTTACGATTGCTTACGATAAATCGGCGGCGGGCTGCACGCTGCGGATGGATTGGGAGGCCACGCGGGCCTCGGTGGAGATTTCGGCGAAATAACAATTCGGATCGCGGGTTGGTGTTGACATCGAAATCAAAAACCGTGCACTCCGAAGGACACTAAGGTTCACGAAGGCCGCGAGCGGGGCCGCTTTTCGTGCAGAGCGAGGCATTTCTTTAAGCATGAGTTGTTCGCGGGGGGCTCCCTCCCCTGGCTGAGGTGCGCCGGGTTGCGGAATGACGCCATTTATCGGAATGGCACCATTCAAGGGAAGTAAACCGAAGGCTGCTTTTATACGGCTGGCTTCCAGCGCAGCACGGGCTTGCGCGCGGCGGCAGTTTCATCGAGGCGGGAAACGCGCGTGGAATGCGGCGCTTCGAGAACCGTCTGAGGATCTTCTTCCACTTCTTCGGCAATCGACTGCATGGCGTCGATGAATAGATCCATTTCTTCCTTCGATTCGCTCTCGGTGGGCTCGATCATCAACGCGCCCGGCACGATCAGCGGAAAAGCTGTCGTATAGGGATGGAAGCCGTAGTCGATGAGGCGCTTGGCGATGTCCATGGTGCGCACACTTTTTTTTGCTTGCAGCTTATCGCTGAAGACCACCTCGTGCATGGTGGGCGTGGAATAGGGCAGGTCGTAGGTGCCCTCAAGGCCTTTGCGAATGTAGTTGGCGTTCAGCACCGCATCTTCGGTCGTCTGGCGCAAGCCATCGGGACCGTTGGCCTGAATGTAGGCCAGGGCGCGAACGAACATGCCGAAGTTGCCGTAGAAGGCGCGCACGCGTCCGACCGATTGCGGGCGATTGTATTCAAAACCCAGCGAGCCATCGGCTTTGGTGATCACCACCGGCGTGGGCAGGAAAGGTTCTAGAATTTTCTTGATCGCTACCGGTCCCGAGCCTGGACCGCCGCCGCCATGCGGCGTGGAAAAAGTTTTGTGCAAGTTCAGGTGCATGACGTCGACGCCGAAATCGCCGGGGCGGACTTTGCCTACCAGCGCATTCATGTTCGCGCCATCCATGTAGAGCAGGCCACCTTTGGCGTGGAGGATGTCGGCGATTTTGTGAATCTGCTGTTCGAAGACACCCAGCGTGTTGGGATTGGTGAGCATGAGCGCGGCGACGTCTTCGTTCATCTGGGCTTCCAGGGCTGCAATATCGACCATGCCGCGCGCATCGGACTTCAAATTTTCTACGGCGTAATCGACCATCGCGGCCGTCGCCGGGTTGGTGCCGTGAGCCGAGTCTGGGATCAGAATCTTTTTTCGCGGACGCCCCTGCGCGTGGTGATAGGCGCGCACCATGAGCAGGCCGGTCATCTCGCCATGAGCGCCGGCGGCGGGCTGCATGGTGATGGCATCCATGCCCGTGATCTCGATCAGGCATTCGCTCAGCGTCTTTAGAATGCGCAGCGCGCCTTGCGAAATCTGCTCCGGTTGATAAGGATGCCCGTTGGCGATTCCCTCTACTCGAGCCACTGCTTCGTTCACGCGCGGGTTGTACTTCATGGTGCAGGAGCCAAGAGGGTACATGCCGAGATCGATGGCGTAGTTCCACGTGGACATGCGAGTGAAGTGGCGGATGATTTCGATCTCGCTCACCTCGGGCATGTTGCCGAGGTCTTTTCTTTCGGCGGAACCTAGGAGCTTGGCGGCGTCGACTTCGGGAACGTCGAGCGGCGGCAGTTTGTAGGCAGCCTTTCCCGCCGAAGACTTTTCGAAGATCAAGCCTTCGTTTTGATTGACGTGGCGAGTGGCTTTGCGAATCATGTTTTTCATGACTATTCGTTTAATCCTAGATCCAAAATTTCTGGTGTAGGCGAGAAGGCGCGGCCCGTGCCCTGGCACCTGGGACAAGTGCCCGTGCCTGCGCAGTTGCGACATTTCGGTTCGTCTTCATTGAGATGCGTGTTCGTTCCAGTGCCATCGCACGTGGCGCATTTCCCGTCGCCCCCGCACTCGGCGCAGGCATTACGCGGGGACATTCCGATCCCTTCCCTGTGATCGGATGAGAGTCATCGCGCCAGTTCCTCGACCCCCGCTTCTTCCTTCGCGGATAGCTCGCGCTCAGCCGCGAGCCTGACGGCGCCGTCAATCGCGGCCCGCGAAGTCAGCTCCGTGCAGCACCACAGGGCTGCATTTCCAAGCTCGGGGTAAAACTTCGTCAGGGGCAACCCACCGACTATTTTGTGTTCCAACAGACGGTTGTTGATCGTGTGTGGATCTTCACTTGTCTCGACCACAAACTCGTTGAAGCGAGGCGCGTTGGCAAAGAGCACTTTGCCATGTTTGGCAAATGCAGCGGCAGCATAGGCTGTCTTTGCCAGGTTCTGCTTCGCCAGCTCTTTCAATCCAACCTTGCCGTACACATTCATAAAGACGTTGACCATGAGCGCGACCAGGGCTTGGTTCGTGCAGATGTTCGAGGTGGCTTTCTCGCGGCGGATGTGCTGCTCACGCGTGGCCAGCGTGAGGACGAATCCGCGGCGGCCCTGTTTGTCGACGGTCTGGCCGACTAAACGTCCGGGCATTTGGCGGACAAACTTCTCGCGGGTTGCAATCACGCCGCAGTAGGGACCACCGAAGCCTAGTGGCACGCCGAACGATTGCGCCTCCATGGCGATGATGTCGGCGTCGCGCGGCGGTTCGACGATTCCGAGCGAGACCGCTTCGGCGATCGAGACCACGAGCATCGCTCCGTGCCTGTGGGCGATCTCGGCGATCGCAGACACATCTTCAATCGTGCCGAAGAAATTGGGGGATTGAATAAGAACACAGGCCGTTTCTGGCGTGATCGACTGCTCAACTCCTTCGAGCCGCACGCGGCCATCGGAGGCGAAATTCACGCTCACCAGGGGCATGCCTTGATGCGTCGCATAGGTAGCCAACACTTCGCGATATTCGGGATGCACACTTCGCGCCACGACCACCGAGCGGCGCCCGGTGAGGCGCACGGCCATCATCACGGCTTCGGCGGCAGCGGTTGAGCCGTCATACATGGAGGCGTTGGCGACTTCCATGCCGGTCAACTCGCAGATCATGGTTTGGAATTCGAAGATGGATTGCAGAGTGCCCTGCGAAATTTCGGCCTGATAGGGCGTGTAGGCGGTGAGGAATTCGCCGCGCGAGATCAGCGAGTCGATGATCACCGGGCGATAGTGCAGGTACGCGCCTGCGCCCAAAAAGCTGGTGTAGCCTTCGCCATTTTCCCGCGAGCGCTGGCGGAAGTAGTCGACGATCTCCGACTCGGCCATTTGCCGGGGGATTTTGAGGTCGCGGGTGAGACGGTATTCCGCGGGAATCGGCGCGAATAAATCGTCGACGGAATTCAGGCCGATGGCCTTCAGCATGGCTTCGCGGTCGGCGGGAGATTTGGGTAGATATCGCATGGAAATGAATTAGATGAAGCTCAAGGCTCGTTCGATTGTGGGGGCGGCGCGGCGGTTTGAACTGCGCGCAAATTTCGCCGGGAAAGCGAACGGATTTTCAATTCCGGCCTTTTCGATTCCGGTCCTCTCGATTCCGGGCTTTTCCGTTTCGGTCAGTGTCCACCTTCTTCGGCTACGAACTTCTCATAATCGGCGGGGGAGAGTAGCGAGTCCAGCTCGGCGGCACTCTTTAATGTGAGTTTTAACATCCAGGCACTGTGTGGATCTTTATTCACTTTCTCGGGCGCGGTGGCGAGCTCGGCGTTGGTTTCAGTCACCGTGCCCGAGGCAGGCGCGAATAGATCAGAGACCGCCTTTACCGATTCAACCGAGCCGAAGGTTTTGCCTGCTGAGAGTTCGGCGCCTACTTTGGGCAGATCTACGAAGACAATGTCGCCGAGCGAATTCTGCGCGTATTCGGTGATGCCGATGGTGGCGGAGTTCCCGTGGGACAGGATCCACTCGTGTTCTTTGGTGTATTTGCGATCTGTGGGATAGGCCATGATGGCTGCTTGCTCCTCGATTAGCGTGGGCATTTTGCCCCATTGTCGCTCGCCTTCGGGGTGTGGAGGCGGGAACCCCGCCACGACAGCCGCCGGGACCGCGGCGCTACTTTTTCGGTCTTTTATAGAACGGGGTCGGCACTACTTGCGCTCCGACGCCTTGCCCGCGAATTTCCACCTTTACGCTTGTGCCGATCGCCGCGAACTCCGGCGGCACGTAGGACAACGCGATATTTTTCTTCAGGAACGGTGCGGGCGATCCGCTGGTTACATATCCGATCTCGCGCCCGGCGGTATCTAGAACTTTGTATTCGTCGCGCGCGATACCGCGCTCGGTCATCTCCAAGCCTACCAGCGTATGCTTCGCGCCTTGGGCTTTCGCTTTTTCCAGGGCGGCGCGGCCGATGAATTCGGGCTTCTCCATTTTGCAGAAGCGGTCGAGGCCAGCTTCCCAGATGTTAATGGTATCGGAAATTTCGTGGCCGTAGAGCGGGAGTTTGCCCTCCAGGCGCAGCGTGTTGCGCGCGCCCAAGCCGCAGGGGACGAGGCCGAATTCTTTGCCCGCATTCAGGATTTCATTCCACACGCGGGCGCTGGTGGCTTCGTCGGCGGGCACATAAATCTCGAAGCCGTCTTCGGCCGTGTAGCCGGTGCGGGCGATCAGAATATTCTTCAGGCCGCAGACGGTGCCGCGGGTTACCCAGTAGAATTTTACCTGGCTGAGATCGGCGTCGGTGAGCTTCTGCAGCGCATCCACGGCCATCGGTCCCTGGATGGCAATCTGGGTGAAGTCGTCGGAGAGATTTTCCACCGCGCAGTCAAATTGCTTCGTGTTGTCGCGCACCCAATGGAAATCTTTTTCGCGCGTGCCGGCGTTGATGACCAGCAGGTATTCGTCCTGGCTCAGGCGGTGAACGATCACGTCGTCTACGAAGGTCCCTTGCGGGTAGAGCAACGCCGAATACTGCGCCTGGCCGACGGCGAGCCTGGAAGCGTCGTTCATGGAGATGTGCTGGACCGCGGCTAACGCCTGCGGCCCGGCCAGGCGAATGTCGCCCATGTGGCTTACATCGAAAATGCCCGCGCCGGTACGCACCGCCATGTGCTCGTTGATGATGCCGCAGCCGATGGCGGCGGGGTATTCTACGGGCATGTCCCAGCCGTTGAAGTCCACCATCTTCGCGCCCATCTGGCGATGGACGGCGTTCAGCGCGGTTTTGCGGACGGCGGCAACGGGCGTGGTTTCGACAGAGGACAAGTTCAAACCTCGGTTGCGGTGAGTGTTTACCGTAACACGTGGTTTTTCGGCGGGTCAAACAGGAGGGGCTTTAACCCGGGGACACGGAGTTTCACGGGGTAAACCAGACTATCTGCCGAATCGCACTTGCACGTGCGCTCCCGCCGCTACATGCGTGCCCGGGGGTGGTGACTGCTGCCTGGCCACACCGCTGCCTAAGGCTTCAATTTCTAAGCCGGCGTCCTGAGCAGCCTCCACGGCGCCGCGCACGGTCTTGCCTACGAAGGAGGGGACTTGGATTCCGCCTGGCTCGACGTCTAGAACCACTGTTCCTGTCATCGGAGGCTTTTCCGATCCGGTGTCTTCGCTGTTGGCTGAAGGTGGAGCGGAGGCTTTGGTGGGGGTATCGGCTTTGGTGGGGGTATCGGCTTTGACTGCCGGCGTCGGCGGTGGGGGTTCTGATTCCTTGAGTGCTGCGGGAACCACACTGCCTTCGCTGGCGGCAGCCGCCGGCGTGGCCGCGCGCGCCGGACCATTTTTTTCTACGTCGGCGCTTTCTAGCGCTTCGCCGGGGTGATCGGGTGTGCCCTCTTCCAAATCTTTATCGTCTTTCGGGCTGGCTTGGGCCACTAGCATTTGATGATTCGGGGACAGCGGCAGGTCGTGCGGGGTGTGGAGGTATTCCAGCACTTGCTGGGCGACGCGGTGAAATACCGGTGCCGCGACTTGCCCGCCCTGATGTAGCCCGACGGCGGAGTCGAGAATCACCGCGACCACGATCTGCGGATTGTTCACCGGAGCGAAGCCGGCAAAGGACCCCACGTACTTTGTCTTCGAATAGGCCCCCGTCGCGGGATCGACTTTTTGTCCCGTGCCCGTCTTGCCAGCGGAAGAATAGCCCTCGAGAATCGCTTTGCGTCCCGTGCCTTCGAGCACCACTTTCTGCATCATGGCGCGCATCTCGGCCGCGGTATAGGGGGAAATTACGCGACGAGATTCCCCCGGGTGAAAGGCTGCGCTCTGCACCGGGCTTTGCGGTGGCACATTTCCGACAACGATGCGCGGCGGCACATAGACGCCGTCATTGGCGAAGGTTGAAACCAGTCCGGCTAACTGAAGCGGAGAAATGCCAATCTCCTGTCCTATCGAGATTGCGGCGATGGAGACCTTCGACCAGCGGCTCGGGGGTTTGGTCAGCCCGCGGGTTTCGCCGGGCAATTCGATGCCGGTCGGCTGCCCAAAGCCGAAGGCGCGAATGTATTTGTAGTAGCGTTCTTCCCCGAGGCGCAACGCGATCTTGATCGACCCCACGTCGCTCGACTCGGCCAGCACGCCCCACACCGGCAAGAGGCCGTGCGGTTTGGAGTCGCGGATGCGCATGCCGTTGTAGACGATCGATCCCATCTGGCAGTCAAAGATTTCGTTGGGGTTGGTGAGCTTCTCTTCCAGGGCAGCGGAAATCGTAACCAGCTTGAAGGTCGAGCCCGGCTCGTAGACGTAACTCACGGCGCGGTTGGTTAGCGCGTTGGGCTTGATCTCCTTGCGCAGGTTGGGATTGAAGGTGGGGCGGTTGGCCAGCGCGAGGATTTCTCCGGTGTGGGGATTTTCCACGATCACCGTGCCGGCAACTGCTTGCGTGTCGTGAATCGCCTGATCCAATTCTTTTTCGGCGACGTACTGAATGTTCTTGTCGATGGTGAGGACCACGTTGGCGCCGGGCTCCGGCTGCTTTTCGACGTCGGAAAACCATTGCCGGCGGGCGTCGACGGAGATAAACATCTTTCCGGCACGGCCGCGCAGTTGATCGTCGAAGGCGTGCTCGATGCCGCTCTGGCCGGAGTCCTCCATGCCGACGGTGCCCACCACTTGCGCCGCTAAATCGCGCGCGGGATAAAAGCGCTTGGGCTCTTTTTGAAAATGAATGCCTTGCAGGTTCAGCGATTTGATGCGTTCGATGGTTTCGTCATTGGCTTTGCGCGCTACCCAGCAGAAGGTTTTGCGACCGCGGCAATCGGCCAGAACCACGTTGTGATCTTCGCCGGTGATGCGGGTGATGAGCGCAACGGCGGTGGGCAGGTCTTTTACTTCTGTGGGCACGGCGAACGCCGAATCGACTAGCACCGACATGGCCAACTCGTGTCCCGCGCGATCGTAGATTACGCCGCGCTTGGCGGAGAGCGGGACCTCGCGTTGCTGCTGGTGTTCGGCCTGCTTGATGAAAGTGCCATAACAGAAGATTTGGAGATAGATCAGGCGGCCGCAGATTGCCAGGCACCAGAGCAGAAGTATTCCGCCTAGGAAATAGAGGCGGGGATTCTTGCCGAGGCTGGAATTGGCTGCCATGAAACCGTCGTTGTTCGTT
>JBEKWC010000046.1:0-35295 GCA_049513475.1 Candidatus Sulfotelmatobacter sp. | reverse complement strand
GTCGAAAGGATTAACCATCGCCATTGCCTCTTCCCAGATTTGCCCTACGCCTTCATTCCGATCTGAATTCGTGCGAGCAGTAAAAAATCCCCACCCCCGCGCAAAAGGAGAGAGCAATCGCGGAGGTGAGTCTCGCACGCGCCACACAGGTGGTAGCGGAACGAAGTGGAGGTCATCCGATCCAGTCGCTTTACACTCGCTTCACTGTAGATAACGGACTTTCCGATCTTTTATTCCAAGCGGTCCTAAAAAGTTTCTCAAACGGGATTCTGTGGGCTTGAGGAATGAATCGCGGGCTACGGCGAACCTGACTTGACGAAACCAACTCCGCCGCAAACCCGCGACTCCTTATTGCCCTGTCTCCCGCGAAGGAGTCGTGCGAACCTGCGCCTCTTCGGGCCCACTGCCAACTACGCGCAAGAGCATCGCGCTGCCCTTGTCGATGTTCACGGCCTTGCGGTTGGAGGCCAACGTAACTTCACCAAGCGGCCCGCGGCGTTCGGATTGGAGGATTTTCAGGTCGCCGAATCCGTATGCGCCGCGGGCATTCACTGAGAAGAGCCAAAATGCTTGCTGACGGGCATTGTCTTCGATCATGCCCCCGCTTGGCGCGCCCGAATCCCGGTCCACATAGGCGAGCACGCCTTGGCTGGTGTATTTCCCAACGATCTGCTCTCCCACCATTACTGGGCCACCTTCGCCGTAGGAAATCTGGTCGCCTCCGATTTGAACTTGGTCGTCGGCATAATCGGGCGAGGTTAGCTCAGGTGTGGCAGCAAGTACGGCAGACCTTGACGCTAGTGCGCGCAGGTTGGTGGTTATTGGGATGGTCAGGTTGCCAAGTTGGACCTGGTCCAATTGAAATGAGACCCTTGATTCGTCAGATCCCTTTCCCGGAGTGATGGCGCCGACTACATGGCCTGTCACCTTGGATCCTTTAGGTAGCATTCCTCCGCCGCCCAGCGGCACGTCCTGCATGACCGTCGCGATTATCGTAGCTCCACTTCCGTTCTTGTCCGAGCGCAAGGCAGTGTTCAAGCTGACGGGAAGAATGGTGCCCGCCGGAATCGGTTCTGCAGATCGTGTGTTCTGCTCTTGGGCCGGTTGATACTTTTGTTTCACATCCTGTCCTGTTCCGGCATGCAGGTACATCGGCAGCATGCACAGCCCCAAACCAAGCATTTTCAGATTGCTTTTCATTTTGTTCCTCCTGAAGGAGTTGCTAAAGAGCGTGTGGTTCTTCCGCACCACCATTGCCTCGGTGACTCCAGTTCGCTCAGTGACTCGTGGTGTAGAACCGACGGGAACCGGGTTTATTCCGCGACATTTGTTTGTGGGTCGTGGGAATAAAACGGTCGTCCGCCGGTTTACCCGTGTGTGCATGTCGGAGAGAGCCTGCCATCGGAGTCGTTCGAGCAGCTAGCCATGCCTCACTTCGAGCGGCTCTATAACTTTGCCTGCTGGCTGACCCATGACCGGCAAGAAGCCGAGGACCTTGTGCAGGAGACTTACGCCAAAGCACTTAAGGGTTTTTCTTCGTTCCAGCTAGGCACAAATTTTCGGGCCTGGATCTATAAGATCCTGCGGAATACGTTTCTGACCTCCCGTACCGGGCTGAAGGCGACTGCTCCCGTGCCACTCGATCTTGAAGGCGAAGAGGAAGCCTTGCCCGCAGTCAAGGAAACGCCCGAGAGCATCCTGCTGAGGCGCTCGGATGATCAGCTTGTGCGGCAGGCCTTGGAGCAACTGCCAGTTGCCTATCGCGAGATCCTCTTGCTCTGTGAGGTCGAAGAAATGTCCTACCAGGAAATCTCTGCCACTCTCGCCATCCCGATGGGAACGGTGATGTCGCGGTTATCCCGAGCCAGAAAAGCCCTACGCGGTGGCCTACAGGAACAGTTTGCAAAAGGATGAACTAAAATGGTGACCTATGGTTTGTGAGTCCTGGAAGTCGAAACTCGACATGTACATCGACGGTGAGGTTCCGGAGGAGGAGATGCGCACCTTCGATGCTCACGTACGCGGCTGCCACTCTTGCTCGGCGGATGCCCTTGTGCTCGTGCAGATGAAGCGCGCGATTCACGTCGCTGGAAAACGTTACACTCCCAGTGCTGAGTTCCGAAAGCGGATGCAGCAGAAGATTGCTGCAAAACCGCGGCGCAGTTTCGGTCTGGCATGGACGCTAGCTGCTGCGGCAGCCGTCATTCTCGTGGTCGGTACGTTAACATCGGCCTATCTCGGAACTCGATCCGGTAGAGATCAGGTTTTCAGCGAGATCGCAGACTTGCACGTGGCGACGCTCGCCAGTTCATCTCCGGTGGATGTGATCTCCACCGATCGGCATACGGTGAAGCCCTGGTTTCAGGGAAAAATCCCCTTCGCATTCAATTTGCCGGAGCTCCAGAACTCCGGGTTCACCCTGCTTGGCGGCCGGATGACCTATCTTGATCAAACGCCGGGCGCGCATCTCATTTACGACGCAGGGAAACATCATATTTCCGTCTTCATATTCCGGGAACAGTCTTTGCCAGCTAGCTTGGATAAAGATCCCGTCTCGCCGAAGCAACTGACGTTCAACATGGAAACATGGACTCAAGCGGGGCTACGCTATTTCGTAATCGGCGATGCCAGTGCTACGAACGTCGATAATCTTGCGAAGCTTTTTAAGGCCGCGTCTTAGCTGAAGAAGAGCCTTCCGAATCTCTGGAACAAGTTCCCGCTGCCGGGCTTTGGACGCCGGACCGGGCTAGAAGCGCTGAGTGAGGTGAATCGGCTGATGCTGGACTTTCTGGGTAGTGTGTGGACGGCAAAGGCACAGCTAGGTGAAGATTGCACCTTGCAGCAGAACAAAATAAAGGTGGGCAGCGCTTCCGTGGCAGAAGCTGCTTAAGGCAAGAACTTGTAGCCCCGGCCCTGTACTGTGAGAAAGTGTAACGGGCGGGAAGGGTCGCTCTCCAGTTTCTGTCGTAACTTCAGGATGTGGTTGTCCACCGTTCGGGTTCGAGGACAGTACTGGTAACCCCAAACCTCCTTGAGAAGCTCGTCCCGTGAGATCACACGTTCAGCATTCTTGGTCAAGAATTCCAGCATCTTGAACTCCTTTAGAGTGACCGTGATCTTCTCCCCGCAACGGGTGATCTCCGTCTTGAAGAAGTCCACCCTCACATCCGCAAAGACATATACGTCTGCGGCCTCCGGGTTGGAGCGCGACGCACGCCTGATTAACGCACGCAAACGGGCAACAAGTTCGCGTGGGCTGAACGGTATGGTCACGTAATCGTCGGCGCCCAGTTCCAGTAGCAGGACCTTGTCCACGATATCCGAACTCCCGCTAAGAATTACGAGAGGCGAACCTTGAATCACATTTGTAATTGTCTTGCAAAGATCACACCCTGAAGATCCCGCGCGCGGCAGATCGAGGATCACTGCGGCTGGCGCCCGTTGCTGAATTCTTTCCAAACCGCAAACGGCATCAGGGACAACATCCACCGCGTATCCTTCCGAAGAGAAGAGTCGCTGCAGAATCTTACCCAACGCAACATCGTGCTCGATAATCAAAACCCGCTCGACTGAAGGTGGCCGCAGTTCTAGTGTTGGAATGCTCAAGGTCGCTGCCAAAGTGGTAGCTGCCATGCGCTTCTCCTCCTTCTCCGGTTGCCGCTTGATTCACCCGGCAAGCGTCACAGCGTCGCTTACCACGGTGGTCTCGCGGTGTATTTCACTCCCCTCCTAGCGCACCCCGATGGGATGAGGCAACTCTCTCGATAGCGGTGCATTTGGAGCGCTACGGAGTGACTGGCGAACTTCCTTCCGTGCCCTAGCCAGACGGGACATGACTGTTCCTATTGGGATCGACATTACTTCCGCGATCTCCTGGTACGACATTTCTTCCACTTCACAAAGGAGTAGCGTCTCCCGGTAGTGCACCGGCAGATCCTCGATGGCACGCCGCACTCGTTTCGAATCGGAGCGATTCATTAAAATCGTTTCGGGAGTTTCCGTATCAACCGCCAGTTCAGGTCCGTCCGCCTCCAAGTCCATCGCAACCGTCATGCGCCACTCGAGTTTTGCGCGCGAACTCAGGAAGGTGTTTCTCAGGATTTGAAAAATCCATCCGCGGAAGTTTGTGCCCGGCTGAAACGACGCGAAACTGCGAAAAGCCTTGAGGTAAGTCTCTTGTACGAGATCTTCGGCATCGTTCGAATCCTGCACCAGCCAGCGCGCGAAGTTGTAAAGCGAGTCGAACAGGGGCATGGCCAACTCTTCGAAGCCCCCCGACGGTGGATGTTCTTGTGAGGACGAAGCCCCGAATCGGACCAACCTCAGTGACCTAAGTCCAATATTCCCCATATGCCTTCTCCTGAATCAGCTCGAACCCCGGTTGCAGCCCAATTCGAAGTGCAAGTTGTCCGGCGTCAATTAACTGAGGACGGGTGGCGGGACCCTAGATTCGTCAGACGATGCTCCATCTTTGAGCTGTTCGGCCATAAACGGGTTGATGCGCAGAAGTCCGACGCCCCGAATGTGCAGTTCCTTGAGGAGAACAATTCCGGCGGCATCGGCGAATGAAACGTCCGCCAGCTCCAGGGACAATTGCACTTCCTGGGCGAAAGTGTGCACATCGCATGCTCTGCGGAGCTCCTCGACCGAGGAACCCGTTATCCGACCTTCTACCCGAAGGGTCACGGCACTATTTGACGACTCGACAACCGAGACCCTCAGCATCGCGATTCACTTATCTCCTCTGGACGTGATAAAGCAATTGACATGCCCTTCGGAGAATCCGGCCAGGTCTGTGCGATTCCCGGGATCTACCGAGATCACTCGATCTAAGATTTATCTGGAATCAATCGGTTGCGAAGGCTTGCCACCATTTTTTTCGCAGTCCGGCAGTCAGGATGGGCAGGCTGCCGTCTCCTCCAGGGCACTGGCCTGAAAGTTGGAACCACCACATACGGTAATCACGCGCCAGTTGAGGTGGGAGGACTACGATGGGCGGTGACGAGATCCCTTGATGCCGAGCTTATCCATCCGATGGCGAAGCGTGTTTGGATGGAGGTTCAAGATCTTCGCCGCCCCTTTTGGACCATCCACCACTCCACTGGTATGTTGAAGGGCGGCGAGGATATGGTTGCGGTCTACCTCGTCCAGTGTTAATAGCGGTTTTGGAGACTCGAGGTCAGCCTGCGGATGCTCGGGAGCATCCGTCTCAGGAGCCTCCATGCCTTTGGTAGAGGTGGCAATCGGCATAAGGTCGCGGTCCAGCCGGAGGGTTGGACCCACCGACAAGACGACTGCGCGCTCGATGACGTTCTGCAGTTCCCGAATGTTTCCCGGCCAGGGATAGTGCACCAAGTTCTCCATCGATTCCCGTGAAACGCCGTCGATCTTCTTCCCTAACCGCTTGGAGAACCGGGATATGCAGAAAGCCACTAACTGTGGTATGTCGGACCGGCGTTCTCGCAGGGGGGGGAGCTCAATGGGAAAAACGTTGAGGCGATAGAAGAGGTCTGAGCGGAAGCGGCCCGCCTGAACTGCTTCCTGGAGGTTGCGGTTGGTGGCGGCAATGACGCGTACGTCCACACGCAAGGAGCGGCTGCTCCCTACCGGCTCAAACTCATGTTCTTGCAGAACGCGGAGCAGCTTCACCTGCGTCTCCAAGGACAGCTCCCCGATCTCGTCCAGAAAGATCGTGCCACCATGAGCAAGCTCGAAGCGGCCGATGCGCCGCTCGAGAGCCCCCGTGAAGGCCCCCTTCATATGGCCAAACAGTTCGCTCTCCACCAGACCCGCCGAAATGGCGCTACAATTCACGTTCACGAGGGCACGGCCGTTGCGGGCGCTGCGGCTGTGGATGGCGCGCGCCACGAGTTCCTTCCCCGTCCCCGTTTCCCCGTAAATGAGCACCGTTGAATCCGTAGGAGCGACCTGATCGACGGCATGGAGCGCCTTTAGGAGTGCTGGACTATTTCCCACGATCTCCTCGAAGTTGTGCTCCGTGCGCAGTTCCTCCCGGAGATAAACATTTTCCTTCTCCAACCTAGCCTTCAGGCTGTCAATTTCCTCGTAGGACCGCATGTTCTGCATCGCCAATGTGACCTGGTTCGCCACTTCCTGAAAAAAGGCGGCATCCTCATCCGAATACCGATCCTGTCCCCGGCTTACCAAGCTGAGCGTGCCGATACACTTTCCCTGGAAAACCATGGGCACGACGCAGATCGACCGGATACCCTCTGCAACGAGGCGGCGCTCATTGGGATACTGCTGCTCCTTTTCAAGATCGCGGCGCACGAGAGGCGCCAAATGTTCGAACACCCAACTGCCGCAGGTCTCGTCCCGGCTAAACTCCAGTCCCGTCTGAAAGTAGTCCGAGTGCAGCTCTCCCTCCACGGCGAAGAAACGGAATGAGTCTCTCTCCGGCTGATAAAGGGTTATCGCACATCGGTCAAATGGGAAAACGGGATGCAACGCCTCGGAAATAGAGCGCAGGAGAGCTTCCTGGGTCAGATTCGTGATGATGGCATTGTTGATCTGAAGCAGGACTCGGTTCTTCTCTTCACTTTTACGCAGCGCCCCTTCCGCCTGCTTCCGCTGCGTGATGTCCTCGGAGAGCGCCATGATAAATCGCGGCACGCTTTCAGTACCCGGAACCAACGAAACGTTGTTGCTGACCCACCGCAGGGTGCCATCTTTGCGGCGATATTGTTTCTCGACCTGAAACTGTTGTCGCTCTCCCTCCAACAGCTCGTTGATCAACTCCCAGTTGGCGTCGCGGTAATCCTCTTCGGTGATCTCCAGAAAAGTGAACTGGCGGAGTTCCTCTTCGGTGTAGCCCAACATCTTCTCGTAGGCCCGATTCACCGCCAGGAAGCGTCCGTTGAGATCGGTAAGCGCCACCCCGATGGCCGAATTCTCGTACACGGACCGCCACCGCTCCTCGCTCTTCCGCAGCGCCGATTCCGCCTGTTTCCGTTCCGTGATATCGATAAAGGTGATCACCGCGCCCAGAGTTTTGCCTTCGCGAACCACAATATGGGACCAAAATTCCACAGGAAAGCTCGTGCCATCCTTTCTCCAATAAACCTCATCGTCCCGGTGCACGTCCTCGTTTTTTTGGAAGCCAATATAGATGGGACATTCTTCAATGGGATATGGGGTGCCGTCCTTTCGGGTATGGTGTTCCAGCGCATGCATGTTTTTCCCGATTAATTCCGCGGGATCGTCGTATCCGAGTATGCGCGCCGCGGCAAGATTTGAGAAAAGGCAAATGCCTTCCGAGTCGCAGCCACAGATCGCTTCCGCGGCGGAATCGAGAATCAAGCGGATTCGCTCCTCGCTATTGTGCAGAGCGTTTTCCGCTTGCGTTCGCATCGTGCTGTCTTCAGAAAGCGGCATAGTAAGACTGCCCTGTTCCCGTAACACGAAGACCTCGGCGGACGAGATTCAACGTGTATACAAGGTCCAACTTCCTTGGCCGAAAGCCGGAAAGCGATTTTCGACCATAACTCAAAGAACACAAGGGCAAGTGCGATGCCTATCGACACCTCGAAAAACCGGTGAAGTGCAACTGGCGCTGTGAGATCGCGGCAGGAGCATCACGATTGCGAGGGTAATGCTCGCATACCGATAAGCGCGTTGGACTCGCCGGCGTCCAACTTTGAGACGTTTCATTTTAGATGCGACAACCGAGTTCATACTCGCCCATCAATTCCGTTGTCAAGAAAATCTGGAAGCGCTCGCTCGGCGTGACAGCATGCAGCCCAGGCTCAGTTTATTTTCAGCTAGGACTTGGAGGAGAGGTTCATCGCCGCGCCCCCGCCTCGAACCCTCCACTCCGCCTCGAATCGCGCACGGTCATAGAAAGATTTCTGGGTTCCGACACTGGTTGTCGAAAGTGCCGCGTACAGGTTTGCGCGTCGTACTGCTTCGTGTTCCCCGGCCCCCTCCGCCAAAAATACTGCGAAGCTTCCGATAAATGCGTCGCCCGCTCCCGTGCTATCGATGCTTTTCACCGGAAACGGCGGTACGTGTTCCATCGAGGTTCGACCCGCAAGCAGAGATCCTTTGGCTCCTAGCGTGATGATTGCTCGCCGAACGCCGCCAGTCAACAGTTTTGCGGCACTTTTCTTCGCGTCGTCGACACTCTGTACAGGCAAGGCAGTGATGGTCTCGGCCTCAGTCTCGTTGGGAACAAAATAATCAAGATCGGCGAATGCATGCATATCGACCGGCTGGGCAGGAGCGGGATTCAGGATGCAACGGATCCCGTGCTTTCGCGCGAACCCAATTGTGTAATAAACAGTCTCTAACGGAATTTCAAACTGGAGCACGATGCAGTCGGAAGTTCTTAACATCTCAGCTGCGGCATCGACGTCAGCGGGCTTCAACTCGTCATTTGCACCCTTCACCACGAGGATGCGATTTTGTCCGTTGGACTCGACGAAGATGGGAGCGACTCCGCTCGAAACTCCCTCGACCTGCTTTACGTAAGACGTGTCGATACCAATCTTCTTAAAGTTCTCAATCGTAGCCGGTCCGAACAGGTCGCTTCCAACGCGTGCGACCATAAACACGTCCGCTCCGCAGAGGTGCGCGGCTACCGCCTGGTTTGCGCCTTTTCCTCCGAATCCCAGGTCGAATTTCCGGCCAAAACAGGTTTCTCCGGGCATCGGAAATCTATCGGTGAAAGTCGTCAGGTCGATGTTGGCACTGCCAACCACTGCAATTCGAGGTCGCTTCGCCATAAAAGTATTTGAGAACCTTTTGCCCGCCGAGTGTATTTGTAGCTTCTCCTTGTGTCAATCGAGGCAAGTCTCCCGGCGGGAATCGAAATGGTTGCATGCCAAGTCTGCCTCCCCGCAAACCCGATGTTAGGTTGCGAAGCCCGGGACGCGAATTTAGCGCTTACGCTTGTGGTGCAGATGAAAGAAGAGTACAGTTACAAACTTTCTACCGCGCGCTAGCCAAAAGGAGAACAATGTTCACGCCATCGAGTTTGGGGATTGCGCTGTTGATGATGATCACGAGCGCTGTTTGTTGGGGTTCGTGGGCAAATACTTATAAGGGAGTGAAAGGTTATCGCTTCGAACTCTTCTACTGGGATTATGCGGTCGGGATTTTCTTGATTTCCTTGGTCCTGGCTTTCACGATGGGAAGTACCGGGCACGATTCCTCGAGCTTTTTGAATAATGTCCATGCCGCGGATGATTCGAACATTGTGAACGCTCTGATCGGAGGGGGCCTTTTCAACCTTGCCAATCTCTTGCTGGTGGCTGCCATCGATATGGCCGGACTTGCGGTTGCATTTCCAATCTCCATCGGGATTGCGCTCGTAGTTGGAACGGTGTTGAGTTATGCGCTTCAGCCGAAGGGCAATGCGATGTCCCTGGCGCTCGGTGTCGCCTGCGCATTTATAGCTGTTCTGCTCGATGGCAAGGCTTACGGAAGTCTTCGTTCAAGCGGCCGCTCGGTTTCGAGAAAGAGCGTGGTTACATGCGTGGTGTCCGGCGTGCTGATGGGATTGTGGGCTCCGTTCATGACCCACGCAATGACGCGAGGCAATCCACTCGGACCTTACAGCGCAGCCGTATTCCTCACCCTCGGCGCGTTGCTCTCGTGTTTTATCTGGAATATCTATTTCATGAAACATCCACTTGTAGGCGAGCCGGTAAGTTTCAGCGGGCTCTTCAGCGGGCCTATCTCGGGGCACTTACTCGGAATTTTGGGCGGGTGCATTTGGGGCGTAGGGACGGTTTTCAACTTAGTAGCTGCAAACTTTACGGGCGTCGCCATTTCCTACGCCATTGGGCAGTCTGCTCCCATGGTGGCGGCACTATGGGGAATTCTCGCCTGGAAAGAGTTTGAAAACTCCGGCCCGCGGGCTAAAGCCTATCTTGCCTTGATGTTTGTCTTCTACGGTATCGCAATTTTTCTGGTCGCACGCGCCAACGGCTGAGGTGGGCATCCTCTTCTCCGCCATCTATTTCTCCGACATCTATCGCCTTGGGGGACGCGCCGTCGAGAGCGACAGACTTGGAGACATTTCGAGAACCACATGCCTTGCGGGGCCCGGGTCGCCAGCTATCCGGTCGAGCAAGATACGAGCGGCGGTGGCGCCAAGCTGATAGCCCGACTGGGAGACGGATGAAAGCGCGGGATTGGCCTGCTTTCGCCTGGATCGAGATCGTCGAAACCCATATAAGGAAAATATCTTCTGGGCAACGACGGCCAGCCTCACGGATTGCCAGAAGCGACCCCAGCGCAATCATGTCGTTATCCGCGCAAACTGCTGTGGGGCGCGGCATCGGTTTCAGCAGTGTAAGTGTCTTCGAGTGGCCACCCCGCTTGTCAAACGTAGTTTCCTGCACATATCCAGGCCGAAGAGGTAGCTTGGACTCGCGCATCGCGCGCTTAAAACCGTTGAGTCTATCTTTCGCATTCGTCAGATGGAACGGGCCCGTGATGGTGGCTAACTTCTTGTGCCCTAGCCGAATTAAACAGCGGGTCGCATCGTACGCTCCTTGCTCATTATCTGCCGTGACGCTATCACCTTTCCAGTTAGCGGGAAGCCGGTCCACACACACCACGCCGGCGCCCGCTTTCGCGGTACCTTTCTGCGTGCCGTGAGATCGCTGAAGTTGGAAGGAATGACAATCAGGCCGGCGGGCGAGTAAGCACGTAACTCATTCAGATGGACTAACTCCTTAGAATGGTCATTATCCGTATCGCACACGATAAGACGATAGCCATTCCAAAAAAAGCCATGTCTTCCGCGCCACGAACCACCGCCGGGGAAAAACAATTTGTGACATCGGGGATGATCATCCCTGTCATGTTGGCCTTGTCGCGCCGGAGGCCGCGCGCAAGTTGATTGGGCTGATAGCGGGCCGCCTGCACGGCGTCGAGCACCCGCTTTCGGATCGGCTCCCTGACGCTAGCCGAGTCGTTGAGCACGTGGGAAACCGTCCCGATGGCGACGCGCGCCATTTTGGCATCTCCTTCATGTTGGCCATGGCATCTTCTCCATGTCTATCAACATAGCCTGAAAACGGGAGTCTCCCGGGACAAACGCACATTCCATATACTCGCAATGAAACGTTTCAGAGCAAGCTTTCGCCAAAGACCTCACCGGCTGAGATTGACTCTGCGATGCAACCAGGTGAAACCGATGCCGCGTCACTTCTGCTTGATCACAACTGCCGTTTCGCTTCTATTTTCGGCGCTGAGTTTTCCCCAGAATGCCAAGCTGCCTGCTGACCTCCTCGTCACCGGCATCGTTGTCACCATGGACGCCGACCGCCATATCTACGACGACGGCGCAATCGCCATCCAAGGCGACACCATTCTCGCTGCCGGTCCGCGCGCCGAAGTCGATTCCCGCTACTCCGCCCCTCAAACTCTCGACGCCGGCGGAAAACTCATCCTTCCTGGCTTCATTAACGGCCACACGCACGTTCCCATGACGCTGTTGCGCGGTCTCCACGACGACGTCACCCTCAATGACTGGCTCTACAAATACATCTTTCCAGCCGAGGCGAAAAACGTCACCGAGGACTTCGTCCGTTGGGGAACTCGCCTCGCCGCTGCCGAGCAAATTCGTTCCGGCGTGACAACTTTTGCCGATATGTATTACTTCGAAGATGCCGTCGCCGAAGAGACGAAAAAGGCCGGCATGCGCGGCGTCCTGGGCGAGACGTTCATCGACTTCCCTGCTCCCGATAACAAAACCAATGCAGCCATGCTCGCCTACACCGAGAAATTCCTGCAGAAGTGGCAAGGCGACCCGCTCATCCACGCCTCCGTTGCGCCGCACTCCATCTACACCTGCTCGCAGAAGACGCTGCAGGATGCAGCCGCTCTTGCACGCAAGTATCACGCGCCAATTCTCATACATCTTTCGGAGATGAAAAAAGAGAATGACGACAGCTTCAAGAACAACGGCATGTCACCAACGCAATATCTCGAAAAGATCGGAGTACTTGGGGCAGACGTCGTCGCCGCACACTGTATCTTTGTCGACGAGGTCGACCGCAAAATGCTTGCCGAAAGGCATGTCGGATGCGTGCACAATCCATCTAGCAACATGATGCTTGCCAGCGGAGTCTCGCCCGTCCCCGAAATGCGCGCGACTGGAATCGCGGTGGGACTTGGCACCGACGGGCCCGCAGGCAGCAACAACGATCTCGACCTTATGGAAGAAATTGACCTGGCTGCAAAACTGGCCAAGGTCACCAGGATGACTCCGCTCGCTCTGAACGCCAAAGCCGTTGTCGAAATGGCCACCATCGACGGCGCCCGCGCGCTCCACATGGAAAAAGAAATTGGCTCGCTAGAAAAAGGTAAGAAGGCCGACGTGATCGTCATCAGCCTCGATTCGCCGAACGCTGTCCCTATGTACGACGTTTACGCGCAGATTGCTTATTCGCTGAAAGCTAGCGACGTGGAGACAGTCATCATCGGCGGCCGCGAGGTGATGAAGAATCACAAGCTGCTGACCGTGGACCAAGCCGCTGCCGTCGCGAAAGCACGCCAGTATCGCAAGTCGATCGCAGCGTCGCTGGGGGTGGAGTAAGGAGACGGCGAATGCCCGCCTAAGTAACGACAGAGGAAGATTACTGCAGTCGTCATGTATTGCTAACTCAGAAGATCTCTTCTTCCGCAAGCGGGCAGGGGTTCAGTCCCAGGTCGATCGAAACGAGCGAGGGGAAACCTGGCGTCGCGAGAGACCGGGAGCCTTGCCGCAACCCGCGTTCTGGTATGGGACTGCTGGCGGCACGCGTCGCCCTGGGCGATCAGCACGAATTTACCGGCCTTGACCGAGGTTTCATACTTGACGATGCTGTCCTTCGGAATGCCCAGACTGAACAACCCTGCTCCCAACGCACTCACTCCGCCACCAGAGCTGCGCCTTCCAGGGCGGCGACAATCCAGATGACAACCAGACCGGCGGCGAAGATTGGACCTAGACCGGGGATCAGGAAGAACGCCGACCCGAACAGCAAGCCCCAGAGTCCGCCCCAAAAGGCTCCCGTCTTGTCCCAATACATCATCCGGTCGCCCGTGTTGTAGAAAACAACCCCATTTTCTTCCGAATGATAATCGCTGCCGATGATGGAGAGCTCCTTGACGTCGAACCCACCGTCTTTCAGTTCCTTGACCGTTTTTTCGGCACCAGAATACCGCCCGAACACTGCCGCCACGGAGTTTCAAATTGCTTGACGCTGTCCTACGAGTGATGATTCGTTTCCTTTCAAATGTTGGGTATGAATACAGCGATCTTTGCGAACCAGAGGTCGTTGGCTGTCACCACGAAGGGGGTACGCCCCAAGTCAGTCTTCCCCTCGTGCCCGAGGTTAGCTGATCAATTCTGATCAGTATCGAGAACGAGGTTCGGCGACTCTATAAAAAGAGCAAAGGAGACAACGTGGCAAAAACTGCAGTAGGTTTGTTTGTAAATTCAGGGCTGGTGGACGGCGTGGTTCGCGATCTTACGGCCAAAGGATTTCTCCCGAAGGACATTCGTGTTTTAGGAGAGCCCGTCGAGATGCCGGGCAGCGGTCTCATGAGCACTCCACACACCGATTTTGAAGTGGATTTGATTCGGGATCTGACGGCGTTTGGGGTGGTCAAAGCGGACGCAGAAGCCTACGTCGGGGGTGTGCGGCGCGGAGGGGTCATGGTCTTTGCAACCGGTCTTGGAGAAAGGGCAGAGGAAGCGGCCGAGATCATGAACTGGCACGGTGCAGTCGAGATTGAAAAGATCAGCGCGCCACGGCCAGCGCTTCCGAACGCGGAGATCGATGAGGAGATTCCAGTTCGCGATCCTTCGACTCAAATTGGCAGGCTGCGTTCCCCCGGTTCCGGTGCTCGTCTGTTCGTCTGGTAGTTTCTTCGCAAAATGGATCTTTGGGAAATCGCATCCCGAATGGAAAGGAGGTCCGAGAATTATGAAAACTGTCGGAGTGTCTCGAACGATCCGGGAATCACGATTGAGTAAGCAGATCCTAGCCAACGACGATGCTGCGGCCCGTGCGGAAGAGGTGGAAGAGCAGATTGAGGAAGACAACGTGGAGAAGGCAGCAGGTGACAATCGAACCGGCGCTCCGATCCCGTTCATGAGCAGTAAGCAGATCGAGACTGCCGATGATGCTGCGGCCTCCAGGGAAGAAGTCAAAGAGCAAGCGGAGGAGAGACGCATCGACAAGGCGGCTTTTGAAGATGAAATCGGCACGGCGGCAGCCGAAGAGCGCACTCGGCACGGACACACCCATGATTGAGAAAACGCTGGAGCATCCGGGCAAAACTGTACTGACGCCATTGTCGAGCGACAAGATACAAACAGTTACCTCCAGCACGTTTACCCGCGTGGTTCTAGAGGCAGAGGGACCAATCGCGGTTGAGTTCATGTCGTATGGATGCGCGCACTGCCGAGCGATCGAGCCGGTCTTGGAGCAGGTGGCAAAAATGGTGGAACCCCGGGAGAGGGTCTTCAGGGTTATAATAACGTCGCAGTCGAACAGGAACTCGCAGGCAGCTACCAAATCCAGGGCACGCCAACTCTGGTCATGTTTCTTAACCGGGATGAGGTTGGACGAGTCGAAGATCCATCCCCCACCATATCGAGCGTCCTAACAGCGGTGACGCAGCCCTTTGAGTCGTGAACGGAGAACAATTAACCATGCTGCAGAAGCACTCTCAGCCAATTCTCCTGTTCAATGACGAATGCGCTGTCTGCCGGCACATTGGGCACTGGGTGCAAAGGTCGGCGCAGAGCAAATCGGCCGGGACGAGCATCCTCGTACAACCGATTGGCGACGACCCGGTGAGCCTTCGGTCGCTCAATCCTGATCTCGACATCTGGGATGCGTATGAAACGATCCACGTCCTCATGCCCGATGGCTCGATGAGGCTGGGAGGGGAAGCCGTCGCGGAAGTTCTAAGAGATTTATCCAACACCAAATGGTTCGCGTGGAGTTTTGCCACTAGCATATTCGGATTCCGGCCATTTCAAGTCATACTCAACGTGGCTTATGCCGTCCTGGTGGATGTGCGCCCGCTTTTCGGCTGTGAGAGTTGCGGTAAGCCGAGAATGCTGAGATCCATTGAGCGGGTGACTGGATGGGCGAAGAATCGATTCGGCGGAAAGTCTTCATCCGAGCCCACATTTCAGTTCGTTTTCGGCCGCGAGGCGTCCACCAGTGGCGGTCTCGGTGGAGCCGCTTCCGCAATCAAGTCACTCCTAAGGTAACAAAGTTTGGTTCGATTTCCAGCCAGATAAACTCCCAGCTCGCGGGGCGATCTCTTCGGTCCGACTGAGACGAGGAAGCGGTCTATCCGGTGAGCGTTATTGACCAGACTGCGACCTTTCCTTCCTTTAGGCTTCATGGATAGAGATGTGTGTCTCTTATGGAAGACACTTGTGGCCGGCTTGCACGCAAGGAGAAAGGCAAATGCTCCGACTCGCCAATGATCTAAAGGGTTACAAACTGAGCGCCCGCGATGGAGATATCGGTAAGACGGAAGAGTTCTACTTCGATGACCAGAGTTGGGCGGTTCGATATCTCATCGCCGATACCGGTAGCTGGCTGGGCGGCCGGCAGGTCTTGATCTCGCCTTACGCGCTAGACCCGGCTCGCAAGGTTGACCGGGTCATTCCAGTCGATCTGACCAAGCAGCAAATTGAGAACAGTCCATCCTTGGAGACCGATAAACCAGTTTCCCGGCAGTACGAGATTCAGTACTACTCGTTTTATGGTTGGCCGGCATACTGGGGCGGCCCTTACATGTGGGGCGATTTCGCTTACCCTCAGCGACAAGGGCAATGGTCCGCGGCCACTCGTCACAAAGCAGATAATGACCCCCACTTGCGCAGCACGAAGGATGTAACCGGCCGCACGATTCAGGCCCAGGACGGAGAGATCGGCCACGTCTCGGATTTTGTTGTGGATGACATGGATTGGGCGATTCGCTACTTGGTTGTGGATACACGCAACTGGTGGCCGGGTAAAAAAGTTCTGATTTCGACCCAATGGATCGGACGAATCAGCTGGGACGAAGCGAAAGTCTTCATTCACCTCACTCGGGAAGCCGTCAAAGGATCTCCGGAATACAGCGAGGACTCTCTCATAACTCGCGATTACGAAGAGGAATTGCATCGTCACTATCTTCGCGAGAGGTATTGGCATCGTGGGAAGCCCGGCCCGGAACCTAAGGAACTCGTTGGGCATCATTGATTCGGCTCCCGAAATCTACGTGTCCGCCCAAGCCCGGCCTAGCACGAAACGCCCGCGGGAGTGATCGCCGCTGCCAGAGCATGGAGCAGCGATTTGGCCGAGATTCCCGAGCCCGTGGTGCCGAACGTGTCCGCACGGAGAAGAGTTCAACCGCGTGAAAGAACCCTATCGAGTACCACGGTTAGCGATCTGCGGGGCAACGGGCCTGAACCAAGGCCGGCATGGAACTGCAGATGAGAACTGAACCGCCCTTTTCGAATCTTGGCGCCGTCGTTTCTGTGCGCGGAAGCGTAGTCGATGTGCGCTTCGATCGGCACTTGCCGCCAATCTTCTCGGTGCTGCGCGCCGGGGCGAAACAACAGATCGTGGTCGAAGTCATGACCCAGCTGGATGCGTGTCGTATACGCGGAATCGCCTTGACGCCCACGCAAGGCTTGGCCCGAGGAATGCCGGTCGAGGACACGGGCGCCCCGTTGCAAGCGCCGGTCGGCAAGAAGATCATTTCGCGGATGTTCGACGTGTTCGGTCACGCCATCGACCGGCAGCCGGAGCCCGCTAATGTGCAATGGAGAACCGTCCATCGCGCCCCACCGCCACTGTCCGAGCGCTCCACAAAATCCGAGATTTTCGAGACCGGTATCAAGGCCATCGATGTGCTTGTGCCCTTGGAGCGCGGTGGTAAGGCGGGCTTATTCGGGGGCGCCGGCGTGGGCAAGACGGTGCTGCTGACGGAGATGATCCACAACATGATCGGGCATCAGAAAGGCATGAGCATTTTTTGCGGGATTGGAGAACGCTGCCGCGAAGGCGAAGAGCTCTATAGCGCCATGAAAGCGGCTGGCGTTTTGCAGAACATGGTAATGGTCTACGGCCAAATGAATGAACCGCCCGGCAGCCGGTTTCGGGTTGGGGATGTAGCGTTGACCATGGCCGAGTATTTCCGCGATGACGAGCATCGGGACGTTCTCTTGCTGATCGATAATATTTTCCGTTTCATTCAGGCTGGCATGGAAGTATCCGGCTTGATGGGCCAGATGCCGTCGCGCCTCGGCTATCAACCAACGATGAGTACCGAGTTGTCTGGGCTAGAAGAGCGCATCGCCAATACCCACGCTGGAGCCATCACCTCCATCCAGGCGGTGTACGTACCGGCCGACGACTTGACCGACCCGGCGGCGGTGCATGTGTTTTCGCATCTCTCGGCTTCGATCGTGCTCTCGCGCAAGCGGGCGAGCGAAGGACTTTATCCGGCTATTGACCTGCTCCAATCCAGCTCGAAAATGGCGACGCCCGGCATCGTCGGCGATCGGCACTACAAACTGGCACAAGACATCCGCAAGACCCTGGCGCAGTATGAGGCCCTTAAGGATATCGTCGCCATGCTCGGCCTGGAACAGCTTTCTCCGGAAGACCGTAGCGCCGTCGCTCGCGCCCGGCGGCTGGAACGCTTTCTCACACAGCCGTTCTTCACTACGGAGCAGTTCAGTGGAATCAAGGGGAAGCTCGTCAGTCTTAAAGACTCGCTCGATGGCTGCGAACGGATTCTGCGAGACGAGTTTAAAGACTATCCGGAGAGCGCGCTCTACATGATTGGAGCGATTGGCGAAGCGAAACAACCGGAGCCGAAAGCAAAACCTAAGACCGAACCGAAAATGGATTCCAAAACGAAGCCAAAGATCGAAACCCCACCCGAGACGAACCTAGCGCCGAAAGCAGAACCGACAACGGAGCCAGCGAAGGCCCATGAATCTTAAGATCCTGCTTCCGTTCGAGATTTTCGCGGAGAAGACAGGTGTATCGCGCATCGTTGCCGAGACTCGCGAGGGGTCCTTCGGAATCCTGCCCCACCGCCTCGACTGCGCTGCGGCGCTTGCGCCCGGGATCTTGACCTACGAGACAGAAGACGACGGAACCGTTTACCTCGCCGTCGACGAAGGCGTGCTGGTCAAGGCCGGCGCGGATGTGCTCGTCTCCGTGCGCCACGCCATCGGCGGAACGGATCTCGGCCAGCTTCATGAAGCGGTGAAACGTGAGTTTCTGACGCTCGACCAAAGCGAGCGCGACGCTCGCGCTGCGATCGCCAAGATGGAGAGCGGTCTGATCGGCCGGTTCGCGGAGTTTCAACATGAGCGCTGAGATGAAGAGTCAATCCGGGAACGAGGAGACGGAATTCGTGCGGCAGGTGACCGCGAAGGCTGCCCGCAAGCTCAGGGTGCAACGCGAAGGTAAGCAAGCAGTCTGGTTTGGTCTCGGCATGTCCGGACTGATCGGCTGGTCGGTCGCGGTACCGACGCTTCTGGGTACAATGCTCGGCCTTTGGTTGGACCGACGCCATCCCGGCACTCGCTCCTGGACGCTTATGTTGCTGGTCGCCGGATTGTGCATCGGCTGCGCCAATGCCTGGCATTGGGTGGCGGGGCAGGACAAAGCCATGCACGACCCGCCAGCGGGCAAGGACGCGGAGGATATGAATGAGTGAAGCGCTGCCTCTGGTCTCCGCTCTTTTACCGCCGCTGCTGGGTGGCGTTTTGCTCGGTATGTTTTTCTTTGCCGGCCTTTGGTGGACAATTCGCAGGAGCATCTCGTCCAAGCAGCCGGCGGCGTTGTTCTTCTTCAGCCTTTTACTTCGGACCGGTATCGCGCTGGCTGGTTTCTATTTTGTGGCGCGTGGCGATTGGCGCAGGGTGCTGGCTTGTCTGGTTGGATTTATGCTGGCGCGCATCCTGGTGACTCGGCTTACCCGCGTGCCGGTTGCAAAGGCACCGACTGTACCGGAAAAAACGGCGCAGGCCGTCGGTGAAGTATGCCGGTAAATCTCACATCCGATCAGCAGATTCTCTGGCAGCACGGCTTTGTGAAACTCAACGGAACCATCGTCATGACGTGGGCGACGATGATCGTTATGGGGTTGGGCGCAAAGCTGATCACACGCAAGCTTAAGATGGAAGGCGATATTTCACGCTGGCAAGGCGGGCTTGAAATCGTCGTCACTGCAATGGAGGAGCAGATCAAGGAAGTGGGCCTGAACGAGCCCGCAAAGTATCTTTCCTTTCTGGGCACGCTCTTTCTGTTCGTTGCCACGGCCAGCCTCGGTACGGTGATCCCTGGTTATAAGCCCCCGACGGGTTCACTTTCGACCACCGCGGCCCTGGCCCTGTGTGTGTTTGTCGCCGTACCTCTGTTTGGAATCCGGGAGCAGGGATTCGTTGCCTACCTGAAGACCTACACCAAGCCGACCTTCATCATGTTGCCGTTCAATATCATCAGCGAGCTTTCGCGCACACTGGCCCTAGCGGTTCGTTTGTTCGGCAACATGATGAGCGGGGTGATGATTATCGGGATCTTGCTCACGATCACGCCCTTTATCTTTCCAATTTTCATGACCGTACTCGGTCTGCTCACTGGCATGGTGCAAGCCTATATCTTCAGCATTCTGGCCACGGTCTACATCGCGGCCGCCACCCGCACTCCGAAACTGAAGGCGGCCGTTGTCCACAGTAACGTCCAGAGTACCGTTCAAACCAAGCCAGACCCGAACACTTTGAAAGCGCACCATTAAAGTTAGCGATAAGAAGGACTCCTTATGGATAGCGTCACCGTCGTTGCAGTCGTATCAATCGCCACTGCCGGCATTACCACCGGCATCGGTTGTATGTGTCCGGCCCTCGGCGAGGGCCGGGCCGTTGCCACCGCCCTGACCTCTCTGGCACAGCAACCCGACGCCTCGGCCACGATCACCCGTACGTTGTTCGTGGGTCTAGCGATGATCGAATCGTTGGCCATTTACTGTTTTGTTGTCTCCATGATTGTCATTTTCGCAAACCCGTTTTGGAGTCACGTCATCGCCGGAGGGAAGTGAGCCATGCTTATCGACTGGTTCACCGTCGGGGCACAGGTGCTGAACTTCCTCATCCTCGTGTGGTTGTTGAAGCACTTTCTCTACAAGCCTATCCTGAACGCCATCGACGCGCGCGAAAAGCACATCGTCACTGAACTTGCGGGTGCCGACGCGAAGAAGAACGAGGCGCAAAAGGAGCGCGACGGCTTTCAAAACAAGAACAAAGTGTTCGATCAACAGCGCGGCGCTCTACTCAGCAACGCGGTGGACGAGGCGAACGTCGAGCGCGCGCGTCTTTTCGCCGAAGCCCACAAAGATGCGGATCATTTACGCGCCGTGCAAGCGGCCGCATTGCGAAATGAACAAAAGAGGCTGGGGAGTACGATTACTAACCTGGCAAAGCAAGAGGTCTTTGGCATCGCGCGAAAGACTCTCGCAGACCTCGCCACAGTCAGTCTCGAAGAACGCATGGGAGAAGTGTTCACGCGCCGCTTGCGCGAAATGGACGGGAAGGCCAAGGCGCTGCTCGGCGCGGCCCTCAAGTCGTCGTCTGAACCGGCTGTCGTGCGGAGCACGTTTGATCTGGGGGCCGCGCAAAGGGCCGCGATTCAGAATGCCCTCAACGAAATCTTCTCGGCGGAAATCCATATCCGGTTCGAAACCTCTCCAGATTTGATCAGCGGGATTGAACTCACCACGAATGGGCAGAAAGTGGCGTGGAGCATCGCCGATTATCTGGCTTCGCTGGAAAAAGGCGTCGATGATCTCCTGAAGCAGAAGGACGAAGCCGCAGCGAAAGCCGAAGTGAAGCCGCAAGCGAAAGGCGGGACCAAGCCGGAAGCTAAACCCGCGCCCAAGGCTGAAGCGAAAGCGGAGGCCACGCCCGAAGCACCTAAGCCCGAAACTGTGAGCGCATGAACATGCAACCTGAGAGCCTTCAACACGATTTTGACAGCGTGTTCGCTGGAATAAGGCAGGTGCGCGAAGCTTTCGCGCCGCGACTCACGCTGCGCGAAGTGGGCGTCGTCACAAATGTCTCCACTGGAATTGCCACGCTTTCAGGCCTTCCCGGCGTAGGGTATGAGGAGCTGGTGAAGTTCCGCGGCGATCTGTTGGGCATCGCATTCAACGTGGATGAGGACGAAATCGGCGTGATCCTGCTCGGCGAATATCAGGATCTGCACGCGGGCGACGAAGTCGAACGTACCGGGCGGGTCATGGACATAGCGGTGGGAGACGGTTTGCTGGGACGTGTGATTGACCCGCTGGGCAGACCGCTGGATGGCAAGGGCCCGGTGGCGGGGGGCGAGCGCCTGCCGGTGGAGCGCCCAGCCCCGCCCATCATGGACCGCGCGCCCGTAGTCATACCTTTGCAGACGGGACTAAAGGTTGTCGATGCGCTCATTCCCATCGGACGTGGGCAGCGCGAATTGATTCTCGGCGATCGACAGACAGGCAAAACGGCCATCGCGATCGACACCATCCTGAACCAGCGCGGGCACAATGTCCTCTGCGTTTATTGTGCGATCGGTCAGCGCGCTTCTGCCGTCGCCAAGGTGGTGGCCAACCTCGGCGAGAAAGGCGCGATGGATTACACCGTAGTGGTCGTCGCCGAAGGCAACGACGCGCCCGGCCTGGTCTATATCACACCCTACGCCGCGACCAGCATCGCCGAATACTTCATGGAAAAGGGCCGCGACGTGCTCATCGTTTATGACGATCTCACGCAGCACGCTCGTGCCTATCGCGAGCTTTCTTTGCTGCTCCGTCGTCCGCCCGGGCGCGAAGCGTTTCCCGGCGACATCTTTTACATTCATTCGCGAATGTTGGAACGCGCGACTCATCTCAGCCAGGAGCGCGGAGGTGGTTCTCTCACCGCGCTCCCCATCATCGAGACCGAGGCGCAGGATATCTCCGCCTACATTCCGACCAATCTCATCTCCATCACGGATGGTCAAATCTATCTTTCGCCCACGCTTTTCGAACTGGGGATCCTGCCCGCGGTCGACGTCGGCAAATCCGTTTCGCGCGTGGGCGGAGCGGCGCAAAGAGCCGCATATCGCGCTGTCGCTGGCAACCTCAAACTCGCCTACTCGCAGTTCGAAGAATTGGAAACGTTCGCGAAGTTCGGCACTCGTCTCGATGAATCCACGCGCAAGATCATCGATCACGGGCAGCGTATTCGAGCTTGCCTCAAACAGCCGGAATCACAGCCGGTCTCGATGATCGAGCAGATCACCGTGCTCCTGGCTTTGACGGCAAACCTTTTTGATACGATGCCTGTCGAAAAGGTGAGCGATGCGGAGCAGGCGATCCAGAAAGCGATCTCGGACATCCCGGCGGACATAGCGGGGCGGCTAACGTCAGCTGACCAATTGAGTGACGCCGACCGGAAGGCAGTTCTGGAAATTGCCACGCGTGCGCTGGCTCCGTTCCAGCCCCCCGCCAAACCGAAACCGGCAGAACCCAAACCCGCAGCCAAAGCTTCGCCATGAGCGGCACATTGGAGGGTCTGGGCCGACAAATCGAGGGCGCGAGAGACCTCGAAGGCGTAGTTCGGTCGATGAAGGCGCTGGCAGCATCCAGCATTGGACAATACGAGAAAGCAGTTCAATCGCTCGACGACTACTATCGCACCGTGGAACTCGCATTGCTTGCGTGTCTCCATCACGCCGGCGCAGTTTCGCTCGCCGCCGGAAAGCGCCCGCCGCACCCGCAGCCGCATGCAGGCAAGATCGGCGCGGTCGTCTTCGGTTCGGACCAGGGCCTTGTCGGCAGGTTTAACGAGGTCATCGTGGAATTCGCCGTGCACCAGCTCAAAACGTTGCCCGCCACAATAACGAAAATCTGGGCGGTGGGCGATCGAGCTCACGCGCTCTTAGCGGACGCCGGTGCGGCTCCGGTCGATTTGCTATCGGTTCCGACTACGGTCAACGCCATCACCCCCCTGATCGGTCAGATCCTCATCGAATGCGATGCGGCTCTCGATCGGGGCGATGTGGAGGAGGTCTATGTCTTCCACAACCACCCGAAATTCGGAGCCGTTTACGAGCCCGTCGGCAAGCGGCTCGTGCCGCTGGATCGAGTCTGGCAACACAAGCTGGCCGCCATGGCATGGCCGGCACAAAACTTGCCGGAGGTGATCGAGGGAGCCAAGTCGGCGCTTCCGGCTTTCGTCCGAGGATACCTCTTTGTTCTGCTTTTTCAGGCCTGCGCCGAATCCCTGGCCAGCGAAAACGCCAGCCGTCTGGCGGCCATGCAACGTGCAGAAAAGAACATCGAAGATATTTTGCAAGACCTGAATCGTACCTTCCGCCGGGTTCGACAGGAATCCATCGATGAAGAGTTGTTCGACGTGATCTCCGGCTTCGAGGCGCTTTCGGGAAACCCGCGCCACACTCGGTCCTGAGCAAAAGTGCAAAGACTCCACACCTCCGCACCACAATCCGCCTAGCCACGGCAGCGTTCGTGTAGATCTTCGAATCACCGACGACGGACTCCTGACGTAAGCTCGGTCTCATGAAACGCTCCCCGCGTGTTTCACCGACGCCAGGCCGCGCAGTGTCGTCTCTAGGCGTTCGCTCTCCATCGCGGTGCTGTATTCGCCACGGCGTGCGGCCCGGTTGCATTTGGCCCGGTGATCGAGAGCTTGCTGTGCCGCCGGAACGTTGGCCTGCTTGCCGCGCCAGATCTCCAGCGCCGGTTGCTGAATGGCGCGGGCAAACGAAAACGCCAGCGCCCAAGGCAGCCGAGACTTGAATCTGACGTTCATGCCATTCAGACGCGCCGAGGCCAGTTCGGGGGATTGTCCGCCCGACAAGAACATAATGCCGGGAACCGCGGCAGGAACGGCCCGTAAGAGACAACTCACCGTAGCGTCGGCCACCTCGTCCACTGTTTCTTGCGTGCTGCAGGTCAATCCCGGCAGCACCATGTTGGGCTTCAGGATCAAACCTTCCAGCTGCACGCGTTGGGAGTAAAGATGGCTGAAAACCGTGCGCAGGACTTCTTCGGTCAACTCGCGGCAGCGCTCCAGAGTATGATCGCCCGCCATGAGCACTTCCGGTTCGACGACGGGAACCAGTCCGGCTTCCTGGCACAATGCTGCATAGCGAGCCAACGCACTGGCGTTGGCCTCGATGCAACCTCGGCTGGGAATTCCGTTTCCCACGGCAATCACCGCGCGCCACTTGGCAAAGCGCGCGCCCATCTGAAAATATTCGGTCAGGCGTTCGCGCAATCCGTCCAGCCCTTCGGTGATTTTCTCACTGGGATGGCCGGCCATGTCCTTGGCTCCGATGTCGACTTTGATGCCGGGAATGATTCCCGCATCGGCGAGTGCTTTCACAAAGGAGATGCCACCTTCCGTCTTCTGCCGGATGGTTTCGTCGTAGAGAATTGCGCCACTGATCGATTCACCCAGACCGGGCGTAGTCACAATCATGTCCCGATAGGCACGCCGAGTCTCCTCGTTCTGAGGAATCCCCCACTGCGCAAATCGTTTGTTGCAGGTCGGATTGCTCTCATCCATCGCGAGCAGTCCTTTGTCGTCGGCGACCATTCTCCCTGCGGCATCGATCAGCGCTTGTGTATTCATCGCCCGTTGCTCCATTTCCAGTTACGGATCTCCGGCATGTCCTGGCCGTGCTTGTCGATGAAATGCTTGTGCTCGATCAGCTTGTCCTGCATCTTCTGCTTCAGGTACGAGCCTTTGGAACCCAGGTCCGGCAGGCGATTCACCACATCCAGCACCAGATGGAAGCGGTCCAGATCGTTCTGCACTCGCATGTCAAAGGGCGTCGTGATCGTGCCCTCCTCGATATAGCCGCGCACATGCAGGTTGCGGTTGCAGCGGCGGTAGGTCAGCCGGTGGACCAGCCACGGGTATCCATGAAAGGCAAAGATGATGTGCTTATCTTTGGTGAACAGCGAATCATAGTCTTTCTCGCTGAGCCCGTGCGGGTGCTCCGTGCACGGTTGCAGCTTCATGAGGTCGACGACATTGACCACCCGGATTTTCAGTTCAGGTAGATGCTGGCGCAGGATGGAAACGGCAGCCAGAATCTCCAGCGTCGGTGTGTCTCCGCAACAGGCCATCACCACGTCCGGTTCGGCGGCGTCCTGGTCGTTGCTGGCCCATTGCCAGATGCCGATTCCTTCTGTGCAATGCACCACCGCTTGGTCCATGGTCAGCCATTGCGGGAGGGCGTGCTTGCCCGCCACTACCACGTTGACGTAATTGCGGCTGCGCAGGCAGTGATCGAAAACCGACAACAGGCAGTTGGCGTCGGCCGGAAGGTACACGCGCACGATATCCGCTTTCTTGTTGATGACATGGTCGAGGAAACCGGGATCCTGGTGCGTGAATCCGTTGTGATCCTGCTGCCAGACGTGCGAGGCCAGCAGATAGTTCAACGACGAAATCTTCCGGCGCCAGGGCAATTCCAGGCAGACCTTCAACCACTTGGCGTGCTGGCTGAACATGGAGTCGATGATGCGAATGAAGGCTTCATAACTGTTGAACAGGCCGTGCCGCCCGGTGAGAAGATAGCCTTCCAACCAACCCTCGCATTGGTTCTCGCTGAGCATCGAATCCAGCACGCGGCCGGCGGGTGCAAGGAATTCATCGTTGCTTACTTCGCGGGCATCCCACTGCCGGCTGGTAACTTCAAACACAGCACCGAGCAGATTCGAGACGGTTTCATCGGGACCGAAAACACGAAAATTGCGCTGCTCCTGATTCATCTTGGCGACATCGCGCAGGAATAAACCCAAAACCTGCGTATCCTGGGCGCTGACCGCACCGGGGAAAGGCACTTTCACCGCATGGACATGAAAATCCGGCATGCGCAGATCGCGCAGCAGAGTGCCGCCGTTGGCATGAGGATTGCTTCCCATGCGGCGGTCGCCCTTCGGGGCCAGCTCAGCCAGTTCCGGAAGCAGCCGCCCATTCTGATCGAACAGCTCTTCGGCCTTGTAGCTTTTCATCCAGCTCTCCAGCAGCTTGACGTGATCGGGATGCTCGGGATCTACGAGCAGCGGGACCTGGTGCGAACGGAACGTGCCCTCGATTTGCAGGCCGTCCACGAATTTCGGCCCCGTCCAACCCTTCGGACTCTTGAGCACAATCATGGGCCAGCGCGGCCGAGTTGTGTCATTGTTATTTCGTGCGTTGGTTTGAAATCTACGAATGTCTGCGATGGCCGCTTCCAGAGTGACCGCCATCCGTTCATGCATCTTTTCCGGTTCATCGCCTTCCACAAAGTAGGGTGTCCAGCCGCAGCCCCGGAGAAATTGTTCCAACTCTTCATGCTCGACGCGGGCCAAAACGGTGGGATTGCTGATCTTGTAGCCGTTAAGGTGCAGGATGGGGAGCACGGCTCCGTCGGTAATGGGGTCGAGAAATTTGTTCGATTGCCAGGAGGTCGCGAGCGAAGCCGTTTCGGCCTCGCCATCGCCAATGACGCAGGCCACGATCAGATCGGGATTGTCGAACGCGGCTCCAAAGGCATGACTGAGCGAGTATCCCAGCTCGCCCCCTTCGTGAATCGATCCGGGCGTCGTGGGCGCAACGTGGCTGGAAATGCCGCCGGGGAAGGAGAACTGCTTGAACAGTTCCTTCATTCCCGCTTCGTCCCGCGTCACGTTCGGATAAACCTCGCTCCACGTGCCCTCAAGGTAGACGTTGCCCACCAGCGCCGCACCGCCGTGGCCGGGACCGGCGATGTAGAACATGTTCAGGTCATATTTCTTAATGACCCGGTTCAAGTGTACGTAGATGAAGTTCTGCCCCGGAACCGTGCCCCAGTGCCCAACCACCAGCGGCTTGACGTCCGACAGCTTCAGCGGTTCCTTCAGCAATGGATTGTTGTAGAGATAAATCTGACCGACCGCTAGATAGTTGGCGGCGCGCCAGTATGCATGCATCCTGTCGAGAAGCTCCGGGGTGAGCGCGTCGGTTGCAGCGGCCGGGTGCGGGATTAATTCCTTCGTGTTCTCCGCTCGTTCCGCAGTGAGTGTGTCGGGCGTCATAGTTCAATCCTCCTTTATTGCAGCCGAGTCCGAGGACTTGGGATATGTGAGTTCATGATTTGAGCTTGGTCCGCCCGTAATCCAACCGACGCCAGCTGGGCGCGCGTGGAGTTGTAATCTGTATGCAGAATGCTTCAAATCCCCAAGCCCTCCGCGATCTGAACGAACATCGGAGTGTTTTCGATATAGACGACGTGCTGCGCTGGCGCCTGGGCGATATCCAGCGCAAGCCGAAAGATGTCGACATCGGGCTTGCGGATGTGAACGAAGCAAGAGGAAATAAAAGTATCGACAAACCGGTCGAGCTTGAACTTGCGAATGCGGTATGCATTTACCTCGCGCGATTCGTTGCTGACCACGGCGACCTTCAGTCCGTAGCGGATCTTGAGTTGCGTGACCAGATCGATCATCCTGGGGTTAGGTTTCGATTGCGCGAACATAAAGCGCCGAAACTGATCCCGGGTGAATGGCCGCTTTTGGTAGAAGACCACCCAACCCAAATATTCCGCGAACGTAAGCTTCCCCTCCTCATGAGTTTCGAAGACCAGGCGGTGCCGCTCTTCCATCTCCGCCCAGGGCAGCTTGAAATTCTTCGCGGCCCGTCTGCGAGCATGATGATCCCAACCGTTAGTGAGCAGGACTCCGCCAACATCAACAAAAATTGTCTTGATACCTTTCGAGCTCTTCATCGGTGGGGAGCGCTTCACTCAAGATGAACGTTTTGCTGAAAAAGCGACGCAAGCGTCGGGTGAGTTGGCAAACGAATCGGCTAGGCCCCCAATGCAGCCTTGCCGACAGGAATCGCGTGGGAGGCTAAGCAGCTAGCGCTGCCCCTTCGTCGGAGTGCAATGAGAATTCAACCGGATGCGTAGTGTGGATGATGTCCCTGGCCTGCGCTACCTCGGCAGCCGTTCCGTGGACGATCACCAGGAACTGATCGGTCTTCAGCGCGGTCTCGTACTTCACAATGCTGTCCTTGGGAATGCCTACGCTGTAGAGGCCAGCTCCCAGAGCGCCCAGCGCACCCACCTCCACGGCGCCTTCTAGCCCTGCCACGATCCATGCCACCACCGGTCCGGCTGCTAAGATTGGGCCGAGCCCCGGAATCAGGAAAATCGCAGAGCCGAACAACAGCCCCCAGAACCCTCCCCAGAACGCTCCCACTTTGCCCCAATACTTCATGCGGTCGCCGGCCGTGTAGTAGCCGACCGCCTGTTCATCCGTGTGATAACCCTTGCCGACGATCGACAGTGCGTGCAGATCAACTCCGCCGCGCTGCAGTTCTTTGATTGCCAGATCGGCATCGCCATGTTGGCGATAGATCGCAACAACTGAATTGCTGGCAGACATTTCGTGATCCTCCTCGAGGATTTGCCTTTTTGCTTCATCCGGCCATCCAGCGAAGTACCGAAATGAAACTGTGACACTGCCCTGTCAGAAAAGCTGGTCTCTATTGCTCACTGTCCGAGGAGAACGCGTGGGAGTGCGTGCGTGTTGATCAACGCAGATCTGGTGATCGTGCGGAGATCCTCTCCACTCTGGGATGGACAATTTAGCAGGGCCGAACTCGCATAATCCGCCAGCATAGTTTTGGGAGGCGGAGCCCTACTGCGAGGCAGTAGTTGGCCTCTCTACCGGTCCCACCATTCACACCCCCGCATTCACGGGCTTTGCTCCACCGACTCTTCCGGATGGCACTTCCGATTGGCCGGGCGCGAGTGAGCACTCTTGCTCAGAACAGCGGCAACGCCGCTGTTAATGTGGGGCTCTCGGGGGAAAGAGAACAAAACGAACGTTCGAAGGAGAACCTCTCGACTCGATGTGGCAACTGCGACCGCAACGGTTTTTAGGCACTGGCGCAGTTTCATTATCGCGGTTCGATAGACAGGAACCGAAAATGCGGTGAATAACTGCCCAGGAGGCAAACAATGTTAACGAACACTACGCATTTGAAGGGCCTTGTGATCCGGGCCACGGATGGCGAGATTGGGACGGTAGACCAAATATATTTCGACGACGAGTCGTGGGCGATCCGTTATCTCACGGTTAAGACCGGCGGCTGGCTGGAGGACCGGAAAATTCTGATCTCACCATTCTCTGTGACGAACGTGGATTGGCCGGCCAAGCGATTGGATGTGGCCCTGACGAAAGAGCAAGTCAAGGACAGCCCCAGCATCGATACCGAGCGCCCCGTTTCCCGACAGTACGAGACCGAGTACCTCGGCTATTACGGTTATCCCAATTATTGGAACGGATCTTACCTGTGGGGGGAAGGCGCTTCTCCCGGCATGACGACTCGGATCGATTCTCCGCAAAAAGTGCTGGCGGAAAGGATCCGGAGAGCGTCGATGGATTCGCATTTACGCAGTACTGGCGCCGTCACCGGCTATCACATCGAGGCTATGGATGGCGAAATCGGCCATGTTGCAGGATTTTTCATGGACGATGAAACCTGGGCTATCCGCTACCTCGAGGTGGCAACGCGCAATTGGTGGCCGGGCAAGAAAGTACTGTTTTCACCCGCGTGGGTTCAAAAGGTCAGTTGGATAAATTCCAAGGTCGATATCGGTCTCTACCGGGATGCGATCCAGACCGCCCCGCTCTTCGTCGATTCCGTGCCGCTCACTCGTGAATATGAAGACCGGCTCTACCGTCACTATGGCCGGCCCCCATATTGGGTGCATGACGACGAACCCAAGCCTGTTTTGTCTCTCAGCACCGCTTAAGTAGGGCCCATGATTTCACTTTTAGGCCTCTGTCCTATCGCAACTTTGAACGTTCCCGCTGGAGACCAGCATGATGAACAACACCGAACACCCGCATGCGATGGGCGAGGGACATCATAGCCACCCCCAAACTCCTTACTGGAAGCGCGCCCATCATGACTGGCGCTTCTGGTTCGGCCTTATCGCCATGCTTGTGGCCATCGGCATCTACGTCGGAACCAATGACTTGTCGATGGTGCCTTCTGGCCGTCAGAAGCAGATGCCGGCCGGTAGCCGAGTTCCATGAAATTCGTAAACGAGACGTTTGCGCTTGGTCGCTGCGCCTTAGCTGCTCAAGCGCTCATGGCGCATAACGCCTTAGCGGCGATGGATGAGCGTAAGAAACATACTTGATCAAACAATCAGGCAGGAGATCAGCATGGAGATCCAGGTCAATACAGACCATACAATCGAAGGTCACGAGGCACTGGCCGCTCGGATCAGGGGCGTAGTGGAAAACGCCCTGAGCCGAGTGAGCGATCACATCACGCGGGTGGAGGTCCACCTGATCGACGAGAGCGGCCCTAAGAACCGCAAGAATAACAAACGTTGCATGATGGAGGCGCGCCTCGAAGGTCGCCAGCCCCTCACGGCAACCGACGAATCGTCGACTTTGGACCTGGCCGTCGACGGCGCCGCAGATAAGTTGGCTAGATTGATCGAGCACACCCTCGGCAAGTTGCAAGATCAACGGACTCACAGGACTGATCCGCATCCTCACCAGCCGACATTCTCAGACCAGTCATGACCGACACCACCATGAGCCCGGCTGTCGACCACAGCGAAGAAGCATTGGATCAAGCCCTTCTGTATCCCCTGCGATTCGAACCGATCTATCAGTATCGGCTATGGGGCGGCCGGCGTTTCGCCGACTTGCTCCAAGCGCCGCTGCCGAGCGGGTTGGTCGGCGAGGCGTGGCTACTCAGCGACCGCGATGACCATGCCAGCCAAGTCGCCGGCGGACCCCTCAAGGGGCAAACGATCAGCCAACTATTGAGGCAGTATCCCGAACAAATGATGGGAAAGCTGGCCCAGCGCTTTCAGCGATTTCCACTGCTACTGAAGTTTCTCGATGTGCACGAAATGCTCTCGGTCCAAGTGCATCCCACAAAGGCGAACAAGAACCTGCTCCCGGCAGGCGAAACCGCGAAGACGGAAGCATGGGTGGTACTGCAAGCCGGGACGCACAGTCGAATTTATGCGGGCCTGAAGACCGGAACGACCGCGGCCAGCCTGCGGTTGGCGCTGAAAAACAAGACCGTGGAGGACCGGCTCGCTGGGTTTATACCAAAGCCGGGCGACGCGATCTTCTGTAGAGCCGGGACGGTTCACGCCCTGGGCGATGTCGTGGTGTTCGAAATTCAGCAAAATAGCGATGTCACCTTTCGCCTGTATGACTGGGATCACGTGGATCCGAAGACCGGCAAGCCGCGGGCGCTCGACGTCGATAAGGCGATTGCCTGCATCGATTTCGCGAAGGGTCCCGTCGGCGTGGTTGCGCCCGTGGTGGAGACGACGGCAGCGGTGGAGCGCGAGCGACTGTTTGACTGTGAGCATTTCTTGTTATGGCGCTTGCGTGGAATGTCGCCCTTCCCAGTCGGCTCAGTGGACCTACCCCGCGTGCTGGTGTGCCTCCAGGGCGGAGGAGAGATCGAGTACGGTCGCGCTGGTTACGCAGTGGGCAGAGGCGACGTGCTCCTTTTGCCGGCGGCGATTGGAGTCTGCACTTTTCGGCCGCGCACGGAAGTGAACCTGTTGGAAATTGCGCTGCCCGATTGCGCCGCCAAGGCGGAAGACTAAGAGGTGGAAACATTTTGAAAAAGCTAATTGTGTTCGATCTGGATGGAACGCTTGCCGAAAGCAAATCGGCGGTCGATTCCGAAATGTCAGGACTGCTGCATGACCTCCTCGCCATCGTCAAAGTGGGCATCATTTCCGGCGGCGATTGGCCACAGTTTGAAAAACAGGTGGTGTCCAAACTTCCTCACGACCAACGCCTCACGCAGCTATCGCTGCTTCCGACCTGTGGAACAAAGTTCTATCAGTACGCAGGGGATTGGAAAAAACTATACGAAGAGGATTTCACCGAGAATGAACGAAAAAAGATACTCAGTTCTCTCCAACAAGCACTCGCAGAAGCGGGCTACAAAGTCGCGCAGGTCTGGGGCGAAGTGATCGAAGACCGGGGCAGTCAAATAACATTTTCTGCATTAGGCCAGCAGGCGCCATTGGACGAAAAAAACAAATGGGATTCCGACTATGCCAAGCGGAAAAAGATCAAAGCGATTCTTGACTCTCACATTCCCGAATTTTCGGTTCGCATCGGGGGATCGACGTCGATTGATATCACCAAGCCTGGCATCGACAAGGCATACGGAATCATAAAAATGCGAGACCTGCTGCACGTTTCGTTGAAAGAGATGATTTACATCGGCGATGCGATCTTCCCCGGCGGGAACGACTATCCCGCCAAAGAAGCCGGATTGGATTGCATTCCGGTCAAGGGTCCCGAGGAAACGAAGCAGGTGATCAAAACCATCATCGCGTGCCTGGCAGATCGCGACCAGGCAGCATGACCTCGATCTCGGATGGGAAGCAGGTGGAAAGGCAATCGATGAGCGACTTTCAGTTGCATCGTTTGGGGATGTTGATGGAGCCGGAGCCGGGGAATCCTCACGAAGTGGAGGGCGTACTGAATCCGGCTGCCGCGCGCGGCCCGGACGGTAACCTTTATATATTCCCTCGTTTGGTGGCGCGGGGCAATTACTCGCGCATTGGCATCGCCCGCGTGCAGTTCAACAAAGCCGGCGATCCCTCCGGCGTCGAGCGCATGGGCATTGCGTTGGAACCGGAGGCTGACTATGAAAAGCGGCCCAACGGCGGCGGTGGCTGCGAGGACCCTCGGGTCACGTTCGTCGAACCGCTGCAGTGTTATGTAATGACTTACACGGCATATTCATCTCGTGGTCCCCGCATCGCCGCGGCAACTTCGAAGGACCTCTACCACTGGCAACGCCTGGGGCTTGTCCCCTTCGCTCCCTATCAGGGCATCGACCTCAGCAACGTCGACGACAAGGATGCCTGCCTGTTTCCAACCGCCATTCCGAATCCCTCCGGCGAACCGGAGTTAGCCATGCTCCACCGGCCTCTATTTCCCGGTACTCGGCCCGAAGAAACCGCGTGTGGTCCGTCTTCCCGCGACTTGAATATAGGGCGCGAAAGTATTTGGATTTCCTATCGTCCTATCTCCATGGAAGCTTTTCAACCAAGTCTCCGAATACAGTTCTCGCATCATCGCTTGGCAACTCCCGTGGCACCCTGGGAGCGGCTCAAAATTGGCTGCGGGACCCCTCCCATCCTGACCCGGCATGGCTGGGTCATCGTCTACCACGGGGTAAGCGAGATCCCAAAACCGAGCAATGAAAGTGCAAACAAGAATGCACACGATCTTTGCTACTCGGCCGGTGTCATGGTGCTCTCGAAGGAACATCCACAGCTGATCCGCTACCGGTCGGCGAAGCCGGTGCTAACCCCGACGTCGCCCGATGAATGTCACGGCGCCGTCGCTCATGTTGTGTTCCCCACCGGCATTGACCGGCGCGACGACCTCGGCTTACCCAATCGCCTCGACGTTTATTACGGGATGGCCGACAGCCGGATCGGAGTTGCGCGTCTTGACATACCCGAAACATTGCCACCGGGCGGCGTAGCCGATTCGCCGGAAGCAAAGGCATAACGCAGAATTCAATTTGTCGCTGGCCTGGGGAGTGCAGCAGCATGGTCGCCTTCGCGCGGATGGTGAACTGGGGCGCCGCTTCGGTCCTCACACAGCGCAGTTGTTCGCACGCATCCTGAACGACCAGCCGCACCCGGAAATGGGCTGCCGCTCCTGCCTGCACATCATTCACTTGGCGCAGCAGTACCCGGCGCAGCGCGTGGAAGCGGCAGCGGAACGCGCACGGTGATCCTGGCGGCGGGCTCACGGCTTTGCAACACGAACATAGAACTCCTCAAAAAGATAAATCGGAAGGTGCCTACCAATGGCATCGCTTTATAAGCCCTTGCTGCCCAAACGAAAGCGGGCCGCTTCTGCACCAGAGGGCTTGGCGGAATTTGCGCCTAGTTGATCGGCAAGCAAGAAAACAAAGAACTAAACTCAGGGTAAGGCTAGCGACTAACCACCTGAAACCGCCCAATGTGTGCGGGCTGGCCCACAAGCTTTGGCCCTACCGTCTGTCTCTGAAGCTATTTTTGGGCCTCACGTTCCAAACGCGCCCGATGCAAGATGCGGATCTGCTTTCTTTTCACTTCAATCATGCCTGCCTTCCTGAGTTCTCCCAGCGCTGCAGTCGCCGATTCCCGATAAACCGGGAGACGCTGCGCAAGTCCCTTGTGCGTGATATCGTGAATGAGATCTCCATCGGCCCTGTCCAGCAGCGAGGTTGGCCAAACCCGGAATCAACTGTTGGAACAAGGTGGCATCCAAGTCCATCAACAGGTTAACGGATCGCCGGCTCACCAGTCGTGGTTCGTTCCAGGGGGCCCGATACCAAGGTATCGCCAATACCATCGTCCAATTGATTCGCCGGAGCACCTCGGGTGTAATCGCTCCATCGCAGCCGATTCGGTCGGATGAGCGACATTGCAAAACCCGTCGGGAGCAAACAATGAGCATCATCGACGAGGCGCTAGAAGCAGATCGCAACTATGTAAAAAGTTACGATCCAACACTGGGGAGGCGTCCGGCGCCCAAGATTGCGGTTGTAACCGGCATGGATCCACGGCTCTCAGACCTTTCTGGAATCCTGGGCCTGGCGCGAGCCGATATCGATGTCATTCGAACCGGCGGGCCCGCGGTACGGAGGATGTCCTCGCGGAGCTTATTGTTTTGAACCGTGTGCTCGCAACTACAGAGATGCCGTTCCTCAACCACACCGGCTGCGGGTTCACGACGTTCACAGATGACGAAATCAACGCGAAGTGGAGAGCTTCTACCGGGGATGCGGCGCCGGCTCCAATGCGATTCTTCTCCTATTAGGACCGCGAGGAAAATACACGAAAGCAGCTCAAGAAAGTCCGGTCGCATCCCTGGATTGCCAAAGAGGTTCCGGTGCGCGGCTTTATTTCGACGTGGACGCCGGGAGACTGAGCGAAGTCAAAGCACTTGAACAAGAGCGCTCCGCTTGACGATCGCCGCACAACTAAATGCAGGTCGGTTGGGTACTCCGATCGCCCGCTAGCCAAGTACTTAGAGAAAGGAGAGTAGAGACATGCCGGAAGCAACTTGGAAGCCTCACGAGAAACACGGACGGCTGACGACGCAGAGCGACTTGCCCGACAGCGTCTACGCATTTCCGAAGCAGCGTAAAGAACCACTGACCGACGCGCAACATGTCCGTAATGCGGTCGCGCGTTTCGATCAAGTCAT
>JBEKWC010000045.1:0-35512 GCA_049513475.1 Candidatus Sulfotelmatobacter sp. | reverse complement strand
GGCCGGCGCGGATTCTTCTGCAGCCAAGCGAGAGCACGGGTGACGCTCTCACCGGCGCGGCGTTCTACCAAGCCCAGGTCTTTATGGGCAAAGTCACCGGCAGAGAAGGCATCGTCGTAAGAATCAAAGCCGCGCGCCAGTCCCCAGCTGCGGTCGAGAACAAAGGAGCTGACAACCGCTCCGGTCGCATAGCCTCGGTGTTGAAAGGCCTGCGCCACGGAGCGGAAGCGCGCATCGAGGGGCTGCCCGGTGAAATCCTGCACCCCATTCTGAAAAGGATACAGGCCCGTAAGAATCGCGGCGTGGGAAGGCCAGGTCAACGGAACTTGCGAGACGGCACGCTCGAAAACAACTCCATCCTGCGCCAGCGCATCGAGCGTAGGCGTCTGAATATTGGTATCGCCGTAGCATCCCAGATGATCGGCCCGGACGGTATCAATGGTGATGAGGATTACGTTCGGTGGAGTTTTGTGGGCGGGAGCATTTGCCGCTACCAGGGCGGGCGAGAAGAGCAAGATGAGCCACAACGCCGCGAGACAATGGCGCGTTTCCATCCTCGTGGTTCGGAAAGCTGTTCGGAGAACACCAATCGAGGGTTGGCTTTGCATCGCTATTGAGGCCGGGACTGTTGGGCCTTGCGCATCTCGTCGTCCGCCTCAGCATCCAGACCCTTCGCCGACAGCGCTTTCGCGAGCGCCGCATGATTGCCGGCATCCTCGGGATCGAGTTCGGAGGCGCGGCGCAATTCAGCCAAGGCCTCGTCGAGCTGTCCTTGATAAAGCAGCAATTCCCCCAGAGCGCGATGCCCGGGGGCATAATCCGGAGCAATGGCAATGGTGTGCCGGAAAGCGGCGACAGCTTCGGGCGCCATCTGCTTCTGCGCATACGCCGCCCCGAGATTATAGGCGGCGGAGAAATTTGTGCGATCCAACTCAAGAGCATGCTGTAGGGTTGCGATGGCAAGATCCAGATTTCCGGCGTGCGCATAGGCCAATCCCAAGTTGAAAACGGCCAGCGAATAATCCGGGCTCAACTGTAGAACGTGTTGCAACTCTTCGACGGCCTGCGAAAACTGGCGCAAGCGGTAGTAGTCGAGTCCCAGCAAATAGTGAACCGGAACCGAGTTCGGCTCGGTCTTGAGAGCCGCCGAGAGTTTGTCGGCTGAACTTTGATATTGACCATGCTGGCTCTCGGCGATGGCATCGGAGATAAGTTCGTAGATTTGGATGCGATCTTTGGCATCGGGCAGAGAGTGATCGCTGGCAGTCGAATTGCTGCCCCCGGAAAACCCTGCATAGCCCAGGGATTTCAGTCGTTCCATCAGCGCGGGATCGAGGCCGGTTTTCTCGGCCAGCTCCTGGCCGGCGCTGTACTGACTGATCAGCTTATTCAGGCGGGCGCGCAGTTCGTCCGCGACTGCCTTCTTCTGGGCCAAAATATTCTGCGTTTCGCCGGGATCTTTTGTCAGGTCGTAGAGTTCAGGCTTGGGCGCGTCGATGTATTGATATCGATCCGTTTCCACACTCCGCAGCTCGCTCCAATTGAAATGCAGGCGAGGAAGGAACGTCTCCGCGTAAAGACTGCGGGCGTCCTCCGGCCTTTTCGGCGCCATGAGCGGCAGAAGACTCAGGCCTTGCACTTGCGCGGGAACATCAACTTTCAGCCCCTGCAGCACCGTGGGCATCAGATCCGCCAGGCTGATCATTTCCGATACGCTTTGAGCCGAAGAAGTTCCGGGCAGACGAATGATCACCGGCACGTGCAGCGTGGCGTTATAGATAAAAAAGCCGTGGGTCTTCTCGCCATGTTCGCCGAGACTTTCTCCGTGATCACCCGTGAGTACGATCAGCGTGTTGCGATACAGATCATTCGCTTTAAGATACGCGATCAGCCGGCCGACCTGGGCATCGGCAAAAGCAATTTCGCCGTCGTAAGGGCGATCTCTATATTGCTCGTCGTAAGGCGGCGGCGGACGATAGGGATAATGCGGATCGTAAAGGTGCATCCAAAGAAAAAACTTCTCGCGGTGGTTCTTGGCCAGCCAGTCGAGTGCTACATCGGCAACCAGGTTGCCCGGACGCTCCATCTCCTCAAGGTTGGACTCATCCAGCCGGTTGAAATCGAAGTGATCGTAGTAAAAATCGAAGCCCTGGTTCAGGCCAAAGCGAGAATCGAGCACGGCCGACCCGATTACCGCTCCGGTGGCGTATCCGCGAAGCTTGAGCACGGATGCGAGCGTGGGCTGCGCGGAATTCAGCCTATTGCCGCTGAAGTCATGCATGCCGCTGAGCATGGGATAGGTCCCGGTGAAAATCACCGTATGCGCGGGCAGCGTCACCGGAACCGGAGTGTAGGCACGCTCGAAGCGAACTCCATCTGCGGCGAGGGCGTCGATGTTCGGCGTGCGGATCTGTTTATCGCCGTAACATCCCAAGTGGTCGGCCCGCAGAGTGTCGATGGTGATCACGACGACGTTGGCTCTGGGAACTGGTTCGGCCGCAGCCAGCATGCAGCAGAATACGCAGAAGAGGCGGACAATCGACAGGAAAACCAGGCGCCAACCAGACATAGGCGAGACGATTATATCTCACCGCGCAGCGCTCTCCGCACGCCGCCATCGCTCAAGAGCGATTCCAGAATATGCTAGTCTGAGTCACCGTGAAGGTCCTATGCACACTTGCCATTTGCTGTCTGACGGCGCTCGGGGCTGCCCAGGAATCGCTCCCCAAGGCCCCGCCGAAAAGAGCAATTCGTCCCGATGTTTTTCTCATCACCATCGACACGCTGCGCGCCGACCATGTTCATTGTTATGGCTACGACCGCGTGGAAACGCCGGCGTTGGACGCGCTGGCGAAGGATGGAATTCGTTTTGCCCAGGCCTTCACCCCGAGTCCCATCACCAACACGTCGCATGCCAGCATTCTGACCGGGCTTTTGCCAAGCTCCCACGGGGTCACAGATTTTGCCGTGCCTTTGTCCCCCGTGCATCCCACGTGGGCCGAACTGCTCCGTAGGAAGAATTATCGCACTGCGGCATTTATCGGCGCCGTCATTCTGGATAGCAAGTCTCTGGCCCCGGGCTTCGATCGCGGTTTCGACTTCTACGACAATTTTCCCCAGCGCTCGCCCACTGCTTCGCGCCGCGACCGCGTCGAGCGCCGCGGCATGGTCGTGGTGCAACATGCCGAGGCGTGGTTAGGCGCTCATCCGAACAGCGCTCATTTTGTGTGGATGCACTTGTATGATCCTCACGACCCGTACGAACCGCCTCCACCTTATTCGCAGATTTATAAGGACCATTTATACGATGGCGAGATCGCCTACGCTGACGCAGCCCTTGCAGGTTTCATCGCTTACCTCAAGGAGCATCAGTGGTACGAAAACTCCTTGATCGTAGTGGTGGGCGATCATGGCGAGGGCTTGGGCGAACATCACGAAGATACGCACGGAATATTTCTGTACGATTCCACCACCCACGTTCCGCTGATCGTCAAACTTCCTGCGGGAAGCGTCGCGGCGAAGGCGAAGGTCGTCGACGCCCAGGTCCGAACTATAGATATTCTCCCAACCGTGCTTGATCTGGTGGGCGCTCCCGGACTAGAGAGGAAAGACGGTGGATCGCTGACGCCACTGTTCTCCGGCACGGAAGCCAAGTCACGAACCGTTTTCGGCGAGACCGATTATCCTCTACGCTTCGGGTGGGCGCCGCTGCGTTCGGTGCGCATGGAAGGCTTCAAATTCATCGAAGCGCCCCGGCCCGAGCTTTACGATTTGCATCTCGACGCTGCAGAACTCAATAACATTTACGAGCCTTGGAATGCGCGGGTGAAGAACTCTCGGGGAATGTTGACGACGTTGCGTGCGAGTCAACCGCCGCCGGAAAATTCCCGGGGTGAGGTCGGGCAGGGAACCATCGACGAACTGAAAGCTCTGGGCTATCTTGGCGTAGCCGATGCGGGAAGCTCAACGAATGTTCCCGAGCCTTCGCTGCTGCCCGATCCCAAGGACAGAATTGAAGAATTCAACCTGCTGCATACGGCGATGATCGCGTCCGAAGATGATCGCGCCTCGGAAGCGCGTCGAGCGCTGGAGAAAGTTCTGCAGCTCAATGCGAAATCGCCGACGGCACTGCGAGACTTGGGCGAGCTGGAACTGCGCGACGGCGATTATTCGAACGCGGTTCAACATCTGAAAATAGCAATGGAGGTGCGGCCCGAAGACGCCAAAGTGGCCTTCCATCTCGGCGAAGCGCTGGAAAGGCTCAACGACATGGCGGGCGCGCGGGATGCGCTTGAGGCCAGCCTGAAATCGTTGCCCGGCCAGTATCAAGCTCGACTGCTGCTGGGCCAAGTCTATCTTGGGCTAAAGAATCCGCCGGCCGCTGAGGATCAATTTGAAGCCGCGCTTCTGCTTCAATCCAAAAGCGTGGAAGCACAAGTGGGCATCGCAAAGGCGCATATCGCTGAGGGCGATTTCGCCGGCGCGGCGCACGAGCTTCTTCCCCTCAGCAAGTCACAATCTGCAACCGCAGAGGTTTTCGAGTCGCTGGCTCAAGCTTATTCAGGATTGGGCAAAGCCGCTGAAGCCCAGCACGCCAAAGAGCGGTCTAAGGCAATAAAAAAGTGATTCCCGCTTCTGCTCGATAAAGCCAGTCGATTTATTTCTGCGCCACGACTTTATCGGAGTTTTCGAAGATTTCGGTCAGAACATGTCCATGCATTTGTGCCGGCTGGTCGATGCCGTAGATATGCAGAATCGTCGGTGCGATGTCGTAGACCGAAGCCTCGAATCCCATCAACCGCAGGTCGTGCTTGATGCCGGGTCCCATGGCAAAAAATGATCCGGGTACATCGTCGCCGTCGGCGAAATCGTGCTTGGCGATGACCGGCGTGGTTTTTTCATGATCCATGTGCGCATGCGGGTCGGTCTGTTCGAACTCGCGCAGGGGCTTGATGCCGTGATCGGAGACGATGATCACATACGTGCTCTCGTCGGTGTGCTTGAGAATCGCGCCTAGCACTTTATCGAAGGCAATGTATTGGTCGGGGAACGCATCCGTGCGTACGCCGTTGATCTTCGGGTTGTATCCAGCGTTGTAAGGCGCGATAGGATAGAGCCAGTGCCCAGTGCGGTCTTCGCAAGACTGCGCCAGCCAGGTGAAATCGGTGGGGTGGTGGTCGAGCAAATAATCGAAGAGCTGAGTCTGCTCGTCGCGGATCAGTTGCACCTTCTTCAGCCAGGCGTCGATGACTTCGCTTTCGTGTCCTTTCAAATCGGCAGCGGCGGGCATGCGCTCGCAGTCAATGTAGAAATCGCCCACATTCTTCAGCAACTCTGCCTTTAGCGCCGGAGGATAAACCGCCTCTCCTCCTTCCACCTCCGAAAGCTTGGGAGCGCACAGCACGCCATCTTCGCAATTCTTGCCGCGCGTAAGCATCCCGCTGATCATGTAGCCGTCGACCGGCATCACCGGAAAGGTGGCCGGAACGTTGGCCATGCCCACGGTGACGCCGTGCTTCGAAAGCATGGACCAGATCGGTTCTTCTTTCAGCATGTTGGTGTTGGCGGTGATGCCGCCAACGATGAAGCCGCTCACCCCGTGTTCTTCGGGCCTGGTGCTGGTGAAAAGAGTGCTGTAGACGCGCGGGCAGTTCGGCGCAGATACCGTGCGCAGCTTGCCGTAGGCGCCCTTCTTGATCACGCTCGAGAGGTTGGGCATTTTGCCTTGCAGCAGGAGCGGCCGAATCACGTCCAACTCCATCCCGTTCACGCCGACCACCACCACATGCGGCTTCGGCTTCGCGCTGCTCTGAGCTTGAGCGAAGAGCGAGAAAGAGGGAGAGGCCGAGAGTGCCAAAGCCAGGACCCAGAATGAGGATATCGAAGTAAACTTTCGCAGCATGATCAGCACCAGCCTTTTGTCGGGATGAGCGACGTTAGAGCGCTACCGTCGTCAATAATAATGAAGATTATACGTCGTCTGGTCGCTGAGGCATACGGGAAATGAGACTATTCGGCAGAGCGGACCTCGGACTTCGGAGCCTCCGATCTTAAGCCGAAACGCCTCGCTGGTGAAGCCTGAGGCCCGCGGTCTGCCCGATCACGAGCGCGTGAATGTTACTGATTCACGCCGCTTGCCAGGAAGCCGCCGTCTACCACCAGAATCGAGCCAGTCACGAAAGAGGCGGCGTCGGATGCGAGAAAAATGGCGGCACCTACCAACTCTTGCACGTCGCCGAATCTTCCCATCGGCGTGCGAGCCAGAAATTCCCGGCCACGCTCGGTACCGTCGAGCAAGCCCGCATTCAGAGGCGTTCGAAAGACTCCCGGCATGATCGCATTGACCAGCACGCCGTGGCGGGACCACTCGACCGCCAGCGTTTTCGTCAAGGAACCGACCGCCGCCTTGCTCGCGCCATACGCCGCGACCTCGAAGAGACCAAGAAAAGTAGATAAGGAAGCGATGTTAATAATTCTTCCTGACTTCTGCTTTAACATTTGTTTGCCGAATACCTGGCAGCCGCGCAGCGTGCCGTTCAGATTGGTATCCAGGATTTGTTGCCAGCTGTCTTGCGGGAAGTCCAACGTGGGCCCTTTTTTCGTAATGCCCGCGCAGTTTACGAGTACATCCACCCTGCCGAACTCGGCGACCGTGGCATCGCGCAACTTCTCTAAGGAAGCAGATTGCGCAACATCGCTGACCAGCCGCAGCGTTTTGCGTCCGCGCCTCTCGATTTCCGTCGCGATGTCGTCGACCGCCTGTTTGCCGCGCGAGGAGGCAATCACGTCGGCCCCAGCTTCGGCGAGGCCCAGAGCCAGTGCCTTGCCGATGCCCGAGGTGCCGCCTACAACCACCGCGGTTTTTCCCTGAAGATTGAAGAGCGATCCAGTCATTGCCAAGAATCGAAATCCCCCATCTTTCATAGTCGAGGTTCTGCTGCCGGTCTGACGACTCTAACGCTCGGCTTTGCCCGCCGCAGCTGCCAGCGCAATCAAGGTCGGCAGTACGCTTCCCATGCCGTCGCTGGCAGGCTGTCCGAACGCAAAATACAACTTGCTATACAGAGAGTACAACTGGTCATAAATGTTTTGTGCGGAAATCTCCGGGAGGAAAGTCCGGTGGGGTGGACAGATTTTATCCTGTGCTTCCTCGACGGTTTTATAAATTCCAGCGGCCAGAAAAGCAAAGATAGCCGCTCCCAGACTCACCACGCTCTTGCTCGGAACCAGCACCGGGCGCCCTAGCACATGGGCATAGACCTGGTTCAGCACGTTATTTTTCTGCGGAATACCACCGGCGTTGATAACGCGTTTGATGTGCACGCCGTGAGCCGACATGCGATCTAAGATTACGCGCGTGTGAAAGGCCGTTCCCTCGATGGCTGCGAAGAGTTCGTCCTGGGCTGTGGTTTGCAGGTTCCAGCCCAGCGTAACCCCGCGCAGGTTGGGGTTCACCAGCACGGTGCGGTCGCCGTTATCCCAGGTCATGCGCAGCAAGCCCGTCTGACCCGCGCGATAGTTTTCCAGGCCGACGCTTAATGTTTTTACATCGGTGCCGGCGCGAGACGCGATGGCGTTGAAAATATCTCCCACCGCCGAGAGTCCGGCTTCGATGCCAGTGTGCTGGGGATGCACGCTGCCTTGCACCACGCCGCAAACCCCGGGAACCAAATTGACCGATGGGGTGATGCCGATAATGCAGGTGGATGTGCCGATCACATTTACCATGTCGTCGGTGCGGCAGCCGGCGCCGATGGCGTCCCAATGGGCGTCGAAGGCCCCTACGGGAATCGGAATACCCGGCTTGAGTCCAAGTTTCTCGGCCCAGAAGGGCGAGAGCTTGCCGGCGATCTGATCGGAGGTCGCGTACTCTCCGTCGAGTTTTTCGTGCACGCCTTTGAGCAGGGGATCGACGCTCGCGAGAAAGCTCTCCGGGGGAAGGCCGCCTAGTTGGGCGTTCCAGAGCCACTTGTGGCCCATCGCGCAGACGCTGCGTTTTACTTGTTTGGGATCGGTGATGCCGCAAAGCGTGGCCGCTACCATGTCGCAGTGTTCGAAGGCGGAGACGAAGTGCGATCGCTGGTTCGGGTTATGGCGGAGCCAGTGCAACAGCTTGGAAAATCCCCACTCCGAGGAGTAGACGCCGCCGCACCACTGGATGGCCTCCAGGTTCTCGCGGTGCGCGGTTTCCGTGATCTCCGCGGCTTCGCCTTTGGCACGGTGATCGCACCACAAGTAATACTCGCCCAAGGGCTGAAGGTCTTTGCCGACAGGAATTACGGATGAGCCCGTGGTGTCGAGCGCGATGGCCCGCACTTGATCGCCGCGGATAGAAGCTTTCTTCAGGGCCTCGCGCGTGGCGGTAGCGAGTGCGCGCATGTGGTCGTCATGCGACTGCGTGGCGTATTCGGGGTCTTCGCGCTTGCGGTGCAGAGGATATTCGCCAATTGCGGAGTCGATCAGCCCGCGTTCGCTGTCGACCAGAGAAACGCGCACGCTGAGCGTGCCAAAGTCGACCCCGGCCACGACCGGCATCAGCAGGCTCCGTTATCGCGGCCGTGATAGTGCATGTCCCAGCTGAGATAGCGGGTGGTGGCTTCGTGCACCGCCGCGGCGACGGTGGAAAGATTGGCGGCTACGTGATGCTCAAAGCCGCGCTCGCAAATAAAATGCAGAAGGCGCTGCATGTTCGGGATTTCGACCACACCTGCGCCCCCGAAAGTATTCAGAGGATCTTCGGTGAATCTGCCTTCGCCTACATAGCCGCGCATCTTGCCGAAAGTATCGTCGGTGGAGAAGCGAGCGAAGCTCATCTTCTCGGGCTTGATGAGCCCCACGCAGGTTCCGAAAGTATTGTCTTTTCCGACGGTGCCGGCGATGATTTCCTGAAAATCCATCTTTACCGAACGGAAGAAATGTTTGGGCAGATTCGAGCAGTGAAAGCAAACCGCCTTGTTCGGATCTGACCCGTAGTTATTATTCCAATCGAGCAGGGCGGAGGGCGTGCCGGAGGCCAGTTGCAGCGCATGCATTCCGAGCACGCCGCAGATATCGACTTCGCAGGCGCTGGAGAGCAACTCGTTGCTCATCATGCTCATGACGGTGCAGGGAACTACGCCCAGGTTTTCTTCGATGGAAGTCCAGCACTGCACCGCGCTGATGGTGACTTCGGTGGCCGCCATCCATTGATCGACCACGGCGCCCAGCTTCGCCATCTTTAATAATGCGGCCGCGGGCACGCTGCTGGCGTCCACGTATTTCGTGATGGCGGCGAGTTTGGCCTGCGCGTGATCGTCGTTATCCTTCATGCGTTCGATGCGACCTAGAACCTCGGAGAGATCGAGAGTCTCAATCGAGATGCCCTGTGACTCCAGAATCTTCTCGCTGAAGCGCACCGTGTTGAAGGCCGTGGGACGCGCGCCGATGGCGCCGACTCGCAGATTGCGAAATCCTTTGATCACCCGGCACACGGCGGCAAACCACTCAAGATCTTTGGCGAACTCAGGCGAGTCGGGACTCTCGGTGTGCAACGTGGTGAGGGAATAAGGGATGCCGTACTGCCGAAGGTTGTTACAGGCCGACATCTTGCCGCAGAAGCTGTCGCGGCGAAAGGCGATGGTCATCTTCGCGGGCTCGTCGGGCGTGGCTTGGATCAGCACCGGCACGCGCAGATCGGCGAGGCGCAAGGCATCGGCGATGGCGCGCTCTTCGCCGAAGTTGGGCAGGGTGACGATGACTCCATCGAGGCGCTCGCGATTGCGCTTGAAGAGTTCGGCGCAGCGCCGGGATTCTTCCCGGGTCTCGACCGCGCCGTATTTACTTTCTTCGGTGGTGAGGGCAACCACTTCGATGCCCGCCGCCTGCAAGACGCGCAGCATTTCTTCGCGGCCGCTCTTGGCTAAATGATCGGGGAAGAAGCCGCGATTGCCCACGATCAGACCCATGCACATTTTCTTTGCCGCCATAAAAAGTCCTCAAGCCATCTGAAATCAAGATTGGCGCTTCGGCGCGAATTTGAAGCTGTAAACAAGTCCGATTGCCAGCAACGCCGCCCCCCACCACACGTTGGCGTGCAAGTGAAACAGAACAACGCCAGGATCTGCCGGGGGAATCACCAACTGGTAGATTCCTGCGCCCAGGATGAGTGCGCCGTTCACCGCCAGCGAGATGCCAATGAAGAACCAGATCGAAACCATGTCCCGTCCTCCGCGCAAGAAGCCTCTGCGATCGAATGCTTACCAGAAAATAATATTCAACACGAAGAAAACTACGGTGACGATAGCCGCCCAGAAAAGAGGCTTCTGATAAAGAGGAACGTCCCCTACTGAGGGAACCTTGGTCAAGCCATAAACCAACCCGATAAGTTGTCCATCCGCCATGGGCTTGGTCGCCAGACTCACGGTTACGGTCACGACTACGCACACCACAAAAGACCACAGCGCCTGAAACATATCTTGCGCGAGCCCTTTGGCGTGCGGCGAAAGCGCAACATAACGCAGCGCCGAAGGATCGATCTTCACCCAGGCCCACATGCCAATGGAGGAGAGTGTTCCGCACAACAGGCCCCAGAATCCGCCCGCGCCGGTCGCGCGCTTCCACAACATTCCCAGCACAACCGTGCCAAACAAAGGAGCGATGAAGAAGCTGAACAGCGCCTGCACGTAATCCATGATGCTCGCGAACTGCATCACGAGATAGGCTGTGCCTACGCTGATCAAGACTCCAATCACCGTCGTCCAGCGCCCCATGTTCACATAATGATGATCGCTGCCGGTGCGATTGATAAAGGGACGATAGATATCGTAGGTCCATACGGTGGTGAAGGCGCTGACGTTTCCCGCCATGCCTGACATGAAGCCGGCGATCAACGCGGTCACTCCCAGGCCGAGCAGTCCGGGTCCGCAGTAGCGCGCTAACATCAACGGCAGAACATCGTTGTAACTGTGGCCGCCGGTAGCCACCGCCACTGACTCAGGGACCAGCTTTTCCGGCAGCACGGCCAGGCCGAGCAACCCGGGAAGGATTACGATGATGGGAACGAACATCTTGAAACCGGCGCCGATGATGGGCGCCATCTCGGCGCTGCGAATATCTTTCGCCGCTAAAATTCTTTGCACCACCAAAAAGTCGGTGGTCCAGTAGCCCATGGAAATCACCGCGCCCAGCCCAAAGACGATGCCGACCCAATTGATCCCCATGGGATTGTTGCTGAACGAGCCGAGGCCCGACCACATATGGATATATTGCTCGGAGGCGCGCTGCGTGATCAGCACCTTGAGGTTGGTCCAGCCCCCGGCTTCATATAATCCGAGGATTGGAATCAGCAGCGCTCCCGCCCAGATGAGAAAGAATTGCAGCACTTCGTTAAAGATCGCCGAGCGCAATCCGCCCAGGGTTACGTAGATTGCGACCGTCACCGAAGAGACCCAGATGCTGAAGTTGATGTCCCAGCCCAGGACGATCTGCATGACCTTGGCCATGGCGAACATATTCACGCCGCTCATGAGCACGGTCATAAAGGCGAAAGAGACTGCAGACAAAGCGCGGCTGGATTCGCCGAAGCGCAACTTTAAATATCCCGGCACCGAGTGAGTCTTGGAGATGTAGTAGAACGGCATCATGACTAAGGCCAGGAACAGCATGGCCGGGATGGCGCCGATCCAATACCAGTGCGTGGCCAGAATGCCGTACTGGTAAGCCGATCCGGCCCAGCCCATCAACTCGAGCGCGCCCAGATTCGCTGAAAGAAAACTGAGTCCGGCCACCCAAGCGGTCATCTCGCGGCCGGCCATGAAGAAGTCTTCGCCGGTATTGGCACGCCCGCGCAGATACCAGCCGATGGAGAGCACCAGGGCAAAATAAAAAATCACGATCACGATATCGATCGGGGAAAGGCGTACGAGTCGATTGGGAACTTCAGCCGCCAGCAGTAGCGTCATCGCTTGTCCTCGGTTTTTGCCTGCCCGTAATATGCGGTCTTGCCGTGTTTTCTGAGGTAATGCTTGTCGTGCAAGCCAGCGCCGATCGGCTGAGAGGCTGCATTGATTCCCAGCGTGAAGTAGGCCGTGCGCGCGATGGATTCCAGAATCGCCGCATTGTGCGCAGCCGTCAGGGCGTCTGGTCCCCAGGCGAAGGGCCCGTGATTGGCCACCAGCACGCCCGGAGTCGCCAGCGCATGTTTCGCCTTCAGACTGCGAACGATGGCGTGGCCGGTATTCTTTTCGTAGTCGCCGGCAATTTCCGGATCGGTCATCTCGGACGTGACCGGCACCGGCCCGTGGAAATAGTCCGCGTGGGTCGTGCCGAAGCACGGGATCGGCTTGCGGGCCTGCGCCCATGCGGTAGCGTACTCGGAGTGAGTGTGGGCCACGCCGCCAATTTCTGCGAACTCGTGATACAAAACGAGATGGGTGGAGAGATCGGATGAGGGCTTGAGTTGGCCTTCGATGATTTTCCCCGTCAGATCCGTGACCACCAGATGTTCGGCCTTCATTTGCTCGTAGGGAACTCCGCTGGGCTTGATCACCACCAGGCCGTCCTCGCGCGAAATCGCGCTGGCGTTGCCGAAAGTGTAGAGAACCAAGCCTCGTCTCACCAATTCCAGATTGGCTTCGAGCACTTCTTCCCGCAAACGCTGCAGCATAGCTTTTGGCTATCACCCCGGCCGCACGGTGTAGAGTGTAATCGTTTACTTCTTTCGGCGCAGGCTAGATTATTCTCATGCTCTCGCAATTGCAACCTCGGAATGCGCCGTTTCGCATGGTAAGATTTCGACCCGTAAGGCGAGTCGTCCGAGTTGTGCGATTCCCCTGATTGCTGCTCTGCGGCGTGATGGAAGCAGGCAAAATGTATTTTCTGGGCATCGACGTAGGTACCGGAGGCACGCGGGCGCTCGTCATCGACGAGCAGGGACGTGTGATCGCCTCCGCTACCGAAGAGCACGCGCCCTTTGCCTCGCCCCAAATCGGCTGGGCGGAGCAGGACCCGCGCGATTGGTGGCGCGCCTGCACTGTCGCTGTGCCCAAAGCGCTTGCGCAGGGCGGATTGGGCGGCGAGCAGATTGCCTGTGTCGGCTTATCCGGGCAAATGCATGGGGCTGTCCTGCTCGATGAACGAGCGCGCGTGGTTCGGCCCGCTTTGATTTGGTGCGACGTTCGTACCGAAAAACAGTGCCGCGACCTCACCGCGCAGATCGGCGCCGAACGCTTGATCCAACTCACGTGTAATCCAGCGCTGGCCAACTTTACACTGACGAAATGCCTGTGGGTGCGGGAGAACGAACCGGCAAACTGGACCAAGGTTCGCGCGCTGATGCTGCCGAAAGACTATGTGCGCTTCGAATTGACCGGTGAGCGCGCGAGTGACCTTGCCGATGCCTCGGGCACTCTCTTGCTCGATGTGGCCCACCGCCGCTGGTCGAAAGAAATGCTAGAGCTGGCCCGAATCGAGGCGTCGATCTTGCCCGCTCTTTATGAGTCGCCGGAGATTTGCGGGCGAATCTCTGCTGCGGGCGCAGCCTCTACCGGCCTGCGCGCCGGAACGCCCGTAGTCGCGGGCGCGGGCGATCAGGCCGCGGGCTCGGTCGGCATCGGCGTGGTCGCGCCCGGAGCGGTGAGCGCAACCATCGGGACTTCGGGAGTGGTGCTTGCGGCTACCGATAGTCCGGCGCTCGATCCCGGTGGACGCCTGCACACCTTCTGCCACGCGCTTCCCGGCCGCTGGCTGGTGATGGGAGTTACTCAGGCTGCGGGACTTTCGCTGCGTTGGTTCCGCGATCAGTTCGGAGGGGGCGAGAACGGTCAGAGGGAGTCTTACGAAAAGCTAACCGCCGAAGCGGCTAAGATCTCTCCCGGATGCGACGGCTTGTTGTGGGCTCCGTATCTGATGGGCGAGCGCACGCCGCATCTCGACCCGACGGCGCGCGGGGTGCTGGTTGGCTTAACTGCGTCTCACACTCGGGCGCATGTGATTCGCTCTATCTTGGAAGGCGTGGCCTTCAGCTTGCGCGATACGTTTGCTATTTTTCAAGAGATCAAAGTTCCGGTGAAGACAATTCGCTTGGGCGGTGGTGGCGCCCGATCGGCGCTATGGCGGCAAATTCAGGCCGACGTTTATGGAAATTCAGTCGAGACCGTGGCGGCGGAAGAAGGCGCAGCCTACGGAGCGGCGATCCTCGCCGGAGTTGGCGTCAAGGCGTGGAGTTCAGTCGACGACGCTTGCGCTGCGGTGGTGCGAGTCGCGGGAAGTACCCGCCCGAATGCGCCAGACTCTGTGGTGATGGAGAAGGCGTATACGAAGTATCGCCGCATTTATCCCGCGATGAAGACGATTCTGGCCTAAGCTACGGCGGAGGGGGCGAAGAGGCGAATCATGTGTAGCGGTCGAGCCAAGTCTGTTTTTTATGCCGTGATGTTTGCGCTCGCGTGCGCATGGAACAGCTTTTCTCTCGCCGCCGCGCAACCACCCCTGCTGGCCGGCACTCCGCCGATGGGCTGGAATAGCTGGGATGGATACGGCACGACCGTCGACGAAGCCAACTTCAAGGCCAACGTCGATTGGTTCGCGAAGCACCTGAAGGCCTACGGCTGGCAGTACGTCGTGGTCGACATGGAGTGGTTCGTAACCAATCCCGTAGCGGAGGGCAATTCCAAGACATTTCAATACACGATGGATCGCTACGGGCGCTATATGCCGCCGCCGGCAAGGTTTCCCTCAGCGGCCGGGGAGCTCGGATTCAAGCCGCTCGCCGACTATGTTCACGCCCTGGGTCTGAAGTTTGGAATTCATATCCTTCGCGGGATACCGAAAGAAGCGGTTCAGAGAAATCTGCCAATCGAAGGTTCGAGCTACCGTGCCGCCGATGCTGCAGATACGTCCGACACCTGTCCGTGGAACTTCGACAACTACGGCATCCGGGGCGACAACCCCGCCGGAGCTGCCTACTACGATTCCATCGCCCGGCTTTATGCCAGTTGGCAGGTTGATCTGATTAAGGTCGATTGCATCAGCAGCCGGCCCTACAAAGGCGGCGAAATTCGCTTGCTGCGCGAAGCGCTCGATAAAACGGGCCAGCCCATCGTGTTGAGTCTTTCTCCTGGCCCCGCGCCCTTGGAAAAGACGGCGGAGATGCGGAGGTACGCGCAGATGTGGCGCATCTCAGATGACATCTGGGATTTGTGGCACAGTACGGTCGACTACCCGCAAGGTGTCGGCGATCAGTTTGCCAACGTCGCCAAGTGGGCCGGAGTCGCCGAACCTGGTCATTGGCCCGACGCCGATATGCTCCCGCTCGGCTACCTCGGACCCGCGCCGGGCTGGGGAAAGCAGCGACAGACACAGCTGAGCCACGACGAGCAGCGCACGCTGGTCACGTTGTGGTCGATCTTCGGCTCTCCGCTCATGGTTGGTGGAGATCTGAAATCGGACGACGAGTGGACTACGGCATTGCTCACGAATCCGGAGGTCATTGAAGTCGATCAGCACTCAACCGCGAGTCGACCCCTCGTCACGACCGACACTGCGGTCGTTTGGGAATCGACGCCCGCCTCGGGCAGTGGAGTGTACCTCGCCGTATTCAACGTCGCGCCGATCTCAAAGACAATTCACCACGAGTGGAAGGCCCTGAGCCTCACTTCGTCCGAATATACGGTTCGAGACTTGTGGGAGCGCAAGGACTTGGGGCCGGCCAAGTCTTTGGATTTGACCTTGCCTCCGCACGCCTGTGCGCTGTACCGCCTCACTCCGCCATCCTTTTCGTCACCGTCCCAGTCTTCGTCGAATGCAATGGACTTCGACGACCGGGCGAATTTCACGGTAGCGGGGATCACCGATTTGACCGCTTCTGGAGGCCACGCCTCGGAAACCCGCATACGCACGGGGGAAGTGCTGGCCAGAGAAACTTTGAACCTGGAGGCAAGTGATTCGGCAAAAATCCCGACCGCCGGCGCAGCCGGGAAGGAGGCGATTGCTTTAGAGTCAGAACTTCGCGCCGCATTGAAAGAAAGCCCGCGAGGATTTGAAGAAAACCATGCGTTCGGGGAATTCTACCTACACTCCCAAAAATGCGGTGAAGCGATTCCTCTTCTCGAAACAGCGCATCAGGCGAAGCCCGCGGACTATGCCAACGATGTCGATCTCGCACGGGCCTTAAAAGAGTGTGGAGAACTCGCGCAAGCGCGTGACCAGGTGGATCAAATGCTCGCGAGCGCCAAAGATCTTGGCAAGCCGGAGGCTGCGAATCTGCATCGCCTTCTGGGCGATCTCCACGAGAGCCTTGCAGACCCGCTGGCCGCGGAGCGCGAATACGAGCAGGCCGCGCAGTTGGATGCCAGCGAGAAAAACTATTTCTCCTGGGGTACCGAATTGTTTCTTCACCGGGCCTCCGCTCCAGCGGCGGAGGTTTTTTCGAGGGGCGCGCGCTTGCATCCAGAATCGGCCAGAATGTTCGTGGGATTAGGCGCGGCTCTCTACGAGACCGGCGCTGCCGAAGAAGCTGCCAAGCGGTTGTGTGACGCGTCCGATCTTGACCCGGCGAACCCCGCTCCGTATCTTTTTCTCGGCCAAATGCAGGAGTCGGCTTCGGTGCCGCTGCCCTGTGCCGAAGAAAAACTGGCGCGCTTTGCCGAAAACCAGCCGGCAAGCACGCTGGCCAACTATTACTATGCCATTGCACTCTGGAAGCGAGACCGGGGCTCGGACAGTCCGGCAGCGCTGGCGCACATAGAAGCGTTGCTGCAAAAGGCGGCTGCGACGGACCCGCACTTCGATTTGGCGGATCTGCAATTGGGGAATATTTATTTCGCGCGGGGAGCTTTGCCGGGAGCGCTATCCGCCTACCAGAAGGCGGCCGACGCGAACCCGGCGAATAGCGACGTCCACTATCGTCTTGGCCTCACCTATAAACGGCTCGGGCAGGAAGCCGATGCGGAGCGCGAATTCCAGGAGTACAAGAGACTTGATCGGACGGCAACTGAAAAAATCGAGCGGCAACGGCACGAAGTCAGGCAGTTTCTGTTCGTCCTGAGGGAACAGGCGCAGCCCTAACCGCTAATGGGTCGCGCCCTGGGCCATCTCGCGAGCGGCTCGCAACTGCTTGACCGGATCGCCCGTGGGATGAAACTCCATCGCCACCATTCCTGTGTAATTTAGTTCCGCGAGCTTTGCGAAAATGTTCTGGTAGTTGATCTCGCCCGTGCCCGGCTCGTGGCGGCCCGGAACGTCTGCGATGTGCACCAGCGCCAGGTAGGGTATACACTTCGCCAGTTTTGCGATGAGATTCCCGGCGGCAATCTGCTCGTGATAAAAGTCGTAGAGCAATTGCACTTGAGGATGATTCACTTCCTGAACCACCTGCAAGGCTTCGACCATCTGGGTGAGATAGTACTTCGGGTTTTCTTCGGGATCGATGGTTTCGAGCAGCAAGCGCACTGGCTGGCCGTCGATCGACTTTCCTTCCACCACTTTGGCCCCGGCTTTCAGGGTGTCGACGCAAGACTGGTGCTGGATTTCTCTGGGCATCCCTTCCACGCGGTTGCCGGAAAGCATGATCATGGTCGGGCAATCGATACGCTCCATCACTGGAAGCGTTTGCCGCAGTTCGGCCAGCAGGGCTTCCCGATGCTCCGGCACGCTCACGCCGTGCTTCAATCCGGCGGTGCAATCGAACTTCATCCCGAGTTCTTTTCGCTTCGCATTGGCGCGGTTGAAATCCTCGTCCGTCCATTTCTGGTATTCGCCGACCAGTTCCACGTTTTGATAACCGGCCTCCGCCACTCTCTCTAAACGCTGTTCGAAGGGCAGGTTCGTGAAAACGGTCCACAGCATCACAGACAGCTTGAAACGATCTGCGGAGGCTGGGTTCGCTTTTGCGGGGGACGCCAATTCTTTGCCGAACAAATCGAGAGCGTTTCCAACGGTGCCGGCTCCCACCAGAGATCCAGCGAGGGTTTGAGTAAACGTTCGTCGATTCATCTTTACCTCTTTGCGAGCCGGAGTCGCGATGTCGCGCCTGCGCGCGGCGAAGTTGCTTACCGTGTCGGCGCCAAGTTAGCACAAAACAAGCACGCGGAGGAAACAGATTACAGTTTAGCCGAAACGCGCCTGGCCGAAATCGCCTGTGGGAGTTTGTCGGACACCTCCCGCGGGGACGTGCGCTGCGCTACAATCTCAGCCGTTGCGCAAACCAATGTTTGTCCGAGTGATTTTTACTCGGAGAAACAGCGGCTCTCCTTGCCCCGCACGATGACGTTGTCGCTCTCGGACAAGGATGCAAGCAACCTGCGACTTCCAGCCTGCGGGGTTGAAGTCGTGTAACATTCCAGGGAATCACTCTTGACCTCGAACCCGACTACGGCCAACATTCACTCCGTTCCGCGCCGGCGTTGGGGAATCGCTCTCCTGCTCGGGTTGGGCGTGCTGGTGAATTACTTCGACCGGGTAAATCTTTCGGTTTCGCAGGAAGCGCTGCACAACGCTTTCGGTATTTCCACCATAACCTTTGGCTATCTGTTGAGCGCGTACAGTTGGACCTACGCGGCCTTTCAACTTCCATCGGGATTGATCTTGGACCGCTTCGGAGTGAAACTGGTCGGCCGCATCGGAACTTTTCTATGGAGCTTGGCTTCATTTGCGGCGGCGCTTTCGACAGGACTTGCCGGTTTTCTCAGTGCGCGGTTGTTGTTGGGAGTGGGCGAAGCGCCTACCTTTCCGGCGAACGCGAAAGCCATAGGATATTGGTTCCCGGAGGCCGAGCGTAGTCTGGCGACCGCGATCTTTGATTCCGCCGCAAAGCTAGCGCCAGCCCTCGGCATCCCGGCGATTGGGTTGCTCTTATTGCGATTCGGATGGCGATGGAGTTTTGCTGCCACCGGATTTGTGAGCTTGGCCTATTGCGTTCTCTTCACGATCTTCTATAAGAATCCGAGCGAGGATAAATCGCTCTCGCTCGCGGAGCGGGATCTCATCCGTCTGGGCGGAGCGCAGCCTGAGGACCGCGTGCGGGCCGCGAAGGGCGCTCCCCTAGGATATTTGCTGCGGCAAAAAAAGGTCTGGGGGTTGGTGCTGGGCTTTGCCTCCTACAACTACACTTTCTACCTGTTGCTGACCTGGTTGCCTTCCTACTTTTCCTCAACTCATCATATCGATTTGCGGCGCTCTGTCTTTTACACCAGCGTCCCCTGGCTTGTCGCCACGGTCGCCGATCTCCTGATGGGAGGCTGGCTCGTGGACAAGCTTATACAGGCCGGGCGGGACGCATCAGTCGTGCGGCGAGCGATACTCATGGGCGGAACAGCCCTCGGCCTGGGAGTCATGGGAGCGGCTTACGCCGAGACCATGACCAGCGCGTTAATCTGGATCAGTGTGGCCATCGGAGGATTGTCCGCGGCCTCTCCGGTCGGCTGGTCGATCCCTTCGTTGATTGCTCCGCGGGAGAGCGTCGGAACCCTGGGAGGAATCTTGAATTTCGGCAATCAGCTGGCTGCAATTGCTGCGCCGATCGCGACCGGTTATATCGCTCAGGCCACGCACTCGTTTTTCTGGGCCTTCGGGGCCGCTGCCGCGTTTCTAGTCGTTGGCATTTCGGGTTACGGATTTCTGCTCGGCGGCATCGAAGTAATTCCGGAACCCCGCTAGGTCGGTACGCGAGCTATGCCTTAAGCTATTACATCTTCAAGCTATAATCGTTATGAAATCAAGGCTAGCAGTTCGCGTAGATCGGTAGGCGTGGAGGATTCGGTTCCGCGCGGCATGGCGGGGCCGATGGCCACGGCTTCACTGTGACCTTCAAACCATGCCAGAAAAGAAGATTGCTCGGTTCCGGGCAGCCTGCGCTGGTTGACCCAATTGTAGTAGGCGCCAAGGTCGGCATCGATCAGAGAACCCACGGGGTCAAGCTCGGCCTGCTCCGGTTTGTCCGTCAGCAATTCATTCATCGGTCTTTGTCTTTGGCGGGGAGCAAAGCGGACCAGAAGTGTGCAGGGTTGCGCTCTGCGCAGGGCTTCGCGGGCCGCCCATTGCGCGAACGTCGTGCTGAAAATCTGCGTTCCCGAGCCCTCGGTCAAGAGCTTTAACCGAAAACGATCGAGCACTTGGTCCCCCGACTCAAGGCCTAACTCAGAGGGTGTCATCTGTGCCAGTTGCGACCTTAGGGCTTCCGGCCCCATGCCCGGAGTTTCGATCTGTGATCGCATCCTGCGCAATAAGGACGACCGTACTGGCTCAAGGCCCTGGTAGGAGACGACCGTCACCGCGGGGAAGCGCCCTGCCGCTTCGCCACCGTCGACGTACCAGTGCCCGTACGAAATGGGATGAGCTTGGGCGCGATCCGCTATAGCATCTAGCAATATCGTGAGTCCGCCTTCGGGCTTCACTTGGCTAAAGTGTCCTCCGTGAGGCCGCAGCTTGCGAAACAAAGGCTGCTCGTTGGCTGTGACTCCCCGGCCAATCACGGCGATACCCAGACGCGGGATCGGGGGCGGTTCGGGGGGCACGGCATCCTGCAGACGTTCCGCATAATTGGTAGCCGCCTTACGGAACGCATCGAGTTGATGAGTCGCCCAGAGGTGAGTGGAAAGTTGCTCCACAAACTGGGCCGGCGAATTCACCCAGTCCATCTGTTGCAGCTGCGGGGACAACGCAATCTTTGCGAAGTCTTGAAACCATTCTCCGGCCGCTTTGGACGAGGGTTCGCCGAAGATCGATTGGAGGTGAGCCAGTTCGCGTTCCAAGGCGCGGCGTTCCGCAGGGAACTTAAAATCGTATTCGATCGCTTCGCGCAAAAGGTTCGGAACAAAGCTTAGCGGTAGAGTTTGCAGCGCCGCCAAGTAGGTCGTGACCAGCTTTCTGGCTTCGGGCGGGTAATTCTTGAAACTCTCCGCTTTGAGATCGGCAGGCAGCATAAGAATTTACGCCAGCTCCAGAATCGGTTTGCCTTGCGCGAGAGCGGCAGAAAAATCCAGCATCGCGCCGATGGTGGGGACTAAATCTGTGGATTCCATCGCTCGATCGAAAACTACATTCTCGCGCACACCGGCGCCCAGAGCCATCATCCAGGTAGTTCGGGAAGGCGCATCTCCGGTGCGATGATGCTGAAATCCGTTGCCGCCGGAATCTTCGTCCGAATCCCGGCCAAAATCGGGCAGGATGAAGAGCGTCGTTTTCCCTGCGTACTCCGGCTCGCTCTGGATCGCCCTCCAGATCTCGGCACACAGACGGTCGGTGCGCCGGATGCCCTCAATGTAGAGCGAATACGCTCCAGCGTGGGCCACGTCGATGTCATGCATCGTGATCCACAGAAGACTTGGGGCTTCCTGCCGCATCAATTGACGCACTACATAAACCGAGAGTTCGTCCGGACTCGACAAAGTGCGAGCATGCGCCTTGAAGTCTTCGACCGAGAGATTCAATATTTTGTCGAGCTGCTCCAGCTCGACTTCGCTGCCGGCAAGTTCTGGCGCGTAGAAGGGAGTTTCGTAGTTGTCACGCAGTAAATGTTGGTAATCGCTGTGGCCGCTGGAGAGCGCCGCCGTCAGCAGATGCTTCGGAAGTATTACTCTTGCCCCCAAGCCCGCGCCATAAGAACGGTGGCTGCTTTCGCCGATGCGATTGAAACCGTTGCTGGGAGCCACAACCCAGGCATCCGAGGCCGGTCGCTTGCGCTCGCGGCGAAAGTATTCGAATACCGTAGGGTGCTCGGGCGGAAGCGATGCGAAGTTGTTGATGGTTTCATACACTCCAGTCGCCAGGCTTGCGGTGGCAACGTAGTGGCCAAGAATTCCGCGATTCACCACCTGAGTAAAAAAGGTTGACTGGGGAATAAGTTCCTTCATCAGGTGCGGGATGTTTTCCTGGCCCTCGGGAGCGAAAGTCTCCTGATCGCGCGCTCCGCCGCCGAAGGTGATGACCACCACTTTTCGGTTCTTCGTGGCGATACCGGCATGCGACAGCGTTCCGGAACCTAGGAGGGCGCTGCCCAGCGCCACGCCAGCCGCGTCGCGCAGGAAGTCGCGTCGGCTTCGGGCGAGTCTACGCGTGAGCTCGTGTACCCCAGATTGGAGTGACAGTCTCATCGGTTCCTAAGTTTTATGCGCTGTCTTCATGGTTTGGCGGCCGGACCATCTTTCGCCGATAAAACGAATTGTTGAATGTCGGCGCGCTGCTTGTCGAGATCGGCCAAATGCTTCTGGCGAATCCCCTGATAAACCTGAAACTGCTGTTGCGCAAGCTCTTTTTCGCCGGTACGAACATAAGCTTGCCCGAGCCGATAATAGGCGTCGGCGAGATCCGGGTTCAACTCACGGGCGCGCACGTACTCGGGGATCGCATCCTTGTATTTGTTCTGCGCCGAATAGAGGTTGCCGATCTGCAGGTGAGCTTCGGGATAGTTAGGATCGAGAGCCACGGCCTTCTTCAGCAGCGCCTCGATTTGATGAAAGTCTACGTCGGGATCTTCGGCTCGTTTTCCCTTCCAGAGGCTCATCGCATAATAATAAAGAGCGTGCGCGTTAGCAGGCTCAAGCTCGGCGAAGCGGCGAAAGCGCTGGATTACTTCTTGCGCCTGTCCGGGCGAACTGTCGTAGGCGCGGGACAAGAAAAGATAACAACGCGCGTCCGAGGGATTTAAATCTGCGCCTTTCAACAGCGCGCTGACGGCCTCATCATAGTTGCCGCGAGAATACAGGGCGACCCCGAGACCGACCATCAGGCGCGCCGACTTGGGATAGCGCTCGGTGGCTTTCTGGAAGACGTCAACCGCTGGCCCCAAGGTGCGGTGCAGCAGCAGTTCGCTGCCCCAGTCGAATAAATTGCTTTCGCTGGGGTCTTCGTGCGCGGCGGCCTCGTACTCGTTTTCCGCGGCGACAAACTGCCCGTCTTTTTCCTCCAACTCGCCAAGAAGGTTGTGCAGCTCCGCCGTGTTCTTTTGCTTCAGGAGATCGTGAATCAACTGCCGCCCGTCGGAGAGCTTCCCGGTCAAAATGTAGGCCAGCGCCAGATCGTATCCGTTGTCGTAAGAGGAGGGATCGATCTTTTGTGCGCGCTCAAGATAGAGAGCGGCTTTGGGCAGCGTGCCGGCGCGCGCATAAAATTCTCCGAGGTTGTGATTGGTATCGAAGTTCTGGGGTTCAAGCTCCGCCGCCTTTTCGAATTGCTCCTGCGCCGGGCTGAGCTTTCCCATGCGCACGAGATTAGCGGCCAGGTTGGTTCGGGCGGGGGCTGAATCCGGTTTCAGGCGAACCGCTTCCTCCAGATGCCGGTTGGCTTTAGCGTCTTGCGATTGGGCGGCGTAGACGAGCCCCAGAAGTTCTTGCGCTTCGAAGCTTTGCGGAACTTCGCGCACCAGATTCTCCAGCCCGGCGGCGGCTTCGCTGAACTTGCCTTGCTTATATTGCTCAACCGCAGCCTGAAACTCGCGCTCTAGATTCTGGCTGGGAGTTTGGCCGGCGGCGGACCCCATCACGCATGCCGGGATCAGAAGAGCAATGCAAAAAGCCCGGAGTTTCAGACTCACGATCCTTGCATCCTACACCACGCCCCGCCGGAGCGCCCTGGCACGCGGAGTTCCGTCACAAACAATTCAGGGAAGGACGCATAGAGTAACGACCTTCCCCGATTGATGTTCAAGTTTAGAAATACAACTTCAAAGCGAACTGGATCTGCCGCGGATCATAGGGAGCGTCGCGCGTAGAGCCAATCTCGCCGAAGCTCGAACTGGTGAAGTTACCCGAGCCCGAAACCGCGACCACGCCGTTGCCGCCAAAATTCGGCGCGTTGAAGTTCGGGTGGTTGAATAGATTGAAGAACTCCGCCCTGAACTCCAGGGTAAATCGTTCCGTGAGCGGAATGTTCTTGAAGGTTGAGAAGTCGAAACGCTTGAAAGTGGGACCCACTACTTGATCCGGCCCGCCGCCCAGGGCGGAAACCGGGCATGGTAAAGCCGTACAAGCTGCCGGTTGCGTAAATGCCTTCGGATTGGTGAACAAACTAATCTTGCCGTTCGAGTCGATATGCAAACCCCTGCCCGGATCGCCGACGATGTAGTCATAACAGTTCGACGATGCGGTCGTGGAAACCGTGTTCGAAGGACAGGTAAACGTAATCGGCTGGCCACCCTCCACCACGATGGCGGCGTTGACGCTCCAACCTCCGAACGCTTTGGTTTCCCAGCCATTGTTGCCCAGGTACGGCTTGCCCTTGCCGAAGGGGAGTTCATAACCACCGCTCAAGTGAAATACGTTGCGAATATCGAAGGGAGCATAACCGTAGTCATAGTGAACCCCGAGCCCTGGAATATCCGGGGCGCGGTAGCCGGCATTGCTTCCGTTATTCAACAGATCATCGGCGTCGGTCCGCGTCTTCGAATACGTGTAAGTGGCCAGGAAGTTCAGCCCCTGCGCAAAACGCTTTTCCAACTTCGTCTGCAGCCCATGGTAGAAGCTGTTGCCGATCGTGGCTGCGTAACTGTTGTTGCCACCGAAATCGGGGAAGGGAAGCCCTCCTTGGGCGGCTGGAAACGCGCCTGTGCCCGGCGTGCCATTGGGTCCGGGAGTGTTTGTCAGTTGCGTGTTGATGGGCAAGATCGCCGTTGGGTTGTTCGAACCGGGGAACACCTCTAAGTGGCGGGCCAGCGAGGTGACGTAGGCAATCTGCGCACTCATGGTCGGCGTTAGCTCATACTGCAGCGTGAAATTGCCGCTCATAGTGTAGGGAGTTTGATAATTGAACTGAATTCCACGCAAGCCCAGACCATTGGCGTTGACCTGGTCTGGAGTCAGCGGAGTGCACGAGAAACCAGTCTCAAAAACAGGCGTTCCGCCAACCGCTCCGGGGCAAGTGCCAAAGCTGAAGGGTTGGCCGTCATTTACCGGGGTGTAATTGAAGTTGAACTGGAAGGGATAATTCTCTCCCAGGTTTGGAGAGAATCCACGGTTTTCGAAGCCGTTATAGAAGATACCAAATCCGCCCCTAGCCACGAACTTGGGGTTGACCTGATAGGCAAAGCCAACGCGCGGAGCAAAGTTCGCTTTTTGCGAATGGCCCAGCCCCTTGCCGTATTTGTTTGTGATGTCAAGTCCAATGCCGTCATGAGCGAGCAGGCTGGTGAAGCTTGACGAAAGATCGGCGGCGTTCGTGCCACCGGGAAGTAGGTAAAGCGGCGTGCTAAGCGGTGCCCCGCTGGGAACAAAGTTGGCTTGGGCGCCGTGGTGCTCGTACACCAGGCCGAAGAAATCCCAGCGCAAGCCGAGGTTCACAGTCAGCTTCGGGGTCACCTTCCAATCGTCGTTGATGTAGGTGCCGTAATAGTTCTTGCCGTTGTCCGTGAGAGAAATGTTGGAGGCGTATACGTTGGTTGAGCCCCCGACGTCGTTCACCGTTCCTCCATTGTGGGCCGCGATGGGGCTTAGCAAGAAAGCGGCACGCCCCGTGTTGCCGTTGTCGACGTTGGGGATTTCAGTGAAGTTGCCGTTGTAATCGAACTCTCCGTGGGACCACGGCGGTTGCAGCGTGGAGAACTTAACGTGCTGCCACTCGAACCCCATCTTGAAAGTGTGCTTGCCGTAAATTTTAGTAAGGTCGTCGGTCAGCTGAAAAGTGGAGCTCACTTCATCCGAAGGCAGAAACGCGTTGCTGCCCAGAGTTGAGAGCCCATTGATGCCAAAAGCCGGCAGCCCGCCGTTCTTCGCAACCTGCGGGATGTCTTGGATGCCGAATTGGGCGGGAAGCCCAAGATCACCGGCGACCGGGCTTTCGCGGGTCGTGTTCAGGTAATTGAAGCCGGCACGGACCACGTTCACCAAGGTTGGAGAAAAGACGTGGGTTTCGGCTAACGCGCTTTGTTGCGCGATCGCCGTCTGCGGGCCTTGTTGGAAAGCGCCGCCATCGGCGATGCCCCCGAAAATCCCAGGGATGAACTGCGGGTCATCTACATAGCTGAAGCGGTAGAATATCTGATCTTTTTGCGAGAAATTGATATCCAGTCGAGTGTCGAAGGAGTTGCGATGTTCAAACAGCTTCGGCGAGTTCGCATAATTGCTGAAGAGCGAACTGCCCGTCGGACTGGGATACAGGTTCAGCAGCTTAATGGCGTTGGGGTCCAGCCTGCCAGCCGGAATTTGGTTCAATCCGCAACCGGCTAAGGTAAAGGCCGTAGTGGTAGCGATGGGGCAACCCGTAGTGGAAACGAAGGGATCGCGCGCGAAGCCGTTAGCGATCGCGACCAATCCCGTCACAGGATCCTTCATGCCTTGAACCTCGGGTCTTGTGGTGGCGGGATCGAGGATGGTCCCGTAGGGCATGGAGCGCCCGACCGGCGCAGGTGTATTGTTCGTCCCGATATTCTGGCAATTGGAGACGCACAAGTCGTCAGTCAACGAGCCAGACGCCGCTTGAAGTGTGATTAGGTCGCTAAGGTTCGTATAACCGCTGTTGCGCTCTAGGGTGGTTGGGACCGAGCCGGTGAGAATCGTTCCCTGCACGCGGCGAAAGCCTTCGTAGTCGCCAAAGAAGAAAATCTTGTCCTTGATGACCGGGCCGCCAACGGCAAACCCGAATTGATTCTGGCGCAGTTCGCCCTTCGGGACCCCTCCGGCATCTTCGAAATAATCGGGCGCGTCGAATTTATCGTTCCTGAAGAACTCCCATACCGCGCCGTGGAACTGGTTGGTGCCAGACTTGATAGTTGCGTTGAGCACGGCCGCGCCGGAGCGGCCGAACTCGGCGCTGAAGTCCGAGGTCTGGACCTTGAATTCCGCAATGGCATCGACCGGAGGCAGCACCACAAAGTTGGTTCCGTTCAGAAAGTCAACGGTATCGGAGTTGTTGTCGATACCATCCAGCATGTAATTGTTTTGCGCCGGTCGATTGCCGTTGGCGGTGAAAGCACCGGAGCCGGCGTTGCCGCGCGTGTCCGACTCGGGCGTGTTCACTCCGGCGGCCAGTTGCGCAAGGAAAGTAAAGTTGCGGCCGTTCAGAGGAAGATTGTTGACATTGCGCTGGTCGATCACCTGACCCACCGACGCGTCTTCCGCCTGCAGCACCGGAGCCGTGGTGTTGACCTCGACGGTTTCGCTGACCGCGCCCGGCTGCAGTTGGAAATTGGCCAGCACTCTGGCGCTCACGTCGACCGCGACGTGGGTCGAGACTTCGGTCTTAAAGCCTTTGAAAGAGGCCTCGAGCTTGTAAGAGCCAATGCGCACCGGGCTGAAGCTATAACTGCCATCGGCGCCGCTGGTGGTGGTGAGGGCGACGGCTGTACCTTCGTTGATGAGCGTGACCTTCGCTCCGCTGAGCACCGCGCCCGAGGGATCGGAGATAGTGCCGGTGATGGAACCGGTATCAACTTGTGCCTGCAGGGAGCCGACGCTGAGAAGCAAACCAGCCGCTAAAGCCAGGAAACCACGCACCATGCAAGAAACAACCTGTCGGTTCATGAAGCTCTCCTTTGAGCCGTTGGGCTTGCATCCAGGCAAGCCGGATACCGCGGAACTGGTCAGAACCGCGACTGCGAAATGTAATCGTATACATCGCGTGGCCTGAAAACCCGAAATCCTGCCCACGCAACTCGTGCGCTACCTTATTCCACCTTGAAATTCTTTGTCAACTAAAAAATAATGCTTTTGTACTACGCTCCCACCAGCGCAACTGTTTCGTCTGGCTTTCCTCGCGTTCTCGACCTTGCAAAGAAGTGCTAATATTTCCAGTCGCGTCCCCTACCGAGCGAGGTGGTTTGACCAAGATTCTTAAGGATGGAGCGTTCCCCAGGCACTCGTCCTCGCTCTCTCGCCGGACTTTTCTGCGCTCCATGAGCTGCGCTCCGGCTCTATTTTTTGCCTCGCCTTTTCGGGGCTTACCGCTGCTGCGCTTGCCCGCTGCGGCTGCCGGAATGCTGCCCCACTTACCTGCCTTTGCCGACGCTCGCCTCACTCCGCATTACCCGGCCCAGCCTCCTCTTGAAGATGTTTTGCGCCTGGTTTCTCCGGGCCTGGATGAGTACGTTACAGAAAAGTACGCGGCTGAGATCATGGAGATTCTCGAGGCCTGGAGTCATAGTATTCAAGGCACGGCGCCCGATGTTTCAAAGTCCGATGTTTCAGAGAAGTTCTTCGCAGCCTTGATCGAGGCTACGCCGCTGCATCCGAGTGACAAAGTTGTTGTCAGGTCTGGTTCCGGGATTGAAATAGAGCGAAGAAGCTTTTCCGGCATGGCGGCTTTGCCGGGAGAGCGCTGGCGCAACGAAATTGCAAATTATCTTGCGCCGCTAGGGAAGATCGAAACCGCCGAATTTCAGATTGTGGGAATCGAAGAGGGCGAGAACGCTTCTGAGCCCCTCCGTGTGGACATTCGCTACGACCTCGTGGGCACGCCCGCTGAAGGCGGTCGCGAGGAGCGAATCGGTCTCTGGCGCACGCACTGGCGGCGCGACGAGTTGGCCGCGTGGCAGGCCGTTCGCTGGGAAGCTACCGAGGAAACTGTGAGTCGCGTGCGCGAGCCGTTGTTCGCCGATGTAACCGCGCAGGCTCTGGGGCAAAACGAATCCTACGGAAAGCAAATGCTGCGCGGCGCCGATTACTGGCGCACGGTGCTCGACGGAGCCTGCGGCATCGATGTCTATGGCAATCATGGCCTGGCCGCCGGAGATATTGATGACAGCGGCTTCGACTCGCTCTATATCTGCCAGCCCCAGGGTCTACCCAATCGCCTCTATCGCAACCGCGGCGACGGCTCTTTCGAAGACATAACGGAGCAATCGGGCGTCGGTCTGCTGGAGGACACAGCCTGCGCTCTCTTCGCCGATTTCGAGAATAAGGGTCTGCAAGACCTGCTGGTAGTTTGCGCCTCCGGGCCGCAATTATTCCTCAACCAGGGTAACCGGAAATTTAAACTGAAGCCTGATGCCTTTAAGTTTGCGCAGCCTCCGCAGGGGTCTTTTACCCATGCCGCTATCGCCGATTACGATGGCGACGGACGCCTTGATGTTTACTTTTGCGTTTATTCGTACTATCTCGGCTTGGACCAGTACCACTATCCTTCGCCGTATTTCGACGCGCGCAACGGCCCGCCGAACTTTCTATTTCACAATGAGGGCAACGCCACATTTCAAGATCGCACCCAAGCCGCGGGATTGAACGCCGAGAATGATCGTTACAGCTTCGCCTGCGCTTGGGGAGACTACAACTCGACGGGCTGTCCCAGCCTCTATGTGGTTAACGACTTCGGCCGCAACAGTCTCTACCGCAACAACGGCGATGGGACTTTCACTGCGGTCTCCGACGAAGCCGGCGTGAACGATGTCGGAGCCGGCATGAGCGCGTGCTGGTTCGATTTCGACAATGACGGCAAGCCCGATATCTACGCGGCGAATATGTGGTCGGCAGCCGGTCTGCGAGTTTCGCAGCAAAAGAATTTTCATGCAGAGGATCCGGAGCGGACCCGTGCCCTGTATCGCCGCCATGCCCGCGGCAATTCGCTCTACCGGAATCTGGGCAACGGAAAATTTGAGAACGCAAGTGCGCGAGCGGGAGTCGAGATGGGCCGTTGGGCCTGGTGTTCCGATGCCTGGGATTTCGACCACGACGGCTACAACGACCTCTACATCGCCAATGGCTACATTTCCGGCTCGGACCGGCGCGATCTGGGAAGCTTCTTTTGGCGGCAGGTGGTGGGGAAGTCGCCGCCGATTTCCATCCCATCCCCGAATTACGAGCGTGGTTGGAATGCCATCAACGAGTTGATTCGGTCGGATGTTTCCTGGAGCGGCTACGAAAGAAATGTTCTTTATGCGAACAATCGCAACGGCACGTTCTCCGAAATCTCCGGCGCGATCGGCCTGGACTTTCCCGACGACAGCCGCTCGTTCGTCCTCGCCGATATCGACCACGACGGGCGGTTGGAACTCATTCTCAAGAATCGTAACGCGCCGCAGCTACGCGTGCTGCACAGCGTAGGGAAAGATATCGGGCGCTCGATCATATTTCGGCTCCTGGGCACGAAAAGCAATCGCGATGCGATCGGCGCCGCCGTCACGGTAGAAGCGGCGGGGAGGCGCCAAACCAAATATCTGCAGGCCGGTTCGGGATTTCTCGCCCAAAACAGTAAAGAACTTCTATTTGGACTCGGTAACTCGGAGGGAACGATTCAGGCTTCGATTCTTTGGCCCAGCGGTCTTTCCCAGACTTTCGAACATCTACCCGTTAATCATTGCATCGAGGTGCGCGAAGGCTCCGCCGATTTCCTCGCCACGCCTTTCGCAGCTTCTCCGGCGTCATGGACACAGGCGATTGCGCCTGCGGTGCCAGAAGCTTTGCCTTCCTCGGTGCAAACCTGGCTGCTGCAACCCTTAAGCGCTCCAAACCTTTCGTTGCCCGATCTCGACGGCAATCTGAGGGACCTGCATTCCTTCCAAGGTAGCTTTGTACTTCTAAATTTCTGGACCAGCTCCGCGCCCGCCTGCATGGACCAACTGCGGCTTCTCCGCGACCAGTCGCAGCTCCTGGCAAACAGCTTTCAGATCGTCGGCGTAAACGTCGACGATCCTCTCGATCTCAAAGCCGTGAAAGCTTTCGCGGTGAACGAGAAGCTTTTGTTTCCCACCTTACTGGCGACGCCTGCAATCGCCGGCATCTACAACGTCGTTTACCGTTACCTCTTCGATCGTCGCCGCGACTTGCCGCTGCCGACTTCGTTTTTGATCGATCCCGCGGGCATGATCGTAAAGGTCTATCAGGGTCCGGTCGGGCCGCAGCAGATCGACGAAGATGTACGATCTGCGCCGAAGACCGAAGCGGAGCGCATCCAGAAAGCATTGCCCTTCGCCGGAATTCTGCCCGAGGGCGGATTTCAGCGCAATGATTTTACCTATGGCGTGGCCATGTTTCAGCGTGGCTATCTCGACCAGGCGGCTGAGTCTTTTAAACAAGTCATCGCCGCCAAGCCGCAGGCACCTGAGGCTTACTACAATCTTGGAACTCTTTATCTGCGAAGAAATAATCTGCCGGAGGCGCGCCGCTATCTGGAACAGGCTTTGCAATTGCGCGCGAACTACCCCGACGCCTGGAACAATCTTGGAATGATCGCCGCCCAACAGGGAGATATCGAGGAAGCCATTGCGGACTTCAGGCAGTCGTTATCGTTGCAGCCGAATTACACGGTTGCGCTGCTGAACCTCGGTAACCTCTATCGCAGAGGCGGAAACTATTCCGAGGCAGAGGCGCTGCTGACGAAAGCGCTCGAAATTGCCCCCGAAGACCCCGAGGCCAATTACGCCGCCGGAATGCTCTACGCCCGGCAGGATACCTTCGAACGCGCACTGCAGTACTTATCAAAGGCCATAAACTTGCGCCCGGACTACGCCGATGCCATCAACAATATGGGCGTACTGCTCGTGCGCCAACAACGCTATTCCGAAGCCGAAAACCAATTCAAAACTTGCATCCGTGTGGCCCCGAACTTCGCTCAGGCATATTTGAATCTCGCGCGCCTGTACGTTGTCACCAAGAATGAAGCCCAGGCTAAGGAAGTCTTGCGTGAGCTTCTCCTGTTGCAACCTGGGCACAAAATAGCTCAGCAAGCGCTGCAGATGCTAAATTGACTTGCAGATGATGTCATTATGATTCGAAGCCGGCGGAATATAGTCAATCGAGTCGTAGTGCTGCTGCTCGGCTTGAGCTTGATCGGCTGCGCTGCGGTTGCGCAACAGGTCGGCTCTGCGACGAAGCCTCATCGCCAGGCCGCAGCAACACCTTCTCTATTCGCCGAAGCGGAAGCCCTGCTTCGGCAAGGTTCCATCGCAGAAGCCAAAGAGAAAATTGAAGAGCAGCTCGCAATTCATCCCGACAGTGTTGCCGGTTACAACCTGTTAGGCATCGCCGATAGCAGCGAAAAAAATTACGCCAGCGCGCGCGAAGCGTTTCAGCACGCGCTGACGCTAAGTCCGAACTCCACCAAGACGCATAACAATCTCGGCAACCTCTATGTAGCGCAAAACCATCCCGATCTTGCGGAAAAAGAATTCCGCGCGGTGCTGCGTCTCGATCCTGCCGATAAGGAAGGGAATTACAACCTCGGCCTGCTGCTATTGGCGAAGGGATCGCCGCGCGAGGCTATCCCCCGCTTCCTGCGCGTGCACCCCGCTACCACGGAAACGAAAGTGAACCTCATCCGCTGCTATTTCCAATCCGGGCAAACCGCCGCGGGCTTGAATCTGGCGAGAACGCTTTCTGCGCAAAAGGAAGACGACGTTCGATTGCATTTCACTCTCGGCGTTCTCCTCGCCGAAGCCAGGCAGTATCGCGAATCCCAACTCGAACTCGAGAAAGCCAACGCACTGCAGCCCGAGACTCTTGAAATTCTTTTCAATCTGGGGCGCGCCTATCTTCGCACTCGCGATTACGCCAAGGCCGAAGTCACGCTGAACCGCGCCCTCAAGTTGAAACCCGACTCCGCCGACACACTCTATCTGCTAGGCCAGGTCTACGCCGATCAAACCCGCGCGGTAGACGCGTTGGATGTTCTGGTGCGCGCCCACAAGCTCGCGCCAGAAAATGTCGATGTAATTTTTCTGCTGGCCCGCGTCAGCATGACGCAGAATTATTTCGAAGACTCGATTCCTTTGCTGGAATCGGGACTGAAGCTAGCGCCGCAACGATCCGATCTCCACGCCGCGCTGGGCGAAAGTTACTTCATGGCGGGCAAGGCGGATAAGGCCATCGAAGAATTCAAGTCGCTCGTCGTCCTCGATCCCTCGGCGCGCTCCTACGCTTTCCTCGGCCTCTCGTATCGCAAGCTGGGACGCTTCGACGAAGCCAAAAAATATTTTCAGGAAGGCCTCAAGCTCGATGCCCACAACGATTCTTGCCTGTTCAATCTGGGTTACATCGAAGAGCGTCAGGGGGACGAAGCGGGCGCGGAAAAGATGTTTCAGGAAACTCTGCGGGCCAATCCCAATTATGCGGACGCGCTTCTGGAACTGGCCAACCTCCGCATTGCGAAAAAAAACTTTACCGATGCCGCCGAACTGCTCCGCCGTTACGTGAAGTCCAGCCGCAATCCCGCGACCGGTTACTACAAGCTCGCCATGGTCGAGCGCAATCTTCATCAGACCGAAGCTGCCCAGCGCGACCTCAGCGTTTTTCAAACTCTGGCCAAGAACGCATCCACGGGACCCTATCCCTACGAACATCTCTTCGACTATCTGAACAACCGCTCCGACCTCGCCCCGCTGGCGCGCACTCAGTTGGATGTCACCGAGTTGAAGGCGCAGATTGAGAAGCACCCGGGCCAGCCTCAGGATCTCTACTTACTCGCGGAAGCTTATCTGAAACTTGGCCAGCTCGACGAAGCAAGAAAAGCGATTGCCCAGCTCGATCAATTAAGCGCGGCCGACTATCGCACGCAAACCGGCGTTGGCGTGCTGCTCGCGCGCTTTCATCTGTACGACGATGCCATCGCGCATTTTCAATCGGCTTTGAGCGCCAATCCCGACTCCGACGACGTCAAGTTCGATTTGGCTGACGCTTATTTTCGCAAAGGTACGTATCCGCAGGCTCTGCACACCGCGCAAACTGTTTCTGCCCAAGGTCAGCAGGATGACGCACTGCTCGCGCTTCTCGGCGATATTTATGCGCACATGAACGATAGCGTGCGCGCCGCCGAGATTTTTCGCGACGCCATCGCTCGCAATCCCGACAACGATCAATACTACCTTTCGCTCACCCTGGTGGAACTCCGCCAAGGCGATGCCCGTGCCGCGCAGGAGACTTTAAAGAGAGGCCTGGCGCGCGTTCCGAGCTCCGGCAAAATGCTCTGGGGACTTGGTATCGTCTCAGTGCTCGAAGGCAAGACCGAACAAGCTGCCCAACAATTCGAGCGCGCCGTCGAACTGCTTCCCGAGTGGGCCGGCAGTTACTCTACGTTAGGAGTTTTTTATTACGAGACCGGACAAGTCGACAAAGCGCGTGAAGTGCTGAATCGATTCAAGGGTAGCAACGCCGGCGGGCTCGATGTGAATCGCATCGAGCAGGCCCTGTCGCAAGCTCCGCCTGCATCTGCTGCCGCGGGAGAGTTGTCGATGGAGGTGCGCCAGCAACTACTACAGTTCGCGCTATACCTAGCCGACCGTACGCTCTGAGCGTCGCAGAGCGTTCTCAGAGGGACGCGGAGCTTCTCAGGGTTTTGGGCGGCGCGGCGCTTTAAGCCTGTGATCGAAGTTCGCTTTTGAATTCGGCTTAAGCCGCCAAGTACGTGCAAGTCCGAGATGCTGAGATCATCGAAAAACCGAGGCTGTCGTGATCTTTACGGCAACCGGATCTTCATCCTTGCGCTAAGCGCCATCATAATCCTGGCAATTCTCTTGACCTCTCTTGCCGGCCAAACTTCCAAATCGGCAGAAGCAACCATCCCAGTCCGCTTTACCGATATTCGAGAAAAAGCCGGCATCACTTTTGAGCAGGACGCCACCGCCACCGACGAAAAATATTATCTTGAAACCATGGGGACCGGTGTGGGCTGGATCGACTACGATCAGGACGGCCTCATGGATTTATTCTTCGTTCAGTCTGCTGCGACCGATCTCTATAAGCCACCGCACCCACTTCGCTCCGCCCTCTACCACAACAACGGAGACGGAACCTTCACCGACGTTACGGAAAAAGCCGGAGTCGGCGGCAGCGGCCACTACGGCCAAGGGGTGGCCGTGGGAGACTACGATAACGATGGCTATCCCGATCTTTATGTGACCGGCTACGGCAGCGCCATTCTTTACCATAACAACGGCAATGGAACTTTCACCGACGTGACCGCGAAAGCCGGAGTCGCCGACGAAGGCGGATGGTCCACCAGCGCCGGCTGGTTCGATTACGATAAAGATGGCTGGCTCGATTTAGTGGTCACGAATTACATCGAGTGGTCGCCGAAAAATAATTTGTGGTGCGGCGAAAAGAGGCCGGGTTATCGATCGTATTGCCATCCGGGAAACTACAAGGGGCAGCGAATTAAGCTTTACCACAACAATCACGACGGAACTTTTACCGATGTGAGCGACGCCTCAGGCGTGGGCAAGCCCGAAGCGAAGGGCATGGGCGTTGTTCTCGCCGATTTCAACAACGACGGCTGGACCGACATTGCCATTGCCAACGACTCCTGGCCCAATTTTCTTTTCATCAATAAACACGATGGAACCTTCGAAGATGTTTCCTTTACCTCGGGAGTTGCCGCCGGCGAAGATGGCCGCTACGAAGCTGGCATGGGCATTGACGCGGCCGACGTGGATGGCGACGGTTGGCAGGACATCTACATCACTCACCTCGATTTCGAATTGAATCGTCTCTACCTCAACCACAAAGACGGAACTTTCGACGACGACACCTTTCGCTCCGGCATCGGCAACAAGGCGATCCTGCTAAGCGGCGTGTCCATGAAATTTCTCGACTATGATAACGACGGCTGGGATGACATTCTGCAACTGAACGGCGCCATGCTCGACAACGTAAATCTCTACCACAGCGAAGTCACGTACAAAGAG
>JBEKWC010000044.1:0-35741 GCA_049513475.1 Candidatus Sulfotelmatobacter sp. | reverse complement strand
GCACTTGCCTGGCTAGAGCGGGCTTACCAGGAGCAGTCAAACATGCTGCAATTGATCAAGGTCCATCCGTACTTCGATCCCTTGCGCGGCGACCCGCGTTTTGCGGAGCTCCTCCACCGCGTGGGGCTTGACCAGCCTCGATAGGCATCTTTCTTCGTTTGGAGAGGCGTTGCTCGCGAATTTAGCCTTGTTCCTAGACGCTTCTTTTGATTATCTGGGAGTTATCTCATAAATACTCGGTGGGCTACATGTTCTTTCTCGCAATGTACGACGCACAGGCAATTACGCACTCCTTGGCCGATTTTCGGATATGATGCCGCACTTTGGAAGCTTCTGCGATTCTCAAGAAGCTGGCCGATAGAATTCCGCCAAGGCGGGTGAAGGCGGGCCACGCCCTGGCCGATTGTACGAGCTTCGAGTCCCAGGCCAAGTATCAGCGGAAGCGTCGCGGGATGTCGTCCGGCTCTACGGATTCATGCGCGTCCGCCAAATTAGAGCTGCCCCGGTTCATTCGGGCTTGACAGGCTGTGCGTTCACAACTAGTCTCCGCAACACCACTTTATTGCGGGTCCCGGGCGGAGACGTTTGAAAATATGGTGAGGTAAACAGCGGAGGGACAACCATGATTAGCAACCTGATTTGGTGGCTGCTAGTAGGTTTGGTCGCAGGCTGGGCCGCGGGCAAGATTATGAAGAGTGGCGGCTATGGCCCGCTCATGGACATCGTCCTAGGAATCGTGGGCGCCATCATCGGCGGATGGATCTTCAATGCGCTCGGTATTTACCCCAGCGGCGGAATCATCGCCAGCATCGTGGTGGCGATCGTGGGCGCCGTATTCTTGATTTGGCTGACCCGCCAGCTCAAACGGGCTTGATGGGATCGATCAAGAGCTAGGCCGGAACTGGCGCTTGCATCGCCTCGACTACAGCTTCAAGATGGGCCAGTGTCTCTTCGACGCTGAGGGAATACATCTCGCGCCCCAGGCCTCCTCCGGATTCCAGCGCGGTCTTCAAATAATGCCCGGCAATCTCGACGGCCAGCGAATCCGTAATGGCCTTGCCGGTGCGCTTCTTGTACTCGACCCACGCCGGGTGCGGCAGCGCCACCCACGCCGTCTTTCCATCGGCCAGAAATTTGACGTCGACGGCATCGGCGTGCCGCGTGGCGATGGCAACGATCAGCGCCTGATAGACGCAGTGAACCGGCTTTTTGGTCCAGCGGTCCAGGGCCGTAAAGTCTCCAAACATAGCTAGGAAAACTATAGCGGACAAGACCCGCAGGAGCAAATGGGCGCGGACGAATCGCCCTTATGGGGCCAGCGGACGGGCGCGCATGTCCTTGGGCAACGCTCCTGAATCAGCGCGCGTTGGAGGCACTCCGCCGCGTTTTCGGCCTGGTTTCATTCCTCAACGAGCCCTCATTTGACGATCTACTTCCGTATTAAGAACGATCCAATAAATCCCCTCGGGCGTTTAAGAGTCCCGAGCAAAATGTTGCCACGCGGCCTCTGCCAATCGGATAAAGGTGTGTGCCCCATTTCTCGCGCACTTTGCGAGAAGCGGGGTTTTGCGCTCGCTACCCGTGTTCCGTCTTCCCGTCCAGCAAATCGAGAGCATGAGGAATTATCTCGACGACCGCCTGCAGCGATTCCACGGCGCCCGCCGGGCTTCCCGGTAAATTCAAGATCAGCGTCCTTCCCCGCACCCCGCACACTCCGCGGCTCAGCGCGGCGAAAGCCGTCTTCTTGATTCCTTCGAGGCGCATGCGCTCGCCCACGCCATCGATCAGGCGATCGCAAATCGATTCCGTCGCTTCCGGCGTAACGTCGCGCTCCGCGATTCCAGTGCCTCCGGTGGTTACGATGAATCGCACCTGCAACGCCAGGTGCACGAGGATGTTCTGAATCTGCATCCCGTCATCCTGCACGATCTCATTGGCCACCACACGAAAGCCGCGCTCCACCAGAACCTCTGCGACTGCCGGCCCGGAGAGATCGGCGCGCTCTCCGCGCGCGCAAGAATCGCTGACCGTAACCACTGCCGCCGTAAAGGGCGTGGAAGATCCCGGCTCAGTTGTCGAGGAGGACATCTTCCTCCTCTTCCTCGCGCTTACCGCCGCCTGGACTTCTAGCGCTCACCTCGCCGCCGCTCGCGCTTGCACCGGCGACCCTAACTTCGGCATTGCCTCTTGCGCCTTCCTCTTGAACCTCGCCCACCCCGTCGCGCTGCGCCTCGTCCAGCAGGCGCAAGCCTTCCATCAGCAGGCCCTGAGTATTTAACTGCGTAGTTTCCTGATCGGTAGTGCCCTCGAAGTTGAGTTCGAAATTGCCGCCGGTCCAGCGCAGAACCCGGAACACCGCTGGATCTCCCACCAGCTCGCCAGAGGGCGAGAGATAGGTCGCATGCTTCACCTGTCCCTCGGCGAAGAAAACTTCACACTTGTCGCCCTGATAATTGAGCTTGAGCTGGCAGCTTTTGCGGCCCATTTCGAGCGACTGCATCAGGTCGATCACGTTCATCTGCGAAAGGTTGCCGCGCACCACTCCATCGGAGGGTGCGGTCTTCGCCATTTTCTCGAGCGCGATGCGATCCACGGTGCGCTTGATGCGGCGCGTGGCTTCCTTGAGGAAAAAAGGCTTGGCCAGGTAATCGTCGGCCACATCCTGCGGCGAGAGCCTTTCATCAATATCGCTGCGGCTCGCCATCAACACCGCTGAGAAATTAGCCGTCCCCGGCCGGCTCTTTAACTTCTCGACCAACTGACGCCCATCCATCCCAGGCATGCGATAGTCGCACACCACCAAATCCGGCGGATCGTCCACCGCTTTGAGCAACGCGTCCGCTGTGTCGGAGGCCGCGACCACCTGCGCAAACGGAGTCAGCGCCTGCTGTAGCATGTCCAACACCATCGGATTGTCGTCCACTAACAGCAGCTTGACGTCATTTGCCATGGCATCGCTCGGACTACCCGCTTACTCGAAACGCCCGTCACTGGTGGCGCGCCGATACCCTCCGCTCTTGCCGCCGCGCTTGCGCTGCAAAACAATTTCGCGAATCTCAATTCCTTTGTCCGCGCCTTTGAGCATGTCATAGATGGTCAGCGCGGAAATGCTGGCCGCGACCAGCGCCTCCATTTCGACGCCGGTTTGTGCGGTGGTGCTGACCTTGGTCCTAATAGCGACGCCATTCTCGCACACGGTCATTTCCACATCAACGTGCGAGAGCGGCAGGCTGTGGCACATGGGAATCAACTCCGCGGTTCGCTTCGCCGCCACAATCCCCGCCACCCGCGCCACTTCCAGCGGGTCACCCTTGGGATTTTTCGGCAGAGCCTTCAGCACTTCCGGCTTGATCAGGACGAAGGCGCTGGCCTCAGCCTCGCGCTTGGTCGCCGCTTTCGGCGAGACATCCACCATCCGCGCCCGGCCGGAATCATCGTAATGAGAAAGCTTCTTCGCCATCCGGAAGCTCTATCTTACATGGGATGGGGAGGCGCGATGCCGAGCAAACTCGCCCGTGCCAGGTCCTATCGCATCATCACCGCGACCCATTCCCCAGCCGCGATGTGCTCGCGATCCGAGGGAATGACGATGTAGCAATTCGCGCGCGCCTGCGCCGCAATATCGCCGGAACCCCGCCAAGGCACGAGCTCCACTTGCGAATCTTCGTTTTCGCCGGAAAGGATCGCAGGCAGAAATCTTTTCAGCCCAGTCTTGACCCGGATTTCAGATTCCAGCAGCACATGCAAGAAACACAGCGGGCGCGGCAGCATTCCAGATAGCGCTTCGACCAGGGGCCGCGCGAATAGTTCAAACGTCACCATGGTCGAGATTGGATTTCCGGGAAGGCCGAAGAAATATTCATGCCGAGCTAAAGCGCCGGAGTGGAATCTGCTCCGGCTGCCCCACGAGCGGCTCGGGACTCGCCCAAAAACTACAGGCCTGCCCGGCTGGATTTTCGCGCCGGTAAAGAAAAATTCAGCATGCATTTCGCCCAGCACCTGCTCGACCAAATCGTAGCGCCCCATAGAAACCCCGCCGGTCATGATCAGCAAATCGCACTGCAGCCCTTGCTCCATCAGTTGGCGCAATTTGTGCGGTTCATCGGGAGCGATGGGCAGCAGCACGGGCTCGCCTCCGGCGGCTTTGATCTGCGCTGCGAGCGAGTAGCTGTTGGAGTTGCGAATCTGCGCCGGACCGGGATCGGCCTCGACGTCAACGATCTCATCGCCCGTCGTAAGCACCGCGACCTGTGGCCGAGCGAACACCTGCAGGCGCGATTTGCCCACAGAGGCCGCGAGCGCAATCGCAGTTTCGTTGAGCCGCGTTCCGGCCGCCAACAATAGGCCGCCCTTCGCGGCTTCGGCTCCCTGGGCGACCACATTCTCACCGGGCGATACTCCGCGTGCGATTTGAACGCGATCATCGGTCAAAACTGTGTATTCGATCATTACCACGGCGTCGGCGCCGCGGGGTACCGGAGCTCCCGTCATGATCGAAATAGCCTCGCCCGCCTTGAGTTCCAGCCGCAAAGCAGCCGGCTGCGGCCCCGCCTTGATCTCGCCCGCGACCTTCAGCGAAGCCGGAAGCTGCGACAGATCGGCCGCGCGCACCGCATATCCGTCGCGCATGGAGCGCGCAAAGGGAGGAATATCGCGATCGGCTGCAACCGGCTCGGCGAGGGTTCTCCCGGCGGCCTGCAGCAATTCGGCGCTCTCGTACTTCCCCGCTCCGCCGCCGGCGATCAACCGCGAAGCATGTTCCTCAACCACGCGACGCGCCTCTTCGAAACTCAGCACCAGGGATTGCGCCTGCGGAAGCAGCATGCCCACATGATAAACGCGATTGCCAGTTGCAAGTCGCGCCTGCGGCAGCGACAATCGAAGCATGGCAAAGGTTTCCCATCCAGATCAGGGCGTTTCACGCTCGGCCACCAGCCCAGTTCCGTTTTCGCCGGGAGCCATGGTCGTGGTCACGCTGGGCAATCCGCGCGATAAATTCTGGGGCATGATTCTCGCGCTCGCAACCGAAGGTTTGAGTTTGACCGGCATCGAACTCGCATCCTTCGAGGATTTTGTGCTGATGGTAAAAGACGGCGAGTCTTTCCGCCCGGCAGTTGTTTTTTTCCCCATGCACCGAATTGAACGCATCGAACTCGATCTCCCCGATGGAAGTCTGCCCTCGCTCTCGCAGCGCTTCTCGGCCAAGACCGGACTCGATCCCGCCAGTGTGCTTACCCCGGGCGACCCCGCCAAAGACGCCGAGGGCGCGGAATGACCCTATCGCAAATCTTTACCGCGCCCAACCAACTCACGCTGCTGCGCATGGTATTCGTTCCTTTCATCGTCATCGAACTGGTGGAAGGCCGTTATTTCTGGGCGCTTACGCTCTTCGTAATCGCCGGTTTCAGCGACGGCCTCGACGGCCTGCTGGCGCGCAAACTGCACCAGCAGACGCTGCTCGGCCAATATCTCGATCCCATCGCAGACAAGCTTCTGCTGAGCACCATGTTTCTAGTGCTTTCCATCCTGCATAAAATTCCCTGGAAATTTACCGTGCTTGTCTTCAGCCGTGACATCTCAATCCTGGCCGCGAGCGCCGTGTTGTTCGCCATCGCCGGGCTGCGCAATTTCAGCCCCAGCATCTTCGGCAAAGCCAACACGTTTTCGCAGATCGCGGCGGTTTTCTTCGTGATGCTTTATTCCATACGGCCTGCGCGCTGGCTGTGGATCACGCGCATCGTATTCTTGCGCGCCACCTTCGCCTTCACGATCATCTCGGCGCTGCATTATGTCTTTCTGGTGCAGCACCGGCTGCGTGCGCAAAATCACGCTCTGCCGGCTCACTCCCCGGTCGATGCTCACGCCAGTTGACTCTCTGGCATCCCGCGGAATCGATCCTCCTACTCCCAGTGCATAATTAAAGATATGGCTTTGCGCCTCTACAACACCATGTCGTCGCGGGTCGAGGAGTTCCGTCCGCTGCGCGACAACGAAGTCCGCATGTATTCTTGCGGCCCCACCGTCTACGACTACGGGCACATCGGCAACTTTCGCACCTTCATCGCCGTCGACATGCTGCAGCGCTTCTTGCACCAGTCGGGCTACAAGGTGCGCTACGTGATGAACATCACCGACGTGGACGACAAAATTATCCGCAACGCCGCGCGCGATGGAATGAGCGTTCAGGAGTACACCGCAAAGTACGAGAAGGCTTTCCTCGAAGACTCCGCCATGATCGGCATCCAGCCGCCAATCCTGGTGCGCGCCACCGAAAACATTCCGCAGATGGCGGAATTCGTGGCCAAGTTAGTCGAGAAAGAGATCGCCTACCGCACCGACGAGGGTTCGTATTATTTTCGCATCCAGAAATTTCCCCGGTACGGCCAGCTTTCCAAAAAAGATTTCAGCGGAATGCTCGACGGCGCGCGCGTCGATGTCGACGAATACGAAAAAGACAGCGCCCGCGATTTCGCGCTGTGGAAGTCGCCCAAACCGGGCGAGGCGTTCTGGGATACGTCCATCGGGAAGGGCCGCCCGGGCTGGCATCTGGAGTGTTCGGTGATGTCGATGGGGCAACTGGGCGAGAGCTTCGACCTGCATGCCGGCGGCGAAGACTTGATTTTTCCCCACCACGAAAACGAGATTGCGCAATCCGAATCGTTGACCGGGAAAACCTTCGCCCACTTCTGGTTTCACGTGCGCTTCCTGCTGGTCGAAGGCGAGAAAATGTCGAAGAGCCTGGGGAATTTTTTCACCCTGCGCGATCTGGTTTTGAAGGGCCACAAGCCGTCGTCGATCCGTTATTTGCTAACGTCGGTGCCGTACAGAAATCAACTCAATTTCACGTTCGACGGGCTGAAGCAAGCTGCGGTCTCGGTGGAGCGGTTGCGCAATTTCGTCCAGCGTTTGACCTCCGGAGCTTTCCCCGCCGGCTCGGCGCCGGAGATGCAGTCGCTCGCTAGCGCGACCATCGACCGCATGCGGGATGCGCTCGACGACGATCTCAACACCGCGCAAGCGCAAGCGGCGATCTTCGAGATGGTGCGTGCCGCGAACGCCGCGATCGACGGCGGCGGGATGAAAGCTGATAACATTCCTCCATTGCTGGCGGCGCTGGCGAGGTTCGACGAGATTTTCGCCGTGCTGAACGATGACGACGGGCCCAAGATGAAACAGGTTTTCGACTGGGCGCCCACCGAAGGCCGCGGACCCGATGTCAGTGGCGAGCTGCGCGAAGCGGTACAATCGGGCCAACTCTCCGCTGCCGACATTGAAAAGAAAATCGCAGCCATGGAGGCCGCCCGCCAAGCCCGCAACTTCAAGGAATCCGACGCGCTCCGCGCAGAACTCACCGGCGCGAGCATCGTCATCGAAAATACGAAGGAAGGCGTGCGCTGGCGCAGAAAGTGAGGGCATTGAGAATTGCGTAATTGGGTAATTTGAAACCCAAGACATTTGCCTTAACTGCCGAACGCATCGGTTTTGACATGACCCAATTACCCAATTGCGAATTCTTTTCTTCATGCATTCTCTCGACCAATATCTTCGCGATGCCGAGCAAGCTCACGGGCACCTGTGCGCCGGCCAGGTTCTCGGAGTGCGCTTGGCCATGCTGGGCCTCGCGAAGCTCGGCATCGACGATCCCCGCGGCAACAAAGAAGATCGCAAGCGCCTCGTGACCTTCGTCGAGATCGACCGCTGCGCCACCGACGCGGTCGCGGTGGTCACCGGTTGCCGCCTGGGCAAGCGCGCCCTGAAGTTTCGCGACTGGGGAAAAGTTGCGGCCACCTTCGTCGACGTGAGCACGGGCAAGGGCATCCGCATCGCGGCGAAAGAATCGTCGAAGGCGCTGGCGCAGCAAATGCACCCCGAGATCGCCGACAAGAACCAGCAGCAGATGCTGGCCTACCGCGAAATCTCCGACGACGATCTTTTCACCTTCCAGTGGGTACGAGTCAAGCTCCCGCCCGAAGAGTTTCCCGGATATAAAGGCGAGCGCGTGGTCTGCGAGCGATGTGGCGAAGGAATTAATTTCCGCAGAGAAGTCCGCACCAAAGGGAAAGTGTCATGCCGCGCCTGCGCAGGAGAGAGTTACTACGAGCCAATCTGAATCGGCGAATCAAGCGGACTGGTCGTAGGCGTGCGCGATCCGCAGAATCCTGGCTTCATCGAAGTGTTTTCCGAGAATCTGCAATCCGATGGGAAGTTTCTCTTTGGTCTCGCCGCAGGGAATTGAAATCCCCGGAATGCCTGCCAGATCCGCGGTGACGGTGTAAATGTCAGCCAAGTACATGGCCAGCGGATCGTTCGATTTTTCTCCCAAACGAAAGGCTGCGGTAGGACTCGTCGGTGTGACGACAGCATCCACCTTGCGGAAAGCTTCTTCGAAGTCTCGGGTTAGCAACGTCCGCACTTTCTGCGCCTTCAAGTAGTAGGCATCGTAATAGCCGGCGCTCAGCGCATACGTGCCCAGCATGATGCGGCGCTTCACTTCGGCGCCGAAACCTTCATCGCGGCTGCGACGATACATCTCCGCGAGTGACTTCACTCCCGCGGCGCGAGCGCTGTAGCGCACGCCGTCGTAGCGGGCGAGATTCGCGGAGGCTTCGGCGGTCGCAATCAAATAGTACGTTGGAATCGCATAGGGAGTGTGCGGCAAAGAAACCGGCACTACTTCGCAGCCCAGGTTTTTTAGCTTATCGATAGCGGATTCGACCGCGTGCCGCACCTCATCGTCGAGTCCCTCGCCGAAATATTCTTTGGCCACGCCCAGTTTGAGGCCGCGCACAGGCTTTTCGAGTTCGGCAACATAATCCGGCACGGGCACGTCAGCCGAAGTGGAATCCATCGGATCGCGGCCGGCAATCGTGCGCAATACAATTGCCGCGTCTTTCACCGTCTTCGCCAGCGGCCCAATGTGATCGAGCGAAGACGCAAACGCGATCAACCCGTAACGCGAGACGCGGCCATAGGTCGGCATCAATCCCACCACGCCGCAGAACGACGCAGGCTGGCGGATTGAACCTCCCGTGTCCGAACCCAGCGCGACCACGGCCATATCCGCGGCGACGGCTGCGGCCGATCCGCCCGAAGAACCTCCCGGCACGCGGCTCAGGTCGTGCGGATTGTGCACGGGATAAAACGCCGAGTTTTCATTCGACGAGCCCATGGCAAATTCGTCGCAGTTGGTTTTGCCCAGCACCACCGCCCCCGCCGCTTCCAGGCGCGCCACCGCGGTGCAATCGAAGGCAGGAATGTATTTCGATAGGCTCTTCGATCCGGCGGTAGTGCGCACTCCGCGCGTCGACATCACATCCTTGATCGCCACCGGCACTCCGCCCAGCGGAGGCAGCGGCTTGCCCTCGGCGGCCAGGCGGTCGATGCGGTCGGCCTGCTCGAGCGCGCGCTCTCTGCACAAGGTAAGGAACGCGCCAATCTCTCTATCTTTATGCTCGATGCGCGCGTAGTGGGTCTCGGCCTGCGCGAAAGCGGTCGTCTTGCGCTCCTGCACCGAGGCACGGACGGCGTCGATGGTGACGAGGCCTTCGATCACTTGCCGGCCCTCCATTCGAAACATCTTTCTTTCGAATCCCAAAACACGTGACCCGAGTGCTTCTCCCAGAGTCGCCGCCACTTGAGCGGAAGGGCGGCGATGCCATGCTTCTCGATAAAGATGTGCAACGGGTCCACCGCGGGGAGGTGATCGCCTGGTCCTAAAAGATCGTTCCAATCCGTGCTAGGTACCGTTTGCTTCCTGTTCGTGAACCGATCGCTCAGAGGGCAAAAAGCAATATCACCGATCGTCATCTCTCCCCGGTAGCAAATGATCGGCTCTCTTGTTTTGGCTGTCCGATCGTCGGTCAGCATCCCTATCAAAACCGGCACAGCTTTCGGCCCTGCCGCCCTAAACTGTTCCATCGTTTTGGCGGGGAAATCTTGCATCCGGTTGCCGGTGTCATTGCATCTCTGTTGTCCATTGACCGCCATCCAATCTTTGAAGGATCGAACCGGAGCGGGGCCTGAGCCGTCGACTGCGCCTTCGACAAGCAGCCTGCGAGTACCGCAGCGCAATGTGAAAGGTTTTATTCACATCCGGCGCTTATCTCTCAATCACCTTTGGCACTCGAAAAAAACTCCCCTCGGCATCGGGAGCGTTCTCGAGCGCCGCTGCCTGCGACAACGACTTGCGCAATCCTTCGACCACATCTTCGCGATAGGAGTATGCAAATCGGTCGGAGTCTCGCTTGGATTGGTCCCCCCTGTAGCGATCCGAAACCTGCGCCATCGGCTCCACGTTCGACGTATCCAATTGGTTGAGCCGATCGATGTAGTCAAGAATCGAATTCAGATCGCGCAGCATGCCGGCGCGCTCCTCGGCCGAGAGTTCAAGATTGGCCAGATCGGCGACGTAGGCAACGTCTTTTTCCGCGACTTTCATAAGCGAGCACGCAGCCGTTTAGCCCTGCCGGATCTCAAACTCGATTCTCTCCACCTTCTGCCCGGCGTAGCGATTCATCGCAGCGAGATAACGCGGCGCCAGGCTCTGCATCTCACGCTTCCATCCGGCGTCGGGAACTTCCACGTGCAGAACCGCATGGTCGAACGCTAGGGCGCGCGTGCGCCCGGCCACCACCGAGCCGCAAACCAACGGCCACGCCAGCAGTGGAGCTTCGCCCGGCGGGACGCGCCGCAGCGATCCCACCACTATTTTCTCTAATCCCGAGCCCGCCTGCTCCATCCCGCCACCCCGTTGAGATTTTGATTCTAGCATTCCGTAGAGAACGCGAGCTTGAGCCACCGACGGTGGCTCACAAGGGAAACTCGCGCCTCACGAACTCCAGCGCTGTGTCGCGCGATCGCAAGCGACCTTCCAGTTGTGCATCCTCGACGCTCTCGAGGATCTCGCGAAACTTCGGCCCCGGCACATACCCCGCGGCAATCAAATCGTCTCCCGTAACCAAAGCCAAGGGGCGAATCTTCTCCGGCGGAATCTCGGCCAGCTTTTCGCGGATGAACTCAAACGTGCTCAGATCGCCGTGGCTCGCCAGGCTGTCGGCGCGGTGCAAGGCGAGATGCTCTTCGAAGCGCGGCAAACGGAGAAACCTTTTCAGCGTAGATTCTTTCATGCGCCGCGTATCACCGAAGCGCATGTGGTTATCCACCAGCGCCAGCACCTGGGCTTCGTCCTGCTTCGAGAAGCGCAGGCGATCGCAGATGTCCTCGGCGATCTTCACCCCGACCTCCACGTGCCCGTCGAAGCGAATGCGATCCGGCGCTACGCGGAAAGTCGCAGGCTTGCCCACATCGTGCAGCAAAGCGCCCCAGGCCAGCGTCGGCGGGCAGGGCTGCGGCAGATTCTCCAGGAGCATCATCGTGTGCACGAACACATCGCCCTCGGGATGAAACTCCGGCGGTTGCTGCACTCCCTTCATCGCAGAAATCTCGGGCAAAACTTCTTGGAGCAGGCCGCTTTCATCGAGCAGAAGAAAAGCGCGCCGGGCGTGGCCTTCGACCAGCATCTTGGTGAGCTCGTCGCGCACCCGCTCAGGCGAGACCAACTGGATTTCGGCTGCATGGCGTTGGATCGCGGCCCGCGTCTCGGCTTCGATCACATATGCAAAGCGCGCGGCGAAGCGCACCCCGCGCAGCATGCGCAGCTTATCTTCGGCAAAGCGCCGCTCGGGGTGGCCGATGGCGCGGATGATCCCAGCTTCAAGATCCGCGCGCCCGCCCACAAAGTCGAGGACCTCCCCGCTCACGGGATCAAGCATCATGCCGTTGATGGTGAAGTCGCGCCGCACCACATCTTGGCGCGGATCCGCGCTGAATCGCACTTCGTCGGGATGCCGCCCGTCGGAATATCCGTGATCGCTGCGAAACGTCGCCACCTCGACCGTGTGGCCGTTTGCGGGGGCACCCGAATCGGCCCGGTCGTCGACGGGCCCAGGCACCAACACCACGCCGAACTGCGCTCCCACGGCGTACGTATCGGGAAAAATCCTCATAACCTGCGCCGGAGTCGCGCTGGTCGCCACGTCATAATCGGCAGGCTCGCGCTGCAAGAGAAAATCGCGCACGCATCCGCCGGCGAGGTAGGCCAGAAACCCTTGTAGGCGCAGGGTTCGGATGATCGAAATGGAAAACTCTTTCAGCATTCCTGCCGGTTTGTCCGGGGCGTAACGCCCAGACCGCGTTTTCGATTAATCTAGAGCTGATTATGCCAGACGCCTACATCCTGGGCATCGAAAGCTCGTGCGACGAAACCGCGGCCGCGGTGGTGCGCTCTGGCGAGCAGATCATCTCGAACGTGGTGGCTTCGCAGATCGCGACCCATCAGCCCTTCGGCGGCGTCGTGCCGGAGCTCGCTTCGCGCGAGCACCTGCGTGCCATCGTCCCCGTCGTTAAGCAAGCGCTCCTCGAGGCCAATCAAACGTACGAGTCGGTCGACGCCATCGCAGTCACGCAGGGGCCCGGCCTTGCGGGGGCTTTGCTGGTCGGGATCAGCTACGCCAAAGCTCTGTCCTACGCGCTCGAGAAGCCGCTGCTCGCGGTCAATCACCTCGAAGGCCACATCCATGCGGTTCTGCTCGAAGAGCGGCAAAAGGGCAACCAGGAAGTGAACTTCCCTGTGTTGGCTCTCGTGGTTTCTGGCGGACACACGCACCTCTATCTAGCGGCGCAAAGAAATGCAGGATGGACCTACGAAAATATCGGACACACTCGCGACGATGCTGCCGGAGAAGCCTTCGACAAAGTCGCGAAATTGCTCGGCCTCGGCTATCCGGGGGGCCCGATCATCGACCGCTTAGCCCCGCACGGCGACCCCAAAGCTGTCAAATTTCCGCCCGCACAGATTAAGCATCGCGACCGCCGCACTCGAGGCGCCGACGACGACCGAAACCATAACCGCGGAAAAAGCGAAGCCGCGATCGAGCGCGAGCGCTTCGATTTTTCTTTCAGCGGCATCAAGACCGCCGTGCTGCGCTATGTCGAAGTCCACGAAATGCATCCGATCATCGAAAATCTCCGCCAGGCTATGTCGAACATTCTACGACCCAAGCTCGAAGACTATCTGGCCTACTCCGATCGCAAGACTCTCGACCTGGTCGCATCCTTCCAGCGAGCCATCGTGGACGATCTCGTGGGCAAGACTCTGGCCGCGGCGAGCGCCCACCATGTCGCCACGCTTTTCGTTACCGGCGGCGTGGCGGCCAACAGCGAATTGCGCTCTACCTTTGGACTGGCTTCGGCTAAGCAGGGCCTGCCCGTGTACTTTCCCTCGCGCCCGCTCTCCACCGACAACGCCGCTATGATCGCGGCCGCAGCCTATCCAAAATTTTTGGCCAGAGATTTTGCGCCGATGGATTTCTCGGCGGAGGCGGGATTAGTCCTGAGGTGAGCGCGGAAACGGAGCTGCATAGCGGTTCGCCTTTACAGGCTGAGGAAAGAAGCCGCGCAGGCCGGCGACGGCTGACCGCAGGCGCTGAAGCGCGGATTCATTGCGAACTTAACGGCACGAGTCGAACTCGTGTCCTCCCCAAACCATCTTCAAAGAGATTTTTTTCGCAACCCGGTTAGGCACTCCGGAAGCGGGATAGCGGAAGCCGACTTTACTTCCCTGCGCCCTTCTTTGCGGCCTTGCCGAAGACGGCATCCAGCGCCTTCGCCAGCTGAGCCTCGATATCGATATCTTTGTGAATGGCGAAGTCGGCGCGATTTTCCTTCTCGTCAAATCCGCTGGCCCGGCCCGCCACAATAATGATGGGAATCTGGGCTGTCCGGGGATTTCTTTTCAGGGCGGTGATCAACTCGCCGCCCGACATCTTCGGCATTTGCATGTCGGTGACGATCAGGTCCGGCTGCAGCCGTTCCAGAAGTTGCAAAGCCTCGACGCCATTGGTCGCCGATTCCACCGCAAAGCCGCGCTCTTCCAGGGAGCGGCACACGGTATAGCGAATCAACATCGAATCGTCCACCACCAGCGCTGCAGGCATGAGTCCTTGATCGCGTGCGAGAAAGCACGCTCCAAGCCGTTAGACTAGCAGCGCCCTTCGCGCCTCAACAAGGCGGATCGCCGCCTGCCGGTTACTTTGGTGACTTTTGTGAATTGTGTCTCAGCCCATGAGACGCGGAGGTCTGCGCCGGGCACTACGCATCCTCGGAATCGCTCTCCGCCCTTTCCTCGATGCTCATGTCCTTGAGCTCGCTCGATTCAAAGACTTCGCGGCACTCCAGGCACTCGACGAACTCGGCATCTTCATCGCGGCTCACGATTTGCACGCGCGGATGCTTGCAAGCTGGTTTCTCTGCGCTTTGGGGTTGGGAGGACGGCTGTGGGGTCATAAATCCGGAAGCTTCGCCCTTTTGGATCGATCCTCAGGGCAGATTCGCGGGATTCCCGGTATTTTAGCCCCACCGCTCCACTTGTCAAGCCCCGAGCATTATTCTTCGGCAAATTCTTTTCACCTGTATTCGGGCTCGCTCACGGCCCAGCGCGCGAATGCCAGATCAAAAACACCGCCACCGCTAAGCCACTCAACGCTCGCCACTTACCGTTCGATATCCGTTTCTGTCATCCGGCTGCGAGCACTTGCGGAGTCTCCACCGTTCGTCGTAGAATGAATTACGACGGAAAAGGTCGTAGATATATCCGGCAGAATCAGTCGGAGTTCAATCGACGGGTTGGGTTCTTAAAGCACCGAACTTGCCACAAGAGCAGATGCTCAAACTGACCAAGAAAGCGGATTACGCCTTGATGGCCATGAAGCACCTGGCCGATCACGCGCTGCCGGAGTCACGCAGCGCCAGCGCTAAAGACGTCGCCGATTCCTTCGGCATTCCGCCCGAGGCGTTAGCCAAGATTCTGCAGCGCCTGGTGAAGGCCGGGCTTTTGCATTCGCAGCAGGGCACCAACGGCGGCTATCGCTTGGCGCGCGCGGCGCACACCATCTCGGCCTTCGATGTGATTCAGGCCATCGACGGCCCGCTGTTCATTACCTCGTGCGTGACCGTTCGCGGCGAATGCGGCCAGAGCGACCGCTGCAACATTCGCGAACCGCTGCGCAAGGTCAACGAAAGCATCGAAGCCGTACTGAAGCGCATCAAGATTTCTCACATGCGGGAAGAGCCAGAAGCGGCCGAAACCGCCGCCATGAAGCCCGCAGAGCTGGTAACGATTGTTTAGCGCGACGGCTTGTGCGGCGCGATGAGGGCAGCCCCGAAGGGGCGGAAGGTGAAAGCCCGGCGCAAAAGTGCCGGGTCGGAGAGAGAAAGAAAGCCGTGTCCCGCAGGGACGGCACCAGATTCAAAAGACGGTAGGAGAAAAGCAATGATGAGCACGGACGTAAAAATCCCCCAGCAACTCCCAGCCACGCAGCACCACGCTCCGCAAGGCGTAAAGCTGCCCATTTATATGGATAACCACGCCACCACCCCCATGGACCCGCGGGTGCTGGAGGAAATGCTGCCCTACTTCATGGAGAAGTTCGGCAACTCTGCCAGCCGCAACCACTCCTTCGGATGGGCCGCCGAAGAAGGCGTGGAGCAGGCGCGCGAGCGCATCGCCAAACTGATCGGCGCCACGACCAAAGAGATTATCTTCACCTCAGGCGCGACCGAAAGCGACAACCTCGCGATCAAGGGCGTCGCCGAAATGTACCGCGAGAAGGGCAACCACATCATCACGGCGGTCACCGAGCACAAGGCGGTCCTTGATACCTGCAAGCGCCTCGAAAAGTACGGCTATCGGGTGACCTATCTGCCGGTGCAAAAAGACGGCCTGATCGATCTCGCCGAGCTCGAGCGCGCCCTGGATGACAAGACCATCCTGGTTACCATCATGGCCGCCAACAACGAGATCGGCGTGCTGCAGCCCATCGCGGAAATCGGCAAGCTCTGCCACGCACGCGGCGTGATCTTCCATACCGACGCGGTGCAGGCCATCGGCAAAGTTCCCATCGATGTGATCAAGCAGAACATCGACGTGGCGTCCATCACCGGCCACAAGATTTACGGGCCCAAGGGTGTAGGCGCGTTGTACGTGCGCCGCAAGAATCCGCGGGTCCAGATCTCGGCGATCATCGATGGCGGCGGACACGAGCGCGGCATGCGCTCCGGCACATTGAACGTCGCCGGTATCGTCGGACTCGGCAAAGCTTGCGCCATCGCGACCGAGGAGATGTCTCGCGAAGCGGTTCAGCTCGGCTCTTTGCGCGACCGGCTGCGCGACCGCATCATGAACCGTCTCGACGAAACTTACATCAACGGTTCCATGGAGCATCGCCTGCCCGGCAATCTGAACATCAGCTTTGCCTACGTGGAAGGCGAATCGCTGCTGATGGGCATCAACGACATCGCAGTTTCGAGCGGTTCGGCATGCACCTCGGCGACGCTGGAACCATCTTATGTATTGAAGGCTCTGGGCACCGGCGATGACCTGGCGCACAGCTCCATCCGCTTCGGGATCGGCCGCTTCAACACCGCCGCCGAAGTCGATTACGTAGCCGACCGCGTAATCGAAACGGTCGAACGCTTGCGCGAGCTTTCGCCGCTCTACGAAATGGCGAAAGAGGGCATCAACCTGAAAGACGTAAAGTGGGCGGGCGAAGCGCACTAGCAATGGGTTTTGCTTTGAAAAGGATTCGTATCAGGGCACGACTTGCGTCGTGCCGGAAAAGTTCTAATCTTGACGGGGATTTCGCCCGCGCGGTTCAGTTCGAACAATTCGAGGAGAACACATGTCATATAGCGACAAGGTAATCGATCACTACAACAACCCCCGCAACGTCGGCTCCATGGACAAGAGCAGCGCCGACGTTGGCACCGGCCTGGTCGGCGCACCCGAGTGCGGCGACGTCATGAAGCTGCAGATCAAAGTCAACCGCGAGACCAACGTAATCGAAGAAGCCAAGTTCAAGACCTTTGGCTGCGGCTCCGCGATCGCATCCTCGTCGCTGGCCACCGAATGGGTAAAAGGCAAGACGGTCGAGGAAGCTCTCGCCATCAAGAACATGGACATCGTGAAGGAGTTGTCGCTGCCTCCGGTGAAGATCCACTGCTCGGTGCTGGCCGAAGACGCCATCCGCGCCGCCATCGGCGACTGGAAGAAAAAGCAGGAGAGCGCCAAGCCGGTGAGCACGGCGGTCGCGCAGTAGTCTGCGGCGGGGAAATCTCGGTTCGAAAGGGCGCGGCTTCACGCCGCGCCTGGAGACGAGTCGGGAAGGGCACGACTTCAGTCGTGTCGCAATCGTCTCCGATCCGTGGCGGCTTTCGCCGCTGAGGTAACGCGCCAGCATAAGCAAGATAGGAATGACAACGCTAACCGAATCCGCACCGCAAACCGCGCCGGCCAAGGGTATTCAGGTCACCGACAAAGCCCTGGCCAAAGTCCGCAGCGCGATGGCCAAGGAAGGCATCTCGCCCGAGCAGGGCGGATTGCGCCTGGGCGTGCAGGGGGGCGGCTGCTCTGGCCTGAGCTACAACGTCCGCTTCGATACGCAGCCCCGCGAGCGTGATCGCATCTTTCAATTCAGCGACGTGCGCGTTTTCGTCGATCCGAAGAGCTTCATCTATCTGCACGGCATGATCCTCGACTACCAGGAAACGCTGATGCAGCAGGGCTTCGTCTTCGTGAATCCCCAGGCCACCAAGTCGTGCGGCTGCGGCACCTCGTTCTCCGCGTGAGGGCACGTGTGGCTCTGGCTGGTGTGGCGCGGGCTCTCCTGGCCCCGAAATCTAACCCGGCAGCGGCCCTCAGTCCAGCAGACTGCTCTGAAGCTTTTGTTTTGACGACTGTCTATAACGAGTAACGAATGACCCTAACCACCATCACCGCGAAAGGAGCGCCAGAGGAAACGCAGTCCTGCTGGTCCTGCGGCACGATGCGCGCCGCGCATTTCTGCGCAGCCTGCGGCAAAGTGCAGCCCCCGGCTCCGGTCGACTATTTCACCTTCTTCGCGCTGCCGCGCAAGCTGGACCTGAACGTCGCCGCCCTGGAAAGAGATTTCTACGAGCTAAGCCGCAAGCTGCATCCCGATCTCAACGCCCAAGCCGGCAGCCAGGAGCAGGAGTGGAGCCTGCAACAAAGCTCCCTGCTCAACGACGCGTATCGCACCTTAAAGGATCCCATCAAGCGCACTCAATATCTGTTAACGCTGGAAGGCGTGGAACTGGAAGAACAATCCAAAAGGGCAACCGAACAGGCGCGGGCGAAAGGCGAACTGAAGAAGCAAATAGTCCCGCCCGATTTGCTCGAAGAAGTTTTCGAACTCAACATGCAACTCGAAGAGTTGCGCATGCACAAAAAAATGGGCGAAGACGATCCTGCCCTGATCGAAGAAATCGGCCGCCAGAAGCTCGAACTGGAAGAAAAGCTGGAATCGCTTCTGCAGGAATTGCAAGTGCGCTGGAAAGTCTGGGACGGCATGATTCAGCGCGCAGCCAACGGCCAGCCCGTCTCCGAAGAGGAGCGCAAGCAGGAGCGCGACAAAATGGTGGACGTGCTGAACCGCAGAAACTACATCCGGAATTTAGTAAGGGATGTGAGCGAAGCTTTAGAAAATTGAGCGATGGAGCGATGGGGTGATTGGGCGATTTGACGCCCAAAGGTTTTCGATCGCCCGATCGCCTGATCGCGAAATCACACACAATGTCCCCTGATCGCATCGTCGGCATCGACCTCGGCACCACGAACTCCCTCGTGGCCTTCATGCAAGGGGGGATCCCTGTCGTGATCCCCGGCGACGACGGCTCGAATCTGGTCCCATCCGTGGTGGCGTTAGACGGCAACGAACAGCCCATCGTCGGCAACGCCGCGCGCAATTCTCTGATCGAGCGTCCCGAGCGCGCCGTCTACTCCATCAAACGCCTTATGGGACGCGGCCTCGATGACGTTCAGGAAGAATTGAAATTCTTCCCGTTTCGTCTCGCCGATGATCTGCAATCCGGCGAGGTTCTGCGCATTACGCTGGGCGACAAAACTTTCACTCCGCCGGAAATTTCCGCGCTGATCCTGCGCCAGCTCAAACGCAACGCCGAGCGCTACTTCGGGGCGCAGGTCACGAAAGCCGTAATCACCGTGCCCGCGTATTTCAACGATGCGCAACGCCAAGCCACCAAAGACGCAGGGCGCATCGCCGGCCTCGAAGTTCTGCGTCTCGTCAACGAACCCACCGCGGCGTCGCTAGCCTACGGCCTCGACAAAAAGCAGAACGGAATCGTAGCCGTCTACGATCTCGGTGGCGGCACCTTCGACGTTTCGATTCTCAAGCTGCACGACGGCATCTTCGAAGTTGTTGCCACCAACGGCGACACCCACCTCGGCGGCGATGACATCGACAATCGGCTCATCACCATCGCCCTCGACGACACGCTCGGCGATCTCGGCCTCGATTTACGCAATCACGATTTGCGTCGCCATGCCGAAGCCGTGCAAGCCATTCGCAAAGCCGTCATTGAAGCCAAGATCGCGCTTTCCTCGCGGCAATCCGTAAAGCTAGACGTCGAACTCCCCGGCGGCAAGCGCTACCTGCGCGAAATTACGCGCGAACAATTCGAACAGCTCATCCAGCCCATCCTCGAACGAACTGTCGGCCCGTGCAAGCAGGCCCTGAAAGACGCCGGCCTCAAGCCCGAGCAGATCGACGAAGTGGTTCTCGTCGGCGGATCCACGCGCATTCCCAAAGTTCGCGCCCTGGTGAAAGAGCTCTTCCATCGCGAGCCACACACCGATCTGAATCCCGACGAAGTCGTAGCCCTCGGCGCAGCCGTGCAAGCCAACATTCTCGGCGGGGGCTCCGAAGCCACCGAAAATATGCTGCTGCTCGATGTCACTCCCTTGTCGCTCGGCATCGAAGTTGTCGGCGGAGTCACCGACAAAATCATTCTGCGCAACTCCACCATCCCTGCCTCGGCCACTCAGTACTACACCACGCAGGTCGATGGTCAGGCCAATGTAGCGATCCACGTGCTCCAGGGCGAACGTGAGCTGGCCAAAGATTGCCGCTCGCTCGCACGCTTCGATCTCAAAGGCATTCCTGCTATGGCCGCGGGCATGGCGCGCATCGAAGTCAAATTTCTCATCGACGCCAACGGCATCCTGCACGTCTCGGCGCGCGAACAGCGCAGCGGCAAAGAATCCGAGATTCAAGTGCAGCCCAGCTACGGCCTCAGCGACGACCAGGTCGAAAGCATGATCCTCGACTCCTTTGACGCCGCCGAAGAAGACTTCCGCCAGCGCCAGGTGATCGAAGCGCGCAACGAGGCCGCAACCATTCTTGCCGCGCTGGAAAAAGGAAAGAAGAGTCCAGCCTGGGGACATCTCACCACCGACGAAAAGAAAAAGATCGCAAAAATGGAGAAGGCGCTAATCTCCGTGAAGCATGAGGAAGATTACCAGTCCATCCGCAAAAGCATCGACGCGCTCAACCAAGGCACAACGCGCCTGGCTGAACTCATGATGGATAGCGCCGTCTCCACCGCGTTACAAGGCAAGACCATGGAAGAAGCCGACCTGGGAGAAGGCCCCACGGCTCCGCATCCCATGGCGAAAGCGGAATTTGAGTGAAGAAGGATTTGGTGATTGGGTCATTTATGAATGTTGTAATTTTGTAATTTGAAAAAGCCAGTAGCTCTTTAGATTTACAAAAATTACCAAATTACCCAATCACTGCATGTCCTTCAAGGAGCGAGAATGTTAGAAGAAAAAAATCACGCCGGCACGGTCACCGCAGAAGCTCCCGGCGAAAACACGGTTGGCGAAAACACCGTGCAGGTCACCTTCTTGCCGGAAGGCAAGACCGTTCAGTTTGAACACGGCAAGCTGCCTTACCAGGATCACGGCAAAGAAGAGTCGATCCTCGACATCGCGCTCAACGACCACATCCCGCTCGACCACGCCTGCGGCGGCAACTGCGCCTGCACCACCTGCCACATCTGGGTGAAAGAGGGCGCCGAAAATCTTTCGCCCATGGACGACGACGAAGCCGACCGTCTGGACATGGCCGCCGATTTGCAGTTAAACTCGCGACTCGGCTGCCAGGTGCAGATTACGAAGCCGGGAAGAGTCGTGGTCGAGATTCCCGCGTGGAATAGAAATTACATCTCGGAAGAACATCACTGAAATCGGGCTTCGGGCTTCAGCCCTCGGGCTTCGGCTCTTCAAGTTTTTGCCGAAGCTCAAAGGCCGAAGCCCAAAAGCCGCAAGGAGCCCACATGCCCAAAACCCTAACCTGGGACGACGCCGAAGACATCGGCATCCTGCTCTCCGAACTTCATCCCGATGTCGATCCGCTCACCGTGCGCTTCACCGACCTGCACCGCTACGTCACCGACCTGCCCGACTTCAAAGGCGATCCCGCGGCTTCGAACGAAGGCAAGCTTGAAGCCATCCAGATGGCGTGGCACGAAGAATTTCAGGACCGCACCCAGGGGTGACGATTCCTCTTCGAAACGCTACTCGCGCTCAGCCCGCCAAGACCTCGCTCTCCTGCTTCAATCGCTCCACTTCTTCCTGATACCCAACGGCCGCAAAATATATGGCGCGATCAAAAAACTGCTCCAGCATCTTCAGCAGTTCGAACTCTCCCATGATCTCTACCGCGCGATCCGCCACCGCTTCGCTCTGCAGGAAATCCCAGAGATTTCCTTTGGTGAGCACAATCGCCAGAATCACCTCGGGCAGCGGCACTTTCTGCACCGCTCGCCGCGCGCCGATCTCGCGGTAGCGGCGCTCGAGATCGCCTTGGTTTTTTCCGAGCAGCCAATCGCCCAGATGCCGGTAGATTTCGTAAACGCGCTCCCGCAATTCATGCGCTGGAATCGTACGAAAGCGGGGGAGAGAATCGGAAGCCGTCACTTTCTTCTCGAGGCCCTCGGCCAGCGTATCGGCATGCGTTTCAATCAAACGCACCAGCCTGTAAGAAAACATCATGATCGCCTCCTCTCAGCCCGCGCTCGCGCTTAGCCTCGCCGAAGTCTCCGCCGCCCAACCGCCGGCCGGAACCTTGCCCACGTCGACTTGCGGCTCGGTGACCTGGGCAATCGAAATCGCACGCGAGATCGAGCACAGCGACTGGGCGCGGCGCAGAAGAACCAAGCCCTCGTGCACCCGACTCTCCGACGGCACCGTCAGCCTGGGATGCAGCACGATTTCGCTGCCGCGGTAGCCGCGCTTGCCATCGCCCCACTTCCACTCCGCTTCCACTTGCAGATCCGTATATTCGAAATTGGCTTGGAGAGCCTCGGCCCGGAACGTGGTGGTGAAGCAGCCCGCCAGCGCGCACAGCAGCAACTGCTCCGGCGTCCAGCGGCCCTGCAGTCCGCCTCGTTCCTCGGCTTCGGAGAAATGAATTGCGCTCAAGGCCGAGTCGCACTTCGCAATTCCACTGCGCCCCGAGGTCCACCACGCCGAAACTCGAGACTCATGTTCACGGGACATACGTGCTCTAGTCTCCCCCCCGAGGTTCCTCTGCCGCGTCTCTAGCCCACGAGCGAGAAAATTACGTTGATGGTGGTCTCCACCTCAATCGGCTGCCCGTTCAGCAGGTAAGGCCTGAAATGCCACTGTTTCACCGCATCAATCGCCGCCGGCGCCAGCATCGGGTGTCCACTCACTAACTGCAAGTCCTGAATTTTGCCCTCGCGATCAATGATCGCCTTCAACACGACACTGCCAGAAATTCTCGCGGCTTTGGCCAGTGCGGGATATGTCGGCTCGACTCTGTGAATCAGCAGGCCACTGGTTACGCCCTCAGAAATTCGGATGCGCTTCGGAATTACCGGAGCCACCTGCAATTTCGGAATCGAGTTCAAGTTGGAGGCTGCGTTGACGATTCCACCGATCACGCCCCCCAGTTGCCCTCCGGGAATTCCTCCGGGCACTCCTCCCGCTACGCCCGGTCCCATCGACGGCGCTTCTTCTTCTCTGATCATCTGCACCTTGGCGGGAATTCGGCTAGGCGTTCTCAGCCCGCCGTTGCTGAGCAACTCGGTCTCTTGCTTGATAATGCGGGCAGCGTGCGCCTCTGCCGGCGGAGGCGGTGGCGGGGGTGGCGGCGGAGCCGCCAGAAACGTCAGCAACTGCGACTTGGGCAGCTGCTGCGTAAAATACAGCGGCAGCAAAATCAGCGTTCCGATAAACAGGCACTGCAGGCTGAACGAGATCAGGGTGGCAAAAGTCTGCCGGCCCCTGTGCCCCTGGTACTCGACCAGACAATCGGAGAACAGCGCCGGCGCAGTGCTCGTTGCCAACTCAAGTTTCGCGGGCGCCGGCCGCCGCTGCTCAGCCGGAGTCGCCTTTACTTCCATCTCCCCCACTTCGAGTGTGGCTTTCATGGCCGCCCTCCCCTACCTGCCCTCGCGCCAGCGCCGCTGTCCTGGCACCCTTGAGCCACCACGCAGCGTTCCCTAGCCGAGCAGCATTGCCTCGCAACTTCAGCTTAATCATCACTCCAGATGCCGACGCTGCCCATGACTTGCAGCACCAATAGGAGTGATTGAGGTCACCCACCGCTGGCAAAGAGGTTAAGAGAATGCTTAGATCGAGGTGAGAGCTAGATTCGTGTCGGGGTTGTGCCTTCGGGAGAACCTAGACATGGCTTTGGGAGTCGAACCTGGTGACGCCGCGCCCAGTGACAAGCATCACCATCGCGCGTACCCTATGTCACTTCTTCATTGATTTTCAGAGCGTACTGTCTTAACCAGGAAAGTGGGCCAAGTGTGTGGGGACAGCCGCTCTGGGCTGTCCGCGGAGCGCAACTCCGCCGCATCTTCCGCGAGCCAACATCGCGGGCTGGATGTCCACCAGGAGGCGTATGGTCTCGAACTGCGCGAATCCGGCCTGTTCCGCCACCTTCCGCTATCTGTACGACGGTCAACTCTTCCATCTGCCGGTTCAGCCCGCGCCGGGGCGAGTCGGAGACCCCGGTCCTTCTTCGACACTCGAGAGTTTTTGGTTGTGCACCGAATGCTCGCGCAAGATGACGCTCGTGGCCGGGCCGGATGGAGTCATGCTGGCGCCGCGACAAGATGTGTCGAAACCCAGGCATGCGGACCCGGCGCCCGGAGGCCGGAGCCGCCAGCACGATTACCACAGCCGATAGCGATCGCTACCGGGAAGGAGGATTATGTCAGCTCTCACAGCCGCACCGAATCAACCAGCTTCGCAACCGAATCCATCCCGCAAACCAAAGCTCTTCTCCTTTCGCCATATCCTGCTGGCCACCGATTTCTCCCCAGCCTCGGAGCGAGCCTTGGGCTACGCCATCACTCTCGCACGGCACTATGGCTCCGAGCTTTCCATCGTGCATTCGATCGCGCCCGAGCGTCGCGACCCCATCCCGCTCGAACCTCTGCCGCGGGAATTGAATCGCGCCTGGCTCGAAGCCGAGCGCCACATGCAGGATCTCGTCGAAGCCGCGCCTCTTCGCGATCTAAACCATCACAGCCTGCTCGAGCAAGGCCCGGTGTGGGGCGTGCTCGCGTCGGTAATTCAGCGCGAGAAGATCGGTCTGCTGGTGCTCGGCACTCGCGGACGCGGCGGCTTGAAAAAGCTCGCTCTGGGCTCGGTTGCGGAAGAGGTGCTGCGACTCGCGCCCTGCGCCGTGTTAACGATCGGTCCGCAGGTTCCGGTTGCGCTGCCCGGCGGCAATGAATTTCGGCGCATTCTTTTCGCCTCCGATTTCGGACCCGCGGCCGCGAAAGCCTTCCCCTATGCCCTTTCGCTGGCGGAAGACTATCGATCCCAGCTTGTGCTTCTGCACCTGGCGCCGCCTATGCCCGCACCCGATCTCAGCCCCGCTGCCTATGGTCCTTCTAATTACGCTGCTGAAGAATTTGCCGTGTGGCAACACACCATGCGCGAAGAAGGAAAGAGAAAGTTGCAGGAATTGCTTCCCCTGGACAGCAGGCTGGCAGCCGATCCGCAGTATGCGGTGGGCTGCGATTTTCTTCCCGAGGGCATACTTGACGTAGCCGCTTCGCGGCAGATCGAACTCATCGTCATGGGCGCGAACCGCACCTCTTCTCCGTGGGCGGCAGCGCACCTGCCCTGGGCGCTGACTCACGCGGTCATCAGCCAGGCCAAGTGCCCGGTGTTAACCGTCAGCGATTGATGCGTTATATCGCCGATCGCAATATTCCTAAGACTGAGCACTGCCTGCTATACTTCTGCAACGCTGCCTTGACCGGAGCGGTACGATGCCTCCGCCCTCACAACCAGAAAACGAACGGCGAAAAAATACTCGCTTCAAGGTGAACGTACCTTTCGAACTTTACCTCGAAGGCAAAGAAACGCCTTTTCGCGGAGCCACTGCCGACCTCAGCCTGCGCGGTTGCTATATCGAAAGCATCTTTCCTTTTGCCAAAGGCACGATGGTCGAGATGAAGCTCAGCTTGAACAGCGCGCTTTCGGCCTCGGGCAAGGTCGTCACCAGCGATCCTCAGGTCGGCAACGGCATCGAGTTCATCCAGATGCTTCCGGAAGACGTCGAGCAATTGCAAGCGTTCCTGGAATCCCACGAGAAACAGGCCCAGGAAAAAGGCGCCGCAGAAAAAGGTGCGGCGGCAAAACCGGAGTAAGCGGAGCCGCCCTCAACTCTTCGTGCTGGAAATATTCAAATAACCATTCACCGTTTCAACGCTCAGGCCGAGGGCGACCGCGATCTGGGAAATCGCCTGCCCCTGTTGGTAGCGCTGGTGCGCCTGCTGCGAAGGGGACAGCGTAACGGTGTCCCCGGTGGCTGCGTTGGCTTGACTGGTTTGCGCGAGGGCCGAGTTTGCCGGGTTCGTTCGAGCGGCATTCACCGCGTTCACCGACACGGTCGATAACAAACTGGAAATGGCGGAACTCACAAGACCTCCTTTTGCCCGTCGATGGGGCATGCCAGTTGAGGGATCGGCAAAGCGCGCGGGAGCATGAGCGAAGCGCCGGTTGCAATACAACTTTTGAGCTTCGCGATCCCAAGCTTGCACGTTTTCCAAATGCGGAATCTCCCGGTCCAAGGCGTTTCCCCCGGCTGCTGTGTTTCTCCCGAAGCTCACGAGGATTTGTCCAAGGTGGGGTAACGCAGGTTTGTGGTGGCGATTCGCTGAAGTTGCTGAAGTGGCAGAATAGCGTAAGTGTCAGAGCAAACACACGGCTGACAGGTTGAATCCCAGCCAGAGTGGCTTCGCCAAATGATCAGCCAATTCCTCAGGGGGGCAGTTTTCGTTCCTTCGTTGGGCAGATTACTAGCGACTAGCCCTCCGATGGAGGAGAAATTCTCGTGCCTTCCGGACGGCAGGGTTTTCTGTGTCGGCTTGAGAGCAATTCGCAAGGAGTTGCAAGAAATAATTTTCCGCCTTCCTTAAATCTCCCGCGCTCTCGGCTGCGCGACCAGCCCCATAGAGACCGTTCAAGCGCCCAGGAGCAACGTGCAAATCGGCTTCGAATGCTTCGAGGGCCAAGGCTGGTTGCTGCGATTCCAGCAGCATCTCACCGAGAAGTTCGCGCGCCGGCACGATGGGGCCCGGCGCAACCGGCGGCCGATCGGTCGAGTCTTCTTGATCGGCGGCACTTCGCATCTCGATCAGACCTTGATCCTTGTGCCCCTGTGCAAATGAGATCCACGCCGAAATTGTTTTCCGTTGGATATCGACCAGGCTTGAAGACAACTGGTCTCCACGGTGGATCAAGTCGTCGTGAATGGAGGTCAGATGTTGCAAGCCGGCTTGGGCACTTGCGCTATCTCCGCCTCGCGCCGCGCCTAGCGCTCGCGCAAAATAAAAATCCGCCTCGGTCCAACGATAGCGGCCGCCCGGAAAAGTGTTCGGAGGCAACGTCAGCGTCGCGGCATCTGTCCAGCGATGCTCTTCAATCGCAAGCCGCGCGGGGATGCTGGCCGTCGCGTACAAACCGGCGAAGTAAGCGGCGTCGTTCGGACGCACCGTGGGCATCGATTCAACTAACTTTCGTGCGTCGCGGCCCTGACCGATTTGCAGATATGCATAAACCAGGTAATCCGTGGCGTGCAGTTCGTCTCCGGCGAGACCCTGCTTTCGAGCGGCTGCGGCCGAAGCCAGATTCGAATGGATCGACTCCTGCCACAGTCCCAATCTTGTAAAGATGTGCGAAGGCATGTGCAGAGCGTGAGGAGCGTCCGGCGCAATTTGTGCATAACGGCGTGCGGCATAAAGGGCTTGAGATGCTAAGGAAGGATAGTCGTCGCAGTGAATGATGTAGTGCGCCAGACCTGGATGGTCGGGTTGTTCAGCGAATATCGCTTCCAGAATTGTGCTCGCTCGCTTCTGATCCGCGTAGGTCTTGTCACTGGGCGGTGCGTTCGCCCGCAGCGCCAGCGCATAAAAAATGGCCGCCTCGCGGTCCTCTGGGTACTGCGCGTACAGTTGTTCCATGGCGTGTTCGTAGGCGAGGGCGCGAGTGTGATGATCGATCTTGTCGCTATCCTTATAGAAGGCTTCCATCGCCGCGATGTATGCTTGCTCGCGCTCTGAACGGATCGGAATGGACTTCGCTTTCTGTACCGCAGCCCATCCGGCCCCAAGATCGGCCGGCGTTGGCGGATCCCAGAGTTGCCGGTAGTGAGTCATGGCCACGCCCCATTCCGCCATGGCGCACCCCGGATCCACTTTTGCAATCTGCACAAAGGTCTCGCCCGATTTCTGGTACCAGAACGAGTGCAGCATTGCAACCGCTCGATTGAAGTCCCCTTGCACCGCCGGACTGCAAGAAGTGGCGAACTGGACCGTGCCCAGCTTTTCAGGTTCGGTGCTGGCGTGTTCATGCTGCGCAGCAGACAACGTGCCTAGCGCGAGCCATTGGAGAAGCACTAATGACAAGCCGAAATAACTCAACGATTTTCTAATAGTCACGGTCATGTTCCGGCCTCCATCAGAGTTTTGATTGCGCTTGAGGTTTCTCATTCGCGAGGACCGCCCCTCGGAGCGGTCCTTGCTTCTTTTAGGAGTTCGTACAATCTTCGAAGCGCCTGTCAGAATCTGCGTTGGCGGTAGCAAAAAGCGCGAGCATAGTCGCCCATGGGCCGAACAAAATGAATCTCCGGCTGCAGAACTTCAATGCTTGAGCTCACCCTCGCTTGCTGACGATTTTGTTCTGACCCGGAAGTGGTGGTTGTCACGTATCTCCGCCTTCGCTGGATCGAGATTCTTAGCCTGGGTGACAAGCCGGGTTTGTGTCATCAGCCGCCCCTGTGCCTCGGTAACGTCGGTCAGCCGCACAGTTTCATAGCCCCTGCGCTTGCCCACGACGCGGAAATCGAAGGCGACCTTCGACGACCCGCCACCCAGTTCTCGCACCACGAACCCGCCGGCCGCCTTGGCTTCGACGTAGAGGCCTTTGCAATCTCCATTGGGAGTGAGGAAGATGTGATAATCTCCTGCGCTGATTGTTTCCGCAAAGGTGGGATCCAGGGCAATTTCTGCCCGCCCCGCGGAAAGCTCACCCGAACCGAAATCCTCCAGCCAGTTTTCGGGAGATTGCATGGAGTACATTGCTACTTTCTTGGCGCCCCCCGCCTGCACCGCTGCTGTAATACTTCCAGCGCATACCAGATTGGCGGACGTATCCACTGTGCACAGCCCGAGCGAACTGCCCGCCTCGAAAGCGGGATTGCCAGCCACATTGCTCAGGTTGAAGAATGCGCCGGCGGGAGCGGATGTGCTGGTGTTTTCTCCCAGAACGGCATAACCCCCGTCCGTGGCGCCCCAAACCCCGATTGAGCTTAGCCCCCCGCTCACGTCAGCCACGGTGCCAATCACGCCGAAGGGTTGCGCGCCCGAATGCGCCAGGTAAGTCCCGCTCAAATTGACCGCGGTGCCGAGTATTCCGACTCCTGTCGAGCTTGCGCTTGACGCCCACATTCCCCAGGCGTTGTCGTGGATCGAATTGTTGATACCCAGAACAGCAGCATCGCCGAAGTCATTGTTGATTCCTACCACTGCATCGCCCGAATCGGTCGTGCCCAGTACACCCGTTCCGAAATCCGAGAATCCCCCGTCTCCCCACACGCCAGCACCGTTGGAACCCACCCCAGTCTGGCTGTTCGGAAGATTAAATTGGCCATAAACCCCAATGCCCCGGCTGGACGCGCTGAAGCCCTCCACGCCGAAGCTCTGTCCCGTTGTCGCCAGGTTTTGACCGAGAATGGCCGCGCCGTTGCCCGCGGCATGTGAGGTGCCGACAATGGCGTAGGTAGATCCGCTACTGGCGTTCTGGGTGACGTTCAAAACAAGGTTTGCGCCGTTCCCAGTGAATGCCCCCGAAGAACCGCTCAGGCTGCCGGTCGCGCTGATGTTTCCGCTCACGGATTGATTTGCCGTGAAGTTGTTGCTGGCGGCCAACTGCGGAACCTTAGTGGTATCCAGGTTCAACGTAACGTTGCCGCTGCTGCCGCCGCCTGTAAGGTCGGTCCCCGCCGTCACTCCCGTGATTGTCCCCGTTCCCGTGCTGCTACAGGCCCACGCGCTCCCGCTCCATTGCAACGTCTGATTCTTGCTGCAGGCGGTGGTCAAGCCCAGGGCCAAAGTGCCGCTGCTGCCGCCACCAGTGAGTCCGCTGCCGCTTGCCGTGGTCACTCCCGTGATGGTGCCCGCCCCGGGGAAACTTTGCCCGGGGGCAAAGGTGAGTTGGCCGTTGCTGGCGATTTTCAATCCGGTCTCAGCCGGAGTCGAAGATCCCGAGCCAAACAATAAATTCAAGCTGCCGGAGGGCGTGCTGGTGTTGTTGCCCAAAGGCTCCGCTTGCCAGCGAAAATTTTCGTTGACCGCGGCGCTGCTGCTGCTGTTGAAAGCCGAGGCGGTCCAGTTCAACGCCTGCGAGTTCGATCCTGCAGCCGCCGTCGCAGTACTGATCGAGGGCAACGCGAGCAGACCACGAATCATGCTCGAGCCTTTGACGTCGAGCGCGGCGGCCGGCGTTTTCGTGTTGACACCCACCTTGGCGCTGGCGCCCGTGCCCGATTGAAAAAGCGAGGAATTTCCGATGGCGCTGGCGCTAGTCCAGAGTGGAATAAAGTTCGCCGTGCCCGCACCGGTCACATCGCCGGCTGGAGGGGGCGCTGTCTCGGTCCCATTGGCCACGGTTGCAAGCGCAGCTGGAGCCGCGGGAGAGGAAGATGTCGGGACCGCCAACACAAACGCCGAGGCCGGAAGCCCGCCCAACGTTTGTGCGTCCCCGGCCTTCAGCGCGTAAGGCACGCTGAGAAGCGCGATGCGGGGTTGCTCTGCGCCGCCGTTATAACTTACGCCCAGCCAGCGCGCTTGTCCCGCGGAGAACACATCGACGGGCAATCCGTCGGGCTTGGTTGCGCCCAACTGGACGGAAAAGGTTCCGTTCGCACTGGCGTTGATGTTCTGGGTTTCCATCCACAGCGGCGAGCCGCCGTCCTGCTCGGCATAGACGGCAAAGGTGGCTCCGATGACGCCCTTCATCACTTTGCCGTTGTCGTCTTTGGCCACGCCGGCATAGTTCACCAGTCGAGGCACCACGGAATCGGTCACGGGCACTTGTGCCGTCGCCGCACCAGTAAGCAAGAGCACGATCGATATCGTCGAGGACACTCCGAAATACTTCAACGCCTTCTTAGCCTTGGTAGTCATATTTCCAGCCTCCATTCCATCTCATCGAAAACGAACTCCGGTTGCGGTCGCGCAGCCAGTCACGAGCAACTTCCCATTCGGGTCGAAGAACTGTACGGTCGCTTTAACTGTGGTGAACCGATTCGGGTCGTCGCCCATCTCGATGGTCTGGGTAATTTTTTGAGTCTTGGCAAGAACGCCATTGAGGGTGACGAAGGCAGTTGTGGCCGCGGTGTATCGGCTCCCACCCTTAAAGCTCCAAACGCCGTGGCCCGGACTGCGCTCGGCTGGAAAGAACATAGGATTGTCTGTGGTCTCGGTCATGGTGCCTCCGCTAGCGAAGGTCAGCAGAGATTGGAAGGGAGGGCCGAGGGGATCGCCCGTACTACAATCGCGTTGAGTAACCTCAACCTTCCAGGTTCCCTCGAGTTCCTTACCAGCAGGAACCGTAGACTGTGCCCCTGCGCTAGATACGGACAATAGAAGTCCGGCGAACGCGGCGAGGGAATAAAACGGCTTGGCAAAATGCAATGTCATGGTGCTTCTCCTTGAATTCGACAAAATCGCTGCCGTCAGCGGCGTGGAGGCCATAAAACCCTTCCAAATCGAGTTCCTCACCGCAGCAACGTGGGCCCATCCTGCCCGGCTCGTGGGTTTCTGACAATGGAGAGAACCTGAATCGTCCTGTAGCGATATGAAGAAGCAAGCGGTTTTGTAATCAGGGGCTTATGGGTGGACTAGATCGCGGCGTTGTAAAATGAACACGCTTGTGGGGGCGTATGGCGGAGTGGGTTCGATTCGAAGAATTTGAACTGGACGTGCGGCGCTATGCTCTTCGCCGTTCAGGTCGTCCTCTTAAGCTCGAAAGAATCCCGATGGAGCTTCTCCTGTTGCTGGTGAATCGGCGCGGGGACCTCGTTACACGGGAGGAAATCGTCGAAAAGCTATGGGGCAAGGACGTTTTCCTCGATACGGACAACAGCATCAATACTGCGATTCGCAAGATCCGGCAAATCCTGCGGGATGACCCCGAGCAGCCACGGTTCGTGCAAACTGTTCCGGCCAAGGGATACCGATTTATCGCCCCGATCATCGAGGTCGAACCACCGGCCGTCGCCGTAAAGGCGGCTCTGTCGCCCGCTACCCCGGCTTCTGCGCTGCCAGCGGGACAGGTCGTTGCCCATTACCGCATTCTGCAGAAGATTGGAAACGGGGGAATGGGTGTGGTGTACGAGGCCGAAGACATCCGCCTGGGCCGTCACGTCGCGTTGAAATTTCTCTCCGAGAAGGTCGTTCAAGCAAAAGAAGCCTTGTCACGATTCATGCGCGAGGCCCGTGCTCTATCTGCACTGCACCATCCCAATATCTGCACTATTTATGAGATCGAGGAACATGGGGGGCGGCCCGTTATCGTTATGGAACTCCTTGAGGGAAGGAGCTTGAAAGAAGTGTTACGTGACGGACCTTTAGCCGCCGATACTCTCCGAGGGTTGGGAGACCAACTCTCCGATGCGTTGGATGCCGCACATAGTAAAGGAATCATTCATCGCGACATCAAGCCTGGGAATATCGTTTTGAATGGCCGAGGCCAGGCCAAGATCCTCGATTTCGGACTGGCAAAATTCACTTCACCACATGCCTTGCAGCCCGAGGACGGCGATGAAGCTCTGACCCGCATGGGAGTTCACCCGGGCACAACGCCATACATATCGCCGGAGCAGGTGCGCGGGGAGGAACTCGACGCTCGCAGCGATTTGTTTTCGCTCGGAGTAGTCCTCTACGAGGCTGCGACCGGGAAGAAACCCTTCACCGGCAAAAATACCGTACTCGTCATGAATGCCGTTCTCAAGGATGCTCCAGCGCCGCCGAACGAGTTGAACCCATTGTTACCCGAGGATATTGGGAAGGCGATCAACCGGGCACTCGAAAAAGACCCAGGGTTGCGGTTTCAAAGCGCCGCAGACCTAAGGGATGCCCTTCGGCCTGGCGAGAAAGCCGCCTTGGGAGATCCACCACCTGTGCGCGCGGGAGAGTCGAAGACGGTTGGGCTGACCATAGCGAGCGCGCTGAGCGTCCTCTTGCTCGTTTTGCTAGGACTTCTCGCCTACCGCTCTCGATCCGCTTCAACTCGTACGCTCAGTCGCACCGACACAGTTTTGCTCGGCGATTTCGTGAACAAGTCGGACGACTCCGCGTTCGACGAAACCTTACGGGAGGCTCTTTCCATTGGTCTTGCGCAATCGCCATTTCTCAACGGGGTGCCGGACCATGAAATTGCCGAGACACTCAAACAAATGGGGAGGCCTGCGGACGCTCCGGTCACTGGGGAGACCGCGCTGGAGGTCTGCCAGCGCGCCGGTGCGAAGGCCTTACTGGCTGGGTCGATCACGAGACTTGGAACGCAATACCTGATCAGCATTCGTGCGGCGAATTGTCAGACAGGTTCGGTGTTGGCTCAGGAGCAGGTGCAGACTGCACATAAAGAGGATGTGCTGAGGGCGCTCGGGGAAGCTGCCACGCGATTGCGACAAAAGCTGGGAGAATCGCTGGCCGCCATCCGCGAATTCGATGTTCCGCTCGAGCAGGCAACTACGCCGTCACTCGAAGCTTTGAAGGCTTACAGTTCCGGCATGAAAGTGAGGAATCAAAAGGGGCCTTCTGAAGCGATTCCGTACCTGAAGCGTGCGATCGAACTGGATCCTGATTTCGCGCTGGCTTACGGCCTGCTGAGCACGTCGTATCAACTCATGGGAGAGGACGGTCTAGGACGTGAGTATGCGCAGAAAGCCTATGCGCTGCGAAGCCGCACAACCGAACGCGAGCAGTTTGCGCTATCGGCTTACTACTTCGCTTTCGTTACGGCCGACCGGAAGGGCGCTTTGCAGAACTGCAAGCTTTGGGCAGCCGCCTATAGCCAGGATATGGTCCCGCGCATGTGTCTGTTTTTTAACACCGAGATGATCGGGCAGTATGAACGGGCGATTCCTTTCGGCGTTGATTGTGTAACCGTGGACCGCAGCGCTGGCGCTTGCTACTCGGACCTCGTGCTCGCTTATGCCGCGGTCAACAAACTCGACGAGGCGAAGGCGATCTATGAAAAAGCTTTAGCCTCGAAAATTACATATCCCGATCTGCATGTGTATCGCTACACAATCGCCGTTCTCGAAGGCGACGACGCGGAGATCGCCCGGCAGTTGGCTTGGTCTGCCGGCGATCCGGAGAATGAGAAAGCGTTGTTGCCTGCCGAATCTGATACCGAAGCGTTTTTCGGGAAATTTAAGAAATCCCGTGAACTCGCGAGTAAGGCGATTGAGTCTGCATTACGCGATGGCCAAAAAGAAACTGCCGCACGATTGCAAGTGGACGCTGCGTTGCGCGAGGCCATGGTTGGCAACGCAGCCCTAGCTGCCAAACAGTCAGCCCAAGCCCAGGCTTTCGCCTCGTTTGAGTACGTGAACTCGGTCGCGGCATTGACCGAAGCTTGGACAGGAAATTCCGGGAAGGCAGAACAGATCGCAGGCGCTCTCGGCAAGACTTACCCTTCCGACACCCTGCTTCATTCTTTCTGGCTCCCGACCGTGATCGCAATGGCCGATCTCAGTCGGCGCCGCCCAGAGGCGGCCATTGCGGCCCTGGCGCCAGCTTCGTCCTACGAGATGGGTGAACACATGCCTTTGCTGCCAGCGTACGCGCGCGGGCAGGCTTATCTGGCGGCAGGGGACGGCGCTAAAGCGGCGGCCGAATTTCAAAAACTGATTGACCACCGTGGCCTGATTCAAAACTCGGTCATCGGTGCGCTGGCGCGGCTTGGGTTGGCGCGCGCCTACGCTCTCCAGTCGAGATCCGCGGAACCAACCAGCGACCGGGACGCCGCTCACGCCAAAGCCCGGTCCGCTTATAGTGACTTCCTCAAGCTGTGGCAGAATGCCGACCCGGAGATTCCCGTCCTAAGGCAGGCAAAGCTTGAGTATCTCCAGTTGACGCAATAGCAGGCCGCGGAAAAACTCGCCAGTAAGTCCACCATGAGGAAGCGCCTAAGTCGTCCACGACTTTGCCCCCGAGCGAAGCGGTGGCCGTGCTTGCGTGCGATCGTGAGCAACCGCCCGATATCGGCCAGCGCGGGCGGGCCGGTTGGGGGAGACGTTCCTGGCGCAATGGGTATCCCTGACTCCTCGAAGAACGCTCCGATGCCTGCGGTGGCGGTCACGAGAGTTCGCGTATTAAAGGTGCTAGCGTTTCGAAATCCATGGATTTCATTGCTGGCACGTGGATTGAGTCGCCGGCTGTGACTGGGAACCACTCCTAGCCCTCCCGAGCCAAGGCAGGCGACCTCCAGTGTCCGTTCCACGATGTCGACGCCTCTTGATTCCGCGCGCTGATGCGGCGGAACACCTGCGCCGGGAGGAATAAACGTCTCTAGCATCCAGTAGTGCCCATCAGTTTCCGCTGGTGTCAAAATCCACTCCATGTAGCCTGCGAGGATGGCCATCTCTCGGCGTTCTCCACGATTGCCGCAGGGATGGTCTTCTGGGTGTTGAATGCCTCGCTTGCATCCATCGCTGGTTCTCCTCTCAGGGACTTTCTTGGTATTGCGGGCACCTCCGAGAGGGCAAGACGCGCAGGAGTCAGCTCTGCACGGAAAGAAAAGCCTCGCAGCTTGTCAGCTGGTGAGACGATTGGTGTGGGGTGACCGCTCGGGATCACGACCGAATGGCAAAACGCCGATACTCAGGTGGCTTGAGTGCTTGAGTCTTAGGAATGTTTGGTGACCCACATACTGGGAGTAAGCTCTGGAAGGCACCGGATCGGGAGATCGGAGAATCATGGAAAAGTAATCGCGCACCGGGACTTGCAGCCGACGGCAGCTTTCCACGACCGAGAGAATCGCCGCAACCTTCTGTCCCGCTTGTGGGCTGCCGATGTGCAACCAATTCTTTCGACCAAGAGCTACCGGACGCATCGAGTTCTCCGCGAGATTGGTACTTAGCTCTAATTCTGGATACTCCAAGAAGCGCGTGAGTTTTTTCCAAAGTGTGAGCGTGTATCGGCAAGCCTTACTTAGCGCGCTGGCGGGTAGTGCAACGGACTCCGCCGCCTCGATCTTGCTGCGAATAGCATCGAGAAGAGGCTTGGCCGTTTCCTGACGCCGG
>JBEKWC010000043.1:0-36901 GCA_049513475.1 Candidatus Sulfotelmatobacter sp. | reverse complement strand
GCTGCGCCCTCGCTCAAAAGCCGGTCGATCTCCGCGGCGAGACGGCTTTGCCGGGCAGTGGAACGGATCAAGCTATGGATGGCGGCGTGATGCCGTTGGCGCAAGTCTCCGAAAATATCCGCGACGCGGATCGCGGCTGACGTGTCTGGTTCCGCCACCGCAGCCTGGCTTCCAGCTTGGATCAGCTGGTTGGTCACGCCGCTCATCGCCGAGACCACGACTACGATCTCGCTCTCGCGGCGCGCCCCGCCAATGATTCCGGCCACCCGCGCGATGGCGGCGGGGTTGCCGACCGAGGTCCCGCCAAACTTCAGCACTCGTAGCGGCTTGTGCGACGTCTTTGAGAGTGGTTGCTTCATCTCACTGGATTACCGATAAGTTCTTACTGGCGTCCGAAGCCGGCGCGGAAACTCTTCGGACGGGCGGCGAGGGCGCCGATTTCGAAGCCGCCGCGGCTGTTCCTTTGCGCCGGTACCAGCCGCTCTGCTTTTGGCGGTTGCTCACGCAATCCTGCACCAGCTCCGGCTCTTCCCAGGGAATGTCGTGATAGGCGGAGCGCAGGTAGGGACTCTCCGGATCGCGAATCCATTCCTGGGGAAAGAGCGCGATGGTATCGTTCTCGGTAACTTTTTCCGCCGCTGGGATCGCGCCGTTCGCGGCTGCGCCCTGGGCGCACAAGGCAGCATGCAAGGCGGCGGGAAGGTCGCGTCCGGGCCCCAGGCTCAGATGGCCGACCTGCGTGGCTCGGGGATTGATCTCGATCAGGAAGGCGTTGCCGGTCTCTGACTCGATCATGAAATCCAGGCCGTAGAGCCCGGATAAGTGCAGCCGGCTCACCACTGCTTCGGCCGCGGCCTGCATCTCCACCTCGAAGTGCAGGCTCGCCAGCACGCTGCCCTGCCAGCAGAATAAAGCGCTCGTGGCTTCGCTGCCGGCGACGAAGGCCTGCGCGTTGACCAGTGGGCGCTGGCGGGTTAGCGACGGCCACAGCAAAGTATTGTCGTGATCGACAAGGGCGCGCTTAGCCGCCCGGGCCAGTAACGGTGGGGAGTGCAGTTTGGCAAAGGCGCGCTCGGCTTCGGCCAGGGTGTGCACAATCCTTACCCCATCGCCGCCGGAAGTGCCGTCGGCCTTGAGCGCCGCGGGAAGGCCCACGCGGCCGATACACGCCTTGAGTTCCGCGGGGTTGTGAACAACTTCGGTGGCCGGCACGCGCACGCCTTCTTTTGCCGCCAACTCCATGAAGGCAGCCCGTGCGCTTACCACCGGGAAGCTCCCGGGATCGCCGAAGGAGCGCTCGATCAGGGCGCAGAGCGAAGCGTTCCCTCGCCGTTTCTCGGCGGCATAAAGGTTCTGCAAATGGCGCGTAGCCAGGTCGTCGCCGGAAACGATCAGATCGGGCTGGCTGGCGGCGAGAGCGCGGGCGAACGAGCGGCGCGGGGACAGGCCATAATAGGCATACGCCCGATGCACCGCGCGCGTCTTGCGCAGCGGATGCTCCTGCGGACAGATCGCATCGACCACGCAGCCGGCGCGATGCAACGCCATCACGAGCCGGGCGCTGGGGTACCAGCACGAGGTTGTCGCCAACAGAATCTTAGGTTTCAATTTCGCTTAGCCTGGGTGCGGGACAGTTAGAAAATATTGGGAATAAGATTTTGGGAATCAATCGCAAGGCCGAATCTAGCGCAGACCAATTTGCCCGAGCCGTCAGCCCGAGCAACGCTCCCGCGTAGTGGAGTTACAGGTGCACCAGCTCTCCGCGCTTGCGGATGGAGGAGTTGGCGGCTTCGAGCATCCTGACCACGCGCAGGCCGGCCTCGCCGTCGTTCATCGGCTTCTTATCCTTGACGATGCATTCGACGAAGTAGGCCATTTCCCGGGTCAGAGCTTCGACCTGCTCAACCTGTGGCGACCACATGTCGCCGGAGCGGTAGTGCACCAGCAGGTTGTACAAGCCTTCGCGGCTCTTGATGTTGACGCCCTTGTCGTAAATCTTGATCTTCTCGTCGGCCTCGAGGTCGTTCCACACCAGCATCTTCTTCTCCCCGCCGATCAGCGTGGTGCGCACTTTTACCGGCGAGAGCCAGTTCACGTTGATGTGCGCGATCACTTTATCGGGAAAATACAGCGTAATAAAGGCGACGTCTTCGTGGCCGTTGAGATGGGTCTGGCCGGTGGCCGAGATGGCTTCCGGGGTCTGCTGGATCAGATAGTCGATGATCGACAAATCGTGCGGCGCCAGATCCCAGACGACGTTCACGTCATGCTGAAACAAACCGAGATTCACCCGCGTCGAATCGTAGTAGTAGAGCTTACCGAGGGCGCCTTCGTGCAGGAGCTGCTTGATTTTCTGCACCGCGCCGGTAAACAGGAAAGTGTGATCTACCATGATTTTCAAATTCTTGCGCGCGGCCAGCTCGATGAGCTCCTCGGCCTGAGCCGCGTTGCTGGTGAACGGCTTTTCCACAAAAATGTGCTTGCCATGCTGCAGCGCCGCCTTGGCCAGTTCGTAGTGCGTCCAGACCGGAGTGACCACGGCGATGGCGTCGATTTCGGGCGACGCCATCAACTCCGCCGCATCGTCGGTCACGCGCACGTCGGGATAAGCCTTCGCCACTTTGCGCCGCGCAGCCGGACTCTTGTCGCACACCGCAACCACATCGGCCTCTTCCAGGCGATCGAGGTTTCGCACCACATTCGGTCCCCAGTAGCCGTAGCCGATCACTCCAAACTTCACCATATCGACGCTCCCTTGCTGTTGCGGTAGGTTGGCAATCCGCGGTCTAGCGAAAGTCGTTGTAACCATAGGACACCTTCTTTGGAACTTGATTTCGTGGCAGGACCTGAAACCGGGAGAGGAAAGGGGGAGGGGGAAGTAACTTTATAGACTCATGAACCGCTTGATTTCCGGCTACCGATTTAGTGCGCGCCTTCGCTCAGCGCGCCCGGGGTGCGGGCCAGGATTTTGATGTCCATCCAGGGCGACCAGGTGCGGGCATAGCGCAGATCGAGGCGCACCATATCGTCAAAGGTGACGCGGCTGCGGCCGCTGACCTGCCAGAGTCCGGTGATGCCGGGCTTGGCTTCGAGCAGGCGGCGGCGATGCCAGATGTCGTAGGCCTCCACCTCGTAGGGCACGGGAGGCCGCGGCCCCACCAGGGACATCTCCCCCAACAATACGTTCAGGAATTGGGGAAGCTCGTCCAGGCTGGTTTTGCGCAGGAAAGCGCCGACGCGGGTGATGCGGGAATCTTTGGTCAGCTTGTAGATTTTCTGGCCGTCTTCGCCGCGCTGCTCATCGGCTTTGCCCGCGATCAATTGTTGCACGTATTGTTTATGGGCGCTGGCGTCGTTATTCGCGTACATGGAGCGGAATTTCAAAAAAACGAAGGGCTTACCGTATTGCCCGATGCGGCGTTGCCGGAAAAATACCGGCCCCTTCGAGGTCAACTTGACGGCGCAGGCAATCAAGAAAAAAATCGGGGCAAAAAAAATCAGCGCCAGCAAGCTGCCGAGCACGTCCATAAAGCGCTTGGTGACGCGAAAAGCCTTGCGCGATTCTTCCCGCACCGACAGATCGGGATAGAGCGTGGGATTGCTGGGCCTTTGTTCGCCATCCTGATCCCAGTCCTCCGGGAATACGTGGAAGGAGAGGCTGATGCGGCCGAATTCCTCGAAGCTCAGGCCGCTGCGCAGCGTCTCGGTCACGCGCGCGATCACCGTGTTGGGAATGGAGCGGCCGTCTTCGACCGCGACTTCGGTGAACATGACTCCGACCACGCAGTCGATGGCATACCAGCCCGTGATATCGGTCTCCCGGGTGGAGGCGGCCAGGGCGGCCATGATCTTTTCTAGAATTTTGCGGTTCTTTTCTGGCGCCAACGGTTCGCCCATATCGAGCAGCAGAAGGATAAAAGGCTTGCGCGAGCGCTCGCTGCGTTTTCTTTCGAGCGTAATCATCCGCCGGAAAGATTCCGCGTCCAGCATACCGCGGTCCGCGGACGAAGCAGCGTCCGCGCGCGGGGTTAAGATGTTGCCGTTACTGCGTTTTGGTGTCACGATTCCCTCCGCCGGATTGGCCCGATAACCTACGGGCAAACATGCCGATTACTGACCAAGTTTCATTTGGGGGGATCTTAGGGGGAAGTTCCAAAGCAAAAACCGTTCAGCCGGCGCCGCCTCTTCTTATTATTTCGGGCGGTCGCCCTCCGTCGTGTAACGCTGATAATAGTCGCTGTGCGCCGCGTTCGAACTGCTGTTGACGAGCGCGCCCAAAAGCTTTGAGCGCTCAATCGCTTCCAGCCCGCGCTGCAGTTGCTTTTTCTCGGTGACGCCGCGGCGCGTCACCAGCAGGATACCATCCGCCATGCGCGACCAGATACTGGCATCGGCCAGAGGCAGCACCGGCGGAGAGTCGATCAAAATCCAGTCAAACCAGTCTTCCAATTGCAACATCAGATTCGCCATTTTTCCGGATTGCATCAGCTCCAAAGGATTCTCCGGGGCGCTGCCCGCCGGCAGAATCCAGAAGCCCAGGCTTTCCAAGCGGTAAAGATTGATATTCGGGACCTGGCCGGAGAGCCAGTCGCAGAGGCCGGTGAGGCGGCCCAAACCAAACTTGTCGGCGGCGGTCGGGCGCCGCAGATCGCCTTCGAGCAGCAGCGTCTTATGCTGTTTTCTCCGGGCCAGGGTGCACGCCAGATTGGCGGCGACGGTGCTTTTGCCCTCCTGGGGAATGGTCGAGGTAATGAGAATCTTTTTTAACGGACGGCTTTGCCGCATCTGCCGCAGACGCACCGCCAGAAAGCGGAATTTCTCCGCGCCCAGGCTTTCTTCCGCACCCACCGATACCAGCCGGCTGCTGGGCGCGATCGAAACTGGAATGGAAGGAAACTGCTCGAGGGCGATCGAGGGCCGCTCCAACTCACGGCGATCGAGCTCCGGGCGCCCGAGTTCGCGTCGGCCAAGATCGCGGCGATCCGTTTCCCGGACCTCAGGTTCCCGGACCTCAGGTTCCCGGACCTCAGGCTCCCGGCGCATCGACTCTCGAAGATCCCCTTCGCGGCGGCGCGTAGCGGCGACATCCGAGGGCTCGCGGTCGAACTCCGGTAGATCGGCAAAGCGATCGAGCGCGGCACCATCCATCTCAGCCCGGTCTGGATCCTCATGATCCACTTTGGCACGATCCGCTCCGATACGATCCGGCTGAGCGCGATCGGCCTGATCCCGCTCGCGGCGGGTTGCGCTGGCGGCATTCTGCGCCCGCATCTTGCGCTCCGCCAATTGCAGCAATTCGGTGGCGTGCGGCAGGGTAGACTTCCGAGTCTCCGGCATCTCCGCCCCGTTGGCCTCGGCTTCCGACCTCTGTAAAGCGTCAAAAATATGGCTCATGCCGCGAACCCGGCTTTCCCGGCTATGTCTCTCGCCTTCAGGTTTCTCGAATTCATGATTCTGACGTTCATTATTCTGACGTTCATTGTTCTCACATTCATTATCTGGTTGATCAATTCAAGATGAATCGCTTTCACGATTGTCAATCATCGAAACTTTCGTTTGCAGCTTTGCTGCCATACTGCCTCTTGCTTCAGAGGACGTTGCTCTCACTGCTCTCGCATCCGCAGGCTCACGCGGCTGGTCAATTCCTGTTCTTCAGTTTTCTCCGCTTCCGCTCTCTCCGCCTCCAGGCTGGCATATAACTCAAGCAATTTCCTGGCCACATTCTGCAGGTCGGCTTCCCCGCTCTGGCCGTTTTTCTTCCCGCTGCGAGTGTGAACTGCCAGGCGAAAGTCGCTCGCAATGGTGTCGATCATGGCGGGAGTTACGCTGGTCGAATGCTGGGCATAACCGGCGATCAGCCCATTCTCGCAAATCGTATTGATCAGCCGCGGAATCCCCCGGGAGTACCGGTGCACCGCAGCGACGGTCTCAATCGGGAACAGAGTTGCCGGATCGGAACTGCCCGCCAGCTGCAGCCGGCGTTCGATGTAACCCTGGGTTTCGTTGAGATCGAGCGCCGCCAGATGCGAGCGCAGCGCGATGCGCTGCTTTAACTGCCGCAACTCGACCGAATCCAGCTTCTCATCCAGTTCGGGCTGGCCCACCAAGAGAATCTGCAGCAATTTTTCGTCCGCGGTTTCGAGGTTCGTGAGCAACCGAATCTCTTCGAGAATGTCGGTCGAAAGATGGTGGGCCTCGTCGACGACCAGCACCGTGGTCAGTTTTTTTTCGCCGCGGGCGACCACGTAATGGGCCAACTGCAACAGCAGTTCGCTCTTGTTCTTGCCCGCGGCCGGCAAGCCCAGATCGCCGATCACATACTGCAGAAACTCGATCGGGGTCAGCCGCCCGTTGAACACGTAGGCGTACTTGACGTCACGGCTGTGGGTAAGCAACTGGAGCAGGCAGCGCAGCAGCAGCGTCTTGCCCGTGCCCACCTCCCCGGTCAGCACCACAAAGCCCTTGTGCCGCCTTACCCCGTAATAGAGCGCCGCGAGCGCTTCATTATGTCTCGCCGTGGGAAACAGGAACGAAGGGTCGGGGGTGATCTCAAAGGGGTTGCGCTTCAGGCTGTAATAAGCTTTGTACATGAGGTCTTGCTAGTTCGCGCTCTTGCAAATTCGCGCTCTGGGAATTCGCGGTCCTGCCAGTTCCGGATTGCCCACCGGCCCTAGCCGCGCAGATAGCTCACGGCCGAACCCAGCAGAATCATAATCGAAATAACGGCCGCCGTCGCCCACCCCACCCACATCTGCTTGCGCTCGGCTTGCAGATCGGCCACGATCGAAATCGAGGGAATCTCGGAGATAACGGCCACGGGCAAAAGCTTCTCGATGGCCTTCTCCTCGTAGACTCTGTCGTCCATCAACTCGTAGCTCCCGGCCACGACGATGCCCAGAGCCAGCCCAATCCCAAGTCCAATGCCCCAAAACTTCAGGCGATTGGGAAAGTCCGGCCGCAGCGGCAGGCTGGGCGGATCGATGATGCGGAAGCGCTCGCCCTGCTGCAGCAGTTCCATGCTGGTGGCCCGGGCGGACTCGTTCTTCTTCTTCAGCAGTTCGTCGTAATCGGCCTTCGACTGTTCGTAGCCGCGGGTGAGATCGGAAAGTTGCTGCTCCCGCACCGGCTCTTGGTTCAGCCGGGCCTGATAGTCGGCAACCTTGGTCTTCAACTCCGCCACCGCACGCTCGCGGTTGGCGATTTCCACGCGGTTGGCCTGAATCTGTCCCTGCACCTGCGCCATCGGAGACGAAGGGTCCACCGCCTCGGCGGTGCTGGCGCTGCCGGCGGGATCGCTCTCTCTATTCTTCAAGTCGGCGGCGATTTTATCCCGCATCTTTTCCGTCTTGGCGATCTGCTCTTTCAGCTTGCGGACGTCGGGATGGCGGTCGGTATAACGCGAGCTGAGGTCGGCCAGCTGCGCCCGCAGGCGGTCGAGCTCCTGATCGATCGCCGGCAAGCCCATCGGAGGCGAGCCGCTTCCGCTCTTTACCGAGCCTTGCAGCGAACGATATTGGCTGAGCAGGGTTTCCAGATACACACGTTGCTGGCTGGCGGTATTCAGCGCATCCTCCTCGGATTGCAATTGGCCTTGCATGCCGGAGAGGATCTGGAGGTTGCTGCTCACCTGCGTGGGCAACTCGCCGGGGTGCTGGCCCTTGAAGTCGCGAATCTTGTCTTCCTGCACCGAGAGGGCCTTGCGCGCCGTCTCCAGTTGGCTCTCAAGGAATTTGGTGGTGCCCTCCGACTCCGTCTGGCGCACTTCCAGGTTCTCGCTGATAAATAAATTAGTAAGTTCGCTGGTCACCTGCTGCGCCACCTGCGGGCTGCGCGACTGGTAGGAGACGTGGAAGGCGCTTACCCGGTTCTCCGGGTCGCGCACCAGCTCAATCTCGACGTCGCGGCGCATTTGCTCGACTTTTTCGTCCGGGGTCATGGGCCGCTGATTGTCGATGTAGAGATTGTGCTGCTCGATGATGTGCAGCAAGCGGGTGCGGCTCAGGATCTGCTCGGTAATGCTGCGCAGCCGGTCCTGCAGATCGTCGTTCACGTTGGGGGTGACGTAATCCTTGGGCATGGTTGGTTGCTCGACCAGAATCACGGTGGTCGAGCGATAGCGCGCCGGCAGAACCCAGCTCACTCCCCAGATCAAGAGCCAGGCCACCACCAGCGGAATCAGGAACTGCATGTGGCGGCGGCGGACCATTCCGAGATAACGCTCGAGATCGAACCCGCCCCAACTTGCTTCTTCGAGATCTTCAACCATAATTGAACGTTTCCCTAAGTACATTCCGGAAGCCGCGGCTTCCGCGATGATTCCCGGGACTACCTTCCCAGGGGCCGCGAGAACTGATAGGAAACCGAAACGAATTCGCGGTTGGTGTCCGGATTCGCAGCCAGAACCGCCACGCTACTGTAATCCTGATGCAGCCGGGAATAGCCCAGCTGCAGGCTCAAATGCTGGCCCACCAGCTGCTGCACCGAAGCCGTGCCCGATACCGAATGCCCGTTGCCGCTCAAAGCCGCCGCGTTGGCCAGAAGATCGTTCTGGGCATATCCGGCGACCGCGGTCGCGCTCAGGGTGTGCGAGAGTTGCTGCCGCAGCGAGGCGCTGGCGCCGTCCATTTTTACCGCCCCCAAAAGCCCGCCGCCCCCGGAAATCATGTGCGAATAACTGATGGCCGCGCTAGTATGCAGTCCCTGCCAGCTGACGCTGCCCCCGGCATCCGGATTCCAGCTGTGCACGGACGGAGCTGCGACCGACCCTGCGGCGGAAAACTGCGCGTCGCTGTCGGCGTACTGCGCGCCGCCAAACGCCGAGATCGAAAAGCGCGGGTTCAGATACAGCGTGTAAAAACCCAGAGCGGCATGAGTCTGAGTCTGATTGGTCTCCGTTCCGGGATACGACTGCAGCCGTTGATACTGATAAATCGCTCCCAAATAATTCATCCTGGAAACGCGCACCGCGTAGAAAGCGGAGCCGGCCTGCGACTCGGAATCGAATAATCCCGGAACCTGCGCGAGATCCGGATAGTGCAGGTTGGCGAAGCTGCCTTCGGCTCCAACCATGCTGTTGGCGCCAAATTGATAAGTAATGCCCACATTACCGGTATTGCTCAGCCGGTCGGCCACCGGGGCGATCACCGACTGGTTCGCCACCGTGGTTCCGCCGGAAACCACCCCGGCAGCTCCCAGATTCGGCGCGTTGAATACGTTCGAGGATTTCTGCAGCCCATCTCGCGCGGAAAAGGTCACGTGCGGACTCAGGCGGTAGGTAAACTCGAGCCCGAGATTCTCATCCGATTCGTTATAGGCGCTGACCTTCTGATAAAAGGTGAAGCCCGGCGCGTAGGACAAAACCCAGTGCATGCGCGAGGAGGTTTCATCGAGCGCGACGGTCGGCCAGATCGAGTAACTCAGGCTGCTCTTCGGCGCGCCGCTGATCCCGGCCAGCACGTTGTCGGAGTAGGCGGTATTGAAGGTCACGCCGCCGCGCAGATAGTTGGCGCGCTCCTCCGCGCTCACCGAAATGGGATAGCTCCCTCCGCTGGCCGGAGGAGGCGTCAGCATGCGGGTCGAAGTCTGGTCAAGATCCCTATTCGTGGAATCGGCACCCGGGAGATCGGCGTTCGGCGCCCCAGTCACCACCGGCACCGGAACAGCGGGCTGCTCCTCGGACGCAGGCGGCTGCGCGCCCTGCTGCGCTACCGCAAACCGCGACGGCAGCGCCACGCCGGCCAACAGCAGCAATCCCCACCCCAATAAGTCGCGAAAGCGCATGTCGTTCAAACGATATTTACGGAGCACTCGGTTCCCGGAAGATGCCTGCGAACTGGTTCTACGGAGCATGATTTATGCAAAATTTGTGCAGAACTGTCTACGGAACAATATCTACGGAACAATAATCGTGTCGCGAGGCTGCAGCTTGACGTTCTGCGCCATGTTCTTGCCCTGAACGACTTCTTTGTAATTAAACGAAAGCCGAGTCTCGCCCGTCGCGGTCTGGCGCAGAACGTAAATGGATTTCTGCTTGGCAAAATCGCGGAAGCCTCCGGCCAGCGCAATGGCGTCGAGCACCGTGGGCGAGTTCGCGATCACATAGGCTCCCGGTCTCACCACCTGCCCCAGAATATTGAATTTCTGGCTGTTGACCTGCTGCACCATCACCGTGACTTCAGGCTCGGAGATGTAATTCTTGAGCTTGCCCGCAATCTCTTTTTCGAGCGCCGCAGGAGTTTGCCCCGCGGCCTGCACTTCACCCACCAGGGGCAAGGAAATCTTGCCGTCGGAGCGCACCGGGATGGAGCGCGAAATATCCGGCTCCTTCCACACGTTGATGGCGAGCACATCGTCGTTGCCGATGACAAAGGTGTCGTCGTGCGGTTTGGACGCAGCCGCGGGCGCCGCCCCGTTCGCGGCTTCCCCAGCTCGTTCCACGAGAGCGTTTTGCGCGGGAGGATTGGGGGGCGCGCCAGCGCCGCCGGCCGCAGCGCTTTGCGCGGCCAGCGCAGCGCAGAGAGAGGCCCCGAGCGGCAGCAGCCACAGCGCACGCACCCATGTCCTCGACTTCGCTGAAAATTTTCCAATCATGGTGTCTTTATCTTTGTCTTCATTCTTCATTCTTCATTCTTCCCGGAGTTTTTCCCGGATCACACGCCCTGATAACGCGGCTGACTCAGGCGGAGCCGGTTTCAACTCGCCTTCCCATCGCCTTTGACGCCATTGCCCGGCACGGACAATTCGTCTTCCGGCAGCGGGGCGAGATAAGAGTCCGGAGCGCGCATATGGTACTGCTCGATTTTGTATAACAGGGTCCGATAACTGACCCGCAGCAAGCGCGCCGCGGCTTTGCGGTTCCAGCCGGTGCGCCGGAGCGCCGCGCCGATCGCATTCTGCTCCGCCTCCGACTTGATGCCCTGGATCAGCGACTTCAACGATTCCGGTTGCGATTGCGGCCTTACCGATTCACTCCGGCCGAGTTCGTCCTGGCCTAATTCCTTTGCATCCCAGGGCGCGGTTGCCACGGTGACCGCGATCGAGGCCTGGCGGCCGTTGTCGCCGAGGCCAAAGCGATTTTCCCCGAGACTCAGCTCCGGGTCGCCGGCCAGCAGATATCTTTTGGCGAAGGTTTCCAATTCCTTAAGGTTGCCCGGCCAGGAATAGCGCTGGCAGGCCTCCAGCACTTCAGCCGACAGGGTTCGCGGCGGCAGGCTGTAGTGCTTGGCCAGCTTGTGCATGAGGTAGCGCAGCAGGGTGGCAATCTCGTCCTTGCGCTGGCGCAGCGGCGGCACATGCACGGTGAAAACGCTCAGGCTGTAATACAGATCCTCGCGCAACTGCTTCGAGGCCACCGCCCGGCTCAGGTTGGTGCTGCTGGCGGCAAAAATCCGGACGTCGGCCGGCGCCGCTTCGGCGATCGCAGTCCGCCGGAACTCAGCTGGCAAAGCGTGACCGTTTCCCCCGTTTTTCGGCGCGTCATGATTCTGCGCACCCTGATTCTGCGGACCCTGATTCTGCGCGCCCTGATTCTGCAACACCTGCACCAGCCGGGCCTGCAGCGCCGCCGGCATTTCGGCGACCTCCTCCAGGTAGATGGCGCCTTTCTCTCCGGGAGCGAACCGGCCCAAACTGGTGCGGGAAAAGCCCAAGCCCGCTTCCGGCTCTTGGCCGAACAGTTCGACTTCGAGCACAGACTCCGGCATCTCGGCGCAGTTGACGCGCAGCAGCTTGAAGCCGGAGCGTACCGAAAGCTTATGAATCAGGCTGGCCACCGCGTATTTTCCGCTGCCCGCCTCGCCCAGGATCAATACCGGCACGTCGGCTTGCGCGAGCAGCTCCACGTGGCCGCGCACTTTCTGCATAATGGGGCTGGAGCTGACGAACATGCCATCCGGCCCGAGTTGTTCGAAATGCTCGCCGGAAGTCTCGCTCTGCCCATTTCCTGACAATCCCAGCTGGCGCTCGATGGCAAATTCGATCTGCTGTTCGCTAAACGGACCGGGGAGAACTTCCCTGGCTCCTAGGTTCATCGCTTCCTGCGCTCCCAGGGCGTCGTCGGAACTGCCCAGCGCGATCACCGGAAGCTCGGGCCGGATACGGCGCAGCCAGCGCAGAATGTGCAGACTCTCGGCATCGCCATGCGGCAAGCCCAACAGAAGCAGCTCCGGCATCGCTCCGGATTGCACCCGCTCCATGGCTTCGAGGCCGCTGGCCGCGGTCTCCAGATGCCAGGCGTTCGCTTCCGCCATCGACCACAGCAGACGCAGCATTGCGGCTTCTCGGCTCACGGCCAGCAAGTGAATGGTTTCCATTGGCTTTTTGAGGAGTGACGCGACCTTACGGATTGCGGACACTACTTAGGGCGGCGACTGGCTTGCGAAAACTTGCCCCGGAGAATACTTTGCAACAATTTTTTCAACCGGCTCAGACCGGCTCGACTTCGTAGCCTTCCACGCGCACCGCCAGCGAACGTTGAATCGCATCCACTGAAATCACCAGCGTGCGGTCTCCATTCCGCGAGACCAAAATGCCTTCCAGGCCGTCGAGCGCTCCGCTGCGGATGCGCACCCGCTGGCCGATCTTCAGGAAAGGATGCGACGAGTAGGGTAGCTGGCCCTCGATCAGGCTGCGCACCGCGCCGATCTGCTCTTCGGGGATTGCGGCGCCCTCGCCGCGCGCGCCCACCAGCCCAAACACTCCATCGACACGCAAAACCCGCAGGCGCTCCTCGCGCTTGGGCATAAACCTGGCGAATACGTAGCAGCTGAACAGGGGCAACTGCACCGACTTCTTGCGGTCGCTCCAGCGCCGCACTTCCGTGACCAGAGGCAGGAACGTAGTCACACCCCGCTCCTCTAAGCGCTGCGCCACCATCTTCTCGTGGCGGGGGCGGGTCTGCAACCCGTACCAGTGTTCGTTCTCCGCCGGCATCGCAGGAGATTGCATTCCCGCCTCGCCTGCCGGAGAAGGCGCCACGGAAGATTGCAACATCTCCGACGGCTGCGCCGGTTGCCAGATCGCGCTGCTCATGCTCATAGCTTCGCCCTCTAAGTCACTTCCGCGGAAGCGACCCCAAAAATGCCTAGCGACACTGGTGTCGCACACAAGATCTCCATCACGAGATCCACGGGGAGATATGGCCTAGCAGAATCAGGAGGGGGGAACTTGGTTTCTGCTATCGTTCGTTTCTTCTATTTCTTTTCTTCTATTATTATTTCTTCTATCGTGCTGCGAATGACAATTTCGTTTCCCGGTCACCCGATATTCCGGTCCTCCGAAAAACTCGATCTCATTTCCGGGTCAAACCGCGATTGGCCATCTTTTATCTTTTTTCTTTTTTATCTCTTATCCTTTATTTTTGCCAGTGAATCCCTACTGCGCCTGCCGCAAATTATTTCGTGGCGCGGTCACGCAGAGTACTCAAACGCCATCCGGGTACCATAGGGCCTGGGGGAGAAAACTTGCCGAACGCCAAATCCGGCATGCCCTGATGAATTCGATAGTACCTGGCATTGCAGACATCTGCAAGAGGTACACCAACCCAACGGGTGGTTACTCCTAGTCATTGCCATGAATGTACTAATGGGATGAGATAAAAAGACTAGAGATGGTTATCTCTTACCATCTCAAAAAGTCTCTGCGGTAGCCCCCTTGACCGCTGCTTCATCGCGCCATTAAGTCATTGTTAAAAAGGCATTTAATAACATATCGGGGGCAATTTATACGGCATTAAATGGCGCCCTCAAGGGGCTGCAACCACTTGTAATTCAAGATGCAATTTCTTGCATAATTGGGATTCCATTTTTCTGCAACATTTCGCGCCTACTCCAAACGTATACTTGCACCTCTGGGATCAAACTGGATAGAATCTGCTTCCGTCTGTGACCCAGCCGGTTGCGCGCCTCTATATCCAGCGCCAGAAAGACGTTATGCGGGATGCTCGCTTCAGCCCCGATCCAGTTAGCCATGATCAGGTTGGCCATGCGCCTATCAGCGATGGACAAACCGACCATACTCCGCCCATCCCAAAGCGCCGTGTCCGCGTCCTGGTTGCCGACAGTTCCCCGATTCACACCGAACTGCTTGCCGGCGCGCTCCGGCGCGACTCTCAGCTCGATGTCCTTTCGTTCGATTCCAGCTCTCACGCTCTGCCGGCTGCAGTCGTAGAGTGCCGCGTGGATGTACTCGTCATAAGCTCCGATGTGGACGATGAGCCCTCCCGCGGCTTTGAGATTCTGCAGCAACTGCGCGCGCTTCGCCCCGAGACCCGGACCGTGGTGCTGGCCAATTTATCGAAGCACGAAACGATCCTGAACGCCTTCCGCGCCGGGGCTCGAGGGGTTTTCAGCAAGGGCGAAGCCGTCGATTTGCTTTCCAAATGTATTCACTGCGTGCACCAGGGTCAGATCTGGGCGAACAGTTCGCAGATGGTGATTGCCATGGAAGCCCTGGCCAATACCCCGGCCTTTCGCGCCGTCAACGCCGACGGCGTGAACCTTCTTTCGAAGCGGGAATTAGAGGTGGTACGTTGCCTCGCGGAGGGACTGACCAATCGCGAGATCGCCGAGCGCCTGGCCTTGAGCCAGCACACCGTCAAGAACTATCTTTTCCGTGTCTTCGACAAGCTAGGCGTTTCCAGCCGGGTGGAACTTCTCTATATGACCCTGAGCCAGACGGCCCCTGGGCCGGCAGCGAAGTCGGGATGGCCGCGCGCAATTGAGCAAGGCCACGCTTCCCCTGGCCACTCCCCCGACGAGATGATCATGCTGCAGCGCGCCGCCGAGGCAGGACTGCCGGCAGCCCAGTTGGCTCTGGCGCAGATGTATCTGGCTCGCCGCAGCGAGCCCGACGATGTGGTGCGCGCCTACATGTGGTACCTGGTAGCGATGGAGCGCGCGGCCCAGGCTCAGGGCCTCATCACCAAAGTCCTGACCGGAGAGCAAATCGCGCAGGCGCGGCGCGAAGCTGGCGTCTGGCTCACACGGCTGGCGCGAAGTTCGGCAACCGCGCTCGAGCGCAAGTCTACCGCCCGCCTCTCCATTTCTGCCAGGGACGCGGAATCATAACGAATCGAAACAGACGTAGCTTACGGTGCCGGTATGACAGCCTTGACCGGTGTGGAAGGTGCGCTCTCTTCGTTGCTCGAATTCACTGCCGTAGTCTCGTAGTAATAAGTCTGCCCATCCGCCACGGCGGAGTCCGTGTACGCAGTCAGCGAATCCAGTGCATTATTGATCCGGGTGAAGCTGCCCGAGCTCCCCGTCCGGCGATAAACGTTGTAGCCGATAATATTGGGTGAAGTGCTGGCGTCCCACGTGAGATTCACACTATGCGCTGGCGCAGCCACTCCCGTGCCGGCTAGCGTCACGGAAGCCGACGGGTTCGAAGCATTGCTGGTGAACACCGCGGTCACCGACGCGGTTCCACTCGATTGCGGCGTAAACGTAACCGTGAAGTTCGCGGTCTGTCCCGCTGGTATTGTCACCGGAACGCCGCTCACCGTGAACTCCGAACCTCCCACGCTCACCGAGGCCACTGTAACCGTTCCCGCGATGGCGGTAAGCGTGCCGGTCTGGGTTCCACTCGTCCCTACCGTCACCTTGCCGATGTTGATGGTGGAGGGAGTGATTTGCAGCTGCGCCGAAGCGGCTGTGGCTCCGGTGCCGGAAAGCGCAATATCCAGCGTGGCGCTCGATCCGCTGTTCGGAATCGAAAGGGTGCCGTCGCTGGCGCCGGCAACCGTAGGCACAAAAACGACGCTGAAAGTTGTGCTTTGATTCGGCGCCAGCGTCAGCGGCAAACTCAGTCCGGTATAGCTGAATCCCGCGCCCGTGACCACCGGCGTTGACAGGGTCACATTCTCGCTGCCCATGTTGGTCAGGGTCTCGCTCTGCGTCTGACTGCTCCCCACCAGCACGCTGCCGAAGTTGAAACTCGTGGGATTTGCCGTGAGGCTGCCCGGCGTAACCGCCGTTCCGGAGAGCGCGACATTGACCACGCTGATCGAACCGTCGTTGGTCAGCGCCAGATTCCCGGTCACGCTACCGGCCGCCGACGGAGCAAACACCACGCTGAAAGTCGCGCTTTGCCCAGGCGACAAAGCCAGGGGAATCGTTAGTCCCGTCGTGTTGAAACCAGTTCCGGTAACCGTGGCGTCGGTTACGTTGAGCGTGGAGCTGCTGGTATTGCCCAGGGTGACCGTCTGGCTCTGGCTGGTGCCAATCTGCACATTGCCGAATGTGACGGTTGCAGGCGTGGCCGTCAGCCCGCCCGACACGGTATCTTGGGCGCCTTGCGCGGCCGCTTTGCCGGTGCTAAACCCCTGGCAGCCGGTCAGGGCGGCCAAAGCGAGCACAATCGCCACCCCGCTCAGAAGAATTCGGGGAGGGCTTACGCGCAGAAGGACTGTTTCTTTCGGTTTCTCGTCCATGATCGGATGAACGTGTAGTCTGCCTGCTGTACCAATCCTGTGCTAGGTCCCGAAAGGGCACCTTGTAAAACGCCGAATGGCCTACCGTTTTTCGTAACCGTATGGGTAACCGAACCGGATAACCTGATTCGTAACTTGGATGTTTCCAGCTGGATATTTCTGTGCAGGGAACCCTATCACAATTCAGCACTTCAAGAAATCCGATCCACTCTTCTTAGCCCCCTAAATCGGATAATCTTGGCTCTTTCAGGCGGCGTCATCGCGAAGCCCTGCGCTTTCACCAGCAGAGCGAGGGATCTCCCGTCACATCGAACCGCTCGGGCACGCAAAATTGAGCGCCAGCCATACCGTATACTTCCCCGTTGCTCGCGTTAAGCCCACCCATGACGCCCTCGAACTCATCTCGCCTGGCCTATATCGACTGGATGCGCGGCCTCGCCTGCCTCCTGATGTTCCAGACCCATTGTTACGACGCCTGGCTCAGCCCGAGCGGGCGCCAGAGCAAATTCTTCATGGCCTCGCAGTTGGGTGGAACCTTTCCCGCCCCTCTATTTCTATTTCTGGCCGGCTTTTCTTTCGCGCTGGTGGTCGACAAGCTTCGCCGAAAAAACTTGCCGCCCGGGCAAATCGCCCGCACCACCATCCTGCGCGGCGCCGAAGTCTTTGCCTTCGGACTCCTCTTCCGCCTGCAGGAATATCTCATCGCCTGGGGCTGGGCGCCGCTCAGCGATCTCCTGCGCGTGGACGTTCTCAACACCATCGGCCTTTCCATGATGCTGATGGGCGTGTTGTGCTGGCTGGTGCTGGCCGCGCAGCGCGAAACGCGAACTGCGCTGGCTCTGATTCTCTCCGCCGCCGGCACTGCGATATTCATTTCCCTGCTCACCCCGCCGCTGTGGACGACCTGGCGGCCCACATGGCTGCCCTGGCCGCTCGAATCGTACATCAATGGCGTGCACAACCTGGGCACGCCGCAACCCTGGCTCTTCCCTATTTTTCCCTGGACTGCCTTCGCCTTCGCCGGGTTGGCGGCGGGCTTCATTTTGCAAAGCGAATGGGCGCGCGAACGCGAGTCGCTGATCTTCTCATTAGCCGGCGCGGCGGGACTCTTATTCGTGGAGCTTTCGCGCTCGCTCGACGCCGGTCATCATCAGATCTACGCGGTCTACGATTACTGGCACACCAGCCCAAATTTCTTTCTGATTCGCGTGGGGATGCTGCTGGTGATCCTCGCGGCAACCTATGCCTGGTGCCGCTGGGGCGCAGGGCGGTGGGGATTCAGCCCACTGATTCAGTTGGGCCAAGCCTCCCTGCTGGTGTACTGGGTGCACGTTGAGTTGGTCTACGGACGCTTCTCCATCCTACCCAAACATATTCAAAGCATCCGTACCGCATCTTTGGGATTGCTGACGATCTTCCTCGCCATGCTGCTGCTGGCTTTCCTGCGCACAAGAATGAAGGGCCGGGGAGCCGAGATTGTAGCGTCGCTTCGCAGTCCAGCCCGCGCGAACTGAGCTGCGTGTGCAGCGAGCACAAAATGCCCTGTCATCCCGAGCGCAGCGAGGGACCTTGGTTCTTGCCGGAACCAGTGACATGCCTGCGCCGGCACACACCACGGTGCCTCGCTGCGCTCGGGATGGCACTTCGGGCAGGGATGCAGTAACAGGGATGCAGCAAAAGCTAGCGCTTTACCGCAAGCGCTTCGCGAACTCGACCACCTCGCGCTCCGCCCAGCGCCCGTCGTAAGCGGGATCACCATCGCGCTCGCCAACGAAGGCGCAGTGCCCGCCATCCTCGGTCTCGATATAAGTAAGGTTGGGATTAGACAGCAGCTTGACGCGCGTCTCCGGCAGGATGCGAATGAAAGGATCGTTCGCGGCATGGATCACCAGCGTGGGTCGCGCGATGCGGTCGATCACATGCGCGGCCGCGGCGCGGTCGTAGTAGTCCGCTGCGCCGGCGTAACCGCAGTAATAAGCGGTGATGCGGTCGTCGAACTCGCGCAGAGTTCGCACCCCGCGCAAGCGCGTGGCGTCGTAATGGCCGGGAAACATCCGCAGCTTTCGCTTATAGCGCTGAAACAACTGCAGCAAGAAATAGTATTCGTAAATCCGATTGGAAGGCTCGTGCAAGGCATCGGCACCAGCCGCCAGATTGATCGCGGGACAAACCGCCGACACACCCCGGAACTCCGCCGGACCTGCGCTTCCCCACTCCCCAGCAAGTTTTAACACCAGATTGCCGCCCATGGAAAAACCGATCAGCACGAACCCGGGAATGCTGTCCTGCTCGACCAGATTGCGCGCCACCGCGGCCACGTCTTCCGAACGGCCGGAGTTGTAAAGCGTAGGCGCCCAATGATCCATGCCGCCGCAGTTGCGCTGGTTCATGCGCACTACGTTCATGCCCGCAGCCAAACCATTGCGCGCAATGCCCAGCATGTATTGCGATTCGCTCGACCCCTCGAGGCCATGCACGACGATCAAGGTCAGTGCGCTGCGCCGATCAGACTGCCAGTGACAATGGCAGAGCACGGAGATCCCCGGTTCCACTTCAATCAGCCGCCGTTCGGCTGCAGGCAGGTCGATGCGGCGCGGCAGAAAAAATGCCGCCAGAGTTTGACTGTGCCCGCCGCCAAGTCCGCGCCGCGGACGGAAAGCGGGACGCACCAACTCGGGCTGAATTTTCGATCCGTCTTTAGCCGATTCATCTTCGAGCGATCTATCTTTAGCCGATTTATCTTCAGGCGACCCGTCCTCAAACGACTCGTCCGCTCGTGCTGTCGAAGGCCCCAAAAGTCACAACTCCATTTGCGAAGTTCGCGCCAATTGATTCTAATAGGCAGAGTCAGTTTTATTGGAGTGACCGCCATGCCGATTTTTGAATACATCTGTGAGGAATGTCAGCACGAGTTCGAAGCCCTGGTCTTCGGCCGCGACCAAGCCACCTGCCCCAAATGTACAAGCAAGAAGCTAAGCCCGCAGCTAAGCGTCTTTGCCGTCTCCGCAAAAGGCGGGCACAGCGCGTCACCAGCTCCGGCAGGCGCATGCGGCTCGTGCGGCGATCCCAGAGGTCCAGGCGCCTGCTCGCTCGATTAGAAACTGAGAACTGAGAACTGCCCTTTAGTCACCAGCCCCAAGTTACTCCCCAACAGGTGACCGCCGTCACTTTGCTCCTCACCCGCCCGCGCCTAAGATTCTGTGATCCTCCCTGCAAGCCAAAGTTCAAAGCCAAGGAGCACGGCATGGATCGGCGGCAACAATCGCGCGTTTTCGTTGATCTCCCCGTGCACATCTGGGGCATGGACAGTTACTCGCGTCCTTTCACGCAACCGGCGAGCCTGCGCACCATCAGCGGACGCGGCGCAACCCTGCAGTGCGTCGACGCCCGCCTGAAGCCGGGAGACGTAGTGGACGTTCTCTACGAAGGCGCCAAAGCCCAATTTCGCGTGGTTTGGATTGGCAAACCCGGCACCGAAATGGCCGGGGAAGTCGGAGTGGAGAATCTCTGCGTCGAGGCCAGCTTCTGGGACATCGATCCGCTACGCTGCGCCGCCACCGTCGGCCAGGGATAAAACTATCGCAGCAATTGGGGAGGGCTGGGGGGAGAGCTGTCACCCGCATCACACGGGCCATTTGCAGTATGCGGGGCAATCTCTCAGAACGCAAGCCTAAAGCGCGTCATCGGCGCGGATTCTCGTTCGAATCGCACAGACTTTCACACTTACCGCAATCCCATCGTGAAATCTCCGCAATTCTTGTGCGAGTCCCATGCTTTCGAATTACTCCCCGCGACTAAGCCATAAAAAGTTGCAGGACCTCCGCCATCAGATTTACTGCCTGAATGCCGAATGCCGAATGCTGATTGCCGCGTGCTCTAAAAGGTGCTCGCCGAATTACCGCCGGCGGCAATCGAACCCTGTAAACTCACAAGAGATGCAGGTGAAGATTCTAGGCTCTGCCGCCGGAGGCGCGTTCCCCCAGTGGAATTGCGCCTGCGTCAACTGCCGTGCGGTAAGAGCCGGCACTTTTCAGGGCAAGCCTCGCAGTCAAACTCAAGTCGCTCTTACCGAAGATGGCCGTTCCTGGTTTCTGTTGGGCGCATCTCCCGACCTGCGCGCACAAATTGAAGCCACACCCGAGTTCCATCCCGGCGAAGGCCTGCGCCAGTCGCCCATAACCGGGGTCGTTCTGGCAAATGCCGACCTCGACCACGTCCTGGGTTTGCTCTTGTTGCGCGAACTACAACCGCTGCGCGTGTACGCCACAGACTCGGTTCGAAGCATTCTCAAAGAAGACAATTCCATGTTCGTCATGCTTCAGCGAATTCCGAATCAAGTCGTTTGGACTGAATTTGAATCTAAAAAAGAATTCTCAGTGCACGACGCCGGGGACGAGGACTCCGGCCTGCGCTGCCTGCCATGGTCGTTGAGCGAGCATTATCCAGCCTACGTCAAGGCAAATCGGCGCGCGCAACTCTTACCCGGCGAAGCTTCGCTGGGCCTCATCATCACTTCGCCTTCCAACACCCGTCTCGCTTACATGCCCGCAGTCCCGCAACTGGACGATGAACTCCTGGAACAAATCGACGCCTGCGACGTCCTGCTCTTCGACGGTACTTTCTGGAGCGACGACGAACTGATCCGCGTGCAGGGGACCGGTCAAACCGCGTTGCAGATGGGCCACATTCCGGTCGAGAGCGCGCTAAAGAAGTTGGCGGGAGTGCGCCGTCCGCGTAAAATATTTTTGCACGTCAATAACACCAATCCCATGCTCGATGAGGCCAGTCCTCAATATCGCCAGGTGCGGGGCGCCGGCTGGGAAGTTGCGGAGGATGGATGGCAGTTCGATCTGTAGAAACCGAAAACCCAGCGCAAGCCGCACCCCTGCTCACGCTCGACGAGTTGCGCGCACAGCTGCAAGCCATAGGCGAAGAGCGCTACCATCACAAGCATCCTTTTCACCTGCTGATGCACCAAGGCAAACTCACCCGCGGACAACTGCAGGCCTGGGCGCTCAATCGCTATTACTATCAGAGCATCATTCCGATTAAAGACTCGATTATCTTGTCGCGCGGACCCGACCCAGTGTTCCGCCGCGCGTGGCGCAAGCGCGTGGTCGATCACGACGGCGACGCCACGAGCGAAGGCGGCATCAAGCGCTGGATTAAATTGGCCGAAGCCACCGGCCTAGATCCCAATGATGTCCGCGCCGGAAAAGGCATTCTTCCCGCCACCCGCTTCGCGGTGAACGAATACCTGAACATCGTGCGCAGCCGCAGTTTGCTCGAAGCTGTGGCCTCTTCGCTGACGGAATTGTTTTCCGCCAAGCTGATCACCTTGCGCGTAGAAAAACTGCGGCAACATTATCCCTGGCTGGCGGGGGGTCTAGACTATTTCGAAGCCAGACTTTATCAGGCGCCGGAAGATTCGCAATTTGCGGTGAACTACGTCCACGACAACGCGAAGACGCGAGCCGAGCAGGAATTAGCGCTCCAGGCCCTGCGCGACAAGTGCGACATCCTCTGGGCCCAGCTCGATGCGCTCTACTTCGCCTACGTTGAGCCGGGATGGCCGCCGCCGGGGGCTTTTCGCATCGAGGCCAGCGAGGGTTGATTTCGAAACAAATAGGTTCTGCGTGGCCGTGGCTTCTCTGTTTTGAAAAGTCGCGGCTTCAGAGATCGATGAAAAACCTTGGTTTTAGGTGGAGCCTCGCTTCGAGCGCTGGGTTAAGGCTTTCGATTTCAAAGACGGCTTCGGCCGCTGCGGTGCCATGAATCGAACCGGGGCAGCCTCTTCCGCCGCGCCGCATGAGGCCGACGGAGAACGGCTTCAGCCCCGGAAGCAGAAATTGAGAACATTAGATTCGGCGCGACCACTGATGACGCGCTTTTCAGGACACACCACGGACATGCCACCTCCCGAAGATTCCAGCCAGCCTCGCTTGGCCGCCGGTTGCCGCTGGAGCACAGAAAAGAAAACCGCAGAAAACAAAACCGGCGAACGCACGCTCTTATACCCCGAAGGCGCCCTCCGCCTGCGCGACACCGGCCTGCAGATCCTCGAGCGTTGCGACGGCCAACGCAGCTTCGCCCAGATCATCGAAGAGTTGCAAGCGCAGTTCAACGCCGCCGACCCCGCCAAAATCCGCGCCGACATCAGTCAATTTCTGGAACAACTGCGGCATAAGCGGATCGTGGACTACTAGACGCGCTATCGGAGGGAACTGCATACAGGTTGCTCTCTACTAGCTTAGCTAGGTCTATTCCGTTGCTCCTCAGTATTTAGAAATAAGCTCGGGGGATCGGCTCTTCTACGGGATCAGGACCTCGAGATAGCTGCCTGGGGTAGCCGCATTGATAGCGGCGACAATCTTTGTAGTGTGCCACCGGACCAACGGCCACTGCGGGGTGCTCAGGACCATAATCGCGATTTTGCGGCCAGTAAAATTCTGCTGGTATCGGATATTCTTGTCAGCAGTAAGAAAAACCTCGAACCCGGCGCGCTCCGCTTCGGCCAGCAGGTCGCCGTTCGAAAGCCGTCCCATCCTCGGTCCTTTGCCTTAACGACAGCGTGGCCTATCAAATACGGAACCTGTGGGGCCGGTACGCCGTGGTCAAAAAGAATGAACATCTCTGGGAGACGCGCTTATCCGCTGTGCGGGAACCGGCGCTGCGAGACTGCGAGCCGCGAACTGCAAGACCTCGATCACCTGCTCCTTCGAGATGTCAAACCACTCCGCAATCTCGTCTACGGTCGCACCCGCTTCCAGGTTCTCGAAGACGGCGGAAACCGGCATCCGAGTATCGCGAAGCACCCAAGCGCCGCTTAGTCTTCCCGGTACGCTCTCAACCGCAGCGCATTGCGACCAATCGAGAGCAGCCACGTTCTTACCTCCTTAGTTTGGCTAATAAGAATCAGCATCAGAGAGAGACGGGCGGCGCTTCCGTGCTTTGCGCGGCGAATTCCAATACCGCTTCCACCTGCTCGCGGGTCACGCCGAATTCCACCACCCGATCGTCAACGCTCATGTCTTGGAGGTTCTCGCATGCCGTCGAAAACGGCGTCCGAGTTCCCCGAAATACCCAAGCGCCGCTGCGTTTGCCCGGAACGCTCTCACCACGGGACACTGCGACCAATCGAGAGTTGCCATGGTATACCACTCTTGTCTTACCTTTTACCACGGTTTGAAGGCCTAGGCCAGTTGCTCACCTCACGCCCCTCACGCCCCTCACGCCGATCGCCGCCCCCAGCCCCTTCCTCGTGCTTACACTCCCGGACTTGCGCTTGGTCTCAAGCGCCGCGATCAGCGCGCGCGATACTCTCGGCTTCTTCGCAAGCTGGTCCGGATGGGCTTCCGGTACTAGCGCCGAATGCGAAGCGCGGCCTCACCGTTAATCCGGGCGTTCGGTGAGCGCCAACCGGATGAGTTCGTCCTCGCCATCCTCAAGACGCGGCTTCGCCGCATCGTAAGCTCGAACGTCGGCCAGCATCTCTGCGTTCTCTCTACGTCTCACTGGTAACATATTGTAAGGATACAACGACACTCGCCGCACCGATGATTCCCAACCCGCTGGCCCTCATTGCCGAGATCACCCATCGCTGCCCGCTGCACTGCGTCTACTGCTCGAATCCGTTGGAGTTGGCTGCCGTGAGTTCCGAGCTTTCGACCGCCGAGTGGATCGATGTTCTCGAGCAGTCCGGCAGGTTGGGAATGCTGCACGCGCATTTCACCGGCGGCGAGCCGCTGGCGCGTCCTGATCTCGCTGAGTTGATCGCAGGAGCGCGCGCTGCCGGCCTCTACACGAATCTCATTACCTCGGGACTCGGGCTGAATGAAACCAGGCTGCAGGCTCTGGCCGACGTGGGGCTCGATCACATCCAGATCAGTTTTCAGGATTCCCGCGAGGAGGCCGCCAACTGGATTGCCGGAGCCAAAGCCCACGCACACAAGATTGAATTATCGCACCTCATTCGCCGCCACAAGATTGCCTTCACGGTCAACCTTGTGATTCACCGGCAGAACATCGACCACCTCGAGGAGATGATCGGGTTCATCGAGCAACTCGCGCCCGAACGCATGGAGATCGCGCACACGCAATATTACGGTTGGGCGCTGCAGAACCGCGCGGCGCTATTGCCCACAAGGGCGCAGCTTGATAAAGCGGTAGAAGTGGTTGCCGCCGCCGATAAGCGCCTAGCCGGTCGCATCCGCATCGATTCGGTGGTCCCCGATTATTACGCGCGCTATCCCAAAGCCTGCATGGGTGGTTGGGGACGCAGACTGATGCTCATCAATCCCGCCGGCAAAGTACTTCCCTGCCACGCGGCGGAAGTAATTCCCGGCCTCGAATTTGAAAATGTCAAGAATCAATCGCTGGAGTACATCTGGCGGGAATCCCCTTCCTTCCAGCGTTTTCGCGGCGAAGAGTGGATGCCGGAGCCTTGCCGTAGTTGCGATCGGCGCGGCGAAGACTTCGGCGGATGCCGCTGCCAAGCCCTGCTGCTCACCCACGATGCGAACGCCACGGACCCTGCGTGCTCGCTCGCTCCCGCGCATCCCATCGTTGAAGCGGCATTGCTCGAGGCCAACTCTGACGCCGTCATTTCGCAGCCGGTTCCGGCAAACTCATTCGTGCAATTGCAACAGCGTGCCAGCGATCTCTGGAGCTATCGCACCAATCCGGAATAGCGCTTAAGAAAAATTCACCAGCGCACCCCGATCGTGATGGGACGGAAATCGGTCGTAACTCCGTTCCCGCTGCCGTGCATAAAACGGTACTCCGCATAGATCTCGACCCCGCTCGGCATCTTCCGAGCCACGCCCCCGCCAAAGTTGTAGCCGAATTGATCCTGGCTGGTGCTGGTAAAGTTGCCGCTGAGAGGAATGCTGAAATTCTTGCAGGCTCCCCACCACTCCCAGAAGCCGTTGCACGCGCCCCCGGGAACAGTGGTGTCGTCGTCCAGGCTGCCGGCGCGATGGATATAACTCGGTCCAAAGAGCACGTAACCGCTCCAGACCTTGGTCACGGAAAAATTGATGATCGGGTCGACCGTGACCGCGAAGGCGTAACTCGTATCTCCAGTTGCCTGCGCCAGGTTTAGAGCCGAATCGCGCAGGGGCAGGTCGGCGAAAATAAAATCCGCGCGCAGCCCCAGATATTTATTCGCGTTGCGCGCCACTCCCACCGAACCGCCGACTCCTCCGCCCCGAACGTACGTCTTGGTTTTACCGCTATCCACATTCGCGCCCGCGCCCACGTTGAAGCTCCAATTCTTGTAATCTTTGGGCTTCTTCTTGCTGCGTGAGAGCGACGCCTCATCCGCCGGCTCCTGACCGTTCTCGGGCTGTTGCGCTGTGGCCGGTGCAGCGGGTGGTTGCGCCGCGGGAGTGGCGGTAGAAGGCGGCGCTGCCGGCGCCTGCCCGGAGGGCGCGCTCTGCGCCCACCCTTGAAATCCAAGCAGCAGCAGCGCACTCACCGTCGCGAACTTTCCTATCATCCATTCTCCTCCGAATATCAGACCTCGGACTGCAGACTTCGGACCTTAGCGCAGACCTAACCCAGACTTCACCCCAACCGGGCTGGGCTGAGGTCTGAGGTCCGATGTCCGGCGTCGCCTTGGCACGCAAATGCGAATGGCGCCGGCACAAAAGGCTCCGCGGGTGATTCCTCGCAAGAAGGCATTTGCCTAGCTGTGGCGGGATCGCATCATCTTACCAACTTTGATGCCGCTCTTGCCCACTACGCCGCCCGGGCCGGCGCAGCTTTGCCATCGACTTACGTTCCGGGCAAGTGTGGGAGGCAGATTTCTCCCATATTATTCCATCTGTCGGGTCATATAGGCGCCCATCCCAGGACACTCATATTACGAACTTAGTCGAGAGCGCGGGGCCAGCCCCGGACGGCATGACCCAAACCGATCTCCAGGGTGAACTCGAGCGGATGCATGCAGCCAGCTTTGGCTGGGCGCTCTGGTGTTGCGATCATCGACGCGAAGAAGCGGAGGAAGTTTTGCAAACGGCTTATCTAAAAATCATGCAGGGCGCGGCCCGCTTCGATGGAAGATCGAGCCTGCAAACCTGGTTCTTCGGCGTGATCCGCCGCACGGCCCGAGAGCAGCGCCGCAGGCAATGGGTGCGCGACGGAATTCTGGGGCGCTGGTTCAGGGGCCAGCCCGCCCCCATGCCGCCGCCCGATCCGGAAGCCGCAGCGAGCGGATCGCAGTCCAGCCGCGCCTTGCGCCAGGCTTTGCAGGGCTTGTCCGCCCGCCAACGCCAGGTTTTGCATTTGGTCTTCTATCAAGATTTAACAGTGGAAGAAGCCTCCCGGGTTCTGAAAATTTCGCTGGGAACGGCCCGCACTCACTTTGAGCGCGGCAAAACCCAGCTTCGCCAGAGGCTCGCCAGGCCAGAAGAGAAGCATGTCGGACTATAAACATAAAAATAACGATCCTCGTGATTTCAGCGCTCGCGAGCGTGATGCCGCGGAGCGAGACTTGCGCGCCCGCTTCGTGGCCTTGCGCGCGGAGGAAGAAGCGCAAGCGCCGCCGTTCGCCTTGCCATCGCCGGATTTCGCCGCGCAACGCAGCCGCTGGTTCGCGGGAAGGCTCGTCGCCGCCGCGGTGTGCCTGCTGGCCATGGCGGCTGCCATTTTCTGGCTGCAGCCGGGACCGCACAAGCCGAAACGAAGGGGTGATCCCGTCGCTTCCCTCGCGCAGTGGACGTCGCCCACGGACTTCCTGCTGCAGACGCCCGGGCGAGAGCTGCTCGAAACCGTGCCTACGATCGGGGCCTGGCGCGACTACGCAAAAGCTCCGCGAAAACCAAGACGCGGACAACCGAGAACAAAAGCTTTGCCTTAAGGAGGAGTCTTGAAATCTTATCTGGTCTTATCCGTGTTGTTTCTTTTCGGCGCGGCAGGCTGGGCGCAATCCCCCCAGCCCGCCGACGATCCCATCGCCCAAAACCTCTTTCCGCCCGAACTGGTCATGAAGTACCGCCAGGAAATCAACCTGAATGATGCCCAGTCCAAGGCGCTCAAAGAAGCCATCCAGAAAGCTCAAGCCAAGTTTCTCGATATGCAGTGGGACATGCAGTCGGAATCGGAAAAGCTGGTGAAGTTGCTGAAAGCTCGGCCCGTGGACGAAAGCGCAGTGCTCGCTCAGGTGGATGAAGTACTGAACCGCGAACGCGAGATTAAGAAGACACAAATCTCTTTACTGGTTCGCATCAAGAACCTGCTCACCGAAGCGCAGCAGAACAAACTGATGGAACTGCGGCGCAATCCCTCGTGAAGACTCGATCGTCAGGAGAATCTCGTCCGTGCAAATAATCGCTCGGGTTTCGCAATACAACCTGGCTTTCGCTGCAGCACTCTGCACGCTTGCCGTCACGGCTTTGTCCGCTTACGGCGTGGACAGCCGTTTCACGGCCAAGTACGGAGGCTGCCCTTCCGCAGGCTTCACGTCCTCGACTCAGATGCTTCACCTCAAAGGCGATTGCGAAATCGCCGGCGACGTCGATCTCTCCGGTTCCGCCGCGCTGGCCATCAGCAACGGCACGCTCTCTATAACAGGCAACGTGGTCCTCAACGGCGATGCGGCACTGACGGTGGGCGGTGGCGCTCTGGCTTTTCCGCAGACGAATTACAGCCAGTACTCCGTGACGTTGAACGGCCACTCACACTTAACGTTGAAAGATTCGGCCATGGTCACCAACGGCACGACGCAAAATAATTTTTCAATGCTTTTGCAGGCCAACGACTTTTCGTCGGTCGATTTTGAGAATTCGGCGTTGGACACCAGTAGCGGGAGTTGGCTGCTGGGGGATTTTAACGGCCGCTCAAGGCTGACGACGGCGAAAACACAAAACTTGCCCACGGAGATTTATCCCGCCGACGCTGCCAGGATTTCAATTTCTTCAGGCTCCAGTTTTGCCGCACTCTGGCTGCAATTCGTGCCCGGCAGCAAGGGGACAGTGAACATCCCGAGGCAAGATTCGCAGGGCCACTACAACTTTATTTTTGGCCCGGGCACGGGTATCGCGTATTCCGTCGACATCTCTTCCAGCAGCGGCCGGCTGGGACTGAACTCGCACCCCGATTCCACCCTGATCGTGAATGGACGCGGCGCATTCGGCGTCAACGACGCTGCCGTGGTCCTCGGCTATTACGTCGAGAACCATACGGGTCCAGTGAGCATCGATGGTTTGACCGGCGGCAGCGATATTACCCGGGAATTCACCGATTCCGGCCGCAAGTTGCTGTTGAATCGCGTAAATCTTGGGCCCTTTTCGTGGCAAGTTTATGTCCGTCAAAGCGACAATTTTCCCGTCTCGGTCACGAACTCGAAAGTGAACGAGATCGCCGCTCTGAGCCACGGCCTGGTCAACATTTCGAATTGCATTCTGCAATTGGCCGTGACGGAGGCTGGGGGGCCGGGCGCGGTCATGAATATCAGCGGCAGCCAGATTTGGTCGCAAACTTTGCTGGCCGAAGCGGGCGGCCAAATGTCGATCAGCGACAGCCAACTGCACGGCAATTTCATTTCGGCCGCCGGCGCCGGTTCGAGCATCGCCCTCGCCGATGTGGGCGAAGAACGCAACGGAGTTCCGCCCCAAAGCTGTTCCCCAATCAATGGGTATCCGCCCAACGTCGATGGCGATCCCCTCTGCAATCCCTTCAATCCGCTCGATCAATGTTCCCAGGTAGTGCCGCCAACCGGGGGCGCAACCTTCACCGCGAACCCGACCCTCACTTGTCCGCCGCAGTAAGAATTTCATGAACCTAACTTAGAACACTCTGTTTTCTTGGGAGGAATTAAAAATGAACAAAATTTCACCCGTCAAGAAGCAACGACGAAATTCGACCGCGTGCCCTCGGCGGCGCTCGCTCCTGGCCTGTGCGAGTGCAGTCGCGTTCTTGTGCGCTGCCGCTTGCGCTTCGACCCAGCCTGCGGTATCCGCCACCGCTCCGATCATCCCCTCCTCGGCGGCCATTTGGTTACACCCCTTGCCGTCGGCCTCGGCATGGCCGGGTGGTCCTCCCTATGGCTCCGCCGATTTTCTCGCCCTGTTCCAGGCCGACGCGCCCTGGCCGCGCGCGCTAGCCAAGACCCAGGTGATCGGCCTTTACGCCGGGTGGATCACCGACGTCAGCGACGAAGAGCTGCAAGCCGTCGTATCCTTCCTCAACGAGCACAACTTAGCCATCGAGATCGAGGCGCCCGCGCTGCAGGCCCAAGCCAACTGCGGATCTGGCCTGGAGGGCTACGTCCCCTATGGACAGTCGGTTCAGACCTTCACACTGGCTTACCTGCAACGCTTGCAGAGCTTCGGCGCTCAGAAGGTTTTCGTCAAAGTCGACGAGCCTTATTTTTTCGGCAGCGTCGCCAACACTTCCCTATCTTGCCACTTTACGGTGTTCGAAGTTGCCTCGCAGGTCGGTCAGTTTGAGCAACTGGTCAAGTCCGTCTATCCCAACGCGGCGGTCGGGGATGTTGAACCGATCATCGCCGGCGATTACACGCCGAACGTGGTGACTGCGATTGAGCGCTGGCACGACGTCTACGCGCAGACGACCGGCTCGCCGTTTCCCTTCTTCGTCGCAGACACCGATTTCAGTAATCCAGCGTGGCCTGCGCTCGTGAAAAAAATCGAGGTCAAGGCCCGGCAACAAGGCAGCGCCTTCGGCATTATCTATATCGGCGACCCGCAAGACACTTCCGACGCCGAGTGGGCCGGCAAAGCCGTCTCGCGCTTTCGGATCTACCAGGGATGGAACGGTGGTCGACCCAACTTCGTGCTATTTCAATCCTGGGAGCCGCATCCGGTGTTCTGCCTGCCGGAAACCAATCCAACCACTTTCACCGGCATACTCGACGCCTACATCGACGAAACCCGATGATTGCGCGGCTCGACTCGACCTTGTGCTCTTTTGCGGGCGTCATCCCGAAAGCGGCGCCGTTCAGCCGGGTGAGGGATCTCCTGTGCTGACGGGGCATGGGCCGCGGGAGATCTTTCGCTACGCCTGGAAAGCGGCTGGGTTCAGGAGGACGCCACCCGCAGAAGTTCAACCTGAGCCACTACCGATGCCGCTTTCCACTTCGCCGAATCACAACTCCCACGTATGATAAAAATGAGTTGCGCGATCGTAAACAGAACTTGCACAAGACTCCTTCAGAACAGGCTGTGGACTTCGATCCCGCGCCCACAGGCCGGGATCGCACCTCGGCGCGCCGCGTTGCCCTGGTTGGTTTCGGAACCGTAGGCAGCGCCGTGGCCAAGATTCTCTGCGAACGCAGCGACGGGCTGCTGCGCCTGGCCCACATCTGCAATCGCAACTTCGAGCGCAAAAAGCAATCGTGGATTCCGAGCGATGTCATTTGGACCGATGACTTGCAGAAAATCCTCAGCTTTGACGCCGAGATCATCGTCGAGTTGATCGGCGGCTTGTCGCCCGCGGGCGAGTTGGTACGCAACGCCTTGAAGGCGGGAAAGTCCGTGGTAACGGCCAACAAGCAACTCATCGCCCGCCATGGCCCGGAGTTGCTGCAATTAGCCGGCGAACACGGCTGCCAGCTTGAGTTTGGAGCTTCCGTGGCCGGCGGCGTTCCCGTTCTCCCGGCATTGCGAACAGGTCTCTGCGGGGACCGGCTGCATGGCGTCGCCGGAATTTTGAACGGTACTTGCAATTACATTCTGAGCCGCCTCGAAAGCGATCGTATTCCCTTCAGCGAAGCGCTCGAAGAAGCCCAAGCCCGCGGTTATGCCGAAGCCGACGCCAGCGAGGATCTCGACGGCGGCGACGCCCGCGCCAAACTTTCCATCCTGGCGCTGGCTGGGTTACACGTCCGCGTCTCTCCGCAAGACATCCGCTCTCGCACGATTCGCGCCATCGACGCCGTCGATTTCGATTACGCCGCCGACCTGGGTTGCACCATCCGCCAGATTTCGCGCGCCGACTTGAAAGAATCCACTCTTTTGGCCGACGTTGGCCCCAGCCTGGTTCCCGCCGCGTCGCCTTTCGGGCGCGTGCAGCGAAATTTGAATCTGGTTTTAACTACCGGGAAGTACGGCGGGGATATGGCTTTTCTAGGCGCAGGTGCGGGAGGAGATCCGACCGCCGTTGCCGTAGTCTCAGACCTGCTTTTCGTAGCAGAAAATCTCGCGGCTGGCCCCCGACCGCCTCGCCATCTGCAACTGGCGTCTCCGAAAGTGAGCTGCGATTTCGTAACGCCGTGGTATCTGCGTTTTATGGTGAAAGACCAGCCCGGCATCATCGCGGCACTGGCCGCAGTTCTTTCCTCTCATCAACTGAATATTGACGCAGTGCTGCAGAAGCCAGGATTCGACAAGAACGCGCTGCCTTTCGTAATCACGCTGGAACCGTGTCGCGACGGCCAGTTGCACCCAGCGCTCGAAGAAATGGCAAAGCTGCCTTTCGCGCTGAAGCCCTGCCTAAGCCTGCCCATTCTGCGCTAAGTTGCGTCCCCGGGGGTGCGCTACGATCCGTCCTTTGGATGATCCGCCATCGCTCCGGATGAAGCGCCGAAAAACGCGGATCGCGGCCTAGCGCTTCACCATGTGAATCTCAGTGCCATTCTTTCTGAACTCGACTTTGTCCATCAGTTGATTGATGAGGAAGATGCCGCGGCCGTGGTCGGAATAAAGATTCTCTCCGATGGTGCAGCCGGGAATCGAATCGGGACTAAAACCAGTTCCCGGATCGCGCACCACGATCAGGATGCCGCGCTCGTCGTCGCTGCTCACCACGCATTCCACCACTTTGGTGGAATCTTCCTTGGCGCCGTGGATCACGGCGTTGGCCAGCGCCTCTTGCAGGGCCAACTCGATTGCGTCGACTTTATCGTCCACGCCTTCCATGCGGCGCACGGCCTTCATCACTTCGCGCACTACGGGGTCGACCGCGTTGCGGTCGGCGGACAGGGAGATGCGCAAGAGCAAGTTCAATCGATCGGGATCGAAATCTTTCTCGGGAAACGCTGACTCGGGGGAATCCACCGGTGGCATGTTTGGGCCCATGGAATCACTACTCTTTCATTCTAGCGGTAAATTTGTGCCCTGCCTATTCGCAAGACGGGTGAAGCGGTGCGTGCATTCTTCTGTCTCTCAACCTCGCGCCGCTTTCGTAGTTCTCTTGGAAATCCTGGAGTGAACGATCGCCGCACCCGTTAGCTGTTCCAATTGCCTGCGCCAGTCGAGTTCCTCGACGAAGCCGCGCGACTCCCGCCAGTTCGGCTGAACCTTCACATACAGTTCGAGAAACACTTTGGTTCCCATCATGCGCTCGATTTGCAGGCGCGCCGAGGTTCCAATTCGTTTTAGCATCTCGCCTTTTTTGCCGATGAGGATTCCCTTCTGGCCTTCGCGCTCGCAATAAATCGTGGCCGCAATGCGCGTGAGCCTCGCCCCCTCTTCAAAATTGTCCACGATCACAGTGGTCGCGTAAGGCAGCTCGTCCTCGGTTTCGAGCAGCACGCGTTCGCGGATAATTTCCGCCGCCATGAATCGCGCCGGCTGATCGGTGATCTGCTCTGGCGGAAAATAAGGCGGGCCTGCCGGCAGAGCCGCCGTGACCTGCTTCAGAAGTATGTCGAGTCCATCGCGCTTCAACGCGGAAATGGGAATGATTTCGTGAAACGAATGCAGCTTTTTGTATTCCTCAATCAGCGGCAATAGTTTGCTTTTGCCGCCGCGCAGCAGGTCGACTTTATTCAGGATGAGGCAAACTTTCGTCGCGGAGTGCCGCAGCATCTGGATGGCAAACTCGTCGCGCCGATCGAGCTTGCGGGCGGCATCCATGATGAGCAGGACGAGATCGCAGCCCTCAAGCGCCTCGCGCACCTCCACCATCATCTTGCGACCGAGAGAACTATCCGGCTTATGCACGCCCGGAGTGTCCACGAGCACAATCTGCGCGCCCTCCTGGCCTTTGCCTTTGGGCAAGTTGACGATGCCTTGGATCCGGTTGCGCGTGGTTTGCGGTTTGGGCGAGATGATCGCCAACTTCTCGCCCACAAGCGCATTTAACAACGTGGACTTGCCCGCGTTAGGGCGACCGAGAATACAAACAAAACCGGAGCGGAAGGGCATAGGAGCAGGCTTCGGGCTTTCGGGCTTCGGCCAATACCGCGGCCTAAGCTCCAGAGCCGAAATTCGAAACCCGTTCTTCGACTATAACAGGCTGGGACTATCACAGGCTGGGACTATCACAAGCCGGGACTACAACAGCCTGGGCGGCGAATGCCGAGGCCGACCATGGTCAAGGGTTTTCCGAAGCCCGAAAGCCCGGTTTATATCAGCTTCAACTGCCGCGGCTGCGACGCAGTAATTCTGACCCGCTCCACTTTGCGATCAGTAGATTCCAAAACCTCGAAACGCAGACCGTCGTCATCTACAATCTCGCCTTTGCGCGGAATGTGTCCCGCCAGTTCACTGACCAGTCCTGCGACTGTGGCTGATTCCCTGCCCTCGGGTCTGGCGCCGAACAATTCGGCTAAACGATCGACGTCCATGCCTCCGGGCACAACGTAGGACTGATCGTTTTCCCTTACAATTTCCGGCTTCTCGTGTTCGTCGCGAATTTCGCCGACAATCTCCTCCACCAGATCTTCAATCGTCACCAGGCCGGCCACGCCGCCGTATTCGTCGACCACAATCGCCATGCGAATATTGTTCTTCTGCATTTCGCGCAGGAGATCGCTGCCCAGCTTGCTTTCGGGCACAAAGTAAACGTCGCGCCGCATCAGGGTCTCGAGCGTGCGGGTCGAAGCCTCGCTATCCGGCACCTGCAAAACATCCTGCGCATAAACGATGCCCTTGATGTTGTGAACGCTCTCCGCATACACCGGCACGCGCGAGTAGTGCTTCTGGCCCAGCATCTGGATGAATCGTTCGACCGTGGTTTCCACCGGCACGGCGAACATATCGGGACGCGGCTTCATGGCCTCGCGCACCGTCTTGCCGCTGAACTCCACCACCGACTGAATCAGATCGCGGTCGCCTTCCTGGATAATGCCTTCTTCCTGCCCCGCTTCAATCAGCGCATCCACGGCTTCAGCCGCGGTCTCGGGCTGCTCGCGCGTATTTTGGCGGGTGAGCGAGGCCACGGATTGCAGGAAGCCGAGCACGATTGTCACGGGCAGAACCGTATAGATAAGAATTCTGAGCAGCCAGGTCCAGCGGACAAGCCAGGTTCCGTTCGTGCGCGAGAAGCACACGAACGGCAGGAACTGATTGAATACGATCACCACCAGGATCAGGCTGATCGCAGCCTGCAGAATCTCGGCCGTGGTCCAACGCTGATCGGCGAAGATGGCAAAGCCGACCAGCAGCGCAATGGTGGCCGTGGTCAACTGCTTCAGCACCGACATGGAGAGCGACGCGCGCGCCCGGCTCACATGCAACTCAGGCTCAACCTTCTGCTCGAAGACGTCGATGTTGTCCTGAAAATCGCGGGAGAGAAATTTGCCGATCTCCTGGTACACGCGGTCCACGTAAGAGGCCAGCGCCAGCAGGCCCAGCAGTGGAACCAGCGCCAGCGCCACGGCCCAGTTCATGCCGTTCTCCGTTGGGCGCGGGAAGCGCGCCCCCGCCGTTCGCTGGGGAACAAAAGATTACCGGTGGGGCGATTTGCTCGTTCGATCACGCCGCCTTCCAATTTCATTTGCCGGCGCAAGCGGCTCTCCTTGCGAGCCATCTCGCCTTGATCCTTCTCATGATCAAAACCAGCCAGGTGAAGAACGCCATGCAACGCGAGAATCTTGATCTCGTCAGCGAGCGAATGATCCAAGCGCCGGGCGTTCTCCCGCGCGATCTCGGCGGAAATCGCAATCTCCCCCGCACTCAGCTTAGACTGCCGGCTCGCTGCGGGGAGCGACGGAAACGACAACACGTCCGTGGCTTTATCTTTGCCGAGAAATCGCCGGTTCAAAAGCCGCAACTCCGCGCTGCTGGTAACCAGCACATTTACCGCTCCGCGCAAGCGCAGCGCCCGCCTGGCGCGCAGAATGAAGCGTTCCAGCGTCGAGCGGCTCAATCCCGCGATTTCTCTTCGGAGAATAACCACCTCTCCTCCGGTACGCTTGGTAATTTTGGTCCAGTCGCGTTCGTGCATCCCAAGCGCACCCTCGCAGGCTGGCCTTTCGCGAGCGCCCACCCCGTCAAACAAAACAGGAGGGCCCGGTTTTCAGCCCTCCCGCCTGATTGGGAATTCTACTCTCCCGAGGCTTCAGGAGTTCTGTCGTTGGAGTCCACCGCCTCCGCACTCTTCCCATTCGGAGCCTTCACGTCAACGCTCTTGGCATCGCTCTTGCCGCCCGCCAGCAGCAGCATTTGTTGTTCGGCCACATGCGTCTTGTGCTCGTCATAGGCGCGAATGATGCGCTGCACCAGATGATGGCGGACCACATCGGCCTCGTCGAAGTAGACGAAGGTCAAGCCTTCCACCTTCTTCAAAATGTCGACCGCCTCGAGCAAACCGCTGCGGCGCGCGTTCGGCAAGTCGATCTGCGTCACGTCGCCGGTGATCACCGCTTTGGAGTTGAAGCCGAGGCGCGTGACAAACATCTTCATCTGCTCCGAAGTCGTGTTCTGCGCTTCGTCGAGAATCACGAACGAGTCGTTGAGCGTGCGCCCGCGCATAAAAGCGATGGGCGCAATCTCAATGACATTCTTCTCCAGATAGCGATCGACCTTCTCGGGATCGAGCATGTCGTAAAGCGCGTCATATAAAGGACGCAGATAAGGATCGATCTTATCCTGTAGCGTGCCCGGCAAGAACCCCAGGCGCTCGCCCGCCTCCACCGCGGGGCGCGCCAGAATAATTCGGTTCACGCGCTTAGCCAACAGCGCAGAGATCGCCATCGCGACCGCGAGATAAGTCTTGCCCGTGCCCGCTGGGCCGATGCCGAAAACCATGTCGTGCTTCTCGATGGCCTCGACATAGCGCCGCTGATTCACGCTCTTGGGTTGCACCATGCGCCGTCCCAGAGAACGCTGGCGCCCGGCATCGGCCAAGCCGCGCAGAGTTGCGCTCGGGTCCGCCGTGAGCACGCGCAGCATGCTGTTGAGGTCGCCATTGTTGAAGCTGTAGCCGGAGCGCTGCAGGCTCTCGTAATCGGCAAAGACCTGCTCGGCGCGAGCCACGTCGCGGGCCGCGCCTTCCAGTTCAATCGCATTCGAGCGCAGATCGATCGTGACCTTCAAGCCATCTTCGAGGACACGTACGTTCTCGTCCCGCGTGCCAAATAGGGTCTCGATGTTGGGACTAATCCCGATGCTTTTCTTCATTCAATCTCTTTGATGAACCGACTGAGGACAAAGGTAGATGCACATTTTGCGGACAAAACAGGATTATGCTTCGAGACGGGACTGGCCGGGATGCTCATGCCCAGAGGGCAAGTCACTACCATTAGCTAAAGCCTACCCCGCGGCGAAGTGGGAGTCAATGGGT
>JBEKWC010000042.1:0-36738 GCA_049513475.1 Candidatus Sulfotelmatobacter sp. | reverse complement strand
GATCTACAATGGCTCCGAAGACGCGCAGTACTCCCTCGATTCAACTTGCCGCAAACTCCACCGCTTCCTCCGTCGACCGCAACTCTAGCCCGCCACTTACCCACAAATTCCTCCGACGAGGCTTAAACTTGAACACTTGAAACGGCGTCTTCCCGAAGCGAGATTGGAGGTGCTTCACTATCCAGCTGCCGCGCGAGTTATGTAAGGAGAGCTACAATGCTTAAATCTTTACGATCTCCGATCTCAAGAATCTCAGGAATCTCTTCGCGTTACCGTACATGCGCTTGTTTTCCAGGTGAATTTAAAAAAAGGGGTCGCCACGTCTCGCGCGCCTGGGCTTCCGCATCGTCGTCAGCCGTTGGAAAGAGCAGTACCGCAAAGATGACCCGCCGAGACCCGGGTTGTCGTTTCCCAAGCACAACTTCACTTCTCACTGACGGCCCGGTTGCCATCTGAAACAGTCGATCACTCAAGGGAAACCAAGCAAAGGAGGTCCGGTCAGAAGGCTGATGGCCTGTATTGTTCCCACTGTCGTCTTTCGGATCAGACGCTCCCATTGGGTTGTATCTGCCGTAGGCTGCCTCCTCGGGGTACTGTTCATACTGGTAGTGTGTGGGTGTGTTTACCCCTATTTGTCTGCTCCGCAGCACCTCGTAATTCTCACAAGCTTGCAGGTATCTCTCAACTGTACTTGTCATCGGGCAAACCGCGCTGCTTGCAACACAGCTCTTAGTAATTAGCTTGGCATCGGCAGTTGTAGATTCTAGCGAGGTGGATGCCACAGGAAGTCGGAGTGCCGATATTCCTCATAGGCAGTTATCCATCTTTCCGTGACGGCGGATTGGCACTTGTAGTCAAATCCTTGCAACATGCGCCAGACTGTCTCTCGACCCAACTCTGAGCATTCAACGAAGAGTACTGGCTGGGCTGAGGCAATCGTTCTGTGCATGCCTTGTAAGACCATGCCCTCCGCACCCTCCACATCTATCTTGACAAACGTCGGGTGTCTCAATTCACCTGACTCAACAAGTCCATCCACCGTAACCGTCTTGATGCTGATCTCAGAAGCGGATGTATCTCCGCGATGCCAAACTAAACTAGCCGTCGCAGGGTTTTCGGCTGTACGAATTACTGCCTCGCCAAACCGATCGGAAGCGGCATAATCCAAGAGCCGGATGTTGTCGATGTCGTTTATGTCAATATTCCGCCGCAGGAGCTGTATATTGGCGGGGAGTGGCTCGAACGCAATGACGCTGCCCGTGGGTCCGACCTTTTTCGAAAGAGAAAGAGAAACATAGCCAATGTTCGCTCCAATGTCGTACACCGTGTCACCCTCCCGGACGTAGCGTCGAATGGCATTCTGCAGATGGGGTTCGGCAGTTCCCAGTAGATAAGAGAGATTCTCGGCCGGGGACACGCAGATCCGATAGCCCGAAGCGAGTCCTCGAATGATCACTCTCGGCCTCGTTGAGGTCCCCAAGGCGAGAACAATGCAGGATTTAAGATACCTTCGAATGGCAGACATGTTCTTACACATCGCTTTGATTGCGAGTTGGCAAAGTAGCTGTCAGGGTAGCATCGGCCCAAAGGCCGTCCCATGACAAGTGGTGTGCGCTAGTTAGGGCTCTGCGATCAACGGTGAGTTGCCTCGATCCTTTAGACGTTTCTACGTGCCCAGCCACCGGAACAATAGAACAACTCGACCACTACATCTCTGCGTTCGGCGATGACCCGCGTCGTCCATCTCCGTATTGCCAAACTGTGCATAGATCCTCCAATCCTACAATCATGCCCTCGGCACTTTGGAACTCACCGAGATGTCCCATCGCGCAATCCAATTCGGAAACCAGATTCCCGTGATGGACCTGCGGAGGTCGCTTTGTAGTTCGAACTCGCCTATGCAAGAGTCGCTTTCTCTCGGTGCTATCAGTCTAAGCTCCAAGCGATTCTTGCACTTAAGCGGTGATTTCCTCGGCATCCATTTATCTGAGCTGCTTTGGACATCGAATTGCCTGCAAATCGGAGATCACGCTCGGTGGAGGAATCGGTTATATGCGATGGTTCTGTTTTTTGCAACTGGCACTGGTCCTGGGAGGATCGCTCCGTTTGATCGCGCAGAACGTTTTCGAGCAACCCAGTCAGCCCGCCCGACAGATTCCTGGGGTTCTGGAGTTTCATGGTAGCGCACTCGAAGCAGACGGGTCGGCCCCAACAGGAATGCATGGGATTACCTTCGCGCTTTATCGAGACCAAACCGGCGGAATACCACTATGGGTGGAAACTCAAAGTGTCTCCTTAGACAGTCAGGGAAGGTATACAGCTCTCCTTGGAACGACGACTGCCTACGGGGTGCCGCCGAGTGTGTTTGGTACTGCAGAGCCAAAGTGGATAGGCACTATTCTCGACGACGGCACGGAAAGTCCGAGAATTGAACTGGCAAGCGTTCCTTACGCATTCAAGGCCGCAGATTCGGATACTTTGGGGGGTAAGCCTCCCTCAGAGTTTGTGACGCAGCAACAGTGGAACTCCCTGCTCGCGAGTCTTAAGGCGCCGACTACTATTCCTATCGCCCCTGTATCATTTCTACCAGAAGGCGGACCGCTGGAAGCTCAGAATAGCTCCGTCTATGCGCAACTTGGACAAAGTAATAGTTTCGCTGCAACCCAGCATTTCCCCGGTGGAATCGATCTACCGGCAAGCGGTTTAGAAGCCAACAGTACTGGTACTCTTGATTCCGCCCCTTTGGACTTTGAGTCGTCGATCCAAGACTCTCAGACAACTTCACCTCTAACACAACGTTTTCGCTGGGTGTCTCAACCGCCCCGTTCCGGTGGAAATACTTCCGTAATGGCTCGTCTAGGGATGTATTACGGAGTCAATGGAGTAAGCCCAACAAGCACGGGTCTATCGATTAATGCCGACGGGACGATAAACTTCGCGGCAAACCAACAACTCCCCTCTGGAGCAGTCGTATCTGCACTCTCGGGGAATGGTAGTAATGGCACCGGTTCGGCATCGGACAACCCCATCGTCAATACGGCTGCTTATTCGTGGACGCAAACGCCTCCACAAGGTGTAGGGGCATTACAGGTAGGCGCCGGCAGCGTTACCTTGACGCCGTGTCCAAAAGGTGTGAACGGCACTGATGTTTACCACTACCTGTATGTCTCCGGTACCGGTACACCCGAGGTAGTGTTAATAACCGGCGGCTCCTGCACATCGCGCGCGTCGACCGGGACAATTGAGTTCACGGCGATTTATGCCCATCCGAGCGGGTATTCCATTAGCAGCGCAACCGATGGCGTGCAAGAGGCGGTGATTGACGCGAGCGTGAATAGCTTCGGCGGACAAGTCTCACGACAGGTAATGATCGATCCAGGACAACACCTCTTTCGAGCTAGGCTGTCAATTCGAAGCTCTGGAACAACCGTTACGAGTTCCGGGGCAACCATCATATGTGCTATGAGTGACACATGCATTTTTGTGGGCGATCCATTTAACGCTAATTCTTTCTCAAATATTCAGTTAAGTGGTCTGAGGGTGTTTCCGCGCGTACCTAAGGGCACGTGGTCGGCCGTGGAGGACAACGCTAACGGCAGCACGATAGATGGCCTTGCCCCTGCTCCAGGCGCGACGAACGGAGCCAGCTTTGGTCATCTCATTCAAGTCGACAACGATCAAGCAGCGTCAATTAACAATCTAAGTACTATCACCAATTATAACTGGGGCAGGTGCGACAAAGATTTTTGTTCCAGTGCAGTATTCGGGCCGGGACCTTACTCGACAAATGCGGGGGTAATCTGGGTCAACAACTCCAATCTCAGTCTCCAAGGTTTCGCAAATGGCATCGATAATCAAGACGGCAATTCGCTCAATGTCAATAACTCCGTAATTCAAGGTTATGCGCAGTTTGGAATAAGGTCGCGAACTGTCTATCTATCGAGCACGGTCCAGATCAGCAATGTCTTGTTCGAAGACGACAGTAACGCAAACCCGTCGGGTTTAGGCTCGGCGGGTTTGATTGTTGAAGGTGGCGAGGCTTCGTCAGCTAACTCCCAGCCGGTAGGCGTAATACCACAATTTTCGGCAACTGGAAACATGCAATACATCTATTATATTGTGGTCAACAGTACCGCATTTGGCACTTCACCACTTTACCTAGCTGGCTACGCTAATACGAGTGGTGTTGGGCAAATTCGCGTTGCGTGGAACCAGATCGGCACGGCTGGGATCATTTCGTATGATGTTTTGCGCATAGTCGGCAATTATCAAAGCGCTGCCACGACACCACCGCTTGGTACTGGCGCGTTTGCGGTAGCAACAGGAGTGCCCGCGACTACTTCTTGTGTAAACCTAGTGTGCTCTGTTATTGACGATGCTGCTGTGCCCCCGTCGTCGTACACCATCCCAGCCGTATCATTCTACTGGCCAGCGCTGACGTTATGGCCCGGCAACGTCATCCTTACACAATCTTCTGACTACCAAAATACGGGCGGAGGAGTTCCTACTCAGTACTACGCTAATTCTATAAAGAGCGGCGGGATAGTGTCTTCGGCCGGCGGTTTTGAGCCTTCCGTATTTGCCCAAGAGTGTAATCCCCAGAGTAATTGGTCTCCGATCTGGATGCAGTGTGTGGGCGGAAACGCCGTATCGAATGACAATCCGCCGATCGTCGGAACAGTATTGCAGTTGGCCCCATATGGCGGGGCGGCCGGGGGATTGAAGGGTCGTCAGATATTCGAAATGGACCCTTCCAGTGGTCTGGGCGCGACCGAGATCATCACGCTTATGGACTCGAACTTCGTTAAGACAATGTCAACTCCAGGTAATAGGCCAAGCTGGGACGCGCTGGATACTTATCTCGGTGTCGATCAGCCCCCTGCATATCCCTCCGGATTTCAGCTTGCGTTTGGAGCTCCGGTGGCCGTTTCGGAATATATCGGTCATGTTCCAGACGGGGTTAGCTGGCTTGAGCGTCTCACGGGAACTGGGAAGTTGTTCCGCGTTCCAGTACAACTAACACAGATAGGCACTGGGACAGCAGACAATACAGATGCCATGGGAACTCTTTTCATTGTCGGTGCGACTACAGGTACGTACGTATTTTCAGGAAAATACTTGTCGGCCCCTGGTTGCAATTTAACTCCCATGTCGGATCCGACTAATACTGGCGCCTACTGGGTTACAGTTACTTCCTCGGGCGTCACCGCAAACGTAACGATCCCCGGTAACATCTCGTTTACGTACCAATGCTGGTTCCACACATAATTCGAGTGCCACCCAAAGGATCCCCCTGCTTTCGTTTTCCTCCTTTCCTGCCATGCCGCCGAAATGACGGACCTACTGCGAAAGAGCTCGTGTCAGCGAGAAAATCCGTAATTCGTGGTTGGCGACCTACATGTCGACGATTCTCACATGCACGTGACGCTGGAAGGTCTCGGTTGGAGCGGTCCCGACAAATAACGGCGCCATCCTCCGAGCCAGGTTCGTTGAGGTGAGGTCTATCAGCAAAAACGCCGACACCCAAAAGAATACGCATAAATAGGATCCCACTGCGAAAAGCCAATCTTCGAAGCATGCGTGAATCAGACCGGCCACTACAACCATGGCAAAGGGTACCGCGTAATGATGAACATCACCAGTTGTTCGCATCCACCTGTATACCCGAGTCGCAGCCCGAATCAGAAAAAGCAGCAGCAGCAAGAACGGCGCAGCACCCAATATTCCCATGTATTCGGCCATCGCCAAATAGCTACTGCCGTGTTCGCGGTTCGAGCCTTCCACTGAGTAGATAGGGGACGGACCGACAGATCCGGCTCCCCGCAGATCGCTTGTTCCGAATCCAGTTCCAAACCACGGATGGTGTTTGACTGCGGCGATTGTGTCCTCCCAGGGTGTTTCTCGTGATCCGATGACACCGGGACGACCTCCGATGCTCTGCACCTTGAAGATGAATCGCGCGTTCAAAGAGTCCATTAGTTCACTCATGTGGGACGGGCTCGCAACTGCCATGAACTCAAGAAATAAAGCGGCACAAAACGCGGTCTTCAGCACCAAGCCCGGACGGCGGAGCCCAAAGGCGAGACCTACAATGACCACCGCACTCGACACGATTCCGGCCCTGCAGACACTCACATAGAGCAAAAAGCCACATAGCGCCAAAGCAACGGAGCGATGTTGACGTTGTGTTCGGCGCTCTGCAGTCAGCACCGACCAAAGCATAATTGGCATCGCAACAACGCCTACGAACGCTCCCAGATTGTTTGGGTTTCCGAACAGGTCGAAACCGGCGAAATAGGAGGCGGCAACACCGAATACAAGAAGCTCACAACTCAAAACAATACTTCCGACAAATTGTCCCGGGCGACTCACCAGGGCCGCCCGTGCACCCGTGGCAGAGTATAAAAGAAGCAAAAATAAGCTGAGTACCTTCAGAAGCGCTGTCCTGGGTGCCTCGGATGCGCTAGCGGAGGCCGTAGCGGCGAATAAACAAAACAAGGCGACCAAATGAAATGATCCAAAATGTTCTGTCCGGTCGATTCGCATCCATAGAGTAAACCCCACCAGGGCACCGAACGCTAAGAAAAGCCATCGGATCGCAAAACTTTCCACAGAAAACGGAAGATTCGTGCCGGCTAGGAGAAAGCATCCCATCGTTGCCAAGAAGAAGATTTTCTCAAATCGCCAGAGACATCCAACCACGATCTCGATCACAATCAGCGCCCCGAGAAATGTGGAGTTTGCGAAGATACCGGGATTTCGCCACAACGACGTAATAAGGAACCAAGACCCTATTAAGCCTAACGGAATTAGAAAGTATCGAAAGTGAGTAGTCATTGTGCGGTCGCCTTCCGAACCATTGATCACGCTGTGCAGACCGCCCCTTGCATCCAATCTTCTCGGAAGCGAGTCCGTTGAACTTGTGGCCATACGCCATTCGTTGACAGCTATTTTATTTCCAACCGACAATAATCTTTCAATTCAGTTTGGGATTGCCAGAGTATGGAACCAGGCTCTCTCTGTGAGCGGGTGTGGGTTAACTTGGGCTCCGTATAATTTGTAGTTGGCACCTTGCAGTAGCCTCGTGACCTGATCGGAGTTCCGGGCAGTAACCTCGCACCATATCTTTGGTCTCACCTCTCGCAGAATCCTTTCTGCACCCTTTAGCACGAATACTTCGTGGGTTTCTACGTCGATTTTCAAGACATCTGGCGGCGGAAAGTACTGCAAAAGGAAATCTAGGCTTAACGAAACCGTCGTTTCAAAGCATCGAGCAGTGTTTCCTTCAATAACCCCGATGGTCTCAATCATGTAGTTTGAAGCCCTGGCCTGTTCGGCGACTGCCAGCTTAGAGATCCGATTGGAATTAGAAATCGAAGCACACAATACTTCAATCTCGGCACAATTGCAGTTTTCTGACTTGAGTCGCTGAGAGGAGCGATGAATCAAGTGAGCAAGCCAAAAATCTGGTTCGATAGCCAACACCGAACCGGAACGTCCCGAAAGCGCGGCAGCACATGCGCTAAACAGCCCTACATTTGCACCAACGTCCCAAACGACAGAACTTGGTTCTACCGTCTCCCCCACCATCCTGTAGAGCACAGGGTCGACGCGCGACATGAAACCCCAAAAGCGCAAGCCGGCCTCGGGTGTGACATATAGCGGAAGCCGCCCGAATTCCGGAGGTAACCGACGGCAGAAGACTATTCCTCTGCTCAACCTCTCCGCCAATCGTCGAGCGCTCATAGATGGGAATAAACACTTTATCAATTTTCGCGACCAATGTCTTGGCTTGAAACACCCAGTACACCGAGTGCTGTTTGGGAATTTGCGCGAGTGGATTCCTCGAATTGGGCTGCCGGGCTTTCGGGTTGGAATATCGATCAATTGCTGGGCCGGTTCTATGGCTTCGTCGGAGGGGACGCGGTCTGCGGGTGCTCCACGCGAGCGTGGTCCGCCGGTGGCCCAATCGGTGTGCTTTGGTGTCTTTTCAATGACTTTCTGTCGTTCCCGGCGTCGTCAAGTCGTTGAAATGCGCTGCTGTCATGTATTCTGTTGGCCTCATAACCCAAAAGTCAGTGGGTCAAATCCTCCCCCCCGCAACCAACCTTCCCAATCCGTTGCAGCCTTTCGGTAAAAGTTTCTTGACCCCTCTTAACCCCTCTTGCCCGAGAGCCGACTTTGGGTGTTACGTAATCGTCGTTCTTAAAAAAGGGTATCTCTAGCACATCTGCGCCCCTTGGGTTTCGACGTAAAGTGCGTAAAGGGATTGGCTCGCGGTCATAAAAAGACGGTTGCGCTTGGCGCCGCCGAAGCACAGATTGGCGCAGACTTCGGGGAGATGAATCTTGCCGATCAGGGCGGCGTCGGGGGCGAAGATGTGCACTCCGTTGTAGTCTGCGCCGGCCCATCCGGCCGCGGACCAGACATTCCCGTCTACGTCGCAACGGATGCCGTCGGAGGTGCCGGGCGCCATGTTCACAAACAAGCGGCCGTTCTTCAGGCGCACGCCATCTTCCACGTCGTAGACGCGAATCGGAATTGGATCGCCTGGATGCTTGGGGCGGCCGGAATCCACGATGTAGAGTTTTTTTTCCTCGGGGGAGAAACAGAGGCCGTTGGGTTTATCCATGTCGCTGGCAACCACGGTGGCCTCGCGGGTTTTGGGGTCGAGGCGGTAGACCTGGGCGGGAAGCTCGAAGGCAGCTCGGTGGCCTTCGTAGTTCGACATGATGCCGTAGCCGGGGTCGGTGAACCAGATGGCGCCGTCGGAGTGCGTGACCAGGTCGTTGGGGGCGTTGAGCTTTTTGTTTTGAAAACTATCGCTGAGCACGGTGATGGAGCCGTCGTATTCGGTGCGGGTCACGCGGCGGGAGTCGTGCTCGCAGGTGAGGAGGCGGCCCTGGCGGTCGCGGTAGTTGCCGTTGCTGTAGTGGGAGGGGTTGCGGAAGACGCTGACCTCTTCGGTGTCTTCCAGCCAGCGCAGCATGCGGTTGTTGGGAATGTCGCTGAAGAGAAGATAGCGGCCATCGGCGAACCAGACTGGCCCTTCGGCCCAACGCGCTCCGGTGTAGAGGCGCTCGACGGCCGCGCTGATGACGACGTATTTGGCGAAGCGCGGGTCGATGATTTCGATCGCCGGGTCGGGATATGGGACGGGAGTTTTGCGTTCTTGCGGCTCCGCTCGGGCCCGGGATTTGAGGGCAAGGGTTGTGGCTGCGCTGGCGGTCAGGGTTAGGAATGTGCGTCTTTGCATGGGAACCTCGGCGGCTGAAAATGCTTGTGGAGCGAGTTTCTCTTCCGCCCTTTCCGGGCTGACTCATTTCCTGCTTTCCACCCCTGGCTTGCGCCATGGGCTGCATTCTTGCGCCGCTTTGCGGCTGAAATAACTTCGAGCCAGACAAGCTTCTAAGCTAAGGCGTACAGATACTCAACGAAGGACCCTACGGCTCCGTCGATGCCTGTCACTTTGGGATCACTCGAGTCGATCAGATAATACTCATTTGGCGCGTGGGCGCCGGTGCCGTGGCCCAGGCCGAAATGCCCGGCGGGAAGGCTCAGAGGTTCGCTGGTAAAAATGTATCCTGGCCAGGAACCTGCGGAACGCGGCCACAGTACCGGATCCAGACCCATCTTGCGGTAGGTTGCAATCTGCGCCTGGATTAACTTGGAATCCTGCGAGGTTTGGGTGGGATCGTAGCCTCCGCTCATGTTGACTTCGATATCGCCAAAACCTTTTTTCGCGAGATGATCTTTCAGAAGCTGTAGCGTGCCGGAGGCGGTCATGTCGGGAACGAGGCGCATGTCGATCTTTGCTACGGCGCGATGGGGCAGAACGGTTTTGCCCCCAGGGCCGGTGTAGCCGCCGACCAGGCCTTCGATGTTGATGGTGGGTTTGGACTCGAGCAGGACCAGCGAGTCCAGCCAGTTCGCATCGTGCACCCAGTGTTCGACGCTGAGCTGCTGCTTCGCCAAAGCCTCGCTGCGGCGAGCGGCGACCTCTTGAATCATCTTCATCTGCGCTGAAGTGAGTGGCTTGGCTTTGTCGAAGAAGCCGGCGACGGCGGGCGTGTGTCCGTCGGCTTCGATGAGCGTGTTGAGGGCCTGCACCAGATGCCAGGACGGGCTATCTACTTGCGCTTCGAGGCTGGAGTGGACGTCGTGTTTGGGGCCGCGTCCCCACTTTTCGCCGCTGGAAATCAGTTCGAGTTCGACCACGCCTTTGGCGCCGAGCGATATTTGTATGCCTCCGTCCAAATCCTGGCCGGCTTCAGGGATGAATACGCCCATGCATTTTTTCAATGCGGCCGTAACTTTGGGAGTGCGGACGATCTCGGGAAAATGCGGCGAACCGATTTCTTCTTCGCCCTCACAGACCAGCACTAAATTTACGGGCAGAGTTTTTCCCGCCGCTTTGAAGGCGTGGAGAGCGCCGAGGAAGGCGGTTTCAGGGCCTTTCTGGTTCACCGCGCCGCGGCCTATGCAGATTCTTCCGAGGCCTTCTTTGTCAACGATCTTGCCCTCGAGCGGCGGCGAAGACCACTCGGAGGGGTCGAACTGCTTTACGTCGTACATGAAATAGATGCCCACCGTAGTGGGCGCTCCGGCGTCGAGGATACCGAACACTCCGGGCTTGCCCGACGTAGGGATAATTTCCACGTTGGCGAATCCCGCGTCGTGCGCCAATTTCGCCATGTATTCCGGACCTTGGGGATAGTTGCGGTTTTCGGCCGCGATCGAGGGGAGGGCGATCCAGTCTTGCAGGCGCTTCACGTTCTCGTCATGCATCTTGGGGATTTGATTCAGCACGGATTGCTTGTCGGAGTTGGCCGAAGCGTCCGCGGAGAAGGCTGCGACTGGCAATGTGGCGATGGCGGCGCCGGCGAGCGCGCCCTGGATGAATTCGCGACGATTGCATTGGTTTTGGATCGGGTCGTTTTGGATTGAGTTCGGCAATTGGGTCTCCCGTGTTGCGAACGGTGAAGCGTGTCCAGGGTTTGATTTCATATTTTCTGCTGCGGGTTTTTGTCGGAGGACATCATACCAGCGGATTTCGCGATGGCGGGGAAAGTTTCCTGCGCCGGCGGTAACGCGGGACGGCCGAGGGCGGCTGTCTCCATATGCGTCGATCTTGCTAGGGCTTGGATTCTTGCAAGAGGACTACGTCGGAATCGATGTGGCCGCGCAGGATGCCGAGATTCTTTCCATCGGGGGACCAATGAAAGGCAAGAATCTGCTCGGAATCGAATTGGGTGATCGGGTGACCCGTAGAGCCATCGATGGGCTCGACCCAAATGTTATCCACGCCGTTTTCGCGAACGGGATAGGCGACCGCTTTGCCGTCGGGCGTGAAGCGGGGACCGGCGGCGATGTGGGGATTCACGGTAATAAGCCGGGGCGGGCTCGAAGTGGAGACCTCGAGCAGGGCAATTTTTGCAGTGCCCAGGCCGCTTTCGACATTCACGAATTCGACCAGGTAGGCGAGGATTTTTCCATCCGGCGAGATGCCCATTCCGCGGCCTGCCTGAAAGGCATGGGGAACGGCGCTGCCGGGCACAATCTCAGCTTTGCCGGAGCCATCGAGCGCGACCCGCCAGATGTTGGTGACCTCGCGAAAAAAGAAAACCCAATTGTGATCGCCGGAGCAGGCGGAGGAAGAAGACCAGCCATCGTTGCCGCCATCGGTCAACTGCGTGGGGTGGGAGCCATCGGCGTTCACGCGCCAAATGCCCGTGCCGTTGCTGCCCCCATGAAACGCCCAGGGGAACACGATATAGTTTGGTCCGCAGGATGAGATCGCGAGAATAGCGGCTGCGGGATCACCGGTGAGCGTGGTAGGATTTTTTCCGTTGCCGTCGGTGCGCACCAGGCGCGTGAAATCGGAGGTCAGCAGGGCCCCGTCGGCGCTCCAGTTAAAGTGGGCGATCTTTTCTCCGTCGATCGCCAGCGGCGCGATGGCGGACGATGTGCTGCCGGCGCCCGGCAGGACAAACAGGTTGCTCACCGGTTTCTCCTGGACTGTGGCGAGAGTTCTGCCATCGGTGGAAAGCGACAAGGTCGCGTAGGTATTGGTGTCGTGCGAGATAGGGCGAAGCTGGCCGTCGGAGAATGAAACGAAACCGATCTGAACGCGGTTCAGTTCCGGACCTTTTTGGTGGTAAGTGACGAACAGGCCATCGCCGGCCTTGGACCACTGCATCGCGGTGATATCTTTATCGGCGAAGCTGAGGGTTTTTATTTTTCCGCTGCCAACGTCAAACAAGTTCACCACGCCGAAGGCCTCGGGAGCAGCGTAGGGATAGGCGATGGTCTTGCCGTCGGGAGACCATGCCAACCAACGCGGAAGAAAATCCAGTTTCTTATCGAAGAGAACCTTTTCGTCGGTGCCATCCAACTTTGAACTGAGCAGACGGAACTTTCCGGTCTCGGGATCGTTGGCCCGGAAATAGGCCAGGCGCGCGCCATCCGGAGAAAACGAAAAGGCGCTGTCGACGTCACGCACGACGGCTTGCGGAGTGCCACCGAGTACGGGAGTGCGATAGATATTGAAATCGCTATTGATGGAGTTCTCGGCTTTGCGGAAGTAAACGTAATTGCCGTCCGGGGAGAACGCCAGGTTGGGGATGGTGGCGGAAGGCGGAACGATTTGTGTGTCGCTGGCGGTGGCCACATTGCGCAGCCATAGGCTGTTCAGGCCCTTGTCGGAAGTGACCGTGAGCAAGTACTTGCCGTCGGCAGAAATCGCTGTCGCCAGCGCCTTATTCGAATTGGTGACCTGCGCGATGGTGAAGTTTTGAAAGGGAGTGGGCACGGCGCGATGCAGCATGGAGTAGACGCCGAAGCCGGCGGCGGCGAGGACGGCCAGGGCGAGGATGGCGCCTCCAGCCAAACCGAATTTATGTTGCTTGGCGGCCGAAACTACCGCCGAACTGCCGCTGCGCGACGATTGTACCGTGGCGCTCGCGGGCGAGGGGGCTGCGCCCGTCGCGGAGGACAGCCCCTGTGTTCCGCTCGCGGCGCTTGAGATGGCAACCGCGGCTGAATCGGGCGCGGCGCTGCGACTTGATTCAGTCTGGCGCTTGAGGCGTTTGAGGTCGGCACGCATGTCGGCGGCGTGCTGGTAACGCAGTTCGCGATCTTTCTCCAGGGATTTGTCGAGGATGCGCTGGAGCTCGGCGGGCAGCGAGGGGTTTAGCCGCACGGCAGGCACGGGATCGCGATCGAGAATTTCGTGGAAGATAACCGCGGAGCTTTCGCCGCGGAAGGGCAATTGGCCGGTGGCCATCTCGTAGAAGACCACGCCAAAGGAAAACAGGTCGGTGCGGGCGTCCAATTCTTTGGCGCGAGCCTGCTCGGGCGACATGTAGGCGACGGTGCCGATCGTCGACCCGGGGCTGGTGAGGTGGGTTTCCGCAGCCATCTCGGTTCGAGTCGCTTCATTCTGGCTGCCGGCTTCGGTTGACGATACTTTCGCCAAGCCGAAATCGAGCACTTTGGCATGACCGCGCTTGGTCACAAAAATATTGGCGGGCTTGATGTCGCGATGGACGATACCCTCGCTGTGGGCGGCATCGAGCGCATCGGCGATCTCGATGGCGAGCGCGAGCATGGCGTCCAGTTCGAGCGGACGGGCGCCGATGAGGTGCTTCAGGGTTTGCCCGTCCAGAAATTCCATGACAATGAAGCGCCGGCCATCCTGCTCGGCGATTTCGTGAATGGTGCAGATATTGGGATGGTTTAGCGCCGAGGCGGCCCGCGCTTCGCGGCGGAATCGCTCCAGAGTTTGCGGATCCTGAGCGACGTTGTCGGGAAGGAATTTGAGCGCGACGAAGCGGCCAAGAGTTGTGTCCTCGGCCTTATAGACGACCCCCATGCCGCCGCCGCCCAACTTTTCAACGATGCGATAGTGCGAGATGGTCTGGCCGATCATGCGCGAACGGGCTAACTTTCCGGTCGTTTCATCTTACGGAGGCGGATTAGCTTCGTCAACGAAGAGTCGGGGCACGATGTCGGGGCACGAGCGCGCGGTTTTTGCTGGCAGTTACAACCCTGGAATCCAATGCATTGCGTTCGAGCGAAAAATCTTCTCGAGCACCGGCTGCGGCAAGTTCAGCCCATGAACCTTTCTACCTTGCACGCTGAAAGTTTCGCCGGTGGCGAAGAATCTCCAGTCCCGCGCATACACAGACTGCCATTCCTTTAAGGAATCGGGAATGTTTGCGTCCGGGGGAACGTCGAAATCGGTGCCATAGAGAACGCGATCCTGATACTTAATCAGAAACGCGCGCAGCTGATCCGCGGGCACTAGCATGAGGTAATCCATTCGCGCGGCGGTGTCGATGGCGAAGTTCGGATACTGATCCAGGTGGCGGGCGATGTTGTCGAGATCCCGCTCCATACTGCCCAAGTGAACCCCCACCATGCGCAGTTGGGGATGTTGCGCGAGCACACGATCGCGAGCTTCGAGGATTTTCTCTTTGGAGGGAAAGCCAGGCCGGCCCGCAACATACCACTGCGGATTTTCCTGATAGTAAGACCAGGATGGATCGGATGGGTCTGGCGGTCCCCAGGCGACATCCGGCTCTGCCTGGTGTGTCATCAAAATCTTACCGTGGGCGATGATATCCCGGTAAATAGGTTCGAAGCGCGGGTCATCGGCCATGATATAGCCGCCGGTTTTATCTTTGATTTCCATTCCGATGTTCTTCCAGATCTTGACGGCGACGGCGCCGTGAGAGAAGTCGCGGTTGATCTGGCTGATTGCGCCGGCGGCAAACGACGGAGTCTCCACCCGATAGGGATCGAAGGTTGTGCACAGAGCGATGTGCCCGCGGCTGGAGCGCACCAGGGTGAGGGCGTCATCGATCTGCGGCTGCAACTGCTTGCGATATTCGAGGGTATCGTCCATTACCAGGATATTCAGCAGTTTCAGGTTTAAGCGTTCCAGCATCTGCTGCAGGGCGGGGTCGGTTTTGAAAACGTGGACGTGGACATCAATCGGGTGGATCGCCGCGAAAGCGCGAAGCGCAATCTCTTCCTCGCCGGGATTCTCCGCAGGCGGCGTAGTTTGCGCCTTTGCAGCCGAGAAAACCGACAAGCTCAGGGCAAAGCAAGCCAGCATTCGCTTCGCCGTCGTCATCGCATAGGTTTTACGAATTTGCGTCAACTTGATTCTGAGCGGCGACAAACGGTAGCACCTTCCGGTCATTAGACCTCGATTTTCAAGCGTAAATCTTTACATCCTGAACCACCCGGCTGATCGCTCCATTGGGGCTGGGCTGATCGGGAGTCAGGTTACAGCGCAAAGAAACAAACAGGCCGATCAACTGACCGAATAGGACGTCCACCGGAGGACGACAATCATCGGGCACCGGTTCGCGGACAAGCGGCGAAAGATATTTCCCTGCTAAGCGATCCGGCGCGAATTCAGGGTGCCCGCCGACTACAACTTGGGTTTGCAGGAGTTGCTTGGAACTGAGTTCTCGCAGCAAATCCTTTTCATAGCGTGCGACTTTTTCATCGTTAGCGAGAAAGGCGACCAGTAGAGTGCTCTTATCCAACGCAGCCATGGGGCCGTGACGCAATCCCAAAAATGACTCCGCCATGGTTATGATTTTCCCCGCGCTTAACTCCAGAACCTTGAGCCTTGATTCCACCGCCACCGCTTCGAGAGCACCCGACCCCAGGAAACAGATTTTGGCGAAGGGTTCCGCAGCCAGTGCCGCGGCAGCGTCGGCAGCCAGCGGCAGAAAGGAGTCTCCCGCTTCCACCAGCCTCTGAAGTATGGGTTCGTACTGCGCGAGATCGGCTCGATGGGCAAGACACTGTCCCAGCACAACCATGTTGGAAAATGAACTGGTCATGGCCAGCCCGCGGTCATTCACCTCTGCGGGTAGAACCATCGGAAACGCCTGATTCTTACCGGTGGCGCAACGGATCATGCGTCCTTCGAAGTTGCACGAGACCACGATGTGATGAATCTCGGGGTGATGGACCAGAGCCCTCTCCAGGACCGCAACACTTTCCGGGCTGTCGCCCGAGCGCGAGAAGGAAATCCAGAGATAGCGTTGCCCTGGGGTTAACCACTGGTCCTGATGGGTTAGCAGACTGGTGCTCGGAATGGCCAACACTTCACAATTCCAGCGCCGTCGAAACAGGTGCAGCAAACTTCTGCCCACGTAGTCGGAGCTGCCGGCGCCGATCAGAAAAACAGTTGGCTTTGGTCCTCGCGGATCGCCGAAGCCGGCGCGGTTGAGAAACGCCTCCAGCGCCGCGCCGCGCCTTCGAAAAGAAGAGAGCGTCGCCTGCCAAGTGGCCGGTTGTTGGGCAATTTCTGCCGGGGTGTACAGGAGACCCCGCTCGGTTTTCTCCTCTTCCGAAAGAGCAAGGAGTTTCGCTAGCTCATTCAACGTCGCAAATCCTCGGCGAAGCTTTCTTGCAGAAGGCTCGAACCAGAAGACCCTTCTCTGCAACGACTTTCGTTTTATTACGACTTTAACCATTTACTTACGATCGCTCCCGAAAGTCAAGCGCGAAATAGCAGGGTTGCGAGATTGCGATTTTTCGTGGACAAAACGCGGATGTAACGATAGAAAGGATTACCCGCCCTTGCCAGGCGCGAAGCCAGACCGTCTCATGCTGATTGAAGAACGTCGAAGAGCGATTGTTGAAGTGCTGCGCGCAGAAGGGCGGGTCGTAGTGGCCGAACTGGCCAAGCGCTTTCGCGCTTCGCAAGTGACGATACGCAAGGATATCGAGGCTCTGCACGCCAGTGGAAAGATTCATCGCACTCATGGGGGCGCCCTGCCCGCGCAGGAAAGCGCGCTCGAAGATCGCACTCTAGTGGAAAAGGAGAAGCTGTACCGCCGGGAGAAGATCCAAATCGCCGGCGCCGCGGCGCAAATGGTCAGTGAAGGGCAGGTGGTGATCCTCGATTCTGGAACCACCACCACCGCAATCGCAAGAGCGCTGCGCAATCATCGAGATCTCACCGTAATCACCAACGCCGTAAACATAGCGGCGGAGCTCGCCGGTTCGTCGCTGGAAGTGATTCTCACCGGAGGAACGCTGCGAAAGAATTCTTTTTCTCTGGTTGGTCCGATCGCGGAAGATACTCTGCGCCGATTGAATGCGGACATTCTATTTCTGGGAGTCGATGGGTTTGACGTTCACTATGGACTGAGTACGCCGAATCTTCTGGAGGCCAAGGTAAATAGAGTCATGATGGAGGTCGCACGAACGATTGTTGCGGTTTGCGATTCCAGCAAGTTTGGCCGCCGCAGTCTTTCGCTTATCGCTCCTCCATCGGCAGTTCACCGGGTCATCACTGACCGAAACGCTTCGAAAAAGGAACTGGCTCAGTTACGCAAGGCGGGGATCGAGATCACGCAGGTTCCGGCGGCTCGTAATGTTTCTAGCGCTGGACGTCTTTCGCACGCAAGCGCTCGCGCACAGCAATAGGAGCGGAGATTCATTGTTCGATGTCACCATAGCCGGAGAACTAAATCTCGATTTGATTCTCTACGGACTTCCGCAAGCACCACAACCAGAACGCGAACTGCTCGCCAACCACATGGCGTTAACCCTGGGGAGTTCTTCCGCCATTGTGGCGCATAACTTGGCCGCTTTGGGCAGTCGAGTCGGCTTTATAAGCTGCATCGGCGCCGACCCTTTGGGAGACATTGCCCTGCAGAGGCTCGCCGCTAGCGGTGTGCAGGTCGACCAAGTTCTCCGCAAGGCGAGCGCTCAGACCGGTCTCAGCGTAATTCTGCAGCACGAAAATACGCGCAGTATCCTTACCTATCCGGGAACCATTTTTGATTTGAAGCCGGAAGACATTTCGTTCGACTATATTTCAGATTCCCGCCACTTTCATTTCTCGTCATTCTATCTACAGCGTGGTTTGCGATCCCATGTGGTGAATATGTTCCGGGACTTGAAACAGAAAGGGCTCACGATCTCTTTAGACCCGAACGACGACCCGGAAGACGAATGGGCAGATGACATCGAGGAAGTTTTGCGCTACGTGGACATCTTCCTGCCGAACGCGCGCGAGGCAAACAAGATCACGCTCACCGCGGACGTTGACGGTGCCGTTTCCAGGCTCGCTTCCATGGTGCCGATTGCGGTTGTGAAGCTAGGGACGCAAGGAGCGGTTGCACAGCGCGGCCGCGAGCGGGTTACGAGTCCAGCACTGACAGTCGTTGCTGTGGATGCGGTCGGAGCGGGAGACAGTTTCGATGCGGGCTTTGTACATCAGTTCCTGGCAGGCGGCGATCTGCGAAGCTGCCTGCACAGCGGTAACGTTGCCGGGGCCTTGTCCACGACCCGCGCCGGAGGTACGGAGGCGTTTCGAGACGCTCCGTATCGAAACCAATTCTTGGAACATCACCGCTGGGTCATTTAGATGGCTGGTAACGCTTGAAGTTCTCGGGATTGAACGTGGTGGGAAGATACCCCGAGATACGAACCTGGAAACGCTGCTCGGCGTTGGACCGATCGACCTCCGCGGCGGTGAGAGACACAGTGTATTCGCCCGGCTCCGTGTAAGCATGGCTGACTTCACGTCCGTCGACGCTGACGCCGTCGCCGAAATCCCAATGGTACGATACGATGGCGGAGCCGCTCGGGCTGTTCGCCACAAACTTTAGAGGAACTCCGGCATCACCTGAGGCCGGATGATCGACTGAAAGCGTTGGAGCGATTGCGGGAATCATCTGATCGACCTTCAACATGCGAACGGAGTGCGGCAACTGATGAAATGTCACCCCGCCTCCCGCGGCGGCGGAAAGTTCGCGATGATCCAGAATATCAGTGATTTTGTAACTGCCCGTCGCTGGCAAACCGAGAGAGACCATATCAATCGACCGATCTTTTTCCTTTTCTGTCCAATTGAAAACAGTGAGGATACCCTGCCGTGCGTCTTCCTGCAGAAAGAAAACGCTGGGCTGTTCATTATCGGCGGCGAAGCTCATTAGATCCAGGGGAATCGATGCCCTTCCCAAGCGAACCATCTGAATCAAATCCTGATTCTCGATCAAGGCCAGCCGCTCAGGATTGTTCTCCAGCGATGGAAGATTGTCCCCAATTTCGAACAAGCCGCCAGCCACGGCTGCGAGCGCGATGGATACCTTCGCTTCGTCGAAAGTAGCCGGCTTATCGCTTTCGTGCCAGGACTGATCTTTAACAATTTGCGTCGATACCGTAAATGCGTCGGGATCGGCGACGAAGAAGTTACGATTCATATAGTAGCGCGCGGCGATCCCCGGGGCGGCTTCCTTACTCGCCTGAAAGGTGTGCCCTGTGTCCTGAGATATCCGTCCATAGTCTACGAATCCAACCGGGTTCAGCATGGGGCTGCCGTCTTTATCCAGATAGACATCGTCGCCAACCGTATCGCGGATGATCTTTAAACCTATTCTCTGCGCCTCAAGAGCGGTCGTTTGTGGTTTGTAATAGAACCCTTCGATCAGACTATCGTCCATGAAATCCATCTTGATCGAGTGGATGCCCCAGTCATTTACTAACGTCGAGTAGGTCAGTCGCAAATATTCTTGCGCCCCGGGATTGGTGGTATCTAGAATGAACAATGAATCCTTTTTGTCCACGACAAATCCGGCGTGAATTGGTTTACCCTTCGCGTTTTTGACCAGCCAATCCGGATGGTTTTTGTATACCCAGGAGCGTTCGGATACCTCAAAAGGAGCGGTCCAAATTGCTGGAGTAAGTCCGAGGCCGCGCACTTTGTAATAGAGCGGCGCCATGCCATGCGGAAACAAGGTTGCATTTGGGGTAACATATTCCCCCCTGGCGTATTGATACCCTTCATCGATATGGAAGATTTCGTACCCGAGCGATTTCAGATGCTCCGCCTCCCATTGCGCGTTCGTCAGGGCCGCACCCTCATTGAGTCCGAAGTAGTAGGCTGTCCAACTCCACCAGCCCATTAAAGCCGGCGCAGAGGCTCTGGCGCGATGAATCTGACGGATTAGCGAAGCGTAGGTTTCCAATTGATGGTGATAATCGTTGGAGACGCCGAACAGCACGGTCTCCGAGGCCAACTCATCGCCGGCCCTTACTGGCACACTCAATTCCACTTGGTCTTCGACCGGGGAATTGGCCAGAGAATTTTGCTTCGCCATTTCCGTTGTGCCGGTCGATTCAACCTCGTAGGTAGAAGGACGTTTCGTCTTGCCGTCGGCGGTAAGATGAAGCCTAATAATAGTGAGAAATTTCTCGGAAGTTAGAGCGCCAACAAACCAACTCGCACGGCTGCGGCGATTGTAGATAAGCTGACTGCCGACGGCACGATGCATATGCTCTTCGGCATCGGCTAAATCACGGATCGTCATGCCGGGCCGATCCTCGCTGAAGCTATCGGAGAGAACTCGATTCTCAAGAATCGGCCCGCCGAGGTCGACGACGGGGTCGGCGGTCGCGTCCAAACAACGAATGCTCTGAACGTGAATGGTCTTCCGTGTGGTATTCCGAACTCTTACTTGGATATCGGCGACAGGCTCGCTCGCGTAAACGCGCAGGTTATAAATCAGATCTGGCTGGCCAACTAAGCCCGTGTGAGTGACCTGCCAAAGTGTCGCCTGCCCCAAGTATCCCTTGGTCTCGGTCTGCTCTATGGTGCGCTTGGGATAATCCGACGAATGGATCCAGCGGCCATCTATCTCGGCGCCGACGGCTGAACGCACGGTATAAGTTCCAGCTCCGGGCGCGGCGACTGTGTATCCGCCATCCGCGGGGTCCACGCTGACTTGCAGGCCTTTACTATCATGGGAAGCTTGGGCCTCGAGCGTCACACCGGCAACCGCTGCGAGGCAAACAAATCTCGCGAACCCCAATATTTTTAGAACTCTGTGTTGCCTCGTTCGGTAGCTGATCACCGAATCCTCCCTCGCAGCCCGGTCCAAAAGATTAGGAAAACCAACATGATTGACAAGCGGCTGAACTATCGGTAAATTCACGCCATCGCCGGAATCATCGCGGTGCGATTGCGAACCAAGACTTGCAAAGCTAACCCAACCCAAGATGAATGTAAAGTTTCCGCGATGATCGTCCCCTCCCTCAGCAATGACTAGAACGAATCCTCACCTCACCCGAGGCTTCGGATTGCTCGACGCTACGGCCCTGAACATGTCGAACATGGTGGGGGTCGGCCCTTTCATCACAATCCCACTGTTAATGGCCTCGATGGGCGGTCCGCAGTCGATGTTGGGCTGGCTGACGGGCGCGCTTATCGTGATTTCTGACGGGCTGATTTGGAGCGAACTCGGAGCGGCTTTGCCCGGCTCCGGCGGCAGCTACCATTTCTTGCGCGAGGCGTATGGCCATAAAACCTGGGGTCGCCTGATGGCTTTTCTTTTCATCTGGCAATTCGTATTGAGCGGGCCTCTGGAGATTGCATCCGGATTGATTGGGTTTGGAAACTATTCGTCCTATCTGTGGCCGGGGTTGACGGCTCGCGGCCAGCAATACGTAGCGGTGGGCGCAGGTATTGTCGCTCTAGTAATCTTATGCCGGCAGATTACCTTCTTGAGCAAAGTTACACTCACCCTGTGGGTCGGGACTCTGCTTGCGATGCTAACGGTGGTGGTTGCCGGCTTCACTCACTTCAATGTTCACCGGGCGTTCGATTTTCCCCCGGGAGCTTTTACTTTTAGTCGAGGCTTCGTTCTGGGTCTGGGCAGCGCCACGCTAATCGCCGTTTACAACTATCTGGGATACTACGACGTTTGTTACATCGGGGACGAGGTGCGGAACCCGGCCTACGTAGTTCCGCGTTCGATTCTGTATTCCCTCGCGATCTGTTGTGTCGGATATATCGCGGTCCATCTTGCCATCATTGGAGTGGTGCCTTGGAGGGAGGGGATACATTCGAGTTTCGTCGTCTCCGATTTCATGGAGCGGCTCTACGGGCGGGGCGCGGCAATCGCAGTGACGCTTTTGATTTTGTGGTCGGCTTTCGGTTCAGTGTTCGCGCTACTGCTCGGTTATTCGAGGATTCCCTATGCCGCCGCCATCGACGGGTATTTCTTTCGCCCCTTCGCGAAGTTGCACCCTACAAAAAACTACCCTCAGGTCTCGCTTCTGGTTCTGGGTGGAGTATCGATTGGCGCCGCGTTTCTTACGCTGGATCAGCTGGTGAGCGCCTTGATCACGACCAGAATCTTGGTTCAGTTTCTTGGACAACTATTCGCCATTCCGCTATTGCGCCGCAAGTTTCCCGACAGCGCGCGTCCTTACAAGATGTGGTTTTACCCCGTGCCGATTGTGATTGCATTCTTTGGATGGGCGTACATTTTTCTGACCTCGGGCTGGCTTTATGTGGAGATTGGAGTATTGACGCTGCTGACTGGAGTTGGAGTGTTTTTCGTCTGGGCTAAGTGGAAAGCCACCTGGCCGTTCGGTACCAGCCTGAGTTCCTAGCAGTTGCGGAGAAAGTTCTTTTTGATCGACAAACGTCCCAGCACTTAATGGGTCGCTAAAAAATTCGATTCCAGCACCTCAGCGGCTGAAGCCGTCCTTGAAATCAAGTGCTTAGCGCAGCGCTGAAGCGCTGCTCCACCCAAAACCAACTTTTTGAGCAACCGGCTGGCTAGTAGACTTGGTTTCACTTCGACCTCATGCTTCGAAAGTATTGCTCCCGCTCCTGCCGGCGCTTCTATCGGGTAGTTCCGTTGGTCGCTTTAGGCTGTGTCATCTCCTGTGCGCGGCAGGCGATCGGGCAGAGCAACTCGCCAGCGGACACAACCAATGTTGGCCTTGGCGAGAAGAAGAGTTTCTTTGCGCGCTGGGCGGATTTTTATCGCCAGGACTGGTTTGGAACGGCCGCTTCCTCTTCGGTTCCCATACGACGCGGCCTTCCATCGCCGCTGGATTCGCCGCCGTTTCCCAATTCCGATTGGTCGTATGGCGGTTCGCCGGTCATTGGAGAAGCGGACACGAACAGCTATCCGCTGATGACGGCGATCAACCACGCCAGAAGCCGCACGAAGCTTTACGGATGGATCGATCCCACGCTCAACTTCAGCACCTCTGCGACCAGCAATGCGCCGGAGGCGAACGATGTCTACTCCAATCGCTTTGAGCTGAATCAACTTGTTCTCTATGCCGAACGCCTGCCGGATTCCGTGCAGCGCGATCACGCGGATTGGGGATATCATCTGACGGCTCTTTATGGCACAGACTATCGCTTTACCACCGCGAAGGGGTATGGGAGCGGGCCCTGGGTGAACGATCATCGAGAGTACGGTTTTGATCCTACTCTGGAGTATGTCGATATTTACATTCCACAGGTGGCGCAAGGTATGAACCTGAGGATCGGCCGATTTATCTCTGTGCCGGGCATTGAAGCGCAATTGGCGCCGAACAACTATATCTTCAGCCACTCCATACTCTATGCGATCGATCCTTTTACGGATACTGGGCTGATAGCAACTGTAAAGCTGAGTGATCAATGGCTCATACAGGCCGGAGTTACCGGCGGGCACGATGTGGCCTTGTGGAGCTCGGACGCGAAGCCTTCGGCAACGGCCTGCCTAAGTTATACGACGGCTTCGGTCAACGATAATGTTTATGCCTGCGCGAACGGGATCAACGACGGGAGGTACGCCTACAATAACCTGCAGCAGTACGATGCGACCTGGTATCACAAGTTTTCAAAAACCATTCACATGGCCACCGAGGCCTGGTATATGTACGAGCTCGATGTACCCTCGGTGGGAGGGAAGATCGAACCGGAAAAGGGCGCGAATGCTGCGTTCTGCCTGCCAGGGGAACAGCGCTGCACCGCCCCGGAGTATGCCGCGGTGAATTTTCTTCAGAAGGAACTTTCTCCCCACGATTTTCTGTCGTTTCGGACCGATTTTCTCGACGACAAAAAGGGTCAGCGCACGGGATATGCGACCCGATACTCAGAGAACACGATGATGTGGTGCCACTGGATCGGCAGTACAGTGCAGGTAAGGCCCGAGGTCCGTTTTGAGCGAGCCTGGGATACGAAGGTTTATGACAACGGACGGCACCACAATCAACTCACGGTAGCGAGCGACCTGATCTTTCATTTCTGAGAGTTCATTTCTTTCGCATTGCTAGGTCGCGCTTTTTTCGTTATCAACGGCAATTCCAACGCAATCGTGTGGGCGCTTTCGCATCCGATTTCGGTCGACAATCCCGGGATCACGCTTTACGCTTCCAATCCCGAGGCCGGAGGCACAACTCTGAAAGCGATTTTCATGGCCGTCGCCGGTTCGTGGCCGAATCCTCCCAACAACGCCAACCAGGTGCCGGTGGTCGCTCGGGGCGAGTTTTTTGTGCCCGGCAGCAAACAAATTGCAGATTTTCGGATTGCAGCCGCAGCCGAAATAAGTCCTGGGCGAAGAGATCAATCGCGATGCAAAGAAGTGATCGACACAATCAGAATTTACGATGCGGGATGGCAGAAGACGAGTCGCCTTCGAAAGGCTAAGTGATTCCTGGGACGAGAGTTCCCTGCTCGTGGTCAAAAATGGCGGTTACTCAGCAGAGCTTGTACTTCTTTCGATCGCCGCGCCCAGGACTTGACAAACGATTGACGGACTTCACGAGTCGTCGTAGGATGCTCGAATTATGACTTCTTCCAAACGGCACCATCGCCGGCATCATCATCACGCGGCGAACGTGTCGGCGGAGGGAGTCGGATAATTTCTTAGAGCACTTATAAATATCCGAACCCGCTGACGCGAAATGCGCAGCGGGTTTTGTGTTTCTGGGCCGGGCCAACCGCGGGCGAACGCCCGCTTGAATAAACGAGGTCGCGATGGAAATTGATTTCGACAAGATGCAGGGGCTGGCTCCCGCCGTGATTCAAGACGCGGCGAATGGAGAGTTGCTGATGGTGGGATTCATGAACCGCGAGGCGTTAGAAATGACTTTGCGCACGCGCTTCGTGACGTTTTACAGCCGCACCCGGCAAGCGCTCTGGACCAAAGGCGAAACCTCGGGGAATCAATTGCAGGTGGTCGAGGCGCTCACCGATTGCGACCAAGACACCGTGCTGTTGCGCGTGCGCGTGCTGGGTGCGGGCAAGGTTTGCCACACCGGATCGAGATCCTGCTTCACGCAAGAGTTGCCTCTGGGCGAGATGCAGAAAGAGCAAGAGGTGACGCGATGAAGCTCCGCCTGGGCATTCCCAAGGGCAGCTTGCAGGAGGCGACGCTAAATCTGTTCGTGCGCGCCGGGCTGCGAATTTATACCAATCCGCGCTCGTACTTCGCGCCCACGGACGATCCGGAGATCGATTGCCTGCTGATTCGCGCGCAGGAGATGGCGCGCTACGTTGAGCACGGCGCGCTCGACGCCGGACTCACTGGGCTCGACTGGGTTCAGGAGAGCGGCCTCGAAGTGATCCGCGTCACCGATCTCATTTACGCCAAGCAGAGCATGGGAAAGGTGAAGTGGGTGCTGGCCGTGCCGGACGACTCCAGCTTTCAGAAGCCCGAAGATCTCGGGGGCTGCATCGTGGCTACGGAACTGGTCAACGTCACGCGCCAATATTTTGCCGGCCGCAGCGTAGCCGTCAAAGTTGAATTCTCCTGGGGCGCGACCGAAGTAAAGCCGCCGTTGCTGGCCGATGCCATCGTCGAAGTTACGGAGACCGGCAACTCGCTGCGAGCCAATCATCTGCGCATGATTGACACTCTTCTGGAATCGAACACGCAGCTGATCGCGAATAAAGCGGTTTGGGCGGATCCCGCGAAACGGCGCAAGATCGAAAACCTGGCGGTGATGTTGAGCGGGGCGATGGCCGCGCTGGGCCGGGTCGGACTCATGCTCAACGTGCGCAAACCGGATTTAGCCGCGGTTCTCGGGCTGCTGCCGGCCTTGAAGAATCCAACCGTTGCGCCGCTGGCCGATGGCGAGTGGGTCGCGGTGAATACCGTGATCGAAGAAAATGCCGCGTGGTCGCTGATTCCGAAGCTCAAGGAAGCGAGTGCGCAGGGCATTGTCGAGTATCCTCTGAACAAGGTCGTGATGTGATGCGCATTCTCAATGGTCTTAGCAGAGAACGCTTCGTGCGCAAGCTGGAACTGCGCGGCGCGGCCGACCTCGCGGAGGTTGAGCCGGCGGTGCGGCGCATCGTTAATCGCGTTCGGAAAGATGGCGATCGCGCTATGCGCAGTTATGCGGCGCGCTGGGACGGTCTGAAGAACACTGAACCCTTTCAGGTGCCGGAGGTTGAACTCCAGAATGCGTGGCAGAGTATTTCCGCTGAGCTGCGCGATGCCATTGCGCAGGCGGCGGCCAATATCCGCCGTTTCTGCGAATGGCAAAAGCCGCTCGAGTGGCGCCGCGAAATTCGGCCGGGCGTGTGCGTCGGCCAGCTCGTGCGGCCTTTGGAGTCGGTGGGCTGCTATGTACCCGGCGGGCGCTATCCGCTGCCTTCCACGCTTTTGATGACAGTCATCCCGGCTCAGGTTGCGGGCGTGCCGCGAATCGCGGTGGCTTCTCCGCGCCCGGCGCAAGCTACGTTGGCGGCCGCGGGCTTTCTCGGCGTACGCGAGTTCTACCGCATAGGCGGCGCACATGCTGTGGCGGGATTTGCCTACGGAACCGAAGCGATTCCTTGCCTGAATAAGATTGTCGGTCCCGGCAACCGCTACGTGACAGCGGCCAAGAAATTGGTGGCGCTCGATTGCGCCATCGAATTTCTGGCAGGTCCCACCGAGGCCGTGTTCATCAGCGCAGAGGGAGATTCAATTTTCCTTGCTTGTGATCTGGTGGCACAGGCCGAACACGATCCCGACGCGCTTTGCATCCTTATTACCAGCTCCCCTGAGTTGGCTCGCGCAGTGCAGAAGGAAGTGAAGAGACGAACTCGCGCCAACGAAATAGCGGCGGCTGCGCTCTCCAATCGCGGAGCGATTTTACTGGTTGATTCGCTTGAGCGCGCCGTCGAAATTGCGAACCGTATCGCCCCCGAACATCTCACCCTACCTGCTTCTCTGGCGCCCCATGTGCAAAATGCGGGATCGATTTTTCTCGAGGAATTCACGCCGCAGTCGGCTGGTGATTACATCACAGGCCCGAATCACGTTCTGCCAACTGGAGGCATGGCGCGAGTGCGTGGGGGCTTGAGCGTTCTGGATTTCGTGCGCGTGATTTCCTGTCAGGAAGTTTCGGCGGAGGGGATTCGCAAGATCGCGCCCGCTGCGGTCGTTTTAGCGTCGACCGAAGGCCTGCGAGGACATGCGGAATCGTTGCAAGTGAGGGGCTCACATGCTTGAGGCCCGCGCCGCCCTCAAGAATGTGCCTGCTTATCGCCCGCCGCTGGCGGGCCGCGACGGCCTGCGCCTCGATTTCAACGAAAGCACGATTGGCTGCTCGCCGCGAGTGTTGGCGTGCTTGCGATCCCTCGATATGGAAACGCTGGCGCGGTATCCGGAGCGAGAGCCGGCGGAGCGCCAAGTTGCCGGTTTCCTTGGGCTCGATGCCGCGCAAGTTTTGCTCACCAACGGAGTCGATGAAGCGATCCACCTGGTCTGTTGCGCTTACCTGGATCCGGGAGACGAGGCGGTTATTGTCGAGCCGACCTTTGCCATGTACGCGATCTTCGCCCAGGCCCAGGGCGCGAGTGTGGTGCGCGTTTTGTCGGGCGAGGATTTCATTTTTCCTTTGAGTGAGTTGCTAGCTCGAATTAGTCCCCGCACCAAGCTGATCGCCGTAGCGAACCCCAATAACCCGACAGGGTCGGCCGTGGACTCCGCGGTCTTGCTGCAGATCGCGCATGCCGCACCGGGGGCGGCGATCTTGGTGGATGAAGCTTATTTCGAATTTCACGGGGAAACCATTCTCAACTCGTTGGCGTGGCCGGAAAATCTTTTTGTAGCCAGAACATTTTCAAAAGCCTACGGGTTAGCCGGCCTTCGGATCGGCCTGCTCGCAGGGGCTGAGCACCAGATGGCAAGTGTGCGCCGCGCGACTTCGCCGTACAACGTGAACGCGGTCGCGCTAGCCGCTCTGCCGGAGGCGCTGAAAGATCGTGACTTCGTGGAGCGTTATGCGGCGGAGGTGAAAGCTGGGCGCGCGCTCCTCGAACAAGAGCTGCGCGATCTGGGTCTGCGGTACTGGAAGAGCCGCGCCAACTTTGTGCTCGCGCGCATCGGCCCCACTCATGCCGAATTCGTTCGGGCTTTGCGCGCGCACGGGATTCTTGTCCGTGATCGCAGCTCGGATCCCGGTTGCGAAGGCTACGTGCGACTGACCGTGGGTTCGCTCGAGCACACGCAAATGCTGATCGGCGCTCTGCGCGAAGTGGTAGCGGAACTGGGTTTGCGGCGTGAGGTGCGAGTATGAGGAAAGCGAGGCTGCACCGCAAGACGGCGGAAACCGATATTCAAATTGCGCTCACTCTTGAGGGCCGGGGGCGATACCAGGTTTCCACGAAAATTCGTTTTCTCGACCACATGCTGGAATTATTTGCGCGGCACGGCGGATTCGATCTGACGCTTGCGGCCCGCGGCGACCTCGATGTGGATCAACACCATACCGTGGAGGATGTTGGCATTGCGCTCGGGGAAGTTGTCGGCAAAGCGCTGGGAAACCGGCGCGGCATTTTGCGGGCTGGCTACTTCGTGATGCCCATGGATGAAACTCTGGGGTTGGCGGCGGTCGACTTTGGCGGGCGCGCGACGGCGGTGGTCGACACCAAAGTTCGCGCCAGGCTCGTGGGCGATTTGCAGGCGGAACTGGTCTGTGATTTCTTCGAAGGCTTTGCCCGCGGCGCTCGCGCTAATGTTCACGCCCGCGTGCTTTATGGGCGTTCCAGCCATCACAAGATCGAAGCGCTGTTCAAGGCTTTCGCGCGAGCGTTGCGCGTGGCTTGTTCGCGCGACCACCGCCTGGCGCGGATGCTGCCCAGCACCAAGGGACTTTTATGATTGCGATCTTGGATTACGGCGCCGGCAATCTGAATTCGGTGAAGAAAGCGTTCGACCATCTGGGCGCGGCGGTTGTGGTGACCGGTGAAATCGATGCCGTTGCCGCCGCGGACAAAATCGTCTTTCCGGGAGTCGGGCATTTTTCGACTCTTCGAAGCGTCGGTCAGATCGGCATGCGTGACGCTCTGTTGCAGGCTGTTTCCACCGGCAAGCCGCTTCTGGGGATTTGCCTCGGCATGCAGTGGCTGTTCGAAGGGAGCGAAGAATGCGCGGAGATTGCAGGCGCAAATCTGTTCCCTGGAAAATGCCAGCGCTTCCCCGCCTCTGTGAAATCGCCGCATGTGGGCTGGAACTCTCTGACCATCAACGGAAGCCCGCGGTTATTGCACGGAATCGCGCAGAATTCTTTCGCTTACTACACGCACTCTTTTTGTGCGCCTTTGATGGACGCAGCCGCGGCGTGCAGCGAATACGGACTGCGGTTCACCGCCGCGGTCGAGCGCGATAACGTCTTCGGAGTCCAGTTCCACCCCGAAAAATCAGGGGAAGTGGGGCTTGCGATCCTGAAGAACTTTTGCGAGGTCTAAGGTGCTGACCAAGCGCATCATCGCCTGCCTCGACATGAAGGATGGCCGCGTGGTGAAGGGGGTGCGCTTCCAGAACCTGCGCGACGCAGGCGATCCCGCCGAGTGCGCGGCCGAGCACGCCCGCAAAGGCGCGGATGAGATTGTGCTGCTCGATATCACGGCGACTAGCGGGAACCGGGGGACGCTGCTGGAAGCGGTTCGGGGCACGGCGCGCGCTTTGTTCGTTCCCTTCACCGTGGGCGGAGGAATTCGCACGATAGAGGATGCGGCCGCGGTCTTCGACGCCGGCGCCGACAAGATTGCCATTAATTCCGCCGCCGTGAGCGACCCGGAGTTGATCGCACGAATCGCCAGTCGTTTTGGTTCGCAGGCGGTCGTCGTAGCCATCGATGCCAAGAAAAGCGATGGGCACTTCGAAGTGTACATTGCCGGAGGCCGCATCCCCACGAGCCGGGATGCGATTGCATGGGCCAGGGAAGCGGCGGCTCGCGGAGCTGGAGAGATATTGTTGACCTCGATGGATCGCGATGGAACTCGGGCCGGCTTCGACTGCGCGCTGGTGAGCGCAGTTTCACAAGCGGTTTCGATCCCCGTGATCGCCTCGGGAGGCGCGGGCTCGGCGCGCGACTTCATTGAAGTTTTTCACGAGGGCTTGGCGGACGCGGCTCTGGCGGCATCCATCTTTCACTTCGGCATCGAAAACATCGCGCGACTCAAGGGCGAGCTTCGCAGTGCCGGCATCCCGGTAAGGTGGCCATGCTGATTCCCGCGATCGATCTGATGGGCGGCAAGGTTGTGCAACTAGTGCAGGGCGAGAAAAAAGCTCTCGAATTCGATGACCTCGATTATTGGATCGAGCGCTTCTCCAAGTATCCCCTGGTGCAGGTGATCGACCTCGATGCCGCCCGGGGCGTCGGCGAAAATCGCGGCATGGTGAATCGAATTGTGCGCCGCCTCAATTGCCAGGTCGGCGGCGGGATTCGCAACCTGGAGTCTGCGCGCGATGTTTTGGAAATGGGCGCGCGCAAGATAATCCTCGGCTCGGCATTGCTGCAAGAGGGCCGGATCAAAACGGCGTTCGCCGCCATGCTGGCAAACGAACTGGGCACTGCGGCCCTTGTGCCTGCGCTCGATTCGCGCGGTGGGCGGGTTGCCGTCGACGGCTGGCGCAAAGAAACCAGCATCACTCCATTCGCCATGATGCGCGCGCTCGAGCCTTTCTGCGAGACTTTTCTCTACACCCACATCGATACCGAGGGTCTGATGGGAGGCATTCCGCTGGCCGCCGTCACCGCAATCCGGCGGGCGACTTCGCGGCGGCTCGTGGTCGCGGGCGGCATTACCACGCCGCAAGAGATCGAGAGCCTCGACGCGCTGGGGATGGACGCCGTGGTCGGGATGGCGCTCTATTCCGGCGTCGTACCCAGTTAAACAAACTTGCGGTCACGGGCGTTGATTATTCGGCTTTCTGGAGACGCGTTTACGATAAGATTGGGTGATGCGGACCCAGGCGCTCTTCCGCCTGTGCTACAAATAGCCATCATCCATGGAATGCCCGGCCTGCAAAACCGCGGTCCCTCTCTCGGCACGCCAGTGCCCGGCCTGCGGCACGGCCACGCCCGTCGACGAAGATGAAACTCAAATGGTCGACGCGACCATCGATATTCCCGCCAATCCGATCCATCCCGATCCGATCTATCCCGATCCGATCCATGAAGAAATGACCATGGAAGTCGAGACCCCAGGGTGGTCGAAGCCTTTCACCGGCTCCGACGCGATTGCCTACCGCAGCGTGTCGTTGGCGCCGGGGTCGGTGCTGGGGGGTCGCTACGAGATTCTGAAAACTCTTGGGGAAGGCGGCATGGGAGCCGTTTTCAAGGCTCACGACACCGAAGTGGATCGCATCGTGGCGCTAAAAGTGATTCGCCCGGAGTTGGCCAGCAGCACCGAGATTTTGCAGCGCTTTCGCCAGGAGTTGGTGCTGGCGCGGCAGATCACGCACCGCAACGTGGTGCGAATTTATGACCTGGGCGTCGCCGACCGCGTGCGTTTTATCAGCATGGAGTACATCGAGGGCGAGGAGCTTGGGCAGATTCTGAAAAAGCGCGGCCAGCTTCCGCCCAAGGAAGCCGCCGAGATTATGCTGCAAGTCTGCTACGGCCTTGCGGCCGCTCACCAGGCGGGAGTGGTGCATCGCGATCTGAAGCCGCAGAACATCATGATCGATCACGAGGGTCGCGCGGCGGTGATGGATTTCGGCATTGCCAGCTCCACCGAGACCGTGACCCTTCTGACGAAGGCTTCGCCGGCGAACTTGGAAGGCCCCGCCGGACTGACACGAGTCGGTTCCTTGCTGGGCACACCTCGCTACATGTCGCCGGAGCAGGCGCGGGCCGAGAAACTCGGCGTCCGCTCCGATCTGTTCACCGTTGGACTCATTCTTTACGAACTCACGGTGGGGCACTTGCCGCCCCACGCCGAGGGGTTGAAAGGACTGCTGGCTGATCGCGGCAGCAAACAAATTCCGCCACCGATCGAAGCCGATCCGGAGATCCCCCGGCCTCTGAACAACATAATTACGCGCTGCATTCAGTTGCATCCCGAGGCGCGCTACCAGGCGATCGAACCGCTCATCCAGGATCTGGAAACCTGGCTTGGCGTTCGCAAGCCGCACACCAGCAGCTGGAAGGTTTTTTCCGCTCTGGCCGCGGTGATCGTTTTGCTCGCTGGTTTTTTGGTTTACAGTTTGCGGCCGAAAGCAGCCGCGGGGGCGCATCCTCCGGTGAAGATTCTGGTTTCCGATTTCGCCAACCAGACCGGCAATCCAGTTCTCGATGGCACGCTCGAACCCTTGCTGAGCACGGCTTTGGAAGGCGCGTCTTTTATCACCACCTACAATCGCGGGGACGCTCATAAGACTCTTGCCAAACTATCGACTTCCGCGAAGCTCGACGAGAATGCGGCGCGATTGATCGCGCAACGTGAAGGCGTCGGCGTGGTGGTGTCGGGTTCGATTCGACCGGACGGCAGTAAATACGCGATCACCGCGCAGGCCATCGATCCTAGAACCAACAAAGTGATCGACAGCGAGAGCGCCACCGCTTCATCTCCGAACGAAGTGAATAAAGCGGTGGTTCGCATCGCGGCCGGCTTCAGAAAGGCGCTGGGCGATGCCACGCCGAAGTCGGCGCAGCTTGCGGCTGCCGAGACTTTCTCGTCGCAATCTCTGGAAGCTTCGCAACAATACGCGCAGGCGCAGGAGTTGCAGTGGCAGGGTAAGTGGGATAACGCGCTGCAAGCCTACAAGCGGAGCACCGAACTCGATCCCGACCTCGGGCGCGCCTATGCCGGGATGGCGGTGATCCTCGCCAACATGGGCCATAAAGAGGATGCGGAGAAAAACTTCAAGCTGGCCATGTCGAAGATCGATCGCATGACCGATCGCGAGAAGTATCGCACGCGCGGCGCTTACTACCTGATGGAGCGCGACTACGAGAAAGCCATCGAGCAATACAAGGCTCTGGCGAAGCAGTTTCCCGCGGACTCCGCCGGAATCGGCAACCTGGCGCTGGCCGAGTTTTATGCGCGCAACATGAGTGGCGCCGTCGACGACGAACAGCGCGTGGTTGCGCTCTATCCGAACAATGTTCTTTATCTGAATAACTACGGCCTGTTCGCCATGTATGCCGGAGATTTCGACACCGCGATTCGCGAGTCGGAGCGGCTGCTGCAGTTGAATCCGAATTTTGAGAAAGCGTACATCTGCCTGGGAATTTCGCAGTTGGCGCGCGGCGACGACGCAGCGGCGGCAGAGACTTATAAGAAGGTGGAACCGATCAGCGCCTGGGGCGCGTCCGACGCCGCCGTGGGCCTCGCGGATATCGCTTTGTATCAGGGACGGCCCACGGATGCGATTTCGATTCTGGAGCCGGCGGCGCGCGCCGATCTCGCGGCGAAAGACTCTTCGCGGGTCGCCGCCAAATACTTGATGCAAGCCCAGGCCTTGCTCATGAAAGGGCAGAGCGCCAAGTCCGTGGCCGCCGCCGAGCGCGCTGCGAATGGAAGTACTGACGAAAGTTTGCTTTACCCCGCGGCTATGATTTTTTTGGACGCCGGCAAGAGCGACAAGGCCATGGAGCTGAGCCAGAAGTTGACGCAGCGCCTCGAACCCGATCCGGGAGCTTACGGCAAGTTGATCGAGGCGGAAGTGCAGATGAAGAAAAACGACTATCGCGGCGCGGTGCGAACTTTTCAGGATGCGCAGAAGATCGCCGACACCTGGCTCGGCCGCTTCGGCCTGGGTCGCGCCTATCTTCAGGCCGGAGCGTTCACCGACGCCGATACCGAATTCGATGCCTGCATTAAACGGCGCGGCGAGGCCACCGCAGTGTTCCTGGACGATGAGCCGAGCTGGCGTTATTTTGCGCCGGTGTATTACTACCTGGGGCGCGCCCGCGAAGGCTTAGGCAGTCCCGGCGCGGCGGAGGCTTATCAGTCGTATTTGAAGATTCGCGAGAAGAGCGCGAACGATCCTCTGGCTATTGACGCCAAGAAACGGCTGCACTCGCTGGAAGCGAGCCGGAGCACAGTTCACTAGAAGCTATCCGCAATCCAGCAGGCATCCCGAAAGCCCCGACTTTTTCTTGATATTGGGTGGTGCAGCGCTTCAGCGCTGCGATAAGTTGTTTATATTGTGTCCGGGCTTTAGCCCGAGATGGCCCCAGGAAGTTTTTCCGCAGGCCGCCCAGGGCACGAGAACTGAGGCGTCCCTACGGGACGCTGTTTCTCCTTCCTCGCCTTCGCCCTTTCCCCAGCGCCGAGGCGCTGGGCTGTTTTCAGTCGCCCCTCCGGAACGATCATTCCCCTGAAGCCCCGGCTAGTTAGTTTTCAAGGGAGCGCGCACACAATGCAAGCCCGCGTCTTTGCTGTCTCTGGGGGCCCGGCTTTCAGCCGTGCCCTTCCCGATACAACTTATGCGATCGGGGACAGGTTTTGGTTCCCTTTCACTACCAGACGTCGACCACCGCGATGTAGCGGTTGGGAATCGGCTGCCCGTTCGCCCAATAGGCCGAGGAATACAGGAAGCCGTAATCCTCGGCGAAATCGATCGCGATGTAGTATCGGCCCGGCGTGTTGGGCACGTTGACGTTGACGCTGGCGCTACCGGAACTAAAAGATCCACCCCAGTATGCGTAGGTTTGTGGGGTCGTGTCCGTGTTCAAACCAATCTGAAGCTGATCGATGCAACCGGGACAACCGGAGTCGTTGATCACGTAGTTAAACGCCACGGTCACTGGATTCGGGCTGGTACCGCCGGCTTCGATCTCGAGCACGTTGGCGGCAGCCGCGAACGCGTTCGAATTGCCCGACGACAGCGTCAGGCCTGAGATCGTGGTGGCGCCGCCAAAGTACGTCGAGCTGGGCAGTGTATCCACCGACTCGAACACGATCGGGGCGGGAGTGGTCGGAAATGCGGGAAGCGGTGAGCAGCTTTGGGTTGTGCCGTCAATGGCGATATCGTAGCGACCCGGCTGCGATGCCGCGGTAAGCGAATTCGGCACATTCTGGAAAGTGCCGCAGAGCTGCGGAGTCGTACCGGCAAATCCGAACAACGCATTCCCGCTGAAACTCAAATCCGCAGCATAATTTCCGGGAAGGAAAGCGAAGCTCTGCCCGGTGGCGACCACTCCCTGTTGCTCGTAGCTAGGCGGCACATCGGCCCCGATACCCTCGGAGTTAACGTTGACTGTGCCATTATCCTGGGTGTCCTGAGCTACAACCTGCAGCGGCAGCGTGAACGTGGACGCCCCCGCTGTGAACTGAAGCGAGTAGGAACCGCTGGAGATAGCTCCGCTCAAGCACCCCGTTAGCATGTTGCCGCCAGCGGGAATCGTGTAAGAGTAAGGAACAAAGGTTTGCGCGCCCGCCGATTGCGCCAGGGTTATGCTGGTTGACGAGTTTACTGATGCCACGGTGTAAGTCACCCCGTTGATCGTGATGGAAGTGGGGACGGGAGACAAGTAGAACTGGTCGTTTAGGTAGCCTTGGTCGCTAGTCCAAGTCACACTGATCCCGTTGGTGTTGACGTAGCCGGCGACTGTGGCCGTAACTGCGGGGAGGAATGTCAACTGCCCGCTCAAAGCCCCGGGGGCGATCACGCTCCACGGCCCGGTGGTTCCGTTGCTCGAGAAATACATAGGCGTGGTGGCGTAGGGCATGTAGCAATTGGCGTTGCCGGCGTAGCCCGTTGCCAAACCGACGGTGAGAGACAGAGTTCCGTTCGCGGTTAACGAATTCGCATCCGTCACCGTGACCGGTATGGACCAGATGCCCGCCTGTGAAGGGGTTCCCGAGACGCTGCCCGATGAGCTTAAAGTCATGCCCGCGGGCAAAACCCCTCCCGATCCCAAGGACCAGGTATAAGGCGCGGTTCCGGAAGTTGCCGACAGGGTTAGTGGCGTGTAGGGCGAGTTGTACTGGCCATTGGGCAAGTTCGATGAGCCGATCACCGGACCGGCGGCATTCACCAGCAGCGAGTAAGTGGGCGAAGCGCTAACGCCATTGGCGTCCGTTACCTTGATGGTGACTGGGAACGGGCCGGCGACGGTCGGCGTGCCGCTGAGAATCTGGGTCGCCGGATTGAAGGTGAGGAACGAGGGCACCGTCACGGCGCTCCAGGTAAACGGCGCTGTGCCCGTCCCCGGCGTTACCGAGAACGGTTGCGAATAGCCCATGTACTGCGTGGCCGCAGGCAACGAGGCCGGCAAGACAACCGGCGCCGGATTCACCAGCAGCGTGTACGGCGTAGAAGCCGAGACGCCGTTGTAATCGGTGACTTTGATGGTGAAGCTGTACGAACCGGAGACTGCCGTGCCGCTGACGGTCGCGCTCCCGGCATTGAACGTAAGCCACGATGGAAGCCCGGAAGCGCCCCAGGTGAACGGAGCCGTTCCTGAACTCACCGAGAAGGTTTGCGAGTAGCTCTCGCTCTGCGTCGCCGCCGCTAAACTCGCGGGCGAGATCGTGGGCGCCGGATTTACTGAGAGTGTATAAGGCACGGAAGCCGAGACCCCATTCGCATCTGTAACCTTGATGGTGAATCCGAACGATCCCGAGACCGCCGTGCCGCTCGCGGTCGCGCTCCCGGCATTGAACGTAAGCCAGGACGGTAGCCCGGAAGCGCCCCAGGTGAACGGAGCCGTTCCTGAACTGACCGAGAAGGT
>JBEKWC010000041.1:0-38484 GCA_049513475.1 Candidatus Sulfotelmatobacter sp. | reverse complement strand
CGGGTCGAATCTCCGAATCGTGGCTTGGATCGTGGGTTGGAGATTTCGGGACAAAGCCGCTAAGTTATTTAGAATGATGGTGGCCAGGGACGGAGTTGAACCGCCGACGCCAGCCTTTTCAGGGCTGCGCTCTTTAGGCCTAATCTCTTTTTCAATCAACAACTTAACCCGTCAAGGTGGCCGAATTATTGTGACCACTCTGTGACCAGCGCCGATGTTCGCCTAAGCGTCGGCCGAACCATTTAAACGAGAACACTTAAAAAAGAGGATAAAGCGAATCGAAGCTAACTCTTGAAAGGCATTCTCATCCTGAGTACAATTGTTCTCGTAATGAGTACACGCAACGGTCTCGGGGACCTGCTGTTCGGACGCACGCGGGGCGCTATCCTCGCCCTGCTCTATGGCAGGGCCGATCAATCATTCTACACACGCCAAATTGCACGCGAAGCAAATGCCAGCGTTGGCGCGGTTCAACGAGAGCTTGAAAACCTCTCGAAAGTGGGTCTTATCATTCGCAGTTCACTGGGCAGCCAAGTTTTCTATCAGGCGAACCGACATGCCCCCATATTTCGAGAGATGCAGGCCCTGGTGAACAAGACAATTGGCATCTTTAGCGTCTTGCGATCGGCATTGCATCCTTTGGCGAAGCGAGTCCTTGTGGCATTTGTTTACGGCTCCGTCGCACGCGAGGAAGAAACGGCACAGAGTGATGTGGATCTAATGGTTGTTGGGAAGGCCACACTTGACGAGATTCTTTCACGGCTTTCTACAGTGGAGAAGAACATCGGCCGCCCTATCAACCCGACCGTGTATTCCGTCGAGGAATTCAAGTCGAAACTTGCGAGCGGAAATCATTTTTTGACCGCCGTGCTCAAAGGCGAGAAGGAATTCTTGCTAGGAGGCGAGGATGAGCTTAGAAAAGTGGGTGGAGTACGGTTGGCTAAGGCGGGAGCCAACCAGCCCAGGTGAGATCAAGGATCTCTTGGGAATTGTGGATCGTAGCCTCGCGGATTCAAAGGTCGAAGCTGTTTCGACCGACCTTCGATTTATCGCTGCTTTCAACGCCGCGCTCTGCGTCGCGACGACAGCGCTCCGCGCCTCCGGTCTTCGCACCGTGACCCAAGCGGGTCACCACGTAAAAACAATTGAATCTCTGGAACTCACCATAAAGGCCAACCCGAAGGTCATTCAAAGATTCAAGACCTTCAACAATAAGAGGAACAAATCGGTTTACGACGTTGCAGGTGCCGTGTCAGATCAGGAACTGGAAGCAATAGTGAAACTGGCGGAAGAACTGAAGAACAATGCCCTAGCCTGGCTTCGAAACCTCCATCCGGCGCTATTGCGGGCCGGGCCGAGTGGTCCGACCCGTACGGGAGGAGATTAGAAAGTCACGCCGGAACCGAAGGAGCCTCCACGGCGAGTTCCCAGAAATATGACCCTTTATTGTGACACCTCTGACGAGCGCCGATGTTCGCCTGAGAGTCGGTGTAGAAATGTTCAGGATTAGAAGACAAGAGAAAAAGGTTAGTGGAACTGAGTTCGTGGACCCTTATTGGACCAATAATTTCTGGTGTGCTTTCACACGGCAGAGTTTCTCGGGTTTTCGATGTTTCTCCCAGACATCAAACCCGTATTTCTGCAGTGGAAGAACGGCCCATACACGAGTTTAAACGACTTGCAAGGGCGGATGAGATCTAAATCTAAATCGTTAGAAATCCCGATTGCGGGAGCTGAACCGTAGCGGAATCGTAGTGCGGTGCAACCGCGTATGAACCACGATGCGAACGTCTACTCTGAAGCAGATTGCCAAGTAAGACAGCGACCTTGATGGCTTTGTTCTTGACGAGAAGGATCTAAACGAGCTCCAGCACTACACACCGGCACCTCTGTGAAGTGCCAGTCAAGACTCACTTTGCCGTTTCCCCGATCGCGTCGGTAAGCTCGTCCTCTGCCTGAGCGTATTCGAGTTGGGATTGCAGCAAGAGTGTCTGGGCCTCGAATTCTTGCGCCGCTGCCGCGTCTGCCTGCGAGCGCAAATAAGTGCCCTGTTGTAGCTGCTGTGCGGAGACTCGCCGAGCCTCCTGACGGGTGGCGAGCAGTTCTTGAGAAACCGCGACCATCTGCTGCGTGCGCTCCACCTTGTTTAAGGCAGTCTGCACTCGGACTGCGACTTCATCCCTGATGCGAACCAAATCCTCTCTGGCCTGGGCCAACTGCGCGTCACGTTCCCGAAGTGTGGCTCGTTTTTTTCCGCCGTCGAACAGGTCATACCCAAAGCGAACGCCGAAGGTCCCGAAATTACGGGCGAGAAAGGGCACATTTTCCTGGTAGTTATAGCGGGCATAAGCTTCAATGTTCGGGATATACTCGCGTTTTGCCGCCCGCACGCCGGCTGAAGCTTTCTCGACTTCAGCCTGTGCCTCGGTGATTTCCGGCTGAGAATCCAGAGCGATTTTTACGCATTGCTCGCGCTGGCAGCTTTCGACAGGGGCCGCAACATCAGGATCGAGAGCGATGTCGGTCTTGAGCGGCAATCCCAAGATATCGTTGAACTTTAGTCGGAGATCCGAGAGCTGGAGTTCCGTCGTCAGCAGACCCTGTTTCGCCTGGAGTAACTGGGCCTTGGTTTCGATCAGATCTACTTCGAGTGTGCTGCCATACTTGACCTGCTGGACGCGCTCGCTTTGCTGGTCTTCGACGGCGCGAATGTTCGCTTCGATAGCCTGGTGCTTGGACTGCACTACCAAAATGTTGTAGTAGAGCTCACGGACTTTCAGAGCAACATCGTTTTCAACTCCACGTGCCTTTTCACGGCTCGGGTTCAGATTCGCGCGTGCTACGTCATTTCCCGCTTTGATTTTGAACAGTTGAGTGAGCGGTTGGGTCACCTCCGTGCCGCTCAAAATGTAGTTAATATCCCCCTGGTTGATCGTAAGTGGCCGCGCGGGAATAGGGCTGCCCCCTACGATGCCCAGGCCACCTGCGGGAATGCCGATGAACTGCGTATCGGTGGCATGTCCAAAGGTGCTGGCATTCCAAATGTTTGGCAAGTACGCGCTTCTCGCCACCTTCTTGGCGTGTTGTTCTTCTTCGACATGAAGAGCCGCGATACGCACACCGTGATTACGCTTCAGCGCAATCTCCACGGCTTCATGAAGGTTAATGGTACGTGGAGTTGTTGAGCCGGTCTGTTGAGCTTGTACTACAACCGCTCCCACGAACAGGGTGGTTGCTATTAATATGCGCAAAGCTTTCACGATTTTTTCCTTTGACTCGAAATGAATGCCCGCTGCAGCAGGGGAATCTGCGCGAAATTCATGGGGGCCTGGCGGAGAAGTGCGGTCAGAAGCAGGATCGCCGCACAGGTCCAAGCCACAAGATGGAACGCATCAATGAAGGTTAGACTGTAGGCTTGAAGGCGCAACTTGCTGCCAATGATCTCGGCAGCACGGCCGGTAACGGCCATCAACCCGCTTGATTTTGCAGACAGCCCAGCGGCCAATTGATGCAGATTCTCGTCGGTGACCCACGAACCGGATTGCACGTGCAAGCCTAAGAGGTTCGAGTGCAGTTTCTCGCGTTCGGCGATGTAATGCCCCATGAAAGCCACGCCCACCTGACCGCCCAGCAATCGTACGGTGTGAAAGAATGCGGCAAACGTGAGCGCGCGTTGCGGGGCGCTCAACCCTCCAGAAAACGCTGCTTGCTGGACGAGCGATGCGACCAACCCCACGATTGCGAAAGATTGACCGACGGCCATGAGCAACTCTGACCGGAAGTAATTCTCGGGAGCCCAAGCGCTGGTGAAGTTCGCGTTTATGAGACAGGCAAAAGCCACAGCGGCGAAGCCGGCGGCCATCAGCAACCGCGCATCGACTCCCTTGGACAAGAGTAGAGCCCCGACGAACGCTAGAAAAAGCTCAAAAACGGCGGTCCACAGAATTGACGGCCCGTATTGTTGCGCAGCAAGCCCGCGCACGGATAATGATTGTGGGATGATGATGATGGTCGCGAGCAGCACGAAGCGATACGCGAGAAGCGCCACCGCAAGCAGGATCGTGTTCCACTGGCGCAAATACGGCAGATCTACAAGAAAGTTGGGGCTGCGCAGGCGGCGTAGCAGAGAACAGACTAAGAGAAACATGCCGCTCGCGAACAGGGCCGTGAACGTGCCGGATCGCCACCAGTCAAGCCGTTGTCCCTGGTCAAGAGCAGCAAACAGTGAAGCAAAACCAGCGCTGAGGAACAAAAATCCTATGAAACTCGGTGGCTGCTTGTTGGTTTGCGGCTTTGGTGATGGGGGCATGCCGAAGTAAATGCATGCCATCATCACGGGAGTAAGGAAAGCCGGAATCCAGAAAATCCAGTGCCAGGAAAGATTGTCTCGGCAAAATCCGTAAATCGATGGAGCGAAGTTGACCGCCCCTTCGATGCAGGTCGCATAGAGGGCGATGACAAGGGCCAGGTAGCGGAGAGGAATGTTCTTCAAAGCAAACGTCAGGGTCAGCGGATAAAATGTGCCCGAAGTCAATCCGGCGATTACCAGCAGCGCGCGGCCACGTGCTCACTTTTCTTGAGGAGTGCTAGTAGATCGGGGTTAATCGTGTCGGCCTCAGTCGCGGGCATACCGTGAGGAAGGTCCTTGTAGATTTGCTGTTCCTCAGCAACCTTGCCGACAGCGGTCCAGCCGCGACTAATGCAGTGCCCTTCCATGGAAATCTAACCGCCAGCAACTGACTGATAGGTCAAGCCTTGTGGCAGGATCAACGCGACCGCTCAAAATCACCACCCGGCCTTCACACGGCAGAGGCCAGACGCCGAAATCATCTCTCCTCACAGGCAACGTTGACGCCACTACGCATCCCAGTGGCAGACGCCAAGCCCTTAGGAGCTGCGCTCTACCAATCGTTAAACCTAATGCATGCAGAGGGTTACGAATATCGAAAACTAAATTATCTATATGGGAAATATCGAATCGATGTGACAGGTGAACAATAATTGGTAACTACATGATTTAAATTGATTTGGTGGCCAGGGAGGGAGTTGAACCCCCGACGCCAGCCTTTTCAGGGCTGCGCTCTACCACCTGAGCTACCTGGCCACACTTCGAAAACCGCAGCACCGCTGCGGATACGAGGCTCGTTCGCTTCACGCTGATGGGCGAAGAATTGCCAACGGAATGAAACTGCGCCGAGACGAATCAGTCAGAAAACCTGCGGAACGCACTTGATTATAGCAATGACGTCGCCTTCGCTCAAACCCTCACAACCGACGGTGGTGGGGTTTCCGCAACTGCCTATGTGGGGACGGCCGCCTCGGCTGTCCGCTCGAGTGCAACTCGACCTCGTCTCCCGTCGGCGCTGCCAAACTTCGCCACCCGGTTCGCCGACCCATGGCATCAGCCCACCTGATTTAAAGCGCACGCCCAAACCTCCCCACCGAAGGTTGTCAGCCGGCAGCGGTTCTCTCCGAACCAGTAGGGAATCTCGCGGTAGTCATCCACCTCGAACAACGCCAGATCCGCGTCTTTTCCCGTTTCAATGCTGCCTTTCCGCTCCGCCACGCGCAGCGCCCATGCTCCATTGATGGTAGCCGCCGCAATCGCCTCTGCCGGCGACATCTTCATGTGCGTGCAAGCCAGAGACATAGCCATCGGCATGCTCAAAGTCGGCGAAGTACCGGGGTTGTAGTCCGTAGCCAGCGCCACCGGCACCCCGGCATCAATGAACTTCCGCGCCGGCGGATAATCCTTTAGCCCCAGAAAATAATTTGCTCCCGGAACCAGCGTGGCCATGGTGTCGCGCTTTGCCAACTCTGCTATGTCGTCGTCATTCACGTGATCCATGTGATCGAACGAGACCGGATCGAAACGCAAGAACGGCCTCAGCGCCGTCTCAGTCAGTTGACCCATGTGCCCGCGCACCCTCAATCCCTTCTCCTGCGCAGCCTTGAATATCCGCTCGGTCTGCTGCGCGTTGAAAGCTCCCTGGTCGCAAAACACGTCAACAAAGCGAGCCAGCCTCCGCTTCGCCACCTGCGGAATCATATCCCGGCAAACTATCTCAACGTACTTGTCTGGATGCTCGCGGAATTCTGCTGGAACCACATGCGCGCCAAGAAGCGTAGGGACAACGGTTCCCGGCCAGCGCGACGCGGCCTCGCGAATCGCTTCAAGCGATTTCAGCTCCGACTCCAGCGTCAACCCATAGCCGGATTTCGCCTCCACCGTGGTGGTTCCGTGAGCGGCCATGTCCTGCAACACGGCCAAGACCTTCATCGCCAGCACGCTCTTCCCTGCCATCCGCACGCCTTCGAGGCTCGATTGAATCCCGCCGCCCGATGCCGCGATAGCTTCATAAGACGCACCCTCGATGCGCTTCTCGAAATCGACCGACCGTGGACCAACAAAAACCGGATGGGTGTGCGAATCGACAAAGCCCGGCAAAACGACTCGGCTGGCGCAGTCGATCTCAGTAACTTTCTTGCGGTTCTTCTTCAGCCAGGGATCGCGCAGCGCGTCTTTCGTCCTGCCGACCGAGACGATCTTCCCGCCGAGGCACAGCACAGCGCCGTTCTCGATGATGCCGAGTTCCCTAAGACCGGGGCCTCGGCGCGGCCCGGGCTGGTTAGGAGAAAACCGGATCGTGAGCAATTGGCCAATGTTGGCCAGGAACAACGGAGGCGAGGCTCCTCTCCTACTGTTTTTTGAAAGGGTCAAGCGATTAAGTCTAAACTATTGTTATGACAGCACGTACGTTGTCAGCCTAGAAACATAGTGCAAAGAGGGCAAGGCGGAATTCCTAATAAACAATGCCGTCAACGAAACCAACTACCGGGAGGCCTGCAAAGAGGCTCGGAAGCTGGGCCTTGATCGGAGCCGTACCCTGTGAAACCACGTGTCCCCCGTGTTTCAAGGTCTTAAGCTCCGGCCACTAACATTTCGTCGCCAGCTCTGAGCGGAATCGCTCGTACCAAACTTCGTTGTGGAGGTTCATTGTTCCATCGGCACCTTCACGCCACTCTTCCCCGCAAACTCCTTAGCCTCCTCATACCCCGCGTCCACATGCCGGATCACACCCATCCCCGGATCAGTCGTCAGCACGCGCTCGATGCGCTTGGCCATCGCGTCCGTACCGTCGGCGACTGTAACTTGCCCGGCATGCAGCGAATAACCAATGCCCACGCCGCCGCCGTTGTGAATCGAAACCCACGACGCGCCTGCGGCTGTATTCAGTAAGGCGTTTAACAAAGGCCAGTCGGCCACCGCGTCCGAGCCATCCTTCATACTCTCGGTTTCGCGAAACGGAGACGCTACCGAACCGCAATCCAGATGATCGCGCCCAATCACAATCGGCGCTTTGATCTTGCCTTTCTTTACCAGATCGTTCATCGCCAGGCCAAACTGCGCCCGCTCTCCGTATCCCAGCCAGCAGATACGCGCCGGCAATCCCTGAAACTTGATGCGCTTGCGCGCCAGATCAATCCAGCGCCGCAGAATCCGATTCTCAGGGAACATTTCCAAAACCAACTCATCCGTCACGTGAATGTCTGACGCTTCGCCCGACAACGCCACCCAGCGAAACGGCCCGCGCCCTTCGCAAAACAACGGCCGAATATAAGCCGGCACAAACCCGGGAAAATCGTAGGCATTTTTCACGCCGCGCTGAAACGCAAACGTGCGAATGTTGTTTCCGTAGTCAAACGTCACCGATCCCATCTTCTGCAGCCGCAGCATGCCTTCAACGTGCGCCGCGATCGCATCCAGCGATTTTTCCTGATACCCCGTGGGATCGCTTTTTCGTAACTCGATCGCCTCCGCCAACGTCATGCCATTCGGCACATACCCATTCAGCGGATCGTGCGCCGAGGTTTGATCGGTCAAAATATCGGGCACCACGCCGCGTTCCGCCAACTCCGGGATCACGTCCGCGCAATTCCCCACCAGCCCGACCGAAACGTTTTCTTTCTTGCGCACCGCATTCTTCAAAATGCGCAGCGCTTCGTCGAGAGTTGTGACCATGAAATCGCAATACCCGGTCTTCAGCCGCTTCTTGATGCGCTCCGGGTCGACGTCAATGCCCAGAAACGCCGCCCCCGTCATGGTCGCTGCCAGCGGCTGCGCTCCGCCCATCCCGCCCATGCCGCCCGATACAATCAGCTTGCCCGCCAGCTCGCCGCCGAAATCCTTCTCGCCGGCAGCCGAAAAAGTCTCGAACGTTCCCTGCACAATTCCCTGCGAGCCGATGTAAATCCACGAGCCCGCCGTCATCTGCCCATACATCATCAGCCCGGCGCGCTCTAACTCATTGAACTTCTCCCAGTTCGACCAATGCCCCACCAGATTCGAATTCGCGAGCAGCACCCGCGGCGCATGCTCGTGCGTCCTAAAAACTCCGACCGGCTTGCCCGACTGCACCAGCAGAGTCTCATCGTTCTCCAGCTTCTGCAGCGTGCGCACGATGGCGTGGTAAGCCTCCCAACTCCGCGCCGCGCGCCCGGTCCCGCCATACACCACAAGCTCCTGCGGGCGCTCGGCCACGTCGGGGTCGAGATTATTCATCAGCATCCGCATGGCAGCTTCCTGCTGCCAGCCTTTGCAGGTGATGGAGTTGCCGCGCGGCGCGCGAGTAGATGCCGAAGCCTGAGTAATCTCCGAATCGACGGGCATAAATAGATGTTAACTGTTGCAGACGAAAGCGTCCAAATCAACTTGCAACCGAGACAACCGAGGAGTGGTTTGTAGAGATGCACAGGTGGGAACCAGCCGCAGCCCGTCCTGAGCGCTGCGAAGGACATCTATACTCGCTGGCGCCGCTGCTGGTGACTGCTCCATGATTCACTGCAGCCATCGCTTTGATCGACCTCAACCCGTAGATTGATCTCACTCTAAGACTTAGCCAATGATCCTCAGTTGACGAAGAATTGCTCTCCCGTGCATTGCCGCGAATCGCGCCCCCGGCAAAACTACCTCCCCAGGAGGCATCCTCATGCCAACCATCGCACCGCGATTCAATCCGGCGAAGCCTTTCGTCCCTGCCCCACGCATTCAAGAAAACTTGGTCGCCACCGCGGAACGCCGAACCCTGCTGTGGCTCGCCGCGCGCACTCCCGCCTGCATAACCTCCGACCACCTAACCCTCCTCGGCTTCGTTTCCCAATGCCTGGCCGGAGCCTGCTATGCCCTCGCCCACCCGAACCCCGACATGCTGTTGGCTGGCATCGTGTGTCTGGCTCTCAACTGGCTCGGCGACAGCCTCGATGGCACCCTCGCCCGCTTTCGTAACCGCCAGCGCCCTCGCTACGGTTTTTATGTCGACCACATCACCGACACCATCGCCGCGCTTTTTCTAATGGGAGGACTCGCTTTCTCCGGCTACGTGCATCCCCTGATCGCGCTCGGCCTGCTGATCGCGTTCTTGATGTTGTCGATCGAAAGCTACCTCGCAACCTACACCCTCGGCAGCTTTCAACTCTCCCATTGGATATTCGGCCCCACAGAAATCCGCATCCTACTCGCGCTAGGCAACCTCGCTCTGCTGCGCCACCCCCGCGTCACAGTTTTCCACCGCCAACTCCGGCTCTTCGATATCGGAGGCATCATCGCCATCGCCGGCATGGCCGCCATGCTGCTGGTTGCCGCACTAGAGCACACAGCCAAACTCTATCGACAGGAAAAGCTCTTATGACCCCGACCGCCTGGCCCCGGTTTTTGAAATTCTCTCTCGTCGGCGCTCTCGGCATCGCAGTTCAGTTCGGCGTCCTCGCCCTGCTGACCGCGATCCAGATCAATTACCTGCTGGCCACAGGCTTGGCGGTCGAGTGCGCCGTGCTCCACAACTTCCTCTGGCATCAGCGCTTCACCTGGTCCGATCGCATCTCCCTCGGGCGGCCGCAGTTTGCTGCAATCTCTCTTCCGCTTTCACCTGAGCAACGGACTGATCTCACTGATGGGCAATCTGCTGCTGATGCGAATCCTGGTGGGCAGACTAAGCCTGCCACCGCTCGATGCGAGCCCCATAGCCATAGCCGCCTGCTTCGCCTTGAATTTTCAAGCCAGCGACCGCTGGGTATTCCTGTGTCGCGGGTACTCCTGCCCACGAAATCCATCCAAAAATAAAAATAAAATTGACGTTGAGAACCAGCCAAGACGCAGAGCGAAGATGAGAAAGTAAAAATCCTGAGCAGAAATCATTCCGCGACTGCCGCGCTCCGAGCCCGCATCAGCACGAGCGACCTCTCCGCAAAAGGTACATAAATCAAAGCCGCCGTAATTCCCAGCGCCAACCCGATTCCGATCTTAGGAGCAAGCAGGAACGGTGAGAGCGCCCACAGTTCATCCAGCACCAGCAAGCCTGGAAAAAGTTTAAGAAATTTCTGGCTCAGGCCTTTCACGTCGAACCCAGCTGCCGACAGCCAATACAATCTCACCGGAATCCCGACCCCCGCCGAAACGATCAGCACCACCGTCGCCGCCGGATGCCCGCCGAAAATGCGATCCAGTTGATCCTGCACCGCCGCCATCCGGCCCAGCGCAAGAACGTAAAAACTCAGATACATGATCTGGATCAGAACAAACCAAGCGCGCACATAAGCGCTGCCCACCTTCGGCAATTCTTCTGGATGGGTTAAGCGGAAACTTGAGGATTCGCCTTCGCGGGATACCTTCGCCGCACCGGCCGCGATTGGCCTTTCAATTTTCGCAACGCCATCACCGGACGCCTCCAGCGGTGCCAGAAACCGATACCCTCGTCGCGCCAAAGTTTCTACGAATCTCGGGTTCGCCGCCGAGTCATCCAGCGCCTCCCGAATCTTATTGATCGCGGTATTCAGGCTGTGATCGAAATCGACGAAGGTATCGGCAGGCCACAGCTTCTGCCGAAACTCTTCCCGCGTAACCACCTCTCCCGGACGCGCCAGCAAAAGCAACAACGCCTGGAACGGCTGCTCCTGCATGCGCAGCCGCCTCCCGGCCTTGCGCAATTCTCCGCTGCCGACGTCCACCTCATACACGCCAAAGCGAAATATCTTCTTCTCGACCCCTGTCATCGCCGCCATCATAACCTACAGACTATCTTGGCGGGACTTCGATGGAATGACCAGCACAGATGCCGCCCCGGAGGGTCGGCCGACAATAGCCCAGCGCCTTGGAGTCGGTTACGAAATTCGATGCGGAGCACGGACGCTGGAAACAAAACCGGTCCCAGCCGCGAAGCGGCGGCATGGGAAAGCCCGGCACGACAGTGCCGGGAAGCCGGAAGTGGCACAAACCAATTCCGCTTCAGAGTACGGCACCAGTTTTTGCTAACCGATTCCGCGGCGCTGGGAAAAGCGGGAAACGCATTGGCTCTTTGACAACAAATAGCGACAACTAAATAGCAATAAGATATAAACCTCTTGAGTGTCATACTTTGGCGGCGAAGGCCCAAGCTTTGTTGGCACTCGGAGGGATGGTGCGCAGGCTGCCTTCCGAGTCCCTTGCCCCTAAGATTTGCGGGTAAGTCACTTGGCTCGACACTTTAGCAGGCTCCGAAGCGATGCGCAGGCTGGAAACTATTTACCCGTATCAGGGAGCAAAATTTTAGTTTGGATACGCGCTCTAGCTGGCTACCGATTCACCCGACGAGACTACCGGGATCGAAGTCAACGAGATCGCCGCTCCATCCCGATAGCGAACGCTGTTCCCCGAAATCGCCGGCACACGCTCACCCGGCACCAGAATCCCCACCAGGTTCAGCGGATCCGCCGCCGACAGCGTCACCGTCCCGGTCGCGGCATCAAGCTTGCGCAGCGCGCGCACCGAGTCCACTGCCACCGGCAAGGCGAATTGCTCGCCCAGAAATCCATCCACAAAGCGCCCCCCGCGAATCTCGCCGCGATCTTCGAGGCGGCGGAAGGCCATCAGCAACTCGCGCCACGGCGGCAAGTTCGCCTCCCGCGCCAGCACATCGCGGATCACGATGCCATATCGCCGCAGTAGCATCCAGCACGCGGCCTCAACCGCGCGCGGCCGCTCCACCACTTCATCGGCATGCAGCAAAGCCCAGCGCCCCGCATTGTGCCGCGGACGCGTAGTCCGCCCTCCGCCTTGCCCGGCGCGGCGTTTGGGGTCGATCAATGACCGCAGATTGTCGAAGCCGTCGGCGGTAACCAGCCCCGCGGCGACCAACTCCCACAGCGCGGTCTCGATTTCCGCCTTCAACTTTTCCGTCCCGCGCACGATGTCGGCGAAGAACGATGCCCCGCGCAGGCGCAGAAAATCCAGCACCAACTGCGCCCCATGACTCAATCCCTTTCCCGGATCGCTCTTCCCTGACGGGTCCGCCCTCGGATGCCGCGGCATCATCCAGTCCGCATCTTCCCGCACAAAGAAGGTAATAGGCGCCACGCTGGTAGGAATCACCCGCCGCTGCCGAGCCGGCGTCTCGCCATCAACGCGAGTCGCATTCGAGTAATCGAGCGTCGCCGGATGCGGCGACAACCGCCCCCAACCCACAGCCCCGGTCAAGCAAAGCTGGTCAAGCCATTTGGGATCGTAATCCACAACGCGCCGCGTCAGTACCTGCCGCTCCCAGGCGTTGGCCGGAATCTCAAAGCCCTGCAACTGCCGCAGCACCTCCAGCGTGCCGCGCTCTCCCGCAACCTGCGTTCCCGGCGCCACATGCTGCCAACGCAGCAACCACTGCATGAAATGCGCTGCCGTCACCGGCTCAATCTGCTTGCGCAAACTAGCGACGGTCAGCCGGTGAATACGCGCCAGCAACCGCCGCTCGCACCACTCGATCTCGCGGTCTTCTGTGGGAACAGCCGCCCCCGGCTGTCCATTCGAGCGCAGCTCGATTGTGTGCGGCACGAGCAACCCATGTGGCGCGGGCGCACCCGCCCGCGTGGCACTGCCGCTGAAGTTGCCCCGCAGCACAGTCCCGCTAGCTTCCATGCGCAGCAGAGCATTGAAGACGTCAGCCTTCGGAATGCCTAAACTCTCGCCCACCCGCGATGCCGTAACCGGCCCCAGATGCGACATCCATCCCGTAACCAAGGTGAGCAAAGCATCGTCGCTAGACGGAGCCGCCGATTCGACGACAGCCGAAGGCTGCACGAACTGCGCCTGGGGGAACAGGATCGCAACAGCCTTGCAGCGCTCTGCCGCCACCCAGTAGCGCCGGCGTCTCGCCGGCTGTCCCGAGGGCGTCACGCCCTCGGCGAGGGTAGCCATCCCAGCTCGACCCTGATCAATCAATCTCCCCATGTAACCGGCCCAAGTGTTCCTCGGGGAAGCAAGTTGACTTTCGCTCGACCGGACAGCCGAGGGCGGCTGTCCCCACATCCCCTCCGATAGATCCTCCGGCAGCGCCACCAGCGTGTGCAGCACATCATGCAACTCATCGGCATCGCGCACATCGGGCCAGGCTTCTTCTCGCACCTGCGCGATCGCCGCGGGATCGAGCCCCCCCACTTCTTCGAGCACCGACTCGGGCAGCGTGCGCCGCATCTGCACCGCGCGCGCCCGCCGCTCTTCAAGCGGCGCATCGTCGAGATAAGCGTACGGATTCGCATTTAAAATCTCATGCGAGAACTGCGACGGCACCGGCGTATCGACTGCGATGCATCGAATTCGCCCCTCGGCCAGCCCGCTCAGCAGCGACCGAAGCCCATCGATATCCATCGCCTCTGTGAGCACATCTTTCATCACTTCGCGCACCAGCGGATGATCCGGAATCTTGCGCTCGCCCTGGATGTTCTCGAAGCAGGCAGCCGCGTCGGGAAAGACCGAAGCCAGCAGATCGTCGGAGCGCATCCGCTGAATCTGCGGCGGAACTTTCTTTCCGTTTTGAAAGCGCAACAAAGCCAATGCGCGATTCGCATCCCAGCGCCAGCGCGTCGCAAAGATCGGAGAGTCAAGGGCCGCCTGTTCCAGAATCGGCTGCACCGTCGCCGCCTGCAGAAAATTGAAGACATCCCCGAGCGGGAAGCTGTGCTGCTCGGCGAGGGCAATGTTGAGACCGTTATCGGTCGCCGCCGCCTGCAACTCGAAATTGAAGCCCACGCAGAAACGCTTGCGGAGCGCCAGCCCCCAGGCTTTGTTGATGCGGCCGCCGAAGGGGGCATGGATCACCAACTGCATGCCGCCGCCTTCGTCGAAGAAGCGCTCCGCAATTACGGTAGTCTGCGTAGGCACCGCACCGAGAACTGCGCGACCCTGCAGAATGTATTCAATCGCCTGCTCCGCGCCCGAATCATCGAGACCGCATTCGTCTTTCAGCCACGTAACCGCTTGCGCAACGTCAGGTTGCGTGGCCGAGAAACCCACGGGCGAAGTGCGCGGCAGCCTAACACTGATCTCTTCGCGTAGAGTTCCGATATGCTCGGATAGTTCCTGCGTGCGCGCGGGCGCTTCCCCTCGCCAGAACGGAACGGTCGGCGGCGCACCGTGCGCATCCTGCACCAGCATGCGGCCGGAGTTCGTTTCGACGCGGCGAATCATCCACGAGGTGTTGCCCAGCAGCATGATGTCGCCGCGATTGCTTTCGACGGCGAAGTCTTCATCCACCGTGCCGACCACCAGTCCATCGGGTTCCGCTACCACGGAATAGAGTGAATTGTCCGGAATCGCACCGCCGCTGGTGATCGCCGCGAGTCGCGCGCCGCGCCGCGCCCGCAGCTTTCCGTTTACGCGATCGCGGTGCAAGTAAGCACCGTAACGCCCGCGGCGCGCAGCGATGCCTTCCGAAAGCATTTCCAAAATCGAATCAAAAGTCTCGCGCGTAAGATTGCGATACGGATAGGCGCGTCGCACCAGCGCCAATAATTCGCCCTCATCCCACCCGTCACTGATCGCGCCGCCGTCCAATGTTGCGCCGGCGTCCTCGCCGGCTGTCGCGAGCCCAACTTGGGCTCGCTGCCGCGGGCGAGACGCGGCCGAACCCTGCTCCGCAGCGCACGCGGCCACGATCTGCTGTGCCAAAACATCAAGGGGAGACTCCGGAATCATCAGCCGGTCCAGATCGCCTTGACGGATCGCGCGCACCACAGCGGCGCACTCGAGCAAGTCGTCGCGCGTGGTGGCGAACAAGCGTCCCTTGGGCACGGCGCCCCGCCAGTGGCCGGAGCGCCCCACGCGCTGCAGCGTTACCGCGATGGCGCGCGGCGAATTGATCTGCACCACGAGATCGACCGTGCCCACATCGATTCCAAGTTCGAGCGACGCGGTCGCGACCAGCACTCGCACCTGACCTTCTTTCAGCTTCTTCTCAGCCGCGAGACGCAGTTTGCGCGAGAGGCTGCCGTGATGCGCCGCCACATTTTCTTCCCCGATACGCTCGCCGAGTTGATGAGCGACCCGCTCGGCCATGCGCCGCGTATTCACAAACACGAGCGTAGAACGATGTTGTTCGACCAAAGTGACGAGGCGGTTGTAGACCTCATCCCACATCTCATTCGAAGCCACCGGCCCCAGCGGCATCGATGGAACCTCCACCGCCAGATCGAGCTTGCGCTTGTGGCCGATATTGACGATGACTGGATCGGGGCGCGAATTTTGGTCGCGAGAGTGCCCGGTAAGAAAGTGCGCGACCTCTTCGATCGGCTTTTGCGTGGCGGAGAGTCCAATTCGCACCGGAGGCCTGTTCGTAAGAGCTTCGAGCCGTTCTAAAGATAGAGCCAAATGGGCGCCACGCTTGTCGTCGGCTACGGCATGGATTTCATCGACGATCACGGTTTCGACGTCGCGCAAAATCGCGCGGCTCTTATCCGCCGTGAGCAGGATGTAGAGCGATTCCGGCGTGGTCACGAGGATGTGCGGCGGACGCTTGAGCATGGCGCGGCGCTCGGGCATAAGCGTGTCGCCGGTGCGAACCGCGGTACGAATCTCCGGCATGAGCAGGCCGCGCTCGCCCGCCATGGCGAGAATCTCTCCCAGCGGCACTTCCAGGTTTTTTTGGATGTCGTTGCCCAGTGCCTTGAGGGGCGAGACGTAGAGAACTTCGGTGCGATCCGCGAGCTCGCCCGCCAACGCCTTGCGGACAAGACGATCGATGCAGGCGAGGAACGCGGCTAGAGTCTTGCCCGAGCCGGTGGGCGCGGAGATCAGAGTTGTGCGCCCCGCCAAAATGTGCGGCCAGCCTTGCTCCTGCGGCTCAGTGGGCGTGCCGAAGCGCTGCCCGAACCACTCCGAAACCAGAGGGTGCGCCCAAGTAAGCGATGCGGGAGGGGACGACATTTGGACATTGTAGCCGGAGAAACGGTTTTCGTAAATTGTTCGCTTCTAATTTTCGAAACGAAAAAGCCCGGCGGATGCTTGCTTGGGGCGTGCTCGGGTCAGCATCCGACGGGCTACCGTTTCTCCTTACTCACCCTGTTGTTTTCAGGAGCGTTTGCATAATTAAACCCCAGAAGGCGGAATAGTTCCGTCTAATTTTGTAAAACTTTGTAATTCTTGTCACGCTGCGAATCGCGCGGGCGGGACGCACCGCGCTATAGCCGGCGGGACGCCTGCGCTACTTGGTAGGCCGGCACTACTCTCGTTCTAGTTGGCGATTGATGCTGTCTTTGACGCCATCAGTTCGGTGAAGCGCGGGTTCTTTCTTAATTGTGCGAATTCTACGTCGGTGTAGACGTTCTTAAGATTCTTGTAGCCTTCCTCGATTGCCTTCCTCAGGTATTCGAGCGATTGATCGGATAGACCCATCTTGGCGTAGAGCTTCGCAACCGTGTAGTTGTAGCGGGCGCGGTCCTCGGGGCTGGGCAACTGGGCTTGCACGCCGCTACGCGAGCTGCGGACGAAAACGTCGGGGTCGATCTCGAGCGCATGCTGGTAGGCGGAGACGGCGCGCTCGAAGTCGCGCTTGGAAAAATAAGCCGCACCCAGATTGCTGTAGAACGATGCCGAGTCGCTATCTTTAGCGATCGCGCTTTGATATTGCTTGATCGCGGCGCCGTATTTTTTGGCTTCGTAGAAGATGACGCCAAGATTATTGTAGGCGTCGGCGAATTCGTGATCGGCACGGATGGCGCGTTCGAAGTACTTTCGCGCTTCTTTGTAGCGCTGGATCATGAGATCGGTGATGCCGATTTTGTTGAGCAGGCGGGCGTCGTTGTTCTTCTTGCTCAGGGCAGCCTGGTAGTAGTCGAGGGCATCGAGATACAGCTTGTCGCCGCGCAACTGGTCGGCTTGATGCTCCAGGTCCGCCGAGGTGGCGTCGGGCGCGGGAGGCTCGATGGCGCGCACCAAGGGCGGCGCAATCTGCACTTGTTCGGGATGAGAAACCTGCGCCAGAGCGGCGGTGGAAGAGACGGCGAGAAGAATCAGGCAGGCCTTGCGGTAGGACATACGCACCCCCAGACCATTCCAATGGCGCCATTCTGACACAGTTTTCTCCCGGTGACGAAGAAATTTCGCTTGGGTATCGAGGGCGGATTCCCGAAGCGAAAATAAGGTTTGGGTGAGGCTTTCGGGGCCGGATTTCTGGTGCTTGCGGCAGCTTTGGAAACGGGCGGGGTCTGCTTGGACTGCCGCCGCGAAGTGGATGAAAAAATTGCGGGATCGGAGCTGTAAAATATCTCTTATCAAGTTAAATTGGGCGAGGAGCAGTCCGGCCTGATCCGGCTAAAACATTGCAACCCAAGGACTTGCTCTTAGAACATTACGGCCAGGTCTCTTGGGGCCGGCGATTGAGGATTTCGGGCCGCTGCTTTTCCCTGCCCTGTGCTTTGAAGTTCGCTTTGAGGAACAGTCCCTACCAACATCGCTCAGGTGGAGGCGGGGAGCAAGGTTAGATGTCACAAGGGGTTGTGGAAATGCTTGCGGGCAAACGACGCCCTTTGGTCGTGGTGAAGGCTGGAACGTCAAAGCCCCGCCAAGCGAAGCTTGGAGGGGGCACCCTCAGAGATTTAGCCTGGCCGCCCCCTATCAGTCAAAAGCCTTACTTCTCCCAGAGAACGCGAGAAATGGGCACCCAAGCTATTTGAGGAGCGGGTAGCGAGTGGAGATGTGGACCACCCTCCGCCTAAAGGCATATTTAAAATGCGACGCTTACGGCACGCATGAATGCTTGCCCCGATACGAATCTTGCTTGCGCCTTGGGTTTTTTGGGTACGTAGTCCTGCCTGCATGGGCCACACGCCATCGCCCCCATACTCATCGCGACCTTGTAAACTCAGCCGGCGGTTAGAGGTTGAGATTACTTGCCAAGGAGATAGGATGAAATACGTGATCAGCTGGAATGAACGCCCGCAAGGTTAGCCGGCGGAGTACGAAAATGCGCAGAAAAGAATCTTTGAGGTATTTGGGCAGTAGAAGGCGCCGGCAAAATTTCAAGATCGGGTTCTTTTTGCGGGTGGGCGATTGGGGCGGGCACTTGCTGGTGGAGTGGCGACGACCCACTTACGGTGCACAAGTTCTGTTCGATGCTGCCGGCCTTTACCATGGAGGCGCGCCCTGTGATTCCCGTGGCAGATGCGGTGCGGGCGGAACTCGAAGTGATGGCCTGGAGGGACGGGCTGACTAGCAAGTGACCGAAAAGCGTTCGTGGTGGGGCTGGCCTCGCCCGCTTAAGCGGAAGCTTGAGCGGGGCGCTTGAAGTGGGCGGGGCCAGCCCTTATCTCAGCTTAAAAGCTCGAACCTGAATTCCACAGATCGCGTTGATACTTAGGCCAAGGGCTATTCATGAGTTCTTTACTGGTGGTTTGCATTGCGTAAAGAGTCTTGTCGGCAGTCGCGATGTAGAGGGTTCCATCTGGCGCAAGGGCCGGGGACGTTACGGCATCGCTCGGCAGCGGAAGTTCCCAGAGCTTGGTTCCGACCGCGGAGAATGCTACCAGCTTGCCCGCCACTAGAACATAGATGGTTCCATCGCTACCCAGCAGGGGCGAGGGTTGAACCAGGCTCTTCGCCGGAGCGCCGACAGGTAGGCTCCAAAGCAGCTCGCCGTTGCTGGAAAACGTGTATAGAGACGCCTCGGTGGAGATGGCAACGATTGTACCGTCGGATGTAATCACGGGAGAGGCGGTGAAGAAAATCCCGCGCAACGGGCCGGCGTTATAGGTCCAGTTGAGCGTACCTTGCGGGCTAAAGCAGGAGAACTCTCCGTCGCCCGAACCCAAATACAGACTGTCATCGGAACCTACGGCGATAGCGCTTGTAAAATCCATTTGATCGAGTGACAGTCCAGGGCGTGGACTTGGCAAGATGTATTTTGGCGGTGGGAAGTTCCACAGTGGGTTGCCGTTTCGATCAACCGCGACTAGTCTCGAATCCAAAGACAGAACGATGGCACCGCTTTTTAGCGCGACGGGGGTGGCGTTGTATTGGAAGCTGGGATAGGGCACCTTCCACAACTCGCGGCCTTCAGTCAGATCCAGTGCGGCAAAATGGTCGCCGCAGGTTGTCACCATCAAGTCGCGAGTGAGCGCGGCCTCCTGCGCGGGACGCGGGAATGGACTTGGCGGAGCACACTCCGTTTCCCAGCGCTTCCGGCGGCCGCGGTCAAGGAAAACACTCTTCTCGTGGTGGCGAAATAAAGGTTGCCGTCGGCGTCCCGCGTCAATGCGCCGGGAATCTCGTTCGGGTCTAGGTGATAGGTCCAGCGCACGGCGCCCGAACGGTCCAGCGCATAGATTGATCCGTTCCGGGTCGTGGTGTAAATCGATCCATCGTTGCCGATGACTGGAGAACTAGTCAGATGGTCCGGCAAAATCTGTTTCCACTTGATCGGGGAGTTGCGATCCGCGAGGGGAGCAGGGGGGCTTTGGACTGTTCGCGTCCAGTATGTCCAATAGAACACCCTGCCACCGGCGAGCAAAATCGCGATGCCTAAGAACCATGGGACGGCAGCTTTCGTCTTCAAGTTTCCTCTCCCCTCTAAGCGGCACCCTCCCGCCAGATTAGCGCGCATGCCCGCGGCCGGCGTAGTTACTTCGGATCGTTGGCGCGGCCGGAACAAAGAGGCGCGGAGAGCGCACGAAGTTATACTTGTAGCTCAGCGACGGCAGGGACTATGGAGATCTCAAGACGTACCAGGTGGTTTGCCAAAGGAACGTTGATCGTGCTGGCAATCTATCTGGGATCGACTTATCTGATTCGCTACGCGCTGGCGCCGCCTTCGGTACCTAAAGAAAGCGCTGGGCCGAAAAAAGTTAAACAACCGCCGGCCGACGAGGCACGTTTTCGATCATTACTGCAGGGCGGCAAGCGAGCCCTGGGCGATGGCCTTTATCCCGCCGCGCTCGATCATTTTCTGGAGGCAGAGCGATCTGCCGATCCATTGACCGACGACCAATATTACGCACTGAAAGCGGCCCGGCTGCAGATCGCACAGGCTTATGAAACTTCCGGAGACAACCCGGCCGCGAACACCGTTTATCGCGCCTTGGCCGACTGCGCCAATCGCGAGGGCAGCGCGCTACTTAAGGATAAGAATTTCGAAGGCGCGCTGGCGCCAGCCCTGGACGCGGAACGGTTCTCCGACCACCTGAGCGAGGGGAAGCGGGAGGCCTTGCCAGAATCCACCTCGCTATTGGTCGGCGTTCTGCTCGCGCTACACCGTGATGAAGAAGCGTTGCAGGCCCAACAGCACTGGATCGACTTCCTCAAGGCCTCGGCCGATGACTACGATCAGGCCTTTGTCCAGGCGTATATGGGCCTGGAAGGCATTTATGCAGACGAGAAGGATTGGCATGGTGTCGAACAGGCGCTAATCCAGACGATTGAGGCATGTGATCGGATTCACTCCCACCTCACGGCAGAAAATAACGCCCCATTTAATGACCCGACCGTTCCCAGAAACTGGTCCCAATACAACCTCGTAATCGCCTATTATCAGGAAGCGAATACCGACACCGCTCTTTCCAAGGCTGAAGATTTCTTCACTGAGTACTCGCAGAAACAACAAGACACTCCTTATCCTCTCAGTGTCGTCTATCATGCGGGTGACTTTGCGGCGCTGGCTCTGCAGATCGCAAACGAGACGAAGCGACAAGATGACATTGATCTTTGGCAGAAGAGGGCGCCCGGCGGCATAAAAATAATCGCTCTGCACCCGTGGAATAGCCACTAGCCGCCTGAACAACTATGCGCGCTTGAGGCGGGCCGCGCCAAAAAGGGACGAAGCTTCACTTCCGGGGCACGTTGGCTGGCGCGGGGCAAGAGTGTTTGAAGATCTCGATTTTGGCTTCGAGGATGCCAGTTTTCAAACCTTCGACACGTAACTGTCTTAGGGCTTCAGTGCCTGCGGCGTCATTCGGATGGGCCGCCGCCATTTCGTCGATATGCTTGGACCGAGCCTGCAGGCGAAGTTTCGAAAACATCTCGTTTTCCAAGGCGTTCAGAGGCTTCGAATCTACATCACTCGGATTTCTACACACTTCTTCCCGAATTTCGAAGAGCCGGTGACCCCAATCGTCCTGAGACAAATCGGCGATGGCGCCAGCAAACGCGTCCTGCCACTGCTTTTCGGTCGCGTCCCTGAAGTTCCAGTAAGCCAGCGGCTTGGCCTTTGCCATACACTCTCGATTGCAATCGAAGGTCGCGTTGGCCGTGCCATGATCGAGCCCACGACGAGACATTTCCTCGTTGTCGATAACCTGGGCGTCGGGTTTCTTTTGGCGGTGGGTTTTGGCGACGTCTCCGAGAGGCTGCTCATCCGATGATTGCGCCCGCGCACCGAGAACAGAGACCAAAGCGAACAAAAAAGTGACCAACAGTCTCAGACGGGATGAGGGATTGGGCGCCATGGATGGTCCTTGTCGAGGCCAACAGACCCGAAGTTCAAACTGTAAACGGGTTTTAGAGCGTTGGTAGGTAACTGTCGTAATCAAACACGACTTTCTGGGGCCGGCACGATGCTGGCGCGATTCGGGGAAAACGGGCTGTCTTACCTCCAGCAATAGTGAGTTCTGTCCTGTCCCAGGTTTCTATCCATCCGTGTTATCCCACGGCGTCAGCGTCAATGCGGGGGGGATGGCGTGGGGTCTGGAGGCTTGGGCGCTGGCGATTTGTCGTCTTTGAAGATGCCTACGATTTTGCCGAATAGGCCTTTCCTTTTCTTTAGGTCCTGGTCTTGACTAGCTGCGTTTCCGTCTGGGGCTGGCGGGGGCAGAGCTTTGTCGCCGCCTCCGCCGCCGAAGATGCGGGAGAACAGGCCGGGGGCGCTTTGCTGGTCGCAGGTGTCGCGGGGCTCGGTGCCGGCTACGAAGGCGGCTACGTAATCGTTGGGACAGGTTGGCGTGGCCAGGCGGTTGGTGGCTTTGTCGAGCTGGACATCGACTACGCCGGTCGGCTGGACGAACTCCTTCATGTCGGAGTATTGCGGCAGCTGGGCGGCCTTTTTCATGAACTCGGTCCAGATGGGTGCGGCGGTCATGGCTCCGCTCAGGCGCAGGTCGCTGTAGTCGTCGTAACCGACCCACACGATGCAGAGCAGGTTTGAGGTGTAGCCGGCGAACCAGCCGTCGTGGGAGCTGCCGGTTTTACCGGCCGCGGGCGGAGTGAAGCCGCGCAGGCGAACCGCGGTGTAGCCTAGGCCGTTGTTGATTACGCCTTCCATCATGTTGGTCATGACGTAGGCGATGCGGGGATCGAGCACGGGCCGTTCGTCCGTCTTGAAGTTCGAGATCACGTCACCTTTGGCGTTGCGCACGGAGCTGACGAGTAGGGGAGAGAGGCGGGTGCCGTTGTTGCTGAACGAGGTGTAGGCTCCGGCCATGTCGAGCGGCGTGGCGTCGTAGGAGCCTAGCGCCATGGCGGGCGTGGCTTTCACCGAGGCGATGCCTGCCGTCTTCGCCAGTTCGGCTACTTTGTCGTAGCCGACTTCCTCGGCGACTTTCACGGTGGCGTTGTTGAGCGACATGGCTAGCGCGTAGCGCAGGGTTACGTCGCCGTGGTACTCCTCTTTATAGTTGCGCGGCTCGTAGATTTGATCGCCGTAGGCGAAGCTGGAGGGCGCGTCGGTTACGGTGGAGGCTGGCGTGATGACGGTCGGGGAGCCGTCGAGCGCGGTGTTCATGGCGGCGGCGTAGACGAAGGGCTTGAAGATCGAGCCGGTGGGGCGCTTCGATAGGGCGTGATTGAGCTGGCTGAAGCCGTAATCTCTGCCTCCGACCAACGCGAGAACTGCGCCAGTGTGGGGATCTAACGCTACTAACGCGACTTGGGCTTGCGGGCCGGGGGTTACGGTGGTTTCGACTTTCTTGCCGACCTTGGTCCGCTTGCTGCGCAGCTTGGTGACTTGCTCATCCACGAGCTTGATGCCGGTTTCGACGGCCTGGGCCGCGGCCTTTTGCAGATCGGGGTCGAGCGTGGTGTAGATGCGATAGGAGGAGTCGTTGAGATCGTGCTCGCTGAACTTGGTGATCAGGGTGTCGCGCACCATGTCGACGAAGTAGGGGGCGTCGCTGGCTTCTACGTTGGGCGGCGCGAGCTTTAGGGGCGTGGCTTTGGCTTTGTCGGCTTGGTCGCGGGTGATGGCGTGGGTGTCGACCATGGAATCGAGCACCAGGTTGCGGCGTTCGAGGGCGCGTTCGGGATGGCGGTAGGGAGAAAGCCGGCTCGGTCCTTGGATGATGCCGGCCAGCAATGCGGCCTCGGGCAGGGTGATGTCTTTTAAGTCTTTGTTGAAATAAGCGCGCGAGGCTTCGGCGAAGCCGCTGATGGCGAAGGAGCCGCGCTGGCCGAGGTTGACCCAGTTGCCGTAGAACTCGAAAATCTGTTGCTTGCTGAATTTTTCTTCGAGCTCTTCGGCGATCAGCATCTCGGTGACCTTGCGGCGAATGGTTTTTTCCGGCGTGAGAAAGAAGCCGCGGGAGAGTTGCATGGTGATGGTCGAGCCGCCCTGCTCGTGCTTCTGGCGGACCAGGTCGACCCATCCGGCCTCGGCCATGCGGATAAAGTTCACGCCGCTGTGCTCGAAGAAGCGGCGGTCTTCGATAGCGAGGACGGCATCGACCATGACTTTCGGAATGTCGGTGTATTTCACGACCTGGCGCTTGGAGCGCGGCCCGGAGTCGAAGAGCGCGGTGATGAGTTGCGGTTCGAGTTCGTAAGCGGAGAGATCGTTGCCTTTGCTGACGATGCGTTCGATTTCGCCGTCTTCGATTTCGACGCGGGCGGGTTCGGGGCTGTGGTAGCTTTCCGGGCCGGGGGCGATTTCGATTCCGCCTTTCACCACTTCGAAGCAACCCAAAGGCGATTGAGCGTCTTTCTCTTTTTCCTTGGCCAAGTCGGAGTAGCCGGCGCGGCGCAGTAACGCGGCGATCTCGCGGGCTTCTATTTTGTCGCCGTCGTGGACGGTGCGAGGCAGGGCATAGATTTTGGCGGAGTTGGTGAATACGGAGGTGCGAAAGCGCTGGGCGATGATGCGGTCATATTTTATGTAAAAGTAGGAAAAAAAAGTGGTCAGGCCGATCGCGACCAGCAAAAAAATAAATAAAGCGGCGCGCAGGACGGGGTCGCGGGGCAGGCCGAAGCTCGTCTTGCCGGCGTTTTTTCCGGTCTTTTTTGGGCTTTTCGGGATTTTGATCTTAATGGCCACGTTCTGTTCTTGATTCGACCTTATGGATCAGACGGTGAAGGCTGCCAAAAGGTTTGACGCGTCCGCGGTTGCGTTTGCCAGTCATCCAGAGTATTTGGGCGCGTTATGGTTCTGCTATTGTACCGCTGCTGTCCTCCCCAGAGTTTGGCTTGAGCGATTCCGCTCGCAGCTGGCGATGAAAATGTCAGTGGCCGAAGACCAAAAACCTTTCAACCCGGGGGACTCGGGGTTTCACAGCGTCGTTCCCTGGGCCTTCGGCAGGCTTTCGATCCCAATCAGTCCGGCATTTTCCATTTAGCCGCCAACAAAAAGAGACCCGCTGCGCCTGCGGGCCTCAAACTCGTTCACCATCCATCGCACCGGGCTACGGATCGATGACCACCCAGGGCAGGTTACTGGGCACCTGCAGGGGCGAGAAGGCCTGCCCGGGAACGCCGGTGGTGGTGTTCAAGATAGAAACTTCAAAGACGTCGTTGGAGTGGACGAACAAATAGGCGCCGGTGGGATCCAACTGGCCATCGTAGGGGTTGGTTCCGAAAACGCTGAACGGGGAGCCCTGCAGAGCGGTGAGCGCACCGGTGGTGTCGTTGAGTGCGAAACCTTCGACGGGGGCGTCAAAATTGAGAGACGGGTCAATGCCGAAGACGTAGACGAAGCTTCCGGTGGGGTGAACGATGGCGGCGGTGGGCGCATTCACCGTGACCGTAGAAGCCACTTGGGTGAGAACTCCAGTGTTCGCGTTAATGCTGAAGGTGTAGAGATGTTCGTCCAGCGCATTGCTGGGCGGCTTGGTGCCGACCTCGCCATCGGCTCCGAACATGAACTTGCCGGCGGGATCGCCGACCACGGTCCACATGTTGAGCGCCATCTGGGCACCGTCGGTGAGGGATCCAGTGGTGCCATCGAGGGAGAAGACGGCCATCGACTGACCCTGGCCGTTGATGTCCCCCTGGGTTACATAGAGAAATCGGCCTAGCCCGTCGGTGGCGAGATTCGAGGGCTTGATGAGGCTGGGGAAAGGAGATCCCGTGGCGGCGGTGAGCGCGCCGGTGGTGGCATCGATGGTAAAGCTATAGATAAGGGAATTGGTCTGATCTGCGATCAAGAGAACGGTGCCCGTGGGATTGGTGACCATGGAGAGCAAGGGCACGTTGGCCATCGGCAGGCCCGCCAAGTAGGAGGCCGCGAAAGGGCTGCCGCTGAGGGCGGAAATAATGCCGGTGTTGGCGTCGATGGAGTAGGCGAACATCTTCTGCGCCGATCCATCGGCCATATACAGGAATTTTCCCTGCGCTACTGCCAGAGCCGAAGGGTCCAAGGTGCTGTCGGGCAAGGTGGTGCTGGGGAAACTCGGAATGGGTTCAAGAACGTCTGCTGCGGTGAACTCAACCCCGGACATTTGATTGGGTACGGCGCTGGTCTCGGCAAATTCGATGAAAGCCAAGGGTCCGCTGTTAGTGCCGCTGCCGCCGCCGCCGCTGCTGGACACTGTGGACGAACCGGTGGAGCAGGTGGACGAACCCAGCTGTGCGGCCGTGGCGCAGTTGTAACGGTCGCAGCCGGCGAGGCCCAGGATCGCCAGCGTCACGGTCAGGGTGAAAAGGGTACGAACTTGCATCGTCATGAACTGCCTCCAGCTAAAGTTCACTCTGGTTCGCGTTTTCAGAAACTCGGTGCTTCAGAAACTTTGCAGATTTGGACTGATTAATCTCGCGTTGACGAAAACTGCGTTGTGTGGCCGAGTTGCTACTCCTACGCAGGGTGAGAAATTTCTCACTCACTTCGCGATAGTAGGAGGAAGGTAACGCGCTGACAAGGTTACGAATGTCACTGGCAGAATCGAGAGTGCGGGCTTCGGCTTTCGGGCTTCGAGCTTCGGCCCTCGGGCTTCGGCAACGCTGGCAGATGCAATGGAGGTTTCGGGCTGCGTCCACAGTTGGCCTAAGCCCGCAAGCCGAAGCCCGAAGCCCGCTTCTAGAAGCCTCGATTTCCGCTGGAGGGAGTGAAGTGCATGTCGAAGGGATAGAAGGGCATGTTGATGGTTACGGAGTAGTCCGCGGCCACGTAGACGGCGTTGTTGCCGGGCGTGCTGATGCGGGTAACCGTGACCTGTTTCTCGGTGATCGGAAGGTCGTGCTCTTTTGCCTTGCGTAGAATATCGGTGCGAATATCGTCGTCGGTTTTGGTGGAGCTGCCGCCTGAGACCATGGCGATATTCTTGAGGTCATCCTGAAAGCTGTAGTTGGCCATCATGGGCGGAGCTACCTGAAAAATCCCCACTACTACCGCTACGATCGCCAGAAACCCAACCACTAATTTGATCATTCCCATAGTCTGATTGCGCCGCTGCCCCGGCGCGTATTTCAGGCCTGGGCTCGCAGCACCCCTTGAAGATATTCCACTACCGCGCCGATCCTAACATCGTGAACCGCGCGAGTCGAGCGTAGAACGACTTCGACAGTATCTTCGGTAACCTTCTTTCCGACCGTGATTCTAAAGGGGATACCGACCAGGTCCGCGTCCTTGAACTTGACTCCGGGGCGTTCATCGCGGTCGTCAAGAAGGACATCGAAGCCAGCGGCTTCGAGGCGGGATGCTATCTCCACCGCGGCCTGCAGCAGGGTTTCGTCCTTCACATTGGTGGGGCTGACCACAATTTCAAACGGGGCGATTGAGGGCGGGAGCCAGAAGCCGTTTTCGTCGTTGCTCTGCTCGACCGCGGCGGTGAGTATGCGCTCAATGCCGATGCCGTAACTGCCCATGATGGGAGTTACTTCTTTTCCGTTCTTATCGAGCACGCGCGCGCCCATGGACTCGGAGTAGCGGTAGCCGAGTTTGAAGATGTGCCCGATCTCGACGGCGCTATCGATGCGCAAAGCAATGCCGCAGTGGGGACAGAGTTCGCCCGCGCTAACGGCGCGCAGATCGGCGTAGGCGGTGGGATGGAAGTCTTTTCCGGGCGTGAGGTTTTTCAGGTGATAGTCTTCCTTATTTCCGCCGGCGATCAAGTTGGTTCGGCCTTCGAGACTCTTATCGACAAAGAGCGCGGGCATATCCGTATCCTTTTTTAGATCCTTCGCCCATTCGATTCCCATCGGCCCCAGGTATCCTGCAGGGGATTTGAATAGCGCTTTGATCTCGGCTTCCTCCATGGGCCGGGTTGCGACGGCAACGGTGGCGTCGAGCTTGGCTTGGTTGAGTTGATGATCGCCGCGCATGAGCACCACGATTGCGCGATGCTTTATTTTTCCGGCTACATCTTTTTCATCGGCCATGAGCGCGAGGGTCTTGATCTTGTTCTTCGGTGAGACTCCTAGGAAGCGGGCCACGTCTTCGATCGTTTTCTGCCCCGGGGTGTGCACTTCGAGCGGAGTCCCGTCTCCCTCGGGCTTTAGATCTTCGACGGCTTCGAGCTTGGAGGTGGCCTTCTCCAGATTGGCGGCGTAGTTGCAGCCGTCGCAGCTTACGATCTGATCTTCGCCGGCCGGCGTGCGCACCATGAATTCGTGCGATTCCTTGCCTCCCATGGCACCGGAATCGGCCTCGACCACCATATATTTCAAACCGCAGCGGTCGAAGATGCGGCAGTAAGTGTCATAGTGCTTCTTGTAGGAAATATCGAGACCGGCGGCGTCGATGTCGAACGAGTAGGCGTCCTTCATCATGAATTGGCGCACGCGCAGCAGGCCGGATTTCGGCCGCGGCTCGTCGCGAAATTTGGGCGCGATCTGGTACCAGATCTGCGGCAGCTGTTTGTAGCTGCGCAGTTCTTTTAGGGCGATCGAGGTCATGACTTCTTCTTCGGTCATGCCGAGGGCGAGGTCGGCGCCCTTGCGGTCTTTGAGGCGAAAGAGATTCTCGCCCATCAGAGACCAGCGGCCGCTGGCCTCCCAGATTTCGCGCGGGTGCAGGGCGGGCAAGAGAAATTCCTGGCCAATCTCATCCATCTCCTGGCGCACGATGGCTGTGATCTTGTTGAAGGAGCGGTTGCCGAGAAAAAGATAGGAGTAGAGGCCCGCCGCTAGCTGACGGATGTAGCCTGCGCGCACCAGGAATTTGTGGCTGGCTACTTCAGCGTCGGCCGGGGCCTCGCGCAGGGTGGGGATGAAGAGTCGGGACCAACGATGCATAGAGTTTTAGTACCTAGTACGTAGTACCGAGTCGCGAGTACCGAGTGTCGACGTCCGCAAGTGGCTTAGTGGAATTTGTTATTGTACCAGCCGCGTTCTCTTGGTTGACCGGCCCGCTTAGAGGACTCGACCTATCAGCTCAGTCCAGTTGGGTGCAAGAGTTATGAGGAGTCGCATCGCGATTTCTTTGGGGAGGCGGATCGAAACTTCCTGATCCGCGATTCCACTATCCACAGCGATTTGGATTGGAGATCGGATCATTCTCTCGTCCTCGCTTTCGCGTTCTGCGAGTTCCCAATAAATCATGAACGAACTTGCCTTCGTTTTCGCCTAGCCAAGTTGAGGACCGCGTGCTCATAGTTAACCTCTGTGGGAATATCGGCAAGAAACAAGCGGGCTTCGCCCGCGGGACAGCCGGAGTGTGCAGTCCCCACATCGCGCTTTGCGGCTAGCGGATCAACTGCCTGAGTATCTCTTTCCCCAGCTTTTGGGCTTCGCCGAAGAATTTCTGGTACTCGACGAAGAGGCGGTTCAGTTCCAGCGACTTGTCGGCGGAGAGATGCTTGCGCAGCATCATGTCGCGGACGTGCACCGGATTGGGCAGGGTGGCGTCTTCGGTTAATTCTTCGAGGGCGGTGTTCGGATCGTAGTGATACATGGAAACCTCAATTTAGTAATTTGGTAATTAAAAAATCAAAACCGGTTCGCCTTTGGCAAGGTTTTTAAATTACCAAATTACAAAATTGCTAAATTTCTAGACCAACTCGGTGCTCCACAGATCGTGCAGGTGGACGATGCCTTCCAGTTCTCCGCTGGGATTGACCACCATGAGCGACGTTATCTTTTTTTCTTCCATCTGTGCCAAGGCGGTGGCGGCGAATTCTTCTCGACCGATCGTGCGCGGATTTTTTGTCATGGCCGCGCTGGCCGTGAGATCTAAGACTTCTTTGCCGCGCGTCTCCAGCAGGCGGCGCAGGTCTCCGTCGCTGATGACTCCGAGTAGCTTCTCGCCCTCGACCACCGCGGTTACGCCGAGCTTTTTGCGGGACATTTCGTAGATCACATCCGGCATTTTGGTTTGTAGCCCCACGCGCGGCAAGGCATCACCTGCGTGCATCAGCGTTTCCACGCGCGCCAGTCGTTTGCCTAACTTTCCTCCCGGGTGCAGGTTGGCGAAGTCTTCTTCTTTGAAGCCGCGTTTTTCGCTCAGCGTGACCGCGAGGGCATCGCCTAACGCCAGCATGGTTGTGGTCGAGGCCGTGGGAGCCAGGCCTAGCGAGCAGGCCTCTTCGGCGATGGAACAGTCTAGAGCCACATCGGCTGCGTAGGCTAGGGTGGAGATTCCAGAAGGTCCGCGATCCATGGGGGGCTGAAGCCCCGATTTATTTTGAGCGCTTGGCTGGACGACTGAAGTCGTGCGCTTCCCGATCCCACCCTTCCCGGTCGTGCCCTTGCCGGCCATGCTCCTTGCGAGCGTGCCCTTCAAGGCCGGACCCGAGCAAATTCCGTCCCCGGTCATGGCGATGAGCGGGACTTGCAGGCGCTTGATGGTGGCCAGCAACGCCACGATTTCTTCGGTCTCGCCCGAGGCGGAAAGCGCCAGCACGGCATCTCCGCGAACGATCATTCCAAGGTCGCCGTGGAGCGCGTCTACGGGATGGAGATACAAGGCCGGGGTTCCGGTGGAACTCAGGGTCGCGGCGATTTTGCGCGCGATCAGGCCGCTCTTGCCCATGCCCGTGACTACGACGCGGCCCTGGCAAGAGAACATCAAGTCTACGGCGCGCTGAAACGCCGCGGCCATGGGGCCGGCAATGCGGTCGGCCAGCGCGCACAGGGCCTGAGCCTCGATGCGCACCACGTTCTCGCCAATGTTCTCCATGAAAGCGCGATCTTACCAGAAGCCGTTAAGCGATTGAGCCATCGGGTGATCAGCGATGGGAAAATCAGACGCCGCCTGCGAAATGAAGCAATCACTTAATGGCTCAATGACTCGATTCTTAGAAGTGGTCGTCGAGCGGCCGCGGTTGCGCGGGTTTCTGATTCAGCACGGCTAAGCCCTTGGCTTGGATGGCGCGATCCCAGGGGCCAGCCTGCCAGTTGTCCTTGAGCTTCTGAGAGTGCTTCCATTGCGGGACCGAAAGCATCAGGACTTTGCCCATGGCGTGGACATAAGGCTCGTACATGGGGCGCAGCTTGTTGAGCTTTTGGCGGGCGTCCTCGCCGCTGCGCAAGATCAGGCCTGCCGCGGCCAGCGCTTCCTGCAAGGCAATGAAATCTTCGTCGGTGAGGCGCTCGGGTTGCAGCGCGTCGTAGCGGGCATTGACGACCTGGGCCAAATCCACGGCAGCGTGGCGCGCCATGGCGAAGGTGAGGCGCGCCTGGCCGGGATGCACTCCCTCAATCCCTGTTAGCAGTAGGGAGGTGACGTCGAGCATCGTGGTCAACGCCGCCAGCCAGGATTGATTGCTATGCTGCGAGCGGAAGAAACTGAGAACCGGATAGGAAAGGTGGCTCTCGAGTAGCTCGCCCGCCCAGCGCTCCCAGTCGCGTAGAACTTCATCGAGCGCGACTTGATCGAGCGTCGGATCTTCGGAGCTACCGGCCAGCCGAACAAGCAACTCGCTCGCGGTTGGGGGCGAGCCGGCGCGGGCGTCCATCATCGAGATTTGAATTTCGCGCCGCGAGAAAGAGGCGTAGACCACGGGCAGGTAGCCGATCACCACGCCCAAAAAAGTGAATCCCATGGCGGCTTCCAGCACGGACAGCAACCGAGCCAGACTCGAGGTGGGAACAATGTCGCCATAGCCGAGGGTGAAGAAGGTCTCGCCGCTGTGGTAGAGGATTCTCGAAAACGTGATGGGCTCGTTGCCCAAGACTTCATGCCGCCCAGCCCCGTATTGGAGCAAGGCGAAACCCAGGATCAGCATGGTGGCCCAGAATGCGAGCAGCATGATTAGCGAGAGGGGGCCAAAGTATCCCAGGAAGCTTTGTTGTCGCGTCCCACCTGAAATGTGGCCGGCGATCTTCTTCCAGGGAATCCAGGTGCGCCGGTAGAACCAAGCCGTCAGCTTGAATTGGCGAGTGACGCGGCGGGGCAGGACCACGGTTTCGAAGGCATCCAGCAAGACCACGGCGATGATGATCAGGCCGAAGATAGCCGCGGGTATGCTGCCTTGGGAGCTCATGAATGCCATGTTGATACGGGAAAAAGAGTAACAGATTCTTGACCCGGCTTCCGGGCTTCCGGCTTCCTGACTTTCCGCTCGAACCGACCCGCTGAGGGCGAACCCAACGGCCTTGAGCACAGGGGCACAGAGGATCGCAGGGGGAAACAGGTGCGGATTGTCCGGATGCCGGAGGCCGCTATTGAGGAGGAGTCTGCCCCGCTGCCGGCGCTGGGGTTGTTGCCGGCTTCTTCGCCACTGGCTTCTTTTTCACGGGGGGCTTTTTTACCGGCTCGTTGTCGTCGACTACGACTTTCTTGGGAGGCGCGGCCGGGATTGCGGCTTGAGCTGTCTTCAGGTCGGCGCGCAGGCGGATAATTTCCTGTTCTTTCGCAGTGGCCAGAGTCTCCATGCGAGCGGCGATCTGCTTGCGCGTGCCCTCGAAACTGCTCAGATCATTCGACAGCGATTGAAAATCATCTTTCGATCCGAAGGCCCCGGCCGATTCGACCACGCTGCCAAGCACATCATATAGCGCATCGAGATTGCGGTAGAGCCTGAAGGTGGCGGGCACATCTTCCGGGGAGTTGCGCAGTTGGGCGATCATCTCCGGCAAAGCGTCGTGCAGATTGCGCTGGATGGAATCCAAGTCGTTGAGGGAGCGCTTCTTGGAACCGGAATCCGTCTTCCAGCGTTCGATGCGGAGTTTGGCCAGATCGACTTGCGTGGTTTTGGAAGTGTCCTCAAGTTGCGCGAGCAAGCCGTTCAGTTGGGTCACCGAGCTGTAGGAAACCGCTGCCTGCGGGGAGCCCGTGGCGGAGGCTACGGTTCCCTGCACCGAATACTGGGGGGCGCGATTGGCGGGGACTGCCGGCGGGCTGGCGGACTGGGCGAAAACGAGCGCCGTCGGCAACAGAGCGGCGCAGCCGAAAGGGATGAGTTTAGAGTTCATGAATTGTCGCATCTGCGGCGCGGTCTGGCGGAAGACAATTGCGTGCAACAGAATATAGATAAGCCGAGGATACTACAAGCGGAGTCGCAATTCGGTAGTGGTGCAGATCACGCTGCCCGAGGCTATGGCGCGCGGTATGGAATCGCGCGGCAATCGCACTCGCGCGCGCGTAACCTGCGCATCACGGGCTCGCGGCCGGTGAAAAACTTGCCGCAGGCCTTTCCCCATGCTTTCGATAAGGCTCCGCAGGGCGAAAGCATCTGCATGCGCGCGCACTATAAGCTTGACGGCAGCCCGGTGGATGAGGAGTGCTATGGCTTTATGACCACGCTGCAGACGATTCCCTCGTCCAACCTGCGCTTTCAGATCAGCGAATACCCTCGCATGCTGCTCATGGTGCACAGCATGGGGCGAAGTCGGGCAAATTGGAGTCAGTGCGGCCGCTGCTGAGATTTGTAGCAACTTCGCTCGAAAACAATCCGGGCAGGCAGAAGCCCTTTGGCGAGATCAAGAAAATGCAAGGCGATTATTATGCCCGGGTGACTCCGACTATCATTGGACCGACGGCTTCGGAAGGTTCGTGCAGACCGACGATCCTAACTACGATCCCAACAAATACCTGATCGGGGATTATCAGCACATGACTCCGGCGCCACGGTAATCACGGCAGGAGGGGAGCCGGGCTTGCCGCGTCGCCCGGATTGGTGAGACTTTTCGGATTCTGACCGGGTTGCTCTCGCGGCCTGCGTTCTGATAAGGTGCGCCTCAACAGGTTGCCCTCCTCGATGCCGATCGCTTGCCCCGACTGCGCCGCCTCCATGCCTGAAAGTGCCGCCTTCTGTCCCGGCTGCGGATGCGCCATGGGCGCGGGCCAGCCGGCGCGCGGCCATGTCGGCGTGCTGCCGGAATCCGTCGCCGGCGCACTCGCGTATTGCACCTTCATCCCGGCTATTATTTTTCTGTTGCTCGAGCCTTACCGGCGCAACCGCTTCCTGCGTTTTCATTCTTTGCAATGCGTGGGTTTGTTCCTCGTAGTGATTGTGGCGGTGGCTGTGTTGCGGATTGCCAGCATAGGTCTGGCGATGGTTCCGTCCTTCGGTCCTCTGCTGGTGCTGCTGGCGGCGATGTTGGTGGGCCTCGGGTTGTTCGTTATCTGGCTGGTGTTGGTGGTGAAGGCGCTGCAGGGCGAGAGGTTCAAACTTCCGCTCGTCGGCGGCTATGCAGAGAGGCGGGCTGCGGATTGATCTCTGATTGCCTCCGCCCCCGCTTTCTGATACCTTTCCGCAACGCTGCTGCAAGCGCGATCGACGCGCGGCGAAGCGGTTTGCGATTCGACGGGCAAACGGAGGAACTACCCATGGCCTTCTGCAACATGTGCGGGACGCAGATTCCCGATGGCGCGACCCGGTGCGCGGCCTGTAGCGGACGCGCTGCGGTTCCGGTTGTCGCCGCCGGCCCCGGATTGGCGGACAACGTCGCCGGCATGCTGGCTTATTTCACCATAATTCCGGCCATTATTTTTCTGGTATTGGCGCCCTACAACCGAAGCCGCTTCGTGCGCTTTCACGCCTGGCAGTGCATTCTCTTCAACGTCGCGTGGTGGATTCTGTGGTTTGGTTTGCACATCCTCGTTCACCTCCCGCTGCTGGGATGGCTCACCCTGCTGATGTGGCCGCTGGTCGGCATCGCTGGTTTTGTGGTCTGGCTGATCCTGGTGCTGAAAGCGAATCAGGGCCAGATGTTCAAGCTGCCGGTGATTGGGGATATCGCGGAGCAGCAAGCCGGCGCCGCGTAAATTTGCTGCGATACGGACAGAACTCAAAAGAGCGGGCACTCCGATTTCCTCCAATGACGTTTGGATTGCCGCGCTTTGCCGCCAGTATTCCTTCACCCTTTAAGCCGTTGACCGCCACTTCGATCTGATCCGCGGAATCGATCGGATCGACTGGCGACCTGGCGACATGCCGCTTGACTTTCTTCCCCTAAGCTGTCATTCCTATTAGCTTTCCCTTCGAAGTGCTCAAGGCGGGCGAAGGCGATTCCTTAGGAGTGGGGATTGTTTTGAAAGTAAGAGTTTTTTATCACGACAAGTGCTTCGATGGAGCTTCCTCGGCCGCGCTCTTCTCTCGTTTTTATCGCGAGCGCATCCGCGGCGATGCCGACTTCATGTTCTCCGGCCTGCTGCATCGGGCCGGGACGCTCTTCAACGAAGCCGATTTTACCGGCGACGAGAACGCGATCGTCGACTTCAAGTATTCCAGTTCGCCGCGCATCAGTTGGTGGTTCGACCACCACGAGAGCGCGTTTCTTTCTCCCGCCGACGCCGCCCACTTCGAGCGCGACCAGAGTAACCGCAAGTTTTATGATCCGGCGTTCAAATCCTGCACCAGTTTTATCGCCATGATCGCGCAGCAGCGTTTTGGTTTCGATCCCGCGCCGGTCGCCGATCTGGTGCACTGGACCGACATCATCGACGGCGCGCTTTATTCCGACGCCAAAACCGCGGTCGAGATGCGCGAACCCGCCATGAAGCTGACCATGGTGATCGAGTCGGCTCCCGACCAGCGCTTCGTTCCGAACCTGATTCCCCTGATTGCAACCCAGCCTTTGGCTGCGATTCTCGAAGAGCCTTTTGTGGCTCCGCTGTTGCCTCCGCTGCTCAGGCGGCACGAAATTTCCATGGAGATTCTGCGCCAGCGCTCCGAATGCAAGGACGGAACGATTTTTTTTGACATCACCGATCAGGATCTCGAGGGCTACAACAAATTCATTCCGTATTACCTGCATCCCGAGTCGATTTACAGCGTCGGCCTGAGCAAGAGCAGCTTCCGGGTGAAGGTGTCGGTGGGATCGAATCCGTGGGCGCCGCAAGAGCCACAGGTAAACCTTGCGAAAATTTGCGAGCGCTACGGCGGCGGCGGACATGCTCGCGTAGGCGCTATTTCTTTTAATCCAGATCAGCACGCTGCCGCGATCATGGCCGCCCGCGAAATCGTGACCGAATTACGCACGTCGGTGCGCAAGCAGCAGAGTGGCTGACGGGCTTCCGGCTCGGGCTTCCGTACTTTCAAACTTCGCAGCCTGAGGTCTGAGGCCTAACGCCTGACGTCCCCGGGCCACTCACGGTTCAGGAACGCCGCTCGTTAAACACGTCGTCGGGTTTCCATCCACCGTATACCGTATCGCTCCCGACTGGTCGGAGCAAAAAGCCTTTCGTCCTAAATTATTTCTCGCGGGCGCGGCCGTGAGACGAAATGCGGTCGCCGGATTGCCCGAGCATCCCGAGAGCGCGAACACATAGCCAAACTTCCTTCCGCCGGTCAGGCCGCTTGGAATCAGCATCGCCTGATGTTCGTTGGCCTCGCCGCCGCCAAAGCCATCGAGATCGGAGAGCGTGCAGGTATAGCCGACCGCGTGATAACTGCGGCTGTAAGTGTCCTCAGCCGTGAGAATACTGCGCATCGCGCCCAACACCGACGCATCGCTGCCCAAGGTTGACGGAAACTGAGCCAGCGCGGGCGGCATCGTCGAGCTCTGAGTCATCGAGTTCTGCGCCGCCCCGCCCTGGGTCAAAGAAAGCTTCGGCGCCGCCGACATTCGCGCCTTGATGCCTTCCGTGATACTGTTCAAAAAATCTGGATCGGCCAGCGGCACGCGCATGGTGAACTCAATCTCGTTGAGCTTCCATACGCCGACTTCCGACTTCATCACAAATGTCATACGCGGCAAAAACGGAGTTCGTTGGAGCACCTGCTCTTTGTAACTATGGAACGAGACTTCAATCGAATCCTCATCTCCCTGCAAGGAATCCTTGTCCACCACGACCTGAAACATCTTCCCTTTGCCATCGCTGAGGGCCAGCATTACAGACCCGGTTTCGAAGGTCTCGAAGCTTGATCCCTCCGCCTTCTGGGTTTGCATATGCCCGGCCAGCGCCGAGTACTGCTGCATGGTTGCCAGGGCGCCCGATTTCTCCAGGGCTGCCAGCGTGGCGGCGGGCAAATGGCTCATAAAACTGCTCTGCTTGCCGTTGAACATCTCCATCAGCGCCTGGCGTGCGGTTTGGGGCGCGGGGGATTCGCGGGGCAACGCCGAGGCTGAAGCTGCGGCCAAGATTGATACCGCAATGCAATACGCTAACTCTCTCACCGTGACTCTTCTTACCATGGATCGATCTTGCCATTGCACGAGCCGGTGCTCCAGTTACGGACGTAAGGAGCGGTAGAAATTTTTGGGGCGCTTAGAAGAGAAGAAGTCGAGCTGCGCTCGAACGGACAGGCGAGGGCGGCTAGTCCCCACACAAACCTTATTGGCAACTGCACCACCATCGGGGGATGAGGACTCGCTCCCGGCAAATCTGCGCCGTGGTAGTCTGAGTGTGTTCCGCAACGCTGCATGCCCCCGCCGGCAACGCCAACCCGGTCACATCGCGCCCAGAGACATCTGCTGCAGGTCGTGGCTACCTTCGAATTTCTCAAAGGCATCTTTGTTTTGCTGATTGGCCTGAGCGCCATTCTGCTGGTGCACAAGGACGCTTGGGTGGTCGCCGAGAGCTTGCTGGCGCTGCTTCACATCAGCACCGACCGGCATTGGGCGCAACTCTTTCTCGACTTTGCCGACAACCTCACCGACGCTCGCCTATGGGCCGCAGCCAAGTTGGCCTTTGCCTACTCGCTTTTCCGCTTTGCCGAGGCCTACGGCTTGTGGAAGGCGCGCACCTGGGCCGAGTGGATTGCCTTGCTTTCCGGCACGATTTTGCTGCCGCTGGAAATTCGCGAACTTATGCGCGGGGTTACGCTTCTGCGCTCCGGGGTCTTTGTTGTCAATCTCATCATCGTGGGCTATATGCTTTACCTGCTGCGATCGGGGCGGCTTTCGCCGTTGCAGACGGTCGAAAGCGGCGACGGCAGCGCAAAGTAGGGACTAACGACTCTCGCCGCGTTTCATTTTTCTGCATCATAATCAGGCGGTAGAAAGTTCTGGTCATGGGTGAGTTTCGAAAAAGATTCGTATCAGGGCGTCGCTTCAGCGATGCCGACACAGTTGAGCGACGAAACCGGCTTCTAGTCCGCTGGGACTTGCTCCACGACCGTCAGCCACTAAAAGCCGATCCAGATTTTCCGCCGCGCAGGCACGCCTGAAGGTGAAGGCATGCCCTGATACGAATCTTGTTTCAGACTGCACCACGATCAAAGTTCCGTTTAAAGGGGTATGACGATGCGCATCTTTTTTGGAGTTGCGATTCTGATTTCAGCTCTCGGAATGGCTTCTGCCCAGGACACGAATTTTGCCAGCGGCCCGCAATACTTGATCAATCAAACTTCGGGCTACGCTTCGAGCTATTCGCCGATTACCGAGGCGAAGCCAAATGGCTCCATTAATTATGGTCCAGCGGATTACGGCACGTCTTTCTTCTTGCGTCCAATCTCGACGCCATCGTTGTCGTTCTCGAACCCGCGGCTCGAAGTGGGCGCAAGCAACGCCACCGGCGCGCTGATTGCCGGCGCGGAAAATCAGGTGGTCTTGCCGGCTTCGGCAGCCGCGGAACCTAAGTTTGATTTATTTCCTATCCTTTACGGGCAGCCCGCGGTTCAGCAAATCGAGATCAGTTTCCTAGAAGCTTCCAATGCGGCGGAGCTTCCGCCCAGCATCAGCGAGGATGGCGTGGATCAGATGACGACCGCGCATGCGCTCGAACTGCGCGGCTACGG
>JBEKWC010000040.1:0-45549 GCA_049513475.1 Candidatus Sulfotelmatobacter sp. | reverse complement strand
ACCCAGTAAAATCTCTGTCATTCCGACCCCCGAGCGCAGGCGAGGGGCGGAGGAATCCTGGTGTTAGCTCCTCGGTATAGACTGCTAGGTTTTTACTAGGTACTAGGTGCTCGGGACTAGCGACTGAATTCAACGCCCCGATTTCCGCCAACGTAGTGAGTTCATCCTTGCGCAGTTCAGGAACCCGCCGGGCAAGATCCTGAATCGAAGTGAACGGAGCAAGCAAACGTTCGCGCACCAGCGCCCGGCCAGCCTCTTCGCGCAACCCGCGCACATAAAGTAGGCCGAGGCGCAAGGCCGGAGCGAGTTGCGAGTACCCAGTACCGAGTTCCGAGTTGCAAGATTCCTTCGCCTCTCGCGTTCGCCCGGGGGTCGGAAGGTCAAAGGTTTTGCTGAGTGCTGGGTACTGGGTACGAGCAGCTTCACTCGCGACGCGCGACCCGGGACTAAAAGCTGTTTCCAAACGGCACATCCACTCCGATCGCATCACATCCACCGGTAACATTTTCAATCCATGCCGCTGTGCGTCCTTGGTAATTGTCGCGGGAGAATAAAATCCCATGGGCTGGTTATTTAGCAGCGCGGCGGTAAACGCGGCAAGATAATGGCACTTCAAATAAGCGCTGGCATAGGCGATCAGCGCGAAGCTAGCGGCGTGCGACTCGGGAAATCCATAAAGCGCGAACGAAGTGATGGAGAGAATAATTTCTTCCTGCGCCTTCGCCGAAATTCCGTTGCGCGTCATGCCCGCGCGCAGCTTGGCTTCGATCTCCCGCATGCGCGCCTGCGAGCGCTTGAAGCCCATGGCGCGGCGCAAATCTTCCGCCTCGCCACCGGTAAAATTCGCCGCGATCATGGCAATGCGCAGCAGTTGCTCCTGAAACAGCGGCACCCCTAACGTGCGGCTGAGCACCGGCTCCAGCGAAGGATGCGGATACGTCACTTCTTGCTTTCCTTGCCGCCGCTGTAAAAAAGGATTCACCATCTGGCCCACGATCGGCCCCGGCCGGATGATCGCAACCTGCACCACAATGTCGTAAAAGCGCTTCGGCCGCAGCCGCGGCAGGCACGACATTTGCGCCCGGCTCTCCACCTGAAACATGCCCACCGTGTCAGCTTGTTGCAAAGTCGAATACACCGCGGGATCGTCCGCCGGAAGATGCGCCAGATCGACCTCTTCGCGATAGTGCTCGCGAATCAACTCGATCGAATCCTTCAGCACGGCCATCATTCCGAGACCAAGCAAATCGACTTTGATGATGCCCATGTCGGCGCAATCTTCTTTATCCCACTGCACCACCACGCGCCCGGGCATGGACGCGGGTTCGAGCGGCACCACCGAATCGAGTTGTCCCTGGCAAATCACCATGCCGCCCGAGTGCTGGCCAAGATGGCGCGGCATATCCTGCACCGCAAGGCACAACTCGTAATATTTGCGCAGACGCGGATGATTCAGGTCGAGACCGGCATCGCGGAAGCGGCGGTCGAGCGCGTCATTTTCGTCGCGAAACTCCCAATTGGCCACGGCCGCAGAAATTTTGCCCAGCGTCTCCGGATCGAAGCCCAAAGCTTTGCCCATCTCGCGCGCTGCACTGCGATTGCGATAGGTGATCACGTTCGCCGTCATGGCCGCGCCGCGCTCGCCGTAACGCCGATAGACATGCTGAATCACTTTTTCGCGTTCGTCGCCGCTGGGCAGGTCGAGATCGATGTCAGGCCACTCACCGCGCTCCTCCGATAGAAAACGTTCGAAGAGAAGCTCCATGCTGATGGGGTCGACGGCCGTGATGCCCAGCGAATAACAAACGGCGCTGTTGGCGGCCGAACCGCGCCCCTGCACCAGAATGTCTTGCTCGCAGCAGAAGCGAACCAGATCCCACACGATCAGAAAATATCCGGCCAGTTTAAGTTTTTCGATCAGCGCCAGCTCGCGCTCAATCTGGCGCCGGGCGCGGTTTTGCACGTCATGCGCGGCGCGACCATAGCGCCGGCGAAATCCTTCCCACGAACGCTCCCGCAAAAACGAGTTCATGGTTTCGCCTTCGGGCACGGGATAGCGCGGAAATTCATAGCCCAAATCGTTCAACGTAAATTCGAGGCGCGATGAAAGTTCGAGCGTGTTGGTGATCGCTTCGGGTAGGTCGGCGAAGAGTTGCTGCATCTCCTGCGGCGATTTCAAATGGCGCTCGGAGTTGCGCGCCAGCAGACGCCCGGCCGTCGCCAAGGTGCGATGATTACGAATCGCCGTGAAGGCATCGCCGAGCTCGCGATCCTTCGCGGCGGCGTAACAGACCCCATTGGTCGCCAGCAGCGGAAGATTCAGCGAGCGCGCAATTTCGATGGCGGCGCGATTGCGATTTTCTTCCTCGCGATGAAAATGGCGCTGCAACTCCACATAAACATTGCCGCGGCCGAATAGCCCGACTAATTGATCGATTTGTTCCTGAGCCTCTTTGATACCCCCCTGCTGCAACGCGGCGGCCAGTGGGCCATTGCCACCGCCGGTAAGACAAATCAATCCAGAGGCGTGCTCTTCAATTTCTTCTTTCTGGACTGCGCCTTCGCCTTTCTTCGCGCGCAACTTCATTTTGGTAATCAGGCGGCATAGATTCTGATAGCCCGCGCGCGAGGAGACGAGAAGAGGAAGGCGGAACGCTTTTTCACCCTGAGCTTTTTCATCCTGAGCTTTTTCATTCCCAGATACTTTGTCATGCCGAGCAACGCGAGGAATCCCTATCCCCCGCGTGGCATGCCTCAGGATGACAGGAGTAGAGGATGAGCAGGAAACTTCCGCGCCGATGTGCGCCTTGATCTCAAGTTTTTTCGCGGCCAGGTGAAAGCGCGGCGCACCGTAAACGCCGTCGGTATCAAGCAAGGCCATAGCAGGCATCTTGAGCCGCGCACACATTCCCGCCAGATCCTCAGGCAAAGAAGAGCCTTCGAGGAAGCTAAAAGCAGAGCGGGCATGAAGCTCAATGTACATCAGTTCTCTGTTCCCAGTTCCCATTCTCAGTTAAGAGCCCGTAGCCCCAGCACCGTCAAGGTTCTAACTGAGAACTGAAAACCGAGAACTGCTCTTTCAGTCATACGTGCCTTCCACAAACCAGCCTCCGCCGAGCAGATCGTGTACCAGCCGGCAAAGAACTACGCCGTCTGCGCTTTGCAGAGCGATGTCCCATTCATCGCGGGCCCAGGCCTCGCGCTCCCACCAGTCGCCCGAACTGCGCCACGGACCGGCTTTCCAAAGCACGCTCCCCTGCACTTCTTTTTTCTTCGGACACAGCACGCGCGCCAGTTCCCCATTTTCCAAAGTTACATTGGCGCGTAGCGGCGGGCGGAACATGCGTAGAGCGGCAACCGCGGATTCTTCTTTCTCCGTATCAGATTTGTTTTTAGATTGGCTTTCCTGCGTGATGCCAGCCACAAAACGCTTCATACGAAAAGCTTCCGCGCGATGCGTATCCAGCAACTCCAGCGCGCCCACGCGGGCTTCGCCGACCCGTCGGGCAATGCGGGCCAGCGTCAGCTCCAGCTTTTCCGGCTCCGGCAGCGGAGGCAAAAATAATCCCCCTTGCGCCGACCGCGGCCGCGCCACTTCCGCCGCGAGATGAATCTTCACAATCGGCGCGCCCGGCGGATGCGCATTCAAATCCAATTGCAGCAGCTTGAGAAAAAGTTTGGCGTCGAGCATCGGCAGCGGAAGGCGCAGGTTGCGGCAGAATTTGTTTTGCCGGCTGGAAATAGAAGCGTCGTTGGTCGTTGGCCGTTGGTCGTTGGCAAAGGCGTCGGCCACCGGCAATGACTGCGCATGACCTAACGGCGAACGACGACTTTGCGTTTCGTCGCTCTCGCTGGGAATTCCAACAAAATCGGGCGGCTGACCCGCTCCCGCCAGATTCTGCAATTCCAGCATGAGCCGCAATTCCTGCGTATTCAGCGCCCGCGACGCCAAACGAGCGCAGATTTGCTCAAGCAGACGATTCAGCAAAAAAGCCAGAGGCTCCAACAGCACGATGGGATATTCCAACTCGACGGCTTCTTCAAATACCGCCGGTGCTTCCACCGGAACCAGCGTGCGCGAAGCCCCGCCCCGCGCGAGTTTCCGCAAGCGCAAGCCCTCCTGCCCCAGGCGCTCGCTCAAAGCGATTTCCGGCAACGCCGCCAGCGCCCGCAGATGCCGCACGCCCCAGCGATCCAGAGTTTCCAGCAGGCGCGCCGATTCTTTTTGCCGCTCGTCTTCTTTCTTCGTTCCTTCATTCGATTTATTTTCACCGGCAAACAAAACATCCACCGGCAAAGAGCCCAGAGCTTCGCTTTCTTTTCCGCATGGAATCACAGTCACGCCAGAAAATCCGCGAGCCGCGAGCACGGCGGCATCGGGATTCGAAGCAACAGCAATGTTCGCATCCAACCCAAGATCGGCGGCGCGGCGGAAAAGGTTCTGGGCAATTTCCGGCAGCGCACCCAAAAGAGATTCCATGCCGGCCAGATCGAGAATCGCGGTATCGGCCGCCGCATCTTCCACGCAGGGCGAAAAAGATTGCGCGCAATCGAGCAGCGCGGCGTGAGCCGCGCTCTCCTGCAGCGGAGAACGCGGGCACAGCGTCAACTCCGAACATAGCTCCGCCTGAGCCTTCGTCATACCGGCCATGATGCCGATGCGGCCCGCACTCTCATTCACGGCAAAAACTTTTTCCATCGGAGGCTTGCCTTCAAAGATGGCCACAGCCCGCGCCCGCAACTCCGGCTGCGCGCGCAGTACCGCGGCCACGGGAAAATTCGGCACGAAGATGCAGGCAAACATAAAGCAGTACCCAGTTGTCAGTGCCCAGTCGGTTTTTTTCTGGGTACTGGCAACTGGCTACTTTTTAGCCCGCCCAGGCAGTCTTGCTGGCGAACATGACCTCGGCAGAACGGGCCGGTTTGCGCTCTAGCCTCGAGCGCGCCACTTCCGCTGTGATTTCGATTTCGGTTAGCAATTGCGAGTGCGCAGGCGCTGGAAATTTAGAATCGCCAACCCGCTTGATCCGACTCCCTTGCGATTTCAGTTGTATTAATAAGGAGGAGCAACTTCCCGCGATAAACTGCCGCTCCAGCGCCAGCAGCACCGTGGAGGTATGTTCGACGGCGCGGCGAAAGCGAAACCAGGTGGTGAGCGGAATACGGCGCGCCATTTGCGGCGGCAGATCGGCAAGATCGAGAACGATCATTCCGAAGCCCCCGCTTTCCAGCAGCATATCGGTGGCGCTCAGAAGCTGCTCCACTTGTTTCCAAGGCTGATCGGCGCGTTGCCCATTTTTACGGGGTGAATTTTCACGCAGCGAATTTTCTCCGCAGCGCACCCACAGCAACCGCTCCAACGCCACGTCCGCAGCCGCGGCCGATTGCGCATCGAGAGCATCATTGGCATCCACAACGGCGCAGAATTCCCCGCGCCGCGTGGCCGCTGCCAAAGCCGCCAGCAGCAAGGTGGTGCGGCCCGACGAAGCGGGCCCGCAAATTTCCGTCAGGCAACCGCGCGGCCAGCCACCGGTCAGCGCATCGATCGCCGCCACGCCGCTTGAAACCATCTCCGGCGCAGGCCGCACCCCCAACTGCGAAGCCGGAGTAACTCCGGCCAGTTTTTTACCCGTAGAAAAGTCTCCAGGTAAAAATCGCTGCGGCGGGCGCGCCTCGTTAACGCCCGCCGTCCCGGAAGGCGGCGGGCAAACTTCGGCCGCTTCTTCGCCATCAAAAATAAAATGGCGGCCCAGGGCCGCCGAAGTGGAAACCACCGCGGAAGACATAGATTCCTCGTAAAATTTCAGGGAGCGCCAGGACTGGATAGCACTGGAGGCATTTTCGCTTTTTATTCGCCTTTGAGAATTCTGCTCCCCGCCGCGGAGATTGTCAAGCTAAAATCCGGCCCTGTCCGTTTTGCTCACGCCCGCGCTCGCCATGCGTCTAAGCCAAACAGCACGGCGGTCCGGCATGTTTTGACCCCGGTTGCCACCTGAACCGGCTGTTCGAATTCCACCCGAGAAAAAGAAGAGGAGTCTCCATGCGCAGAATTCGTTTATTGGTTTTGTTATCCGGCGTTTTGGCGCTGGCAAGCCTTGGCCACGCTCAAACCGCGACCGGCGAAACCCTAATGCTCGATCTGCCCCGGCAGAGCCAGCACGCGCTCATCACGCAACGCATCGGCATCACCGACATCACCATCAACTACCACCGGCCGCTGGCCAATGGCCGCCAGATTTGGGGCAAGGTTGTTCCCTATGGGCAAGTCTGGCGCGCCGGAGCCAACGAAAATACCACGATTACCTTCACCGACCCGGTCAGCGTCGAAGGCCAACCGCTCGACAAGGGAACCTACGGTCTCCACATGATCCCTGGGGAAAATCAATGGACGGTGATCTTCTCGAAAACCTCCGCCGCCTGGGGAAGCTTCAGCTACAAGCAGGACGAAGATGCCCTGCGCGTCACGGTGAAGCCGCAGACGGCCGAATTGCACGATGCGCTGGCCTACGACTTCGACGATCTCAAGCCCGATTCCACCGTGGTCACCATGCGCTGGGATAAAGTCGCGGTGCCCTTCAAGGTTGCGGTTAAAGTAAACGACGTCGTCACGGCCAGCCTCCACCGGCAGATCCGTGGGCTCAATCAATACTATTGGGAAGGCTGGGACGACGCCGCCAACTACCTCCTCACCAACAAAATCGAGCTGGACGAGGCGCTAAAAGACGAAAACCAATCCATCCAGGCGGAAGAGCGCTTCGACAATCTGCTCAACAAATCGAGGATCCTCGAAGCCATGGACCGCAAAGACGAGGCCACGGCCGCGCGCAACCAGGCGCTGGAGAAGGGCAGCGCCCTGCAGCTTTATTTCTACGGCCGTCAGTTACAGCGAGACAAGAAGCAGGAAGAAGCCTTCGCGCTTTATCGCTCGAACGCGAAGAAGTTCCCCGACTATTGGACCACGCACGTCGGTCTGGCCCGGGTTTACAGCGGCGAAGGTGAGTTTGACAAAGCGGTGAAGGAAATGCAGGCCGCTCTCTCGGGCGTGCCGGACGACGCCAACCGCTCGAACTTGCAAAACTACATCAAACGGTTGCAGTCAAAGGACGATATCAATCGGTAAGAGCACTCGCCAGTTGCCAGTCACCAGTTGCCAGTTCTTGGCGCCCTTCGTTTTTTATGGCAAATGGCAACTGACGGCTGGCAACTGCTTTCGATTCCTATCCCGTGTTATGCAGCCCAGCGGCAATGCCATTAATAGTCGCGCCGAGAGGATATTCCAGTTCCGCCTGCTCCTGCCCAAGCTGCTTGCGCCGCAGCAGCTCGACCTGGATCAGGCTCATGGGATCCACATAAGGATTGCGAAGATCAATCGAGCGCGCCAGCACGCGATTGCGCGCCAGCAACTCGCGTTGCCCGGTGATACTCAGAATCATCTGTCGCGATCGCAGAAACTCTTCTTCCAACATCGCGAAGACGCGTGCGCGTAACGCCGTGTTCTTTACTAGCCCGGAATAAAGCCGGGCGATGTGCAGGTCGGCTTTCGCCATGCCCAGTTCCACGTTGCGCACCATCTCGGCGAACACGGCAAAGAGTTTCGCCATTTCGCGCAGCAACCGCTCATGACTGCGCCCTTTCGCGGCGAAATGTTTTAGGCCAAAGCCTACGCCGTACCACGCCGGCACGGCGAAGCGGCTCTGCATCCAGCCAAAGACCCATGGAATCGCGCGTAGATCTTCCAAGCGCCGGCCACGGGTGCGGCGCGAAGGCCGCGAGCCGATGCGCGCCGCATCGAGCTCATGCACCGGCGTGGCCTGCTCAAAATATTCCAGCACATCGCCATTCTCGGCGATATCGCGGCGATAGGCGAGGAAAGCTGCGCCGGACATTTCCTCCATCGCCTCTTCCCACAACTTTTGATCCTTATTCGCAGAGCTCGGATTCTTCGAGCGCAGGCGAATGATCGCTTCCAGGCTGGCCGCAATCATCAGCTCCAGATTCCACTCCGCCAACACGGCGTCGGCATACTTCCAGTTGAGCACTTCTCCCTGCTCGGTGATGCGGATGCGGCCGGAAAAACATCCCTCGGGCTGCGCCAGAATGGCCGCATGCGTCGGGCCGCCTCCGCGCCCCACCGTGCCGCCCCGGCCATGGAAGAGCCGCAGCTTCACGCCGCACTCCGCCGCCACCCGATGCAAGTCGCGGTGTGCTTTGTACAATTCCCAGGTGCTGGTCAACATTCCTCCATCTTTATTTGAGTCGGAGTAGCCCAGCATCACCTCCTGCCAGCGTCCCCAGGAATCGAGCAGGGGCCGATATTCCGGATGCTGCCACAGCCGCCGCATTACTCCGCCTGCGGCTCGCAGCGATTCGATCGACTCAAACAGCGGCACCGGCATCAGGCCCGGGTCGCGCGTGGAGTCGTTCACGAACCGAACATCGTCTCGCAGGCCCTCGCCGGAGCCGGCCACATTCACGCCGCAGGCCTTGGCCAGCCTCACCACATTCAGCACATCGTCTTCGCGTTCGGCACCGCTAATCACATATTGCCGGATCGACTCGGCGGGGTAAATCTGCTTCAGTTGCCGGACGGCGCGGAAGGTCTCGATCAACTCCCGCGTCTGCGGAGAAGCGTCGCCGCCAGCATGCATCGCCGCCGGCGCAGCCACGGCGGGCGCGCTGTTTCGCAGTTCGCTCTTTCGCAGCTTGGCCTTGCTCGATTCTGAATTTCTGCCCTCGGCATTCACCAGCTTATTGAGCCCGCTCTGATTCACTTCGATGTTTCTGTCGGCAAGCTCGTGCAGAACCTCGGCGTGCACGCGCGCATGCTGGCGGATATCGAGCGTCTGCAGGTGAAATCCGAAAGTTCGAAGTTGCCGCAAGAGCGGATCGACAAAAGCTTCCGCCAGCCGCTGCCCGCGATTCGCCAGCAGGCTCGACCGCAGCATCGTCAGATCGTTTTCAAACTCGCCCGCATCCTTGTATGCATCCTGAACCCGCGGGCCCTCGCGGCTGCGCGTCAAGCGGTAACCCACGTAAGAAAGAAAACGCCGGTAGTGCTCCAGTGTGTTGCCCGGTCCCCAGAGCATAGTGGCATCCGCCATCGAGCCTTTGTATTGCGCCAACCGAGTGAGCAATTCCGCCGACGCGCCCACCTGCCGCGACGACGAACTCAGGCAGTCGCTCAGGAACTCCACGTTACGGATGTACTCGCGAAGAATTAAACTTCGCGCCTGCTTCAGCGCATCCTGCACGCACTCGGGCTTCACCAGCGGATTGCCGTCGCGATCGCCTCCAATCCAGGAACCGAAACTTAGCACATTCGGCAGCGCCTCGGGAACCTTGCCATACACTTCGCCAATCGACTCCGCCACTTCGGCGTAAAGGCGAGGCAGAGTTTCAAACAGCGACAGCCGGAAGTAGCGCAGACCCATGCGAATCTCGTCGCTCACGGTGGGCTTGCTCTGCCGCACTTCGTCGCTTTGCCACAGCGAAACAATTTCCGCGTGAATCATCTGTTCGCAGCGCAGCGCCTCACCCACGGTGAGAGGTAGGCGATCCAGGCGCTCCAGTTGTTCGGCGATGCGCCGCCGCTTCAGCAACACCGTCTGCCGCGCCACTTCGGTGGGATGCGCCGTGAATACCGGAGTTACATTCACGCGCCGCAGCGCCGCCAGCGTCGCGTCGGCCGAGATGCCAGCTTCTTTCACGCGCAGTAAAGTTCCGTGGAACGATCCCGGCAAGGGCGCGCGTTGCCGGTTCAACTGCCCGGCGCGGCGGCGGCGTTTGCGATGATTGGTCTCCGCCAGATTGGCCAACTCAAAATAAATCGCGAACGCTTTGGTCACCTGATACGCGCGAGTCAGATCCATCTCTGAAATCATGGCCTGAGCTTTAGCCATGAGCTTGCCGCGAGCCGCCGCAGCCGGACTATGCCCCACCCGCTCGCGATGCCGGATCATAAGCCGCCTCAGTTCTTCCACCCTATCGAACAAATCCTGTCCCACCTGTTCCACCAACACGCGGCCAAGCAACGCCCCCAGCGAGCGCACGTCCCGCCGCAGCGCATGCTCCTTGGCGGAATCATCCGTCGGCGCCGTCAGTTCGTAGAGACGGTCCTTCTGCTCGTCGGCTTTCCATAGTGGCTTGTGCCGGGACATTTTGGGGATACGACAGGATAAATCAAGAACCGGTTGTCAGCTCAGTTCTCAGTTCTCGGTTCTCGGTTCTCAGAACCTATCTCATCAATCGGATCGGGTAGGGCACGGCTTCCAGCCGTGCCGCCTAGAACCACCAAAGACGCGGGCTTCAGCCCCTGAGGAATTCGGCACTTTACTGCCTCAGTTCAACGTGAGATGGCTCCTACGTTCTCAGTAAGCGGAAATTCTTGGGCAAGCCTTGGTCAAGCATTATGCCGCGGATTCTATCGAGGCGATCAGGCCATGGAGAACTCTCCCTAACTCCGAGGCTTGATCGAGACGAGGCTGGGTTTGATTCGGAGTTAGATCATCGAGGTTTTGAGCGAGTCATGAGCTGGGTCTCAATTTTCGATCAGCGAACCGCGCGCCTGACTCAAAAAGTGGTGAAACTCCTTGGGCGAAAACCGGCTCTGCCCTTCTGCGATATTGCTCGGCACCGAAACCGCGGCCCGACGCAATTGGTTGGTCAAGCCATAAAGTTCATCGCGCGGAAATGCGCGGGTAACTCGCCAGATCTCCGTAAGAGGTCCATCGCTTTACGCCCAGCGATCAAGTCTCGAAAAGAATCGCCCAGGTCAAGCCTCAGGATGCATTTTCGCGGCAAAATCCTCATGCAGGCTGTGACGTCTGAACATGAATCCTGGGCCAGCAGTTCCGCATCCCCGAACTGAGAACTGGTTCCCTACTTTGGCAGCTCAAAGCGGTACCCGATACCGCGCAAGGTCTTGAGATACCGCGGATGCCGCGGATCGGCTTCTATCTTCTCGCGCAGTCGCCTCACATAAACGTCAATCGAGCGCGGCGTTACGAAAGGAGTCTCCTTCCACACCGCGTCCAGCAATTGATCGCGGGTGAGCACGCGCCCGCAATGACTCGCCAAATATTCGAGCAGGCGGAACTCGCGCACCGTGGTCAGCACCAGTCGGCCCGCCACTTGCACCATCATCGACGAAGCGTCGATCTCCAATTCGCCCAGGCGCAGCACCTCCGGCACCGCTGCCGGTTGGCGTAAGCCGCGCAGCACGCTGCGCACCCGCGCCACCAGTTCGCGCGGGCTGAACGGTTTCGTAATGTAGTCGTCGCCGCCGAGTTCAAGGCCCTTGACGCGATCGGCCTCTGCAGTCTTCGCGGTCAAAAAAATGATGGGTGTCGAAGAAAGAATCGGAGTCTGCCGAATCTGCCGGCACAAATCAAACCCGTCGGCCCCCGGCAGCATCACGTCGAGAAGAAAAAGCGCGGGCATTTCGCGCAGCGCCTCCGAGATCACCGATGCGCCGTTGACAAAGCTTTGCACGTCAAATCCAGCGGCCTGCAAGTTATGCGAGATCAGCCGCGCAATATCTTCCTCGTCTTCGACCACGAAGACCAGCGTTCGAGACACGGCGGGCACTCCCGCATCGCCGCGCGGTTCGTAAGCTCCGAGGGGAAAGTGCATCGTAGGTTGCGGCGGCATGGCCCAAAGCCTCAGCCGCCGGACTCTGCCTTGAATCTATGGTGGGAATGTTGCGTGAATGTTTCCCGCGTGTTAACTAATGATGAATTTCAGAAAGCTCCTTCGCCGGCGCAACGTAGCGCGAGTTCGTGAGGACCGAGATCCTATGCCGAGGCTGCAGCCATCCCTTCTGTACGCTTAGAAAGCTGTCGACACTCTGGGTCAACTGAGAGTCGACCTCATCGGCAATCAGCATGATGTGCGGCAGGACCAAGCTGAAATCCACCGTAGCCGGGCTGTCGGGAGACTAAGTGGAAGGCGGAGGCAGCGCGGCGGATCCTCAAATCGCCGTTTTACTCCTCGTGGCACGCCCAACTTAGGAAGCGTTCCGAACTAGCGATGAATCGTCTGCGCTTCCAAATCTCAATAAGAACCCTCATGCCCAGTCTCCACGATGGATTTTCACAGCAAAATCCCCATGCAGGCTGTGACATCGAACATCCGGAATGGTGATTCATACAACCGAGAACTGCATCGCACCGAACTCAGAACTCAGAACCGCCGCCTCTCTACGCTTCTGTTCTCTTCTTGGGCAAGTGCCGCAGGCTGCGGCCTTCAATCAGGCTATAAAGATCCTCGGCGAGATTCGTGGTGTGGTCGCCGGCGCGCTCCAGCGCCTGCGCCATCAGCAGCACCTCAAAACTCGAAGGGCTGCTCTGGGCGGCATGTTCGGTCAGATGCTTCTGAAACATTGCATGACAAACGCGGTCGATATCCTTATCCATTTGCAAAACCTTGCGAGCGCACTCCAGATCGAGATCGACGAATCCGCGGTACACCAAATCGAGCATCTCCCGCAGAATCGACGACATCTCCACCAGTTGCCGCACATCGGAAGCCGGGATCTTCTCACTGCGCGCCTGCACTCGCATCGCCATGCTCATCACCAGATCGCCGATGCGCTCGAGATCGGTGGTGCACTTCAAGCTGGTCAACAGTTGCCGCGCCCGCGCCTCATTCACCCGCGTAATCGCCGCGGGCAGCCGCTCGTCAATGTGGCGCTCGATCACGTCGAGCTCTTTCTCGCAATCTTTGATGGCAAGAAAAGCCATGCGCGAGGACTGCGTCAGCAGATCGCGCACGTTGAAAGCGGCGTCCCGCGCAATCAGAAACGCCCGCAGCGCGGTGCGCGTGAGGTCATCCAGCGACGCGGCTCCTTTGCCCGCCAGCTTCTTGCCGGCCTCCTGCGGCTGCGCAGGCTCGGCCACAACTTTTTCGCGGATGTCAGGATCTTCGGCGGCCGTGCGGGTTGAAGCGGATTTGCGCGCCATAGGGTGAGGCTATCAGGCGCAAGTTTAACTACGCAATGTGAACGGAAGGTTAAAACTTGCGGCTCTGGTCGCGAGACTCGACGGTTGCATTCGGAGCTTCGGCTCTGTCACGAAGTCGCGGCATGGAAAGCTCGGCACGGCAGTGCTGGGACGCGACCGCAAGAATAACCCGAGTCCGCTTCAGCGGACGCCACCCGCCGGGCGCAAGTCAGGCCTTGACTCCCTTAGGTCGAATGTCCACGAGCCGAGAGCTTATTCGCCGTTGCCAAAACAAGATAAACTGAGCCGAGCGGATGGAACTCCTAGAACATCTGCGCCGTCAATTTGCCTACGATGCCTGGGCCAACCGCGAAGTCCTCGCGGCCTTGACGAAAAGCCCTGCGCCCACGCGCCCTTTGGAATTGCTCGCGCACATCCTCTCCGCCGAGCAACTCTGGCTCGAACGCATTCTCCAGCAACCGCAGAGCCTTCCCGTTTGGCCCGTCATCAGCATCGCTCAAGGTGCGATGCAGATCGACGAACTCTCCGGATCGTGGCAGAAATTCGTAGACCGACTATCGTCCGCTAGCCTCTCGGAAAAAGTCACTTACAAAAATAGCAAGGGCGAACCGTGGACCAGCACGGTCGAAGATATTCTGACCCACGTCTTGCTGCATTCCGCCTACCATCGCGGCCAGATTGCCAGCCAGCTTCGCTCCGCCGGCGAAACCCCCGCCTACACCGACTTCATTCACGCCGTGCGCCAGGGACTGATTGAAGAACCCACGATCTCGACCGCGAAAGCCCGGCCCCCGAATCTGGAGTAATATTTCAGCGATGAAACCACGATGCTTTCTGAGCCTTGCGGCAGCCCTGTTGCTTTGCGCGGCTTCCGCTCTCGCCGGCGACGAACCCGAGTTCCCCTCCATGCCCGCCGCAGTTTCCAGCAATGCGACTGCCAGCCTCAAAGGCGGCTTCGATCTTTTCTCCTTGATGGGCGTCGGCCCCAAGAAAACCTGGGACGACGTCACCAACAAGGTCTACGTCATGCATCTCACGCACTCGGCCAAATGGCATCCCGGCCAACCCGTCCCCGGAGTAGCCGGCCGCTTAGGCGCATCCGCCGCCGGCGCAAAGAACCAAGTCGTGCTCATGGGAGGATACGTCGTCGATGCCCAGGGCACAGAGATCACGATTCCCGACGTGAACGTTTATATCGAAGAGCGCCGCTGGTATCGCGGCAAAGACATCCCGGTCGCCGTGGATCGCGCGGTCGTCGGCGTGATTCGCGACCGCTTCGTCTATCTCATCGGCGGCCACGCCAAAGACGGCCCGGTGAATAGCGTTCAGGTCTACGACGTAGAAAAAGATTCTTGGAGCCAGGCCACTCCCTTCCCCGGCACTCCCGTATTCGGAGCCGCAGGCGGCCTGGCCGACAACATGATCGTCATCGCGGACGGCGCCAAGTCCGGCCCAGCAGACGGTCCGCGCTACATCGCCTCCGACGAATGCTGGCTGGGAAAAATCGATCACAAAGATCCCAACAAGATCGAATGGACCAAACTGCCCGCCCACCCCGGCACCACGCGCTTCGGCATCGCCGGCGGCGGCTCCAACAAGGAACACCGCATCTTCTTCTTTGGCGGCACCACGACCCCCCACGACTACAAAGGGGTCTCCTACGACGGCCAGCCCGCTGAGGTTTCCACGATCACGTTCGCCTACGATCTCCATCACAACAGGTGGGAGAGCATCTCCGACACCACCTCCGAAGGCCGGCTCGACGGCAGCGGCATCGTAGAAACCCCGTTAGGCCCGGTGGTGCTAGGCGGCATGGCCACCAATCGCGCCGTAACTTCGAAAGTGACGCTGCTGCCGAAAAAGCAATGATCGAAAAAACAACGAGCGAACAAATCAGGAGCGAACAAATAATGCCTCGTATCAGGGTATGCCTTCAGGCATACCGTTAGAACTGCACTCTCAATCACGCTTTCAGGCGCTGCAATTCGCTTTCGTATCCCATGGAATTAGAAACCACAGCCTCATCCGCCCTGCCGCACACTCTCTGGGCATCCCTAGTCGAAGCCGTCCGCGGCTCTCACCAGGACTTCACCGCCGGCAGCCTCAACCGCGCCATCCTCCTGCTAGCCGTCCCCATGGTGCTGGAGATGTGCCTGGAGTCCCTCTTCGGCGTAGTCGACGTCTTCTGGGTCTCGCGCCTCGGCGCAAACGCCGTAGCCACGGTCGGCCTCACCGAGTCCATGCTCGGCCTTGTCTTCTCCGTCGCCATGGGCTTGAGCCTCTCGACCACGGCCATGGTAGCGCGCCGCATCGGAGAAAAAGATCCCGAAGGCGCAGCCATCGCAGCCGTGCAGGCCATCGCCCTAGGACTACTCGTTTCGCTGACCATCGGCGTACCCTGCTTTCTCTTGGCGCCCAACCTACTAAGCCTCATGGGAGCGTCGCCCGAAATCGTCGCCATCGGTAGCAACTACACCAGAATCTGCCTTGGCGGAAGTTTCGCCGTGCTCCTGCTCTTTCTCAACAACGCTATCTTCCGCGGAGCCGGCGACGCCGCCATCGCCATGCGCCTGCTCTGGGTTTCGAACATCATCAATCTAGTGCTCGACCCCTGCCTCATTTTCGGCTGGGGACCGTTCCCGCGCCTAGGCGTGACCGGCGCGGCCTTAGCCACGCTAATCGGCCGCAGCATCGGAGTTCTCTACCAGTTCTATCGCCTGATGCGCGGCACCGAGCGCCTGCGCATCCTCAGCCGCCAAGTCCGTCTGAACTTCGACGTGCTGCTGCGCCTGATCCGCGTCTCGCTGACCGGCATCCTGCAATTCATCATTGGCCACACCAGTTGGATCGGCCTGGTCCGCATCGTAAGCTTCTTCGGCGCGGCCGCTCTAGCCGGCTATACGATCGCAATTCGCATCGTGATCTTCGTGATCCTGCCGTCGTGGGGTATGAGCAACGCCGCCGCAACCCTGGTGGGCCAAAATCTAGGCGCCGGGCACCCCGAACGCGCCGAAAAGGCCGTCTGGCGCACCGGTCTCTACAACGTAATTTTCCTGGGTTGCGTAGGCCTGATCTTCATCTTCTTCGCTGACCCTATAGTCCGCCTCTTCACCCAAGACCCCACGATAATGCCCCTGGCAGCGGCCGGCCTGCGCATCATCAGCTACGGCAACCTCGGCTACGCCTACTTCATGGTAATGATCCAGGCCTTCAACGGAGCCGGCGACACCATCACTCCCACCATAGTAAATTTCTTCGGCTTCTGGATCCTGGAAATCCCACTCGCCTACTGCCTAGCCATACTGCTGCACCTCCGTTCCAACGGAGTCTTCTTCGCCATCGCCATCTCCGAAAGCGCCATGGCCGCCGCCGGAGCGATTCTGTTTAAGCAAGGGAAGTGGAAGAAGCAAAAAATCTAAGCCCCCACCTAGCTAAGCTAGGACCTCAGCCGGACTTTGGCAATGAAATGGGGTGCCCCACTTCTCGCATCTTTTGCGAGACGTGGGCTTCGGGAAGCGGCCCTCGCCTCAATGATTGTCGTTCCGACCGGAGCCGGAACGAAAGCGACGGCGGGGGGAGAAACCTGCTGTTCGCGGAACCTCGTCCAGGCTTTTGTTTCGCGACCTTTGCGAACCTTCGCACGCTTCGCGGTTGGCAGCATTTGCGCCCGAGATTAGGACCGCACCAGACTTTGGGTGGCGCAGCACTTCGCGGACGGCACCCGCCGAGGAATCAAGGGCCGAAGCCGGCAACCTTTGCGGCGAAATCGAACTGGGAACTGGAAACTGAGAACTGGCTACCGCGCCCGCGCCAGCACCAGCGTGATGTCGTCCGGTTGCTCCTGGTCGCCGATCCAATCATCAACGGCCAGCGTCACCGCCTGGCTGATTTGCGTCAGAGGCAGCCGCCGGTTTTCGCGGACCAGATCGATCAGCCGGCCTTCGCCGAATTCGCCGAATTCGTTTTCCGGCTCGGTGACTCCGTCGCTGTAGGCTACGAAGATTTCTCCAGGATGCATTTCGACGTCAGCCTCTTCGTACAGCATGTTGTCGAAGAGGCCGACGACCGTGCCTCCAACTTCCAGTTTCCGCACCGCGCCGTCGCTGCCAATCAGAATCGGCGGCAGGTGGCCGCCGTTGCTGTAGGTGAGCCGATGCGAGCGTCCATCGTAAATAGCCAGAAAGAGCGTGGCATACTTTTCCGGTGGGGTGCTTTCATAGAGTTGATGATTGAGCAAGCCCAGCAGCGCTCCGGGAGAGATCTCAATCCCCTCGGGCCACGCCGCCATCGCCCGGCTCGCGCCCGCCACCGCGCCCACGGCCACCGGCTCTCGCATCTGCGGCAGACTCTCCACACTGTAGGCGCGCACCGCCGAGTGGATCGTCGCCATGAGCAGCGCCGCCGAGATTCCCTTGCCGCTGATATCGCCAACCGCAAGAATCAGCTTGTGCGAGCTTGCGGTCAGAAAGTCGTAATAGTCGCCGCTCACGGTGCGCGCCGGCCGGCAGAAGCCATGCACCTCCAGCGACTCAAGATCCGTAACCTGTCGCGGAAACAATTGCGCCTGCACCTCCTGCGCGATGGCGAGTTCGCCCTCCAGCCGCTGCCTCTCTTTTTGATCGAGAATCAGCCTCTCGATCGACTCAGTCATCGAGTTGAACGACAACGAGAGTTGTGCCAACTGATCGCTCGACCGCACCGGAATGCGATGGCTGAAGTCGCCGCGATCGATATGCTTGGTAGCGTCATCGAGCTGCGCCACGGCTCGCGTCACGGTTCGAGTCATGCGCGTACCGATGATCAGGGCAACGAGTTCAATGATGGCGAAGAAGATGAGAATCCCCAGCAGGATGTATTCAATCCCCTGGGCGATATCTCCCAGCGAGGCGAACAGGTGGGCGTAGAGCACCGAAGGCCGGGTGCGCACGCTCACCAGGGCGCCTGCACGCGTCCCCACGCCAGTGGTCCAGTCGACCACGGGCAGGGGAGTGCCGAAAGTGATTTCGCGATCCATCGTGCCCGTAGGAGTGGAGAGTGAACCCACGGTAAAGATCGGACCGAAAGTCTGTTTTTTACGTTCCGTCGCGGTACTCGTCGGTGCTTTGCCGGCGCCGCTTCCACCCTCAATTTTTTCGGGCTCACTGAAGATACGGGTTTGAAAGACCTTGCCTTTGGCGGCGCGCTGCTGCGGGTCATCCGGCTGCGAGTCGCCGACCGCATTGCCAGCGGGCAAGAGGCTGATTTCTCCCAGGTTCTCCGCGATGACGGCCACCAGGCTTTTGTCCAGCGGCTCGCTGGTGACGACGGTCAGGTTTTCCTTTCCCACAGGAAACATCGAGACCACGCGCAGATAGAGTTCATCTTTATCGCGCACGATCTCTTTAAAAGGAAGCCCTTCGCGGACCGCCTTGGCGTACTTGTTATCGTCTTGGTTGAAAAAGTCAGGGAAGGCAAGCGTCTCCGCATCCTGCGCTTCGCTGGCAAGGGTCAAGGCCCTGGTGCCATGCCAGGCGCAGACCCGGCGCCGCCCCCAGGCGCGATCACGTTTTCTCAATCCGTTCAAAGATTCCGCCTTGGGAGCTTCGCCCTTCTCGATGCGCGCGGCCAATTCGTTGCTCACCGCGGCATTCACCGCCTGCAGGCTTCGCAGTTGGCCATTGATCTCAGAAGTAACCACGAAGCTGGCGAACTGCCCGGCGAAGAGATAGATCGTGATGGAAGCCATCGCAATCAGCAAAACGGCGGGAATTACTCCGATGAATACATAAGTGACGATCAGCCGGTTGCGCAGCCGCCACAGGATTCTGCGCCTCAGGAAACGGAAAGCGACAATGCAACCCAGCAGGGCGGCGTCGAAGAGCAGAAACTTGACCCAGCCTTCAAGACTCTCACTAGCCGCCGGCGCGATCATCTTCAGCAGCAGTTCAAGGACGAAAAGTCCAATGGCCAGGCCGAGCGAGTAGCAGGCTCCGCGCGCAACCCAGCCTTGCGGCCACAACTCCGCCGCTGTAAGCCTTGCACGAAAATGGGCGTAAAACTCTCGCATGATGTCGGCTGACGGTAAGCCCCAAAGCATCCTTTAGCGCGCGGCTCGCGGTCCGCCAAGCTTTCTGACTGCTGACCAGCGATTGCTCACTCAGATCTCCGGGTACAGATCGAAGAACGCTTCCAAACTCGTGCGCAGCTGTTTTTCGATCTCTTCTTTACTGCCTTCGAGCACGTGCATGGTCACGTGAGCCTCGCGTCCATTGGCCAACTTCACCGGGGCCTGGCCCACTTCGAGCACGTCCTCGGAAGGCAGCAGCCGCATGCCATACACTAACGTAAGATTCGCCATGTATGGATTCTAATCGCCCTTTTCGCCAGGACGAAAGCTTTACTCGCGCAGGCCGCGCAGGCAGAGGTTGAAGCTCCCCTGCTGGTATCCTCCCTGAGCCAGCTGGGTTTCAGGCGGAGCGAAGGATCTCTTGGCTCAAGCTTCTCGGCGCACGGGAAATCCCTCACCCGGCTGAACTGCGCCGGGTTTCGGGATGACGGCCCATCCAAGGGAGGACAGAATCGAACCGAACCACTCCCCGCCGATAGACGGATTCAAGTTTCCGCCGGCAATCATTTAGAATTCCGAAACAATGTTCAAACTCACCGTCACCCTGGCTTTCATTCTGAGCGGCATTTTTGCCGCAGCCCAGCAAGCCCCCGAGCCGCCTCCGAATCAGCCGCAGGTCAGAGTCAACATGTTAAACGTATGCACGCCTTCCGCGCAGGAACAGAAGGAAATCGCTGCGGCTCTGGCGCGCATTCCCAAGCAGCCGTTGTTTAGCCCAGACTTTGAGGTCTCCCATGGCCGCGCCACGCTAAGCGACGCTCCGAACTTTCTTAAGCCGGGACAGAGCACGCAAATGTCGGACGACGATTCCATCGCCCGCTACGTCCGCATCCGCCACGAGTTTTCGGTGCAGGCTTTGTTCGCCACCGTGCAGTATTCGTTTAGCGACGATGGACACAGCATGGTCGAGACTCTGGTATTGCACGTGCGCGATCCGAAAGATTTGATTCAAGTCTCGATGGAAGACAGTGCGTCGTCAATCGGCAGCGCGGAAGCAATGCTGGCGACCAACACTCCCGTGAACCGCATTCGCCTCGAGCGCTTCGGCAAATCGTCGGTGGCGCTGGCCCGCTGCGCCGCATCCGACAACGCGCCCGCGACAGATCAGGCGGCCTACGAGCCGCTGTTCCACAGCGCCTCCGAAGTCCTGGCAAATTATCGCGGCCTGTTGAATGTTCGTCATCTGGTCCCAGCAGAGTTGGCGCAGATACCCAGCGCGGGGCAAAAGACGACCGTGAAGCCGAAATCCAACCAAGAAGAAAAGAGGTGATCTATCTCTGAGTCCACCGTGGTTATGGGTTAAGGTTTTGAGCTGAAGGCAAGCGGCTGCATCGAAATCCGAATTCCGCAATCTAACGGTTACAAATCATGAGCGAAACTCGCAACGTAGTCATCATCGGTTCGGGCTGCTCCGGCCACACTGCGGCTCTCTACACGGCGCGCGCCAATCTGAAGCCGCTGGTGGTCGAAGGCCACGAGCCCGGCGGCCAACTTGCGCTGACCACGCTGGTAGAAAACTTTCCCGGCTTCCCCGAGGGCATCATGGGGCCACAACTGGTGGAGAACATGCGCAAGCAAGCGGAGCGCTTCGGCGCCGAATACCGTATGGCGCACCTGACGAGCGTCGACCTCAGCCAGCGCCCGTTCCTGCTGCATCTCGGACGGCATCAGGTGCACACCGAGACTTTAATTATCGCCAGCGGCGCCTCCGCGCGCTGGCTGGGGCTTCCGAACGAGCAGAGACTGATCGGCCACGGTGTTTCATCCTGCGCGACCTGCGACGGCTTCTTTTTTTCTGGAAAAGAGATCGTGGTGGTTGGTGGCGGCGACTCCGCGATGGAAGAAGCCATCTTCCTCACTCGCTTCGCCACCAAGGTCACGCTCATTCACCGCCGCGACAGCTTTCGGGCCTCGAAGATCATGCTCGACCGCGCGCAACATAACGACAAGATCAAATTCCTCACCAACACTGTCGTCGAAGACGTTTACGACCCCGTCAAGCAGGAAGTCACGGGCCTGAAACTGCGAAATTTGAAGACCGGCGAGGTCTCGGACTTCCCCACCAGCGCGCTGTTTCTCGGCATCGGCCACGACCCCAACGCCAAAATGTTCGACGGCCAGCTCGATACCGATGCCGATGGCTACCTCAAGACCCACAACTACGTGCACACCCGCGTGCACGGCGTCTACGCCTGCGGCGATGTACAGGACCGCCGCTACCGCCAGGCCATTACCGCCGCTGGAAGCGGCTGCATGGCGGCCATCGAGGTCGAGAAATTTCTGGAGGAGCATGGCGACTGAAAACGCCCGCCTCCCCAGGCAACGCACGAATCACTCCCGCCCGTGTTCCAGTGTCGACAGCGTTTGACGAACGCGCCGGTAATCAGGCGTTCGATCTTCGGCGTCCAAGGCGATAGAGGGGTCGGCGTAGCCTGATGGTGGAGGTGTGGGTTTATGATCGCTCGCTTCGTCTGCCTTTTCGTTTTCTGCGGCAGTCTCTTTGCCCAGCAATCTTCCCAAACCTCACTCACCCCTCTATCACCAGGATTTCGCGGTGGTGCGGCAAGAGGTTGCTCTGGATCTGAAGTCCGGCGAAAAGGCCGGGTGCGCTTCTACCGCCGCAACGACGATGGCCAGATCGACTTCACCGGCGAAAACGTCATCGATCACACGGCCCGCGACGAAACCGTGCGCATCTACCCCGGCAACGCCTTCGATCTGACCGGTGAACGGCGGCGCACCAATTACATCGTGGAGATCGGCAAGAGCACGGATGGCGCAACAGCGCATCGCGCGCAGCTACCGAATCCTTTGAGATTAAAGTTCGCCACCACAAGAAAGAGCCGGTCGAGGTCCGCGTGGTCGAACATCTCTATCGTGCCCTGACGTGGGAGGTTGCCTCTAGTAGCTCGGCCGATTATAAGAAAACCGACAGCCAAACCATTGAGTTTCCCGTGACCGTCGCACCCGACGGGGAAAAAACCATCACGCGAGACCGCGCGCTACCCTTGGTGAAGGGAGACCGCCAGGCGGAAGCCAACGCCATTCTGCGGACGCCTTCGGATGTGATACAACCTTCTGTGATCTTTCCCTACCTATCCGCTATGGTTCGCGACCTGCTCGGTGCGGCATGTTGAGGGCGTTCTTCGTCGGTCTCTCCGAAAACGCCGCTTTAAGAAGATTCGCCGAGCGCTCGTCGCTGGGGCAGCGCGTCTCGCACCGCTTCGTAGCCGGCACTGAGATCGCCGACGCCGTCCACTCCACCCAGGCCGTCAACCGCGCCGGCATGAGCGTGACCATCGACAACCTCGGAGAAAATGTCACCAATCCCGACGAAGCCCGCCACAGCGCGCAGCTCTATCATCAGATTCTCGACGCCATCGTCGCCCATCAACTCAACGCCAACATTAGCCTCAAGCTGACCCACATGGGACTCGATGTCGATGAACAACTCGCACGCGACATCGTCAGCGGTTTGGTCGCGAAGGCTGCCGCAATGAATCCTGCCGGCTTTGTCCGCGTCGACATGGAGGGATCGCCCTACACGCAGCGGACTCTCGATTTTGTCCACGAACTTCACCGCATGCCCGGCAACGCAAACTGCGTGGGCACCGTGATTCAGTCTTATTTAAAGCGCTCGGAGAACGACGTAGAAAAACTTCTCGCCGAACGCATCCGCATTCGCCTGTGCAAGGGCGCGTACAAAGAATCCGCCGACATTGCCTTCGCCGCCAAATCCGACGTCGACGCCAATTACGTCAAGCTGATGAAGATCCTGATGAAAAGCGGCATCTACCACGGCCTGGCGACTCACGATGAAAATATCATTCGCCAAGCCCAGGCGTTCGCGACAAGCGAAAACATTTCCCACGACTCGTTTGAATTCCAGATGCTCTACGGCATCCGCCGCGACCTGCAACGCAAGCTGGCGCGCAAGGGATGGCGAGTCCGCGTTTATATTCCCTTCGGCAGCGAGTGGTATCCCTACTTTATGCGGCGCTTGGGCGAACGTCCGGCGAACGTGCTGTTCATTGCGCGCAACCTGCTGCGGTCCTAGCACGCGCCCACATGCGGAGCCCGAGCCTTTCCTCTCTAACGGACCAAGAAGTTGCGCAGGATACACTTTTCGGCTAAATCGGGTAAGATGCTTACGCCCTCCCCGGCAGATCGGTTCGCGCCATGGAGAATCCCGCTTCACCCAGAAAACTAGCCGGCCGTTACGAAGTCCGCCAGGTGCTTGGCCAGGGCGGCATGGGCCTGGTGTACCGCGCCTACGATACCGTGGTGCGCCGCGAAGTCGCGGTTAAAACTATCCTCGACATTCCCGATCCCGCCTCGCTCCAACTTTTCTACAAAGAGTGCGACGTACTGGCCTCGATGAGCCACCCTAACATCGTAGAAATTTTCGACATTGGAGAATTCGAAGAAGACGGCAAGAAAAAACCTTACTTCGTGATGCCGCTGCTGCCCGGCTCCACGTTGGATTATTTTATTCGCAAGGCCAGCCATCGACTCACGGTTGAGCGCACCATCGATATTATTTCTCAGACCTGCCGCGGCCTGCAGGCAGCCCACGAGCGCGGCCTGGTGCATCGTGACCTAAAGCCGAGCAACATTTTCGTGATGGAAGACGACTCGGTGAAGATCATCGATTTCGGCGTGGCCCACATGGCCGATACGCATACCACGCGCGCGCAAAAAGGCACGCTGCTCTACATGTCTCCCGAGCAGATCGAGTTGAAAGCGCTGTCGCCCGCCTCGGATATTTTTTCTTTGGGCGTGGTTTGCTACGAAGCCATGACCGGCCGCAATCCCTTCCAGCGCGCCCGCGCCGATGAGGTCGTCGATGCAATTCTGCGCCAAATTCCGCCACTGGCCGCCGAACTGAATTCCACGGTGACTCAGCCGGTGAGCCGCGTCCTGCACAAAGCCATGGCCAAACAGTCCTGGCATCGCTTCGCCAGCGCCCGCGACTTCGGCGACACGCTCAACAAAGCGCTGCGCAACGAGCCGATCGAGTTTTTCGATCCCGAGCGCACGCGTCCGCGCCTGCAGCGCGCCACCAAAGCTCTCGAAGAAGGCGACTTCCAGTTTGCCGGAGAGATTCTGGGCGAGCTCGAAGCCGAAGGCCACATGGACGACGCCATTGGCTCGCTGCGCCGCCGGCTCGATGGCGCGGTGCGCCGCAAAACGCTATCTCAGTTGCTCGATGCCGCTCGGGCGCGCTTTGAGGAAGAAGAAGATCCGCTCGCCCTGCAGAAATTGCAGGAAGCGTTGCAGATCGAACCGGACAACGCGGTTGCGCTCGCCCTTAAAAGCAAGATCGAAAACCGGCGCAGCGAAAAGCAGATTGATAATTGGTATCGGCTCGCGGCCCAGCACATCGAGAACCACGCCTACGGACACGCCCGCGAAGCCTTGAAGAATGTCCTTCAACTGCGCCCGAAAGAAGAGCGCGCGTTGCAGTTGCTGGCCGAGGTCGATCGCGAGGAGCAGGAATACAAAAAGCTCCGTCAGGAGAAGGAACAACTGCATCGCGCCGCCATGGATGCATGGCAGAAAGGCGACGTCAGCAGCGCGCTGGCGAAGCTCGGCGTGGTGCTCGATCTGGACCGCCGCGCTCCCGATTCCATCAATCGCGAAAGTGGTGCAACCTATCAAAGTTTCTACAACGAGGTGCGCTCCGAGCACGACGCCATGAACACCGCCTACGCCGAGGCGCGCAGAAATCTCGCCGAGCACAACTTCGCCAAGGCCATGGAGGGCTGCCAGGCCTATCTCGCAAAGTATCCGAACAATGCCATTTTCCAGGCCCTGCGCTACGACATCGAAGAGCAGCAGCGCCAGGAGTTGTCGTCTTTCATCGCCTCGATTGATCGCCAGGTCGAAGGCGAGCCCGATCTGGACAAGCGCGTCAACATTCTGCGCGAGGCGCTGCATCTTCATCCCGGCGAATCGCACTTCGAACGCTCGTTGCGCCTGGTGCAGGACAAGCGCGACCTGGTCAACTCCATCGTGGCCCGCGCCCACCTTCACGAAGAACAGGGTTCCTACGGCGATGCGCTTAACGATTGGGAGATTCTGCGCACGATTTACACCCAGTATCCCGGACTCACGTTCGAAGTGGAACGTCTGCAGAAGCGCCGCGATCAGCAGGTGCGGATCGAATCCAGAACTCGTCTGGTGGAGCAGATCGATACCTGCTTGCACTCAAGCGACTACGCTCGCGCGCTCGATCTGTTGCGGGGAGCGGCTGCGGAATTTCCTAACGACGCGGAGCTTGCCGAACTCGAGAAGCTTGCCGAGGACGGCGTGAGGCGCAAGACCGAAGCCCATCGTTTAATGACCGAGGGTCAGGATTTGTGCGGACAGCAGAAGTCGGCCGAAGGAATCAAGCTGCTGCGCCAGGCCTACGAGTTGGACGAGAACAATTCGCTGGCCCGCGCCGTGCTGGCGAACGCTTTAGTCGAACAGGCGCACGCGACGGTGGAAGGCGATTGGCGGGAGGCCGAGAAATTGGCGCGCGAAGCGCTGGATTTGAACCCCTCCCATCCCATGGCCAAAACGATTCGCACTCTGATCCTCGATCAGAAGCGCGAAACCTTCATCGAAGACTGCGTTTCGCAGGCCCGTAAACTCCAGACGGGCGCGGATTTTACAGGAGCTTTGGCTCGAATTGAAGAGGGGCTGTCAATTTATCCGCGTGAGGCCCGCTTGCTGCAAACTCAAGAGGCGTTGCAACGCGACCTGCAGACGCAGCGCCGCCAAAACCGTCGCCGTGATCTGGAAGAATTGCGTGGTATGGACGCGGAGGTCGAAGCCGCCGGCGACGCCGCTGCCAAACAGGCCTTAGCCCAAAGGATAAGAGCTTTCTCCGAGAAATACTCAACCGACGGAGAGATTTTGTCGGTCGCCAACGGCTTGCTGCATCGTCTGGGCTTGCTGGAACTGACCCGCAGTTCCAGTGTGCCCGCGGTCAGCGATGGCGCGACTTTGACTTTCAACTCTCCGCCGACCAGCGCCGCCGAGGTTCCGGCAGCACCGACCAGCAACACGGTCTCGGCGCCTTCGCCGGTTCCTGAGCCGGTCGCGATAAATACGGTCAAGGACATCGCGGCGGTCGTTCCCCCATCTTCGACGTCGCGGGGAATGGTCGCGCCCAGTGCGCCCCGCGCAACCCCAGCTTCGTCAAGTCCCAGGCCATCGGGAACTTCGCAGCGTTACCTGAAACCAATCCTAGCTGTGGTCGCGGCGCTGGTTTTAGTTGCGGTCATCGCGGGACTCTTGCGGAAAAAACCCGTGCCGCCCGTCGCGCAAACGCCCGCACCGGAAGCGGCCGTGACAGCCGCAACCCCTCAGCCCCCGGCGCCACTTCCGCCGATGTTGAAGCTGACCTCCGATAGCGGCGCAGGGAAAGTAACGCTCGACGACCAACCCGGGGCGGAATTTCAGGATGGACAATGGTCGCTCGACAAGATCGCCGCGGGCGAACACAAACTGAACATCGAAGGCGCGCGAAGCAAGACTTCGTTTGCGTTTTCGACCGCTGCTGACGCGGCTCCGGCTCTCAGCGGCCCGATCGTTTCGAAGGGAGCACTCGCGGTGGTCGTGACCGGAATTGCCGGCCACTTTCGCGTATACGCCAGCGATACAACCGCAAAAATCAGCCTCGATGGCCAGGCTCCGATCGACCTATCGAAAGAAGGCGTCGAGCTGCCGTCGGTCGCGCCCGGCACTCACGAGCTGGCCGTGACCCACGGTCATGATCAGTATAAACTGAACGTTGATGTCGGCAACGATCCCACGCTGAGCGCCTTCCTTGAATCTGCGCAGAACGAAGACTTGGGCACGCTGCTCGTCGTTGTGGGGCAGGACCAGGCCAGAGTTTTTCTCAACGGCAAGCTCCAGCCCGGGCTCACGCAGAGGGGCCAGTTGCGCATTCCGAATCTCGAATTCAAAGATTACTCGGTTCGCGTCTCGAAGAGCGGTTTCCAGGATCTTCCCGAGCAGAAGATCCGCCTCCGCAAAGGCGAGCAGGGCAAGGCGATCTTCAACCTGCAACCGATCCCGCACCTGGCCTCCCTGACCGTCACGGGCGGGGTTCCCGGCTCGGCGGTTCTTATCGATCAGACTTCAGCCGGAATCATTCAGCCCGACGGCACTCTCACGGTTTCGACCGTCAGTCCCGGAGATCACGTTGTCGAAGTGCGGAAAGATCGATTCAAGCCGCGGCAGATCAAGAAACATTTTGTGGCCGGGACAGCCGTTTCGCTAGCGGCCTCTGAGGTGGCGCTCGACGCCGCTCCGGCGGAACTCAAGATTTCATTTACTCCGGCGGATGCTCAGGTCACACTCACGAAAGCGGGTGAGCCCGCCATAAAGGTGAGCAACGGCGCGACGTTGAGTCTGGCCGGCGGCACCTATACATTGACCGCGAAGACCGCCGACAACTTCACGCGCGCTGCTCCGGTGGAAGTGACCGCGGGGCAATCAAAAAATGTGGAGCTATCGCTCGCTCCCAGCGGCATGTCGAAGTGGGAGGACCCGGCCGGTTGGAAGCAGGAAAAAGGCTCGTTCGTTCGCAAGGGCGGAGACTTCGTCATGTACAGTGTCTCCCCCACGGCTGGCACATTTGTTTTCTCAGCGATGCTCGAAAAAGGGCATCGCCTGCAGTGGATGCTCAACTGCACCGACGCCAACAACTACGTGCTCTTTCAAATGGACGACAATAATTTCTACCGCACGGTTTATCGAAACGGCCAAAAGGGAGACGAGACCAAAATCCCGCATAAGAACGAGAAGAAGAGCTTTCGGACCATTCAGATTCGCGTAACTCCGAATGAGATCGTCCATTCGATCCGGCAGGGAGAAAGTTGGGTAGTGCTTGACCGCTGGACGTTGCCCGGAACGAACTTAAGCCAGGGTAGGTTCGGTTTCTACATTCCCGGCGGAGATCAAGTTGCACTCGCGGGTTTCAGTCACTATGTTGACCTGGGCCCGCGTTAAGCCGGGACGTTCAAACCGTTCGAGCCTCCGTACAAAACTCTGCAAGAGTGAGTTGTTCAGATCCGAAGCGGTGCCGGCGGTGCTGGCATCCACTGTGCTGAGCAGTTCTTCGACCAACGCCACCGATTGCGAAGCCGCTCCGGCTTCGTTGGAAAGCACAGGAGACGAGGCTTTCAGGTAACTCTGCGAAGCCGCAAAAGCAGACTGCGCGGTGGAGAGATCGCCGGCGCTGAGCGCGCTGCCGAGCGCATTCAGGTTACCCGTGAGTTAGCTCGAAAGCGAGCTTCCGCTCGCCGTTGCCGCGCTTTGAAAGAGCGTCTGCAGGCTCGAAAGGGCGCTCATCAGATTACCGTTCGATAAACTCCTCTGTAAATTCTGTAAAGCTTGATTCTGCTCTTCGGAATCGTTGACGAGAGAAGGTATGCACTCAGGCTCGCGGCCGCTATTGGACCGACGCTCAATCATTCCACTCCGACGAGGCGTAGCAGAGTTTACTCCGCCCCTGCGCATACTATCGAGATCGCGTAGGAACTTTAACAAGATCCTTCGCGCCCCGACGTCGACCGAAAACAAAAACAACTCGAAACTCGAAAGAAATGACCAAGGGTCACATTTACGACTGAAAAGCCGACCGAGGCACGGCGGTAGAAGCTCGGCTGCACGACTAAACTATTTTTCAATATCGAAATAGATCTTGGTGGTAGCGCGATACTTCGACACTTTCTTCCCGTCCAGTTCCATCTCAAACTCTGCCACCCGCGCCCAGCGCAGGCCGCGAACGGTTTTCGCCGCTTCGGCTACCGCATTCTCCGCAGCCTTGGCGAAACTTTCCTTGGAAGTTCCCACGATCTCAATTACCTTTTGCGCCATTCTCTTCTCCTTCTCTCATCTTGATCTTGATCTTCATCCTACTCCGCTGGCATTGTAACCCCAGATCGCCCGAATTCCTTATCACGCGAGCCGTCTCCTCGGAGAACTGCATCAAAAACGCTGCGTTGGCTGAAACGAATCTCTTAGCAAACCTATGAGCCTCCCTCTCAAGAAGAATTATCCAGTCATGGAAGCCCGTCCGGCGGCCCAGCTTCCCTCCGGGCCGCAGTGGCAATATGAACCCAAGTGGGATGGTTTTCGCTGCCTCGCTTTTCGCGACGGCGAACACGTCGATCTTATGTCAAAGTCGGCGAAGCCGCTGACACGTTATTTCCCCGAACTGGTTCATGCTCTGGCAGAGCTGAAGGCTCAACAATTCGTACTCGATGGCGAAATCGTAATACCCTTCCAAGGATCGCTCTCATTCGACCGACTTCTGATGCGGATTCACCCGGCAGCCAGGCGCATCGCAAAACTCAGCGAGCTCACGCCTTGCATCTTTATCGCCTTCGATTTGCTGGTCGACGACAAAGGCGGAGCTGTTTTCGAGCTCGCTCTCGGCGATCGCCGCCGGCGGCTGGAACGATTTTTCCAGAAGTATGTAACGTCGAAACCGATGGCCACGAACCGAACGTTGCGGCTTTCGCATGTGACCGATGATTTTGCCGAGGCCCGCGAGTGGTTTCACAAGGGGGTGGAGCTCGATGGCGTCATGGCCAAGCGCCGCGACTTGCCCTACCAGGCCGGCTCGCGGCAGGGCATGGAAAAAATCAAGCGCCAGCGCACCGCCGATTGTGTGGTCGGCGGATTTCGTTATCTCGAAAAGCAACCCGTGGTCGGCTCTCTTCTTCTCGGTCTTTACGACGACGAAGGCCTGCTCGATCACGTAGGATTCACCTCCTCGATCCCGGTCAAAGAGAGGCCAGCGCTCACGCGAAAACTAAAAGCGCTGATTCGACCGCCCGGCTTTACCGGTAAATCTCCGGGAAGCCCGAGTCGTTGGAGCACAAAACGTTCCGCGGAATGGCAGCCGCTGGAACCTACCCTCGTGGTGGAGGTCCAATTCGACCACTTCACCGGAGGGCGCTTTCGCCACGGCACCAAGCTGCTACGCTGGCGCCCGGAAAAATCTCCGAAAGACTGCACGACGCGGCAAGTCGAAGGCGAAAACCAATCCGCCCTGGATCTGTTGTAGCTAGGCTGCATACGCTTATGTCCGCAAGTCCCTGCCTCACCCCATACTTTGGTGATCTGGCTGGCGCGCACCACTCTGGTTAGAGTTCGTTCAGGACTCTCCCGCTCGAGCGTCCTCTTGAGCCCCCTAAGAGAGGTCGATCCATGGCTTACTGCGTTGTGGCGGCGCAGCGGACGTGTGCTTACCGAACGATTTCCTGTAACTCCAGTTGCTATCACTTCGCGTCCCTGATCGTGATCGTCTCTTACCTCTTCCTCTTAAACGCCTGCTCGGGAGTTTCTGTTCCCGCCAGCTCCAATCCTGCCACTGCCGTTAACTCGACTTCGAGCCTGAGCTTTTCCGGTGCGCTTCCCACGGGCGTAGTCGGGTCCAGCTATAGCGCAACCTTGAATGTAAGCGGTGGGACCTCGCCCTACGTTTTCTCGCTGGCCTCGGGACAACTGCCTGCCGGAGTCCTTCTCGAAAGCACAGTGGGACGCATTTCTGGAACGCCTTCCGCTGTCGGTGATTTCAGCTTTTCGATTTCGGTTTCAGACGCCAAGAACCTGACGAAACAGCGACCGTTCCAGATTGCGGTCTCAGCCGCGCCGGTGCCATCACCCCCTGCGCCAGTACCCCCTGTGCCAGTACCCCCGGCACCAGTCACTACGAAAGGAAATTCGTTTCCCAATCTGCAAAGCAGCGTCGGCTGGGCGGGCTACGGTCAGGGACCGCCTGACTTTGTAGACTGCTCGCCTTCGCCATGCGATGGCATCAGTTACTCCATGGCGCCAGGCATCAAGTCGCCTTCGATGAGCGGAGCCGCCACGCAATATAGTCTCGGCGGCAGCGCCGTGTACTCCGACGCGCTCTTTAATAATCACCTGATCGGCGCATTTTCTTCGCAAGGCCTGCCTGACAACAACCAGACTCTGGTCGCCACGTACCACAACTTCACCTACGACGTTTATTTCTACGGAACGAACCTCGAACTCTCGCAGGCAGTCGAGTTCGATATCAATCAGTTCTTCGACAACCTCGGCTTTATCTGGGGCCACGAATGCCGCATCGCGGGCGGCAATGAGTGGGATATCTGGGACAACCTTAGCCAGCACTGGGTTCCAACCGGCATCGCATGCCATCCCAACAGCAATGCGTGGAACCACGTGACCATCCAAGTGCAGCGCACTTCCTCGAATGAGTTGCTCTATCAATCGATCACGTTGAATGGCGTGACCAGCGCGGTAAATCAGTATTACCATCCCGGCCCGGCGGTGAATTGGTACGGAATCACGATTAACTATCAGATGGATGGTAACTACCAGCAGGCTCCCTACACGATTTATCTCGACGACCTGACTTTTACTTACGAATAGAGCCTTCTTTCTGGGTTCGCGCCTCACATCGATTTACACGACTTACGGCGCCTGATCGCGGTCGGTACGAAAATCCGCGTCCCTTTCCAATCCGGCGGCAACTAATCTTCGACTCGGCGCCATCTATTGCTCGAAGTTCTCGAGCGCCACGACAGTCGACTTATGTTTGCCAGTAAGTACAAAATATTTACTGCTAGTCTAAGCTTGGCGGTAGCTTTCTCTGTCAGTTGTGGAGGCAGCCCATCCTCTACACCCCCGACGCCACAGGTCAGCGTTTCGCTGAACCAACCTGCGGTAAATCTGGCCGTAGGGACGAGCACACAGTTCACGGCCACAGTGCAGAACACCACGAACACGGCGGTGACCTGGTCCGTGGATCAAGTTAGCGGCGGGAACGCAACGGTGGGCACAATCAGCAGCGCGGGAGAATACAAGGCGCCAAGTCAGCCAGGATCTCACACCGTAACCGCCACCAGCGTGGCCGACACGACGAAGAGCGCCAATGCTGCGGTCGCGGTCGGATTGGTGTCAGTGGCCGATGCCGTGGGCACACTCACGCCGGCAGCCACGGACCAGTTTACTGCCACCGTGCATGGATTTTCGAATACTGCTGTGACGTGGTCCGTCGATGGGATCGCCAGTGGAAACCCGACGGTTGGCACCATCAACGCCGCGGGCTTGTATACCGCTCCTGCTCTGGCAGGAACGCATACCATCACCGCCACCAGCGTGGCAGTGGCGAAGGCGAGCGCTAGCGCCACGATTACGGTCGCAGGCGTGCTGTCGCTGTCGCCGGCGACAGTCGATGTGGAAGCGACTAAGACCCAGCAGTTCACTGCCACTACAAGTGGATTGACGAACCCCACCATCACCTGGTCGGTCGACCAAATTGCAGGAGGCAATTCAACCGTCGGCACCATCACTTCGAGCGGTCTATATACAGCGCCCACGACTGCGGGAAACCATACCATTACGGCGACAGCGAACGACTCCGCCGGCGCCAGCGTCGGAGTGACGGTCTTCACGCTTTCAATTTCGCCGGCGACAGCGACCCTCGCCCTCTTGGCTCCCGAACAGTTCACCGCGACGGCTCAAGGCTTGACCAGCCCAACATTTTCCTGGTCGGTCGATCAGATATCTGGCGGCAATGCCTCCGTTGGCACCATCAGCGGCACAGGCCTCTACACTGCGCCCTCCACTCCGGGGACTCATACCATCGCGGCCAGCGTGGTCAACACTTCCGGCAGCGCAGGCGCTGCGGTCACAGTAATCAACTTAACAATTTCGCCGGCACTGGCGACGGTTGATCCGTCAACCTCTCAGCAGTTCGCAGCGACGATACAAGGGTCATCGCAACCTCAATTTGCCTGGTCGGTCGACGGCACCGCCGGAGGCAACACCACGGTCGGAACCATCACTACCAGCGGACTCTACTCCGCTCCCGCAACGCTTGGCCAACACACCATAACGGCCACGACTGCAACCACTCCTACGGTGAGTGTCAATGCCACCCTCACCGTGATCAACGCGATGCCGGGTGCGGTGCTCACCTATCACAATGATGACTCCCGCGATGGTGCCTACACGCAGGAAGTGCTTCTTACCCCTGCGAACGTGAACCAGACTCACTTCGGAAAGCTGACTTCGTTTCCGGTCGATGGCCAAATCTACACGCAGCCCTTGTATCTGCCCAATGTAACCATAGCAGGCACCGCCCACGAAGTGGTCTATGTGGCCACGCAAAATAACAGCGTCTATGCCTTCGATGCCACCGGACTGCAGACCACGCCGCTATGGACCGTCAACCTGGGACCGTCCGTCACCAAGAACGATTATTCGGGCGTCTCTCCTGTAGTTGGCATTCTCTCTACGCCTGTGATCGATGCCACCACCAACATCTTGTATTTAGTCGTGGAGACACCCCCCAATAACCCAACACCCTTCCGTTTACACGCCTTGGATGCGACTACTGGCCTTGATCTCTCCGGCAGCCCGGTCACTATCAGCGGGACCGTTCCGGGCACGGGTCCAGACAATTCGGGCGGAGAGGTATCTCTCGGAACCGACTGTTATCAGCGCATGGGACTGGCGCTCAACCCCGTGACCAATGCGATCTATATCGCGTTCGGAAGCTGTAATCACGGCTGGGTAGTCTCCTACGATAAGACCACGCTGGCGCAAAAAGCGATCTTCAACGACACGCCCAACGGCGCCGGCGGCGGCTTCTGGGCCAGCAACGGCGCTCCGGCCATCGACGATACAACCGGCGACGTGTATTTGATGAGCGGCGTGGATTCGGGCGACCAGGATTACACTCCGCTGCTCTATAACGATTCGTTCCTTCGCCTCGATGCAAATACCTTGGCGGTGCTCGATTATTTTTCGCCGGATGACAACTTTGCCCTGGCCGTAGCGGATGCGGACTTGGGCAGCGGGTCCAACATACTTCTGCCGAGTTCCTCTTCTCTGCCGCCTGTAACCGTCGGTGGAGGGAAAGATGGAAATATTTTTGTGGTGAATCGCGAAAACATGGGAGGCTATCTGCCCCTCCCCGGTGGCAGCAACAACGTGATTCAGACCGTGCAGACCGGCGTCCCCCTCCAGTACGACAACATCTTCTCGACTCCGGTTTTCTGGAACAACACTCTGTATTACCACTGCAATCAGGACGTGCTGCGCGCCTACACCTGGAACCCAGGCAGCTCCACCGCACCGATCACAACTCCGCCCACGCTGGGCACTATCCCCTACAGCATGCACGGCGCCACGGCCTCGCTCTCCGCCAACGGCACCGCCCACGGCATTATTTGGGATATCGACAACTCAGCTTATGTCAGCCTGGGCAATGGGACTAACCCGTCGGTACTGCACGCCTACGACGCCAGCAATGTTACCACCGAGCTTTACAACAGCTCGCAGGCGGGCACTCGCGACACGGCCGGCTACGCTCTAAAGTTCACCGTGCCCACCATCGCCAACGGTAAAGTTTTTGTGCCGACTTCGAACGAACTCGACATCTACGGCCTGCTGCCGTGAAGGCAGGCCGTATTCTCCCTCCAGAACGATAAATGACGGCGTGACCAAAGGTCACGGAGCGCTCTTTGAAGATTCATCCAGGGCTGGTTTGACCGACACCAGTCTTTTCCCCGCGGTAGTGGTATGACCAGTATAATTGCGCCTCGCGAGGGAATCCCGTTTCGAGCGCTATGCGGTTCTACGAAAAGACAGCGGTTTGGCCTGCGCTCAAACGCCTGGCCCTGGGTGTGGGACTGATCGTTCTATTTTCCTCCATACTTCTGCTCACGGATTTAGGCCATCGCAATACGGCTTCTGCGAAGGCTGCCGCCAACACCGGTGTCCACGGCAGAATGGCAAAGGCCGCCATCGTGTATTTCGCCCGCGATGTTGGCACCGACCAGTGTATCCAGGGCCTGCTCGACGGCCTGAAGGCGAGCGGCTTTGACGAAGGCAAAAATCTCGAAATCCTCCGCGCCGATGCGCAAGGCGAAATGATCAACATCCCCGCCATGCTGCAGAACTATGACGGCTCCGACGTCGACCTGATTATGACCATCACCACTCCGTGCCTCACCGGGGCCTGCAACCGGGTGAAGCACAAGCCCGTGGTCTTCACCTGCGTCACCGATCCTATCGCCGCCGGCGCCGGTAGGGCTCACGACGACCACTTGCCTTTCGTGACCGGCGTAGGAAGTTTCCCTCCGATCGACCGCACTCTGAATTTAATGCAAAAGCTGGTTCCCGGCCTCCGCGCCGTGGGCACCCTGTACAACCCGGCCGAGGCCAATTCGGTGAAGGAGATTAGCGCGGCCCGCGAGATTTTCAAGAAGCGTGGTGTGAGGCTGGAAGAGATCGCCCTCGCCGGCTCCAATGAAGTCTTGCAGGCGGTGCAGATCCTTGCCGCGCGCGACATTCAGGCGGTGTGGCTGCCCGGCGACAACACTGCCATCCAGGGCTATGAAGGAGCGGTGAAAGGCGCCAAGGATGCGCGCTTACCCTTGATCACCGACGAGTGCTCCGAGTTGCCCCGCGGCGGTCTGGCCTGCCTCGGCATCAGTCTGCACTCCGCGGCCATGGCCTCGGGAAAGCTGGCAGGCCGGGTGCTGCTCGGAGCCGACCCAAGAACTCTGCCGCTGGAAGAAGTGGCCGTCGAAGAATTGGCCATCAGCCGCGAAGATGCGGCGCGCCTTGGCCTTGCCATTCCCCCGGAGCTCGCGCAGAAGGTGCGCCCTTAGCGCTCTCGCCACCCGCCCATGGAAATCGTCACCCAACCAATCGGGGATGCGCTCGAAGTCAAGGTAAAGGGACGCCTCGACAACTATTGGACCGAGCACCTGCGCGGCAGCCTGGAGGAAGTGATTCGCGGAGGCGCGCACGGCATTCGCCTGAACGCATCGGAAATTTCCTTTCTCAGTTCCGCCGGCGTCGGCCTGCTGGTTAAGATTCACACCCAGCTGAAGGGCATCGGCGGAAGTTTCGTCGTGACCAGTCCTTCACAGCGCGTGAAGCAGGTGTTGGATCTGTGCCAGCTTTCGCCCATTCTCCTCGCCCAGGCCGTGCCGGCTGCGCCGCCTGCGGTTCACAAAAAAGAAGTGCGCCGGTTTTCCTCGTCCGCGGCATCGTTCGAAGTCATCGAGTGCGCTCCGGCGCGGCCCCTGATCTGCGAGCGCATCGGCGACCCCGCATGGCTCAAGGGTTGCGGCTTTGCCGCGGAGGATTGCCGCCTGATCGCCTATCCCGAAGCTGCCTTCGGCTTTGGCCTGGGAGCTTTCGGCAACGGCTTCGAGGAGGCGCGCACGCGCTTTGGCGAATTCCTGGCGGTAGGCGGCTCGGCCGCTTATCTGCCTACAGACGGAACCAATGTGCCCGATTTCATGGTCTCGAGCGGCGATCTGGTCCCGGAGATGAACATGCTTTACGGCCTGCGCTGCGCAGGCGGTTTCAGCCACCTGATGCGCTTTGAAACCTCCGCCACCGAAGGCCCCATCGCATTGGCGGAACTGGTGCGAACCGCACTCGAGATTTCCGGGGCTCCGGCCATCGGCATGGTGATGGTGGTCGAGTCGGCCGGATTGGTGGGGGCCGCGCTGCGCCGCTCCCCCGCCGCGACCGCTGGAGTGGGTAACGCTCTGTTTAAATATCCCGAGATTCGTTCCTGGCTGTCGTTCTCCACCGAAAGGCTGTACGCGCGCTCGCTGGCCCTGATCTCCGGCGTAGCGGCGAGTTCCGAATGCGCGCCGCTGGCTCCGCTGCTGCGGCCACTGGGGCGCGGAGCGTGGCCTGCAGGGCATTTCCACGCTGCGGCATTTTCCTATCGTCCGCTGCAAAAGGGGAACATCGATCTGAAAACCACGGTCACAACGTTATTCGAAACCGAAACGCTGCAAGGCGTGCTTCACCTTCTAACCGACGATCGCGTCGTGGCCGGGATGCAGCAGAGCGAATTCGTCCGCGGCGCATGCTGGATCGGCGCGGCGTCTGAGGTTCGATAAGAAGATCGATAAAAGGCCCGATAACGGATCCGATGAAAATTGCTCACAGAAATACCGATCTGTTGGAGGCGAAAACGGCATGAGCCTTCTGATTGGCACCTTCACCATAGGGCTCATTCTTTCCCTGCTGGCGCTGGGCGTGTTCATCAGCTTCAGAATTTTTGCCTTCCCCGATATCACGGCCGATGGATCGGTGACTCTGGGCGCAGCCGTGGCCGCGACCTTGATGGTCCACGGCAGCAGCCCGATCCTGGCGTCGCTGGCCGCCTTCGGCGCAGGCATGCTCGCCGGAGCCTGCACCGGCACGCTCTATACCCGCTTCAAAATCAACTCCTTGCTTTCCGGAATTCTGGTGATGACCGCGCTCTACTCCATCAATCTGCACATTATGGGCAGGAGCAATGTCCCGCTGCTGACGGTGAAGACGCTGGCCACACAGTCGGAGCAGATCGCGGTGAAGCTGATGAAAGGCGCGACCACCTTCAACCTTGCGGGGTGGGAAGTCAGCGTGCGCGACGCCTCGGCGCTGGCGGCCGTAGCGATTGCGGTAGCCTTGACCGGCGCGCTGCTCTATTTGTTTCTCCGCACCAACCTCGGCATGGCCATGCGGGCGACCGGCGACAACGTGCAGATGATCCGCGCCCTGGGCGTCAACGACTCCAATATGATCGTCTTCGGAGTGGCGATTTCCAACGGCTTCGTGGCGCTCTCCGGCGCTCTGCTGGCCCAATACCAGGGCTTCGCCGACGTGGGCATGGGAATCGGGATGGTGGTCTGGGGGCTGGCTAGCGTCATCATCGGGGAAGCGCTGGTGGGAACCAATCAGTTGGGCACGACCATCATCGGCGCGGTGATGGGATCGGTGCTCTTCCGCTTGCTGGTCGCGGTGGCCCTACGTTGGGGCCTCAGTCCCAACGATCTGAAGTTGATCACCGCGGTATTCGTATTCTGCGCCTTGATCGTGCCGCAATTTCTGCGCAAAAAGCGCCTGCGGAGCGCCCATGCTTGAACTCCAGGGCGTCGCAAAAACCTTCAATGCGGATACTCCCAACGAAGTCCGCTCCCTGCGCGGAGTCAGTCTCGAACTGGCGGCCGGCTCCTGGGTCATCATCATCGGAACCAACGGCTCGGGGAAATCGACTCTGCTGAATGCCGTCGCCGGAACTTTTATGGTGGATGAAGGCAGCATCCGGCTAGCGGGGCGCGATGTGACGCGCTGGCCCGAGCATGCACGCGCCCAATTGATCGGACGCGTCTTTCAGAATCCCTTCAGCGGCACCTCGCCCAGCCTGACCATCGAAGAGAATCTGAGTCTGGCCTCCCTGCGGGGCCGTGGCCGAGGCCTGGGCTGGGGATTGAAAGCCTCGCTGGTGGGCCGAATGCGCGACGAGGTCAGCCGTCTCAACATGGGTCTAGAAAACCGTCTGGAGAACGCCATCGGCAGCCTCTCCGGAGGGCAGCGCCAGGCGCTCACCCTGCTCATGGCCACATGGCTGCGGCCGGAACTTCTGCTCTTGGACGAGCACACCGCAGCTCTCGACCCCAAGAGCGCGGACCTGGTCATCGCCCTCACCGAGCAGGTGGTGGCGCGCGACCAACTCACCACTTTGATGGTGACTCATTCAATGCATCAGGCGGCAACTCTAGGAGACCGCCTGATCATGATGCACCGGGGACAGATCATCCACGACTTTCAAGGCGCCGAAAAACGCCGCCTCCGCCCCGGCGACCTACTGGCCCGCTTCGAAGAAGTGCGCCGCGCCGAACAACTCGACGAAAGCGCCGCCGACATGCTCGCCGAGCAGTATGTCTGAGGTCACCCGGCCACGAAATCAGGATTGCCAGCATATGCACCAAGCAATGACGCAGATGAATCTGCAATCACAGCACGTGATCAGCGACATCACCGGCACAACGGGACTGGCAATCGTAGATGCGATTCTGGCTGGGCAACGAGATGCGAAAGAGTTGGCGGCACTTCGAGATCCGCGTATCAAAGTCGGAGCGGAAGTGATTGAGAAGTGCTTGTGCGGCAACTCGCGGGACGAGCACTTGTTCACCCTGGAATCATCGAATCATCTAGGAAATTCCATCGGTTCTATCAAGAGCAGATTGCAGCGTGTGAAGTGAATATCGAGCGATTGCTGCAACAGTTCGATGCTCGTGTCGATCCCAGCAGAAGCCTCTGCCGGTGGACAGCAAGCGGAATCGCAGCGCAGCCAAGCGTCGCAAAAAGCTCGGCCGCACGGAAAACCAGTTCGATCTCCGAACCGAAGCCTATAAGCTAGTCGGCGTCGACGTGATCCAAATCCCCGCACTCGAAACCAACGTGAGCGTAATTACGACGCTCAAGTTCTTCAAGCATCGTTTTGCGAAGGCGGGTCATAGGTGATCTTCTTATGACCAACCTTATCCGCTCACCGGCGCACTGCCGACATCGCGACATCGAGCACGCGAAAGCGTCTGCCGCTAAAGGCTTCGTTCAAACGGACTTGTGGGAGATCTGACGCGAACGGAATTCAGTAGCCAGGACGCTTCCTCCAAGCCGACTGGACATCGACAACGTCGATATGACCCTCCGCTTAGCTCGTCACTCGGGGGAAACGACGAGCCACTCGTCTTCTCTATTGATTACGGGGTCACATCCAGTCCATAGGATGGGTGGCTGAAGGTTCCGCCGATCTTGATGGGCACGATCTCTCCTCCATTTTTCTTCTTGAAAAAGGGCTCCACCGATTTAAGCAGAACTGACTTCACTCCCTTCGATCCCCTGGAAAGTTTGTTATCGACTTGCAAGGTTCCGTGAAGGTCAACCTGCTCCGTCAGCAGGCCGTATGTGCCATGCACACGAGCAAGCGCTCCCGGAACGCTGAACGAGAGGTCTGAGAACGTCGCGATCGCGTGGTTCATCGCGACATGTCCCTTCAGATTTTCAACGACGCTCGCCGGATCGTCGTTCTCTTTCTGGCCCTGAGCCAACTGACTGAGATTGTCAACCTTTTCCTGCGTCGCCGAACGGACGAAACTCGCCGCATCAATTCCAAAGTCTCCCTGCAGGTTCACCCTTTCAATGAAGCTTCGCTTCCCAGGGGGGACCAGGACTTGCGCTCTGAAGTTCATCGCTCCGGTAAAAGCAGGAGGATCCGCCTTCGAGAGGAGGCGTAACCAGTCCTCCATCCGGCCCCGCAACTCCGTCGCGCCCAGCGAAATGGTCTTACCTTCCGAGGCCGCCTTCTTTGACACCTCGACGTACGATACGACCGACGTCTGCTCAAGTTGTGCGTGCACCGACTGCAGAGAGACATCTCCATCCATCCCGTTCACACTCCCTTGGAATTGCGTTTTCAGGTGTACGGCATGATGGCTCCGCGTTACTTGGAAATCGGGCGTGTCAGTACTGCCTTCGATCTCGATGTGTTCGAGCACGCCACTGAATTTGCCGGTGGAGGACAGCGTTCCTCCAATCCCTGAAAATCCGCCCAAATCCGCGCCTTGAAAGTCGTAGGAGCCGGAGAGAGGGGTTTGACCTGCGTCCTGCGCCTGCAAGGGACCGAACTGCCCGTCCGTGCGAATTTCTCCAGGAGGGTTCGCATTCAGCAGCGCGGCGTGGAACGACATCGGCCGGTCATCGGCTACGGAGTTCAGCCTCAATTTGTGAATTTCGAACTTGAGGGGTTCTTTTCCGGATTGGCTGGAAGCAAACTCCACGATGGCACCGTCGGCGACGATCTGGTCGATAATCAACGCGGACTGCTCTGGACTGCTGGCTCGTGCTGCGTTCCCGATACGTTCACTGCCGGATGACACGAACATGCGCAAACCTTCGATCCTGACACCTCGAACACGTTTGGGAGTCCGGAAAAACTCCCAGTAAGCGCCCCGGATGGTGAGCTTTTCGATGGTGGCGATCGGTGGCTTGTCTTGATCGCTGTTGCGGCGGAAAGTCAGTCCTTCGGCCACGCACCCAGGCGGAAAATATGTCCCGTGAAACGTTTTCACTTCGACCGCGCTGGAGAACTTGTCCTGCAGCGCCCTGACGACGATGTCACGCGTGAACGGCCAGCGGCTTAGCAACAACACAGCTGCCCCGCCGATCACAACCAGGACCAACAACGTGCCAATCTTAATCCAGCGGGACGATATCTTGGACTTTTCTTTCAAAGCTTCCTCTTTCATTCCCCGAAAATGGATCGAAATCGTTCAATTGGGAACTCTAAAATGGCCTCTGCGAACCAGCGAAGAGGTCCGGCACCGGCGCTGCATCATCATCCGCCGTTCAGAGCCAATGTCAGCAGGATCAAGAGAACCAGCCCCAGACCCCCTCGGGTAGTAACCCCAGCTTGCGCTGTTAGGCCAAGTTGGCAGTGCTCCCACCAACAACAAAACCATGACGATGAATATTGTTCCCATGGCGCCTTTTGAGCCCCTTCAAGTTTGACGACAGAAAAACTGCTTCCCTGGAAACATCAAGAGTCATCCGTTTCCGGGCGCAATACTGTGCAAAACGGCTCAAGTCGGAGCAATCAGAAGACCCCATCAAACCAGGCTTTCCTCGTTTTGGATCCCCAGCAGTGATATGGTTTGCGGCTCTGCGAGCGTGGGGGGAAGAATGCAAAGAAGAGAGCGGCGGTAGCGGTGGCCCGGAAGCTGGCCATCTTCACCGTCGCTTCCCCAATTACGGCATTCCCGTTCGCAACGCCTTCGGAGTCGATTTCCGGGTGGGACTTGCCTGGGGCGCGACTTCTACTTCTTTGCTCGTGGGCTTGATTGCAGCCTTCGGCGGCTATCGCATCCTCGGACTCGCCCTCCATGGCGGCGCGATTTGGTACTTTCTTGGCCTATGGATCATTGCCAATCTGCTCATCGGATTTTCGGAGGAACTGCAATTCCGTGCCTATCTCCTCGCCACGCTCACCGATGGTATCGGATTCTGGCCAGCATCCATTTTGCTCTCCATCGGCTTCGGTGCGCTGCACTATTTCCTGAAGGCACACGAGCGCTGGGAAGACTTCGTCTCCACCGGTCTGCTGGGCCTATTCGTGTGCCTTACGCTGCGCCGCACCGGCTCACTGGCCTTCGCCATCGGCTTCCACGCCGCCTTTGATTTAGCCAGCCTGTTCGTATGGTCAGGGCAAAATGCCGGCGAGTACGCCGTTGGCCACCTTCTTGAAACCCGCTGGCAGGGCTCTGGCTAACCGGTGGCCTTCTGGGTCCTGAAGCCAGCTGGATGGTCTTTGTGGTAATCGTGCAGATGTTTTGGGTCTTTGATCGATCCTATCGGCACAAGAAATTTCCACGCTGAGATCCCCCTAGAGGTGGCGGGTTAAACGTATGACTTTTGGCCTCGGGTTGTTGGCGAAACATCGCCATCTGTTTTGGCCAGAAAGGGGGAAATGTCCGTCGAACTGCCGAAGACAGAAGCGTCCGAGGCTCCTGTTCCGGTCATCGCTCCGCTACGCAAAATTCTCGACGCATGGAAGACGAAAACGACGATTATTGACGACTGTTGGATTTTCCAAGCGGGGTTCACTCGGAAGGACAATCACCCTGAGACACTTCTCGACGCAGCGAAGCTGACGCCGCTGTCTCCGCAGAACGTCTTACGGGATGTCATCGCGCCTGCGTTGGAGAGTTGGAGGAGGCAAGGATTGAGTGGCACGGGTTCCATGCTTTTCGTCGGGGACTGGCGACGAATCTCCGTACGCTGGTTGTTGATGACTTGACCATCAAAGAGATTCTTCGTCACGGCGATGTCCCTGTGACTCGTGCGAGTTACACGAAGCGGGTTGACGAGAAGCGTGTCGAAGCGATGGACAAGCTCGAAGTCGAACTCCGCAAGCCTGTGAAGTCGGTCAAGGGCAAGCCTCGAAAGAGGACGCAGTCGTGCCCGTAGCCATGGCCTGAAGATGCAAGGGACGCAGATTCGTTCGTTCAACTCTTAGTTAGGATGACCAAGTATCGACTAGCCATTGGGCTGTTGTGGAGCGTCGGATTCACGTCGTTGTCACGTTTGCTGATGAATCTGAACTGGTTCTTCGGGTTTCTTTTACTCCCCGGCGGGCTGGTAGCCTTCGCCGTCGGCTTTCTGATGTTTCGCAAGGCAGGATTGACGGAACGGAGACGAATTGCGGGTTGGTCTGTGCTTCCCGCAACTCTTGCCGTTGCCTTCGCTTGTATCCCAGCGATTAATCCTCTGTGGCCGCACGGAATGGCAGAACTAGCAAAACAGGAATCCGAACTCCAGACTGCAATTCCGTCTGGGATAAGTTTGGATCGGGTTCGGGGCGTGCTCAACTCAAAGAAGATTCAGTTCTACGAATCTACTGAGCCGAGTGATGGTGTCGTCCTAGAAAATGCGGATACGACGATGACGGCACACGCCGGTGATACGGTTCTCGTGAGCCGCTTTGACACGAAGGCTTTCGAGTTTCCTTGTGGGTACGACATGCAGATAATTCTGGTATTCGGGAACGATCGCAACCTCAAGCAGCGGTACATCCATCGCTTTCGGATGTGCCCTTGAAAACGCTTGACCTGCCGATTCCTGAGGGACTTGGAGACCTTGGGAACAAAACGGGCGAGTTAAATGGAGCCGACGAGCGGACTTGAACCGCTGACCTGCCGATTACGAATTCGCGCAAGCGAACAACTCCACCCTAACCTCATTTCTTTTCAATAACGATCCAACACGTTAGGCGATACGAAGTCACCTCATGTAGCGCTTTAGGGACAGTGATGGGACAGTGCCTAAGGTTTGGTGGCCACTTGGCGAAACAATAGAGTTTCGTAGTACTTTCTTCGAAATTAGTGCTTACCTCTACTTGTGAATTTGTCCAAGATAAACTCTTGCGCCAGACCGAGGACAACATGGAGACCCATGTTAGTCCCGAAATTTGTGAATACCAGCCGAGGGCCGCGATTTGAATCTGGGTAGTACGTATTGGCAGCGAAGCTGAAATAAAACTGCCACCCCACTGAGAATAATTTGGCTGCGATTTCCCATTGTCTCCCGTACGGACAAATGGAGCTAAGATGGCGTGCCAAGCTCGAGCAAACATCTGGAGGGGTCCCACTGGATCACGGAGTAATGTGCCTAGATGTAGAGGTACCAACGTCTGGTCGCGGGCACTTACTGGAACCATGGTATGTGGGTCCAATCATCCTGAATATACGTGGCCATCGGGAACCTGCTGCAGATCGTGGGTGGATGACGGGCAACTCTCACCTTACAGTCGCGGTACTGCTCTGATCATTGGTCGGTGGCAGGGAGGCCACCGGTCATGAAGCAGAAGCCCAGTTCCACAAGAAAAAGCAGTAGCGCCAAATCTGTTCTTCGGTTGCCCGACCTTGAACACGCCAAGGCCGCGGTCTTGAACAGCCTCAACTCAATGGACGCAAAGCGGGGTTATCGTCACGCCATCGATGAGTTCGTTGACTGGTATTGTTCAGAACCGCGCTTGGCCTTCAACAGGATCGTGGTCTTGCGCTATCGCTCTCATCTTGAATCCCGTCAACTCGCTCCCGGAACCATCAATTTGCGTCTTGGGGCTGTACGCCGACTCGCCTACGAAGCCGCCGATTGCGGTCTTCTCAGCGCCGACTTGGCGGCCGGTATTCGTCGAGTAAAAGGTGTGAAGAAGCTGGGCATTCGGCTCGGGAACTGGCTAACGGCAGAGCAAGGCAATGGACTTTGGCAAGCACCTGATCGCCAGCGACTGAAAGGAAAACGTGACCGGGCCTTACTCGCATTGCTACTCACGTGTGGGTTGAGGCGTCATGAAGCCGTGGCTTTGACCTTGGATTATCTCCAGCAGCGCGAAGAGCATTGGGCCATTGTGGATCTGGTTGGAAAGGGAGGTCACATTCGAACGGTCCCTGTTCCCGACTGGGTAAGAGCCGAACTCGACGATTGGCTCGCTGCAGCCGCCATTGATCGAGGAAGGCTGTTCCGCCGGGTCAACAAAGTGGGAAGGACATGGGGGAGACGGGATGACGATAAAGGCGGTTTGGCACATCGTGAAGGAATCCGCCAGAAGCATCGGAGTGGCGAAGTTGGCGCCGCACGATCTGCGGCGGACCTGTGCTCGGCTCTGCCATGCTTCGGGAGGCGAGTTGGAGCAGATCCAATTTCTCCTCGGGCATGTTTCGGTGCAGACGACCGAACGTTACCTTCGCTGCAAGCAGCGGATTCGATCAGCCGTTAATGATCGCATTGGCATCGAGCCCTGAGTTTGGGAGCGCGGTTGTGGCAGGTTGGCCGACAACACATAAAGAATAGTCACGTCCGCCTCCGACGTGCAACATGACTGCACGGGCTATAATTACGCCCACGGATGGACCTCACCTCTGGCGCGAAACTTGGTCCCTACGAAATCCAGTCCCGGCTAGGTGCGGGTGGCATGGGGGTGGTCTATAAGGCGGAGGATACTCGCCTCGGCCGGTTTGTCGCCCTCAAATTTCTGCCGGATAGCGTGGCCCACGATTCCGCGGCACTGGAACGCTTTCGCCGCGAAGCTCGGGCCGCGTCCGCTCTGAACCATCCCAATAT
>JBEKWC010000039.1:0-45852 GCA_049513475.1 Candidatus Sulfotelmatobacter sp. | reverse complement strand
CGGGCTAAAACCAGCCTCGCGTTCTGCGGTCTGGCTTTCTGCGCGGCCACACTGGCGAACGCCTGAGTTTGCTTAAAGTCTCCCAGAGCTCGGGAGGCTTCTGATGCGGCCAAATCAATCCGCGGATCGTCGCCTGACGGCGGAGCCAGGCGGCGCAGTGAATCCACCGTTGCCAACGCCTCCTTGCCTTTGCCTCCATGCGCTTGCGCCCGGGAAAGTAGCAGTCCGTATTCGAGGTTGTCCGGAAAGAAGCCAAAAAGCGTGCGGTAGTTCTCGGCTGCGTTGTCCCACTCCTTCGACGTTTCGCGATAGCGGGCTTCGGTGAGCAAACGCTCCTCGCGAGAAAGCGACTTCGAGAGTTCGTAGGCACTCTTGGCCGAGATGCGCGCCTTCTCGTCAAAGCCGAGAAGACCCCAGGCATCGGCCAGGGCAGAATGAGCCAGGGCATGATTGGGGTCGGCGGTCACGGCTTCTTGCAGCAGATCGCGAGCCGCAATTCCGTCGCGCACGCGCAGCTTGGCGAGGCCTTCGGCGTAGAGTTTCGAGGCTTCGGGAGTAGCGGGCAAAGCCGCACGCACGGCGGCCTGGTCGCTAGGGTTGACCTGCCCGACGCCGCATTTTTCGCGCAACTGGGCTCCGGCTCGGCTGACCAGATCGAACAGATTCGACTCTTCCCCGGTCTCTTTGACGGAGAGCAGAGTCTCTCCGGCGGCCACGTCCAGCAAATGAAAGTCGACCCGAAGTTGGCCGCCACTCAAGGCCACATAGGAGCCGAGCACCACCAGATCTGCGCCCAGGGTTTTTCCCACTTGCGCCAAATTCTGGGCCGCCAGGCTGTCGGAGTCCGGCAATGAGAGATCGATCTTCATCTGCGAAACTTCGTCGCCCGTGATCGTCCGCAATTTCTCGCCGGCCCCAAGTTCCGTCGTCAACATCTCTGGGATACCTGTGGAAAGCCATGCCGTCTCGGGGTGCGACGTAGAATTTTTAAAGTTCAGAACGGCCACGGTGCGGCGCCGGCTCGGCGAGATGACTCCGGTTTCTCGCGGAGCCGTTCGGTGAAGGTAAAGATAGGTGAGCGCTCCCACCGCGAGCAGAACCATCACACCCGCAAGAACGGCTGCCGGGATCACCCAATTTCGAGATGGAGATTTTACTGGAGAGGTAGTCTGAGGAGTAGCCGCAGCCGGAATCGCTGCGGAGTGAACCTGGGAAACCGGCATGGTCAGGCGGTCAAGGTCGACGCGCAATTCCCTCGCCGACTGATAGCGCCGCTCTGGATCTTTGTCGAGGCATTTGAGAATCAGCATCTCCATCCCCGGCGCGATTTTGGGACTCAGGATGCTAGGAGGCTCCGGCGGTTTGTTGAGGATGGCATCGATTAAGAGAGGGACTTGGGTGGAGGCGAAGGGGCGGCGTCCGGTCGACAATTCGTAGAGCACCACGCCAGCCGACCAGATGTCCGAGCACGGACCGGTGACGTCACCGCGCAATTGCTCGGGAGACATATAGGGAAGTGTGCCGGTTACTTGTTTGGTTTCGGAAATACTCGCGGTGATTCCCAGATCGTTTTCCTGGCGAACAAACTGGGCCAGGCCGAAATCGAGGATCTTGAGCCGGTTATCCTGGGTTAAACGCAGATTGGCAGGTTTCAGATCGCGATGAATGACTCCATGCTCGTGGGCGCTGGCCAAACCGTCCGCCAGTTGAAATCCGAGCCGGTAGACCTCCTTTTGCGGCATGGAACCCGCTCCCAGCTTGGCGTCGACGGCAACGCCCCCGACATATTCCATCACCAAAAAATCCAGCCCGTCCTGGCTGCCGAACTCGTAAACCGTCCCGATATTGGGGTGATTCAACTTGGCCAGAGTGAGGGCCTCACGGCGGAAGCGCTTGCGGGCGGCTTCATCGGCAAGCATGCCCGGCGAAAGCACTTTGATGGCCACGTCGCGTTCGAGTTGCTCGTCGGAGGCCCGGAACACCAGCCCCATCCCGCCCGCTCCGATCTGCTCAATTATCCGGTAGTGGCCGAGGATCTGCCCGATAATTGGAGTTGGCGACGCCATTCGGTCACGAATCTTAACCTCTGGAGAAATTGTGGTCAATGGCAACACTGAAATCCGGCAACACTGAAATCTACTGAGGCGGCACAATTCAAGAGTGCGCGTCAGAACTGCTTGCAGCTAACCGAAGTTCGTCACGAAATGGTCGTGAAATGAAACCACCTAAGCCTTTCAAAATCAGCTCAGGCTGTCGCGAAGAGTAAAGTCCAACATCATGAAAGCTGAGAGAAACGCAAAACAGGACGTTCAATGCGAAGCTATTTGGTCCTCTCATGCCGGTTCGCGTCGTCCTGCACGGACTTGGTTGGAGCTGACTTGTCGATCCGCGACTTGTGGACAGCCCACACGGAGTCCTGGGAATTCGAGTCGCTGGCCAAGTGCTTCCGTTGCGTCCACAACGGGCAGATCTGGGCGAACAACTCGCGAGCAGGGCCTTTCGCGCGACGTACCTTTACGGCGAGTCCATAGGCGATCCGTCCAGCAGAAAACCCAACTGGTTGGTTCTGTCCAACTTTCATCTATGTCGTCAAATGTTCAGGTCATCGAGCCTCTGTATCCCTCCATCCGTGACGGTGGCCAGCATCCACTCTCGAATTGTCCTTTCCCGGTCAGAGGCCATGAATCAAGATTATCTATTATGACCGTTGAGTTGGAACAGTTCTGCCCTCGAACGCCGCCAAAACAGAATCGCGTCAGGAACGCCCTACAAACGACTTTCTCCGATAAGAACCGGATGCGCTCATCAGCACCCGAGCGGGTCCGGGCGGGGCAGCCAGTGAGGGCTGTCCCTGACGGGATCGCGAACCCTGTCGAAAGGCACTCCAGTCAGTGAATTCGGATACTTCGAAGCTGATCAAGAAAAACTCCGACGTGCCAAGCCCAACGCGCATACAAGAAAGAGATGGCCAAGAACACGCCCAGAGCGACTTCCCAGTACAGTCTCAGATTCTTTCTCGCCAGAAAGAGTGACATGCCAAGCGATAGGCCAGCGGATTTCAGAATAATTAGGAATGCCCCGGATAAGACTACGTCCGAAAAAATTGAGTATTTATAGCCAATCTCAGCAAATCCCCCGAACCAGCACACCAGTACACCACTACAACAAAAGGCGATGGCCGCCGGAAGACGCAATGTGCGCTCACTCTCAGGTGTAATTCCGAATGGGTTCGATACGTACCGCCGCAGGGATTGCAGAAGGGATTCTGGGTGATCGAATTCGGAATACCTCGTGTCAAAGCACTTCGAACAAAGCGTTTCGAAGCCGGGAAGATCGCATCGGCACTCTGAGCAGGTAGGCATGCTGATACTCGGAGCAGTCTGTAAGAAATTAGAACATCTCTGCCCAGAGTCCGCGGCTTACGACGGTAACTGTCGAAACCGGCGATGTCACAAGCTTGCGCCGCTCTTCGCCCTTTCAAGGGGATTTTGAGTCTTATCGCGATTTTCGCCCATTGACGCGGGTTCAACGTCGAGTCTCAGCCCACGTTCGGAATGTCTTGATGATGTCGGGAAGGTTCAGCGCACCGCCGAAGCCTTCAAATCGGCGATAGTTCGGCGACGAATGGGGGAGCAGCCCCTTCTTCCGTTCGGCGATACGACACTGAATCCAGTCTGTTTCGCTGACTTCAGTCTTCATTGGTTCAAATTGAGCAGAAGCCAGTTCTGTGCCTTCCACGCAAATATTCACACTCCAGCCGGGGTTGTCGATGGTTTCTATGGTGATGCCGGGACCGTGCTCCCACTGACCATCACATTGCGCCGAATACCATTGCTGTAGCCAATTCAATTCGTCGGTCATGTGGCCACATTGTGCGGCATGTTCCACTCGAAGCACAATCTGATATTGCGGTGGTTGTCGAAATCAGGTTTACACTGACAAACCCATTCAAACGAACCACTGCCCGGCTGCCCGCAGGGAAATCCCTCGAAAAGTGTGCTTTTCGTTACTGAGAAGCAACCGACCTCGATTGGCATCGAATGGAGCGAAGCAGTTCCCGGGTGGGAGTTTCACCCGCTGAAGTCCAGCGCCTTTCACGGCGCACTATTACGTCAACCAGACCATCATTCCAAAACGAGTTAGTATTTTTTAGCGGATGTACCGGGCGGTTCGCTTTCGTGAACTATGGAGACTCCTCCATCAGATCGGCCAGCGCGACGCTCCCCAGCGTTTTGGGCGATTGTCGTTGTAGTGGTCCTTTTGAATATCTGGTACGACTATCGCCATCCGCTTGGCATCATCTTCGATGTCTTCATTTGTATTGGTTCTACTCGCACAGGAACTCCGCAGGTCGAAATAGTCGAACCAAACGGTCCGGGGGATTCGAGTCGCTGGCCAAGTGCATCCGCTGCGTCCACAACGGGCAGATCTGGGCGAACAACTCGCAAATCGAGTTTCTACTCGGCGCTCTTTCCAACTTCAGGCCGAGACTGACCAAGAGCAACGCAGCCGATTTGCTCACCCGGCGAGCGCGCCAGGTGACTCGGCTGGTGGCAGAGGGCATGAAGAATCGCGACATCGCCGAGGCACTCCACGTCACCGAACATACCGTCAGCAACTATCGGTATCGGATTTTCGAGAAGCTTGAGGTTTCCAGCCGCGTCCAACTCATACTTCATGCTATGAACGAGAAGAAATCTGCTCACAGCGCCTGAGGGCTAAGTCAAAAGGGGCGAACCATCTTTTTGAACGTAAGCCGCCGCCATTGATCATTCATCTCTTCCATCGGAGCTGGTTACTCGTGTAATGCTGCGGGCAAATTGGAATATGTCTACAGTGTGAAGCATGGCACCCGTAGCAGACAGAATTGTCGTTGTTTTCATGCTGGGGGGACTCGCCGCGTGGGTAGCTTGGGGGTGGCGCAGTTGGACGCGGCGGCGCCCAGAACAGTTGACCGTGGGCATGAAATGTTCCTATGCTGGATTCGTTCTAGCCTCAGTCTCTGCCGCACTGGAAATCGGTTCAGGGACCTACGCGCAGTTCAGAAGCTTTCCCTTTGGAGACCCTGTTCTTCTTCGAATCTATAGGTGGGGGTTCCTCTTGGCATGCTTGGGCTTAGTGGCCGGACTCTTCGGAATGGGCAAGAAAACACCACTTCGATGGAAAGCGCCAGCCCTTTCGACCGTTCTGTTACTGCTATGGATGGGGCAAGTGATGGGTGAGTGACGTTATCGTCGAGCCACTGCGTTCGTTCACCCTCCACAACTCTCGGAAACAGGGCCTTTACGTTCAAATTTCGAGTTCTTTCGATCTGATGAGTTTGAAGTTGATTGGAAGATGAGCGCAATGGCGCTTTTTTGCCAATCAACTGGCTAGGGATTCGAATCGAAGTCGCCATGAGACTTAATGCTGCCTGCTTTCACTCCAGTCGTCAGGCCGTTTGTTGTCTGCCCTCATCGCTGCTTCATTCGGTAAAGGCGCTCAAGCTCAGAGCATCCAGATAAAACTTGTCAATGGCCGAAATGGCCGCCCCCTAGCAGGTACGCACGTAAACGTATGGGTGGGGAAAGATCGCAAATGGGCAATCGTAATTCCAACTGATAAAGACGGCGTTGCGTCTCTGGTCCTCACTGACAAGGAAGGCGAAGTAAATTTCCACGTGTCCCTTCGGTGTGATCGTTGCGGTGAGGAGTTCATCGTCTTTCACGACCTCGAACGTGTGGACGGGCAACCGTTGGACGCCAAGTGCTTTATCACAAATCTCTAACGTGAACGGTTCGGCACAAATCTCTAACGTAAGGCGCTGACCTTTGTGGGCGTCGAGCCTGCGTCCTCAAAAGAAAATGCGATCGCCACATTGGGATGTTCTTTTCCGCCGATCTCCACGTATGGATAGACAAAATAGTTTAGCGGGGGGCCCGCTTGAGCGGGGGCGAGTTTGAGATCCCGTCCTTGCGTGAACTGCACTCGGTTCACGTCGTGTGCGCCAAAAAAATAATCGTGTTTCTCCTGGTGCTTCCACGCCTCCGAAATATCGACCGGCACCCATCCCACTGAATCAAGATAAAACTCGGCCCAGCAGTGGTACCCGGGAATCTCGGCGGAATGCTTGTCGGCCGGGAGCGGGAAGCCTATCTGAAAGCGCGCTGGAATCCTCTCCGCGCGCGCCATCGAGATAAACACAGAGTGGAAATCCGTGCAGTTGCCGTGCTTCGCATCGCAGGCCCAGAGCGTGTCACCGTGTCCCCAGCCAGTGCCGCTCTTGTCATACTTCATCGTGCGAAAAACGTAGTCGTAGATGTCCTTCGCCTTTTCAAGGGGGGTGGTTGCGCCTTTTGTTTCCTGTTCGGCTAGTTGCGCAGGAACGCCGGTGACCGGCACTAAGTGATCCGGTTCCAGAAACCGCGCCAACTCGACGCGAGGCACCTTCGCGGACGGCGCAACACCCACTGGCTTCCCGTTGACCAGCACGACGTGCTCTTTTCGAACAACGTCATAGTCCACCGAAAACTTGTACTCGTCCCGATCGGGCTTCGTGGCTTCTGCGTATAGCACCTCGTTCCCGTATTTCGGCTGCCGAACCTGCTTCAGCGGTAGGTCTCCACTCTTCGAAGTAACTTTCACTTCCTGGAAGGCATCGGAGTGGGCCAGAGGAATCCAGACACGCAAGCGCTCGCCGGGGCTGACATTCTTCACCGTGAATGCGTAATGAAAGGTGAAATGGCGTTCGTTCTGAGCAAGAGCCGGCAGAGACGAGAATAGGAGGAGCAGAGAGAGCAGACGTCGGCCCATCATGACCTTCCTTTCGACGATGATCGCGTTTGTTTAAGCGCTCTGTGACCGGCAACGGCCAGCGCCTGTCCCAGGCGGGGCTGTCGTGAGCGAAACCGCAGCCGCGCGGTGGCGGTGTGCTTCTCATGGTTCGAAGCCCACGTTCGCAGTCTGCAGGTTGCGGCAGCGTCCTGTCAAATCCCGCTCTCGATTGCAAAAGCCGCGCGCCAAAAAGCGCTACCGACAACGTTGACATCCACTGGCAGGAACAGGCGGGAACCGTTTAAAATACCAGTTCCTTTCTGTTCCCTACCGCAAACTGGCGGCATCTATTGGGTTCGAGGTTCATAACGATGGCGAACACGGCTCCGACGCAAAATTCAACCGGACCATCGCCCGCGGCAAATGGGCTGGCAATCGTTCGGGTCACGATCGGCGCAATGCTGGTGTGGGTCTTCTTCGAGAATCTGGGGAAGGGTCTCTACACGCCAGCGGGCTACGCAGGCCTGATCAACTACTACATCAAGGCGAGTCACTCGCCGGCCGCGTGGAAGGCAGTGATGGGTTTGGCGGCGAGCCACGCCGCAATGGCCGCTCCGCTGCAGGCCGTGACGGAGATCGGTCTCGGAATCCTGCTGGTCGTCGGTCTGCTGACGCGCCCTGCCGCCTTTGTGGCTTTTCTATACTTGGGCAGCCTTTGGGTCTCGGAATGGGGCACATCGTGGATCTGGGAACTGCTGGTTTCAGTGCTCGCATCGCTTGCGCTTGTGGTGGGGAGGGCCGGTCGCGCGTGGGGTGTCGACGCCTTGCTGGCGCGGCGTTGGCCATCCTCCCCATGGTGGTGAGTTGAGCCAAGGTCAAGTGCGAGTGTCGGTTGTCATTCCTACACATAACGAAGCGCAGTCCATCGGCCGCGTCTTAGCGGATCTGCCCGCGCACATGGTTACGGAGGTCTTAGTCGTAGACAGCAATTCGACTGACGGGACTCCCGAAATCGCCTCAAAGATGGGAGCCCGGATTCTAAGCGAACCTCGCCGCGGATACGGGCGCGCCTGCTTGACCGGACTGGCCGAAGCAAGCAGCCCTGACATTGTGGTGTTCCTCGACGGCGATTACAGCGATCGGCCGGCGGAGCTGCCGCTTCTCCTCGCTCCAATCCTTGCCGGAAGCGCGGATATCACGCTCGGTTCGCGCCTTCAGGAACCGCGTTTTGCGGGTCAGTTGCCTTGGCATCAGATGTTTGGGAATCGCCTCGCCGCTGGCCTAATCAGGATTCTGTATCGACTGGACATCAGTGATCTCGGTCCGTTTCGCGCGGGCCGCGCAGATGTGCTACGCGCGCTCGCGCTCGAAGAAACCACATATGGCTGGGCGGTTGAAATGATCCTCAAGGGTACGCTGGCGGGCTTCCGCGTCGTTGAGGTGCCGGTGAGCTACCATCCGCGCATTGGCAAATCCAAGATTAGCGGCACGCTGCGAGGCACGGTCGGAGCCGCGTGGTTCATCCTCTCGCTGATAGTGCGCTATTATTTTCGGCATCGAAGAGCCAGAAATCCGCGGCCAGCGTAAATGTTGGCTCCGCGCTCCCCTATGGAATTCTCCGGCAAAAATACCGCACCTTCGTCGAACGGCAGACGAACCCTGGTCGTCATGGCAAAAGCACCCCAGCCGGGGATGGTCAAGACTCGTTTATCTCCGAGCCTTCCCGTTGAGGCGGTCACCGAACTCTATCGCTGCCTTTTGAACGACACCATCGCGCTGGCGCAGTCGTTGGAAATGGTGGACGTCGCCATTATGTGCCCGGCTTCCGATGTCGAAGAACTGACGAAGCTGGCGCCAAGTGTGTCGGGCGTATTCGGCCAGAAAGGTCAAGGCCTTGCGGCAGGCCTCAACTCGGCATTTGCGCTCTTTGCAGCCATGGGCCACCAACGCGTCGTTGCCTTCAACAGCGACAGTCCGCATCTGCCGGCGTCGATTCTGGAAAACGCGTTCGAGGCGCTCGCCGGCCATGACGTGGTTGTGGGACCGACGCACGATGGCGGTTATTACCTCGTAGGGGCGAAGGCTTCTCACCCTGGGCTTTTCGACGGCGACAGCATGGGAACCAAGAGCGCGCTTGAGGCTTTCTTGGCGCGCTCTCGCGGGCTCCAGCTCTCCGTCGGCTTCACCGATCCCTTCTACGACATCGACGTGGCTGTCGACTTGACCCGGCTCGCCGCGGAACTGGAACTTGCTCCCGCTCGGGCGCCGCGAACGGCGCTCTGGTTGAAACTGTGGGCGCCGGCGGTGGCACAGTTGCGGACGGGCACGGTGGGCCCGTGAAGCTCACGCCCGCCGGCAGATTGTACGGGCTCGGCGCCATCTTACTTGTGGCGCTTACCATCTGCTCACGCAACTTCAGCCGGGTGGGTGGACCGTCCTTCATGCTTCCGCTGGGGGTCGCCGGCATTGCGTATCTCCTTGCCGTTCGCGAGCTCTTCGCGACTCCAAAATTTCCGCGCCGGGCGATCGTGATCGGGCTGGTGTTGGCTGGCCTGTGGCGTATTCCGTTTCTTCTGTCATCGCCGGGGCCTGATGATGACATTCATCGATACCTTTGGGATGGCCGCGTCCAGCGGCTCGGGTACAACCCTTATCTCGTAGTTCCGAGCGACCCGGCGGTCCGTGAGTTACATACTCCGGAAACCCGCACGCTGAACCATCCGGATTTACCGAGCCCATATCCACCGGGCGCGCAGATGTTTTTCCGCGCCATCACCGCGATTCATGAGTCTCTTTTTTCGCTGAAAGTGGCGTTTGTACTTTGCGATTTGGCGATTATTCTCGTTTTGCTCGAGAGCTTGCGTAGCCGCGGGCAAGGAGCGCACTGGGTGCTGGCCTATGCCTGGCATCCACTGCTGGCAACCGACGTGGCAGGCAGCGGTCACATCGATATTGTCGGCGCGTTGCTGCTGTTGGTTTCCGCCGCCGCGCTCGGGCGGCGATGGCGTGCGCTTGCGGCCGTCGCATTTGGGCTGGCTGTGGCGGTGAAGTTTCTCCCGATCGTACTCCTGCCGCTTTACTGGAAACGTGTTCGTATCCGCGACAGCATATTAGCGGCCGCCGTCTTTGGACTCCTCTATGTGCCGTTCTTAAACCATGGACGAATTCCCATCGGTTCACTCGGAACTTACGTGCGGAGTTTCCGCTTCAATGATCCGGTGTTCGCCGCGCTCGAGCGAGTTGCCGCTCCCCAGTTTGCAGTTGGGCTGGCCGTGGTTGCGGGATTTCTGGTCGCGCTCTGGCTGAGAAGCAAGGCCACCGAGTGGTCGCCCGATACCTTCGCGTGGCCGATGGCAGCATCGCTTCTCTGTGCCCCGGTCGTCTACCCGTGGTACCTTCTCTGGCTCCTGCCTTTTGTCCGCTCGGCTGCGACGGTCCCGATCATCATCTGGACGGTCAGCATCATTCCTACTTACTATGTCTGGCATTTGCGCACGCTTGATCGTCCGTGGCTGGTTCCTGGCTGGATTATGGTTGTTGAATATGGATCCGTCGCAACGGCCGCCGCGATTCTCGAATTTCGCCGATTGCGACGACGGTCGGCGCCACGATCCTCAATTGAATCGATGCCCACTCGTTGGCCAAACCCCTGAGAACCCAACCCGTTGTATAATCCGCGGCAAGCGCTGTGAATGCCTGGGACGGGCGAAGAGTAGCTGTGCACAGCGACTCAAGTATCCAAAAGCTTGGCAGGGTCATCCAACACGGCATCCGTTCAATTCACCCGAGGAGCAAACTCTATGAGAAATGCCCGCCGATTAGCCATCATGGGTCTTCTGTTTTGCGGAGTGCTGGCCCTGGTTCCAAACTCCTGGGCGCAACAGCGCGCTCCAATTCTCGAAAAGATTGCCAAAACGTACGGAGTCGATTCTTGGGATCAAATTCAGGCCATCCGCTACACCTGGAACGGGGAAATTACCGGACTTTTCAAAGCCGCTCACAAGTGGGAGTGGGAGCCGAAGACCGGCAAGGTCTCCTACGAGGGGACAGATAAAGACGGTAAGCCGGTGAAGGTTACTTATATGCGCTCTGAGTTAAGCAGCCAGCCGGACAATGTGAAGACCGCAGTTGAGCCGGCGTTCGTCAACGATAACTACTGGCTTCTGTTTCCCTTCCATGCCGACTGGGACACTAGCGCCAACGTCACCGATGAGGGTTTGAAAAAACTCCCGGCGAGCGCCGGCTCGGCCGAGCATGTCGTGGTGAAATATCCCGCGGAACTCGGCGGTTACACGCCCGGCGACACTTGGGAGCTCTACGTCGGCAAAGACGACCGCGTCGAGTATTTGGTCTTCCACCACGGCGGGGACAAAAAGCCGAGCCAAGTCAACGCATCGTGGGTAGGCTACAAAAAGGCCGGTCCTCTGCTGTTCTCAACCGAGCACCGCGGCGACGCCGATGGCAAGCCTCTGCACATCTTTATTACGAATGTGGCCGTGAAGTTGACGGGATCGGAGACCTGGATGGACGCAAAGTAAGCGTCGAGGCTTATCGGGCGATTACGACCGTAGTGCAGCAACTGCTCAGCTTCGGCAGATCGCGGGTGGCGGCCATACGAGTCTCGAGCTTCGGCCGTTCTCCGCGAATGATCGGGCAGTAATCGTCAGGCTCCATCAGAGCACCCTGCAAGCGTCGTCGTCCGGCACAGCCGCCGTGGCATGCGTCACGGAACTCGCAAGGTTGGCACGCGTTGGGCAGCGTGCGGGCCTGACTGAAGGGCGCGGAGTCTAGAATCTCGACTCCCGCCGAAATCAAATTCGCCAGCGGCTCGCCCGATCCCGGCCAGTACACACAGGGCTGCGTGGTAGCGCGCGGAGTGACCCTCACGGTGCTCACGCCACACCCTCCCCGGAGTGGTGGCGAGCCCGCCATCGCGCGCACCAGCGGCTCACCAATGGCGATCACATCGGTCTCCGCAAAGAGGCGCCGGAACCCCTCCCAGTATTCTTCGTAAGAGAGTGCATAGAGGTCGGATCGCACCGCCTGATACACATTCACTCGCAAAGGCGCGTCGAGGCATTTCGCCACTCGAGCCACCTCCGCCAGACGCAAGTAGTTCGCTTTCATCATGACCGCGATGATGGTGACCGGCACGCCGAGCCTCACGCAGCGTTCTGCTTGATGGTGGATCAGCTCCCAATTGCCGTTTCCGCGTTGCGCATCTTGTTCGCCTTGGGTCGGGTAATCGAGAGAAAATTCAACGTCGTGAAAAGCGAGCAGCTCTTTGTCCTCCAAAACTGCGACGCTGTGGCCGTTGGAAGTGATCGTGAGTTTGATGGGTTGCGTTCGCAGGTAACCCAAGATGGCTTTGAACTCTGGATGCATGCCGTTCTCGCCGGTACCGAGATTCACCGAACGGATCGGCAGTCGTTCCATGACCGATTTCACTTGATCCAGGGAGAGGCGATCGGTGCGGGCTGGATCCCGGTAACAAAAGGCGCATGAAAGGTTGCACTCGTTGGTGAGCCCAAGCCCGAGCGAAATACCGGCGTCAGGCGTCTTCGCGCCGGTTGTGGAGGATGAAGATTCCGCTCGCACGTCGTTCACTCGCGCTCCTCTTTCACCGGATTTGGTCGGCGAGCCAAGCATTGCCGATAGCGCGCGACTGTGGCAAACTCTGGCCGCATACCCAGCTTACGTTCCAGTTCGAGAATCCGCTGATACTCGGCGTCGCGAGATACCGCCGGCGGCAAATAATCCGCAAGCACGCGCACACCCCGCTCCACAATTAATGCGAGCGATGCCGCTTTCAGCATACGTTGCATGGAGTCGTTACGGAAGAGTCGCACTCTCCCTCCGTAGAGGGATTCTTCTCCCCACTCCGCCATAAGACCATTTTCCGCCTCCTCCAAATCGCCCGCTTGGATTGCGGCTTTCAATACCTCCCCTGCCTGGGTTCGCACCAGCACTGAGACGATCGCGGATGAACCTCGCAACGCGCGGGCCGCATCACGCAACACAGCTCCCGGGTCATCGACATATTCCAGGATGTTATGGCAGAGAATTACATCGAACGAACCCGCGGGAAACAAGCTAGCAAGCTGTGCTGCCTCACCGTGTTTCACCACGATCTTCTCCGCGACTCCGCCTTCGAGGGCGGCGCGTTGCGCGATATCCAGCATCGCCGCAGAACAATCCACGGCCGTGACATGAATGCCAAGTCGCGCCAGGCGAACGGCTGTCGCTCCCGTGCCGCAACCGAGATCGAGTGCGCGCAACGGCTGTTCGGCCTGTCGGGGAAGAAAATCGTGCAGGTTGGCGAAGGCCAAGTCCGAGCGCAACCGTCCCCCGGGCGTTTCGAGGTAGGCAGCGTATTTGTTCGCGCCGCTTTGGAAGCGCTCGCTGCCAGGGCCGGCGGATATATTCATGCGATCTCCAAGCACAATCGTCTAAACTGCCGATAGCTTAACGCCATCCGTGATCGGGGATCGACCTTCTCATCCCACCTACCGGGTGGAGCGAACCAGTTCCCGGGCGGGAGTTTCACCCGCTGAAGCCCAGCGCCTTTCACGGCGCACTGTCTCGCCAACGATCCGGCCTGCTCACCAAGGCCATCGCCGCACCGGCGGCATCTTGGCGAGGGGTTTACTGTAGTTCGGCATGTATCCGACACACTCGATTCGAATATCACCCGACTTCGTCTGGCAGCGATATTCTTCGCCATACCCAGAGTAGTCGTTTGGGTAACGGATGATTAAAGTCCGGTTGTCTTGCCACGCGACGTCGATCAATCGAGGATCGTGACCAACCGTCAGTATGATCGTTGGGTAGCCTCGTTTTCCAAAAATGCGCGCTAAGAAGCCCCCTCGCTCGCGCCAGAGCTGCACATAACTGTGATCGTCGTCCAGCGCGCCACAATTCACTTCGTTCACCTGAACAAAGTGTTTGCCATCACTCGATGGGATGGGAGGGAACTCGTACTGATTACACACGGCTCCACGAAAAGGCAACGGGAACAGAAACGCCAGCAACGTTAACGATGAGGCGCAAATCAAGACTCCAGCGGGAATCCTTGCGGTCAGTTTCAAGAGCAGTCTTTTGTTGCGGGGTAAGTACCATAAGAAAACGGCGGCAGCCGCAAGCACGCCAGCAATTAACAATAGAACCATAGCATCGGCAGATTATCATGTCGCCGAGTGACGATCGCGGGCTTGGGCGTGAGTCGCTGCCGGTAAGGACGGTTGTAGATAGTTTGCAGCGCTGTGATCTCGTTCTTGTTCTTGTTCTCCTGGATGAACTGCTCGAACGACACCTACCATCACACGAAAGCGGCAGTCATCGAGCCGAGGTTTAGCAGCGCGGGGGAGCTTATTCCTCCCGCGCTGTATACTTACACCGACCAAGACCAGGAAGGCGCTGGCGACGGCTCAACTCTACCGCTGGGAGAGTGTCGCCACGTCCTACCTCGATCTCTACGAGACACTCAGCCAAGCGACGAAAGCCGCACCGGAAGCGCTGGTAGGAGCTGCTTTTCATTCGACGCCCGCTACCGGCCTGCAAGCGTTTATTCTCCACGGAGTCTGCCGCTGGCATCAAGAGGTTTTCAGTTGGCCTCAAGACTTGCTGCGGAGCAGCGGTCACGCCGTCGCCGGCCAGCAACTGCAAATTCATCTTAAAGAATGGTGCGGTAAAGTGCGGTTCGCTCGCACAGGACGCAACCGTTTGCCGCTGGGAGGTGGGGAGATGTCAATTCCGTCTAGCTTCAAAATTTTATCGGATACTTCGCGGCTGGCTGCACGACGTTGTCCTTCCTTCCCCAACTGGCGAAGATTAGGAAACAGGGTGGCGCAGGCCTTTCCTATTCCATGCTGCCAATCTATCTGGCCGGCCTGATGTGGCTTACTTACGGAATCAGGCTGAAGGCAATGGCGGTGGTTGTGGCGAATGCGGCTTCGGCAGTGCTCGTGGCGGCTGCAATTGCGATGAAAGCAATGATCAGAAGCCAGAGCCCTAGCAGGCTGCGGAAAAATGGACTCCGCGACTTAGATTGTCTTCGGTCTCAGTGATTTTGTGATTCGGGAAGGGCTCTGGCTGTATCTGCTGGGCCGGCGCGGATTTACTTTCGGGCCTGCGAGCGCACCGCGATCCCGGCTTACGTCGCTTGAATCGCCAGATTCCTCATACGGACTAAGTTGTAGGCCGCAGCTGCGAAGGTGAAGACCCATCCGACCTTGAAGATTCCACGGTGCCGAACCTTGCGCAACAGCGCGATCGTCTTCAGCCATCCGAAGCACTCTTCGATACGTTTCCTCTTCCTCTGGCTAATGGCGTATCCAGGATGCTGCGTCGTACGCGCATCAATCGCACTCCCACCGGGTCGCTCCAGATTTTGAGCCACGTGCGGCGTGACCTTGAGGTTGCGGCACTCGGCCACGAAGTCCGCCGTGTCGTATCCCTTGTCACCTCCAACCGTGACCTGTTTTGTGCCCGTGATCTGTTCCAGCATGAGCAGCGCTGCGTCGCGCTCCGCCGTTCCGTTGGCCTCGAACACCTCTGTGTTCACGATTAGTCCGTTGCGGTTTTCTACCAACAGATTCCCGGTATAACTCAGCTTGGCTTCCTTGCCCCTGCCTTTGCGTGCCAGCTTCGCATCCGGGTCCGTTTTCGATTCGTGCGTATGGTTCGACCGCTTCTCCCGGTGAAAGTCTACTGTCGCATTGCCAGGATCGTCCGGCTGACCCGCTGGCTTGCCGTCCTTTCGCTGAAAACTCTTGAGACTCGCCCATGCTTCCAACAATGTTCCATCCACCGTGAAGTGTTCGTCTGAGAGCAGATCCCGTTCACGAGCTTGCCGAAGCACAGCGTGGAAGAAAGCTAAGGCGATGTCCCCATCGAGCAGACGCTCGCGGTTCTTGGTAAACACCGTCACGTCCCAGACGGAATCATCCATGTTCAGGCCTACAAACCAGCGGAACAGCAAGTTGTAGTCGAGCTGTTCCATCAACATCCGCTCGCTGCGCACCGAGTACAGCGCTTGCAGCAAGAGGGCCCGCAACAACTTCTCGGGGGCAATCGAGGGTCGGCCAGTTTTTGCGTATAAGCGGTTGAACCGAGGTTGCAACTGCAGGAGCGCTTCGTCCGTCATGGCTCGCAGCGAACGTAGCGGATGGGCCTGCGGAACCCGCTGCTCGGGACTGATATAACTGAACACGTCCAACTGCTGTTCGTCGTTTCCACGCATGCTTTCTTCTTATCAGTTTGTGTTGTGGAAGCAAGAGACTTTTCTGATACTGAGTGACTTTCCGCAGAGAGGCGCACGGTGAGAAGGGCGGAACGCGAAACGGTAGAATGTGTTGTTGATTTTATTGGCAAGGTTCCCAAACCATTTCCTCTCAAGGCCTCTATGAAACGGCTGGTGACTTTCGTTGTACTAGTTGTGCTGGCGGGCTGCTGGCTTGCACCAAAGAAGGTCGCGATGGATGACCCGCAGGTTCAGCTATTGCTGAAGGCGGCTGCTTCGTTCGATCGCACATCTTACGGCTTCACCCCGATCTCGAAAACCGCAGATGTCCGCTTGGAATCGAGGTCCACGAGTCGGTATGACGCAATGCTTCACATCAACTCGAAGACTTCACGCACGATTGCCTTTCGGAAGACGAGCAATGGGTACAGATGGATTGGCGATCAGGAGATATTTCAAGGTCCCAAGGAGTACAAGACCGTGGACGGCACCTTGCATGAGCAGCTCACCTTCACCTACGAGGTCGAATCCGTCTCAGGATTTCCAACCAATCGACTGAACATCGCCTATTCCGGCGAAGATCCTAGATTGGCTAACCGGAGCAGCTTGGCACTAGCGGATGTCAAGCCGATCCTCAAAGAATGGGGCTACTAGGCCCGCTGGCAGATTAGACGAGCCGAGTTTTTCCGCAGCCTGCTAGGCGCTGAAACGCCGAGTTACGGACCACTCAGGCCGTCAGCCAGCTATAGGCAAATCGTCGCGGCGAATAATTGCATTAAGTGCAAGTCCTTCCGGTCGCTGACACGGAGACTGTCCACAAACGGGCTGGGGGGAGATCAAAGACGAGCGATCTCCCGGAAACTGACCTCCAGGGCGTTTCAGCAAACTTTACCTACAGCGCACGTTATGCGGTTGGTGGTCGCGTACGTCGTCACAACAAGCTGTGCGCCAGATCACGGTCCCGCACCCTGCCAGGCGCGACAATAAGTCTCCAATGCTCCAACAAGATTAGTTCTAGGTCCGTTCGAGCAGTACTCGATGAACCCCAAGACAGACGGATCACTGCACCTGCAGGGACCGGGCGGTCGTTTAGCAGCTATACAAATTCATTCCGAGCCCGCAGGGCAGCTAAAAGCCAAATAAGCTGCGGACTCCGAGGAGACATACCATGGCAAAAACAATGCAAGCGGCTTTCGTCGATAAATTCGGCGAGCCGTTGAAGATTCGGGAAGTTCCAATTCCAGATCCAGGGCCGGAGCAGGTTCTGGTTAAAGTAATCGCGAGTGGGGTATGCCATACCGACCTGCATGCGGCGGATGGCGATTGGCCGATTAAACCCACTCTGCCTTTCATCCCTGGGCACGAGGGCGCGGGGATTGTAGCCAAGGTAGGGCCAGGCGTGACGCATCTGAAGGAAGGCGACCGGGTTGGGATCGCTTGGCTGCACAGCGCCTGCGGTTATTGTGACTTCTGCCTAACAGGGTGGGAAACATTGTGTCCGGGACAGCAGATGTCGGGCTATACGGTAAATGGCAGCTTCGCAGAGTATTCTCTGGGGCATGCTAATTATCTGAACCGGATTCCAGACAAACTTTCCTTTATTGAAGCCGGACCGATTCTGTGCGCCGGCCTGACCACTTACAAAGGTTTGAAGCAAACCCAGGCTCGCCCCGGCGAGTGGGTCGTGATCTCAGGCATCGGCGGACTTGGCCATCTTGCCGTCCAATATGCAAGAGCAATGGGATTGCACGTTGCCGCCATCGATGTAGGCCCCGAGAAGCTGAAGTTGGCCCGCAGCCTCGGCGCTGAAGTGACCGTCGATGCGAAGTTGGAAGATCCCATCCAGGCCATCCAGAAACAGATCGGGGGTGCGCACGGCGTGCTGGTAACGGCCGTATCGCTGGGGGCATTCAAACAAGCCATTGGCATGCTCCGGCGCGGTGGAACCTGCGTTCTGAACGGACTGCCTCCGGGCGAGTTCCCCATCTCGATTTTCGATTTGGTGTTGAACGGCCAAACCGTGCGGGGATCGATCGTAGGCACCCGCAAGGACCTGGAAGAAGCGCTGGCTTTCGCCGCCGACGGTAAAGTGAAAGCCACCATCGAAACTCAGCCACTGGGATCGATCAACGATGTCTTTGATCGTCTCAAAAAGGGCAAGGTCAATGGTCGAATCGTTCTCGATATCGCAGCCGAGTCGGGTGCGAAGAAATCTGAGAGTGAGCGAGTTCTAGTCGGAGCTCACTAATCACAACGGTGCAGATACTAAACCAAGAGGCGCATCAGGCGCTCGTCACGCGTTGAGAGCCTTTCCCGCCTCTATTTACTTCCGACGGATGGTGAGCAGAGGCATCGGCGCCAATGATACGCTCACCGATTCTTTTCGTCGGGCAAGGTAATTTGGCAGCATATTGGCGATCGTCGTCTTTTATTAATAGAGCAGAAAAAGGAGATATTTTTATGGCAGTCAAAGATTCAGTTAAGCAAACATCCGTCCAGCAAGCCGTCGATACGCTTCGCAAGGGTGGCGTCAAATCGAAATATGAGAACTTTATTGGCGGCACGTGGGTAGCGCCGCTGAAAGGCCGGTACTTTACGGACCATAGCCCCATCAATGGCGAGCCGATCTGTGAGATCGCCCGTTCCTCGGCGGAAGACATCGAGAAGGCGCTTGATGCAGCACACGCGGTAAAAGATCTCTGGGCCCGCACTTCACCCGCAGATCGTGCCGGCATCCTGCTGAAGATCGCCGACAAGATGGAAGAAAATCTGGAGCTGCTGGCCCTCGCCGAAACCCTGGATAACGGCAAGCCGATTCGCGAGACTCGCGCCGCCGATGTGCCGCTGGCCATCGACCACTTCCGTTATTTCGCGAGCTGCGTCCGCGCCGAAGAAGGAACCGTCAGTGAAATCGACAACGACACGATTGCCTACCACTTCAAAGAACCGCTGGGGGTTGTAGGGCAGATCATTCCCTGGAACTTTCCCTTGCTGATGGCGGCGTGGAAGCTGGGTCCGGCCCTGGGCGCGGGAAACTGCGTCATCCTCAAGCCGGCCTCCAACACACCGCTCAGTGCTTTGGTGCTGATGCAATTGATCGCGGATCTAGTGCCCGCAGGCGTAGTCAATGTGGTTACCGGGCCGGGTGGAGAAATCGGCAAAGCACTGGCGACCAACCCGCGCATTGCAAAGATCGGCTTCACCGGCGAAACCACAACCGGACGGCTCATCATGCAGTACGCTTCCGAGCCAATCATTCCGCAAACGCTGGAGCTGGGCGGAAAATCGCCAAACATCTTTTTCGCGGACGTGATGGACGAGGATGACGAGTTCTTCGATAAGGCTCTGGAAGGCTTTGCCCTCTTCGCTTTTAACAAGGGCGAGGTCTGCACGTGCCCGTCTCGCGCTCTCATTCAGGAGTCGATCTTCGACAAGTTCCTGGAGCGTGCGGTGGAACGCGTGGCGAAGATCAAAGTCGGCGACCCTCTCGATCCCAACACTATGATGGGTGCGCAAGCGTCGCACGAGCAGCTGGAAAAAATCCTGGAATACATAAAAATCGGAAAACAAGAAGGCGCGAAATGTGTCGTCGGCGGAGAGCAGGCTCATCTGGGCGGCGATCTGGATAACGGTTATTACGTCAAGCCGACGGTTTTCGTCGGCCACAACAAAATGCGCATCTTCCAGGAAGAGATCTTCGGCCCGGTGCTTTCGGTTACGAGGTTCAAGACTCTGGAGGAGGCTATTGCGATCGGTAACGATACGGTCTACGGACTGGGCGCGGGCGTTTGGTCACGCAACGGGACGAATGCCTATCGCGTCGGCCGTGAGATTAAGGCGGGCCGGGTGTGGACCAACTGCTATCACCTCTATCCAGCGGGCGCCGCGTTTGGCGGCTACAAACAGTCGGGCTTTGGTCGCGAGACTCACAAGCTTGCCCTTGGACACTATCAACAGACCAAGAACCTGTTGGTGAGCTATAGCCAGAAGCCGCTGGGATTCTTCTAAAACGCACCGTGAGCGGAATGCAGGGCGGATGAACGACTTCCACCCTGCACCGCTCCGCGAGCGTGTTGTTAGGTTTAGCTGCGGGTTCTGGCTGGCTTAGCCCTGAAATGACTGCGGGGATCAGCCGAGTCAAGGGAGTCAAGCAGCTTGGGTTTCGTTCCGCTACCCTGGCGGCAAGGTCGTGGAGTAAACCATTAAGTTCTCCGGTTGGATAAAGCATTACGGGTGTGCAATCCATATTTCTTTCACAGCCCGAAAGCTTTGGCTCATCGTCTGACCTCCTTTCGGCTTCTTTCTTGCTCGAAATTGAAGGGTCCGCCCGCACGTCATCAGCATCAAAACTTGCGTGAGTGCATCGACCTTCATGCCGGATCGCTCCGTTATTCGTTTGGTTTGGTTTTTCTCAGTGGGAGTTACTTGCCTGGTTTTGCCGGCGTTCACGTCTGCCGAAAGTCCTGCCGAGCAGCATGTAAAGATCGAGTTGATTTCGGAACAAGATGCGATTGTGCCCTACAGGAAAATTTGGATAGGTATCCGGTTTGTTTTGCAGGATGAGTGGCACACCTATTGGGTCAACCCTGGCGACTCGGGCGAACCACCGGGCATCGAGTGGGAGTTGCCGGAGGGATTTCAAGCGGGTGCGATTCAGTGGCCATACCCCGAGCGTCTGTCCACTCCGCCCTTTGCCGATTTTGGTTACGAGCATCAAGTTTTGCTCATCGCCGCGATTCAGCCGCCCCCGCGATTAAGAGAGGGAGCGGGTGAGAGGTTCGCGGCTCGCGTCCACTTCTTAGTTTGCCGAGATCTTTGTATCCCTGGACAGAAGCGGCTTGAGTTGATGCTTCCTGTGAAGAGCCGTGCAGTGGCTGGCTCGGACGTTCAATTATTTGAAGCGACGCGCCGCCGTCTGCCCCAGCCAGCACCAGAAGGCTGGAAAATCTCGGCCGCTTCCATTGGCAATGACTTCGTCCTGAATCTTAATGTCGGCAAATCGGGGGGAGCGCCTCAATTTTTTCCGTTGGAAGAGGAGCAGATTGAGAATGCGGCTCCTCAGACAGCAACCAGGATACCCGGAGGCTTTTGCCTGCATCTTAAAAAATCAAGCCATCTGCTGAAGCCTTTATCACGTCTGAGAGGAGTGGTGGTTGTCGGCTCTGGGAAGGCATATCGGGTGGACGTTCCGGTCTCGTAATCGTCTAGCGCTGTTCACGCGCAGTCATGAAACATTACCCACCGTCGTGAAATGGAGGAGGTCGTGAAGCAGAATCCGTGGTCCGGTTTGGTCGTGGCACTCTTGCTCACGTGCGCGATCTCGGCGTACGCGCAGAAGGTTGGTGATCCTGCGCCGGAATTTCAAACGACAGACAGCAATGGTCAAACGCGCAAGCTCAGCCAATATCGCGGGAAATTCGTGGTTTTGGAGTGGCACAACAACGGCTGTCCGTACACACGGAAGCATTACGAGAGCGGAAACATGCAACGTTTGCAGAAGGAATGGACCGCTCGAGGTGTGATCTGGTTCACCGTGATCTCCTCCGCGCGTGGCCAACAGGGATACGTTACGGCCCAACAGGAGAACGACTACCTCAAGCAGATGAACGGCTCGCCCACAGCTGCGCTCCTGGATCCACAGGGAGACGTTGGGCGGCTGTATTCGGCGAAGACTACTCCCCACATGTTTATCATCAATCCCGCCGGCGTTCTGATCTACGATGGAGCACTCGACAGCAAAGCGACTACGGACCAGGCCGATATCGCAACTGCGACGAACTACGTCTCGCAGGCTTTGGAGGAAGCGATGGCGGGCAAGTCCGTCACCACGCCGACTAGTCGTCCGTACGGATGTTCCGTTAAGTACGCGCACTGAGAACCGGCTAAGTTGCTCACACGCTTACGATCAGTAAACACGATGTCCGACTGCTCGATGACCTGGCTTCGCGGGCTAGCCCGCACCATATGCTTTCTCACTCGAGATCTGGAAGAAACCCCTTATCGACGGCACTGGCCGCCAGTTAGGAAACTTGCGGAGCCTACATGAACGCCACATCCTTCTGCCCTAACAAAGACGGAATGGATGCTGAATACGCGCCGAATTGGTGATGTCGAGCGACTTGCGCAGCATTCCATCGCATTCAGATGCAGCGTGGCTTTGCGGAGGGCGTCACCGGATCGCGGTTGCCCCTCCAACTCCTCACTGCGGGCGAAACGCTCAGTGGATTCCACCCTTTGCCGCGCTGCGCCATTCGAAATAAACGCGGGCTGCCGTCAAAACGTTTTGCCGAGGCTTGGCTTACCTTCGAAAAAACGCCAGAACATCCTATAACTCGTTTGGAATGATGCACCCTGACCCTACGGAATGTTGTTACCAGATTGCACTCAAACCCTCAATAAGCGATATGGCGATTTATCAATAGTTACCAGAGGGGCGGGGCCGATGGCGTGGTGGAGAAGACGCAGATCGGAAAAGATCCAGAAGCGAAGACGACTACAGCGCGGCCGTTGGCGCTTACGTCTAGATCGAGCGCGAAAATGATACCCCGGATCGGAGGCAATAACGGGGACGTCGCAATCGTCTGGCCCGTAGTGACGTCCCACAATCGAAATCGCGCCTGCACTGTCCAATCCTCGGTTTTTGTGCCGTTATTCACGGTTTCTTGAGGGATGTAACCAAGAATCACGTTGCCATCGCTTGAGGCTCCCACTCTGCGGCGCGCTCCGACCTTCGGGTCGCCAAATTCCTTTACCAGCTTCCCATTGCTCGTATCCCAGACTTTTATCTCTGGCTTCCAAAATAGCCCAGGACGATTTGTATCAGCAGTAGCAACCCGGGTTTGTCCGACAAAGCTGATCCGGCCAGGTAAGTGTCCGGTCTTCACCTGGAGGTCCACTTTCCCGGTCTTCACATTCAACAGTTCGAGGTTCGGTATGGCTTTCGGTCGTTCGGTAAAGCGATTCGTAGCGACGTAGGAGACAGCAATTTGATCGCCGCTCGGCGAAATGGCGACGTCTCCGAACGGAGCGGTATTCTCCAAATTCCACTCTCGAAGAAGCGCGCCAGAGCTGAGGTCGAAAACTCTTATCCGCACGGCGTCATTGGTTTTCTTGTGCCCGACAGGACCAGCAAGCCCACCGAACGTCGCTACCACAGCATGCCGACCATTCGCTGCGCAGGAGGTTTTCCATCGTCTTCCGCTTGGGTCGACATCAACGTTCGTGGCCGTGGCATGCAATATTTCGAGAGTCTGCGGATTTAGATAGGAGAGAGTCCCAACGGGGTCGGCCACCATGATGCCCAACCCATTCTCGCAGTAGTGCACAAAGGTCCCCACATTGGACTCCCACACAGCAAGTGAAGCGTCCACTCCCCTGACAGACAATTGCCTTGCGGCGATAGGCTCCTTGGTGCCAACATTCCAAATTCGCACACTAACCGCATTGCCGGTCTGGTCGGCGACTGCCCAGCGGGGGCGAACGAAAATGACTGCAACTCTTTCTCCGTCAGGCGATAGCGCCGCGCTTGCCACTTCCAGACCCGGTGGAAGAGGAATCGGGAACGTGTTTAGCTGCGGCGACGAGTTGCCTTGAACACGAGCGTTGATCGCGCAGGGCAATGAGCAAAGAAAGACCAGCAGGGCAGCACAAACCTTGGTTTCTTTCTGACGGCGATTCATGGGAGGGATGGTACCACTGCGACTCGCTCAAGGTGGGGCCCGGGGGCTTGTTGGGACCATTCGTTGAGACCAGCACTTTGCGGAAGAAGGGTCGCCGGATTCCAGAAATTGATAGTTGTTGTAACCAGGCGATTTCACTCAAGTGCCCAGCGAAGGGCCACGACCAGTTTCGGAGTTACCTTTGTATGCGACAGACAGCCAGAAAAATGCCGCATAGGATAGCGCCAGGATCACTGCAAGGACGCGGCGATATCCCAGGACAGCCTGTCGAGGTCCTGTTCCATCTCAGAATGTGTGCGGCGCGTGTTTACCACGACCGCCCACGCCAATCCGTCGCGGCGGTGGACACAAAAGCTGGCCGCCCCGTCGAACCCGCCGGAGTGGGAGCAGTCTCCCTCGGATGAGACGCTCCATCCGCACGCATATTCGCGATTCTCGGCCGAGACCTGGGTCATCTGGCGCTAGGTTTCCGGCTTAAGCAATGCTGGGGCGTCCGCGTTGTCTTCTGCGGAGAAAACTCCCAAGGCGAAGCGGACCAGATCGCTCGGCGTGGCAATCCATCCTCCGTTGGAGTCGTGAAGCTCGATCGGAATGGAGTAGGGATCGTCGTGGCCCTATCCGTAGTAGTGAACCTCGTTTGGTGCCGCCTTCTTTTTCGCCAACTGCATATCCGTAATTGCGAGCGGTGCGAGCACGTGCCGCTGGACGTAGTCGCCATAAGGCGTACCTGAAACTTGTTCGATCACGCGGCCCAGCACAAAGTATCCGAAGTTGGAATAGGCATATCGCGTGCCGGGAGCGTTCTCCACAGGGTATGTGTCCAAGGTGTGCTGAATAAAGTCGGCGGGGCTTCGCTGCTTTTCATGAAACATCGGATCGTGCTCCTTATTGGACCATCCGCCGGAGGTGTGGGTGAGCAAATCGTGCACGGTAATTGCCTGCAGCCAGTCAGTGTGCCTGCGTAACACGAAGCTGTTGAGAATGCCGCCTAGGCCAAAGACTCGATCGGTGATGCGCAACTTGTCTGACTCCACCAGAGTGAAAACAGCAGCCGACGTAAACGGCTTCGACACGCTGGCAATGCGGAACAGACTCTGGGGAATTACCGGCTCTCGGCCCTTACGTTCGGCGAGTCCATATCCCCGCACAAAAAGAATCTGTTTTCCCCTGCCATAACAAACGGAGAGACCCGGGACATTGTAAGCAGCCATGTATCGTTCTACTAGTCGTTCGGCTGCGCTTGCATCTGCCGTTGCGGCAGCATAGACGCCGCGAAGACCGAACCAAACAGAGCCTGCCAGCGAGCAGCGCAGGAACGAGCGCCGTGTAGGCATGAGTAAACCTCAACAAGTCAGGAGCTTTTAAACCGCCGGATGCTCTCAAGCATATCCCACAACCATGAGAGGCCGATGCGTCATCTTTCTTGGGCGTCCGAGGTGAGCATAAGGGCCGGAAAGGTTGGGACTTGTGGATCAAATGTTGCTATCAGGCGATAGCGCTCAAGTGCCCATCGAAGGACCATGATGAGCGTAAGGGCGATTTTGCGACAACAATCGCACATCGGCTCTCGTCCTTACTCCAGAACGGCAACGGCTTCAATCTCGATCAGGAAATCTTTGCTGGCCAGAGCGGATACTCCGATCCAAGTGCTGGTCGGCAGATTCTCTGCCGGAAAGAAGCCGCGTAAGGCTTCACGCACGGATAGGGCGTTGTGGATGTGGTCGCCCACGATATACAAACGCAGGGACACGATGTCCGTCCGACTCCCACCCGCTGCTGCCACGGCAACCTCGATGTTCTCCAAAGCTTGACGGGCTTGAATCCCGAGATCCGCGGGATTGGTGATCTGTTGGATAGCGTTCCAGCCCACCTGACCGGATACGTATACCGTAGTTTTTCCCAGCGTGGCGACTCCCTGCGAGAAACCATACTGCTGACTTGGGAAGAGATCCGGGGGATTCAGATATGTCTTCGACATGGTTACTTCCTATGCTGTGGGAAATTGCATGACAGGAATGCCTCGCGGCACCTAGCTTCCAGCGTTATTGTGCCACTAAATCGCCGGAGGAGGACCATTACTGTTGAAACCAGGCCATTACACGTTTTGACCCCGGAACCGGGGGCGAGGTCGGGTCAATGAGCGCTATGGCGATTTATCGTCAGTTGTCCTGGCGAGATCCTCCTGGGTCGGCTCTCATGTAGAACTTGTGCTGGTCTTCGTGGGTGATCCGAAATCCGCGCTTCTCGTAAAAATAGCGGGCGGGATGAAGGAAATACGTCTCAGAACGTCTGGTCGATCTTACGCATCTTGCTGTATTTGTCCTCGCAGCGCTGATTCTCGGGAATCAGTATCAGTAGTTTTAGTCATGAGATGACTGACGAAACCAGGCGATAGCGCTCAGTGGCCAGCGCAAGGCCATGATGAGTGCAATGGCGATTTTTCGCCAAGGATCCGACGATCCCATTGCGTGTCCGGGGTTGACACGGTGTCTCTATCGCTAGCGACAGCTCCGCAACTCATGTGTCACAAGTCCTGAATTTTCAACAGCTCGGCTAGCGGTATATTGGGTGCTCTGTCCAGGACTGCCATGCACAACACGTGGTCGAGGAATGCGTCTTGCTGAAGTATTGGCCCGAGCGCAGGACGAGAAATGATTTCTAAAGCAGCCACAGGTTTAGTTATATTCATCGCGTTAGTTGCGGGCCTTTGCTCGCTTTCGGTCTTGTCCTGGGCCGACGATTCGAATAGCTCACCCCAATGGTGCGCAAAAGCGAAAACGAATGTGGACAAATTGATTTGTAATGGACCACTGGGTGAGCTGGACCGGGAGCTGGGCGCGTTTTATGAGGCCCTCCTCAAGACAGTTGAGCCAAGCGCCAAATCTGGTCTAGTGCAATCCCAAAAGAAATGGATTTCTGAACGGGAAGGGTGCAGCGCTAGCGCAAGGAACCCAGAAGAACTCGTCGATTGCGTCGACACCAAGATTCGTCAGCGATTAGATTTCATTCGCAAACGCTTGCAAGAGACGGTTGCTGAAAAAAGATCGTTGGAGTTCGCTAAGTTCCAATTGAAAAGATACAAAGACACTGCTTTCGAGTTCCAATATCCCGGCTCCTGGCATTTTGAGATGACGGAGGACGGGGGAGTCAGCCTCAAGAGTGATCCCGAGGAGATGTTTCTCGGATTCGAGAAAGCCGTCGCAGACCCCGAGAAATGCACTTACCAGGAAGCGGGACTATCCGAGGATGAGGTTCGAAGGTTTTTCTATGAAGGGAAGACACGGATAGGGGGGCAGGAGTTCGACACCTTCTATCGAAGCTGGATCCCCAGCGGGAAGGGCCGCCACTATTATGGTTTTTTCAACGGGCGCTGCTTTTCAATTCATGTCTCTGATAACTCGCAGGCGACGAGCAATTGCGGGAGAATTGATGATGGTGAAGAGAGAGCAAACTGCGAAATCGCAGAATTAGAAGCGAAGGACCTGATGGGCTATTCAGAGGGGGTCCTCAGAACGCTTCGGTTTTTGCATGATCGAAAGTAGCCCATACACCGACAAATCAAATTGAACAACACTGTTGTAACCAGGCCATTGCACTCAAAACCCCTCAAACATAAGGTGGCGCAGTTTGTCTGGGTCGTACCGACCGCGATTCTGGCGTATAAGTTTCTGACCTTTCCGGCCCCCTCAATCTTTCACAGCCAATTCTCTGCGGCGTTTCATCAATCCTTCGAGGGTGGGTTCCTAATTCCGGAGTTTCGTGATTGGCACGATTTTTGGACAATGGTGGGCTCAAACCACGACATGATGCGTGGGAAGGCACAGCTTGACTTTACCGCTCCGTTCTACGCTGGCATTGGCTACAGCGTAGCTGCGTGGGTAGGCCGTAGAACAAACCTGAACCAGAAAGATTCAGAGAAAGTGAAAAACTGGGAGGACTCGCGGTTTGAGTCTCGACGGTAGAAAAACGCCCAGTGTCGTTATCAGGCGGTTACACTCAAAACCCCCTCGCAGAGGTCAATGAGCACAATGGCGATGTTACGCGAGTCATCCCGTTTCGCGGCACAACTGGATGGGGCTGAAGCGACAGAAAGCCGCTGCCGTTGCCCCCTTGTCGTTACGTCAAAAACAGGCGGACGGTCGTAGGCGTGAGGCTCAGCCAGAGCAAGATGGTGCAGCGAATTGATAGACCTCTGCGCGTGGGCGGGCTAGTTCTTGCTGTGACAATAAAATACAACGCTAATACGGACACGGCGGCGTAGGAAGCCATTCCCAAGGAATGGTATGCTCCATGTTTCCAAAAACCCATGATGAAGCCTATTGCTCCAAGTACACACCAAAACCAGTAAACAGAAGCCCATTTGTTCGCTGGCTCGGAGTTCGACGATTGAAGAGTTTCGAACATGGTTCCTATTATCGCATCAAGCCCACACAACTAGACACCCTGCCAGACTCAGGCTGTTGTTATCAGGCCATTTCGCTCATTGCGGGGCTTTGAGCGTAATGGCGATGTAACGTCAAACTGACTACCGCTGCTTCAAAGCCCGCCCGATGGCTTCCCAGACTGCGCACAAATTTCTAGTGAATCTGCAACGTTTCGATGATTGGATCTACCCGCATCTTAAAATCCTCGAGCTGCCCGGCCGGCAAGCGAGCAAAAAACAGCGCGTTCGTTTTCTCGCTGCGTACTCGCGTCAGATACTCGACCATGTGATTTCCGCGTACCGTGTAATCGTCAACCCAGCTCAGCGCCGATCGTCCGTTGATCGATTTCAGAATACAGCTGTTTTCGCGGACCCGATAGTTCTCGTACCCTTCACTAGTTCGCTGCCTCACCTTGGCTTCCTCCTGCTTCAACAAGCGATGATTCATCTTCTGCGCTGGCATCACTTCTTCCGCCGTATCCAGAATTTTTACATACAGGAAAAGTGTCGGAGCCGTTTCCAACTCTTTCAAGGTTAGAATACTTTTCTGATCTTCCATGGACCTTGGGCCAGTCCACGTCCACCCCGGAGGCAGCGAAAGCGAAACTCCGGATTGTTCATCGTGATATTCAACTTGCGAATACGCGATACCATGCAGAGGCTGCCGAAAAAGACCTTCAACCAACGTTGGCGCATACGGTAGTCCTTTCTTCCTGCGAACACCGTCACTCGAAGATGGCAACAACGAGCGGCCACATCTTCGCTTCTCACAACCTCAAATTTCCGAATCCTACGCTAGGCCGGACCGATCGGCGTCAGTGACGGCTGGGCGATTTTTCACGAACTTGCCTACAAATCTACGATGGTTTGTAGATGAGGCCGATGGCTGCGCCCACGATAACCCACTGAATGAAGTAGGCGATGGACTGGTAGATGGTCAACCTGAGGCCGATGTTCAGGTTGATGTAGTTGTGGATCGCGAAGGTGCAGACAGAGAAAAGGCCGATGAGTGCGCCGAGGGATATTCCTGATACGATGCCGCCATGAGCGGTATAGATTTTTGCGTAGAGAATGGCGACGACCACGATAGCGATGAGGATGGCGACCATGCCGTAGGGCATCACCTTCATCATCTCGTCCTTGGCACGATAGACATTGGGGTACTTCATGAATTCAGTTTTCATTGATGGCCATGCGGCGAACATGGCAAAGCCATAGACAAAGTAGGCGACCATAGCCCCGAGGGATGCCAATGCAATACGAGCGTAGTTCACGGTCACTCCGGTTGAAGCGGGACTTGATTTCCCGGAGAATTCTACATCAGACGGTTCCTTCGTTGGATCTACCGGCAAAACCGGAAGTCAACTGAGGCAAACAGGCCATCTCGCTCGTTGAAGCCGACTCTACCCGGAACAATTTCGAGTGAGTCGGCCTTCAGCGCCGGCCCGAAGCCTCATGCGCCTGGGCCGGGAACCTTATGGATTAGCCGATTTCGTCAACTGCTCGTAACTGGGATTGTTGGCCAGGTTATCAAACTCGCGGAGGGTGCGAATGTGCTCCGCCGTGTAGCCGGCCTGCATCGCCTTAGCCAGCCACTCAATGGCCAGTCCAGTATCGCCCAACTTGTTATACACGCCCGCTGCGTCGAGCAGAACAGTTTTATCGTTGTGACCGTATTGCAAGGCCTGCCCTAGATACAGGAGGGAATTCTTCCGGTCGCCAAGCATGGAATAATAACCCGCTACGGTGCTCAACAGCTCTGCATCGCGAGGATTGACCTTTAGGTCCGCCAGCGCCAGTTCGATCGCCTTGCGATGCGGACCTACAGACTGATCCTTTTTCCCCGAATAGTACAAGGAGGCACCGAGGTCGCCCCAGACGACCTGCTGTTCAGGGTCCAGCTTGATTGCTTCCTGGTAGGCTTTGGCTGCATCGTCAAACCTGCCGAGGCCAAAGTGAGCGGCCCCCAGGTTCACGTATCCGGGATAGCTCGGCCGGATGGCGATGGATTTCATCAGGGGATCGATGGCTTTGTCATACTGACCCATTTCGAAATAGATGGCGCCGATGTTCACGTAGGTCCCGTACCAGTCAGGAGCGATCTGGATAGCCTTGGCATACATTCGCAGGGCCTGATTGTATTCGTTGCGACGACGGTAAAAGGTGCCCACCATGTTATAGCTGTAGCGGCTGTTGGGATGGGCTTGAATGGCTTGCTGGTAGGCCCTTTCCGCTTCAGTGATCTTGCTTTCATGTTCGTACGCCAGGGCGAGACCGATCGCGGCTTCTTCGTTGGTCGGTTCGAGACCAAGCGCCAGTTGGTATTCGGCGGCAGCTTCAGCGTAATGTCCGGTGCCGTCCTCGATGAGGCCGAGGCAGACGTGACCGGCGGCACCGGCATTGCCGAGCTTGACGGATTCGTTGCATCCGCTCTGTGCGGGTGCGATCCATTGCTTCTGTTTGGTGTTGTCGTACTTGAACCAATAGCTCTTGCCGAGGACCGCTTTGGCCATTCCGAAGTTGGGATCGAGCTTGAGGGCATCGCGGGCCATCAGAGCTGCGAGGTCGAGCTTTTCAGTTTTCGTGTGATCCATCACATACCCTTGAGCCTGCAGATAATACTGATACGCTTCGGCGTTGTCAGTGCCGTGATATTTCAGAGCGGCTTCTTCTTCCGGCAGCAATTGCAGGCGCAGGGCTTGGACGGTTCCTTGAGTGACGTTTTGTTCCACGGCGAAGGCGTCGGTGGTGGGAACGGTCACAGAGGCGCCGCCAACCGAAGCGCCCGTCTGGGCATTGCGCAAGGAGTAAGTGACTTTGACCAGATCCTGGGATTGAAGTTCGAGCGTGAGACTTAGGCCGAGATTGGCGCCGAACATTTTGGCTGCATCCGGCAGATTGGAGATTTTTTTTTCTTGCAGATTGCTGGGCGGGACGATTTCGAAAGCGCGATCTCCGGTGAGCTTGCCGAGCTTGGCGCCGATGCTTTCTACGAGTCCCTCTCCTAACGCCGTGACCTTGGGATCGGCGGTGGCGGCGCCGGTGAACGGAAGGATGGCGAGAATTTTGGTTTGCGGCATTCCATTGGATTGGGATTGCGTAGTGGCATCGTTTGCGGAGGAAGAGCCCAGCCATCGGCGCAGGGGGCTGTAGGCGAGGAGCGCTACGACCATCAGCGCGATGGCCAACACCGCAAGCATCCGGTACTGACGGAGAGCATCGGCGGCCGACGTTTCGCGTTTTGGCCTTTGGCCCTGTTGAACCTGGCGCAGGTCGTCGAGGAGCGCGGCGGGGTCGGGGTAGCGCGCGGCGGGATTCTTGGCCAAGCTGCGGGAGATCACAGCGGTCAGTGCGCTCGAGACATTCTTGAGCGGGGAGGGCTCGGCGTTGACGATGCGGGCGATGGTGGTAGCAAGGCCGGTGGTCTGGAAGGGTTGCTCACCGCCTAACATTTCATAGAACACGACGCCGAGAGAAAAAATGTCGGAGCGGCCATCGTCGGGTTGCTGGAGCAGGACTTCGGGGGCCATGTAGGCCGGGGTGCCGCCGCTGGCGGTCATCGTCTCCATGCTCATGGTGACCTCTTTGGGATTGGCGCTCCAGGCGCGACGGGCGACGCCGAAGTCTAGAATCTTTACCCGATTGCCGGGCACGAGCATGATGTTTTCTGGCTTAATGTCGCCGTGAATGATTCCTTTTTCGTGAGCGGCCTGCAGTCCCTCGCAGCATTGGGTCGCGATAGCGAAGAATTCGTCGGTGGAAATGGGCTGCTTGAGGCGATGACGGAGGGTTTCGCCTTCGATGTACTCCATGACCACCCAGAGTTCGCCGGCGTGCTCGACAACGTCGTAGACGGAGCCGATGTTGGGGTGATTGAGAGCGGAGGAACGCTGGGCTTCTTTAAGCAGACGTCTGCGGTCCGCTTCAGTGGAGTTGGCCTGAGGCGACATGCGTTTGATGGCGACAAAGCGCTTGAGCGTGGTGTCTTCCGCGCCGTAGACCTGTCCCATGCCGCCAGCGCCGAGCCGCCTGGCGATTACGAAGCGGCCGACCGTGGTACCGGCAAGGGCATCCGCGGCAGGGTCGGCAGGAGCAGCCGCAGGGGGCGTCTTGATCTGATCTGCCATGGACGAAGTCCGAGCTTGACGCGGCCATTCTAGTCTTAGCAACGGATAAGACCCAAGAAAAACAGGGATTCGGAACCCTAGAAGTCGGAATGGGAACGCCTGATGTATGACTCGCGAAACATCGCCACCAGGTTCACTCGGGCCTAGGATCCGAGATTGTTATGGAATCAATTACGCTCTGATCGAGGCAAGCTGCCCGCAGCGGGAAAGTGGTCGAGAAAACGGGCTTCGTGTCAGTCGCGATGTCCTCGAAGAAGATTTCTGGCCCGGCGTAAGTCAGTCAGAGCCCATAACTTCAGAGTTGACCGTAATCACCGATGGCCGTTGCCACTCAACGCAGTGTCACCGTTCGCTTCCATGCGACGAGGCAGGGGGACCGCAGGGGCCCTGATTGCCTGGCCCGTATACATAGACCGGTGCATTTGCGGCCAACCAAAGACCAACCGCAGTCGTAGTGTTTTGGACGGTTTCGGGCACGACAGCCGGTGTATCGTGCGGATACGGGTCTTCGTAATTGTCGACTGACCATTGTGAAGGGATGGCTTGTTGCTGGCTCAACTGGCTGACAAACTTCTGGGTGTCGCTCCTAAAAGTATTGTTGGTGAATTCACGGAAAGTATCTGGCTTGCCTTGGGCGTTCGTGGGCCAGGGGTAAGGAGAAAGCAACATGGTCGTGCGCATGCCGTGCTCATTGCCCCATTGGACGGCCTGCACGATGAATTTCTGATAGCCGGGGCCGCTTCCGCCCGTCAGAAAGAAGTTGGGCGGAACATCGAAGGCGATGGCTTTGCCATAAAGCGCCTCACCGCGCTCGAGCGCATAGAAGGGGTTGGTGGCAAAGACGTGATCTCCTAGTTTTGGTTCGTTCGGATCATTGGGGCCCACGACCGGAGCGACGGTTTCTATCCCGACAGTTCTGGCCGCATCCACGTACTCTCGCCAGAGCTTCAGATCCTTTTGCAATTGTCCGGGAGGGGCAGAATCGGACGGGGTGTTCACATTGGCTTCTGCGGGATGTAGACCATTTTGTATGTACACAGCCTGGTAGTAACCGTAGCTTGGGGGAAGCGTGAAGTAATTCGCGCCGACCTGCCCGAGTTCAGCTTGCCCAGGCCCGGTTCCGGTGAACACGCTCTCGATGGCTTGGAGGATGCTCGGCGGCTGCTCGGCCGCGACGACGGCATTGGCGTGCTGGTAGAGCCCCACGTGGCCGGTTTGCAGCAGTTCGGTGAGCTGGTCGCCATTTTCGAGGCCATCAAAACCGCCCGTCCCGCCGACGAAAATGTATACACCGAGGTTTGCGCAGGCAGTGTTTCCTCCGGAGGCGACGGCCGGGTTGTCCTGCGGCGCGGCATTGGCGGCCGGGATGGCCAGCGCACTAGCCGCGACCAACGCCAGACGCCAATATGGGTGTCGCCCACGGATCTTGGGCATGGCATTCCCTCCCCACGATACCAATATTGAACCCCGCATTACTGGGGATGTTGCGCAGAGCATTCAGGCACACGCTATCCCCAAGCGGGCGTGGGGACATTTGAGCTCCGTCCCCAGTCGGTGGAATCAGGGAGTCAGGCTTCCCACAAGACTTCTGGACCGGGAGTTTCAACCTCCATGAAGACTTTTTTCGCAAGCCGGGTTGCTCGTTAGCTCATCATCGAGACGCTCTCCACTCTCTGCTCGACGAAACCACGGAGGTCTTTTCGTATGCCGTTTCTTGACCGCAAAAGCATTTTTCGGGGTCTGCGAGAGGAACGGCTCTTAACGCCTGGATTCGCGAAGCTTACACCCGATCTGAGCCAGCACGCGATCCGTCCAGGTTTTTTGGGTTACGTGCCCGACAAAATTCTTCCTGGTATGGCCGATCACGCGAGTACCACTCCGTCCTGCTCGCTCGCTTTCCCGGAAAGTCAGAATCACGCGCTCCCCGCCCGCTCCTACGATGACGCCGAGGTGCCGCTTCTTGCTGGCCTCGATTTCGTTGTTCGCGTTCTTCTGGATGTTAAAGTCCAAACTGTCGAGCGCTGAGACTGCTGCGCTCCTCACCGCTTCCGGAGGCGCGGCAAAAAACCGCTCTTCACTTCCCTTCTGTCCCCCCGACTTATATTCTGCATCTTCGCAGCCCCCGAGCGGAGCCGTTTCAGCTTCCTTGGTATGAGCACTACCGGGCGCAGATGAACTAGGTTCACCGGCAGGGGCGGCGTTGGGCGAAGCTGATGGAAGAAGGGATGCCGTAGCCTGCCGAGCGGGCGTGCGTCGTGTCGGCGAGCTCGGCCTTGGCTGATCGGGCGCTTGGGCCATGATCGGAGGCGGAGCGGTGGTCGGCGAAGAGCTCGGAGTGGGGGCGGCGGCGGGCTCCGCCCCAGTCAGTGCGAGCATCTTGGTATCGTATTCCTCCTTCGTCAACAAACCCGCTTTATAGGCGCTGTCGAGCGCGGCCAGTTGCTCGGCTTGGTTGGCATGTTTGCAGCCGGTGGCAAGAAGGAGCACGGAAGCCAGAAAAAATATCAGAACCCGATTCATGATCGTCAGTAGTCGATTCCCTTCCAGTAATTGGGGGCACTCACATATTCGAACTTATCGGGATTGTTCTGTACCAGTAATGCGGCTTCGTCGCTCCACATGGTGGCGTGAACCGTATTCTGGGTGTCGGAGACGACGGCGTAACCGAGCTGATAGTTCTCGAATTCCTGGCTGCGCTTGTCAATATTGTCCCAGTGTTGGTACACGCTGCTGTTCTGAATATCATTACGCTCGTGAGCCGCGGCTGCCTGGGCGGCTGCCGCTTTGCCGATTAAATGGATTTGCTCGATGGCAGGCGCCGCCATGCTTCGGGCCTCCGCGCTCACCACACTCATGTTTACGGTGAAGCTTTGCATAATAGCACCGAGCGTGGCCCGTTCCATCGCGGCAACCTGGAGGGGCATCGTGGTCAAATAGGCCGTGGCACTCCAGGTGCCGAGGCGGCCGGGGGGAGTGGTGCAAAACACGCTGTTGAATTCCTTTTCGCCTCTCCCGTCTCCCATGTTCGCCGTGCCCGACAGGCGTACGCAGCGCTGTTGAGCCGAAGCCGATACGGGGGCGACACCGGTGAAGTTGTAAGTGGCTTGCGGCAGTCCGGCTTTGTGGCGCAGGTTCTGTATGAGATAAACAAAGGTTTTGGCCATGTCCCCGCCGTAGGGATAGTAGGTTCCATTGGCATACATGGTGCCGCGAAGACCGCCGTTCTGGACCGTTCGCATCGTCCGTTGAACATTTGCGTTATTGGTGTCCGCCACCAGGAAAGGGATTCCCATCTCAGCTGATTCACCGTTCGGTCCGGTTGCCACGATGCTGCCTCCCATGCTCATTTTGGGCACGATCTTCCAGCCGTCGGGAAGGCCGATGCTGGCCGAGCGATCGGGAAGCGTAATCTCGTGGAGCGGCGCGGGACCGCTCGAAACCGGCCCCGCCGTCCGCGCTGCATCCAGGGGGTGCCACACGCCGAACAGCGCCTTCATCATGGGGTTGAGGGTCTTGGGAAATCGAGTTGCATCGTCAGAAACCAGGGCAGCCTCGACGTGATCGCTGGTGACCTTGGTCGCGATAATAAGGCCGGCGATCTGTCCGCCCACCTGATTTCGCTTGTTCACATTGAAGAACGCGGCCACCGATTGAGTCCCGCGGACCTGGAAGAGTTTTCCGACCTGCGGCCGGTCGCCGAGTTGGTTGTGCAGGGAGCGAAGCACCGCACCCATGGCGCCGGCCTCGTTCGTTTGCCCTTCCACCTGCCCATAGAAAATCTGACCCGGGGACAGATTGACGGTTTTCAGCCCGCCTATCGCCGAAATAGAGGTCCCATTTGAAGATGCGGCGGTGGCAAGCGGCTGCGCCGCAAGAGCCACTCCAGCGGGCAGGGTTGAATTTGTGTTTGCTCCCGCAGACCGAGCAGCAGCTTCGTCGGCGTTCAACAGCGCCGCTTTCTTGGCGAGATACTCGTCCTCGTTGAAGACGCCTGCGCGGTGCGCTTTCTCGAGCGACGCCAGCGTACTCGCTTTGGCAATCAGTCGTGCCTTAATCGCCGGGTACTCAGCCTCGGTGACAACCCCGGCCGCGCGAGCCTTATCCAGCGCATCCAGCGCCTCGGACTGCGATTGCAAGCCAGCCTTCTTCGCTTCGTACTCGTCTTTGGTCAGAACGCCGACCTGATAAGCCCGATCGAGAATGGCGAAGTCTTTGGACCTACCCGAACGCGAACATCCGCCCAAAGAGAGGAGCACGACGCATGCCATGAGCAGAGTAGATTCATTCCTCATGTTTCACCCGTGGGAGAGGTATCTTCTGAAAAATACTCCTCATCGAGAATAATAGCCGCAAAGTCCCATGAAAGCGGGAGGTAATAGCAGATCGTCGGCTAAGTCAGATGTAAATTGCGAGCGCAGAATTGCCTCCGCTTTCGCCAGGCAGCAACTCCCGGACCGTTGCCTTCGACGGCCCGATTCAAAGCCATAAAGCCATTGATACTCTGCGTCGACGGGCATCCCACTGGGGGGGTATGGCGACCCGAGTGGTCCGTCAGCGCATTGTCGAACCGGAAACTATCCAGAAAACGGCCTTGCAGGACATCAATGGCAATCCCACTTTTCCCACCTTTCCCACTTTCCCTGCTCTCCTTGCTTATTGTCGTTAACTATGGTTAACTATTAAGAATAATCGCTGGTTAATATATAAAAACCGGGGAAACATTTCACTTTGGTGCAATTGGGTAAGGAATTTATGGCGCGGGCAGTTCGCTTTGCTTTTCTTGTGTTGACGTTGTCGTGCTTCCTCCCCGTGGAAGCACTGGCGCAAGGCGAAACGACGAGCGCCATCATTGGCGAAGTAAGGGACGTGACGAACGCTGTTGTGCCGCGCGCCACGGTGACGATCACCCATCACGAGACTGGCCTAAAACGTAGCGCCACGACCGATGACGCAGGCCGGTTCAACTTCCCCCAGTTAAAGCCAGGCGCATACTCGGTCAAAGTGGAAGCTTTCGGTTTTGAACCACGGCACAATGACAACGTCGTTTCAGGCCTGGGCCAGAAGCAAACAGTGGATTTCACGCTCAAGATCGCTCGATCCAATGAGGTGGTTGAGGTCAACAGCGAGGCTCCGATCATCAACCCGGAAAACGCAAACACATCCACCACTCTGAGTGCGCCGGCGCTTGAGAATCTGCCGAATCCGGGTGGGGACCTTACCTACCCTCTACAGTTTGCTCCTGGGGCGCTCATCAACACGGCAGGTAGCAGCAACGATTTCGTTGGCGGCACAAACGGGTATGGCAACGTCGAGTTTAACGGCCTGCCCGCTCTCTCAAACGGCTACATCGTTGACGGATTGGAAACTAACGACCCGCTCACCAATCTCAACAGCGGCCTCTCGACCAATCTGGTCTTGGGATTGAATTCGATCTCGGAATTGACCGTCAACACTCTTTCCTATTCCGTGGATCAAGGCAGGTATGGAGCATCCCAAATCGATTACGTCACCAAGTCCGGCACGAATCAGTTTCACGGCAATCTCTATGAGCTGTGGAATGGCGCAATCCTCAATGCAGCGGACTATTTCACCAATGCGACGCCGGGAAACCACAAGCCGGGGGCAACCGTAAATCATTTTGGAGGCAGTGTGGGGGGTCCAATCCTACACAACAAACTTTTCTTCTTCTTCGACAGCGAGTGGGTTCGCATCGCGCTGCCCATTGTCACCCCGGCGATTGTTCCGAGCGCCTCCTTCCAACAATACGTCTTGCAGCAACTTCCTTCGCAGTTAGTCCCGTTTTATCGGCAGATGTTTTCACTCTATACAAATACCAGCGGCACACCCACCGCGATACTGGGTTGTCCGCTCGCGGCCGGGACGGGTTGCGCCAATCGGCAAAGTGTTTCGCACTCCAGCGACGACCACGAACAGGTGCAAACCGCCCGCGTCGACTGGAACATCCACGAGAAAGATACGACTTGGTTTCGTTTTCAGGCGGACACTGGGCTGCAAGCCGCGTGGACCGATCCGATCAACCCGGTATTCGACGCTTTTTCACCCCAGCCCCTCTATTCGTTTGCGGCAGGACACACACACGTCTTCTCGCAGAACCTGGTCAATTACTTCAATCCCGCATTTTCCTGGTACGAAAGCCTGTTTGGGCCACGTGATTTAGAGAAGACACTGTCGGCTTTTCCGATCGTGTTGCAGGGCAGCGGAGCGAACCCATTCACTCCCATCGGAGGACTTGACAACACCTGGATTCAAGGCCGGCGCGCATCCCGTTTTTTCATCAACGACAATCTCGCCTGGAGCCATGGCGCTCACGAACTGCGATTCGGAACCAATACCCGAATCTTCCGCTTGAACGACTATGACTTCGGGGAAGGCACGGTTCCCACCGCGACCTACGCGAACTTACAGCAATTTACGTCTGGAATCGCGAACACTGCCTCGGAGACGTTCCCTGCGAACGCAAACGAACCCTTCCACTTTCTCAATTTCGATCTCTACGCGCAAGACACCTGGAGGGTGACTCGCAAACTGACCTGGACGTTCGGACTGCGTGACACCTTCAACTCCAATCCGCTGAATCCGCACGATCAAGTCGCCCGTCTTGGTGGCTCTTTCAGTTCCATCTCGCATGATGCCAATCAACCCCTGAACGGCGCGATTCGAAATCATCTCGGCAATCTGTTCTCGTCCACACCGCCCGCCATTCTCCAACCAAGAACGGCGATTGCCTGGCAGTTTCAGCCGAAAACCGTGCTCCGCAGCGGCTTCGGGATTTTCAGCGACATCTTGCCCGGCAGTGTGGCTGACCTCGTCGGCGCTAATCCTCCGTACGACAAAACGTTTCAAGGAGGACTGCTGGGCACCGTGGGCGGGACAGCCATCGCGCCGGGAGTCGCCAACAGTGCCGTGGGCGCAACCATTGCCGCGAATCAGATTTTCACTTCAGGATTTCCCCAGGGCCAGCTCTCCTGCGCCTCTCCGCGGGCAAATCCCACAACTTGTCTTCCACCAGTCGCCATAACGGCAGTCCCCGATGGCGAACTCCACGCACCGTACTTCATGGAATGGAGCCTGGGCATGGAACATCAACTCGGAACGACAGCCAGCCTGCAGGCGCAATACGTGGGCACGCGCGCGGTGAACCAGCCGTACTCAACCCAAGTCAACGGCTACCAAACCGTTTGTCAGGGTTGTTTTGCACCCTTCCCCTACCTGCAGCCCACCGATCGGCGATTCGGCGCCGTGACGCAGTTCTCCACCGGCGCGAATAGCCACTACAACGGCCTCCAACTCACCGCCATGAAACGGCTCGGTCACGGTCTACAAGGACAAGTCAATTACACCTGGAGCCGTTGCATGGATACGGTCTCAAACGGCGGATTCCTGCAATTCTCCGGGGGAGGGATTCTTTCGCCTCTACCAGGAGACCTTGCCCGCGACTACGGTCCTTGCGATTACGACATCCGGCACAATCTCAACGGGCAATACCTCTATCAGTTGCCGGGGAAGGTGCGGAATCATTCTCTGGGCTACGCGCTCAACGGCTGGCAGATTTCCGGAACGGTGTTTTGGCATAGCGGCGTTCCGTTCTCGGTGCTGAGCACGCCCTATTCCGCGGGTGGTAACGGCATTGTGCAGGGCAGCGGCCCGGAATTCGCCAGTGTTGTCCCTGGGGTTCCGCCGTACGACCATCATCCGATTCCGGGCGTGACCCAGCCCGGAACACTTCCGTGGCTCAATCCCGACGCTTTCGTCTCGGCCGTCGATCCCGCGACCGGGCAATGTTTTGGCGGGGACAACCCGCGGAATTGCCAATTCGGAAACCTCGGCCGCAATGCCTTGCGTGGTCCTGATTTTCTCTGGAGCGACTTCTACCTGACAAAATGGTTCCCCCTGACCGAGCGTATAAAGCTGCGGTTTGAGTCTCAGTTTTTCAATGTCTTCAACCATCCGAATTTCGGCCTTCCAAGCATAGTGCAGGCCGGTATCCCCGGCCAGCCCTCCACCCAAACTGGATTCGGAGCACTCACGTCCACGACCTCTCCGCCGACCGGCTTGCTCGGCGTGGGTTTGGGCGGCGACAGCACTCCCCGCATGATCGCTTTTCAGGCGCGGTTGGAATTCTGAATATTCGAAGAACGGATTCTGCCCGCGGCAGCGGGTCCCGATTCTGACGTGTCGTCCCTAGCCGGAAGCTGTCCAGAAATCGGGCCTCGGGGAGGTCAATGGAAGATCTGCTCGAAGGCGACTTTATGGCCGGCATCGGCGGGAGTCCGTCCCGCGTCACGCCTTCTGGTTCGCCCGCCACTCTGGAGCCATGTTGTTAGCGAATTTTGCGGAATGGATCTAGCCAGCGAAAACGGTCTTCTAGTCTTCTAGGGCCCTAGCTTCGCGATGTTCTCGTATTTTTGTCGGGCTTTTTGAAAGATCGCCAGCACCGCCTGCTGCTCGGTCTCGGTATTCCACGCCGTGCTGCTCTGCGCCGCCGTGATCAGCCGCCCCATCCACGCCACGAAATACGCGGCATCCTCGGTCGGGTTGCGCGGCGGGGCGCCAGCTATGTCCACATAAACCGGACTGGTCGTCGCATACGGGTACAGATCTAGAATCGGGTATTCGGCCCTGTCACTGAACGCGCGCAGAATGCACCAGCCACTGCTTTCGAGCGGCAACTTGCCTTCGACGTAAGCGCTTGTGCGATTTGCACTGAGGTTTAGTTCGCGCGCCACTTTCCCGTTGCAGACGATCTGCAGATACTCCACAGGGACAATGGACCCAAGAGCCGCCTTAAAGACGACATCCTGCTTCTTGTCGAGATGGACCTCCCCTCCTGGCGTCTGCCCTCCGAGTTCAAAGCGCAGCAAGGGCCCGTTCGTTGCGAAAGTCCGTCCTGCTTTGATGGACTGGAGCCAGGGCTCAAGCTGCAAGGATCCAGCGGGAACTTCCGCATACACGCGGTTTAACCCAATCGGCCCTCGCAGCGAGGAGTAGTTCCCCATGAAATCTGTTCCGGCAGCGGTCGGCAGCCGGAAACCGCAGTTCAGCAATTTATACCAGACCTCTGCCGTGGATTTATGGTCAGAAAAGCCGACCACCTCGATGTAATCCACTTTCCCCAGGGCCACATCCGCGGGCAGTTCCAACGTAACGGCGTCTTTCGCCGGATTCGGTACGCTTTCCAAGGGATGAACATACCCCACCAGCGCTCCTTGTTCGTGTGCCAGATCAGCCACATAGGCATTGGCCGGAAACAAACTGGCCGCCTCCGTGTTTGGGTACGCTGCATATCCCGGCAAGATCAGATTCCGCGTCAAATTCAGAAGGCCGAGATGTCCCCAGTAGCTGGTGTGAAACTCCTGCGCGTGCTGCAGCAAGCGATCTTCGTCGGAAGCCGGATCCAGCTTCGGCGAAAAGTACGCGATATCCGGGAAGCGCTGTTCTTTATTGACGACCAGATTTTCAATGATCGACAGATTCTCGGCGGCGGCCTGCGCAATCAGATGCGATGGGGTATTCCGATACGTGCCCGCATAGTTCATGTGGACATGAGCATCCCCACTGACCCACCGCGTGGCAGGACGTTTCCACTCGATTGGCCGAAGCGGAACCGTGGCCTCAAAGGTCTTGCCCGCCAGAACATCCAAGCTTAGTTCTTCGAAGCGGTATTCGAAGCCGCGCATGACGCCGACTTGCACTCTTCCGGCTGGAACCGCAACCTCAGAGATTCCCTGGGTGACAAAGTAGTGCGCCTCAAACGGACGCTCCTTGCGGTCGAAACTGTCGTCCGCTTCCATCCATCCCTCATCCGGCGCATACGCCCGACCGTCTTCCGCTGTCACGAAGACTCGCGCCGCCACCGGCTTCCCGCTGCGGTCCGTAACTCGCAGAAGCAATTTGCCCATCGGCGTCAAGTACTTTCGCTCGCGGGCGACAATTTCGTTCTGCGCTCCGCCCGGAATCGTTTGGATCGACAGCGACGTATTGCCGGTGCGGTTCGAAATAAACGAAATCTTTGATCCGTCCGGAGACCATCGCGGATTGATGTTGTCGTAGTCTCCATACGAAATCGGAAACGCGTCGCCACCCGCCTCCGGCATCACCCAAAGCTGGTGCCACGACTGCCCCAAATAGGACGCGTACACCATGCGCTTGCCATCTGGCGAAAGGTCAGGGCGGGCTTTCCAGGTTGTCTCCTCATAGTGGATTTCATGGGCTGCCGCGCCCGGTTGCGCCTTCATCCGCCAGAAGCCCCCAGTACCGTGAATGTGCCCTCGATTCGAAATGAAGAGGATCTCGGACCCATCACGCGACCACACCGGGCTGATCTCATGGTCCACCTTGCTGTAGTAATAGCGAGGAAGTGAACTGACGTTTTCCGGAGTGATTTGCTGGACGTCGCTCAGTTCGCCATTCTCGAATCTTCCTGCAAAGATGTGAAAGTGACCGTGGAAGGAAGTTGAAACAAACGCCAGCCGCTTACCGTCGGGTGAGAACCGGGGCTCGAGGTTCACCGCGCTGCCAAACGTGAGTTGTCGCGTCCGCCCATCGTGCAGGTCGAGCAACCATAGCTCCATGGCATCGTGGTGGTAACGTGAAAAAGCCACCCAGCGCCCATCCGCCGACCAGTCCGGCTGATAGTCATAGCCCGGACCTGCCGTGAGTTGCTCGGCGATCGTGCTGTTCACATCCTGCCGCCACAGCGATCCGGCCATGGAGTAAACCAGCATCCGGGAATCCGGAGACCAGGCCGCCGCGCTTGGCCCCGTGGTGAGCTGAGGCAGGTACATCTCGCGATAGTAATAAGGGTGCGGTAGGTCAATCTGCTTAAGCACCGGCTCGCGCTGCGCGACGCAATTCGCGCACCCTAGGAAAACAAAGATGAAAAGCCGAATCATTCGGAATCGGAACAAAGGTTCCTCCCGCAAGCTCTGAAAACGGGACCGATTATACCGTCCCGAACCGAATCAGCAATTTACCTGACGATCGGGACAATGGGCAGCACCACCTCCGAGAGGTGCTTTTGCGTCGTGAAATACGCAAATTACGCGCCGCCGGCCAGCTCTTCACCCTCGTTTCCGACACCACCAACTCGATTCTTGCTATAAAATTCTTACGCTGAGATGACCGTAAACAGAATGTCCACTGCTGACGGATCGCATCCCTGCCAGGTGCTAAGTGCTGAGTTCTAACGCCCAATCCGCTGCGACCACTCTGCCGGCCCGCTACTACACAGATCCCGATCTCTTCGAAGACGAAGTCGAACGCTTCTACTGCCAGACCTGGGTCTGCGCCGGGCGCGCAGACCAAGTTCCGACGCCGGGCGACTTTTTTCTGCGAGAGGTTGCGGGTGAAAGCATCATCGTTACTCGGGATGGCAGTAACTCGTTGCGCGCGTTTTTCAACGTCTGCCGGCATCGCGGCACCCGGATCTGTGCCGGCGCCGAAGGGCACTTCCCCGGACGGATCCAGTGCGGCTATCACGGTTGGACCTACGGACTCGACGGAAGTCTCATCGGAGCGCCCCACGTACAGGACGGCTTCTGCCGCGAAGACTATTCCCTCAATCGCGTGCATGCCGACGTCTGGGACGGACACATCTTTATCAATCTTGGCTCCGAGCCCGCCCCGCTGGCCGGTCAACTGGAGGACCTGACCCAGAAATTCCAGAATTGGCAAATGGCCGATCTGCGCACCCATCGGCGCATTGGGTATGAGGTGAAGGCGAACTGGAAGCTGATCATGGTGAACTACAACGAGTGCCTGCACTGTCCCATTCTTCATCCGGCGCTCAGTGCCATTAGCGATTATCTCTCCGGAGAAAACGACTGTCCTCATCGAGGCTACATCGGCGGCTCCATGGAGTTTCAGGGCGGCGCCAGGACCATGAGCAAGGATGGCAAGCTGCGGCGCAACTACCTTCCCGGACTCAACCCAGAGGAGCGCGACCGAGTTTATTACTACGCGATTTTTCCCAATCTGCTGCTCAGCCTACATCCGGATTACATGATGACCCACACGCTCTGGCCGCGTGCCGTGGATCGTACCGACGTTATCTGCGAATGGCATTTCCACCCCGACGAAATGGTCAAGCCTGACTTCGAAGCTGATGATGCGGTTGAATTCTGGGATGTTACCAATCGTGAAGATTGGGCCATCTCAGAGCTCTCGCAAGCGGGAATCACGTCTCGCTCCTACAAGCCCGGCCCCTACTCCCGTTGCGAATCTCTGCCTCACGCCTTCGACCAAATGGTGCTGGATCGTGAGAAGCATGCAGTCAAGAAGCAGGCCCGCTAAACGGCCAAGGCCCACCCTCGCTCTGCGGTCTTGTTCCCCGGGCGGAGGACGTGACAAAGAAATCTGGACCTTTTCCTGTGGCTTCTTCGCGTTCCTAGATAGGGCCGAGTTGAAGAGCGGCAAGATTTTCGCCCTTCTTGGCGTAGCTCTCCTCACCTCCGCCCTGTGCGCTGTCGCCGTTGCGCCGGACCAAGCAACCGCTCAGGCGGTTGACGATTGATGCTAGCTGGACGAGACTCCACCGTGCCACAATGACATTCGCCAATCACTGCAGTCGAGGTATAGCGGATGCGGGAAACAGGGGCGAGATCCGGAGGTTTATCTCTACTGAACCGGATGAAAATTTTTCCCTTGTCCTGTTGTCGGGAGTGACCTTGTGTTGCGACAGTGAAGACACAATAGCACGACGTGGAGAGGAACTTACACGATTTCTGGTAACTTCGGTGGGGTGGCGGTCCAGTTGAGGACCGTTTCAGGAGAGTCGGCACGACAATCTCGCCCGTGGCTTGAGTTGAAGCGAATCGACCCGTCAATGTGAAATCGCCAGCGCGGGTCGTGAGCGGGATTGAAAATTGGAGGCCGTTGATGGGGAAACTTCCAGTGTCAGGATTATTGCAAGATGTTGAGTACGACGACGCCTTGCCTGAGAAAGTAAAGCAAAAGACGGAGTCAGGCCCCGTCACGATAAAACTTAGTGCGCCAGACAGATGGCACTTTACGATTGTCGCGCTTGAGCCCTCCCTACCCTACGAACTCGGAAGCCCTTCTCCCGGAACCGCTATGTATCCCGCCTACATTCGCGGCCTGGCTTACTTGGCCCAGCGGAACGGTGCCGCTGCGGTCGCCGAGTTCCAGAAGTTCCCTGATCATTCCGGACTTGTGGCGAACTTCCTGCTCGGCTCGCTCGCCCATCTCCAACTTGCCCGTGCCTACGCACAATCCGGCGACAGCGCCAAAGCGAAGGGCGCATACCAAGACTTCCTAGGACTCTGGAAGGACGCCGACCCTGACATCCCCATCCTGAAAGAAGCCAAAGCCGAGTACGCGAAGTTGCAAGGAATGAGGTAGATTCCCGCCTCATCCTCCGCTGTTTCCTGATGGTTTACGAAACCATTTCACTCAAGTGCCCAGCGAAAGACCATGATGAGCGTAATGGCGATGTTACGCCAGCCATGATTTTGAGATAGAGCCAACTTCCCCAGCTTTCATTGACTTGCCTGTTTCTCAGACGTAAGATTCGCGCCAGTGATCGGCCAGACCATTTCGCACTACCGCATCGTTGAGAAGCTTGGCGGAGGAGGAATGGGTGTCGTCTAT
>JBEKWC010000038.1:0-46044 GCA_049513475.1 Candidatus Sulfotelmatobacter sp. | reverse complement strand
TACAGTGCGGCCCAAGTCCGAAGTGAGTCCGCTTCATCCAGAGCACGTTTCCCTTCCGCTTCAGTACACGGACGCTGTTGTCCGAGTCCAATGGTCGAGAACGTAAGGGATACGAGTGCGAGAGTGATACGGATTCGCAGATCCTAGCTAAGCTAGTCACCTTCATTCACCCTGTACCCTATATGTTTTTCGTTTCGGAACCAGGATGAACGTGTTGTCGCTCTCAAATGGCCCCACAACAATCCTGTAGGGCTTCGGTCGAGGTGGGCCGAATGACATCCCTTCTCCTCGCAGATCAAGCGCTGATTCCATATAGGCTGGGGCTGGTGGTTTTGAACCGAACGGTCGGTTGAAAATCAGCAACGTAAAATTCTTAGCAGGTTTCGCAGGGTCGATTACGACGACGGCAAAATCTCTCACCCCATCGCTGTTGAAATCTCCGGTCACAACATACGGATGGTATCGGCGTACGGCGGACCGGCACGGACGATTCTGTAGGTAAAACTTTTGTACGCGACCCGCGCCCTCACGCCGCCCGCGCCGCCGCGATCTCTTCGTAGTCCGCTTGCGACTGCGCCGGCAACAGCACCCACAGCGTGTATACTCCCACGGCCGTGCCGAAAGGAATATTGAATAGCGAGATGAACCCCAAGACCAGCGCGGCCACGCGCGCCCAGGCTTCGCGATGCAACAACCCCCATCCCGCGAAAAATCCGCACGCCGCTTTGGCCAGGATCATGATCGCAATCACGTTTAACAGCGGCCGCAAGAAGCTGGTCGGAGCCTCGGGCGCTCCCATATCGTGCAAGTGCGCCATCAACGTGTTAGCGACGATGTACAGAATCACTCCCCCGATGGTATTGAAGGCCGAGATGGCCAGCCACAGAATGCCCAGCAGATGTACGTGGCTTTGCACTCGCCCGGCGCGCTGCGGCAAAGCCGAGATCGGGCCGACAACTTGTTTGCCGCACCGGCTGCAGAAAGCCTGGCCCGGCTGCACCGCCGCCCCGCATCCATCACAGAACATCATTCGCCTCCTGCGGCCTCAAGAAAGTTTTGCTACTTAGCTCCGAACATCTTGGGACAATCTTTCAGTGATCGATCTTCCAATGATGGATACGCTGATTCCCGCCCCGAGTTCCACTGATCTTTCTGCGAACTACGCGCCCAACGAAAAGGCCGCCCGGCAACAAGGGCGGCCTTTTCTTTTCAAGGGAGAATAGTTCCAACGGAGGCAAAGCCGTCAAAACTTTCTGGACAAAATCTTATGAGCCGAAAAAGCGGAGTGTCAAGCACTTTCTAGAGATTAAAGCACTTTGTTTTCAATGACTTCCGAAATCAATCAACAGCGCACAAAATTGTTTCAAATTGAGACTGGAAGCCCCCAAAACTGTTCTAAGCCAATATTTCTAATGCACTTAAGAAGGATTCGAAGTGCCGGCGGGACCTCTGGGCCGGCTGGAAAGAGGCTCGGTGGCAGCCTCGCCGATGTCCAGGGAAATGAACTCGTCCTGATCGGCTCGGCCAAAAACCGGCCCCGGGAAAAAACGCCGCAGCAGCACGCGCGCCCCCCCGAAGGCCACGCCCGCCGCAAGCGACAGCGCGCCCACGATGATGCATAAAATAATGATGTTCACCAGCAGGTTGGCGACGTTGTTTTTCTTATCGAAGTAGGTATTCTCGTTCCAGGTAACGCTGGCGTCCCAATTCACCGCGCCCAGCAGAGTCTGCGCATCGTTCGCGCCCAGCGGACCGGCGGCGATAGCCACGATAGGCCCGGTGCGCTTATCGAAAAATGGCCCCACATTTTCCACGCCGGACACTCCCGGCTGAGGTGCAGGGGCATGCTGTGCGGCATCGATGCGCCGCAGGTGTTCCGCCGCCAAGGCCGGCGTGGGATACTCGATCAGCATGAGCGTGGCCGCGCCTCCAGATGTCGAGTATTGCCCCAAAGCCACCTCTGGACCGGCGCTGAAATCAATCAACTCGGCGGGCAACGGAGAGCTTATCGCCGTCGCAGCCAGCGGCCCTTCCGCATACTTCTCGGTGTTTGACTGATAGCCATGATGCGGCATGAAGGCGAGGATGGGAGGCAAGTTCCCGGCATTCCCGCTGGGCCGCGGCAGCACGCCAGCCAGCTCACGCAAGCCAGCCGCCGACATCACCGAGAGCTGGCTGAACGCCGCGTCCACCACGATGTGGCCGCGATAGAAAAGCACCCGCGGACCTAGCGATGCCCCCTGATCGCCGATGGTTTCGCGCGCCATCTCCGGTTGCAGATAAAAGCTGTACGCCCCAAAGGCCCCGCTGGCATCAACGAAGCGCGCCGCGCGAATTTTCAGCGTGCGCCCGTCGTCGCTCTTGTAAGTCGCCGACTCAACATCAGTGAACCCGTACTCCTTGAGCACAGCCGCGTTCGTGGGGTCCGCGGCCGCGGCATCTTTGCTGGCCTGCGCTGCACCCTGGATCTGCCACCCGGCAAATTCCTTGGGCAGGATCGGGGGGGCGGACAAGTCCGAAGCGGAACTGGCAACGCACACCACGCGGATGAGACAGACAACGGTGGCCAGCACGAGCACTAACCTTGACGCGCGCATGGATGGATGGCTGAGCAAATAATCCCTTCCATCATTAGACCACACCGGGGAAGAAAAAGTTTCCGGGGTGGACCCACTTTCGATGAGAAAAGGCTCCGATCCGGATTGGCTTGGGGATGGCCTATAGAATAAAGCGACCAGAACAGTGCCTGCTCCGCGCCGGTCTTGTGCCCCCGTGATGGATGTGCAGGATTTCGGCGGCCTCGGGCTTCACGGAATAGACGACATAGGGCAGCGGTGTAAGCGGCAATTCATTTGTGCCCCTGCGGTGGCCGGGCCTGCCCCGATATGGAGAGTCATAAGCGAACGGATCTGCTGGTAAATTGTCCGCACCGGCGGTTCCGCGAAGTGTGCGTAGTGCGACTGCAGGCGACGGGGAGCCGTAATTGATCTGGTCAAAACATTAGGGGATAGGCCACCGTACGTCTCCACCCCGTTCGGACTTTCGGTCAAGCTGGGAGTACACCCTATTGCCCGGCCGCCTTATCCATCTTGCTCGCCACTTTCACTCCGCTCAACCCGTTGGCATATTTGGCGATGCCGCGGTAGAGCGATTCGGCAATGCGCTGGCGGTATTCGCCGGTCTCCAGGCGATGCTCGTCGCCCGGATTGCTGACAAACGAAATTTCGGCCAGTATCGAAGGCATATTGGCGCCGATCAGCACAATAAACGGAGCTTTCTTCACGCCCCGGTCGCGAATCCCCGGACTCTTCGTGGCCAGCCCGCTGTGCAGCGACTGCTGCACGTCGCCGGCGAACTCCCGCGACTCCTCGATCTTTTCTTTCAACGCGATCTTCTTCACCAGATCCTGCAGTTCGTAAACCGACTTCTCCGAAACCGCATTCTCGCGCGCCGCAACCTCGAGCGCCTCCGGCGAAGAGGTGAAATTCAAGTAGTAAGTCTCCACTCCGCGAGCCGAAGGATCGTGACTCGAATTGGCGTGAATCGACACAAACAAATCGGCGCGCGCCTGGTTCGCCACCGCTGTGCGCGTCTCCAGTGGGATAAAAGTATCGTCCTTGCGCGTGTACACCACCTCCGCGCCCAGACGCGTTTCCAGCATCTTGCCCAAACGCCGCCCCACATCGAGCACCAGGTCTTTTTCTTCCAGCCCTTCAGGACCGATCGTGCCGGTGTCGTGGCCCCCGTGGCCGGGATCGATTACGATCTTGCCGATCTTCAATCCCAGAGCGCGAATCAGAGAACGGTTGCCGCTGGCCGTCGGCCGCGCCTCGTGGATGTCAAGATCGGAAGGATCCTCCGGCTTTCCCGAGGCCAGCGCCCGCACCGTCTTGCCCCGCGCCTTGATGATTTTGCCGTGGGCGGCGCTCGAGTCCTTCGAAGCGGGCGAAGCGCGGATGCTCTGGTCGTCGTCATCGGCCTCGACGACTTTCTTCACCACCGCTCCCTGTGTCTTATTGGCGGTGATCGCGCCAGGGGCGGAGATTCCAGCATCGTCGCCCACCTCCATGCTGCCGACCGGAACCTTCGCGGCTCTGGCCGCGGCAACCGGCTCCGACGCGTCCGGCATGGCTTCCGATGAGTCCGCAGAGGCATCCGCCTCCGTAACGCCCTGCGCTTGCGAACCCGCATCGCTATTGGCAACCGGGTTTTCCGCGTCCTTCCCCTGCCGCCCGCGCCCGCTCTTCCCGTGAATGTCGATGATCAAACGATAAGGATTGGGCAGCAGAAAGGCGTCGTAATCGGAGAGCGTATCGACCTCAAGCACCACGCGCGTGCGTCCCGGCGCAAACTGCGCCACGCGAACTTTCTTCAGAAAGCCATCGTCAACGTCGAAGCTCTTGCCCACTAAAGTCGAAGCCAGCTTGGTGTCGCGCAAATCAAAAAAAATGCGCGCTGGACTGTCGATGCGCTGCGACGTAAACTTCACGTCACTCTCCACGTCAATGGCGACGCGCGTGTAGTCCGGCGTGGACCAATGGCGAATGCCGGTCACCCTTGGAAATTTTCCTGGGTGCAGCGGAGTGGACTGCTTCACCGTTTCCGCGGGAGAAAGGGCGTTGTCTGGGTCAGGCCCCGCAACCTTGCCGCCGCTCTTAGCCTCGTCTTGAACTTTCTCTTCGTGTTTTTTCTCCGCACTCGGGGTCCGAGCCTTTTCCGCAGCCAACTGCCGGTTCAACTCGGCGATGGCCTCGCGAGCTCCTTCAGCCAGGCGATTGTGCGGATAAGCCCGCAAGAAGTCCTGGAAGGTCGCGCGCGCCGTAATGGGATCGTTGAGATCGTCTTTGTAGATTTCGCCGATCGTGAAGAGTCCATCGAAACGGTACTTGCTGCCGGGATACTCCCGCCGCAGGAACTTGTATTGCTCGATCGCCTCGTGCAGGATCTTGTCGTCGTCGAAGTGCCGCCCCATCTCGACCAGGGTTTCGGCGACTGCGACCACGCTCGGGTCAGCCTTGCTGGACGCGGGCGCGCCCAGATAAATATTGCGGTAGGCATTCAGCACCCGCTGGTAGTCGCGGCGGGTGCGGTCGGCCAAAGGCCGTCCATTCAGCGCCTCGCGCATGCGCTCGGCGCTCGAAAAATGCTCTCGCGCCCAAGCCTCGGAGTGGCGCACGCGGGCCTGCATCGCCGGCGCGCAAACCGCGAGCACCAGCAAACCTCCCCACAGACTTCGCCGGCAGAATAAGCTCTTCAAAATCGCACGCTGTTAAAACAACGCCGCTTCGGTGCTGCGTTTTCTGAATCAGTTAACTTCCAACCTGGGCAACTCTCGAAGCGTCGCCGAAGCCCCGCGCTTTCACCAGCGGGGCGAGGGATCTCGAGCGCCACCGCACCCGCTCTCGGGTCACACAGCCTGCGCCAACTTCACGCACCCCTGAGAGCTAGCTATTAAGAAAATACCAGTAAACAGATGCCGCAAAGCTACTCGGTGTTGCTGATGTAGAGTACGCCCCGCGCGTCCCGCTGCATCCGCACCGGATCGCGCGACACCCCGGCATTAAAATCGAAGCCGCCGTAATACAGGTTGGTAATGCGCCGAACATAATTTTGCGTCTCGGCATAATGCGGAACTCCCGAACTGCGCGCCACCGCGCCCGCCCCGGCGTTGTACGCGGCCAGGGTCAGCTTGATGTCGCCGCCATAATTTTCCAGAAGCTGCTTGAGATGGCGCACCCCGGCATCGATATTCTGCTCGGGATCGAATGGATTCTGCACCTTCAGTTGCCGCGCCGTGGAAGGCATCAACTGCATCAGCCCCATCGCGCCCTTGCGCGACACCGCATTGGGGTTGAAGTTCGATTCCACCTTCACCACCGCGCGCACCAGGTTCGGGTCCACGTTGTGCCGCGCCGCCGCCTGCGCGATGGCGCTATCGATATCCCCGGCGCTCGCGGTCGTACCAAAATTGGCCGCAGAAATCTTCGCCGCCGCCGACTGGCTTGATTCATGCCCCAGATACTGGTCGACCTCCGCCGCGGCCGAGCGCGCCGCCTTCATGCTCGCGGCATTCGGCGGAGGCACCGGCTTCCACCGGCTCTCCTTCGAACTCCAATACATCAACGCACGCCGCGGAGTCTGGGGCTGTTCCGCTTGCGCCGGAGCGGCCGCCACCGAGTCGTTGACATAGATCTTGCGCCCATGCTCATCGCTGGCGGTGATCTTTTGCGGGAAGCGTCCGCCATCCTCGGCGCCAAGCGGCGGCGTAACCGTGAAGACGAAAAAGGTCGCGGATAAAGTGCTGGCCATCAGGGCGATTTGCAGGCGCTTTCGCATTACCGGGTTCTCATCCATCTTAGTCGTTATCCTGATCCCAATCTTGATCTTGGATATTTTGGATCTTGGCGTGGGCATACCTCGCCCCGGCCCAGTCATACCCGGAACCTGACGGAGAATTCTGCAACCAGAGTGAGTCGATTATAGGCGCGGGGGTGGGGACGTTCAATCTATCTAAAGGCCGTAGAACCACCGAAGTAATCCATATAAGTTCATGGAAATAGGGACCTTAGCACCGTGGCAGATTACCTGGAGCACGCCGAGCCGGGCCGGAGAAACCGCTCTAGTGGCGACGAACCGAAATAAATCTCGCGAATGGATGACTTGTGGACGGGATTTAGTCCCCAAGGCAACGTAGACCTCCATTTTGGCTCGACATCGGTCGCCGCCGGAAGTAGTCTTGCTCGATGAATCCAACCCTAAAGGCAGTACTCTGGGCCGTGGTCTGGTTTGTCCTTGGTCATATTAGTTGCGCCGTAATGCACCACCTGCATCACTACGGGCGCAGGTAGTCGGCTGAGGCACTGTGCAGGGTAAAGGCGTGATTTGAAAACTAAGGATCTGCGCAGAGACGTGGGCGGTCCGACCGCCCGGGACCGAGGTGTTACGCCCTGGTGTCGCAAACCTCCGACTTGGGGCTAAGCTGAACGGCCCCAGTCTGGCCCGACGAGGCCTCTACGTCTCGAAAACCGACGGTGGCTTTGTGGCGGTTCCCATTACGGGACCTGAGGGTCAGTCTCAGTTCCGAAAAGCGGAGCTTGAAGGGTGTGCCACCCCCAGGATACTGCATAATCTGCGGCATCAGTATCCCAAGATCTTCTGCCTCGCACAGACGTGGGCCTCTGCTTTCGACTGCCGGCGCCGCCCGCTGCCCAGCGTACCTGCTTCGGCAGTCTCGCCATTCAGCGCGGAGTTCAGTTCGGCGACCAGCTTCGTATTGTTCACCAGAGCCTGGCGCAGAATTTCCGCCTGTTGCTTAGCAACCGTCCAATCTTGCTTTTCGACGGCCTCGGTCAGACCCGGCAGTTCGAGATGCGCGTACGTGAAGCGTGCACCATAGAGAATGTGCTTGAACCAGGGGCGGCCAGGGATGCCGTCGGGGTTGAGCCAGTTGCGTTCGACCTGCATCGTGCCGTGGTTGATCGTGGCGGCTAGCTTCGCATCGATTGGGCCGGAGGCCAGGGCGTGGCTCGCCGATTCATCGAGGCGTTTGCCGGCCGCTTCGAAGTCGTCGATCGCATCTAAGACTGGCTTCAAATCTAGTGGCGAGGGCTGACGGGCTTCGTCCTGGACAGCCGAGGGCGGCTGTCCCCACAGGTCCTTATCTCTACTCAGTTCATTTACGAATTGGCGAATGTTTGCGCCATAGCTGGCGAAGTCGAAGGGAAGCAGGTCGGCGTTGGCTAGGCGCAGCGCCAGCACTCCCCACAACTGCGACATCAAGGTGTGATAGCGGTAGCCAGGATCGCCGAAGTGATTCATCCAGAAAAAATCGTCGTAAGCGGAGTGGTAGACGCCGTAGGGGCCCTCGAATCCAAGGCCGAGGACGGGCATGCCCACAAAGTTAAGAAAAACCGTGTGGTCGCTGCCGCTGCCGATGCGCGTGTCGGCCAGATTGAAATCCGTTACTTCTTCGGATTCTTTGGCCTCGCGCCGCTGGCGCGCAGAAGACTCCTTCCACGCTTCATACAGAGTTTTGCCCGAGGGATCTTTTAAGGTGTGCGCGGTTTCCAGCAGCATCGGCGCCAGCGAGGCCACAGCCTGGCCGTGAAAGTCAGGGCCCGAGGTGGCCTCATCCACATTAAGGTAGACGACCGCTTTGCTGCGCAGTTCGTCGACGAACTGCTCTCCCCACTCGGTCGAACCGGTCAAGCCAACTTCTTCTCCATCCCAACTGCAGACCACTAACGTGCGCCGCGGCCGCATTCCGTTTTTCGCCAGCTGCCCTAGCGCCCGCGTGAGCTCCATCATGGAAGCCGTGCCGCTGCTGGGGTCGACGCCGCCGAAGACCCAGGCGTCGCGGTGATTGCCGAGCACGATCCACTCGTCGGGCAACTGCGCGCCGCGAATACGCCCTTCGACCACGTAGTAAGGTTGAGTGGAGTTATCCATCTCAATCTTCACGTGGACTTTCACGCGCTGACCGCCGAGGTGATACTGGAGCGGCAGTCCTCCTTGCCAAGCTTCGGGGGCGACCGGGCCATCCAACTGCGCAAGCAGCGGTTTCGCGTCGTGCCAGGAGAGCGGCAGCGCCATGATCTTCGGAATCGAGACGGCCTCTTCGACGGGAATGCGTTTTGCGCCCGGGACCGACGCCCAGCCCGGAGTAAGCGGATCGCCCGGCACCATGAAATCGTAAGTAATCGCTCCGCGCTGAATGTGGTACTCGGGTCCCCAAGGGCCGTTGGGAACCACTTTGCCCTTTTTAAATCCATCTTCGGCGGGATCGCTGTAAATGAGAATCGCGGCCGCACCTTCGCGCTGCGCAGTGAGCGCTTTGAATCCCCGATAGCTGTAGGGGTTCGAATACCGCACCAACACCACTTTGCCTTTGACGTCGATGCCCTGTTGGCGGAGCAGTTGGTAATCCTCGGGATTGCCGCTGTGCGCGTAAACCAGCGGAGCCGTCACCTCCCCAGAAGCCGACATGCCGCTCCAAGCCGAGCTGATGGCTTTGTTCTTCAGGTCCGCATCGCCCGGCACAGGCAACTCGCGCAGGCCGGCGCGGTAGTGCCCCGGCGCGACCATTTCCAGAAAGGTGGATTTAGGATTGCTGCCGTAAACGTCATAGCGGCGGATGATGACGTCTTCGAGCCCTTCGTGCCGCCACTGATCGGCGATGTAGCGCGCCAATTCGTTGTTGCGCTCCGACCCGGCGACGTGTGGCTCGGCGGTGAAGATGTGATGCTGGCGCCGCTCTTCGTCGGGCGAGGGGATGGCTTTGAATTTGCTCTCGATCTCAGTCTCGCGCGCCGCGCCGGCAGGCGTAAATCCGAGAATCGAAGTCTGCGAATAGGTCGGAAGAGTCGCGCAAAAAAATAAAAACGAAAGTCCCAGCGATGGCACCCTCCGCGTCCTCCGCGGCATTTCCCAGCATCCTCTGCGAAAAAAAGGTTCAAAAGCATTTATCGCGGAGCACGCCGAGAACGTCCGCGGACATCGCTGAGGTAGACCGGGCCAGTCGGAATCCACTCTTTTTGTCCTCGTCCGTGGCGCTATTTTGCGTTATAGATGTCGGTCAGCAAATCCGGCTTCGCCTCATCGCGCACCAGATGCGGATAGCGCTCGCCGCCGTGGTAATCGAGCTTGAAAGTTTTGTAATAGTCGGTGTTTTCAACCAGCAACTCGATGGGTTCGCCACCGGTCTTCGCGGCCCTGAGCGCGTCGCGCAAAATGTCGGACGAGTAGTGCCGGCCATTCAAGCCGATCAGCTTCATGCCCGGACCCACCCCGGCCGCGGCCGCCGGCAAGCCTTCGATGGTGTCGACGATGGTGCCGTCCTCGCGCAGGTTCAGGCCGATGGAATATTTCGCGTCGACGTAGTGCGAGTTGCACTCGCCCCCGCAATTCATCTCGGAAGGAGTCTCGTCATACGCGAGTTTCCATCCGCTGCCCTCAACCCCGCCAAGCGGAGCCCCGGGCCCGTGGTTGCTGAGGCGCTCGGTCCAAAAGCCGCGCCAGTCGTAGGCCACGACCTGATTCAAAGTGTTTACCACATCGTCGAAGGTATAAGTCTTCACCATCGGCGGCGTGCTGGGCGCGCCGTGAAATAACTTGCAGAAATCGTCCAGCGTTTTCTTGCCCTTGCTCTGCTGGCGAATGATCACGTCCGCCCACAGCCAGTCGAGCGTACCTTCGTCATAGAAGTCGGTGCTGCGACGCCACGATTCCCAGGCGCGCGGAGAGAAATAAAGTTCCGCGGCATCGTCTGCCGTATCCTGCAAGTTGCGCCACGCGCGCCCCGGAGTGTGGTCGAGCGCCGCGGCGGTTAGGGCCAAATCGTCGCGCGACTCTTGCGCATTGAGCAATCCGCTACGCGCGGCGAGCACGGTGCCGAGATAATTGGTGAGGCCTTCGTAGACCCACAGCAGATCGTCCTGCATAGGCTGCTGGTAATCGGGAGTGGCGAGGTCGGCGGGACGGCGATATTTTCCGTTCCACGAATGCACGTACTCATGCGGCAGCAGGCTGGCCTCCATCTTGCGCTCGCTCTCGTCGACCAGGCCGCGCTCATCGACGCGGCTGTCGTCGGATTCGTGGTGCTCGAGTCCGAAGTGCGCTACGTGATCGCTCAAGCTGTAAAGAAAATGGTAGTCGCGATAGTGATGCGCGCCGAAAAGTTTGTAGGCCTGCTGCACCAGATTTTTATAGTGGTCCCAGACTTCCGGCGGAGGCTCGAGTGCGGCCGCGCTGTCGGCGGCGATATCCATTTCGACCAGGGGATCGTCGGCAAGTTTAACGACCTTTAAGAATTCGCCGGTGATTACGGGAGAGTCGATCAGCGCGGTCAGGGAAGCCGGTTGAAATTTAATCTGTGTCTGACCGTTCTCCGTTGCAATCGATGCGATTGGCAGAGGAGTTCCATACTTCCAGTTCGCGGGCAGCTTCAACCAAGCGGCATAGGTGATTTCGTCCGACTTCCAGCCCTGCGGATAAAGCAGAAGCTGATTCCAACTGATCACCGCCATCTTGTCGGTCGCCGAAGAGCCGGCGGAAAACCCCGCTTCGAAAGTCGCGGGAGAAAGAAAGTCGAGTTCGGCGTTCACTTCACTCTCGCCGGCCGGGACCTCGACGTGCAGAGTAAAAGCATCCAGCAGATCGCGGCGCCACTTCAGCGTTTTACCGCCGGCAAAAAACCTCAGTCCAGCGAGATCGATGAGCGGGCCGTCGGGAGCGTGCTCCCCGGGAATCCACTTCGGATAATACAGCGTGAGTTCGCCCGCGCTGGCGGGAATGCTCAGCTTGGCGTGGAAGACTTTGCGGGGGGCGGAGCTGGCGTCGACGAAGATGGTTACGGTCGGCGGCGTAGCGGAGAAGCCGCAAATCGACGAAAACAAAACCAAACATAACACGGTGCAGACCACTCCCAAGATTCTTGAGAGTTTCATTCGATGCCCCCTCAGTCGACGAAGTGCGTTTGTAAATCGAGTCAATGCCGTCGCAGAATTTTAGACTATAGCAGGCGGCGGGAGCATCGGTACAGCGACACACCTGCGCGGTCCTGCGCGGTGGGGGCTCCAGTAAACTTCTTCCGGAGGCGTCCTCTTGAGCGTAGCCGCCTTTCAGGCGGAGCGAAAGATCTCCCAGCCTACACGCTTTGTGTGAAAGGGAGATCCCTCCCCCGGCTGAGCTGCGCCGGGTTTCGGGAGGATGCGCCGCAAAAGAAAAACAAAGTCACACGGAGTCACTACCACCCGCGCTGCTATCATGCCACGATGTCGCGCCGCGGAAAATTTATCACCTTCGAAGGACTCGACGGAACCGGCAAGAGCACGCAACTGCGCAAGCTGGCTGCGGCTCTGCGCACCGCAGGACACAGGGTCGTCGAAACCCGCGAGCCGGGTGGAACCGCGACGGGAGAAAAAATTAGAAGAGTCTTGCTCGACTCTGGCACCCAAGACCTGTCGCCGCTCGCGGAGATGGCGTTGATGTTCGCTTCGCGGGCGCAGCATATTGCGGAAGTGATTCAGCCGGCGCTCGAGCGTGGCGCGATTGTTCTGTGCGACCGCTTCACCGATTCCACCGAGGCCTACCAGGGCCACGGCCGCAAGTTGGGCAGCGCGGCCGTGCTGGAATTGCATCGCGTGCTCTGCGGAAACCTTCAGCCCGACTTAACCATCCTGCTCGATTCCGATCCCGCCATGAGCGTCGGGCGGGCGCGCCGCAGAAACCGGCACGCCGCGCACGCTGCTCGCCAGGGCTCAAATAAAAGCGCGCCCAAACCTCACGACGAAAACCGCTTCGAGCAGGAGACCCGCGCCTTCTTCGGTCGCGTGCGGGAAGGTTATCTTCAGATTGCGGCTAAAGAAGCGCACCGCGTGGCAGTGGTGGATGCGAGCGGAACGCCGCTGCAAACGCACCGCAAGATCGTGGAAATTGCAGGGAAGAAGCTGAAGTTGTAGCGCCGCCGGCCCGGCGGCTGTCCGGCAGGCGTCCCGCCCGCCGCGCCGGTACTACGGGCGATCTCATGGCAGTCGGCAAGGATGCCGGGCGCGACTCACGCCAGAACCTGCGCCAAATTCGTACGCGATCGAGTACAACCCTTGCAAAAAACGCAAGGGTGGGGCACCCTCAGTATTGGTGATGTTACCGAAAAGCAAGGATTGGTCGACGTGATTCATAGGAAAGAAGGCCGCACAAACAAGAAGGGAACCTCTGCGGCAGCGCTTGGCCAAAGCTCAGCAAACCGTTCGCACATATGTCGCGCCGGATGTTTCTCTGGTGGATGACCTCATTGCCGAGCGCCGCGAGGCCGCCCGGCATGAATAGGATTTGAATTCAAACCGATGCCCTTCTCCGATTTTCAGGGAAACGCCGTAACCATTCATCGCCTGCGCGACATGCTGGCGCGCGAACGCTTTCCCCACGCCGTGATTCTCTCGGGCGCGCGCGGGGCGGGAAAGTACACCCTCGCGCTAATGCTAGCGCAGGCTTTGAATTGTCAGACGCCAACCGTCACCGATGGCCTGCCCGATTTCTGCGGCCAATGCTCCAACTGCCGCCGCATCGCCCAGTCTGCCGATCTCGACGCGCGCTTCGCTGAAGCCGTCGAAGCGCGCGAGGGCCTGCGCGAGGCCGACAAGAAAGACACGCGGCTCTTCGTGCAAACTCATCCCGATGTCCTGATCGTTCCCCCAGATCCTCCCCAGATGATGATCAAAGTGGATCAAGTCCGGCGCGTGATCGAGACGATTTACTATCGCCCCGCGGAGGCGCGCGAGCGCGTTTATATCTTCACGGACTCGGCTTTCATGAAAGAGGCCGCGAACTCGCTGCTCAAAGTTCTGGAAGAGCCTCCCGAATTCGCCACCATTTTCCTGCTCTCGGAAAATCCCGGCGAACTGCTTCCCACCCTTCGATCGCGATCCATGGTCTTTCCTCTGGCTGCCATGCCCGTGGAGGAGGTCGAAGCCTACCTGGCCGAACAGCGCCCGGAGTGGAAGCCGCAGCAACGCGCTCTAGTGGCAAGGCTGAGCGAAGGCGCGTTAGGGCGAGCCCGCAGCTTCGACGTGGAGGCTTACATCGCCGCACGCGCCGACGCGCTGGCCATTCTCAATTCTGCGCTCTCGGAGGGCGAACACACTCAGCTTTTCAAGATCACGGAGTCTTATCGCGCCGGAGCCGAAGGCCGCGACAAGACCGAGCAACTTCTTCGCACGCTTTACTCCCTGCTGCGCGATCTAATGTTTCTGGGCTCGGGAGCGCCGGGGTTGGTACAGAATACCGACATTCAGGGCCAACTCACCAAGTCGGCCGAATCCGCGGATTTCGAATGGATCGCCGCGGCCTCGGATCGGCTAGCCGAAGTAGAGCGAGGCATGCGCCGCAACCTGCTGCGCTCCTTGTCGCTCGATGGCTTGAGCCTAGCGCTCGAAAAGGCGTAACCGCACAAAGACCTCTGGGACATCCGACCTTGTCCTCCACAGCCCCGTCCGCCACCCTAAAAACGGAGGCTCTTCTTAGGAAGTTGCGGCGGCATGCCCTAGGCAATGAAAATTCGCGATTCGTATCTGGGCGATCATATCCCGGGGATGCGTACCTCTTGGCGACTCCTATCAGGGTACGCCTCCAGGCGCTGCCGTGCGCAAGCTAACTCCTCTGCAACCAGTATCTTGCCGGCAACATGATGATTCCAATCCCGATCGATGATTTCGCGATTTCTCGCCAAGCCCATGATTCTTATGCCGCACCGCGGGGGAAGGGGTATACCGCGGGACCTGCGTATTCAGTCGAACTCGAAAACCACCTGCTCCACCGGCGCGCCCCAAACCGGAGCGAAAGACTGCCGGTGCAAAGGCGTCGGCCCATGCTCGCGCAAGGCCGCTAAATGCTGCGGCGTGCTGTAACCCTTGTGCGCAGCCAACCCGTACTCGGGAAAGATCGCATCCCACTCGCACATCATGCGGTCGCGCTCGACCTTCGCTAGAATCGAAGCCGCCGCAATGGAAGCCGAAACCGCATCTCCGTGGATGATCGCCTTCTGCGGAAGATCGCAATCGATCCGGACCGCGTCGATCAAGAGATGATCGGCGCACGGCTGCAAGCGCATCACCGCTTCCCGCATGGCCAATCGCGAAGCCTGATAAATATTGATCTGATCGATGCGCGCCGCATCGACCGCCGCGACCGCCCAGGCCACGGCACGCTCGCGAATGCGCGGCGCCAGTAATTCGCGGCGCTCCGGCAACAGCAACTTCGAATCGCGCAGCCCGCGAATGCGATAACTGCGGTCGAGAATCACCGCCGCTGCGACGACTGGCCCGAACAGCGAACCGCGCCCCACTTCATCCACGCCGGCGACCATCGCGGCGCCCGAGGCCCAAGCGGTTTTTTCGTAACGCAAGGTGCAGCGCAATCTCTTCAGCAGCCGCAACTTCGCCGCCGCAGGCGAAAGCTCAAACTCACCAGAATTTTTCGCGATACTCGTCATTCGCAGGATGCGTGTGTCCACACATCTTCACTCGCCTGCGGAGATTCTGGCAAGCGGCAATGCGCAAATCCCGGCTTCGCCGGAAGCTTTTGTCCGGAACACCTGTCAGTAACCATTACCTCGATTACGAACGTACATTGTCCGGTCGGACATGTACTGCTATTTTTTCTAATAGATTCGAACTCCAAGGAGCAACGTAGTGAACGCAGATCTGGTTCCTGCGCCGTCGCAGCCCGAGGTTATCGGAGTGGAAAAGTTGATTCATCTGGCCCTCCCAGTTCGCCTCACGCACATGCAAAACGGCGGCCGCGGAGGACAAGAACTCGCCTGCACTTACGATATTCACCCGCGCGGCGCTCGGCTGCTCAGCTTTCGCGACGTAAAAGTTGGCGACCTGATCACGGTCGAACGCGGCCGCCACAAATCCGTCTGCCGGGTGGTTTGGACCGCCGCCCAAGACTCCGCGCTGCGCGGCCAGTTCACGGTGGAAATCCTCGCAGGCAACAGAACTCCATGGGAAGAAGAATTGCGCCAGGTGGAGGAGCAGTACTTACCCATCCTGGGGGATGGTTCGCCTGCCAAATCGGCGCTCACGCCGCTGGGCGGTCGCGATAAGAATCGCCGCCGCCGGCCGCGCTTCGAGATCGAAGGCCAGGCAGATCTAGCCGCGATCGGCGGGCAATCTCGCATGGAAGGCCGCCTCGAGCAGATATCCGAACTTGGCTGCCTTATCAGCGCCGGCGAACTTCTGGCTCCCGGCACCGGACTGAGGTTGGTTCTGAACATGTGCGACGTGAGCATCGCGCTGCGCGGCCAGGTCCGCAACAATGCGGGGAATCGCGCCATGGGCGTGGAGTTTGAGGCCATACGCCAGGGCGACCGTCCTCTGCTGGATTACGTGCTCGACCGTCTGAAGAAACCGCGCGTCGAAGATTTTGCGGATCTCGAAGTCATCACCGAGATTCCAGCGGAGGCCGCAGGATAAGTTTTCTGCAGGGAAAGAAAATCGCTCAACACAGACACCGAAGATCACGGGCTCAACCTCTGTGCCATCCTGTGTCCTCAGTGGTTGAGATTTTGATCTGCGCCTTACTCGACGTCGCGCAGGCGAGCCGCTTTGCCCTTGAGGCCGCGCAGATAATAAAGCTTGGCGCGGCGCACTTTGGAGGAGCGCAGCAAGTCGACCTTATCGATCACTTTGGAGTGAACCGGGAAGATACGCTCCACGCCCTGGCCGAAGCTGATCTTGCGCACGGTGAAGCTGGCCTGCGGCCCCTTGTCGCGCTTGATCACCACGCCCTCGAAGGCCTGCAGCCGTTCCTTGTCGCCTTCTTTGATCTTGACGTGAACACGAACGGTATCGCCGGGGTGGAACGCCGGAATATCGGTGCGTTTGGTTTTGGCCAGCAATTTTTCGATGATTAAGTTCGACATGATTGAATCCTTCTTCTGAAATTCAAAATTTTGCTCTCGTCGCGACTTGGATACCGCATGACTCAGCCGTGATTTCGTGCAATTTCGTTGCGCTTCAACTCGGCTAGAAATCTCTCGTCATCCGCTCTTAGCGTCGCGCCTTCCAGCAAATCCGGACGATTGCGCAAAGTCTTTTCCAGCGCCCGCTGCCTGCGCCAGCGGCGGATTTCTTCGTGGTTGCCCGACAGCAAAGCCTCCGGGACTGCTATTCCACGAAACTCCGCGGGCCGCGTGTAGTGCGGATAGTCGAGCAATCCATTCGACCCGCAAGTCGAATCCGCACCGTCCAAGCTCTTTCCTTTAACGTCGACCGTAAACGATTCCTGCTGGGTCGACGCTTCGTTCCCAACCGCGCCGGGAAGCAAACGCATCACCGCTTCTACGATCACTGCTGCGGCCATCTCGCCGCCGCTTAAGACATAATCGCCGATAGAAAGCTCGCGGTCGGCGAGAAAGTCGGCGACGCGCTCATCGACTCCCTCGTAACGTCCGCAGATGAAAACTAGGCGGTCGAGCGCTGCCAATTCCCCCGCGACCCGCTGCGCAAACCGTTGCCCCTGCGCCGAGAGCAAGACTACCGATTCTTTCACTCGCCCCGCCACTCGCCCTGCGCGGGGCGCAACGCCCATCGCATCCAGGCACTCAAACAGCGGTTCCGGCTTGAGCACCATGCCCTCGCCACCGCCGAAGGGCCGGTCATCCACGGTGCGGTGCCGGTCGTGCGCAAACTCCCGCAGATCGTGGACTTGAATTTTCGCCAGGCCCATTTCCTGGGCCCGGCGGGTGATGCCGTAATCCAAGGGTCCACGAAAGAAGCCCGGAAAAATCGTGACAATATCGGCCTTCATCGCGGAGACTCAGTTCTCAGTTCTCAGTTGAGGCTTTGTTCGCGCAACATTTTGTCAACGCTTTTTTCTTGTCCCTTGCTGCTGCTCTCGTTTTTCTTCGGCCGTAAGCGGCGCGTTCACTTCGAGCAGGCCTTCGGGCAAATTCATACGAACCCGCTTTCGCTTGACATCCACGCTCTCCTCGAACGCCCCCGCGAGATATGCCTCGGCGAAGGGGATTTCAAACCGCCTCGCCCGGGCGTCGCGCACGATCAACAGCGGCGCTTCGCCCGCTCCAAACTGAATGTCTTCGATCCGCCCGATGTCGCGATCGTGGTCGAGCACGTCACAACCCACAAGATCGCTGACGTAATTCCATCCCGCCTCTAATTCTGAACGCTGGCTGCCAGGAAGTTGCAATTCGCATCCCATCAGCGTTTGCGCCTCGGAAATTGAATCCACTCCGGCAAACTTAAAGACCAGCAGCCCTTTGTGCGGCCAGAGATCTTCCACATCCAACTCGCGACGCACTTCGCCATCCCGGGGCAGCGCCAGCAACTTCATCCCGGCGGAAAATCGATCGGGCCGGTTGCTGAAAATTTCTGCCGCAACCTCGCCCCGACGGCCCTGGGTTTTCACCACGCGAGCCAGCGTAATGAACTCAGCGTTTGTTTCAGGATGGCGAATGGTCCGGTTCCCTGCCTGAAGCGCAGCGCCTAAAGGCGATCTCACAACCGGCATCGGCGGCAGGCCTGAAGGCGTGCCCTGATACGAAACACCTTACAAACTTCCAGCCAACCGCGACTCTGCCTCGGCCTGCTAGTCGATGACTTCCAGCGTGTAGCGCCTTCGAGCGCGCACTCCCGCGGCGCTCAGAAGCGTACGCAGGGCGCGCACGTTGCGCCCTTGGCGGCCAATAATTTTGCCCACGTCGCCTTCCGCTACTTCCAGTTCGATCACGTCGTCCTCGAGATGGTCCACAAAAACCTCGTCCGGAGCGTCGACCATCCACTTGGCAATCTGCTCGATGAGAGCGCCGACGTTGGCCGTGGCTTCAGTCATAGCGTGCGCTTAGGCTACAGGAACGGCCGCGTCCGGTGCCGGCTTGGCATAAAGCTTGCCGACGCGGTCCGACATTTGCGCGCCCTTCGACACCCAGTAATCCACGCGTTCGCGCTTGAAGTCCACGCTGGCGGGGTTGGTCCGGGGATTGTACGTCCCCACGATTTCCACCGGGCGGCCGTTGCGCGCGCGCGCCTTCTCAATCACGACAATGCGGTAGTGCGGTTGTTTACGCGCACCCATGCGCGACAGTCGAATCATTAACACAGATGTATTTCCTTGTTCCGGAAGAGTCCGGCGAGATCTGGACAAACATTTATTATGCCGGAGGTTAGGGGGAATGGCAATAGGCAGTCAAGCAGGATCAAGCAGAGTCAAGCAGTTGCGCCTGGTGCGGGCCGGCGTGTGACTCCAGCCTCGCAGTACCCTTTCGCAGCCTGCTAGACTCAAGTGTTTCGGAGGCAACGCTTGCAGGCAGTCCACATTCTCTCTGGGGTACGCACGCCGATCGGGAAGTTTGGCGGATCGCTCGCTGCGCTGACTGCGGCTGACATGGGCGTGGTGGCCGCGAAGGCTGCCATGGAGCGCGCTGGAATTCAGCCCGAGCAAATAGACGAAACCATATTCGGCAACGCGCGGCAGGCAGGCGGGGGGCCGAATCCGGCGCGGCAGATTTCTATCCGCAGCGGCGCGCCGCAGGAAGTACCCGCGTTTACCGTCAACAAAGCTTGCGCGTCGGGGCTGAAGTCGATCGCGCTGGCTTACCAGGCGATTGCGCTGGGCGACGCCAGTTGCATTCTGGCTGGGGGCACCGAATCCATGTCGAGGGTTCCCTACTATCTCGAGGCTCGTTGGGGATATCGGCTGGGCAATCAGGAACTGGTCGATGGAATGTATCGGGACGGATTTTTCTGTCCCATGGCGAGATTAGTCATGGGCGAGACCGCCGAGGTGCTGGCTGAGCACTACAAGATTTCGCGCGACGAGCAGGACGAATTTGCGCTGCTGTCGCAAAGTCGGGCGGCGCGCGCGATTGCGGCGGGGCGCTTCGACGCCGAACTGGCTCCGGTCACGATCGAAGGGAAAAAGGGCGTGACTACATTTAGCCGCGATGAACATCCCTTTCCCGACACGACCATGGAGAAGTTGGGCAAGCTGGCTCCGGTATTTTCGAAAACCGGTACCGTCACTGCGGGCAATTCGTCCGGGATTACCGACGGTGCGGCCGCCGTGGTGGTGGCGAGTGAACATTTCGTAAAGCAGAATAATTTGAAGCCGCTGGCGCGAATCGCGGCGGTGGCTTCTGCGGGCGTCGATCCGCGGACGATGGGCATTGGGCCGGTTCCGGCCTTGCGCAAGCTGGAAGACAAACACAACCTCAGGCTGCATGATTTTGGCTTGATCGAATTGAATGAGGCCTTCGCCGCGCAGGTGATCGCCTGCGACCGGGAATTGAATTTCAATCGCGACAAGCTCAACGTCAACGGCGGAGCGATTGCGATCGGGCATCCCATCGGCTGCACGGGAACGCGCATCGTCGTAACTCTGCTGCATGAGATGCTGAAGCGCAACACGCGACGCGGCGTGGCGACACTGTGCGTCAGCGGCGGATTGGGGATGGCGCTGGCGCTGGAGAATGTGGCGTGAGCGCTTCCAGGAAGCGGCTTTTTCGGCGCTTAAGGGGAGGAGGTCAAGCTTCGCTCGACGGACAGCCGAGGGCGGTCTGTCCTCGCACAAGATTCTGGCCAAGTGCCCTGCGGCCAGCCTTGCCAGCCCAGCCTTCCCCAGCATTGACGCAGGCGAAACGCGGTCGCTATACTGGATTGAAGGAAGCTTCCCAGGAGATTGAATGTCCCTTTCCGCAGTAATCGTGGACGACGAGCAACTCGCCCGCGACGAACTTGCCTTCCTTCTTAAGGGCGCCGGTGACATCAACGTGGTGGCGCTGGGAAAGAACGGCCTTGAGGCCATCAGCTTGGTCAAAGAGCACACCCCCGACCTGGTTTTTCTCGACGTGCAGATGCCCGGCCTGGATGGCTTCGGGGTCATCAAGAAGCTTCTCGACAAGAAAATCCCCCTGCCCAAAATCGTTTTTGCCACGGCCTTTGACCAGTATGCGGTGAAGGCGTTCGAGGTCAATGCGGTCGATTATCTGCTGAAGCCCTTCGATAAGAAGCGGGTGGCGCTGGCGGTGCAGAAGGCGCGGGCGCAGCAGGGGGCGGAGGGTTTGCCGGCGGAGAAAATCGACACCCTGGTGCGCATGCTGCAGACGCCCAAGCCGCAGACCTCGAAGATTCTGCTCAAAGCCGTGGGGCGGATGTTTCTGGTGGATCAAAAGGAAATCTGCTATGCCTCGATTGAGGATGGCGTGATTACCGTGGTGACGGCGGGTGCCTCGGGGATGGAAGGGCACTCCAACTGCCGCACCCTGGAAGAATTACTCTCGAGTCTTGACCCCGGATTGTTTTGGCGGGCGCACCGCTCCTACCTGGTGAATATTAACCGCATTCGGGAAGTCGTGCCCTGGTTCAAGAGTTCGTACCAGTTGCGCATGGACGATAAAAAGCAAAGCGAGATTCCAGTCAGCCGGGCTCAGACCAAGAGACTGCGGGAGCTGTTCGGGCTTTAGGTTTTGAGGCGGGTTCGCAATGGCTTCGAAATTCGCCAGCTTCGAGTGCGCCGGCGGGACGGAGCGGGATTGCTCGGCGGGCGATGAGTCTGCCGAGCCCAAAGCTGTTGAGTGCAGCTCTTCCGAAAACGGTTCGGCCGAGGACAGGTCTTCCGAGGACAGGTCTTCCGAGGACAGGTCCCCCGAGGACAGGTCCGCCGAGGACAGGTCTCCGGAAAATAAAGTTTGCCCCTCTGATCGTAGGCCGGGCTTTGAGACGGTCTTCTCCGCCCGCTCGACCGAGGCGATCAGATCGCCAAACAAATTGCCTGCATTCAAGCCAACTCTCCCAGAACACTGACCGGCAGACCAGCGGCGATTCAGAATCGGAGGGCAGCCCCCGCCCGCGGAGCTGCCCTCCAAGACCCTTGGGGGAAGGGCTAAACCGCCAAAGCCTCGAGGCCGGTGCGATCACGAATGATCAGGGTCGCTCCCTCCAGCCGGATCAGCCTCTTTTTCTTCAGGTGACTCAGTAATCGAGTCACAGTTTCGCGGGATGACCCGATGCGCTGGGCCATCTCTTCGTGAGTCATAATCGAACGCAAATGCAATTCGTCCGAGATCTGAACGCCGCGGGGAGCGCAGGACAGCAACAGCCTGGCCAACTTTCCCGAGGACGAACGGGCCAGCACCAGCTCGTGCATGTCGCGATAGGCGCTTTGGAACTCGCGGCTGAGCCACTGCGCGGCGTGCACGCCCACTTCGCTCTGGTTTTGCAACAAAGCCATCAGATCGCGGCGGCCGATAAAATTCAGCTGGCACGGGGTTGCGGTTTCGGCCGTCATCTCATAGTTGGTGCCGGAAATGGCCGCGCTCAGGCCCAGGACATCGCCCGCCTCGGCCTGTTTCAGGATCAGAACTTTTCCCTCCTTCGAAGTGGTCGAGAGTTTCACTTTTCCCGAACACAGGACGAATACGCCGCGCGGGGTCTGGCCTTCCACAAAAAGCACGGCGCCGGGGGGCATGATGGTGTGGTGGCTGCCGGCATCCACCGAGCGCAGCACGTTTTGAGAAAAGCGACAGAAAAAACCATCGCGGCTGGCCTTGCAGCCCATGCAACTCTCGATGATCTCGAGACCGTAGGGAGTCCTCATTCCCGCCTCCATGGTCGAATTTCGTTCGTAATCGTGACTGGAATTCCTGGCCTGCTCGAAGCGCGCTTGCACTTGCAGCGAGCGCTCGAGCAGCGAATGGGCATGAGCCCGAGTGTCACCGTTGGTGCTGCCGGCGGCGGCGATCACTTCCCAGCCGCTACCGGTTTCAGAACGTCTTTCCCATTCCAATTCGCAGGCAAATAAATAAAGGGGATCGATTTCATCCGGGTGCGGCGCGCTCCAGGTTGCAGGAGGCGAGGTCTCGCCTCCGGCAGCGGCCACAAAGTCCGGCACGGCACTCATATTATTTCCTTGCCGAACGGCGGGATGGGTGGCGAACGCCTCCGCATTGACCGGCACCGCGGAAGCGCTGCGGATTTTCGGCCTAAGGGTAAGGAGACGCACCAGATTGCTCGACTGGTAGTTCCTCGCTACTAACACTGTGCACCCCAAGTCTCGACCCGAACTGCCTAATCGACGAGGTACGCGGCTCGTCCGCCCATTTTCCTCTGATAAGCTCGCCTGCCGGAAGGATCCCGATATCTCTCTAGCTTTTCCCGATGAGGAAGCACAAGCAATCACTGTTCCATAACGGGGTGTGCAATAACGCGCTTGTAACTTATAGAAAATAATGGCAAGAAAGTTGGCTTGGAGAATTTGCCACAGGGGTGACTGCCGAGGGGTCGGCAATTTGTCCATCCGTCGGCACTCGGTTCGGTTTGACCTCCCTTCCCGGTACCCTCTACTCCGTTTTCGGTCCAGAATAGTCGCGGCGCTTAATTCCTAAGCGCTGCATCTTCGACTGCAGCGTGCTGCGCTTCAACCCCAGCCGGCGCGCCGCTCCCCCTGGACCGGAGATCTTTCCGCCGGTCTGCCGCAAGGTCCGAACGATAAGCTCTCGGTCCGCCGCCTCCAGGGATTGTTCGGTGGACGCAGTTCCGGGCGAGTCAATGTGGAGTTCCTCCAGCGGGGCTCGCAAAACCGCACCATCGCTCAGAATGACAGAGCGCTCGATAAAGTTTTCCAGCTCGCGAACGTTTCCCGGCCAGTGCCATCGGCTCAACGCGTCCATGGTCTCGTTGGGGATTCTTTCGATCGTCCGGCCCATGCGGCGTGCGAACTTGTGCACGAAGTAGCGCACCAGCATGGGGAGATCTTCAGGCCTTTCCCGCAGCGAGGGCAGCCGAACGGGGAATACGTTCAAGCGGTAAAACAAGTCGCTGCGAAACTCCTTCTCGGCGACGCTTTTTCCCAAGTCCCGGTTGGTGGCTGCGATCAGCCGCAGATCGACTTTGATGGTTCGCGTCCCGCCCAAGCGCTCGAACTCATGATCCTGCAGGACGCGGAGCAACTTGGGCTGCACTTCCAATGGAATTTCCCCAATCTCATCGAGGAAGAGCGTGCCTCTATCGGCCAGTTCGAGGCGCCCGACTTTCTGGCTGACGGCACCGGTAAATGCGCCTTTTTCGTGGCCGAACAATTCGCTTTCCAGCAGACCCGTGGGAATAGCCGCGCAGTTCAAGGACACAAAAAGCTGCTCGTGGCGGCGGCTGGTGCGGTGAACGGCGCGAGCGATCAATCCCTTTCCCGTACCGGTCTCGCCCAGAATCAGCACACTCGCGTCGCTGCCGGAGACGACCGAAACCTGATCCAACACCTGCTTCAACGCCGAACTCTCGCCGATAATCTCCTCGAAATGTAGTCGCGGGCGGGGCTGGCCTTCGAGATAGCGTTTTTCCTGCCGCAGGCGGCTTTTGAACTCCTCCACCTCAAGGCCGATGCGGGCGTTCTCCAACGCGATCGCCACGAGAGCGGCCACCTGGTTCAACAGCGTAAGATCGTCGGTTTTGAAGGCGTCGGCCCGGGTGCTGCCCAGCACCAGCACTCCCATCGGTCCCGTGGGCCGCAGCAGCGGGACACAACAGAGCGACCGAATGCCCTCGGCCATCAGGCTATCGGCCATGGCCGGGTCGATACCGTGTACATCATCCGGGTTGAAAATCAGAGGCGAGCCCTCCTGCAAAACTCTAGTTCCCGGGCCTTTTGCCACGCTGATATGCTCGCTCGCCCCCGAGTTCTTCGCCAACGGGAAATCCATGGCCTGCCGGACCAGTTGCCCGGTCTTTTCATCGCGGACGGAAATCGCGGCGTATTCCTGCCGCAGGGAGCGCCGCAGGAAGGCTGAGATCTGGGGAAACACACGGGGCAGATCCCAATTCTCGGATAGCAGACGGCTCACCTCCGCCAGCACCTGCTGTCTTTTTCTTTCTTTCCGCAAGGTTTCGGAAACGCCTTGCAGCGATTCCTCGAGTTTTTTTTGCTGCGTAGTATCGACGACGACCACGCCGATTTGTCGAATCTCCCCGCTCGCGTCCTCGATGGGTATGTAATGCTCGACCCAGTGGCCGGGCTCGGGACGGTGGGGCAGGGTGGAAGTGATCTCCAGATTCAAAATGGGCTGCTGGGTTTCGAGAACGCGCTTGACCTGCGGCTCGACGAGTTCGGCCAAGTCTCCGCAAATGTCGCGGACGCTCTTGCCCAAGTGTTCTTCCGCCGGAACGCCGTTCATGTCGGCTAGCGTCTGATTGATCGCGAGATAACGAAGGTCAGCATCCAAAATGCAAAGACCCACTTTGGAGGCATTAAAGTATGCCCTCAATAAAGGTTCTGATTCGATCAGAGCCTCGGCCGCGCCGAACCAAGCCGCATCGCCCGCCTTGGTCTGGCCTGAATCTGCCGGGCCGAGGACGCCGTGCGACCCGCCGTCGCGAGTGGCCGTGTGACTTGCGATACGCCCTATGCGGTGACCTTCGAGCTTCTGCGATGCTTCTCTTTCTTCCAAGAGAAGAGTGTCCTTTTGGGCAACCAAAGTGGACGGGCCGAGCGTGCGGTCGAGGCAGAGAGCGGCCATCCGGGCCACGCGGTCGAGGAACTCAACATCGGCCGGGCTGAACGCGGCCGGCAATTGGCTGGCGAACGCAAGCGCCCCGAGTTTTTCCCGGTAGATAGCCAGGGGCAGCCCGCAGTAGGAGCGCTGCTTACGTTCCCGCAAAGTTCGCAGCTCGGAGGAGAATCTCTCATCCTGCGCCAGGTCCGCGATGGTGACAACACTCTGGCTACGCCAGACCGGTCCGGCCGCAGAACGTTCCACAGCAATGTCCTCCGGCCTGCTCGGCCATTCCTGTCCTTCCCAACGATAGGTTTTAAAGATTGCTGCGACGGGCGGGAATAGGGCCAAGTGGAAAAGGTCGAGGGCAAGGACCGCGCGCAGGCGCGGACCGAGGTTGCGAAACAATTCGCCGGCCTCGGGACGGAGCGAAACCAAGCCCGCGAGGGCCAGCAACACAGCATAGCGCCGCTCTTCGAGTTCTAGGCGTGGCGCGCTTAAAGGGCACACTGCACAGATACTCCTGGCGGCCGCGCCCCCCTCATAGCGCACCGCTCCACTTCATCTCGATTCAATTTGAGCAGAATTATAACCACACAATCGCGAAGGGAACGCGCTTTTCTCTGAGACATCGGTTTCTGTAACAGGGTCGTCCCAACCTGGGATTCGGGCGCCTTTGCCAGGGCCCAGGATTTTCAATCCTGTTGCGACGAACAGCTACAATGGTTTGTATGGCCCGGGGGTGGGAGAGCAAGTCGATCGAGGCGCAACAGGACGAAGCCGCCTCCAGGATAACCAGTGAGAAGCCTCGCCTGACGCGGCAAGCGGCGGATCGAGTCCGGGAGAGAGAAAAGCTTCGGCTGGCTCTGAGAAACGTACTGGAACAACTCGAGCGCGCCCAGGATGCGCGCCATCGCGACATGCTCGCAGCCGCCCGCTCCGATCTCGAGCGCAAGCTAGACGAACTTGGCGGATAGAGGTCGAGTGACCGGACCAATCGGCCATCCGACCGGTGGAATTCCGCTTTCCGAAACAGGCCGCAATCGTCGCCCACCGGCGGGGAGCAATCAGGCAGCCCAAACCTTCGCCCCGCGAGGGCAGGACCGTGGCGCCGCCGTCCCGGCAGCTGGCCGGCGGGCCTCACGCCCGCCGACGCCGAGAACGAGGACGACCCTCCGGAAAGCTCGGGGCAGGCTCTCGGGACAGTCGGCAAGGATGCCGGCGCTACCGATGCGCACCACAAACCTCGGACTCTCCTCCCCAGTCCTCCCCAGGGGAACGAGACGATCGCACATCAGGCTCACGTATAATTAATCTTTCCATGAAAGCCTACGTCTACGTTTCGCTGAAGAAGAGCGTCCTCGATCCGCAAGGAAAGACGATCCATGGGGCGCTTAAGAAGATGGGCTATAAAGGCCTGGAAGAGGTCCGCCAGGGAAAATATTTTGAGCTGACACTCGATGGCGGGCTCAGCCGCGAAGAGGCGCAAACGGAACTGGAGCGCATTGCGCGCGAAGTGCTCACCAACCCTGTAATCGAAGAATTTCGCTGCTCCCTCGCAGAGTGAATTCCTGGAGTTCCCATGTGTGGAATTGTTGGTTATGTCGGCAAGAAGGAAGTGGTTCCCATCATTATTGATGGCCTGCGGCGGCTGGAATACCGCGGCTATGACTCGGCTGGAATCGCAGTCGCGGGCAACGGCGACAAGCTGCAGGTGCGGCGCGCGGAAGGCAAGCTGCGCAACCTGGAAGAGGCCATTCGCATCAAGCCGCTCGAGGGCACTTACGGCATCGGCCATACCCGTTGGGCCACGCACGGGCGTCCCACCGAAGAAAACGCGCACCCTCATCGCGACTGCACCGGGAAGATCGTGGTGGTGCACAATGGCATCGTCGAAAACTATCTCAGCCTCAAGAAAAAGCTGATCGAAGAAGGCCACAAGTTCACCACCGAAACCGACACTGAAGTCATCGCGCACCTGGTCGAGAAGCATTTGTTCAAGACCGGCAACGGTCACCACCCCACGCTCGAAGAAGCCGTTCGCAAGACCGTGAAGGAATTAAGCGGAGTCTTCGCTCTTGCTGTGATCTCGGTCGATGAGCCGAATAAGATCGTGGCCGCGCGCAACGGCCCTCCCTTGGTTGTGGGCCTGGGCAACGACGAATACTTCGTGGCCTCGGATGTTCCGGCAATTCTCTATCACACGCGCGACATCTTTTTTCTGGCCGATGGCGACCTCGCCGTGGTCACGGCCAACGGCGTGCAACTCACCGATTTCGACGGCAAGCCCATCCAGCGCCAGGTGCAGCACGTGACCTGGGACCCGATCATGGCGGAAAAAGGCGGCTTCAAGCACTTCATGCTCAAGGAAATTTATGAGCAGCCGCGCGCCGTCCGCGACACCACGCTGGGACGCATCTCGCTCGACACCGGCCACATCTTTCTCGACGAGATGCAAATCAGCGACGCCGAATTTCGCGCCCTGCAAAAAATCAACATCCTGGCCTGCGGCACCAGTTGGCATGCCGGGCAAGCCGGCAAGTTCATGATCGAAAGTTTCGCTCGCGTCCCGGTGGAAGTGGATTACGCCAGCGAGTGGCGCTATCGCGATCCCATCGTGGGCGAGAATACGATCACGCTCGTGATCTCGCAGTCGGGCGAAACCGCCGACACGATCGCCGCCCAGCGCGAAGCCAAAGCCAAAGGCTCACATACGCTTGCGATCTGTAACGTGGTCGGCTCGATGATCACGCGCGAAGCCGCCGGGACCATCTACACGCATGCCGGACCCGAGATCGGCGTGGCCTCCACCAAGGCCTTCACCTGCCAGCTCACCGCTCTTTATCTTTTCGCTCTTTATCTGGCGCAGGTGCGAGGCACTATGACCGCCGCGCAGACTCGAACCGCGGCGGAAGAACTAACCTTGATTCCGGGCAAGCTCGAAAATATTCTCACTCACGACGAAAAATGTGAAGACCTCGCCAAGCGCTTCCAGCGCGCCCAGGATTTTCTTTTCCTCGGCCGCGGCATTCACTATCCCATCGCGCTCGAAGGCGCGCTCAAGCTCAAAGAAATCTCCTACATCCACGCCGAAGGATATCCCGCCGGCGAGATGAAGCACGGCCCCAACGCCCTGATCGACGAAAATCTGCCCGTAGTGATCATCGCAACGCGCGACGCCACCAATCCCGAGTCGATGCTGCGCTACGAGAAGACCATGTCGAACCTGAAGGAAGTGAAGGCGCGCTCGGGTGTCGTGATTGCGTTGGCGACCGAAGGCGACGAAGAAATCAAAGAAGCCGCTGATCATGTCTTATATGTCCCCCCTGCGCCCGAGGAGTTATCGCCGATCCTGGAGATCGTTCCGCTACAGTTGCTGGCCTATCACATCGCGGTGCGCCGCGGCTGCGACGTGGATCAGCCCAGGAACTTGGCGAAGTCGGTGACGGTGGAGTAGGCGCTCCGAGCTTGGAGCTTTTAGGTGGAGCAGCGCTTCTGTCTGGCGCAGCGATGTTGGGTGGAGCAGCCCTTCAGCGCTGCGTTTTAGCTACACGGACGGCGACGTCGATTGACGCTTACGGACAACTCCATTCAGGCGACACAAAGCCAGGGCGAGCACCGCAATTGTTACGCCCCAGGCTGCAAACGCAACCTCGACGACCCACCTCGGCGCCGCTCCCACCCTGCGCAAGAGAAAGGGTAGGAAATTCCAGGTCGTGATGTGAACGTAATCCCAGGGATCTTGCCTCATGGATTCGTTGTTCAATCCCCACGCATCCATCTTGCCCAGTGCAAAGGCCGCAATGTTCTTGAAGCGCAGCGCGATCACAAACGTGGGATGCCCCAGGGTTTCCATCTGGTAAATCTCGAGCGGCAGCCAGAAGGCGAGGGATGCTAACTGGATGATGAAGCTGACCACGATCAGCGCCACCCCAAACCGCCAGATCCATTTCGACAGAGGTTTCGGGGAGGGCACGGCTTCAGCCGTGCCCTCATGAGATCTATCATCTCCGAGCCCTAGCCGGTGAGAACCGCTTTTCGCGGCTGATGAGGCTCGCATCCTCATCCACAGCGGCACAGCCAACAACGAAGCCATCTCTACCGCCGTCGAAACGTAGCGATCGCCCCAGGCGAAATCTCCCGCCCAATAGGTGTAGCGCGCGTAAAAGCTGATGTAGGCAAACACAAGCAGCAGCGACGTAACGCCATAGGCGCGCACTTCCGCGGGCAATCTCCTCCACAGCAAGACGAGAAGCACCATCGCCAGCAACAGTAGCGGATCGAAAAGAAAAATCGACTTCTCCGGCTGGAACAAAGGTCCTAAAAATCCCTCGAGAAAGGGTGTAGTCCAGGGATAGTGAGCCGGCAGAGTGGGATCCTGCAAGCGCTGCTCGGCGGCGAAGAGCGAGACGTACGTGTTGGTGAACGATCCGAAACGATAGAACTGATAAAGCCTATCGATCAGCAGGAAGAATCCGTATACCGGAGCCGCGACCTTGCAGGAATCCCAAAAGCGCTGCCCGAGTTCGCGGCCACGCACTCCTTCGAACCAAAGCACAAGAAGCAGAAAAACGCCCGCCGCCACCAGATCCAAGCCGGTCGTCAAGCGCGTCAGCAAGTTCAATCCAAGCGCGCCAGAACCAACCAACAGCGACCTCCTGCTACCTGTCCGCAACCATTCATATTGAAAGGAAAAACCGGTCAGCGTCAGCAGCATGATGTAGTTGTTCTCCATCATGTTCTGGGTGTAATGCAGGTGGGTGGTGCAAAACAAAAGGGCCAGCACGCCCAGCACCGACTCGCGTTCGCTGAAGCGCAACTGGCGAAGGAGTCGAAACGCCACCAGCGCGGTGAGCACGTTGACAAGGATGGAGGTGCTGTAGCTGACCACGATGCTGCGCACCGCCGGGTCTTCGCTATAGCCAGAGAAAATTCGCCAACCGGAAATCCATGTTCCCAGCAGATCGGCGGGCAGCATGAGCAGCGACTGCCCAATGCCATACCAGCTATAGAGCCGCCCGCCGCGGCCGTGCAGGCCAAACTCGGGATAGTCGCTGGGAAAAACCTGAGGCTCCGAAGTCCAGAGCCAGTGCGTGGCCTGCAGCCGATGCATGGTATCGGCGGTTCCCAGTTCGCCCGACTGCACCACGAACGCGAGCAAGCCCGCCGCCAGACACAACAGCACCCGCGGATCACCTAGCCAACGCCGCACACGCAAACTCATCGCTTGGATGATAGCAAGACGGACTTCGGACATCGGACTTCGGCTCGGACGACGGCTAGGGCCAGCCAGATTACGATGAAGTCCGAGGGATAAAGTGTGAGGCACTCGAAGTCAGAGGTCCCGGAGTCGAAGCCTGGCTGCGGGTAAGCGATAGCCCCTCCGAGCGATTAGTCAGACGTTTCCAGCCTTGGGACTTCAGCATTATTGGTTAAGCCACATGGGCCTGGCGACCCGTCAATTCCCCATTTTGGTCAGACAAATGGGGCCACCCAAAATGCAGGCCTGTTCATCGACTCCTTTCAGGGGTTTCCTCTGGTTTGGACGATCATGGCAGCCGAGCGTGGCAGGATTGGCGTGCGGGAGGCGGTGGTGACTTCGAAGCTAATGAACGCGGGGAGGCTCACGACTACAGGCGGGAGTGGGCGCTGGGGTAGACTGTAGCGGATAAACTCATGCCCCCCTGCTCATCCTGCGGTACCGGCGTACCGGCAAATGGACGCTTCTGCTCCGCCTGCGGCGCGCCGACCGTCAGCCCCGACGATGTCGCCACGCTCGAGGCTTCGACCCTCGACTTCCCCACCGCCGCTTCTCCACTGCCGCCGCGTCCCGCATCGTCATCTTCCTCGCGCACTTCGACTTCCGCCGAATTTCTCAGCGAAGGCCGGTTTCTTCCCGGACGCCTGCTCGCTGGCCGTTACCGCATCATCGCGCTCCTGGGAAAAGGCGGCATGGGCGAGGTCTACCGCGCCGACGATCTCACTCTGGGCCAGCCCGTAGCGCTCAAATTTCTGCCCGACGAGGCCGCGCGCGACCAGGGCTTGCTCGAGCGCTTCAAGAACGAAGTGCGCATCGCGCGGCGTGTCTCGCATCCCAACGTGTGCCGCGTTTACGATGTCGGAGAAGTCGACGGCCACACTTTCTTCACCATGGAGTATGTCGATGGCGAAGACCTGGCCTCCCTGTTGCGGCGCATTGGCCGGCTGCCCGAGGACAAAGCTCTCGACATCGCCCGCCAGCTCTGCGCCGGCTTGGCTGCCGCTCACGCCAAGGGCGTTCTGCATCGCGACCTCAAGCCCGCCAACATCATGCTGGATGGGCGGGGGCAGGTCGTCATTACCGATTTCGGATTGGCCGGTGTCGCCGACCAGATCCACGGCGCCGAAGTGCGCAGCGGAACTCCCGCCTACATGGCGCCGGAGCAGTTGGCGGGCAAAGAGGTCAGCACGCGCAGCGACATTTATTCTCTGGGGCTGGTGCTGTATGAAGTCTTCACCGGAAAGCGGCCGTTTGCGGAGGCTTCGAAAACTAAGAATGACGGCGTGAGCACCGGCGACCGTGCTCTCAGCCGGCCCTCGTCGATCGTCAAAGATCTCAATCCCGTAGTCGAGCGAGTGATTCTGCGCTGCCTTGAGACCCAGCCTGCGGCGCGGCCGGCAACTGTTCTCAGCGTAGCCGGAGCTCTACCCGGTGGGGATCCGCTAGCGGCCGCGCTGGCGGCGGGCGAGACCCCTTCGCCACAGATGGTCGCTGCCTCGGGAGAAACCGCCGGCTTGCGGCCGCGCGTCGCCGTGGTTTGCCTGATCGCCGTGCTTGCGGCTCTGGTTTTAGTCTCCTACCTCGCGATCCGCTATAACGGGCTAGCGAAAATCTCGTTGGAGCTTACCCCGGAGGTGCTCACCGAGAAAGCTCGCGAGATCATTGCTCAGCTGGGGTATCCGGAGCGCGCCGCCGATAGCGCCGCCGACATCTACTACCAGGGCGATTTCCAGGCGTATGTGGAGCAGCACGACCAGCCGCGCCCGGACTGGGATGCGGTGCTGAGCAAGCGGCCCTCGCTGCTCGGCTTCTGGTATCGGCAAAGTCCGGATGACATGACGGCGCAGGGCTTTAGCGATCAGCTCATGAACCCTGGGATCATCGCGCGCGACGATCCTTCGCAGGTTCTTTCTGGAATGATCAACGTCGAGCTGGATCCGCAAGGGCAGCTCACTTATTTCCAGGCGATTCCGCCGCAGAAAGAGATCTCGACCGTACCGGCTGCGAACTTCGACTGGAATGTGGCCTTCGCGGCGGCGGGACTCGATCCCACCAAATTTCAACAGGCCGAGCCCGAGTGGAATTCGCTGGCGGCTTCCGACGCGCGCCTGGCATGGACCGGCAGGTGGCCGGGGACAAACCGCCCGCTGCGGGTTGAAGCAGCCTCCCGGCAGGGCAAGCCCGTATTCTTCTCCCTCATCGGCGATTGGACCAAACCCGATCGCACGAAGAGCGAGCAATCGACCGGGAAGAAAGTGCAACAGATCGTCACCACGATTCTGTTGCTGGCTTTGTATTTCGGGGCGGTGCGGCTGGCGCGGGTGAATTATCGCCAGGGGCGCGCCGACCGCGAGGGCGCTCTGCGGCTGGCCGTGATCATGTTCGCGCTGGAAATTCTACTGTGGCTATGCCGCGGACATATGGTCGCGGGTATCGCAACGCTGGGCTTGCTCGTCATCGCCGTGAGCACCGCGCTGTTTGTGTCGGGCTCGACCTGGATGCTGTATCTGGCGCTCGAACCCTGGGTGCGGCGGCGCTGGCCGCAGACCATCATTTCGTGGAGCCGCCTGCTCTCCGGGCAATTACGCGATCCCCTGGTGGGGCGCGACATTTTGTTCGGCGTAATGCTGGGCGTGCTCTGGATTCTGATTATTGAGATCCGCTTCGCCATTTTGGCCCACCTGGGCATGGCGCCCAACCTCGCCCAAACCGATTACCTCGCCGGCGGGCGCGAGGCTTTGGGCGCGTGGCTGATGCAAATTCCTACTTCGATTTTAGGAACTCTCGGCTTCTTCTTCCTGCTGCTCGGACTGAAACTGGTGCTCCGCAAAGACTGGCTCGCCGCTGTCGCCTTTGTTGCCATCTATGCGCTGCCGCAAGGATTATCTTCCTCGCATATTCCCGTAGATCTCCCCATGTGGATTCTGGTCTACGCCATCGCGGTGCTGATTGTCTTCCGCTTCGGTTTGATCCCTCTGGCTTGCGCCATCTTCACCGTCAACATGTTGCCCAACGCTCCCTTCACGGTCAACTTTTCGGCTTGGTATATGAGCACTTTCGCGCTGACCTTACTGAGCGTGGTTGCCCTTGCGGGCTGGGGCTTTTATCAATCGCTGGGCGGAGAGCCGGTGTGGCGGCCGGAGCTCGAGTGACGCTTCTGAGCTCTTAGCTCTCAGCGTCGGGCTCTTAGGTTTTGGGGTTTGCTCTTTCCGGCGTCGCCGGCCAGGATCTGTCAAGAAAAATCACATCCATTCTCTCAAACTTTGTGACCTGTTGTAGTTACGCTCCATTTCATGGGCGGCGGCCCGGCAGCCGGATCACGGCACCTGGAAGCTCAGGTTGCGGGTCAGAATTCCGGCAGGTGTAGTCACCTGAACCTTGCCGGAGGTCGCGCCGGCAGGCACGGTAGTCTTGATTTCGGAGCTTGAGGTCACAGCAAATGCACTCGGCAATGCCGAGCCGGCTTGGGTGTGAATTGGGTGCCACCGTATCCGCCGTCCGCGCAGCCGGGTTGGGAGCAAAAGTTGTAAAGGACTTAAACTTGAACTTGCCGACGGTGGTGATTTCGAAGAGCGTGCCAAAACCGTTGGCTCCGCCGGCGCCTGTGGTTCCGCAGATGTCTCCATCGCCGGCTTGCACTAGCACCGAAGAGGGATCGCTTCCGTCGGTGCCGTTTCCGTCGACATTCACTGGCGCGCACAAGCGGTAAAGCGTGTTAGACGCGGGCAAGCGATTTGGATCAGATTTCGCGAGTATCGAAGAGAAGAATCTGGACGTCGCCATCGCCGGGGGCAAAACTTCTTACGTCGGCTGCGGCGGCTTGGCCCTCCGGGCTGGCAAAGGCGTTCTGCATCGCCGCTATATCGTCGAAGTACAACGTGGCAACCAGGTGATACCCAGAGGCGCCGGCCGGGCTTGCCACCGGTCCTTTGCTGACCTCGTACTTTCTGAGAGCTGGAATGCTCTTGGCGATGGGAACGTGGGTTTCGAAATAATGCTTATCGAAAGCGGCTGCATCCTTCGGAGTCTTGTAGAGCACTACCAGTCGAGCCATAATGTCGCCCCGCCTTGGTTCGCTTTTGCTGGGAAAGCTAGAGTACGGGAAAGCTCGTGCTGAAGCAACCGCAGTTCAAGAGCATGCCCTCGAGCGCGCGGGTCACCGCTGCCGATTACCTTCGTGGGAGGAATGGCACGGTCTGGCCATTTACCGATGGAGGGCTTCGGTTTAGTCTCGTGATTGAGCAGCACTTGGGGGAGGGCTGATCGACATACGTCCCATGACTCGAAAGAGTCTGGGACGTTTTGTTTTGCTAGTGCGAGGGACATTGGCGGGGGACATTGGCGGAGCTGAGGCTTTCAGAGCGGGGAACAGGGGTGGCCGCGAAAGACATTCAAAATAGCTCGACACTCGCTGCGCGTGTGGAGGCCGAGGCGAGTCGGGCGTCGCGCAGAATCAAGGCGGCGCCGAGTTTTTCGGCGAGCGCGATATAAGCCGCAGCGTAGGCCGAGAGATTGTGGCGTAGCCGCCAGAGATTGAGTAGAAACACGACGTGCGGATAGCGCGTCAGTCGCAGATCGAGTAAGTCCTGGATGGCCGAGCGGCGCGCCGCGGCGGAAGTTTCGCTTCGCGGACCCAGCGGCGCAGGACCTGTGCAACCTCCAAGTCAAAAAGGTGCGGTGTGTGAAGCGATTCGCCGCGCGAGTAGATTCGGCTCTCAATTCGCCGTCCGGCGGCGGTCTGGAGAAGCCAGTCAATGGCCGCGGATGCGTCGAGGACGATCACCGAGCTTCGTGCGCTTCCCCTTACCAGGCGCGCGGTGTCGAGTGAAAGCGCTACGGGCTTGCGACGCCGCAGGCGGTGGCGCAATTCCGCCAGCGTGGACCCCTCGGCGATCTCCCTGATCTCAGCCAGCAGAAAATCCGAGAGCGACATGCCCGCGAGGTCAGCGCCGGCCTTCAGGCTGCGATGCAGCGAAGCCGGCACGTTGCGGAGCTGGATCGTCTTTGACATGTGGGATGGCCTGCCTTCATGGGGAGCACATGTCCAAAAATTATGGGCTCGCCGGGCCGGGAGGGCCGGGAGTTTGCCAGTGCTATTCTGCCCGCCGCGTTGTAGAATGCGTCCGTCTTGGGGTTCAATATGCAAACAAAGCGATAAGGAGCGCAGTCGAGATGAGACAATCTCTTCTTGTTTTTGCGACGGCAGTGGCGATCATGGCGGCGTGGTCGCTGGGACGGGTCCAGGGCCAGAAAGCTGGTGAGAAGGTAATTTATGTTTCTTCCACGAGCGCCGCTTACAAAGCGATGGGGAAGGGCGTGTCGGAGGCCATTCTGTGGGGCGATCCCAATAAGGGCGCGCACGCCACTTTCACCAAGTTCGATCCCGGGCAGGACAACGGCATGCACACCCACACTAACGATGTGTGGATCGTGGTGCTCAAGGGCGCGTATCTCTACAAAGACGAGGCTGGCGAGAAGCGCGTGGGCACGGGAGATTATCTGCGCGTGCCCGGAGGCCACAAACATTGGAGCGGCGGCGACAAGAACGAAGGCGCGCTGTTCTATGAGGAAGCGTCGGGTAAGTTCGATCTGATTCCAGCGAAGTAGAGAGAATCCGGGACCCCACTTCGCGGGAAAAGCCGAGGGGTGGGGTGGCCTGAAAGCGGCGAGTGAGGATGGCTAGACTCGGAGCGGTAGATTAGGAAGTCAAAGGCCCCATCCTAGCGCAAAGAACGCGCTAAGGATGAGGCACGCTCGGGTTTTGCAGCGGAGACTGGGGCCGGAGATTTTGGCTGGCCACCCGCCCCAGGAATAAGGTTTCAGCTCCGAAATCACGAAAACTACTTGGTTTGCAGTTGCTGCAGATCGGCCAGCACTTCTTCGCTGTGACCCTGTGGACTTACCTTCAGATAAACCTTCCGGATCACACCCGACGGATCGATCAAGAAGGTGTTGCGCGCAGCCAGAGTCATGCCGTTGTATTCCATGATGGAGCCGTATTTTTCCACGACCGTATGGTTGGGATCGGCGAGCAATTTGAAGTTCAAGCCTTCTTTCGTGCAGAAACCCTTGTGCGAATCGACGTTGTCGACGCTGACCCCGAGAATCACCGCGTTCTTCTGCGAGTACTTATCAATGTCACGCTGAAAGTTGTGGGCTTCAAGGGTGCAGCCGGAAGTGAAATCCTTGGGATAGAAATAAAGGACCACCCACTTTCCTTTATATTGATCGAGAGAAATCTGCGCGCCTTCCTGATTGGGCAGAGAGAAAGCGGGGGCCTGCGCGCCAGTTGCGGGAGGCTGAGGCTGATCGGCAGCACCGGCAGAGAGTGAAAACAGCAAAATCGCGAGCAGCAGCGAGAAAATTTTCATAACGCTCCTTTCCATGGTCGATTTTCGGTAGTCCCATAAGCATAAACGATCCGGCCTCGCGCCGCTTGTCACCAGGTTGTCAATTCTCCTCTTCGGGTCCGCGCTGCTGGAGCCGGTGGCTCGGATTCGCTTTCCGGATTCTGGCCTCGAGGAATGCTAAACGGATTTCGATGGTCATGGTTGGCTCCTTCAGACTGGGGCGTACGGTTTGATCGGGATGCTCAGTGCATGCTCTCGCGTTTTCGCCACGTCGTAGGCGAGTTGCATGCGGAGAAGCTGATCCGTGTAGGGGCCGAAAGCCTTTTCGATGCGCAGGGCCCTTTTCCGGCGTCAGTGCGCCCTTGCGGTGCAGAAGATCGGATAGCGTTGCGCGGCGCACTTGCAGAATCTCCGCCGCCCTCGACGCGGTCAGGCGCCGGAAAAACTCACCTAGCCGTCGCCATCGGCTATCGCGCTATCCAGAATGGCTTCGAGACCTCATGCACGACTGCCGCAGAACTCAGCAGAACTCATAGGAGAGCTTTCCTATGCTAGCCAGAAGGGATGCTTGCAGGAATCCCGGCTAACCTACACTCATCCTCACGTTTTGATCGTCGATCAACTGGGTGATTGAACCTACGGGGCCGATGCCGCCAATGTCCTGTTTCATGTCGTCAACCATCGCCATCTGAGAAAACGACCTATGATCTTTACCGCCAATAAACCGCTCAGCGAGTGGGGGAAGGTGTTGCATGACCACGACCTGGCGGCCGCCATCCTCGATCGCATCCTCGAACGCGGACGCCTTATCCATCTCGATCGAACCTCCGGGCGCACCCGTCACCTGAACTTAGAAGAAATCTTGTCGGCGGCTGCAGAACGTGCCAGAATTTCCGGAACCCACAACTGAGATGGTTTCTGCGAAAGATCCAAGAGGCCGCGCGAGTGCGTCGAGAGACCATCAGCGCCTATCTGCGAGGGCGCAGGTTGGAAATATGGCCGCCGGGAAGATGGAAACGCGAAGCTAGGGCAAAACCGGCCATACATGTGATCACCGGCTCGGAGGCAGCAAAACCGGCCATTCCGGAGTCCGGCGGTCACCCCAACTTCAACCTCCATCGGGGCGGTGCGGTTAGTACGATCCAGAAATACTCCAGCCCACGTTGCGGACGCTTCATCCCCGAACGTCGTCCAGACCTTGCGGCACAACTGCGCGGCTCAACTGCCTCGCCGCGACTCAATACCTTCAGAGTTGGACGTTGCTTCGCGATCACTTTTTCGAGGAGTCTGCATCGTACCGTTCCTCGACCGCATCTAAACCTTGACAATAATTCACTCACATCCTATCATGCGAATGGATGCAATGATAAGCGCACTGATTACAAAGCACTTATTTTATTCTGGAAGGTTTCACAGGAGACTACTATGGCCAAGATTATCGGAATTGACCTTGGGACCACCAATTCTTGCGTGGCGGTGATGGAGGGCGGCGAGCCCAAAGTGATCGCTAATGAAGAAGGAGGGCGGACTACTCCGTCCGTGGTGGGGTTCACCAAGACTGGGGAGCGGTTGGTGGGGCAGGTGGCGAAACGGCAGGCGATTACGAACCCCGAGAACACGGTTTATTCGATCAAGCGCTTTATGGGGCGGCGCTACGACGAAGTGACGGAAGAGATCAAGATGGTGCCCTATAAGGTGGTGCAGTCGGGCGACCACGTGGCCGTGCTGGCGCAAGGTAAGGAGTACACGCCTCCGCAGATTTCGGCGCTGATTTTGCAGAAGCTGAAGAAGGCGGCGGAAGACTACCTTGGCGAGAAAGTCACCGAGGCTGTCATCACCGTGCCGGCTTACTTTAACGATGCGCAGCGGCAGGCTACGAAAGATGCCGGGCAGATTGCCGGGCTCGACGTGAAGCGCATTATCAATGAGCCTACGGCGGCGGCGCTGGCTTATGGCCTCGACAAGACGAAAGACGAGGTGATCGCCGTTTACGACTTTGGCGGCGGAACCTTTGACATCTCGGTGCTCGAAGTCGGCGAGGGCGTGATTGAGGTGAAGGCCACCAACGGCGACACGCACCTGGGCGGCGACAACCTGGATCAGCGGCTGGTCGATTGGCTGATCGATGAATTCAAGAAGGATGAAGGACTGGACCTGCGCGGCAAGGGCAACGAAATGGCGTTGCAGCGGCTGCGCGATGCCGCGGAGCGGGCAAAGATTGAGCTTTCGACCACGATGGAGACTGAGATCAATCTGCCGTTCATTACGGCGGACGCCTCGGGGCCGAAGCACCTGGTGAAGAAGCTTACGCGGGCAAAGCTGGAGGGGATGGTGGAAGACATCATTCAGCGCTCGGTCGGTCCCTGCAAGCAGTGCATGAAAGATGCGGGTGTGGATGCCAGCAAGATTCAGGAAGTGGTGCTGGTCGGCGGGCAGACGCGTATGCCGCGTATTCAGGCGCTGGTTAAGGAGTTGTTCGGCAAGGAAGGCCACAAGGGAGTGAATCCCGACGAAGTGGTCGCGATCGGCGCGGCGATTCAGGGCGGCGTGCTCGGCGGCGAAGTGAAAGATCTGCTGCTGCTGGACGTGACCCCGCTGTCTTTGTCGATTGAGACCTTGGGCGGCGTGGCGACTCCGATGATTCCTCGGAACACTACGATTCCGACGAAGAAGATGGAAACGTTCTCGACCGCTGCCGATAATCAGACCTCGGTTGAGGTGCACGTGCTGCAGGGCGAGCGTCCCATGGCAGCGCAGAACCGGACTCTGGGCAAGTTCCACTTGACCGGGATTCCGACGGCTCCCCGCGGCGTGCCGCAGATCGAGGTGACGTTCGACATTGACGCCAACGGCATCCTGAATGTGACCGCGAAAGACACGGCCACGGGCAAGGACCAGAAGATTACGATCACGTCATCTTCGGGATTGTCGAAGGAAGAGGTCGAGCGCATGGCCAAGGAAGCCGATGCGCATGCAGCCGAGGACAAGGCGCAGCGCGACGCCATCGACGCCAAGAATCAGCTCGACAGCATGGTTTATAACGTCGAGAAGATGATGCGCGAGTCAGGAGATAAGATCTCGGGCTCGGATCGGGGCGAGGTGGAGAACGCGATTGCCGACGCCAAGAAGGCGCTGGAGTCGAACGACAAGGCGCAGATGGATAAGGCTCGCGAGACCCTGACCAAGGCTTCGCACAAGCTGGCCGAAGAGATGTACAAGGCGGCGCAGGCGAAGGCTCCGGCGGGCGGGCCGGGTGCTCCGACGGACGGGGCTGGAGCGGGCGCGGGCGCGAACGGCGGCGGCCAGAAGAAAGATGAAGGCGTGATCGACGCTGAGTACGTGGACGTAGAGCCCAAGAAATAAGCTGTCGCTTTCAGCCGTCAGCTTTTAGCTTGGATCGTGGGGCGCGGGCGCTTTGCCCGCGCCTTACGTTTGCGGATACATTCAGAAAGTGGGGGGAGATGGATTTCCAGGTTCATGAGCAGACTTACTTCCTCAGCCTGGCTGAGGATGAGAAGCGCTGGGAGTGTTTCGTCGCGACTCCGGATGGAGCGCGGCCGGTGCCGGTGTATGTGGATGCGGCGGAGGCTGGGCCGATGGTCGTGATGGCGGAGGAAAGGCATCGGCTGCCGAACTAACGCGACGGCGAGATTGTCATCCTGAACGGAGTCGAAGGATCACTTGCAAGCGTGCAGTGAGTGAGACTCGACTAGGGGTTTCCACGATGTTGTAGCCGGTGTGCAAGACTCGGGAAGAGGAGTTCCTGAGAGGTCCCTGCTGGTGCGCGCTGGTAAGAGGTCTTTCGACTGCGTGAGCCGGTTCGCTTCGCTCTCCGGCTCACTCCGCTCAGGAGGACAGATTTCGGATAGGATGCAGCAGTAGCAACACACACCTTTCCATGGCAAGCACAACCAAAAAAGATTATTACGAAATCCTGGGCGTGAAGAAGTCTGCCTCGGCGGAAGAGATTCGCAAGGCTTTTCGCAAGCTGGCGCGAAAGTATCATCCCGACGTCAATCCGGGGGACAAGTCTGCCGAGGAGAAGTTCAAGGCGCTCTCCGAAGCCAACGACGTTCTCAGCGACCCGAAGAAGCGCAAGATTTACGATCAGGTTGGGTTCTACTCGGACAATATCGATCCGGCTACGGCTGAGGCTTATGCGCGCGGCGGGGGAACTGCCGGCGGCGCGGCCGGAGGATTTTCCGGTGCGGGACCTGGGGGATTTTCGGGCGAAGCAGGCGGGCAGGGCGTTCCGTTTGATTTCGGCGGCTTTGATTTTTCGGATCTGGCCGATAGCGCGGGGCGCAGCCGGAGAACCGGCGGCGGCGGCGGCTTCCGCGATATCTTCTCAGGCATCTTCGGAGGCGGGCGCGGCGCGGCGGCGGAGACCGGTCCGGAAGCCGGCTCCGACCTCGAATATCAGGTCAACGTGCCCTTCTGGACGGCGATCCGCGGCGGCGTGATGCGGCTCAACATTACGCGGCAGGATGTTTGCACGAACTGCCACGGGCAGGGATATATCGAGGCGCCGGGAAAGTGTCCGGAGTGCGACGGTACCGGGCAGATTACGCAGACCGGCGGGCGTATGAAGTTCAATGTTCCGTGTCCGAGATGCCAGGGAACGGGCAAGAATGTTTCCACCTGTCCTACTTGCCACGGCGAGGGTACCGTCAGCCGCACCGAGCCACTGGAAGTCCGCATCAAGGCTGGGACGCGCGATGGGCAGCGCATCCGCCTGGCGGGCAAAGGCAACGCCGGCGCGCACGGCGGCGCGGCTGGCGATCTATATGTAATTATTCGAACCGAGGAGCATCCTGTCTTCCGGCGCGATGGCGACGATATTTATCTGACCGTGCCGGTCAGCGCTACCGAGGCTGCTCTCGGGGCCAAGATCGAAGTGCCGACCATCGATGGGCGGGCGCTATTGAAGATTCCCCCGGGGACGCAGTCTGGGCAGAAGCTGCGGCTGCGCGAGAAGGGCGTGCCTTCGGCGACCAAAGAAGGCGCGCGCGGGGATGAGATTGTTGAGATTACCGTGACCGTGCCTATGCCGAGGGATGAGCGCACTAAGGAACTACTACGCGAGTTGGCTAAGCTGAACCCGGAAGATCCTCGGGAAGAGCTTTGGAAGCGTGTTTAACCCCAATCGGAACTCAATCAAAATCTTTAACACAGAGCACACAAGGGGAGCCCAGGGTAAAGCCTGCTCCCTTTGCTATCAAGATTCATGGTTGCTTCTGCCTCAACCTATCTTCCCCTGTGCGTCCATCAAGTTTCCGAAGCAATCCTCCCTTCCGCCACGCATGTTCATTCGGCGCCGGGTCCGGGCTGCTGGAAAGCTGCTATCAGGGTTGTCTCGCCCATGAGGTCAGCGGCATCGGGGTCGGCCTGCTCATCAACTTCCGCGTGACACACCGTAGAGACGGAATCAAACGCATGGTCGATGGCAAGAACTGGGAGAAGTAGCACTACCCTGTGTCCCTCCCCTGTATTAAAGGTTCTTGGTTTTAGCCTGGGCCCGGCCGAGACCAGGCCCGTTGCTCTACTTCTTCCCGCTAGGATCGTCCGCAGGGTTGATGTAGTTGAATTTCACCGGAGAGATGCCGTGAATCTGAATCACGGTTTCCCCGGAAGCCGCGGCGTAGTGATGCATGCTCGGATCGAGGTAAGCGAAGCTGCCGGCCCCGAAGCTCATCATCTTGCCGGCATCGAACTGATCGCCCATCCCCACCTTCAGCGTGCCAGAGAGAACGGTGACGTTCTCCCGGTTCGGATGGGTGTGGGGAGCGATTTTGTAGCCATCCGGCATTTTGAGCCGGATCGTGAAATCGCCGGAGTCAGCCATAGGATTGCCTTCCAGCACCGCCAACTGGGCGCCAGCCGGCAGGAAGGGAGGGCCCGGTCCGAACTTGACTTGATCCGGCGTGAAAGCGTTTTGCGCATGAGCCGGGCCGGCGACCAGAGCTACTGCGAGTGCGAAAACAAGAACAACAAGAAAAGAAAGTTTCATAGGTCAAGCCTCCAAGAGCGTGGCGGCATCATAGTCCCCGCACGGAATCGGCATCAAGATGTTTTATACAAGCTTCGACCAACCCGGACCTGAATGCGGCGACCGTTACCTCGGCTGCTGGCCTTCCCGACGAAATTCTTCCAAAAAAAATCGGAATTTTCTTGCATCGCTGGAAATTTCCCGTAATCTCTACATTGCGAACTAACTCCAGCGGAATTTCTGGAATCTAACCAAACCAGAAAGCTCGAGCACGCTTAGGAAAAACCAGCCCGCTGCGGAGTAGCTGAGAGTGAGTCGCTTGAGGAGGAAGCCATAGAAATTGGCAACAGCTAGCGCCCCGCGTCACCAAACAGAGAACCCCCAGCCTCTCGCCGCCGTTCCCAATGCGGTCCCCAACCGGAAGAAATTCGTTCGGCTCACGTTGTGGCCTTTGGTCGCCGCCACCTTCTTTATGGTGTCGGGTGGAACCTATGGCACCGAAGACATCGTGCACGGCGCCGGTTACGGACGCGCAATTCTGATCCTGCTGCTCACGCCACTGCTCTGGAGCCTGCCCACGGCCTTCATGATCGGCGAGCTTTCGAGCGCGCTGCCTTACGAAGGCGGCTACTACGCCTGGGTGCGCCGCGCCATGGGAAATTTCTGGGGATTCCAGGAGGCTTGGCTTTCGCTCGTGGCGTCGATTTTCGATATGGCGATTTATCCCACGCTGTTCGTGGCTTACCTCACCCGCATGTTCCCGTACTTCGAGGAGAACAATCGCGGATGGTGGGTTGCGCTGGCCGTGGTGATCGCCTGCGCCGCGCTCAATATTGCCGGGGTGAAGGTGGTTTCGCTGACCTCGCTTTGGCTTTTCTTCGCGCTCTCGGCGCCGTTCGTGGCCATTGTGCTGATCGCTCCATTCAAGATCGGAGCGCTGGCCAATGCCGTGACCAAGCCGACCACTTCATCGGTCGACATTCTCGGCGGACTGCTGATCTGCATGTGGAATTATATGGGCTGGGATAACGCCTCGACCATCGCCACCGAGGTCGAGAAGCCGCAGCGTACCTACCCGCGCGCCATGCTGGTCGCGGTTTGCATCGTGGCGCTGAGCTACGTGCTTCCTTTTGCCGCGATGTGGATGACGGGGTTGACGCCGGCAGCCTGGGAGACCGGGTCGTGGGCGGATGTCGCCGGCTTGCTGGGCGGGCCGCTACTGCGCATCGGAGTGGTCCTCGGCGGAGTGATCAGCGCCTTTGGCATGTTCAATGCGCTGGTGATGAGCTACTCGCGCCTGCCGCTGGCGATGGCGCAGGATGGAATGCTGCCCGGCATCTTTGGCAAGCTGCAAAAGAAGTCCCGCGCCCCCTGGGTTGCAATTATTGCTCTGGCGATGGGATGGGCGATGTGCCTCGGCCTGGGTTTTGCGCGGCTGGTGACACTCGACATCCTCCTTTACGGTGCCAGCTTGTTGCTCGAATTTGTGGCGCTGGCCGTGTTGCGCTTCCGCGAGCCGAATTTGCCGCGTCCTTTTCGTGTTCCCGGCGGGCTGTTTGGGGCGATCGCCATCGGCATCCCGCCCATGCTGCTGCTGGGCTTTTCTATCATTCGCAGCGAGCATGAGCAGATCTGGAACATGAGCTCGTTCGAGTTCGGCATGATTCTGATCGCGGCTGGATTCGTAGCCTACGCGGTGAACCATCTGCTCCGACCGCAAGGATGGGCTTCGGTTCGCTCGGCGGAGAAGCCGCAGCCGGCCGCTTAGATCACGGTCCGGCTGGAGCAGAAAAGTTCGCCGGGAAGTTTCGAATAAAAAAAGACCGGTGGTTGCCGGTCCTCTTTTATTTTTTGCGAAGACTGCTATGCCGCCGCTTCGGCCGCATCGCGCATGCTCTTCACTTGGTCGTGCGCTTGCTGCACGCTGGCTGCCTGCCGGCGAACGATCTGCGCGACATTTTCCGGCAAATCAGCCGTTACCGCTTTTTGGTAGCTTTCTTTGGCGTTATCCTCGCCAGCCTCGACCGATTCGAGAATCGCCTTATCGCCGGCGCCGAGGCTGACTTTGGTGTCGATCCAGGCTCGATGCAGCGATCCCGAGACCGATCCGGAAACTTTCTTGTCCGGCTTGCCCAGCCGAATCAGCTCCGCTTCGAGTTCTCCAGCGAAGCGCGAACGCTCCAGGCTCTGCTCGTTGAAAAAAGTTTTCAGATCGGACCGCTTCACGTGCGCAGCGGCATCCTGATAGCCCTTCTGGCCGTCTTTGCAGGTTTCGATGAGGTCTTCGATTACGCTGATGGCATTTTTTTCGTCCATGAAATAACCTCCTAAGGTTGGATGCCAGCGACGGGTAAAGGTTTGGTGGAATTTCGCTTGGTGAATGGGGCAGAAAAGCTGTCCTACTCTAAAATCGGTCGGATGAGAGTACATTCAAGACGAGGGATAAAATGCCTGAACCGAATTCTGCCGCAAACGAAAACGAAACTTCTCGGGACCGCCTCGCGGAGCTGTTGAACGAAGACCTTGCCCGCGAATGTCAAGCCATCATCGCCTACGTTGTCTATCCCCAAGTGCTCACCGGCGCCGAATCTAGGGACATCGCCGCTCAGCTGGAAATTCACGCCAAGCAGGAGCTCGATCGTGCCCTGATTCTCTCGCAGCAGATCGACGATCTCGGCAGAATGCCGGTGGTCACTCCCAAGCCGGTACGCACTTCGAAACATGCGAAAGACATGCTCCGCTACGATCTCGATAACGAAAACGAACCATCCGCAATTACCGCGATCGCATCCGGCGATGTGAAACGCTGGGAGAATAGCGATGGCGGAACAGATTCGCCAGATTCTCATGCAGGAACAGGACCATCAAATCGATTTGGCGACTGCCCTGGGCGAAGCAGTTCCCGACCTGAGCGGAGGTCCTAAGGCGCGCACGCGGCGCACGCGGCGCTAACCCCGCTCGCATCGCACCAGCAGGGCCGCCGGTGCGAATTTGCAGTAAATTAGTGACGGCAGCTGTTCTCGACAGATGAGCAAACGCAAGTCCAAGGGCGCGTACATGATCTCGGCGGTGGCGGAGATGTATGGCATCCATCCCCAGACGCTTCGCCTCTATGAACGCGAAGGCCTGCTCAAGCCGTCGCGCACGGAGGGCAACACCCGGCTTTACACTGACGAAGATTTGCAGCGGCTCGAATTCATTCTCTCACTGGCGCGCGATTTGGGCGTGAATATCAGCGGTATGGCGATCATCCTGCAAATGCGTGAGCGCATGGAAGAGATGCAGCGCCAGATCCAGGAGTTTGTGCAGTACATCCAGCAGGAAGTGCTTACCCGCGCCCACGCCGCAGCCGACCCGGCCAAGGGTGCGATCGTGCCGGTGCGCCGGTCGATGGTGCCGGCGGTGCCGTTGGGGAAGAAGCGGTGAAGACCAAGATTTAGCATTTAGC